>DATGYZ010000037.1:0-31435 GCA_035297425.1 Bacteroidales bacterium | reverse complement strand
AGACACCCAGACACCCAGACACCCAGCCGCATGCCGCCTAGACACTCAACAGCCTCATCCTGTAGGCATTCATGGCAGTTTTACCCAGCTTCCTGACAAGCCTGTTGTTTACCACTACTCCCACTGGTGCACCGATTAACGGGATCAGCTGTGCCATCTTTGCAAGATCGATATAATCGCGATACTCCTGCTGAAAGCTTCTCCAGTTGAACTTATTGATATCATCCGGAAGATCTTTGCTTTTCTCATCCCAGTCAGTCATCTCCAGATAGACATTTTTCCTGTGAACATCGCTTGAGAATGCAAGCTCAAAAATATGCAGCAGGTATACTCTTTCCCTGTAATCTTTAGTATCAAAACCATAGATCGAGGCTATGTCAAAAAGCAATTTCAATTTGATACTTAACAGTATCGGGAAATCAGCAAGTCCGAGGAACAATCCTCCTGCTCCTGTGATGCCGCCTTCGACAGCAGCTGTCTTCCGGTATGTATCTATTTTCTGAAGTACCAGGGCTTCCCTGACTTCAAGTGAAGCCTCCTCCGGCGACCCTGCTGTAATATAACCTGCACCAAACAACACTGCCCTTATCATCTGTTTCAGTGTTGTTGTAACAGCCTTATGGACTTTTTCCGGTATCATGCTGTTGATTTTATCCTGGAGCCTCTTCGAAAGCTGGTTCACCAGGGAAGGGCTCTTAAGCATCGCCTTCTGCCATTGCCTGAGCTCGAGGCTTATCTTCTTCTCATACTGGCCTGCTGTTGCCTGGATTGTCGTTACTGTTTCTTGCATGCTTATTCTTTACTGGAAACGTTTATATAACCTCTGGTTCTCAGTGTTGTTCGAAAGGTTCAGGCTAACATATTAGGAGTAATTCACATTTTTTCGTAAATTGGTGATTTACAATCCACAGATGAAGCCAAAAACCGGTAATTTTTTCACGATCTGGATATTCCTGCTGACCCTGGCAATTCCCTCACCGGCACAATCACAAGGTAAGAAAGTGGTGGTGATCTCGGTTGACGGCACAATAAACCCTGCAAGTGCCGAATACGTGATTTCCGGTATAAGCCAGGCAGAGGAGCAGGATGCCGAATGCCTGGTCATTAAGCTCAATACACCGGGAGGATTGCTTGCCTCGACACGGACAATCGTCACAGGCCTCCTGGAAGCTGACATTCCTGTAGTGGTCTTCGTAACCCCTGACGGGGCACAGGCCGCCTCTGCTGGTGTCTTCATCACCCTGGCAGCCCATGTTGCAGTGATGTCACATGCGACTAACATAGGTGCTGCTCATCCTGTGTCGATGCAGGGCCAGCAGGATTCCATAATGAATGAGAAAGCTACAAATGATGCCGCTGCATTCATAAGAACCATAAGTGAAGAGAGGTCGAGGAATGTTCAGTGGGCTGAGAACGCAGTAAGAAACAGCATTTCAATAACAGCTTCGGAAGCTTTGAAGGAAGGCGTTATCGATACTATTGCAGATTCAATGCAGGACCTGCTTGAAATCCTGGATGGAAGGATCATCAGGCTTCCATCAGGAGAGAAAAAGATTGAATCAGCCAATGCACAGGTTGTGGAGATCGGGATGAGCTTCAGGCAGAAGATCCTGAATCTTCTCAGTGATCCGAACATTGCCTATATACTGCTCATGATCGGGATATACGGAATCCTGTTCGAACTATACAGCCCCGGAGCAATCTTACCGGGAATTGCAGGAGCCATAAGCCTTATCCTGGCTTTCTATTCACTTCAGACCCTCCCGGTAAACTATGCAGGAGTTGCATTCATATTCCTCGCTGTAATCCTGTTCCTGGTAGAAATAAAGGTCGTAAGTCATGGCCTGCTTGCACTCGGGGGCGTAATTTCATTAATTCTTGGATCGATCATGCTTATAGAAACAGAATCCGCACTTGAAGTCATGAAGGTTTCCTGGCAGGTTATAGTTCTGATTGTCCTGCTCACGGTTGCCTTTTTTACAGTTGCAATTGGTTTTGCCATCAGGGCCCAGCGACGCAAGCCAACAACCGGTGCCGAGGGCATTGTTGGTGAGACAGGTACTGCCATTTCTGATCTCGACCCCTCCGGACAGGTAAACATACACGGTGAGCTTTGGCGTGCTGAGAGCATGGATGGCACCGTGATCACAAAAGGATCGGTTGTTGTGGTCGTAAGTATTTTAAACCTGAAGCTCTTTGTAAAAAAAAATAAACCTAACTAGACAAATTATGGAACAATTATCACAAACACTCATCATAATAGGAGTCCTCTTCCTGTTATTTGTGCTCGCAAGTTCAATCCGTATCCTGAGGGAATATGAAAGAGGTGTCGTTTTCCGCCTTGGAAGATTAATTGGCGCAAAAGGTCCGGGTCTTATACTGTTAATTCCTGTCATAGACAAGATGGTAAAAGTCAGCCTCAGGACTGTCGTTATGGACGTTCCGCCGCAGGATGTGATAACAAAGGATAACGTTTCGATCAGTGTCAATGCTGTTGTTTATTACCGCGTGATCCAGCCTGAGAAGGCTATCGTGGAGGTAGAAAACTATCATGTTGCCACTTCGCAGCTCTCACAGACAACACTCAGGAGCATCCTCGGCCAGTCTGAGCTTGACGAACTTCTCTCCCAGCGTGAAAAGATAAACCGGGAGCTGGCATTGATAATCGATAACCAGACAGAACCATGGGGTATCAAGGTATCGAATGTTGAAGTGAAGCACATCGATCTTCCCCAGGAGATGCAGCGTGCCATGGCAAAACAGGCTGAAGCCGAAAGGGAACGCCGTGCCAAGGTCATTCACGCCGAAGGGGAGTTCCAGGCAAGCCAAAGACTGTCGGAGGCAGCAAGCATAATAAGCAAAAACCCTGCTGCCCTGCAGCTTCGTTTCCTGCAGACCCTCACCGAGATCTCGGCAGAGAATAACTCTACAGTCATTTTCCCTGTACCTATTGACTTCATTTCAGCCTTTATGAAGAAATAGATCTGGAGTCCTGGTGTCCTGGTGTCTTGGTGTCTTGGTGTCCTGGTGTCTTGGTGTCTTGGTGTCATGCACCCCCCCATTATGCCTTTACGCCTTTATGCCCTTATGCCTTTAAGCCCTTGCGCCTTTGAGCCTTTATGCCTTGACTAAGGTGTCAGCGAAGGTGGCAGGCACCCAACAGCCTTTGCCAGGGTTTCAGCCTGCAAGCAAGCCCCATTCACTGAACATTCCAACCCTTTCTGCGGTTAATCTTTAGTCTGTATTACAATTTTCTTATTAACTAAAATTATTTTGAATGAAAAAATTTAGAATCTTATTGATTTTACTTGCCGTGATTAGTATCGGTGTTTATTCTTGTAAGGATGATTCTGATGACAATAATGATGTTGTTTCTCAGCAAGACCGCGATTTTGCAAAAAACGCGGCACTTTCAAATATTGCTGAAATAAGTTTGGGAGAGCTCGCCCTGCAAAGAGCTGACCATGACTCTGTACTTGCTTTTGCAAGGATGATGATTTCTGATCATAATGCCTCCCGCAATCAATTGGACTCAATTGCAAAACGCCTTAACGTTGTTCTTCCTACCGACCTTGATTCCAAACATGTAGCCTTGCGCACCAGGCTTATGGGACTGAACAATGCAGCATTCGATACTGCATACATAAACAGCCAGTTTTCAGATCACCTGACCGCCCGTACAATTCACCAGACAGAAATTGACATGGGTAATAACAAAGATCTGGTTGATTATGCCAAAAAGAAACTAACAGTTATAAACAAACACTTTCAAAAGGCTTCTGACATCAGGGAGCTCCTTAAAAAAAGATAAAAGGGTTTAAACCGGAATACAAATCTTAAAGCTCACTCATTGACAATGAGTGGGCTTTGTTTTATACTATTGGCCCTTCCATTTGTAAGAATTTGCATAACTTGCCTGAAAAAAGGAAGTGAAGATAAGTTTTAACTGGATCAGGGTATCCCATATTTTCGGAGTTGTTGCACTCATACTTGGCATTATTGACCCTCTTGAAGGGTCAGTTCTGATTGCTCTCGGCAGCATCCTGCTTGTATTTTCATCATACCTTGGAAATGATCCCCGCTGGAAGATCTTTATTCTTGCATCTGCCCTGATATTAACCGGAGTCTCTTTCCTTTTTTACCTTTCCTCAAGGGGAGGCATCGGTGGCAATTCGGAGCTTTCATGGTGGTACGGCATACTTATCCTGCCATATCCTCTGGGCTGGCTTCTTGCAATAACAATGCTGATAATCCGGACATTTAAAAAGAAATCATCCTGAATGCTGTTGCAACCTCTATTCATAAAAGATTGTCCTTATCATAATGTTCCACTTTTGCAACAAAAAAACTTGACAATAGCATGTTTTTTTGTTTAAATTGGGCCTGAACAAAATTTAAGTACATTCAAATCTATAGTGCAATGGTACCTTTAATTAAGAAAGTTATTCTGATGTCTGCATTATTTCTCATGATGGAAATAATGTCTATGGCACAGGACATAGCTTCAGCTTCTTTTGAACGTACGCCTGTGCTGAATGAGGACTTCAACAACAATACGCGTCAGTGGATCACTGACAATACCTGGATAAGCGGCAAAGTTAACGGAGGGTATTATAACATAATATGCAAAAATTTCCAGGGATCAACAGGGATTTCTTCGATTCCTTTGACCATTGAACCAGGCAGGGATTACGAGATTGAAGCATCTTTCAGGAATATGAAAGGTGTAGGAGCCCTGATATTCGGGATGAACGATCTGTATGATCATTACAGGGTTGAAATAACTGAAACAGGAACTTTACAGGTACTTAAGGACACTCCGTCCAAGAAGAAAAAAGTTGAGAAGCTGTTTTCCGGAACAGGTAATTTCAGGATCAATCCTGATTTTAATAAGATAACAATAAGATATCTGCAGGGCTCTTTTGAAATATATGCCAATGATGGACTTGTAGGCCGCTTCCCGAATATAAAAACTGAGGGCTCAAAACTGGGATTCAATGTAGGCACAGATTCAGAGATGTCAGTAGATTACCTGAAATTTTCTTACCTCAATCAAAAACAGGCTGTGCAGCTTGCCCAGGCACGTACCACAACAGTAGTCCAGCCAACAGCAGCACCGGAAAACTTCAATGGCGCAGGCCCCCGGATTACATGGACAAGCCCCTCAGCTGAAAATGTTTCTATCACTGAATTCTCCGCAACTGTTAAGGCCAGAATTCAATCAACTTCGGGGCTTAAGTCAGTTCTTTTGTACCTGAATGGTATAGCAAGAGGACAGGTAGAGATCAGGCCTGTTCCCGGGGAAGAAGGAATGTTTACAATAGAGAAGATGGTAAACTTCGAACCGGAGCAGAACAGTATCTACCTTGTGGCAACAAACGAACAGGGAGCATCAAAATCTGATCTCCGCTATTTCAGCCTTCCGTCAGCAACTGGTCCGGCTATAGCCTGGAATAATCCTGCCGATCCTAATGTCATTGTTGGTTCTGAAAATATGGGCCTCGATGTTACAATAACATCGCCCACGGAACTTAAATCAGCCAAGCTCATTGTCAACGGGGAAACACAGTCAGAAGATAATGTCTTTGTAGCTACCGGTGCTGACAAGTCGGTATATACATGGCATACTTCAGCCATACTTAAAAAGGGTGATAACAGCGTTTATATAAGCGCCTCCAACGCTGCGGGAACAAGAAGATCTGAACAGCGTGTTGTGAAGTTTGAACCATCTCTCGTTGAGAGAAGGCTGGCTCTTGTCTTTGGAAATTCACAATATCAGAATAAGTCACCTTTAAAGAACCCTGTTAACGATGCTAACCTTATGGAAGGTACTCTTAAGGACCTGGGGTTCGATGTAATAAAAAGGCTCGATGCCGATAAATCAACAATGGAAAAGGCTATAAGGGAGTTTACAGAAAAACTGCCTTCTTACAACGTTGCATTATTCTATTATGCAGGTCATGGAATACAGGTTGATGGAAAAAACTTCCTCATCCCTGTGGATGCAGTACTTGACAAACCATCAGATTCAAAGTTTGAAGCCATAGATGTTGATTTTGTAGTATCCGAATTTGAAAAATACCAGGAGAATACCAATATTGTGATCCTCGATGCCTGCAGGAATAATCCATATGCCAGCTGGGTAAGAGGTGAAGCGGGCGGTTTTAAAGCTATGAACTACACCAGCGGTACGGTAATATCATTTGCTACCTCAGAAGGTAAGACTGCAGCAGACGGAACAGGAGCAAACGGACTTTTTACACAGGAGCTAGTCAAGCAGATGAACACGCCTCAATCGATCTTCAACGTATTCAACAATACCAGGGTGCAGGTGAAAAAGCTTAGCAATAACCAGCAGGTGCCGATGGAATGGTATAAGCTTAACGGCGATTTTTTCTTCAAGAGATAGTTTTTTTATAAAATTATTGATAACCCTGCCGGCAAACCTCCCCGGCATATAACAAGATTATCCGGATATGAAAATGTCCTGTATTTGTATGCCTAATATCCTGACAATGAAAAAGCCATTATTAAAACTTTGTTCTGCTTTTCTGATTCTGATTGCCACAAGCTCATCTTTGTTTAGCCAGGCTTTCACTGAATCAGCTATCCCTTTTCCGAATTTATCGGAAAGTTCAGCAGCATGGGGCGATTATGACGGGGACAATGACCTTGACCTTGCAATAAGCAATATGTCAAAAACATATATCTACAGGAATGATATCACTGCATTTACTGATATGTCCACAAGCATCATAATCGATGGCGTATCTGGTGGCGCAGTTAAATGGGCAGATTATGATAATGACGGGGACCTCGATCTCGCGATGGCCGGTTATAGTTTGACAAGTGGGAACATTCTGAAAATTTACAGGAATGATGCCGGATCATTTACAGACATTGCAGCAGGTCTTCCCGGGTTCAATACTGCCTCACTCGACTGGAATGATTATGATTCTGACGGAGATCCCGATATTCTTGTTTCAGGTTATACCGGAAGTGCATATGTTACCAGGATATACGTAAATGAAAATGGAATATTTACAGATATCAACGCAGTTCTTGCAGGATGCACTTACGGATCATCCGTCTTCTCAGATCTTGATGCCGATGGAGATCTTGATCTGATAATTGCAGGTTACTCCGCATCAGGATATATTACTAAAATTTACAGGAATGATAGTGGTACTTTCAGAGAAGTAAATACCCAGATACCGGGCTTTGCCTGGTGTTCGGTGTCGGTTGGAGACATAGATAATGATGGTGATAAAGATATTTTTATTTCAGGAACTTCAACAGGTTATGACTCCAGGATATTCAGAAATGATAACTGGGTTTTTACTGATTTAAATGCAACCCTTCTTAAAGTTGATTCTGGGGAAAATGCCCTTGCCGATCTCGATAATGACGGTGATCTTGATCTCGTCATATCCGGTTTTACGTATGACGGCTCAATAGTAGCCAAAGCCTATCTCAACGATGGCGGCGGAACATTCACTGAAATGAGTTTTACCTTTACCGGCGTGGTAAATGGGGCAATCGTTCCGGGAGATTATAACAAGGATTCAAAGCTCGATCTTTTCTTTACGGGAAATACACAATCCGGTTCACCTTCAAAACTATATGTTAACAATACCACAAATGCAAATACTGCTCCCACTGTTCCGACAGGGCTGACCACTTCTACGGGTACCACCCAGGTAACCGGGGTAACGCTCTCCTGGAATAAGAGCTCCGACAACAAAACCCCGGCTGATGCACTTACATATAACGTGTATATAGGAACGTCCCTTGGGGCAGTAAATAAAAAGTCACCAGGTGCAAACACCTCAACAGGGTACAGGAGAGTAGCTCAATCAGGCGATATTGTGACAAATTCATGGACAATTAAAAAACTTCCCCAGGGTACTTATTACTGGAGCGTGCAGGCAATAGATAACTCTTATGCCGGTTCAGCTTTTGCCACCCAGGGCTCATTTACAGTTGCTTTTTCAAGCACGATAGCACCCGCTGCAGATCAGACAATCTTGAAGAACCAGGGCAGCGCCACCCTGACCGTGACTGAATCGAGCGCTGCTTCGTCAAGACAATGGAAGTATTCAACATCAAACGGAGGACCTTATGACCAGCTTGTTACAGGTGCAACAGGACTGACATGCTCACCATCTTTTGCAAACACAGGGGTTTACTATGTGGTGTGTGAATCAAGCAAAGGAGGAATAACATACCTCAGCAACCCGGTTAAGATTATTGTTTCTGATTTCCAGGTTCAGAATGGGATTACTCTTACAGGTTTGCAATATTCATCTTCCGCCTGGGGTGATTATGATAATGACGGAGACCTTGATCTTTTAATGTCAGGTTATGACGGCACAACCTATGTAACAAATATTTACAGGAATAACCTTGGTGCCTTCACCAATATAGGTGCAGGACTCCCTGGCTTGACGAGAGCTACGGTATCCTGGGGTGATTATGACAACGATGGCGACCTTGATATCCTTCTTACGGGAGGATATGCGACTGTAATTTTTAAAAACAACGGGAATAACACATTCACTGATATTGCTGCTCCTCTGCAGGGAATTTATGACGGAACTGCAGACTGGGGTGATTATGATAATGACGGTGATCTCGACATCTTCCTTTCCGGCAGAACTTCATCAGCTATAATCGTTTCAATTATATACCGGAATGATAAGACTACATTCACTGATATAAAGGCTGGTATTGCCACCGCCTCTTCACCTTCTGCCGCCTGGGGTGACTATGATGCTGATAATGATCTCGACCTTCTCTATTCAGGAAACAGCGGCACAAAAGTATACAGGAATGATAACGGAAAATTCACTGACATTAATGCCGGTCTGACATCTGCAACATCTCCTTCTGTCACATGGGGTGATTACGATAATGACGGAGACCTTGATATTCTTATTGCAGCAACCAATTATACCAAGATACTTAAAAATGAGCAGGGTATTTTTACTGACCTGATTGCAGGCCTTCCGGCTCTTTCAAATCCTGCTGCAGGTTGGGGTGATTACGATAACGACGGAGACCTTGATATAGTCATTGCAGGTTCAGGATTTACCTATGTATACAGAAATGATTCCGGTATATACAGTGAAATAACTGCAAGCTTCACGGGGATCAATGATGGTTCAGCCAGCTGGGGCGATTATGAAGGTGATGGTGATATTGACCTTATTGTTTCAGGAAAGACCACAACAGAATACACGGCTAAAATTTATAAAAACAACTCTTCACCAAATACTGTTCCTTCGGCTCCCGCAAACCTGAAATATACAATCCAGGGGAATTCTGTATTATTCCAATGGGATCCTTCGACCGATCAGACCACCCCGGCAAAGGGACTATCCTATAACATCTACATCGGAAGCTCCACCGGAAAAACAGACCTGAGATCTCCAATGGCTAACATTTCTGACGGGTACCGCAGGATTGTTCAGAAAGGAAATCCTTCTTCATCATACCGGATAAACAGTCTTCCATCAGGAACATACTTCTGGAGCGTGCAGGCAATTGACAACTCATTTGCCGGATCAGCATTTGCGACAGAAAATAAGCTCATTATACCATACTCTAGTTCAATAGCACCTCTCACAGAACAGATTCTTGTCATTAACCAGAGTGGAACAGCTCTTACTGTGACTGAATCATCCACACCAAATTCAAGACAATGGAAATATTCCACAACACAGGGTGGTCCCTATACAAACACTATCACAGGCGCCAATGGCACATCATGGACACCCTTGTTCCAGGACTGGGGAACCTATTATGTCGTTTGTGAATCTGTAAAGGATGGTGTGACATATACAAGCAACGAGGTAAGAATAAATATACCGGTCCTGTCCGAAGTTACCGGGAATGGCCTGGCAAATATAACAAACAGGTATGCGACAGCAGGAGATTATGACAACGATGGTGACCTCGATCTTCTTGTAGGAATGGGTGGGTCAAACAGGCTCTTCAGGAATGACGGTACTGCTTTCGTTGAGGTTATACCCGCATTCAGATCTAAATCAGCATACCAGGGGAAATGGGGTGATTATGATAACGATGGAGACCTGGATGTACTTCTGGTCGGATCAGGTTCTTATATTTTCAGGAATGATGGCGCCGCATTTACGGAAATAGCAGCAGGATTATATGGTGCTTCCTCATATTCACAATGTGCATGGTTCGATTATGATGTTGATGGCGATCTTGATGTTATATATACTACCGATACTGACACAAAAATATTCAGGAATGACAACTCCGTATTTAATGAAGTTAGTTCCGGGATTGCAGGAATTACAAGCGGAGCACTCGATTGCGGCGATTTTGATAACGATGGAGATCCTGATATCCTGATATGCGGATATAGTGATAATGTTTATATCGCTGCCGTTTACAGAAACAACTCAGGTGTGTTCCGCAATATAAATGCTGCACTTCCGGGCATGTACTACTACTCGTCTGCTGTATGGGGAGATTATGACAATGACGGAGACCTCGATATTGCCCTCGCGGGCACCGGCTTTTCAAACCAGAATACCAGTTCCAACCTGGCAAAGATATTCAGGAATGATAATGGCATATTTGCTGATATAAATGCAAACCTGACCGGGATTTATAATTCCAACGTATCATTTGCAGATTATGATAATGATGGTGATCTTGATCTGTTAGTTTCAGGATCAACCAGCTCAAACGTTTATTCAACAAAGATCTACAGGAACGACAATTCAGTGTTTACTGATATTAATGCCGGTTTACCCGGATTAAGATTTGCTTCGGCGGCCTGGGGTGACTATGATAAAGATAATGATCTTGATCTTATTCTTGCAGGAACCAAACAGGACGGATTTGGATATGTGAGCCTGTTTAAGAACAACATTACTGTGCCAAATGCCAAACCTTCATCACCTTTCGGCCTTTCTGCAGTAAATACCGGTAAAATTGATCTCAGCTGGTCTAAATCCTCAGATTCTAAAACTCCGCAGGCAGGGCTCACATACAACGTCTATATCAGTACTGTTTCCGGAGCAGTAAACAAGAAGTCCCCGATGGCAGGTTTGCCTATTGGAACAAGGAAAATTACTGCAAGAGGTCCTGAGCAAAGAAATGCATATTCAGTAAAGAACCTTCCTGCAGGAACCTATTACTGGAGTGTCCAGGCTATAGATAATTCTTTTGCCGGATCTGATTTTGCAGCAGAATCTTCTTTCAGTGTTCCGTTCTCTTTAAGCATCAGTCCTCTTGCTGACCAGCTTATTAACCCCGGAACATCCGGAACAACATTAACTGTTACGGAATCTGCCATACCTGCATCAAGGCAATGGAAATACAGCACGGTTCCTGGAGGGCTGTATACAAACTTTGCCGGTCAGAATGCTCCAACATTCACCCCTTCTTATTCATCATTTCCATCATATGGCACTTACTATGTTGTTTGTACCTCCGTATATAACTCCATAACGTATACCTCGCAGGAAGTAAAAATCAGGCCAAGATTGTTCTCTGAAAGTTTAAGCAGTGGTTTTAAGGATTGTGCCCTTGCAATCGGTGATTATGATAATGACGGTGACCTGGATCTTCTTGTTTCAGGATCTGAACCCACAGGTAATAAGACATTCATTTTCAAAAATGGACTGATACCAACTGAGGTTGATGCAGGCTTTATTAAAGTGTCCTATGGATCCGCCGACTGGGGAGATTACGATAATGATGGCGATCTCGATTTAGTATTGTCAGGAAGCACTAACGAAGGTACCAGTGTTACAAAAGTTTACTCAAACAATGCTGGAGTATTCACAAGTGTTGCTGACCTTTACGGAGTCTCATCAGGGTCCACCAGCTGGGGTGACTATGACAATGATGGTGACCTGGATATACTGGTTACAGGATCCGACTTTGCAGATATCTACAGGAATGAAGCAGGAATATTCACCAGGATAAATACCGCACTACCAGGTGTTACTGAAAGTTCTTCCGCTTTCGGTGATTATGATAATGACGGTGACCTGGATGTGGTCATTTCAGGTAATTCAGGCTATGAGGTGGTTACCAGGATATACCGGAATGATAACGGCACTTTTACAGACATCAATGCCGGACTCACCGGAGTCAGTTATTCATCTGTGGAATGGGGAGATTATGACAGTGATGGCGATATAGACCTGCTCCTTACCGGGCTGCCCGGGATAGCTCCATATGGGGGTACAACTCCGGTTACGAAAGTATACAGGAACAGCAATGGTACTTTCACCGACATAAATGCAACACTCCAGGGAGTTTATGAGGGCAAAGCCACATGGGGTGATTATGATATTGATGGCGATCTGGATATTCTCGTAGCCGGCAGCACTTCTGTCGATCCATTAACAACAGTATACCGGAATGACAATGGAACCTTTAACAAAATAACTGAAGAATTATCCGGTATCATGAATGGTACGGCATCATGGTATGATATGGACAATGATTCAGACCTTGATATATGTTTAGTAGGAAGAAGCAAATCCGGTACTATTGGAGGAATGGCTGAAAACCTCATTATAAATACTACTTCTTCATTGACTGTTGCAAATACTCCACCAGTTGCACCCACAAACTTACAGGCCAGCCTGTCAACAAATAAAGTAACCCTGAGCTGGAACAAAACAACAGATAGCAAAACAGCTCAGAATGGCCTTACATATAATATCTATCTTGGAACAATTGCTGCCACAGGGAACAAGCTTTCACCAATGTCAGCAATCCCCGGAGGTTACAGGAGAATTGTAAAGAGTGGCACCTCTATGAACTCCATTTACATTAAAAACCTGCCGGCAGGAACATATTACTGGAGCGTCCAGGCAATAGATAACAACTTTGCAGGATCTGCATTTGCCACAGGAAGCTCGTTCTCAGTACTTTATTCCAACTCTGTCAGTCCTGCAGCTGATCAGACTGTCATTGTAAACCAGGACGGAACAACCTTGTCTGTTACAGAAACTTCTCCTGCCGATTCAAGGCAATGGAAATACTCCAAAGTGAGCGGAGGACCCTATGACAATGTTATTACAGGGGCTACATCCACATCATATACTCCAAAGTTCTCTGGCCAGGGCTCTTATTATGTTGTCTGCGTATCAGTAAAGAATTCCCAGTCATACATCAGCAATGAAGTCAGGATTAACATACCTCTCTTTGTTGAGGATGCGGGGATATCACTGCCGGGGCTTTATTACAGTAATGCAAAATGGGGTGATTATGATGCAGATGGTGATCTTGATATTTCCCTTTCCGGGTTTACCGGGAACTCGATAATGAGTGGGATCTACAGGAATCAGTCCGGTGTATTCACAAGCATTTCTTCATCAATACCGGCTTTGCAGTACGGATCATCAGCATGGGCAGATTATGATGGTGATGGTGACCTGGATATAATTGTCACAGGATATAATAACATTTTGGGTCCTGTTACAAAGATATTCAGGAATGATGCGGGGACATTCACTGATCTTAACCTGGGCCTTCCCGGAGTGCAACACAGTTACGTATCATGGAGTGATTTTGACAGTGATGGTGATCCTGACTTTGTCCTTATGGGTTATGTAAATGCCACAACCTTTATTACAAGAATCTACAGGAATGACAGGACTTCATTCAAAGACATTCAGGCACCCCTGGATAACCTTAACAGGGGATTTGCGGAGTGGGGGGATTATGACAATGATGGTGATCCAGACCTATTGTTGTCGGGATTAGATGTAAACGGATCGATAATAACCAAGATTTACAGGAATAACAACGGATCATTCGCCGATATCAATGCTGTCCTTCCACAACTTCAAAGAAGCTCAGGTGCATGGGGTGATTATGACAGTGATGGTGATCTTGATATAATAATAACAGGAAACACAGGAACCGGAACTGATTACATATCAAAGATCATAAGGAATGATGCCGGGACTTTCTCTGAGGTAAATGTAACCATGCCAGGGTTATATGCAAGCTCTGTCGGTTGGGGTGATTTCGACAATGATGGTGATGCTGACCTGATAATGACGGGGCTCTCTTCTTCAGGTGCAACATTGAGGCTCCTTTCCAATAATAACGGGTCATTTACCGAAATCAATTCAGGGATCTCACCTGTTTATATCGGAACTGTTGCCTGGGGTGATTATGATAACGATTCAGATCTTGATATTCTCATCACCGGTTATTCAATAAGCAACATTACAAAAGTTTACAGGAACACTATCACAACGCCAAATACACCTCCTTTGGCACCTGCTAACACGGCAACAATACCTGTTGATCTTGACAAGGTGCTGTTGCAATGGAGCAGGCCCACAGATAATACAACTGCACAGAATGCAATTACTTATAATGTAAGGATGGGTACAACTACTGGCAGTAATAATATTGTGGCATCAATGTCAGGAAGCAGCGGATACAGGATGGTGCCTGTAATGGGCAATGCCGTTTATAAGTACAGCAGCTTCCCTGTAAAAAATCTTACTGCTGCAGTTGCATACTACTGGAGCGTCCAGGCAATTGATCAAAGTTTTGCCGGCGGCCCGTGGTCAGCTGAGAAAGTGTTCACCTTGCTGGCTGCCCCGGTTGCGGCCGATCCTACCATTAAAAGTTACACAAGCTTTACAGCAAGCTGGACTTCTTCAGCAGGTGCAACCGGGTATTTAATCGATGTTGCAACTGATGCCGCATTTACTTCAATGGTCACAGGATACAACGGCAAGGATGTGGGGAATGTTACAACCCTTTCCGTAACCGGCCTTACTCCTCTTACAACATATTACTATCGTGTAAGGGGTTATATTCCGGCAGTGGCAAGTTTGTTCAATTCCAATACTGCTTCCACAACAACATTAGCTCTTACACCTCCAGTTGCTGCTGACCCTGTTGTAAAATCACATACTTCCTTTACTGCAAGCTGGACAGTAACACCTGGTGCAACCGGGTACATCATAGATGTCGCCACTGATGCCTCATTTACATCAATGGTTACCGGCTATAATGGAAAGGACGTCGGAAATGTTACAACACTTGCAGTAACCGGTTTATCCCCTGTAACTTCTTATTACTATCGCGTAAGAGGTTATTTAACAGGATCGTTCAGTGCCAATTCAAATACCTCAACAACCACAACATTCCCTGTTCCGCCGCCTGCCCCTGCCGGGCTGACTGTGAAATCCTGCAATGATAATGTTGCAATTACATGGAATGCCATAACAACACCTTATACCTTCCGCAGGTACCGAATCTATGCAGGCACTACTGCCAACCCGACGACACAGATCGATTCAACAACTCTTGGAAATATATCAGAAACAACAAAGACGATTTCAGGTCTTGTTCATGGCCAGACATATTACTTCAGGGTAAAAGGAGTAATCGATCCGGGTGTCGGAGGAGACATCAGTACACAGGTTAGCATCAAAGTTCAGAAGGGCATTGTTCCGCAGATAAAATCAAAATACCAGGGTGGTCTGCTTATCACCTATAACAAGAGTGATTCAATTACAGCTTACCAGTGGTATAACGGTGCAACCCAGCTATCAGGAGCAACCAAACAGTTTTATTCAACAAGCAAGGTTTCAGGCAGCTATTCAGTTAAGACCACAGATAAAAATGGCTGTCAGAACAGTTCAAACATAATTAATGTAGGCTCTAAATCGCTGGCCATTTATCCAAACCCTGCTACAGAGAATTTCACACTTAATCTTGATTGTGAAACAACCGGAAAAACAGTTATAAGGATGTATAATTCTTTTGGAACAAGGGTGCTTGAATTAAAGACAGATAAAACCAACCAGATGTTTCAGAAGGATATCGATATCAGCACACTGCAGTCCGGAATCTATTCTGTTGAGATAATAGTTGACAATGAAGAAAAACTTGATACACGAATTGTGGTAATTAAATAATGATATGAAAACAACAATCAGATTATCGGTTACATCACAGGCAATAATCCTGATGCTGGTTTTAAGCGTCAGTGCTTATTCCCAGGGAACTGATTCCAGGATGGTAAGTTCGGGAGGTAACAAATTCATTGGCCTGTCGATCGACCCTGTTACCACAACAATCAACAATGAGGGCTTCTCTCCTGCAGGTTTGAAAGTAAAAGGTGCAATGTCTGTGAACATTACAGCTGAGGCCGGAAAATTCTTCTCCGACTTTATTGGTGTAAGCATTGGAATCGGATACGGATCTTACTCAACTAAACTGAACCTTGATTCGGCTTCATACAGGTTTACGGCTACTGATTCTGACAATGAGCAATTTGAAATGAGGATAAAGGGGAAAACAATAACCGAGGATCAGAAGCTGTCACTCGTAAGCATTCCGGTTACTATGATAATCAGGTACCCATTGAATGACAAGATCAGCTTTTACCTGAAGCCTGGTTTAAGCTTCAGTATTCCACTCGCAAAAACCTATAATGGCACAGGCATTTTTACATACGATGGCTATTATGCTGAGTACCCTGTTCTTCTTCATGATCTGCCACAATTCAATTTTCCCAACAACTATAACAACAAGGTTACAGATGACCTTGTTGTAAAGTCGTTTAACATGGCCCTTGTTGCTTCTGCAGGAATTACTTTCTCAGTGAATGATAATATCAGCATACTTGCAGCTGGGACTTTCAGCAAAGGGCTTGGCAGCATTTCGGGATATGAAGCTGACAGCAACTTCAGGTTATCGGAAAAGGCAGATGACATGAAAAGCATTATGGCAGGCTGCACTAATGCAGGTCTGCAGGCTTTCGGTGCCAGCATAGGTATCAGGTATTACCTGAGGTAAGGAATACTGCAGGCAAAAAGGTTACTTACTCAGTTCCCAGGCAAGCCTGATTGCTTCGGTCATGCTGTCTTCCCTTGCTATGCCCTGCCAGGCAATCTCAAAAGCAGTGCCGTGATCAACAGAAGTTCTCACAAAAGGAAGACCGACTGTAATATTCACCCCTGAATCAAAGCCAAGCAGCTTTAAAGGAATATGTCCCTGGTCATGGTACATAGCAACAACAATATCATATTTACCTTTAACAGCATGGAGAAAAACAGTATCGGGCGGAACCGGGCCTTCAACATTGAATCCCTTTTGCTTCATCTTTTTAACTGCTGGCGCAATGATATTTTTTTCCTCCATCCCGAAAAGTCCATTCTCCCCGGCATGAGGATTAAGTCCTGCAACAGCAATCCTGGGAACACCATTAACAAGCTTTCTCATTGCAGTATCAGCCATTTCAATTACTTTTTCTATCCTTTCACCGTTAAGGGTCTTTATTGCATCAAGCAATGAAATGTGTGTTGATACATGAATTACACTCAGCTTCCTGTCGTGAAGCAGCATTGTATAATCCCTGGTGCCTGTAAGCCCTGCAAGTATTTCAGTATGCCCGGGATAATTGTGCCCGGCAAAATGCAAGGCTTCCTTGTTTAACGGAGCAGTTGCTATGGCACTTATTTCTTTACTCATCACTAGCGACACCGCTTTCTTTATATACCTGAAAGCAGCATTGCCTGAAGCAGGCTGAATGACTCCCTTCTGAAACGTCTTCATGTCTGTCAGGCCAAGGTCAAGTATATTGAGGATGTCCTTACTGAATGTGCATTCTTTTACCGAAGAGACTCTCTCTAGTTTAAAATCAAGGTTACTCAGTATTCCCGAAGCTGCCTTCATAACATCATAATCGCCGATTACAAGCACCTTCTTTCCATTAACAGCCGGGTTATTGAAGCTTTTAAGAATTATCTCAGGACCGATCCCGGAAGGATCGCCCATCGTAATTCCAATTATTCTTTGTTCTTCATTCATCTTTTTTCTTTTATAAATTCCAGGATCTTAACAACAGCATTTTCATTTCCGAAGCCCCCTGCTTTTGAAACGATCATGATATCATTGTATCTCTCATCATCAAAATAACCATATGGAATTCCTTCATCAATTTCGCCTTTAATAACTGTCCCTCTCACTCCCAGGCTCCTGAAGGCTTTGATGGCTGTATCTCCGCCTGTAAATAATAAACCTCTTACATTAACATCTTCAAGAATATACCTGACAAGCCTTCCAAGGAAAGTTGAAATCCTTTCGCTTACCTTAAAACCTGTCATTCCCCTGAGCGAACCTGTTCTGAAAGTATTATCCACGGACATGCTATCGGGGGCTGTACGGATAATTACATCTTTATTCATCAATGAAGCATTTTTTACCTGCCTGCAGATCTGCTCAGCTTCCTGCCTTGATTTTCCATTTATAATTTTTTCAGTATCAACATCAATCAGAATGACAGGTAACTTACCGGCTGTATAATCAAGCTGTCTTCGTGTTGCAGCGCTAGCGCTGCCTGCAATTACAATACTTATCCTGTTTTCCTGTTTCAAACTGATCATTTTACCAAGTGAGGTTGCAAGACCAGAACAACCTGCATAAATAACAGGAAAATTCAATTCTTCAATGCATGAAGCAATAAAGTCAAGATCGCTATTAGTCCTTGAATCGACAATTATCATCTCAGCTCCCCCATCAAAAAGGTCCACGATTCTTTTCATCAAATGATCTTTCCCTTTCTCAAGGTCTGAAAGCAGAACCTGACCGGTTTTTTTGTCAGTCTGGGCAGAGATAATGCCGGGAATGAAGGATGTCCTTACCGGATTTACCGGATCGTGCGAAAATTCGGTATTTTCCAGCAACACATTGTTGACATGGACCTTACCGTCAACTGTTGTTCTTCCATAAACAGGCAAGGCAGGAGCTATTATGGCATGACTGATGTTCATCGAATCCATCAGGGCCGAAATTTCAGCCCCCGGATTTCCTCTCATTGTTGAATCAATTTTCTTATAGACAAGCTTTATGTTTTTCTTACTCAGTGATCTGCCTGTTCTGTAAACTTTGTTGTAAGCGGTTTCTTTATCATCAAACCTGCTTTCTGTGTCTACTGCAAGTACGTCACAGCTGTCAATTGACTTAGCTGCATTGCCTGCAACAATAACCATACACCTGACCCCCTGGTTGCTAAACTGGACAACTGTATCGCTTGCACCCGTAAGGTCATCAGCAACAATAAGTATCTTTTCTTTATTGCCTGTACTGTGCATGATCATTCCTCCCCTCCATCATGGAGGCAAAATTAATATTTAATCATTCCCGGCTGAATGCAAAATATTACAAAGATTTTTGGCGCCGGCTTGCCCTCTCCTATTCTTCCCAGTCGCGGATAATTATCCTGTCCTGGTAGATTCTCACATCAAGCTTCTGTTTTTCCCTCCATTTCAGCTTGTTTATAATATCGATTGGTATTGTCACTGCATAGCTTGATCCAAGCTTCATCAGGCTTCTGACGTTCTCTTCTTTAAGTTTTCTGCGTGTCATGTATAGTTATATTAAAATATATATTTAAATATATATTATAATTTAATTCTATGCAAATTAATCTTTCCCACTTATCTAAAATTCCATGTAATCCTTCAATAATCATGCAGGAATAATGAGGAGAGCAGACTTTACGTCTGTTGAAAATAATCTTGATGGGGTCGAACATTGTCAGTGCCGCAAATGTATTATTAATGGTTAGTCTGCAGTCAATTTTATTTAGTCATTTAATCTCTCCGGATATGAAAAATAAGGTCGGTTATATTTACCTGTCGGCAATAGTTATGCTTACATTATTTTCCTTCATGCCCCCACAGATAGACAAAGATTACCAGGGAAGGTGGTCTTTTAAAGCACCTGAAGCGCCTGAAGGCTCAACAAACGGGAATATTGAGATAACGCCATCAACTGTTATAATGACCTTTGACAATGTTGTTGGCTTTAAATCAAACTGGGCAAAAATGAAGAGTGATTCAATAATTTACGAGACATCATTCGACCTGGCAACAGTAGTCTTTATGCTGAAAGTTGTTGACGATGAACATATTGAGGGTAAAGCGGTATGGAAGGATGGAGAAAGCCCTGTTTTCCTTACAAAGACTATTGTAGGTGTCAGGCTCTGAACATTAATGACTACTTTTTCCCGGTTTTACTTGTAAGGTGCCAGAAGCCGCAGATGTTACATTGATAAACATTTATTTCTTTTCCGGTCCGGTTCTCGTTAAGGTACTTTACCATATCAAGAGCATCCTCCCTGGTGTTGTACATCGTTTTTTTACATGGTGGTTCGAGTGGATCTATGTTCCTTATCTTTTTCACAGCTGATTCTTTTTTTATTTTGTAAAAACCACATCAAGAATAACAATTTCCGATTTCCCGGTTGTTCTTACAGGAGGTCCCCATAGCCTGATGCCGCTGGAAACAAAGAAATGAGTATTTCTTTTCTGCAAATAACCATAGCTAAGTTCATAAAGTGACCTGATGTAGAGGTTTATAGGAAACATCTGGCCCTTGTGGGTATGTCCGGAAAACACAATATCAGCTCCTGTTTCGGAGATATTGTCATAATCAACAGGCCTGTGATCCATGATAATCAGCGGAAGATCCTGCCGGATTTTATTTAGAAGCTCTTTAATATCAGCACGCCTTCCGGGGTTATCTAATCTTCCTGCCAGGATAAATTTGTCCTTAAAAACCACAACACTGTCAGTGAGCAAAGTAATTCCTGACCTTAAGAAGAAGTTGTCCCGGTAATTTGTAAACCTGTCATGGTTTCCCATCACCCCGAAAGTGCCATAAGCAGGCTTGATTGACCTGAGTATTCCTTCAAACAATTCGATGTTTTCACCTCTGCCTTCAACTATGTCTCCCCCGTAGAGCAATATGTCCGGCCTGGCTTCCTGTACTTTCCTGGCAAAGTTCCTCACAAATCCAGGAGGCACTTTTTCCTCCAGGTGGAAATCTGACACGAAAGCAATCCGCAACGATTCCACGGATGAAGCTTTGCGGGGTATTTCAACTTCATATTTTGTTATTCTTATTGTATTGAAGTTGATAATACCCGCAACAACAATAAGTGCAGCAACTGATAATATACCTCCAAGGCAAACAACCTTATGAGTGGCAATATACCTGTTCAGAAGTTGCAGCTTCAGCAAAAAATTGAATAGCAAAAGGATATCCAGGACGATCACCAGGAGAAAAACATAAAGCAGGAATGGAAGGAGCCACCCTGATAAAGTTCTTATTGCATCTCCGGTAATTGATCTTTCATTCAAACTATTGCCGAGCGGGTAAACTGAAAATATCAATGCGAAAATGGCAATGTATAATAAAGCGTATTCACGTGGTATGAATAACTGCCATAACCTGGCAAACAGATAGATACCCGGGATAAGGTATGACAGAGTAATTATTGTGTGAAACATTTCCGTTTTTAAGAAATGTAAAATTACTGATTTTTATATCTGGAGCTTAAACTTGATAAGGATCGTAGCGAGAGTTAAGACAGGTTTATTCTGTTATATTTACAGGCAAAATAAATTACAGATGAAAAACAGTCTTATACTTTCTGCAATTATCCTGCTGTTTGTTGCGGTTTCATGCAATGATAAAACCAAAGATGTATCAACTGCTGCGTCTTCTATAAACCAGGAGGATCTTAAAAATTATATTTCAGTACTGGCTTCTGACGAGTTCGGAGGAAGAGCGCCGGCATCTGAAGGTGAAGAAAAGACAAAGCAATATCTTTCCGAACAATTTGAAAAGCTTGGGCTTGAACCAGGGAATAACGGAAGCTGGTTCCAGGAAGTGGCAATGAAAAAGATCACTGCCGCCAGGAACATGCAGATGAGTATAACAGGTGGAAAAGAAAAACTGGCACTTAAGTCTCCTGTTGATTTTATTGGAGGAACAGCACAGACCTCAGATCACATAACTATAAATAATTCTGATATTATTTTTATCGGTTATGGTATCAATTCCCCGGAATACAGTTGGAATGATTACCAGGGATTGGATGTAAAGGGTAAAACTGTTGTTATCCTTGTGAATGATCCGGGTTATGCTACGGGTGATACATCACTGTTTACCGGTAAGGCGATGACATACTATGGAAGGTGGACCTACAAATATGAAGAGGCCGCAAGACAGGGAGCAAAGGCAGCTATAATTATTCATGAGACAGGCGCTGCAGCTTACCCCTGGGAAGTTGTACAAAATAGCTGGTCGGGCCCCCAGTTTTACCTTGAGAATAACCAGTTTGATGGAACAGATCTTGATTTCAAAGGATGGATAACAACCGATGCAGCAATTAAGATGTTTTCAGCTGCAGGGATCGATTACAATGCTTCTGTACAATCTGCTGCTCAACGAGGATTTAAGCCAATAAAACTGAATCTTTCAATGTCTGTTGATTTTACAAATACAGCTGAAAATGTAAGATCGAATAATATTCTTGCATACTGGCCAGGCTCAGAAAGGAAGGATGAACTTATAATATATACATCACATTGGGATCACCTGGGCATAAACAATGATTTTGAAGGTGATACTGTATTAAATGGCGCAGTTGACAATGCAACAGGTGTAGCCGGTCTGCTTGAAATTGCCAGGGCATTCACAAAATTGTCTCAAAGGCAGGACCGTTCAATACTGTTCCTGGCAGTAACGGCAGAAGAGCAAGGTTTGCTCGGGAGTGAATATTATGCCAACAATCCCGTTTTTCCTCTTAATAAAACAGCAGCTGTAATAAATATGGATGCACTTAACATATTCGGAAAAACAAATGATATGACTATTATCGGTTATGGGAATTCCGAACTCGACAGGTATGTCGAGGCAGCTCTGAAAGAACATGGAAGATATTCAAGGCCTGATCAGACCCCTGAGAAAGGGAGTTACTTCAGGTCTGACCATTTCAGTTTTGCTAAAAAAGGAGTTCCGGCCCTTTATGTTTCTTCAGGAATAGAGAATATTGAACATGGTAAGGAATGGGCAATACAGGAATCTGAAAAATGGGGAAGGGAAAGATATCATAAGCCTTCTGATAATTTTGAACCCGACACCTGGAATATGGAAGGGATGGTGGAGGACCTGAGAATCTATTTTGAGACAGGATATAAACTCAGTACAACATCCGAATTTCCTCAATGGAAAGCAGGATTTCCCTTCAGGTCGTTAAGGGATGAAATGCTTCATGGTACAGGGCAGTAGAGGCTAATCATTTCTGTATATCAGGATAGCAGCGTCATCCCATCCTTCAGGTTTCGTGAAAAGCTGGTTTGGCATGCCCGCATAAATTTTTTCAGGTTGTGTTGTTTGTCCTGTTCTGGGATCGAACCAGATATACCTGTAGATCCCAAGGAAGTTAGACATATTTATAACGATCCTTGGGTTGGATGGCATGTAAGCAGCGATTATCCTTGAATCTTCAGTCCTTGAGGCAACCATCTGAATTGTATCCACAGTCTCCTGGTTCCTGATTATATCCTGGGCGGGCAACAGATCCCACCATGATGTGTTTTTTAAAAAATCACTCAGATGTTTCATCTGTCCGGCACTTTCCCATCTTATAGCTTTTCGCCAGTAGTCGTATGAGGAAGAATCAGTATTAAACGCCCATACTCCGCCTCTGCCTCCGGCAACTGCAGGAGGCAATTCACCTGCTCCGTAGGTATAACCTTTCGAACCGGATAAAAAGGCTATCCAGCCTGTCTTCCTTGCATCCTTGCCCCTGAAGCTTTTAGCGTCATCATTCCCGTAAGCATCGTAAACAGATCTTAAAGTAATCACAGGCTTAACAGAGTTTCCTGCGAAAAGATCGAATGTCCACTGCCGGACCGAATAATATGAATTTTTATTTTCCGTATCCTGGCTACCTGCATTAAGGCCTGTAAAATCGACAGAGGTAGTCTGCCTGAAAGTAAGATTTGCCTCCTGGGTATTAATGGTATACTGGGTGATGAGGTGATTCGTCTTCTTATTAATTGCGGCAGTTAGTTTGTCTGATTCATCAGTGAATACCTGTTCGTATCCGGGGGAAAATATGACCATTAACCCTGCCAGCCTGCCGCAGATATACGAAATAAAATCCTGGTTTCTCTCATTTTGTGCCATACTGTTTTTCCAGGCTGTTCCTGTACCTGCAAGCATAATAATGATCCCTTTTTCGTTTGCATAGCGGATCTTGTTTTCGAGGTCGTTCCAGAATACAGTGTCATTTCTTCCATCAGTAGTGAAAGAAATATCAGGACTTTCAGCAGATGAAGCTTTATTCCCGGTGCCCCTCGGATTGACCTGTATAACATTAAATCCCTGTTCAGCCCTTGTATCAACATACTCTTTCCATTCGGCCAGGGAAGCTTTTCTTATGATATTCCAACCTGTATCACCAATCCACAGGAATGGCGTTCCGTCATCATGTTCGAGGAATCTTCGATTTTCACTTACACGCAGATCACCACGAATGTAGAAAGGGTTGGTGCCCATATAAACTGCTACCTCCACGCTGCCTTTAACATGATGGAGGCCATCATCCGAATGAATGGAGGCATCACTTTTCCAACGCCACGATCCTGCAGAGGGGAATGCTGCCCTTATGGTATAATGAATACCATCATCAGTAAATGCCGGATTAGTGAAATGCCTGCCCCCGGGCCCCTGGAATTCAACTTCAACCTTTTTCAGCCTGAAGCCAGCAGAGTCCGGTTCCTGCTCAGAAGTCAGAACATACTCCCACTCCTTCCATTGCACAGCCATCGTTGCAGTCTGAGCGAAAGCATCCAGTACTGAAAGGATACACAGGTAAAAAAGGATCAATGATCTTGAAAACATTGCCGGGTGATTGAGGGATAGAAAATATCCTATATATCAACTGGCAATAAGGAAGATTTGTTTATGCCTGAAATAAATAAACTCTCTAAGCTCTTTTCAGAGGAATTGTGAAGCAGAAAACAGACCCTCTTGATGGTACGGATTTAAGCCATATCTTACCTCCCATAAGCTCCACATATGCCTTGCATATTGAAAGTCCTATTCCTGTACCTTCATGCAGGCGGGTTACTGAATTATCAACCTGGAAGAATCGGTCGAAGACTTTTGGTTGTAAAGAAGGATCAATCCCGATTCCTGTGTCAGTAACAAAAAACTCCAGGAACTGGTCTTTAACAGAATAACCGAAAGTTATCTTTCCCTGTGAAGTAAACTTAATGGCATTATCAAGAAGGTTAACAAGTACCTGGTTTAATTTTGGCTGATCAGCGATTATTGTCCTTTCAGAATCATTCTCAGGCAGACTCATATCAATAACAAGTCCTTTTTCAGATGCAGGACCAGAAAACTCATGTATCAGCTTATTAATCAGTTCATGGATCTTAAATTCACTTTCCTCAATTTTTATCATCCCTGCTTCAACGCTGGAGATTTCGATAACATCATTAATGATTGACAAAAGATGATTGCTGCTTCTTGATATTATATCCGTGTATGTCCGGTGATCTTCAGTTGAAATATTCGGATCGTTCAGCAGATTGGTAAAACCAACAATTGCATTCATCGGCGTTCTGATCTCATGAGATATGTTATGAAGAAATGCTGATTTTATCCTGTCATTCTCCTCAGCCCTTTCCTTCGACTTGATCAGCTCTCCTTCATTTCTCTTTCTTTCTGTTATATCATGAAATACTTCAAGCATAGCCTTCTTACCATGATAAAGCATACCGGTATGGCTAATTTCGAAGACCTTGTTTCCCAGCAAACCATGAGACTCAAATACTTCAGTATTATCATTCATTATTCCTTTGTGCAAGGGGCAATCGACACATTGTTTACGATCATCCCTGTAAAGCTCCCAGCATTTCTTTCCTACAGCATCGTTACCAAAAATCTTCCTGAATTTTTCACCCATGAAGAGGATTGATCCATTCTCATCAACAACATCCATCCCGAAGGGTATTGTTTTAAGAAGTGATCTGTTGAATTTGTCAGTTTCACGGAGGTTGTCTTCAGCTCTTTTCTTTTCAGTTATATCATGGCTGATGTTAAGAACCCTGAAAGGCTTACCATCATCATCGCAGAGAGGGATCCTGCTTGTGAGCTGCCAGCAGGGGAATCCATTCTCAGGATGCCTTATGAATTCTGTTTTGTCAATTATTCTTTTACCTTCCTTCAGAACAATCTTGATGTCATGCTCAAACATTTCAGCCTCTTCATCTGTGAAGAAATCACGAAGTGCCCTGCCTGCAACAGCTGATTCATCTTCTGCTCCGAGTACCTTTGTATGAGCGCTGTTGCTCAGCAATATCTGCCCTTCAGCATCTGTAACATAAACCGCATCGGGAAGATTATCAAGAAGTGCTCTCATGAAGTTTCTTTCAATCCGGATAAGATCCTGCAATTGTTTTTTCTCTGTAATGTCATACAGGGTAGTTAACAGTCTTTTCCCTCCTGCAATCGAAATTACAGTGGCTGAAAACATACCGGTATACAGATCTCCTGTTTTCTTATAGAAATGAAATTCCTTCTTTGTAACCGTCCCGGAAACTACAAGGCTTTCTTTAACTATGGTTTTATCCTTTTCATTTTTCCATTTAAGGATCTCAAAGATGCTTTTACCTTTAAGATCGTCCTGTGAACATCCTGTAATTTCAAAAAAATGATTGTTCACATCAATAATCTTACCATCGGGAAATTCCGACAGGATTATTGCATTTGGTGCCGTCAGGAATATTGTTGAAAATTTTTCTTCTTCTGACTGAATATCTTTCAGAAGGTGATGACTCACCATCATCGTTATGCTGATAGTCAGCATAATAATGAGCATCTGGTAGGCAATCATCATTATTGCCTCGAAGCTTCCTGACTCAAAATAGTCAACAGGTTTGCTCCCGCTTACAAAAAAATCAACCATCTTGATAGCAGCAACCAATGCAAGTCCGGCAAAAACAAATCCTGTTAACCGTGTCAGAACTGAAAAGCTTCTTGATACCCTGAAGATAAGCAGGTGAGCACACCCTGAGAAAAGAAAAAGATAAGCTCCGGAAATTATGAGATATCTTGCAGTCGGCTCAGGATTAACATACCTGAACCAGAAATGAAGCAATGCAGCTACAAAAAATATCACTGATCCAGAGAGGTATGATATCTTCTTACCTGTGTATTCCTGTAACCCGGTATATCCTATAATGATACCTATAAGAGATATTGCATTTCCTGCATCCATCGATATCCATACCGGCAGTTTACCACGTAAGATGATCAGCAGGTAAGCGACCATCTGTGATGCGAATGCAAATACAAGACGTCCAATGCCTTGATACCTGTTGCGCGAATGCAACCAGAGAAAAACAAGGACAAGAGAGCTGACTATGTTAATCAGTATGAAACTGAAGATCACAGTCCGCATATCAAATGAAATCATACTCAAAAAGACTATGTATATTATTAATATTTATTCCTGAACATTCACAACGCTCCCAGCCCGGCACCAACCAAAAACTCCCCTCAAATTTTTTCTAATATTAACAATTAAAAATTAAATACCATAGAGGTCATCTGTTCTGGGGTCCCGGGTGATGGTCGATTGTATAGGAGACAAAGCTGTAATGTGAGGCCTGGGAAAGGCCTATGAACCCTTACGCCTTCCGCTAAAAGCCTCTGCATCCTATAAAGCTTCTACAGCATTTATAGCAAATAAAGCATTCCCAACGGTTTGATTTTTTTCGTTAAGTCGCCAGGTCTTGTATCTGACTACCTTAAGACCCGTGACGCCATGACGCATGACACCAGGACTCAAATTATTGCCCTGGTTTGGGAGCTATGTATAAGACATCCTCCCGCATCTTTACTGGCCCACTGTGATGACTTGAGATGTACATCCCGAAAAGAATCAGGAATACAAGTACAAGAAGCAGGATAAAAGGACCACTCTTTAACAGTTCAATTACAAAATAGTCTCGTTTCATATCAGACCATTATAAAGAGCTTTCAATCAAAATTATGCAATAAACAATTACATAGCAAAATTTTTTTTAAACTGGTTAGCTGCAGTATGAATTTTAAACACAGATGTCTAATTATTATACACTTTACAAATGACATATTTAACTAAATGCCTGTATTTATGCACATTAATAGTTGTGGCATAAGCTTTGTTCCTCTTAATGAAATTTTGTAACTGCTTCATGAAAAAATATATTATCCTCTCTTTATTAATACTGATAAAGACATACTCTGCAAATTGCCAGGAAAAAAAATGGACTCTCGAAGACTGCATTAGCTATGCTGTAACAAACAACATTCAGCTGCAGAGGCAAAGATTACAAACCGAGATTACCGAAGCGGACCTTACGCAGTCAAGGCTCAATGTATTTCCCTCGCTCAACATGGGATCGGATGGCAGGATAGGCTTTGGACGATCGGTTGACCCTGTAACAAACCTTATTACATTCAAGCAGAACATAAGCCATTCATATTACATTACTTCGGGAATAACGATATTCAACGGGTTTACCACTCTGAATACCATAGCTGCAAACAGGTTCATGCTGAAGGCAGGTCTCGAATCTGAAAAAGTTGCAAGGAACTCGCTCATTGTTGATGTTATGGGCCAGTATTACCAGGTGATATATTCAAAAGGCCTTGAAGAAGCACTGAGAATGCAGCTTCAGTCATCTGAATCACAGCTTGCAAGGATAAAAAAGATGGTCGAGACCGGAAAAGAAGCCCTTTCAAGGCAATATGAAATGGAAAGCAGGGTATCCGCAAACAGGCTTGATTACACAGTTGCCGCTAATTCTGCCAGCCAGGCGCTTACAACACTCAAGCAGATGCTAAGGCTTGAAAGTGCTTCCGGCTTTGACATTGTTATTCCCGACCTTCAAAATATTATTATTCCATACGGGACATTCAGCACCGACAGCGTTTACACTCTTGCTTCAGAAGCACTGCCAAGGCTCAAAGCAGTGGAATATGAATTGCAGGCAAGCAGAAAAAGGCTTGCAGCAGCAAGGGGATATGTTTCTCCCAGGCTGACAGCCGGTGGACAGATCTTTACAGGATTCTACAAAGTTATTGGTGAAAACGGTGCAAACCAGCCTTCTTATTCAAGCCAGCTTAAGAATAACAACAGTCAGGCCGTTTTCCTTTCCCTCGAGATACCGCTTTTCAACAACTACAGAACAGGCAGGAATATTAAGGTTGCACGAATTCAGAGGGATGAAACTGAGCTCAAACTGGAGCAGGAGAAACTGAACCTCTATACTGAAATAGAGAATGCATGCCTTAACTATAACAGGGGCCTGGATGAATATAAAGCAGCACAGGCAAACTATGACTTCAACATTAAATCATCGGAGGCTGTTCAGAAAAAGTTCGAAGCAGGCCTTGTCGATGTGACAGATTACGCAATTGCACGATCAACACTCTTCCAGGCAGAGACAGAAGCACTGAGAACAAAGCTTCAGCTTATGATCAGAAAGCTTACGTTACAGTTTTATACTTCCGGTGAGTACGCAGGATTAACACTTTAAAACACAATAAAGACAATTAACATATATAACTGATGGACAGACCGATTGAGAAGAAGAAAGGATTACAAAAGAAACATATCTGGTATATACTTGGAGGATCAGTGTTTCTTCTCCTTATTTACATGGCATTTTTTACTGATAAGACTTCAACCTACAGGGTCGACTCTGACAAGCTGATAATAGATACTGTCATTGAAGACCAGTTCAATGATTACATAACCGTACCCGGAACCGTTGAACCAATTACAATAATCTACCTCGATGCACTGGAGGGTGGAAGGGTTGAGGAAAAGCTTATTGAGGAAGGTAGCATGGTAAAGAAAGGTGATATAATACTGAAGCTTAGCAATCCCGACCTTCACCTGAACATTCTCGACAGTGAAGCCCAGCTCGCTGAAAAGGAAAATTTCCTGAGGAACACAATGATTGCGATGGAACAGGACAGGCTGCAAATCAAAAAGGAGCTCCTTAATCTTAAATATGAAATTGAAAGAAAACAGAGAACCTATGAACAGAATGAAATCCTGATGAAAGACAATCTCATTTCAAGGGAAGAATTCATTCGCTCAAAGGAAGATCTTGATATGGCGAGGCAGTCAAAGGAACTTTTCATTGAAAGGCAGGAACAGGATTCTGTTTTCAGATCAGTTCAGGTAACAAACCTGCAGAACAACCTCGAGAATATGAGGAAGAACCTTACCCTTGTAAAGCAGAGAGCTGAAAACCTCAATGTAAGAGCCCCTGTTGATGGCCAGCTTGGTTTGCTCGTGCCCGAGATCGGCCAGTCAATCCAGAGAGGTGCAAATATGGGCCAGATCAATGTGCTTACCTCATACAAGGTTACAGCTCAGATCGACGAACATTATATCGACAGGGTAAGAACCCAGCTTTCAGCTACTCTCGACAGGCAGGGAAAAGAATACGACCTGACCGTACGTAGAGTTTATCCCGAAGTCAGAAACGGCACATTCGAAATCGACATGGTATTCACCGACAGCATGCCTGATAATATCAGGGCGGGACAAACATATTACACAAGCCTGCAGCTCGGCATGCCAAAAAGATCAGTGCTTGTACCGGTGGGAGGTTTCTTCCAGGAGACAGGAGGACAATGGATATATGTACTTGATCCTGAGGGAAGCATTGCTCATAAAAGAACAATTTCCATCGGAAGAAAAAATCCAAAATACTATGAAGTACTCGAAGGACTTACACCGGGAGAAAGAGTCATAATCTCGGGATACGAAACCTTCGGCGATAATGAAAGATTAATATTAAAGAACAGCCAATAATTAAAACCAGGAATTATGATTAAAACTAATGAATTAACGAAGGTCTTCAGAACCGAGGAAGTTGAAACAACTGCACTCGATAAAGTTAACCTTAATGTTAAAGAAGGAGAATATGTTGCTATCATGGGTCCTTCAGGATGCGGCAAATCAACATTGCTGAACATTCTGGGATTACTAGACAATCCTTCATCAGGAAGTTACATCTTCAATGGCACCGAAGTTGCCAACCTGAAAGAAAAAGACAGGACCATCTTCCGTAAAGGAAACATTGGTTTTGTTTTCCAGAGCTTTAACCTTATTGATGAGCTTAACGTATATGAAAATGTTGAGCTTCCCCTTATCTATCTTAAGATGAAATCATCTGAGAGAAAAGAAAGAGTTGAAAAGGTTCTTGAGAGGATGAAAATAAGCCATCGTGCCAAGCATTTCCCTCAGCAGCTTTCAGGAGGACAGCAGCAAAGGGTGGCAATCGCAAGAGCTGTGGTGGCAAATCCGAAGCTCATTCTTGCCGATGAACCAACAGGTAACCTTGATTCAAAAAATGGTATTGAGGTTATAAACCTCCTTTCCGAGCTCAACAAGGAAGGCACTACCATTATCATGGTAACCCACAGTGACCGGGACGCAGGCTATGCTCACAGGATCATTAATTTGTTTGACGGACAGATAGTTAACAACTAGGGTCTGGGTCTGGGTGTCTGGGTGTCTGGGTGT
>DATGYZ010000036.1:0-62546 GCA_035297425.1 Bacteroidales bacterium | reverse complement strand
GGCCATCATCAGCAGCAACAACAAGTATAGCGCCATCCATCTGGGCAGCACCTGTTACCATGTTCTTGATATAGTCAGCGTGTCCGGGGCAGTCAACGTGTGCATAGTGACGTGAAGCCGTCTGGTATTCGACGTGAGCTGTATTAATTGTAATACCTCTCTCTTTTTCCTCAGGAGCATTGTCAATAGAGTCGAAATCCCTTACTTCAGAGAGACCCCTTTTGGCAAGCACCATGGTGATAGCGGCTGTAAGTGTGGTCTTACCGTGGTCGACGTGACCAATTGTACCTATATTAACGTGCGGTTTCGACCTGTCAAATTTTTCTTTTGCCATAACTCCAAGCGTATTAAAAATTAGTTTATCAATTGTCAATAATTACCTATGCATTACCCGTTGAGCCGGAGGGGGGAATTGAACCCCCGACCCCTTCCTTACCAAGGAAGTGCTCTACCCCTGAGCTACTCTGGCCTCAAAAAGTGAGCGGGAGACGGAGCTCGAATCCGCGACCCTTAGCTTGGAAGGCTAATGCTCTACCAACTGAGCTACTCCCGCCTGATATCGTCCAAAGTGAAAGTCTGTTTATGTGGGGAGAGCAGGATTCGAACCTACGAAGGCATTTGCCAGCAGATTTACAGTCTGCCCCAGTTGGCCGCTTTGGTATCTCCCCAATTAACAGAATTCTTTCTCAAAAGACCTACATTCACAAACTTAAAGAGCCGATGAAGGGATTCGAACCCCCGACCTGCAGATTACAAATCAGCTGCTCTGGCCAACTGAGCTACATCGGCAATTTAAAGAACGTCCCGCAGGATGTATTTAAACACCCTCAAAAAACGGTTTGCAAATGTATGAATTTATATTTTATAATTCAAAATAAATCTTTGTATTTTTAATAACACAAATTTCAGACTCCGCGTTTCTTCTGTTTATGCTTGGTAATCTGCTTCCTGATAGCATCCACTGCCCCATCCATCGATTCCTCAAATGTTCTGCTCTGCTTTCTTGCAAACAGCGGTCCGCCTGGTAATTCAAGCCTTATTTCACTTATCTTATTTTCTTTCTCTTCATCATTGTCAAGCCTGAGAAATACTTCGGCATTAACAATATCCTCACCAATTAACGTAAGTTTTTCAAGCTTCTGATGAATAAAGTCGATAAGCTTCCTGTCTGCATCGAACCGGACTGAATGAATCTGAATGTTCATAGTAGTGTCTCCTATTATTAATGAATACTTAGCCCTCTTATTTATGAATACTTAGCCCCTCGGATGGGACTTCTCGTAAACTTTTCTCAGCTTTTCGAATGTATTATGTGTATAAACCTGGGTAGCCGATAAATTGGCATGCCCGAGCAGTTCCTTTATTGAATTCAGATCAGCCCCCCTGTTAAGCATGTGCGTTGCAAATGTATGCCTCATAACATGCGGGCTTTTCTTTTCTATAGTTGTCACCATCGAAAGATACCTGTTTACAACATTATAAACGAACTTATCATACATTTTAGTTCCCTTGTCTGTAAGGAAAAACCAGCCTTCGGCTGAACCGGCAAATTCATTCCTGACCCTTAAGTACTCCCCGAGATTAGTTTTGAATGAGGCAACAAGAGGGATAATCCTTTGCTTGTTACGTTTACCGGTAACTTTAACAGTTCCTTCAACAAGATCTACATCAGCAGTTCTCAAACCTATGAGCTCAGCTCGCCGCATCCCGGTCATGTAGAATAATTCAATAATGGTTTTGTCTCTCAATCCCTGGTAATCTTTCCCGAAATCAACATTATCAAGAAGGCTTTCCATAGACTTCTCCCCGACAAAAACAGGAAGTACTTTTTTCTTCCTTGGAAGAACAACCTTCTCAAGCGGATCACTGCTCATTATGCCTTCCTTCCTGAGGTACTTGAAAAAGACTCTAAGGCATGAAACTTTCCTGTGAATTGTTGATGATGCTGCAGCGGTCTCACCTCCCACCAGTTCCCTGATCCATTCCCTGATATCACCGGAGGTTACTGATTGCGGATCAGCAGGCAGATCCCTTGATGCCAGAAAATAAAAAAAACTGTCGAGATCATTTTTGTATGATCTGACAGTATTCGGCGAATACCGCTTGATAATTTCCAGATACTGCAGAAACGATTCCTTGTGAGTCATAAAGGAACCTTATATCTGTGTAATTAAATAAAAGAGATGCAAAACCTATTCTTCGCTCTCCTGCATCTTCTGTACGTAAACAGCCTTCTTTATCTCTTCTCTGCGACGCACTGAAGGCTTAACATATGCCTGACGTGATCTTAATTCACGGATCACTCCTGTCTTCTCAAATTTTCTTTTGAACTTTTTTAAAGCTCTTTCTATGTTTTCGCCTTCTTTTAATGGTACAATGATCATAATTGAATCTTTGGTTTTAAACGAGGCGCAAATTTAGAAATAGAATTAATATTTTCAAAACATTTAAGGATTAAAATTGATCATTCTGTTGTTTTTAAGTTAACTGACCGATAACTTTTTATAACCTGTTACCAGATAAATTTACGAAACAGCTTTCACATTTCCAAAAATTAAAAAAGCCCCGGATTTCCAGTTACAATTATTCACTGGCACTGAAATCCAGATAAGAACTTACCTTCCGGGCTGTACTGTCGGGAAGTATCAGATTCAATCTCAGCTCATCAATAGTTTTGATATTTCCGGCAAGCTCCCTGTATTTTAAAATTGCATTCACCTGGTACCTGCTCAAATAAGGCATCCTGGTAAGATCTGAAAATTTTGCAAAGTTGATCATGATCTTTTTTACAATTGCAGTATCAACATAAACAAGCGGCTTTACTATAGCAAAAGTTTGTTCGTTAAGCCCATAAACTTCGTTCAGCTGATCAACAGATACAAAACCACCCAGCAGGTTCCTGTATCTGATGATCCTTGCCGAGAGCACTGGTCCAAGGCCAGGCAGCTTCTCAAGCGCAGCTGAATCGCAACTATTCAGCTCTGTCCTGGTCTTTTTTACATTCTCATTTTGCCGGCGCGAAGTATCTAATATAATATAAGGTATCAGCGCAGATGCTTTTCCGGAATCAAGTCCATAAAGTTTCCTTATATCGGCTGGTTTACGGAATCGTCCTCCTTTGTTCCTGTACCTGATAAGCCTTGCGGCTTCATCATCATCAAATCCGGCAATAAGAAGTGTATCTAACGATGCAGTATTCGGGTTAAAAAACAGCTTCTCACTTTTGAATTCATTTTTATTTATTGCAGCAAGCACTTCAGGAGTTAAGTCAGTAATGATCATCTTATTATCCGGGATGAACATTCTGAACAGAAGTACAACTGCAATCAGGACGAGCAGGATTATCGAAGACCTTCTTTCCTGCCTGCTGTATCCAAACCATTCCTTTACAGGTTCAGTGTTAATCCGCATTTTTAAATGTGCAGTGAGACTGAACCAAATTAAGAGAAAATATTGAGGATTACAACATTTCTGAATTTGAACTTACGAAACTGACAGGAGAACATTGAAAACTGAACTAAGTACAAGCAAAAACATTACAACAGATGTTTTATTCAGAGTCAGTTGGTTTTCCCGGGAAGTAGAATACAGGAAAACCGGAAGAAAGACAATGTAAGGCAAAGGTATAGCAAGAGTGAGCAATATTCCGGCGAAAGGCCAGTGCATTATCTTGAAAAGCATTGCCGTGAAAACGACAAAGCATGTAACCCATGTAACGGCATAAAGCAAACCGTTTTTTTGTGAGCCGCTGTAAGCACTTATCAGCGCTGCAGGCAAAAAGAAAACTGCAAAACATACTATTCCGATGCTAATAAGGATTCCTGCCAACGGGAGATGCAAAATCTTAAAAAGTGATCCGGTAAGAATGACCATAAGATTTACCAGGCCGGCAATGTAAAGCTTGTTCTTCATTTTATTTCGTATATGTTTTTGTAATCCTGTTTTAATGGTTGCGGTGAAGAAGTCCCTTCTTTCTGATTAGAATTCTGGTAGTTAAGCGTAATCAGTATTCCCGGGACAATTATTATCAGGCATGCCACCAGCAGAAAGATAAATTCAGGATGGACTGAACTTGAATCATTCCATTCCAGCCGGGTATACCATGGAATTGCAATAAACCCTATGATAACAGTTCCTAGTAGTATCAGAATAGTTGCATATGGCCAGTGCTGGATCTTGAACAAAAAACCCAGGATATACAAAACAGCTCCAATGAAAGCCGTTATAAAAACTGCCCTGAACCTGGTTTTTTCTGTATCCTGAAGAAGATTTTGCAGCAAAGCAGGAATAAACATGAAGATGCAAGAAAGGAAAGAAGTGGTGAGTAAAACACCTGCACCCGGCCAGTGCTGTGCTTTAAAAAGTGCACCTGTAATCAGGAAGGCACCTGCTATAAAACCGGAAACAAACAGGAATATCTTTTTTCTACTGTGTGTCTCCTTCCAGAGCACACTGAGGGAAGATGGCAAAAAAAGAAAAGCCAGAATTATGCCACCAATAGTCATCAAAATCCCCGACAGTGGCCAATGTTGAATTTTGAACAGGGCTGCAGTACCGAACAGGATTGTCCCGGTGATACCTGAAAATTTCATTAAGTTTCTCATATTACGATATTTAAGATCGACAGCATAAAGAGTATCTTTTTGAATCTGACTAAACCTGTCAGGACCAATTTTAAAAAATACTTTATTAAAGGCATCTGAAAATGTAAGCCCTGACTGCATTTCTTCTTCAATATCACAGCAGACATGATCAATCAACTCATCGGACAGGTGCGAAAAGGTGATTTCGTGCCTGGCTATTTCTTTACTTATCAGTTCAATATTCTGAATAGTAAGTTCAGGCATGGCTCATTCCGGGTTTGGTATTTATTATAAGCTGCAATGATTCAATGAACTCCATCAATTCTTTTATCTTTTGTTCTACCATTGTATGACCTTCCGGAGTAAGTGAGTAATAAATCCGCATCCGGTTATTCCGTATTTCTGTTTCAGTTACAAGTGCCTTTTCTTTCGTGAGCTGATGGAGCACAGGGTACAGGGCGCCATAAGACAGTTTAATTTTCCCGCCGGATATCTGTTCAACTTTTTGAGTAAGCATATATCCGTGCATTGGACCTTCTTCCTTCAACACCTTCAGTATTATCGTCCTGAGGGATCCTTTAAGTAGTTCTGATGAAATCATGACATATTCTATATTTGTGATATATCGGTTTCTTATATATTACAAATATAGAATAATTTATTTCGAAAATGCAAACTTTTTTAAAAAAATCGTGCGTCCAGGGGTCATGCGTCCAGGTGTCATGCGTCCAGGAACGAAAAATGAGAAGTGAGAAACGAGAAACGAGAAACGAAGATCAGAAAGGATAACCTATACCAAGCACAAGGGCGAAGTCGCGCCGGCCATATGGCCTGTTCCCAATTATCCAGCCTTTATCTATGCGGGGATCCCTGAGTTTCATACCCAGATCAAGACGTCCGATAACGAATTTGAAATCAAACCTGAACCCAACTCCTGTACCTACTGCAAGATCTTTATAGAAGGGTCTTGAAATGATCTTGCCGCTTTCAGGATCTCTTTTTTCCCTGAATGAGAATTGTGTTCCCGGCCTGCTTAGGTCAACATTGTATGTCCATATGTTCCCGGCATCAACGAAAACTGCGCCTTCCAGTATCCAGAAAAGCTTGAACCTGTATTCAGCATTAAGCTCAAGCTTAATATCCGCTGTCTGGTTAAGAAAATCTATGGAATCACTTTCACTGAACGGATCGTATGAACCGGGGCCCAATGATCTTACCTGCCATGCCCTGATACTGTTTGCACCTCCTCCAAAATATTGCTTTTCAAATGGTATGGCCCTTGAATTTCCGTAAGGAATGCCTACTCCTGCAAAGCCGCGGTACACAATGGAGCTCACTTCATTGAACCTGTAATTGTACCTGAAATCAACATCACCCCTTACATACTGGGCATAAGGCTGTCCCAGGAACATATATGTCGTATCGCCTGACTTGCGGGTACCGGAAACCCGGTCAATAAGCGAGTTCATGTTGCCGGCAGATTCAAAGTTCATCCTGAAGAAGATATAATCCTTCGATTTCTGAATGGACTGATTGTTGAATATATATGAGTAACCTCCACCAAGTATCAGAACATCGGAGTAACTGTATGCCTGAAAAGTTGACTGTATCTTCCTGGCAAACACTTCATCAATTGACCAAAGTTTGACGAGGTTAAGCTGGATTGGATTTACAATATGTGTCTGGTAGTTCCCTGCCATCCATGTGTATCCGAATGTGGCTGTTGCAAGGGTCCGTGTAAATAAAGGCATTGCCTGGTAATTGTAAGCAGAAAGGATATTGGTTGAGGGATTGTACTTCTTTATAAATCCTTCTTTATCAGCAAATGGGATAAGGAACTGGGGCAGCCTGAGGCTGACTTCCGCACCATATTCCTGTATGCTCTTAAGCTTTGCCGTCTGCTTGATACCTTCATAGGCTCCTCTAAGCTTAACACCAAACAATTCGGCACCGTTGAAAAGATTCTTATGCTGGTAAACAAGGTTAACAGCTCCGCCGATATTCCCTGATGAATGGGTTCCTTCAAGTTCAACCCTGTAAGATTGAGGCGTGAGAAGTGTAAGTACTATATTACAATTCAGGTTTCTTTCAAGGGTTAAAGGATTCTCAGGTACATCAACTTCTTCATAGTTTATATTGACAAGCCTGTAAACCTTCAATGACATAAGATGTGCCTGTGTCTGGTCCGTGTTTGTAAGATTATACACGATGCCCGGCTTCAGGTAAAGAGTCTGCAATATAAGATCATACCGTATCTTAGGATTTTCATTCGACGTGATAAAATAATAACCATTATATAATAAGGTATCAAGCCTGTTTATATAATCATCCCCTTCCTCCAGGGCGGCGGCAGGATCAAAATCTGGATATATAAAAATATTGCTGACCTTATATATGGGATGCGGTAACACGGTGATATTTTTTGTATCATCTACAATAAATGGATTACGGATGTTATAATAAATATCAACTTTACGGTTACCAACAGTGCTGTCAACATCGAAAGAGATATAATCACTTGAAAAGCTATAGAATCCCTTATCCCGAATGAACCTCTCAAACCTTGCCCTCTCCTGCTGCAGGATATTAACATCGTATGGTTTACCTCTTTCAATTATACAATTTACAGAATCAAAATAAAAGTATGTTCTTACTATTGTATCAGCGATGTTGTAATAAACATTTCTTATTGTATATGGCGGAAGCAAATTTACGTTGTAAAATACCTTCGTCTTCCTGTCTTTGGTAATTATGGAATCATTTACCTTACTGTCAAAAAATCCTCTTGAGGCTATATAAGAATGAATCTGACTGGTGGTCAGATCAGCAGCGGTATTATCGAAAATAACAGGCTCTTCACCTATTTTTCTCAGCCAGCCATGGGGCCATTTTGTTTTATTGATATTCGACAGATTATACAGGCCAAGGTAAAACCTTGTACCAAAAATCCGCTTGTTCGGCTGTTGCCTGACGTAAGGAACCAGATCTGCTTTTTTTATTTCTTCCTTGTTAACAATTATCTCGTTATTATCGAGCAAGGATTTGTCGGAAGGAACATATTTAGTTGGATTACAGGAATATAGAGATAATAACATGCCAAGCAACATGAATCCGCATACTCTCCGCCTGTATATCCTGTATCGGTTGATGATGTTCAAACCTGGTAAATATGTATGTTATGCAAATATATCAATAATAATTACCTTAATTTTGTTGAGCCCTGTTTCACTTAATGAAATAAATTTTAATTCAACATGCTAAGTAAGAGTAGGTCGCGGTTTATTATTTCCCTTCAGAAGAAAAAAGTACGGGATGAGGAAAATATGTATGTGATTGAAGGCGATAAGATCGTAAGGGAATTTCTGGCTGCCGGTGTGAAAATTAAAATGCTTGCTGCTAAGCCTGAGTTCATCAGGTCACTTGGTCCCGACCTCATGAAGAGAGCTGAAGAAATTGAAGAAGCAAGCTTCGACGACCTTAAAACAGTAAGCACCCTTAAAACTCCTCATAATGCACTGGCAGTTGTCAGTATTGAAGAGAAAGAATTTAAGGTTGATGAAGTATTTTCCGGACTTGTCTGTGCTCTCGAATACGTCCAGGATCCGGGTAACCTGGGAACAATAATAAGGGCTGCCGGCTGGTTCGGCATAAAGAATATAATCTGTTCACCAGATTGTGTGGATGTATATAATCCCCGTGTTGTGCAGGCCAGTATGGGTGCTCACTTGCATGTTTCAGTATTTTATCACGACCAGGCAGAAATAATGGCAGCTTCAAAAGAGAGAGGTATCCCTGTTTTCGGGACTCTCCTTGAGGGTAAAAATATCTATGAACAGCCACTGGATAGTAAGGGAGTAATTCTTCTTGGAAATGAATCCAAAGGCATTTCACAATCACTGCAGTCTTACATTACCAACAAAATAATGATACCTAAATTCAGTGAAGCAAAACAAGGCATTGATTCACTCAATGTTGGAATGGCTGCATCAATTGTATTTTCAGAATTCAGAAGAAGATATCCTGCTATTTAAGGTTCAGCTTTAAGGCAACAGCCTCCGCTGCCCTGATACCATCAACAGCTGATGAAACAATGCCGCCGGCATATCCTGATCCTTCTCCGCACGGATAGAGTCCATTTATATTAAGGTGTTCAAGTGAAACTGGATCTCTTGGTATTCGTACCGGTGATGAAGTCCTGGATTCGACACCAAGTATAACAGCATCGTTTGTAAGAAACCCTCTCATCATATTCCCGAACTGTCTGAATCCTTCTCTCAGCCTTGCTCCGATTGGTTCCGGCAGCCATTCATGAAGTGGTGATGATGTGACTCCGGGGAAATATGATACCTTTGGTAATGTTCCAGATACTTTGCCAGATACAAAATCCATAAGTCTCTGTGCCGGCGCCCGTTGTGTCCTGCCTCCCTGGATCCATGCATCGTGCTCCAGGCTTGCCTGGAATTCTATACCAGCCAGCTCACCGGCTTTTGAATATTCAGCAAGGTCTTCATCTCTTATTTCAACCACGATGCCTGAATTTGCATAATGTGAGTTTCTTCCTGATGGCGACATTCCGTTTACAACAACCTCCTCAGCAGATGTTGCCGAAGGAACAATGAAACCACCGGGGCACATGCAGAATGAGTAAACACCTCTCCCATCGACCTGCCTTACAAGAGTATATTCTGCAGCGGGCAGATAGTTGCCTCTCGATGATCCATGATACTGTATCCTGTCAATCAGCTCCTGCGGATGCTCAACCCTTACTCCCATCGCAAATGGTTTTGCTTCCAGAAGAACTCCTTTTCTCTTGCATATATTATAGATATCCCTGGCTGAATGACCCGTGGCAAGAATAACATTATCCGACCTGAAAGTCTCATTTCCATTTGCAACAAGGCCCTCCATTTTATTGTTGCTAATTATGAAATCATCAACTCTTGAGCCGAGCAGGAAAATTCCTCCGGCGCTTTTGATAGATTCCCTGATACCAGCAATTATCCCCGGAAGCTTATCAGTGCCAAGATGAGGATGAGCTTCATACATAATACCGGGATGAGCTCCATGAACACACAACAGCTCAAGTACCCGCGTGTTATCACCTCTCTTTTTTGACCTTGTATATAATTTCCCGTCAGAGTATGTTCCTGCCCCTCCTTCACCAAAACAATAATTGCTGTCAGGATCAACTATGTGCTCCCGGCTTATCTTTGCAATGTCTCTTTTTCTGGAAGACACGTCTTTGCCACGTTCTAGTATCACAGGCCTGAGGCCAAGCTCTATAAGCCTCATGGCAGCAAAGAGACCTGCCGGTCCTGCACCTGTTATCAATATTTCTTTTGAACGGGTGACATCTTTCGCCATCAATGGCCTTATGATATATGGATCTTCATCTCCTGAAATGATCTCAATGGAAAGATTGACCTTAATATCTTTCCTGCGGGCATCTATCGATTTTTTAATAATTCTCAGGAAGGAAATCCTGCTCTCCTCCACGCCTGAGGCTGATGAAGCTCTTTTTCTTACAAATGCTTCATTTGCCGCGTCAGCAGGCGATAGGCTTAACTGTATCCTGCTGATCATTATTCAAAATGAAATGAAAGGACCCACATCCTCGACTTGATCTTGTCGATGGCATTGTAATACTGGGGATGACCAGGCGCTGGCTCCATTACAAGTACATCCCTGAACCCGTTCGACATCTTGACTTCAACAGAAAGCTTGAAATATGTAAGGTAAAAATCCATGCCTGCTCCTGCTTCATAGTACAGGTCGGGTTTCTTAAGCCGCAGGTATATTGGTTTTTCATCATCATACTCCTTCTTTGCTGCAAGGTCATGGCGGTAATTGAGGCCGGTAATCACATAAGGCCTCACGTTGTTAAGACGGTCGCCCTTGTATTTGAACAATAGAGGGAACTCAATGAAAGATGACTCGATGCTCTGCTTCTCATTATAAAGAACCTGGTTTTTGTAATAACGCACCGTACGCTGACCGAACGATACCCCCGGAAGGAACCTGATGTCTGCATGATCGCTGAGCCTTGCATTCGTGACTATCTGGATATTTATTCCCGGGTTAAGCTTGCTTACATCAGGATAAAGAGAATCAACGGTAAGGTATTGCTGGGAAGGTGTAATGTTGAAATCCATGGCATTCAGACCAAGAGTGAAGCCAAAATGAAGGTATTTGTCATCATACCACGATTCATTTTTGGGCTTCTGCTTCTGGCTGTAGAGATCCTGGTGAACCAATAGCAGCATAAGAATTGCAATGCTCTGAATGCTTTTTTTCAAGTTACTTACTGACTTATAATATAAAAACTGTTTTATTCACCTTTTATTGCTGTTTAATGCCTGTATAAATACTTGCCACACCACCCGTAAGCTTTACCTGTTTTGAAGAGATGAAACCCGCACTTTCCATCATTTTAATAAAATTCTCATTATCAGGAAATTTCATAACAGATTGTGGCAGATATGTGTATGCATTGCTGTTGCCTGAAAATATCCTTCCGAAAAGAGGAAGGATATTCCTGAAATAGAAATTATAAACATTCCTGAAAGGAAATTTCTGAGGTCTTGAAAATTCGAGAATCAGCACAAGCCCTGAGCCATTAAGAACTCTTTTCATTTCGTAAAGTCCCTTTACAGGATCGGAGAAATTCCTGATACCGAAAGCAACCATCACAACATCAAAACTATTATCGGCAAACGGCAATTGCTCAGAATCAGCTATCATAAGTTCGATCTTTGATGTAAGTCCAAGCTTACTGATCTTCTTCTTCCCGATTTCCAGCATACCGGATGAAATGTCTATACCAATGATCTTTTCAGGATTTATTTTTACTGCAGCAATTGCAAGATCACCTGTGCCGGTTGCAATGTCGAGTATTACGGGATTATTTTTATGTGCTGAAATAATCTTTATTGCCTTCCTTCTCCAGCGCCTGTCTGTTCCAAATGATAAGAAATGATTAAGAAAATCATACCGCCATGCTATTGAATCAAACATGGTTCTGACATAATTCTTCTTATCTGCAGGATTCTTTTGTTGATCTTCCATATTGAAAGACAAAGATATCGGAAATTTCAGGACACAATCAAAAAAAACATCTGCCTGTTTACCCGTTGAAGCCTTACGTAGAACATTCTTTCTTAACTTTACGGGAAATTTCAGATCATGAGCAGGATAATAATGGTAACTGGTGCAACTTCGGGATTCGGGAAGTCGATAGCATTCAAATTTGCCGCAGAGGGAAATAATGTAATCATAACCGGCAGGCGCAATGAAAGACTTGAAGAGATAGAAAAAGAAATTAAATCAAAAACCGGTTCAAAGGTTCTTTCACTGCATTTTGATGTGCGCGATCGTGACAAGGTAGCATCAGTTATCAGCAACATTCCTCATGAATGGCAAGACATCGATGTTCTTGTAAATAATGCCGGCCTTGCAGTTGGACTAAGTCATATTGATAATGGACTCATTGAAGACTGGGAAAGAATGATCGACACCAATGTAAAAGGCTTACTTTATGTTACAAGAGCTGTTGCGCCACTGATGGTGAAAAGAAATACAGGACATATAATCAACATCGGGTCAATTGCCGGCATACAACCCTATGAAAACGGTAATGTTTACTGTGCTACCAAGGCAGCTGTCGACTCTCTTTCCAAAACAATGAGGATAGACCTGTTGAAAAACAACATACGGGTAACAAATGTAGCGCCTGGTATGGCGGAAACTGAGTTTTCACTTGTAAGGTTCAAGGGAGACAAAGATAAATCAGACAATGTTTACCGTGGATTTAACCCAATTAAGCCTGAAGATCTTGCAGAAGTTGTTTATTTCTGCGCATCACTGCCTTCGCATATATGCATTAATGATCTTGTGCTGACCCCGACACAGCAGGCCAATGCATATTATACTAACCGGAAAGAATAGACAGGACAATGTATACATATAAATACCTGCTTGATTTTACAATAAACGTCTTCATAAAGATGGGCTGCAGCCGCCATGATTCGGAGATCATTGCCGATGTGTTCCTGGCTGCTGAGCTGAGGGGCCATCCTTCTCACGGCATGATAAGGATCAAAGATTATTTTGAACTCTGGAAAAGCGGCAGGATAAATACAAATCCCAATGTACGGATCACTCATGAAACACTCAGTACAGCAGTAGTTGACGGGGACAATGCTATTGGCATGGTTGCAGCAGGACGCTCAATGGAGATTGCCTTAGAAAAAGCAAAAAATGCAGGAACAGGCTGGGTTGCAACACGAAACTCGAACCACTTCGGTATTGCAGGGTATTATGCCATGAAAGCCCTGGAAAAGAATATGATCGGCATATGCCTCACAAATGCCAATCCACTTGTAGCACCAACATTTTCAATTAGCAGGCTCATGGGAACAAATCCAATTGCTGTTGCTATACCTGCTATGAAACAACCTCCTTTTGTTGCAGATTTCGCAACAACACCTGTTGCCAGAGGAAAACTGGCAGTTGCTGAGAAGAAGGGAGAAAAAGTTCCATTCGGGTTTGTCCAGGACAGCACCGGCAAACCTTCAGATGACCCTACAATACTTAAAAGAGGCGGATCGATGCTTCCGCTTGGTGGTGACAGGGAACACGGAAGTCATAAAGGATATTGCCTATCATCAATTGTTGATATCTTTTCAGCAGTTCTGAGCGGCGCCAATTTTGGTCCCTTTGTTCCTCCAAGTGTTGCCTTCCTCCCAATTCCTGAGGTAAAAACAGGTGATGGTACAGGTCATTTTTTCGGGGCGATGCGCATCGATGCATTCCAGCCGGAAAAGGAATTTCTTGAAAAAATGGATAAGTGGATCGAAACATTCAGGGCTGGCAAACCATCTGAAGGACAGGCTAAAGTTTTAATTCCCGGAGACCCGGAAAGGGAAGCAACAGAAAGGATCATGAGGGAAGGTATCGATGTTGTCCCGGCTATCAGGGAAGATCTTATTGTTGTAGCAAAAGAGCTTGGTGTAGAGTTCAGCTGATCACTGGTTCATAAAACCCTGCTTCTTCAGAACATCCAGCAGCATTCCGGAAAATGCCACGTTATCATTCTTCTTATAACGTATATCTGTAAAAACCTGGGCAAGGGTCTCTTTATTGTTCTCTTTGATAAAGCTTTTAGAATCAGAACGCTCTTCTTTCTCCGAATAGAGCCTGTTGATGTCATCATCCTGGTAATCCCTGTAAATCTCAGTATGAACAACTGCTTCAAGTGGAAGCCTGCCTGGATCAACAGGTTGTTCAGCAGGCCATCCGAGTGTAATTGTGGTAACAGGAACAACCCCCACAGGCAGATTCAAAGCTCCTATTATCTTTTCAGCCATGTATGTGGTGGTACCGATATAACAAACCCCTAGTCCTCTCATCTCCGCAGCAATGCATACGGTCTGGGCAACAATAAGTGCATCTGTTGCTGCAGTTAAAAAGGACAGAAAATTGTCATATCCCGGGACAGCATTCCTCAAAACGCACCATTTGTTAAAACGGTTGAAGTCGGCACAGAAAGTCAGTACTACAGGAGCCTCTGTAATCATCTTCTGATTGAAATGAAAAGGTGCAAGCTCTTTCTTCTTTAGTTCATCACGCGTTACAATGATGCTGTAAACCTGCATATTGCCGGTTGTGGAAGCACGACACCCTGTTTCAAGTATCTCATTCAGAAGTTTGTCTTCAATGTTACGGGACTCATATTTCCTTATCGTACGGCGATTCTTTAATATATCGAGCGGATCTGACATCTGTTAATACTTTTATTACTTTGTAAAGTTAGCAATAATCGATGCCTGCACATTTTAATTAAACAGGAAATATGATTATTATTGTTATAGAAATAACAATGGACATAACAGGGTTATCATTAAAATAATACTATGAAAAAAATAAAAATGGGTATGATAGGCGGAGGTCCGGGAGCATTCATTGGTGATGCTCACAGAAGAGCCGCAAGGATATGCAATGATTACCAGCTTATTGGCGGAGTGTTCAGCTCAGATTTTTCAAAGACAAGGATGTTTGCAGAAACTGAAGGACTTGATCTTTCACGTTGTTATGAGACCGTTAATGCAATGATAAAGAATGAGCTTCTCCTTGCGGCAAAAGACAGGATGGAAGCTATTGTGATCGTAACGCCAAACTACCTCCATTTTGATGCAGCAAAACGCTTCCTGGAAGCGGGCTTTCATATTATCTGCGATAAACCTGTAACTATAACTGCAGAACAGGCAGAGGAGCTTGAAAAAATCGTAAAAGCCACCGGGCTGACATTTGCCCTTACTCATACTTATACAGGCTACCCGATGGTGAGGCAGATGCGATCACTTATAGCTTCGGGGATACTCGGAACAATCCACCGTATAGATGCACAGTATTATCAGGGCTGGATGAATCCTGTAATCTACGGTTCACCAGCCAGGATAAAAGATGTCTGGCGTCTTAATCCTGATAAGGCTGGCATAAGCAGCTGCATGGGAGATATCGGTGTTCATGCATTCAATCTTATAGAATACACCACAGGTATCGAGGTGAAGGAAGTATTATCCGATCTCAATAATATAAAAGATGAAGTTAAACTGGATCTCGACGGAACAGTTATGCTCAGGTTCGGCGAAAAACTGAAAGGGGTTATACGAAGCAGCCAGGTTTGCGGAGGTGAAGAGAATGGCCTGCTGATCGGTGTTTATGGTTCCAAAGGGAGTATAAAATGGCACCAGGAAAATCCCAATAAGCTTTATCTTCTGAGCGAAAATGAACCTCTTAAAATTTATAAGCCCGGACACACCTTTAATGAAAGCCCAGCTGAAAATGCCCATACAATGCCAGCAGGGCATCCCGAAGGAATCTATGAAGCATTTGCGAATATCTACAAAGGTGCGGCAAAATCAATAAGAGGAGAGAGAACCGAACCAGGCGAGTTCCCGACAATTCACGACGGAGTAAGGGGAATGAGATTCATCCAGGCCGTTATAAGATCTAATGCAGAAGGCAACAGGTGGCTAAGAGTCTGATCAGAAGCGTTTCACATATGCATGACAATAGGGAAGCTTCCCATTATTAAAATAATAATCCTGGTGGTAGTTTTCAGCGTTGTAAAATTCTGATGCTTTTGTTACAGTTGTCGCAACCCTGAGACCTTTGTCTTTCAGAATTTTGATATACTTTTCTGCTGTTTGTTTCTGCTGATCGTTGAGATAAAAAATCTCAGACCGGTACTGATCACCTATATCAGGACCCTGGCCACCGACCTGTGTAGGATCATGAATTTCAAGAAAGAGTTTCAACAGGTTTTCGTATGTTGTTTTCTCTGGATCATAGATTATTTTAACTGCTTCGGCATGGCCTGTATTTCCTGTGGATACTTCCTTATAAGAAGGATTTTTAACATAGCCTCCGGTATAGCCTGATGTCACCGAGAGAACACCGGGAGCTTTCTGGAGAAAGTATTCAACACCCCAGAAACATCCGCCTGCAAATATTGCTGTCCCATACCTTCCTGCAGGAAGAATGGCAGGAACAAAATCGAGAGAGATTGAATTAACGCAGTGCCTTATATTTTTATTTGTGAAACCTTCACCCGTAAAAACATGACCAAGATGTGCCTTACATGTTGCACATACTATCTCTGTTCTCATACCATCCGGATCGGGATACCTTTCAACAGCACCTTTTATCTCGTCGTCAAAGCTGGGCCAGCCACAATCCGATACAAATTTGGATTCAGAATTATATAATGCAGAGCCGCATTTCTTACAGAGATATGTGCCTTTCTCCTTGTTATATGTGTATTTGCCCTTGTTAGGAGCTTCGGTACCTTTTTTATCGATTATTGCAGACTCCTCTTTTGTTAAATCATTAAACCGGAGCCTTTCCTGGGAAGATGCTGATTCACTCATAAAAGCAAGATATAATAATATAAAAACTGATTGTACTATTTTCATTGTTTCACATTTAAAAAACATGCCTGTTTAAAAACAGAATCATAAAACATTTCATCATAGTTCTTTGTTCATGATGTAGTTAATTTGTTTAACCAAAGATGATCTATTGCATATGACTTAAAATAATTCCTGTACAAATATTGTTATTAGAGGGAAAATTATACATTTGTCAAATAGTAAAACATTTGATTATTATCCTTCTATGAAAAAACTTACAGTACTAATAATTATTGCCTTTGTAACGGTTCTAGTGGTAAGTTCATGCAGCAAAAAAGAATGCCCTGCATATTCCAGGACCAGTTCAGAGCAGACTGGTCAGAACATCTGAGTTTGCTTTTCCCGGTATTTTCACCAGAATATAAGCACCAGTGGATGAAGAGACTGCTTATATTGTTTCTCATTTCTGCCTCCGCAATATCTGTTTTCGCACAAGGCGAACTGGATGAACAACAGCGTGTTTTCTTTCGCAATGAAAGATCTCTCGGTCTGCAGCTGAATTCAGATGGTATAGGTATCAGCTATCGTGCAGGCAAAAGGATCGACTATCTCAATAAAAGATTAATTGAAATTGATGCCGGTACTCTAAGAAGCGCCAAGGAATACAGGCAGCGTCATCCCTATTCCCAGAGTGGTGCCTTCGTCTTTGGAAAACTCAATTCAGCTTTTTATTTAAGAGCCGGGTATGGGCACCAGCACGAATTGTTCAGCAAGGAAGATTTTGGCGGAATAGCCATTAGATACTTTTATGCCGGCGGGCCTGTGCTGGCAATATACAAGCCAATTTATTACAGTGTCCTTTATCTTGTTCCTGGTTCGGGCAATGAGTATATTCAAAAAGAAGAAAAATTTGACCCTAATTCTATTGCCATTCCGCAGGATATATTTGGCCGGGCCGGTTTCACAAAAGGTCTGAGGGAGACAAAGGTATTACCCGGCCTTTATGCAAGAGGCGGTTTTAATTTTGAATACAGCAAACAGGACAAAGCCATACATGCAATTGAGATAGGTGTTCAGTTAAACGCTTTCGCCAAAGAAGTGCCTATAATGGCCATTGCTTCAAACAAACAATTGTTCCCGTCAATATTCGTCTGCTACAGGTTCGGCATGATCCTCGACCCACTCCATCCTGAGTCGAACAGTATCCTGAACATATTCAGGAGAAACAAAGAATAAATTGATTCCTACTGTTTTCATTTTTAAATGAAATCATTACTTTTGCTGCCTAATTATTAACTAATTGGTACAGAAAATGTCAAAGATTAAAGTAGGTATTAACGGGTTCGGCAGAATTGGCCGACTGGCATTCAGGGCTGCCCTAAAGAGGAATGATATAGAAATTGTCGGAATTAACGACCTCCTCGAAGTGGAGTATATTGCATATATGCTACAATACGACACTGTTCATGGCAGATTCGATGGAAAAGTTGAAGTAAAAGATGGAAAGCTCGTTGTTAACGGACAGAGCATCCGTACAACTTCAGAAAAGGATCCAGCAACCTTGAAATGGAACGAAGTTGGTGCTGAATATGTCCTTGAATGCACCGGCCTGTTTCTTACAAAAGAAACCGCAATGGGCCATATCGCAGCAGGTGCAAAGCGTGTTGTAATGTCAGCTCCTTCCAAAGACGATACTCCAATGTTTGTTATGGGTGTAAACCATACCAAATACAAATCTGATATGCAGTTTGTATCAAATGCTTCCTGCACAACAAACTGTCTTGCTCCTGTTACAAAAGTGCTCCATGACAATTTTGGAATTATTGAAGGTCTCATGACAACCGTTCATGCAACCACAGCAACACAAAAAACTGTCGATGGCCCATCGAAAAAGGACTGGAGAGGCGGTCGTGCTGCTGCCGGCAACATTATTCCTTCATCTACAGGTGCTGCCAAAGCTGTAACCAAAGTTATCCCGGAATTAAAAGGAAAACTTACAGGTATGGCTTTCAGAGTTCCGACTCTTGATGTTTCTGTTGTAGACCTAACATGCCGTCTCGAGAAACCGGCAAGCTATGATGCTATCAAAGCTGCTATGAAAGCTGCTGCTGATGGTCCACTCAAAGGAATCCTGGGTTATACAGAAGATGCAGTTGTATCAAGCGATTTTATTGGTGATTCACGCACCTCCATATTTGATGCAGATGCTGGGATTTCTCTTAACGATAACTTCGTTAAAGTTGTGGCATGGTATGATAATGAGTGGGGTTACTCATGCAAACTGCTCGATCTTATTGCTCACATGAATACAGTGAAATAATAATAAACAGGGTGTGTCAAAACGCTGATTATACTCTGGAAAATTTAAATTTATAAAAGTACTCTCGCAATGGGGTACGTGGAAAAAAGAGGCTGATCTCATCTTTGAGACAGCCTCTTTTAAATTCTTTGCCTGATTTATACAATCATCTCAATCTCAAGGGGGATACCAGCAGTATCGCGATAGTGTTCACCAAGCTCAAGCATAGCTTCATCGTCCTCCTCGTACCTCCATTTCAACCTTATCTGTTTACCGCTGCGCCTGTAGCCGGTTAACCGCTTCAGAACTTCGTACAGGTATTTCGATGAACCACTATTAATATACTCAAGCTGTATACTGACATCGAGCCCATCATTCTTTTCAAAATGATGTGTGATCCAGTCTTCAAGACGGCGGAAAATGCTTTCCGGGTTTTCGGGGATCGACCTGCCTGCAAGCTCAAGCTTATTTACTTCCGGGAAATAAACTATGCCCGGGCAATTTTTCATTTCTTCCTGAATGACGAATTTTTCCATATTCTGAAGGTTTACTCGTATCTTAAAGCCTCAATGGGATCAATGTTGGCAGCTTTTACAGCAGGTGCATATCCCGAAACCACACCGACAAGAAAACATACCATGACACCGGTAAACACCCATAACCAGGGAATGATAAAGCTTGACCCCAGCATCGATGAAACTGCATTTCCCATCAATATTCCAAGAATGATTCCCATTGCACCACCAAGCTGGCCTATTATAATTGATTCATAAAGGAACTGGTACTTTATTGTACGAGGCTTGGCCCCTACTGCTTTTCTTACTCCAATTTCCCGTGTCCTCTCTGTAACTGACACAAGCATAATGTTCATCAATCCAACTGCTGCTCCAAATAATGTAACAATGCCGATAATTGTAGCAGCCAGTGTCACATACCGGATATTTTCAAGAAGCATATTAAGTATGCTGTCGCTTTTCCTTATATTGAAATCAGATTCGTCCCTGGGATCAAGATTCCTTACTACCCTGAAAACAGCTTCAGCCTCTCCTGTCATCATATCCATGTTAACCGGGTTAACAGGCTTGACTGTTATGTTGAAATTCATGTTAGGTCTTGAGAAATACTGTCTTGCTGTTGTAACAGGCATGAGGCAGATGAGATCGCTGCTTATGGCACTTGCTCCTTTTGCCTTCAGCACACCGGCAACAAGAAGCTTAAGCCCGGCAACCGTAATTTCCTTTCCAAGAGGATCAAGGCCGGTGGGAAACAGATCTTTTGCAATATCTGAACCAATAAGTACAAGCCTCCTGTTTTGACTTACCTCTTCAGCTGAGAAGTTTCTTCCTTTCTCGAGTTCATACCCTGATACCTGGAGATATGAATCATCAACACCTGTCAGATCAACGTTGGGATTTGTTTCTTCTGAACCGTATTTTACTGTTGCCAGGCTCGACGCATTAAAAGATATTGATGTATATGCTGCTTCAGTGAATTTTTCCCTGAATTCCATCGCTTCACGATAGGATATCCTCGAATAGTTCCTGGTCCTCATATGACTGTTACCTATCTGAACCCTGAGCCCCCTCGATGTAATTGTGAAAGAGTTGGCACCCATCATTGTAAACTGGTTTGTCAATGATGATTTTATGGCATCAATAGCAGTAAGAATACCGACAAGAGCCATTATCCCGAATGCAATAATACACATCGTCAGGATAGCCCTGACTTTATTAGACTTAATGGCTTTCATTGAGATGCGTACATTCTCAATGAATATGCCAATACCTTTCCTCATGATTTTCCTTAGTCTATAAAAGGAATAAAAATACGATTTTTTAGTGATATTTTAAACTACCTCGAAATTTGATGCGTCGCTTCATTTATTTAAACAATAAAAAAATAATCAGGTCATTGTTGTTTAAATCCTTTTATATGTCCAAAATCCGTAATTTTGCATATCCGCTAACAAATAGAAATGAACCTGGAAAAAAGAATTGAAGCTTTCTCAGTACTTGGCATTATCCTAAGGGATTCACTTGGAAATAAAAAGAGTGATTACCATTCCGGTATTTCAGAGGTCATAGAAAAGCAGCAATTCATAAATAAATGGTTCACCCCTGATAATGTCAGGGCAGCAATTTCTGCAATTGCAGGAACACTAACTGCTGAGAATCTGAGGAAATGGACAGATAATTATCCTTCATTGCGGGCGCAAACAACACCGCTGAAGATAGGATTGATCTTTGCAGGGAACGTTCCCGCGGTAGGATTTCATGATTACATGTCAGTTCTCATAAGCGGAAATAACCTTATTGCAAAAACAAGTTCAAAAGACCCTGATCTTTTACCGTTCTTCCACAAAATACTATGTGATATCAACCCTGATTTCTTATCACATGCCGGGTTTACATCCGGCATGTTATCCGGGTTTGATGCAGTCATTGCCACAGGAAGCAATAACACAGCCCGGTATTTCGAATATTACTTCGGGAAGTATCCTAACATCATCCGGAAGAACAGAAGCAGCGTGGCAATAATCGATGGGACGGAAAGTGACAGAGAAGTTGAATTACTGGGAAAGGATATCTTCTCATATTTTGGACTGGGCTGCAGGAACGTCTCCAAGATTTACCTTCCCCGTGGTTATGAAATAAGCAGGCTAACTGATAGATGGTCCGAATATTCCGGCTGCATTAATCATTCAGGCTATGCCAACAACTATGATTACAACAAAGCAGTATACCTGATCAACAGGCAAAATTTTCATGATACCGGGTATATTTTAATTAAGGAAGACAGCAGTCTCTCCTCTCCTGTTGCAGTGCTTCACATGGAGTATTATGATACTGCTGAAGACCTGAACCTGCATCTCAAAAATAACAAAGATAATTTCCAGTGTGTGGTTGGGAGAAACCATGTACCTTTTGGAAGATCGCAAATGCCTGATTTATGGGATTATGCTGATGGAATTGACACACTGGATTTTCTGCTTAAAAAAAATTTTGCGGGAATATTGTAAACTAAAAAATATTATATTGCACCAATCGAATTAATCAATGTCATGGTATACAAATTTGTAGTTTTATCAGATGAGGATGAGTCGTTTGTCAGGGAGTTTGAGTTCCTTGACAGCCATACATTACTGGATTTCCATCATGTCATTCAGGATGAACTTGAGTTTGACAAATCTCAGATGGCTTCCTTTTTTATGGCAACAGACAACTGGGAGAAAGAAGAAGAATTTACTCTCTTCGATATGGGAACTGGCTCATCAACAATGGAGGTCGCCATACTTGAGGAGATCATTTTCAAGAAGAACCAGAAGCTTCTTTATGTATTCGACTTTTTCAATGAAAGAGCTTTGTTTATTGAATATACAGGCGAAACTAAAGAAGTTAACGGGCGTGAATATCCTGTCTGCTCAAATTCCAAGGGACTGCCTCCCAAACAGGTGATTTTCAGCAGTGCAAACCGCAAAGTTTACAATAACATTGTTGTCGCTGATGATGATGAAGAAGTGGATGCACCTGAAACCGACGAACTGTTTCTTAATGGCGATGACGAAGAATCGCTTGGTGATTTCGAAAGCATTGATAACATCGGAGAGGAGGAAGAAGAAGAATAATCCTCTCCTTATTCCTGATGAAAAATACGCTTATAGTTTTGCTTGGTCCTACAGGAGTTGGCAAAACTGATTTTTCCGTTGAACTGGCTGAGAAAACCGGATCGGAGATCATTTCTGCCGATTCAAGACAGTTTTACATGGAAATGAGGATCGGTACAGCTGTACCTGGCGACGATCTTCTTAAGAGGGTAAAACATCATTTCATCAGGTTCATGTCTGTCAGAGAATATTATAGTTCCAGCATTTATGAAAGAGATGTTCTCAGGCTCCTTCCTTCATTATTCGAAAAGAATAACACAGTAATTATGACAGGCGGGTCAGGTATGTATATCGATGCTGTGTGCAACGGCATTGATGACATTCCGGATACTGATCCTGCCGTAAGGGAAAAATACAATAAGCTGTATGAAGCTGAAGGCATTGAAGGCCTCAGGATTGCATTAAAAATGCTCGACCCTGACCACTATACAAAGGTTGATCTCCGGAATCATAAAAGAATTATACGTGCGCTTGAGATATGTGAAAGTACAGGCTTACCATACTCTTCATTTCTCCAGAACAGGAAAACAGTACGCGATTTCACCATAATAAAAGCCGGCCTTCGGAGAGAGAGGCAGCAGTTATATGAACGCATAAACACCCGGGTTGACATGATGATTGAGGAAGGGCTGGAGGAGGAAGCCTCGAAATTATTTGACCTGAGGCATCTCAACGCGCTGAATACTGTAGGTTACAGGGAATTTTTTGATTATTTCGCCGGCACAATCTCAAGGGAAAAGGCAATAGAGCTCATTAAAAGAAATACAAGAAGATATTCAAAGAGGCAAATGACATGGTGGTCGAGGGATGAATCTATACAATGGTTCGATGCCAGTGAAAAAGAAAAAATTTATGATTATCTGAGAATATGAGTACTACAAAAGATCTTTCAGCCTCATGATTGTTTCTGACGGGTCTTTTGAGCTGAATATCGCATTGCCTGCCACCAGCACATCAACACCCTCATTAACAAGCTTTGCTGCATTTCGCGTATCTACCCCACCATCAACCTGGATCAGCGTTCCGGTGCCTGTCGAATCTATCATTTCACGAAGCTCCATGATCTTCTCATAACTTTCCGATATGAAAGACTGGCCTCCGAAACCCGGGTTAACTGTCATTATAAGTGCCAGGTCGATATATTGCAAAACATGTTTCAGGTTGCTGACAGGTGTGTGAGGATTTAGTGCCACACCAGCCTTCATGCCAAGATTCCTGATTTCAGTGACAGTTCTGTTAAGGTGAACGCAAGTCTCGTATTGAACTGTAAGTATATCTGCCCCGGCATCCCTGAACCTTGAAAGATACCTGTCGGGATCGATTATCATAAGATGAACATCGAGAGGTTTTTTCGAGGATCTTTTTACATATTCAATTAATGGAAAACCAAAGGTTATGTTAGGTACGAATACCCCGTCCATCACATCAATATGTATCCAGTCGGCAGCGCTGCTGTTCACCATTCCGACTTCTTTTTCCAGGTTGCCCAGGTCTGCAGAAAGCAGAGATGCAGAAACAAGATGATCCATGCAAATGATTTACATCAAAGATAGCAACTATTTGTTAACCCAGGTAAGATTTAAGGATGCGGCAGCGGGTAGTATACTGGATTCTTTTAATGGCCTTTTCTTTTATCTGGCGAACCCTTTCGCGTGTAAGGTTAAGCTCCTCCCCTATTTCTTCAAGCGTATAAGGATGTTTCATGCCAAGACCAAAATAAAGCTTCAGTACTTTTGCTTCTCTTGATGATAAAGAACTGAGTGCACGCTCTATTTCATATGAAAGTGATTCATTAATAAGGTTCTTGTCGGGACTTGGCGTTTCGGTGCTTTGAAGCACGTCATACATTGTATTTTCCTCATCCGAGCTTATTGGTGCATCCATGCTCAGAGTGCGACCGTTTGTTTTTAATGCATCCTTTACATCCTCAGGGACCATCTCCAGCACTTCAGCAATCTCCTGTGAATTGGGTTCCCGCTCAAATTCCTGCTCAAGCCTTGCAAAAGCCCTGTTGATCCTGTTTATTGAACCGATCTTGTTGACCGGTAATCTCACAATCCTTGCCTGTTCAGCCAAACCCTGTAGTATTGATTGTCTTATCCACCACACAGCATAGGATATGAACTTGAACCCCCTTGTTTCATCAAAGCGCTGGGCAGCTTTCATCAGTCCCAGATTGCCTTCATTAATGAGGTCAGGAAGGCTCATACCCTGGTTCTGGTACTGCTTGGCTACTGAAACAACAAATCTGAGGTTTGCATTGATCAGCTTTTCCAGTGCTTCATGATCACCAGACCTGATCCTCCGGGCCAGGTTAACTTCTTCTTCGGGACTTATAAGATCAACCTTCCCAATCTCCTGAAGATACTTATCAAGGGATGGGGTGTCCCTGTTTGTAACCTGTTTAGATATTTTTAACTGTCGCATCCGGGAAACCAGGCTAAGATTAAAGAGGATATAGACTTCAACAATTTTACTAAAAATATTTCGTTAATTATAATAAAGATTCTTTTTTTTTGATTTAACAATTGTTTTGTTGTAACTTGCGCACAATATTACAATTGTGAAAGCCGGATAAAGTGTGCCGGTAAAACCCCGTTGCTTTTTTACAGCTATTTATTAGGAAATATATAATCAGTTTTATAATATTGCAGCGGTTTTTCAGAAGTTTGAAGGGTTTGCAGCTTTATCTGTCAGGTTTATCATTCTGACCTGGTTTCCAAAAATCATTACGATCTCTTTATATTCCAATAGTTAAAATATGTATGACATTCTTGAGTTAAGTAAGAAATTGCTTCCTGAATTGAGGGAAATAGCAAAAGAGCTTGACATTAAAAAATCAGAGACTTTAAAAAAGCAGGACCTTATTTACAGGATCCTTGATCAACAGTCAAACCAGCCTGGTGATGCAATTATTCTGCCACCTGTAGCAGAAGTCTCGGATATCCCTTCGCAGGATCAAAGCAACAATGATAATTCAGGCGAGGACAGCCAGAACTATGATCCGTCAAGAAGAGGTAAAAGGCCCAGAACAAGCAAACCTGTTATGCAGAGATCCAGCGAATCAGTTGTCTCAGCGTCACCTTTCTCAAACGAAAATGGCAAAAACGATCAGGCTGATCCTTCGAGAAAACCTGAACCTTCTCCGGAGAGGCCAGACTTGTTTAAAAGAGCTGAAAATAATATGGATCATTCCAGGAATGACCAGAGAGATTATCCCAATCCAAGGAACGATCAGTCCAGGGAAGACATGTCAAAGAACAGGAATGACTATCCCAGGAATGATCAGTCACAAAACAGGAATGAACAGGGTCAAAGACCGGATTTCAGGCAGGATCAGAACCGCGATGACAGGAGAAATCCAAAATGGAGGCAGGACAACAACAAACGTAACATGAAGCCTGACAGGCCTGAGCGAAATGACAGGTACGACAGGAACATGCCTGAAAGAAGAGATCCTATGAACCAGCCTGCCCCGAAATTTGAGAAACACAGGGAGGATCAGGCAATTATCAATGATGTATTTCCTCCTGCCAATGACGATCTGAAAACAATTCCCGCTGATGATTTCTACGGCGCTGACATTATAATTGAACCACCGGTAAGGGAATCTGTACCGGAACCTGTTCCTGTAAGGGAAGAAAGAAAAGAAAAACCTTACGACTTTGAAGGTATAATATATAATACAGGCGTACTCGAAATTATGCCGGACGGATACGGTTTCCTGAGGTCTCCTGATTACAATTACCTTAACTCGCCTGATGATATATATGTTTCACAGTCACAGATTAAGCTTTTTGGCCTTAAGACAGGTGATACTATTAAAGGATCTATCAGGCCCCCCAAGGAAGGAGAAAAGTATTTTCCACTTATCAAGGTAGATGAAATTAACGGAAGAAGTCCGGATTTCATTCGCGACAGGGTTCCTTTCGATTTTCTTACACCTCTCTTTCCAGATGAGAAGTTTACACTTTGCCAGCCTGGTGAAGGCTCCCTTTCAGTAAGGGTAATTGACATGTTCACACCTATCGGCAAAGGCCAGCGTGGTCTTATTGTGGCACAGCCGAAGACGGGTAAGACGATACTGCTGCAGGAAATAGCAAATGCGATTGCAAAATATCACCCCGAGGTTTACCTCATGATACTGCTCATTGATGAAAGACCTGAGGAGGTTACCGATATGGCCAGGAATGTTAAGGCTGAAGTTATTGCTTCAACATTTGACGAACCTGCGGAAAGGCATTGCCGGGTGGCAAACATAGTGCTCGAAAAAGCTAAAAGACTTGTTGAATGCGGACATGATGTTGTCATCCTTCTTGATTCAATAACAAGGCTTGCAAGGGCATTCAACACAACTGCACCTGCATCTGGTAAAGTTCTTTCTGGTGGTGTTGATTCGAACGCACTTCATAAACCAAAAAGGTTCTTCGGTGCAGCCCGTAATATAGAAAACGGAGGTTCACTAACAATACTGGCAACTGCTCTTACCGATACAGGTTCGAAGATGGATGATGTAATCTTTGAAGAATTCAAGGGCACCGGCAACATGGAGCTCCAGCTCGACCGCAAACTCTCTAACAGGAGAATCTTCCCGTCAATCGACATACCTGCTTCAAGCACGAGAAGGGAAGACCTGCTTTTGAACAAGAATATACTTCAGAAAATATGGGTATTGCGCAACTTCCTCACTGATATGAACTCTGTTGAAGCCATGGAATTCCTGCGTGACAGGTTGCTGCAATCCAAATCAAATGAGGAGTTTCTTGTTTCAATGAACGGGAGCTAATATCCATGTATTTGAAAGGATCCTTATTCCCTTAAATTCTAACCGGATAAGGATTTTTTTACATTTAACACTTGTTAATAAAATAACATGAATTAATTTTTAACTTTGCAGCCTGTTACAAAAATAACACAGTAAGCAACTATATAAAACAAAGGATAAAAATTTCAATCAATGGGAACAAAAAAGTTTATAACATGCGATGGTAACCAGGCCGCTGCGCATGTGGCATATATGTTCAGCGAAGTAGCTTGCATATATCCGATTACACCTTCCTCAACCATGGCTGAATATGTTGATGAATGGGCAGCCAGTGGTCTGAAGAACATTTTCGGAGAGCAGGTTAAAGTAGTTGAAATGCAATCTGAGGCCGGAGCTGCCGGTGCGCTTCATGGCGCCCTGCAGACAGGTGCTCTCTGCTCAACTTTCACTGCTTCACAGGGATTACTCCTTATGATACCGAACATGTACAAGATTGCCGGTGAGCTTCTTCCGGGAGTATTTCATGTTTCGGCTCGTACAGTAGCTGCACATGCTCTTTCAATATTTGGTGATCACAGCGACATTTATTCAACCCGCCAGACAGGTTTTGCAATGCTCGCTACAGGAAGTGTCCAGGAAATTATGGACCTTGCCGGAGTGGCTCATCTTTCAGCTATCAAAACAAGAGTTCCTTTCCTTCATTTCTTTGATGGTTTCAGGTCTTCACACGAAGTACAGAAAGTGGAAGTAATGGAACTTGAAGATCTGAAAAAACTTATCGACTTTGAGTCACTTACACGTTTCAGAAACAACGCGCTCAACCCTGAGCACCCTGTGACAAGAGGTACAGCTCAAAACCCCGACATATTCTTCCAGGCAAAAGAGGCTGTAAATAAATTCTATGAGCCTATTCCTGATGTTGTAAATTCATACATGGCTGAAATAAACCGCATAACCGGCAGGGAATACAAGCCATTCACATACTACGGTGCACCTGATGCTGAGAACATCATAATTGCGATGGGCTCTGTAACCGAGACAATTAAGGAAGTTATTGACTACCTTAAAGAAAAAGGAGAGAAAGTTGGTCTCATTTCAGTTCATCTTTATCGTCCTTTCTCGACAAAATACCTGTTCAATGTCCTTCCTGCTTCAGTTAAGAGAATTACCGTTCTTGACCGTACAAAGGAGATCGGCGCGACAGGCGAACCTCTTTATCTTGATATCAAAGATGCTTTCTACGACAAAGAAAAGCGTCCGTTGATAGTTGGCGGCCGTTATGGTCTCAGCTCAAAAGACACAACACCGAGCCAGATGCTTTCAGTCTTTGAAAACATGAAGCTTGCGCAGCCCAAGAATCAGTTCAGTGTAGGTATTGTTGACGATGTTACATTCCATTCACTGCCTGTTCTTCCTGAGATCAATGTTGCTTTACCGGGTACCTATTCAGCCAAATTCTATGGCCTTGGTTCAGACGGTACAGTTGGTGCCAACAAGAACTCTATCAAGATCATTGGTGATTCAACAGACAAATATTGCCAGGCATATTTCTCATACGACTCAAAGAAATCGGGTGGTATTACAACTTCACACCTCCGTTTTGGCGACAAACCGATACGCTCGCCGTATCTTGTAAACACACCTGACTTTGTTGCATGTCATGTACCTTCATATCTTGACAAATACGATATGCTTAAAGGCCTGAAACAGGGAGGCACATTCCTTCTCAACTCTATATGGGATGCTGAAGAAACAAAGAAACGTCTTCCTGATCACATGAAGAAATACATGGCTGTAAACAAGATCAACTTCTATATCATCAATGCAACAGCAATTGCTGAAGAGATTGGTCTTGGAAACAGGACAAACACAATAATGCAGGCTGCATTCTTCAAGGTTGCAAACGTTATTCCTTATGAGAAGGCAGAAGCACAGATGAAGAAAGCCATTCTGAAAAGCTACGGCAGAAAAGGTGAAGCAGTTGTTAACATGAACAATGCAGCAGTCGACCGCGGAAGCCAGGTTCAGAAAGTTGAAATACCTTCAGAATGGGCAAACATTACAGTTACACATGCAAAACATAATGGCAATGTACCTGAGTTCATCAGCAACGTAATGGAGCCTATCAACTCGCTGAAAGGTGATGATCTTCCTGTAAGTGCATTCCTTGGAAGGGAAGATGGTACTTTCCCATCCGGAACTTCACAGTATGAAAAACGTGGTATCGCGGTTAACGTTCCCGAATGGCAGTCAAAAGAGTGTATCCAGTGTAACCAGTGTTCATACGTATGTCCTCACGCAGCTATCCGTCCTTTCCTTCTAACAGAAGAAGAACTGGCAAATGCTCCGAAGGACACTGCAACCATCCAGGGTATACCCGGAAACCTGAAAGCTTACAAATTCAAGATACAGGTGAGCGTATACGATTGTACAGGTTGCGGCAACTGTGCTGATATATGCCCGTCAAAGAACAAAGCGCTCATTATGAAACCGCTTGAGACACAGCTTGCAGAAGCTGACCGCTGGACTTACATGCATGAAAAAGTTGGCTACAAAGATACAGTTGTTGATAAATTCCTGAATGTGAAGAACAGCCAGTTCGCTCAGCCACTGTTCGAATTCTCAGGCGCTTGTGCAGGTTGTGGTGAGACTCCTTATATCAAGGCTATCACACAGCTTTTCGGCGACAGGATGATCGTATCGAATGCAACAGGATGTTCTTCAATCTATGGCGGATCAGCTCCTTCAACACCATACACTCACAATAAGAACGGGCAAGGTCCAGCATGGGCTAACTCACTGTTCGAAGACAATGCTGAGTATGGTCTTGGACAGGCTCTTGGTTCAAACAAGATGAGGACCCGTATTGAATCGCGCATGACAGAAGCTCTTGCAGGCGACCTGACTCCGGAAACAAGGGCAGCATTCGAGGAATGGCTTAAGGCAAAAGATAATGGAGAAGCTTCAAAAGCTGCTTCTGAAAAAGTAATCGAAGCATGCAAAAAAGATAACTCTCCTGTTACTAAAGAGATCATGCAGCTGAAACAGTACCTCGTTAAGAAATCTCACTGGATCTTCGGTGGTGACGGTTGGGCTTATGACATCGGTTACGGAGGCCTTGATCACGTTCTTGCTTCAGGCGAAGATGTGAACGTACTTGTACTCGACACTGAGGTTTATTCAAACACAGGTGGACAGGCTTCAAAATCAACACCTGCAGGAGCCGTTGCAAAATTTGCAGCATCAGGCAAGAAGATCCGCAAGAAAGATCTTGGCCAGATGGCAATGACATACGGTTATGTATATGTTGCACAGGTGTCAATGGGAGCAAATAACACCCAGTACCTTAAGGCAATCAAGGAAGCTGAAGCTTATCCAGGCCCTTCACTCATCATCGCATACTCACCATGTATCAACCATGGCCTGAATGATGGAATGGGTAAGACCCAGGCACAGGCAAAAGCTGCTGTTGAGGCAGGTTACTGGCACAATTACAGGTATAACCCAATGCTTGAAGCTGAAGGAAAGAATCCGTTCCAGCTTGATTCAAAAGAGCCAGACTGGACAAGGTTCCAGGACTTCCTGAAGAGCGAGGTACGCTATACATCTCTCATGAAATCATTCCCGAAAGATGCTGAGATGCTTTTCAAAGCAGCTGAGGAGAATGCAAAATGGAGATATAATTCATACAAGCGTCTTGCCAGTATGGAATATACCAAGACAGAATAATTTTATCAGTTAATATTAAGAAAGCCATCCTCCGGGGTGGCTTTTTTCATTTGGGTTAACCCATGCTAAACATTATCAATCTGCTGAGTTAATGGAGATTTTTGTATTTTTGCCCTTTATCAGATGGGAAGGATTATGGCAATAGATTTCGGTACAAAAAGGATCGGTATAGCAGTAACCGACCCCATGAAGATTATTGCATCACCCCTTGAGACTGTGAGTACTGGCGGGATTATGACTTTTCTTGACAACTATCTGAAAAAAGAAGAGGTCGAAGAATTCGTGGTAGGTTATCCCCGCCAGATGAACAACACACCCAGCGAAGCTATCAGGCACATCAACCCATTTATAAAGAAACTTAAAAACAGGTATCCAGGAATAAAAATCAACCTTGCCGATGAAAGGTTCACATCGAAAATGGCTTTCCAGGCACTTATTGCGGGAGGAGTCAAAAAAAAGGACAGGCAGGATAAAGCGCTAATTGATAAGATCAGCGCTTCATTAATACTTCAGTCATTCCTGGAAGCTGGAATAAATAAAAAAGATAAGGAGTTTAAATAATGATATACCCGATATTAGTAATAGGTCATCCCCTGCTCAGGAAGGTTGCGGTAGATATAGATAAAGACTATCCTGCCCTGGATCAGTTTATATCCGACATGTTTGAGACCATGTATTATTCTGATGGACTGGGGCTTGCGGCACCACAGGTTGGCAAGTCCATAAGAATTTTCGTGATTGATGGCCAGCCGCTTGCCGAAGATGAACCTGATATGGCAGGATTCAAGAAGGTTTTTATTAATGCCCACATCACGGAAAGAAGCGCCGATCTGGTTCCTATGTCGGAAGGCTGCCTCAGTATTCCTAACCTTCGTGAGGAAGTAGTAAGAGAATCCAGAATAAGGATAAACTACTACGATGAAAAATGGGAGTATCATGACGAAGTATACGAAGGCTATAAAGCCAGGGTTATACAACATGAATATGACCACCTGGATGGCATTCTTTTCACAGACAAGCTGAGCCCCATAAGGAAAAGGCTTTTGAAAAGCAAGCTTGTTGCAATAGGCAAAGGCAACTTCGAAGTCGACTACAGGACAATCCTCCCGGGAGAAAAGATTAGTACTTAGTACACAACACCCAGCGTTCTCGTATCATATGGCGTTATACTGTTAGCCTTACGTCCTTAAGCCTTTACGCCCTTAAGCCTTTTACGCCAGCACCCAGCACCCGGTACCCGGGACCATGGCACCAGTCACCAGCAGATTAAAAATTTTCATATATTTATATGTCTCAAACTGCTGAATTGTGCTTCACAGGGAAATACCCTTTCTCCGGATATGTGTTGCACTGTGTGCCGGTATTGTATCCGGGTTGTACATTAAGCCTCCCCTTCTGCTGACAGGGATACTCTTCTTCATTGTCTTATTAATACTTGTAGTTATCCAGGGTTGGCCTGGTCATTATAAAGGATCAGCATATGGCTTCATGTGCACAGCCGCCCTGTTTCTTTCAGGAATTATGCTATATACAGCAGAGAAAAAATCATTAACAGTATTGAATCCGGAGCCTTCTGTTTACAGGTGCAGGGTAAACGACTACCCACAGATTAAACCGTCCAGTATTATGATGACCCTTCAGCTCGAGGCTGAAATGTCCCCTGAAAAGCCTCATAAGATTAAAGGATCGGTGCTCATCTATCATAAGGATAAAGAGTCGTTAAATTCATTTAGACCAGGTGATATACTTTACATAAGGATAACACCCGTGGAAATAACCAACAGGGGCAATCCTTATGAGTTCAATTACAGGTTCTACATGGAGAACCAGGGAATCAGGTACATGTCGTATACAGGTAAAGAAGATCTCATTGAACACGCCAGCCCTGTGAAAAGAAAGCTAAGGCACAGGGCACTCGCAGTGAGGCACAGGATAATTGAGATGTATTCCGAAAGGGGAATAACACCGGAGCGACTTCCTCTTGCTGCAGCCATTATACTCGGAGAAAAAAGCATGCTTGAGCCGGATACTAAGGAAAACTTCATGAAAGCCGGTATTATGCACATCATGGCAGTTTCAGGCCTTCATGCAGTTATACTGAGCATGTTCATATTCAACCTCCTGTTTTTCATGAACGGGAGGCTTTTAATTCCAAGGATCATAATAACACTTCTTCTCCTGTGGGCATTTGCCTTCGTTACCGGCCTTACACCTTCAGTGCTGAGGGCTACAATAATGTTCAGCTTTCTTCAGGCAGGCAAGCTGATGCACAGGCAGGTAAACGGGATCAACTCGGTTCTTGCTTCGGCATTTATTCTCATTTTAATAAGGCCATCTGTCATATTTGATGCAGGTTTCCTGCTCTCCTATTCAGCAGTAATTTTCATAATCAGGTTCTACACAGGAATGTATAAAGTTCTAAGTCCGGGGAATAAGCTTCTCTCACTCGGCTGGCAATCAGTGTCAGTAACTCTGATCGCCCAGGCAGGAACACTACCTCTTACATTGCTTTTTTTCAATCGCTTTCCGCCGTATTTCATTCTTACAAACTTTATCATAGTACCTGTCTCATCATTGATCGTAATACTTGGATGTATAGTGCCGGTGATTTATCCCTTAAAAATACTTTCGTCAGCAACAGGTATTCTGCTCGACAGGCTGACAGGTTTTACGGAAGCAATCACTGCAAAAGCTGCTTCACTTCCTTCCTCAAGTATTGAGAATCTTGGAATGACTATTCCTGAATGCATTATTCTGTCTTTTACAATCTTCACACTCACATATTTTATTCTTGAAGGGAGAAAAAAATTGCATGTTCCGCTGGCAGTTGTACTGGTCTATATAGCAGCAACAACAATAAAAACATATATTATAAAAACCTCCGGCGAGCTGATTGTTTATAACTGCGTCGGTTCAGCCAGCACCGGCATCAGATCAGGAAAAGTGCTATACCTGTACACTGACAGTGCAATTATTTTACCTGAAGTAAAAAGGCATTGTGCAAGTCTTGATCTTGAACCCAGGATCATGATCAATAAAAAACCTTTGGTTATCAGTGCCGGCGGCCACCGGATATTATTCAGCCAGTCACCAGGAAAAGATGCCAGATATGTAAAAAATGCGGACTTTTTAATTGTTAATGGAAATTTCGATGTCAATGATTTTCGGAAAATGAACGATTCATGTACAATTATTGTTACCGGTAACGTAACCGGCGGTAATAAAATGCCTTCTTCAAATATTGCTGTACATTCTGTCAAACAGTCGGGAGCTTTTATAAGAAGCCTTTGATTACCTGAAAAATAAATATCAGAAAACTCTTCCTTATTAAGTCATTTATCTCTTATTTTGCTCACTTTTTGATTCATTAAAATGAGAATAGTAATTGCAGGTGCAGGAGAAGTCGGAACACATCTTGCCAAGATGCTGGCGAACGAGAATCATGAAATAATACTCATCGATTCCGAAGAACAGTTCCTGAAACCTGTTGATAATTCGCTTGATGTGCTGACTTACGAAGGCTCGGCAACATCTGTCAGGCTGCTCCAGGACATACTGAGGAAAAGAACGGATCTCTTTATCGCTGTAACCCATTATGAGGATACAAATATTACAGCCTCGGTTCTTGCCAAAAGATTCGGAGCGCTTAAGACAATAGCCAGGATTGACAACCTGGATTATCTCGAACATTCAAATGTTGACTTCTTCCAGTCAATTGGTATTGATTCACTTATATATCCAGAGCTGATCGCAGCAAGGGAAGTTCTTGGATTGTTACATGAAACGGGCACAAGTGAATTTATGGAATTCTCCGGAGGGAAGCTTGCAATGTTCGTACAAAAGCTTGATGAAAAATCGCCAATACTGAATAAATCTCTCCGGGACATAGCAATTTCTAACCAGACAGAGAAATATCGTGCTGTAGCAATAAAAAGAAATGAAATTACAATAATACCAAGGGGAAATGAAACATTCATGGCCGGAGATACTGTATTCATCATTTCAACCCGCGAGGGTATAAATGAAATGATGAAAACCTCTGGCATGAAAAATTTTGAAGCAAACAGCATAATGATCCTGGGAGGAAGCAGGATAGGCAAGCATGTCGCATTGTATATGCAAAGAACAGCCCAGGTAAAGCTAATTGATATCGATATCAAGAGATGTGAGGAGCTCGCTGAGATTCTCGAAAATACGATGATAATTAACGGTGACGGCAGGAATGTCGACCTGCTTGAACAGGAAGGAATAACAGGAACGGATGCCTTTGTTGCTGTGACAGGCAACTCAGAAACAAATATCCTTTCATGCCTTCTTGCAAAGAAGATGGGTGTAAGAAGGACTATTGCCGAGGTAGAGAACATGGAATACATCAATCTTGCTGAAAATACAGGAATAGATACAATTATCAATAAAAAGATATCTGCCGCCAGCAGGATATTCCGGCACACAACAAACCCGAACGTAACACAGGTAAAGTATATGACGGGAACTGATGCTGAAGTGCTGGAGTTTGATGTTCCACCGCGAGCTAAGATCACGAAAGGCACCCTCAGGAGCCTTGAGTTCCCGAAAGATGCAATTGTAGGTGGCGGAACCCGCGAAGGCGAACCTTTCATTGCTACCGGGGATACAATTATAAAGGCCGGGGACAAAGTTGTTGTCTTTACATTGCCTTCCGCATTTGAGAAGGTTTCCAAATATTTTATCTGAAAATAATGATCAACTTCAGGATCATAGCAAGGATATTCAGCCTGCTTATTATTGCTGAAGGATTTTTCATGCTTGTTTCTGCAGCAGTATCCTATATCTACCAGGAACCGGCAACATCATCATTCCTTTATTCTGCACTCATCACTCTTCTAACGGGTATAATAGCTTTCACCCCGGCAAGGAATGCTGAAAAGATCACAGGAAAAAAGGAAGGTTATCTTATAATCACCGGTGGGTGGGTGATCTTTACTCTTTTCGGCACTTTACCTTACCTGCTTAGCGGAACTATCTCCGATTTTACCGATGCTTTTTTCGAATCTATTTCAGGCTTTACAACAACAGGCGCCACAATCTTCCGTGATGTCGAGATCCTTCCTCATGGCATTTTGTTCTGGAGAAGCCTCACTCAGTGGATTGGTGGAATGGGCGTTATTTTTATCTCGCTCTACGTTCTGCCGGTATTCAAAACAATATTTATCCAGCTGCCCGCAGGGGATTTTTCCGGGCAGCAGGCCGAAAAGATTCATCCTCGCATCAAGGATGTTGCCAAACGACTGATCATCATCTATGCCATCCTGACACTCTCTGAAGCATTAATGCTTGCACTAAGCGGCGTGCCTGTTTTTGATTCAGTCTGCCTGTCCTTTTCCACAATGTCAACCGGGGGATTTTCAACCGCTAACAACGGCATTACAGCATTTGCCCTACCCTTTACCACAATTATACTCACACTCTACATGTTCATTGCTGGCATGAGCATGACCTACATTTATCATGGTCTGAAACGTGATTTCCGAAAGATCACCGGAAGCAATGAAATTATATTCTACTCTGCTGTCTGCCTCACTTTTATGGTGATCGTGTCAGGGATATTATATTTTATGAACGGGGTACCTGCAGGCAAATCAATTATACAGGGTTCATTTCATGTTATCTCAATCGTTACAACAACAGGCTTTTATGTGCATGACAACCAGTTGTGGAATCACCTGCTGATGATCATTTTCTTTGCATTGATGCTGACCGGAGGAACCTCAGGTTCACCAAGCGGCGGGTTCAAGAGCATGAGGCTGCTGATAGTTATTAAAAATAGCAGGAGTGAGCTTTCAAGACTTTTACATCCGTATGCCTTTATCCCGGTAAAGCTTGATAAAAAGATACTTAACCAGACGATCGTCTTTAACGTCCTTGTATTTATAAGCTTTACGTTTTTCATTATCTGTGCCTCGTCGCTGCTTATTTCATTCATGGGATATGATATCATAGAATCTTTCAGCACTTCCGTTAGTATGCTGGCAAATATCGGTCCGGGCATGGGTGCATCGGGAATCTTTACAAACTTCTCAGAGATGCCTGCAGCAGGAAAATGGTTTATGTCGGGATTGATGCTGCTGGGAAGGCTCGAGATACTTACTGTTCTTGTACTCTTTACAAGAAGTTTTTACAGGACCTGATCAGTATTCAAGTATTCCAAGACCCTGCCTGATTATCTGTGGCTCATCACCTGTGCAGTCGACTATAGTTGATGCCTCATTCCTGCCATACCCGCCATCGATAATGGCATCTGCAAAATTGCTGAATTTCTCAAATATGAGCTCGGGATCAGTTGTGTACTCAATAACCTCATCAGGATCATGGATTGATGTAGTAATAAGAGGCTTTCCAAATTCCCTTACAACTTCAAGGATTATGTTGTTATCAGGTATTCTAATGCCTATTGTTTTCTTTTTTCCCATGAACAGTTTTGGGAACTGGCTGTTTGCCTGGACAATGAATGTAAAAGGACCGGGAAGGTTTCTTTTCAGAAGCTTGAATAAAGTATTATCCCTTATTATTGTGTATTCAGACAGCTGGCTCATGTCGTGGAAGATAACAGACATATCAGGATTTTTCGGATCCACACCCTTGTATCTTGCCAGGCGTTCGATAGCTTTTTTTGATGTTATTGAACAACCCATTGCATAAACAGTGTCTGTCGGATAGATTATTACACCGTCGTTTTCAAGTATGTCTGCAATCTGCCTTATCTTCTTCGGACTCGGATTGTCGTTGTATAGCCGGATCAGCATTTTATTGATTAAAATATAAAGGTAATAATAAACCGATCATGTTGAAAACTGGTATGTATAAGGGATTTATCGGATCAGGGCGAAACCAACGCAACCTGGTTGTTGACAAATGACGCCAGGACACACGACGCCAGGACACATGACGCCAGGACAGAACCTTAAAAAAGAAGGGTAAGCGACTTATATCGCACCGCTACAACTGCCTACCCTTGCTACCTTCCGGCCCTGGGGGAGTTCAGCAGGAGCTGGTCGTATAAGACTTACCCCGCACAAAAATAGTATAAATTCACCAGCCCGCAAAATTAATTCAGATTTCAGCCTAACCATTTTTTTACATTATATTTGTTATTCAAACTGTATCTGGTTAATCTTAATATTATGGAAGAAAAAGTTAATCCCTGGAAAGCAAATCTCAACAATGGCCTCATAATGGGCCTGGCAGGAGTCATTTTCACCCTTGTTATATGGATTATGGACCTGACCTTCAACAAAAGTGTCAGCTATATATTCCTGCTCCTGTCTGTGTTCCTTCTTTATTATTTTGTCAAATCGTACCGTGACAATCACCTGCACGGGAGAATCACATATGGCCAGTCTGTGGGAGCCGGCGTTATTATCTTCTTTTATTATGCAGTAATCAGTGCAATATTCACCTACCTCCTGTACACCGTAATTGATCCTGATCTCCCTGCGAAAATGCTTGCGTTTGTTGAAGATCAGATGAGAGCTACCGGCAAGGTTCCTGAAAGTGCAATTGATACAGCAATGCAGTTGCAGAAGAAATTCCTGAAGCCTGAGATCACTGCTCCGCTTTCATTACTTGGAAACATGTTTTATGGAGTAGTATTGTCACTTATTGTGGGCATATTCACAAAAAAAGAAGGAAATCCTCTTATTGACACTCCGGCAAACTGATGTTTCATATGGATCTATCTGTTGTTGTACCAGTATATAATGAAGAGGAGTCAATCAGCGAACTTGCAGACTGGATAGTAAAAGTCTGCAATGAAAACTCCTTTTCATATGAATTGATATTTGTCGATGACGGAAGTTCAGATTCATCATGGAAGATCATTACCAATCTCGGAACAACAAACAGTTATATCAGGGGCATCAGGTTCCGCAGGAACTATGGAAAAGCAGCAGCACTCCATACGGGATTTTCAGCAGCACGAGGTGAAGTTGTTATTACCATGGACTCGGACCTGCAGGATAGCCCTGATGAAATTCCCGGACTTGTAAAGATGATAAGGGAAGGAGGATATGACCTTGTCTCGGGCTGGAAAAAGAAGCGTTATGATCCGTTCATTAAAAGAGTTACAAGTAAGTTCTACAACGGCAGTGCGCGGCTGGCATCAGGTATTAAGCTTCATGATTTCAACTGCGGATTAAAAGCATACAGGCTCGATGTTGTTAAAAGCATCGAGGTTTATGGCGAGATGCACAGGTACATTCCGATGCTTGCCCGCGAGGCAGGTTTTAAGAATATTGGAGAGAAAGTTGTCGAACACCACCCACGGAAATATGGTGTAACCAAATATGGACTTGACAGGTTCATGAAAGGTTATCTCGACCTCCTCACTATCGGCTTTATAAGCCGCTTCGGGAAAAGCCCGATGCACCTTTTCGGCTCACTTGGAACACTTATGTTCCTCATAGGCTTTGTGATGACTGTTTACCTTGGTGTAAAGAAGATGTATTTTATAAATCATCATATGAGGGCACCCCTGGTTACTCAGAGCCCCTATTTCTACATTGCATTAACAGCGATGATAATAGGCACTCTGCTGTTCCTGACCGGTTTTCTGGGTGAACTGATCAACAGGAATTCACCTGAAAGGAACAAATATCTTGTACGCGACGAGATCAACGGGGTTTAACCAGCGTGCAACATTCGAGAATTGCTTCTGTGAACTTCTCCCAGCCAAATTTCTTTTTTTGCTCCCTGACACATTCAGAAAAACTCTTTACCCTGTCGTTACTGAAGAAATCTATTAGTGAACCTGCAATTTCCTGCGGGTCAGGATTGACAACATACCCGCACTTGCGATCAGGCACAATTTCCCTTAATCCTCCCACATCAGTCACAAGCACCGGCCTGTCAAAATTAAAGGCTATCTGCGATACTCCGCTCTGAGTTGCAGACCTGTATGGCTGGGCAACAATATCTGCAGCACTGAAGAAGAGCTTGACCTCATCATCAGGAATGAACCTGTTGAAGAAGATGACTTCATCGTGAATCTTTTTCCCATCTATGATGCCGGTATAATATTTTTCATCCTCATAAAACTCTCCTGCAACTATCAGCCTTATACCTGAATTCCTGAACCTGTCATCAGAAAATGCATGGAGAAGAAGATCCAGTCCCTTATATTTCCTGACAAATCCAAAAAAAAGTATATACCTGAACTGCACATCAAGCTTCAGCTTCGACAAAGCTTCATCACGTGGCACCGCATTACCATAGTTGTCATAAAGTGGATGATAAAGCAGCCTGACAGGGAGATCCTTCCTGAATTTCTCCAGGTCTTTTCCAACAGATTCTGCCATGACAATTGCACAATCGATGCTGCCTGTAAAATATTTTGTAAACAGTTTATCTCCCGGCCTTTTTTCATGAGGTATCACATTGTCGAACACACATACAATCTTTGTTTGCTTGTTTCTTCTTACCAGCCTGGCAATTGTACCGAGGCATGGCCCCATGAAAGGAAGCCAGAAACGCAGTATGAGAATATCCGGTTTCAGCTTCCTGATGTAATTACCAGTTTTAAGCCAGTTTAAAGGGTTGATTGAATTAATCAGCCTTATTGTCTGTATATTTCCCGGGGAAGAAGCACCGGTAAGCTGGGATTTCCCGGGGAACAGGATTGAAGGATACTGCAGCCTGAATGTAACTATCTCAGCCTGGTGCCCTTCAGCTGAAAATTGCTGCATAAGCCTGTTGCTGAATTCTGCAATACCACCTCTGTATGGCCATGCTGGTCCTGCCAGGATTATTTTCATATTGTAAATTTAGTCAAAATTAATCTCTATGTTTAATATAAAATATGGGGCGTTCGCCCCAAACCCCAGTTACTTTTTTGTCTTGACACAAAAAAGTAACCAAAAAAAGTCAAGGCTTCAGTTAATTTTGGGGCTCAATTTTTTAACCTTGCTCACGCAATACAACTCACCCGATAGCAAGCTATCGGTTCAAACAGTATTGCTTACTGCAGAGCCCCTCACAGCAAGGCTAAAAACTTTCACTCTCCCTTCAATCTTCGCACATAGCCTCCCAAAATTCCCTGAGGCCGTCCTGAGACCCAAACTCATCATGGCAAATTACATTCTTGTTTCTTTGTTTACTTTCTTTCCCGCAAAAGAAAGTAAAAGAAAATTAAATAATATTTAAGCACTTAAAATTATATCTGAGTCATTATTATATATATTATTATATATATTATTATATATATTATTATATATATTATTTAACTGACTTAGAGAACGCACCTTAAGCGTGAGCCATGACAAACCTAAAAAAGGTGCTTAGAAGTTATGGACTTTTATAAATTTTCCGGATTAAACACAACACTGGCGCTGCCATATTCAGATACCCTTGCAGTTCCGGAAAAGGACGACTCATAGGGTTTTGATTCAATCGTGTTGCTGAGAATTCCTTTTACACATGCAATCTGATCTTTAATGAAGCCTGCAGGAAGAGGCGTCCCATGACCCGGCATTATTGTAAAATATTCATTACTTCTGCTGTCGAGCATTTCAAGCGTTGTAAGGTATTCATGCAGAGGTTTGCAGTTTGGAAGGAACAGCCACACGAGTGAATTGGTATTATCGCCGGTAAAGAGGACTTTGTTATCAATATCCAGAAGGCAGATCTCTCCCGGTGTATGGCCCGGTGCATAGATAACCTGAATTCTCCTGCCGCCAAGGTCAAAGATTCTTCCATCATCGAGAGGCAATATCTTTGTATCAAAAGGCTTTCCTTTGAAAAGCTCATTTTCAGGCGGCTTGCTGCCCTGCCGTGCTGAAGTATTTCCACCCGAGGATGGATTGTATGTGCGTGCAGCTTCAATATCTTCCGGATGTATATATATTTTTTCAAACTGGTAATTTCCCCCGGAATGATCAGGATGGGCATGGGTATTAAGTACGATTAGAGGCTTATTGGTTAAACTTCCTGCGAGCGAAGCAATATCTGCTGATCCCAGGCCTGTATCGATTAGCAATGCGCTGTCTCTTCCCTCCACAAGATACATGTTGTCTGATCCGTTGTCACTGATCGTCCAGGTTTTGGGTGTTGTTTCAGTTACCTTGAACCATCCCTGCGAGCGGGTGCATGCGCTTCCAAGAAGGATGAAAAGGATAATAGTTGCATATTTTTTCATGGCATTACAGTTTACTGGTTGAGTAAATTTATCAATTTAATTGCTCAATCCATATGCAACTGGTGGTCAAATTTCGAATTATACCTGTTCACCTGGTTTCTCACCGGTCACCTGGAGGGGAATTGAAATATAGAAAGTTGACCCTGCTCCTTCAATACTCTCTGCCCATATTTCACCTCCAAGCTTATCGACAAACTCTTTAACAAGAAGCAATCCCATACCGCTTCCTCTTTCTTTATTTGTGCCTGGTGTTGAAACTGTTTTTTCATCAATCCTGAAAAGTTTGTCGAGCTTTTCTTCTTTAATTCCCACACCATTGTCGCGGACAAATATTATGGTGGCATCTTCATCTTCAACCGACCTTATATCAACCCTGCCGCCTGCCGGGGTAAATTTCAGTGCATTAAAGAACAGGTTATAAATTACTGATGTTATTGCCTGTTTATCTGTATAAATAATAGTATCAGGAGTTATACCAGAGACATCAACTTCGATTTCTTTCGATCTTATAAGTGGAGTTGCAATGCTGATGATGTGATCTGTAATTTCCTTAAGCCTGACATTTGTGAACTGAAGCTCAAAATGACCTGTCTGGAGCTGTGACCATTTCAAAAGGTTCTCGAGAAAAACATAGTTATCTCCAATAGAGTCATGAAGCATTTTTATGATATCCCTTCGTTGCTTTTCAGTCATATTTTCATCGTTAAGCAGAATTTCGCTGAAACCAAGAAGAGCTGTAAAAGGACTGCGCAGGTCATGGGCAATGATCCGGAAAAACCTGTCTTTTGTTGAATTCAGCTTGTGCAGTTCCTCATTCTGCTTTTGCATCTGTTCCTCCCTGATAAGCCTTTCGGTCACGTCTTCGATGTGAATTATAAGACCGGTAATAAGATCATCATCATATAGAGGAGTTATCCTGACTGTCTGTTTCATTATTCCAGCCTGTTCATCATGTTCTGATCTTAATTTTAACAGGTATCCATGAAACCTGGCTGTTAGAATCGTTGATGCACCATGTAATGCATTATAGAGGTAGTGTTCCAGCTTTCTCTCCTTTATTTCAGTGAAGGCTTCAAGCAGGTGCTTGCCCTGCACTGAGTCTTTTTCCTTGCCCGCCTGCTCGAGCAGCCACCTGTTTACATCAGTTACAGTAAGCTCATGATCTGTAATTATTATGCCAAAATCAGCATACTCAAATATCCACTTATACAGTGAATCAGATGTAGTATAATTTTTGATTCTCATTATCAGCCAAGTTTCTCGATTTCAAGCAGCAATTGTTCAAGGGAAGTAATTCCAAGAACCAGGATAAGAAAACTGCTTATAGCTTTATCACGCAATCTGAATTCCATTGAAACCATCAGGGCATAGCTGATCTCGACATTATCGATTGTTATAGTCCTGATAAGCTTTTCGAGAGTCTCAAGCTGAAGCTGGGGAACTGTAAAAGTGATCCTTATTTTCAGGATGTTGCCGAACATTCCAAGGCAGGAATTGAGCATTATATTACCTACTTCCGAAAGAACATCTTTCATTGAAGCATCGCTGATATTAGCATCATTTTCATTCAGCATGAGGTTTACCAGCCTTTTGGAATCATTATGGTTAAGTATCAGCATTGCATCACCGGCGACAGGTCCGTTGAAAATCTGATGTACAGTAATGATCTTGTCATCTACAAGATGAGAGAGACCATTTGCGAGTTCAGCAATTGGCATAAGCTTTACCTCAGGAATACCAAGCAAGATCCTGTATCCTGTCAGCTCTGACAAAGAGGCTGCCGATTTTGAAAAACCGATGTTTATCAATTCGGTAAGGGCGTCCTTCTGGACTTCAGTTAGAAACATAGCTAAGGATTGTTTGAACCAGTTCTGTAATTTCTGTTGTAACAAAGGGTTTATTTATGAAACCGTCAGCGCCTTCCCTGAACGCCTGATCTCTTGTCATGCTCTGAACGTCAGCCGAAGCAACAATTACCTTGACCGCCGGGTTAATCCTTTTCAGCTGTTTCAGCACTTCAAAGCCGTTAATCCCGGGCATTGTGAGATCAAGCATAACAAGTTGAGGTTCTTCAAAAGTGAAAACTTCCAGAGCTGAATATCCGTCGCTTGCCTCAATAACCTCATATGAAGCTTCCTCTAGTATCTTCCTCAAAAGTCTTCTTGACAATGAAGAATCGTCTATAATCAGAATTTTTGCCATCAGATTACTTCAATTAATTTATTTGCCATATCATACAGTGGTACTTCCATATCGCACAAACCTGCCTCGACAACAGACCTTGGCATACCGTACACAACACAGGTTTCCTGTGATTCACATATCACTTTTCCGCCTTTTGCCTTTATCCAGGCGCTTCCCTCCTTTCCATCATTACCCATACCAGTCATTACCACTCCAAGCACATGCTCGCCAAACATGTTTGCAGCCGATTCAAAGAGGACATCCACAGAAGGCCTGTGAGGAGTATCAAAGGGTTTAGAGTCGAGATGTACATAAGTCATTCCGTCACCTGATCTCCGGAATGTGAGATGCTTGCCGGCAGGAGCAATTATCACTTCTCCTGCCGTTACAGGCTGGCCTTCACGACCTTCGGATACGTGAATCTTTGAAATCTCTCCCAGCTTGCGGGAGTAAAGGTCGGTGTAACCGACAGGCATGTGGAGAACTATTACAACAGGGACAGGAAAGAGAGCAGGAAGATGCGGGATAACCGATTTCAGGCCCTGCGGCCCCCCTGTCGATATTCCAATTACAATGATCTCAGTTCCTGATCTCTTTTCAACATTAATATCGGGTTCAACAGGCTTTACCGAAGCCTGATTTATCAATGCCCTGAGTGAAATCCCAGAAGCATTCTTCACAGCCTGCACAAGCTCCTCGCTCATTTCAAAAACCCTGTCAGTGGCCAGTGCAGTAGGTTTCTGAACAAATGATACTGCACATGCCTCCAGCGCTTTCAGGGCCATTTCGCCACTTTCACTGGCAATGCTGACGACTACAATCGGGACAGGCTTTCTCTTCATCTGTTCCCTGATAAAACTCACTCCATCCATTTCTGGCATTATCAGGTCGCAAGTGATCACATCCGGCTCCAGTTGTTCGGCTTTCTCAAGTGCATCAATCCCGTTTGTCGCGGTACCCACGACCTCAATGAAAGGGCTTTTGTTAAGGATCATTTTCAGTACTTTCCTTATGTATGCCGAATCATCTACTATCAATACTTTAATTAGTTTATCCATACACCCGCTTGTTTCAGATCACTGAAGTTTTATTCTTTTTTATAGACAAATGTTTTATCAAGTTCTGTAAGCTCAAATTTGTTTCTTATCCTGAACAGGGATTCCGATACACCGACAAAAAGATAACCTGGTTTAAGAAGCTGTGAATAAAATCCTTCCAGTATGCGCCTGATATGATCTTCCTTCATATATATGAACATATTCCGGCAAAAGATAACATTCACATTGCCAGGCAATGAGCGCTGGTTGTCATCAACAAGGTTTATTTGCTCCCATCTCACCTTGTCAAGTATTTCTGACTTTATTCGCCATTCAGCCCCTTCCTGTACGAAATACTTTTTCTTCATCTTTTCCGGAAGAGATTTAAAAGATTTTTCTCTGAATAGCCCTTTCCTGGCCTTCTCAAGCGCCATCCTGCTGGCGTCACTTGCAATGAGCTCAACCCTGATCTTCTTAAGCCATCCCGCACTATCGAGAGCCATAACAAGTGATAAAGGTTCCTCCCCTGTTGAACATGCAGCGCTCCATATCCTCAAAACACTATTAGAATTCCCTGTTTCAAATTCCGGAACGATATGTTTAACAAGTGCTTCTATATGGTCAGCTTCTCTCCAGAAATAAGTTTCCTTCACTGTAACAAGATCAAGCACTGTGTTCCATTCATCAGGATTATCCTTATCATACTTCAGGAGATAATAATAATCTATGAATGAATTGAATCCCTTTTCAATTACCCTGTCTGACAGCTTATCGGCAAGCATATCCTTTTTATCGTCTTCAAAATATATCCCTGTCCTTTCCATAATCAGATTTCTAAGAATCAGGAATGCATTATCCGGCAGAGCCAGGTTTTCGGAGAAGAATGCCATATACCTCAGATTAATTCGGAATTTGTCCGTATGATATCTTCAACAGTCTTCCTGATTACCGGGTCGGGATCTGATTCCTTCAAATCAAGTATTTTTTTGATATGTCTTTTATTTCCAAGTTTATGAAGTGCATAAACAGCAGCAAGCCTGACATTGAGATCTTCATTTGTAAGGCATTCTGAAAGCATCTCTGAAGCCTGTGGAGTATGTATCCGCAATAATATTTCCACTACAGCTGTCCTTACATGTGAAATCTTGTGTTCAAGGCCGGCTGCAATCAGGTCGATCATTGAATCAGGCAGGGAAGCAAGAGCATTTATTGCTTTTTCCCTGTTCCCGGGATCAGAAGTAAGGTTCAGTAGTGCATTTACAGAATCCCGTGTTGCAATATTCCGCAAGCCTGCGATTGCTGAATTTTTCATCGACTGATCTTTTTCAGTAAGAGCTGCCCACTGCAGAACTTCTGCAGTCCCGATACCTCCTCTTCTGCCAAGGGCTTCGAGAGCTGACTTCCTGATATCTGGTTCATACGACCTCGATAATGCAATGAGAGGCGGAAGTGCATCAGGATGATGAATATCGCCAAGGGCGTTTACCGCAGCCTGTGCAATATCTTTCACAGGATCATTTGAAAGAGATGCAAGAGCCGAAGCTGAAAGGCTTCCGCCGATATGGCCGAGGTATTCAATTGATGCAAGACGCACAAACGGAACAGGATCATTCAAAGCCATATCCCTGATCTTATCCATGATATCCACAAAACCATGGTTGTCGATCGATTTTATCGCATAATAACGAACCCATTCATCATTGTCATTCAGGGCTTTTGCCAGGATAAGCCACGATTGTTTCGAATCAGTCTGGCCCAAGGCCCTGACTACAGCCTCACGTATCTTAGGATTATGGTCCTCACACAGGCATAGAAGAGCCGACATCATACGTTCATCCTCAAAGAACGGCATATTCTCAATAGCGGCAATCCTCACATTGATATCCATATCCGATATCATCTGCTGAACAAAAACCCTGCTGCCAGGAAATCCGAAGTAACCCGCAATCCTGATTGCAGATTCACGAACATGAGGATTTTTATCGGTGAAAAGGGAAGGTATTATCCTCTCCATCTCGGGATGCCCTATTGAGTTAAGTGCAGCAATCGCGGCCCTCCGGATAGAAGGACTGTTATGACCAATAAGCTCCATGAGCGGCCTAAAGGCCCTTCCATCGCCGATTTTGGCCAGGGCTCCGCATGTAATAACAGCTGTCTCATCATCCATCAGCAAAGGCAGCAAAGCAGATACCGAATCAGTGCTGCCAATCCTGCCCAGAGCCATTATTGCAGCTTTCCTCACATCGATCTCTTCATCAAGTTGTGAAATAAGAAGATCCACAACCTTATGCCCGGATGCGACAAATGCATCGATTATCTGCCTGCTGGTTTCCGCATAACCAAGGTAACGTGTAAGAGAGCTTCTTATCTGCTGATCATCAATCCAGCTCAGCACTGTGATCAGTGATTTCAGCTCGCCGTTTCTTATGGCCGGCATCTTAAGATATTCGAGCAGGTTTTTAATACCAACTTTATTTATATGATAGGATGCTGTTTCGGCAATAAAGTATTTATCGCCCAGCATCCTGTAATATCTCTCGTTCATCCGGCACATTGCATCGACAATGCCGGTAAGCAGGGGAGAATTTCTGTTGATCAGTTCTGCCATAAGGGGAATAGCATCAGATTCACCAAATTCACCTAAAGCTTCAAGTACAGGAGTACCAAGCAGATCATCATTCATAAGCGGGTAGAGCAACCTTGCCGAGCGGCTGTCTCCAATTGAACGCAGGGCATCGACAGCAGGAAATGATGTGAAGAAATTCCTTTCCAGGGCAATCCTTGCAAGCCTTTCAACAGCCTGTACTGCTTTCAGTTTGCCGAGCGCTTCGATAATATGATACCTGACATTTGTATCGGGATCATCGAGGGCTTCCATGAGTGCTTCTATAACAGCCGGAGTGTTCTTTTCTCCAAGCATCTGGGCAGCATATATCCTCAGTTCATGATCCCTGTCATTAAGAAACTCGATGAGATAATCAGTGATGTCTTCATTGCTCAGAGATACAATCTTCATTGCTGAGCTGAGGATACCGGGGTGCCTGTGTTCAAGTCTTATCTTCCTTAGCACTTCAGATATTATAAGCTTCCCTGACCCGGAAAGAGAACTGGCGGCCTCATTTCGTATAAGCCAGTCATTGCTTGATAATTTTTCAAGGCTCAATCTCTGCGACTCATCTTCCCTGGCAACAAGCTGTCTCGTCACATCTTCTATTGTTACAAGTGTTCCAAGCACGGATCCTTCTTCAGCCAGGGGTAATATTGTAACGTTCTGCTGCATTTCAGTGAATCTTCCGGCGGTGATTTTCAGAGGTATCCTTACCAGAAACCTGTGAAAACTTGCCGTAAGCAGTTCAACGCTTCCTTCTGTAAGAACCTTGAGGAAACGGTCGCATAAGCCTCTTTTTTCAATATCAGGAATTACAGCGGATAAGTTCCGGCCTTTAACGGAAGATTCAGATATACCTGTGGCTGATTCAAGCCAATCGTTCCAGGAAGTGATCACCAGGTTTATATCTGTTGTTAAAATGCCTATGGGACTGGTCTCGGACATATTACCTTTGATTTGATGTTTCGATCAGTTCTTTGCTTATATCTTCCATTTTTTCGTCCAGATCATTCATATTATCCCTGAGAGACTTAACGTTTTTACGCGTTTCTTCTGCATCAGCAAAATTCTGTTCAGAGGACTTATCGATCTCGGCTATAACTCTTATAAGTTTTTCAGCGTTTGCGGTATTTTCCTTATTGGCTCTTGTAATTAGTCTTATTTGCTTTGAGATATTCTGGCCGGCTGCTGACATATCGCGCAATGCATTCACTTGTTCTGTGAGTGAACGGGTGGCTGTTTCGGCCTGTTTTCTCATGCTGTCAGACGACATTAGCAACTGTTTCAATGTTGAAGCCTGTTCCATCATGTCTTTCTCTATCGAAGCAATCCCTTTGCTAAGGTTTCCTGTCTCGTTGCTGAACTGCTCATTTACTTTTACCTGGTCGTTCAGCGAACCAGCTGTTTTTGAGGCTCCTTTTCGCATGGAATCAAGGGACACTGATAGCTGTCTTATTGTGCCTGATTGCTCATTTGTTGCCTGTCTGAGCTGTTCAGCCATACCGGAGGTAGTACGGGCTGCCTTAAGAATTTCACGTGCTGCCTTGCTCTGGTCGTTCATTGCCAGCGAAACCTGTGATGATATCTTTCTTACCTGGTTAGTATTACGAACTATGTTATCGGTTGCTTCAAGCTGTTCAGCAGTGGACTTCTGTACCAGCCTGACCTGAGTGTTAATGCTTGTTATGGAATTAACAAGTTCCTCTCCTGCCTTGATCTGTTCTTCCGCAGCCCTTGAGATTCTTGTATTCAGGGCTTTGTTTTCATTAACCCCGAAAAGAATCTTATCGAGACCTGCCCTGCTGACCTCTGCCAGTGAAGAACCTTCTTCTGCGACCCTGAGACCTTCACGCGTTATTGTTACAGCCTCCTGCGTAGCCTCCTGGACCGACCTTATAATATCTGATATTTCAGCCGTTGCCCTTGCAGCTCTTTCCGAGAGATTCCTTATCTCCTCAGCTACAACGCCAAATGCCCGGCCTGCATCACCTGCCCGTGCAGCTTCAATAGAAGCATTGAGTGACAGAAGATTTGTCCTCTCAGATATGAGATTAATTGTATCAACGATCCGGCTTATTTCACCTGATTTCTTACCCAGGTCATTTATTGAAGTTGCGGAACGGCTCATGCTCTCACTCATCCGTTTCAGTCCCTGGATGGAACGGGCTGCCATGTTAATACCCGATTCGGCGTCGGCTGAAGTGCGTTGACTTACCTCTTCGCCTTCCCGCGCCATCATTGAAACAGACCTTATGGATTTCTCCATTTCCCCGGCGCTTGAAGCTGCGGTATTAGATGAATAGGTAATATCCTCAATATTTTTAAATATACCCTGAACCGACCTGCTGATCTCTTCCAGGGAGGATGCTGTCTGGTCAATGTTGCTGCTCAGGTTCTCTGCTGAAGCTGATACTTCCTCGATAGATGAAGCCATTTCATTTATCGAGGTTGATGTTTGTTCTGCGGAGGAACTTAGCTCATCAGCATTGCCTGAAACGCTGACAATTGATTTCTCAAGCTGTTCGATAGCTGCCGCAGTGTCGTTTATAGAGCTGTTAAGAACTTCAGTGTCATCACCGATATTTTTCATAGCCATTTTGATACCGGTCATCGATGATGAGACCTGGAATGCAGAAGCTGATATTTCGCTTACCCCGATTGTAATGCTTTCGAAGTTATTGCCTATTGCATTCAGATCCCTGACATTTTGAGATACAGCATTATTCATAAGCCCGACATTTGCGCTTACAAGCTCGGCAGAAGAAGATATTTCGGTAATTGAAGCAACAAGCTCTTCTGATGAAGAAGCTATTGACTCTGCCTGCTCATAAGTCTCGCCCAGCGATGCATAAAGCTCATTTGTAATATTTTTCAGATCATCAACAGACCGGCGTTGCAACGATGACCCTTCATGCAGCCGCTGGTTCATCTCTGTAATTTTCTCCAATGCTGAATTTATAAGTTCAGTCTGGCGCATATACTGCTGGATGTATTGCTTTGCAGACCTTCCTGATTTTTTCCTGGTTGTTGCCACTATTATAGCCTCCTTTTAATTTTATACTTGAACTTCTTTGTATTCAGATCTTAAGAATTCCCTGACATTGAATATCAATATCGTCCTGTCTTCAGTTTTTGCAATACCTTCAAGCCAGGTAGCACGAGAAGCAGAAATGTATTCAGGCAGGGGCTGTACTGAACCTGCCGGCAGGTAAACATATTCGCGGGCAGCATCAGCAATAAGGCCGGCAGTCCTTTCTTCATTACGGACCACAATTACACGCGTTTTGATATTATATTCAATCTTTTCAATGCCGAACCGGCTCCTGAGGTTAATTACAGGTATTGCTTCACCTCTGGAAAACATGACCCCTTCGACATAAGCCGGAGTATTTGGGACAGGTGTAATATTTTCGACCATTTCCATTTGCTGCACGTCAATGCTTCGAATGCCATAGCTTGTACCGGCTACATCAAAGAGAATGAATGCATCTTCACCGGCAGCAACCTTCTCATTTTTGTCTTTCGTCTGAGTCATACCTTCAGTTCACTTTCTTCCTTCCTTGTGCTCATTGCGCTTGTAATAAGAGAATGTACGTCAAGTATCAGCACAATCCTCCCGTTTCCAAGATCTGTAACCCCATATATACCAGGGACTTTAATAAGCGGATCTTTAAGAGATCTTACAACTATTTCCCGGTGTCCTGTTATCCTGTTGATCAGTATGCCAACTTTGCCAGATCCATGGCTTACCACAATAATATGGTCAGCTTCATCCTTGTCAATAATATTAAATACACTGTTCAACCTTAAGACAGGAAGGACGAATCCCCGGTAGTTTATTATCTCGTTCTGTTCAAATTTTATTATTGATGCCGGCTCAATCCTGATCACCTCCTCAACGGAAGGCATTGGAACAGCATATGTTCTGCCTGCCGATTTTATGATGAGAGCTTCAACAATTGAAAGAGTCAGCGGGAGGGTGAGGATAAAATTTGTACCTCTCCCCTTTTCCGTTTGCATTTCAAGATGGCCGCCCAGATCAGTTACAGATTTTTTAACAACATCCATACCTACTCCCCTGCCGCTCACCATATCGGTTTTTTCTTTTGTTGAAAATCCCGGCGAGCAAAGGATGTTCAGTATTTCCTCATCCGATACTTCTTCGTCAGGCCTGGACAGGCCAAGACGTCGAGCCTTTTGCACGATCTGATCCTTGTCGATACCACGACCATCATCGGCTATTTCAAACCTCACTGTATTACCTGATGAAGAGGCCTTAAGAATCAGTGAAGCTTCCCCGGGCTTTCCGGCAGCAACTCTTTCATCAGGAGATTCAATACCATGGCTTACAGCATTTCTTACAAGATGCAGCAGTGAGTCAAAAATCCTGTCCATAATAAATTTATCTATCAGGACTTCCCTGCCTTCAATCTTCAGGTCAACCAGCTTATTGCCGTCCCTTATTATATCCCGTATTACAAAGCGCAATCTTTCAAAAGCTTCGTCAGTGCTGACAAGCCTTAGCTTCATAATACCTTCCCGGACTTCCCTTATCTTTTGTTCCAGCCTTGAATTAATATCAACAAGGTATTCGACTTCTTTATTCTGGATGCCATAATTCTGCAGGTAGTCATTGAGACGCGAGCGGCTTATAACGAGATCCCCGACCGAACGCATTATGTCATCGAGCCGTGTGAGATCAACCCTGACGACATTTTTAAGATTCAGGTTCCGGTTGCTGTTTACATTTAAGACATGTTCGTTAATTTCAGAAGCAAGAGCTCCAAAATCAGACGGGCCGTATGAAATTCCATCGTTAGTCCAATCAGAGAATGCAGATTCAGGTTGTCTTGTCACGACAAGGAATTCAAAAGTAATCTTACCATCCTCATCGGTTTTAGGTGTTGAGCTTACCACTTTGCCTAGAGCATTGATCCGGTCGCGTATGTCATTGATATTTATGCCCTTGTCGAACAGTTCGCGTGTTGGTGTGAACAGGAACTTCCATATGCTTTCATCGCTTTCAAGAACATTACCCTTATCAGCGGAATTGATTTTCGGCCTGTCTGTTTCCCGGGTTGATGACTTCCTGACAAGAGCTTCAATCTCCATCAAAACCGTTTGTGATTCAGGCATTTCTTTTTTATTTCTCAGTCCATCCAGCTGGGCTTCAACGATGCCGATGCTTCGGAAGAGAATGTCAATCGATTCTCCGGAGATTGATGATTCGCCGGTATTTACAGATTTAAGAAACGACTCTATCGAATGGGTAAGCCTCATGGTTTCGTCGGCTCCTACCATGCCGGTTAGTCCCTTAAGAGTATGGCAGCTCCTGAGCAGTTCCTCGATGATCTCTGCAGGGATAACTTCATTATCCATGCTGTCGATCCTTAATAGGTCACGTTTGATAATTGACAAGAGCTCATCGCATTCGGCAAAAAAGTCTTCTGCCATCTCATCAAAGAATTTATTTGGCCTGTCACTCATATCTTACATAATCTATCTTCAGAAGTCTTTTCATATTCACTGCGAAATCAGAGGGATTATAAGGCTTTGTTGTAAAGAATGTAGCTCCGGCTTCAAGTGCAGCTGTACGTGTTGCCTCATCGTCCTTTGTAGTGAGTATTGCCACAGGGATCTCCCTGTACATTGAATGCCTCCTAATGAACTGCAGCACCTCCATGCCATGCATGTCGGGCATATTCAGATCAAGAATAATCAGATCAAACCTGAAAAGGGCGAGTTTTTCAATTGCTTCAAGGCCTGATCCAGCCTGTTCAAACTGAACCGGAGACAGGTCGCGTAATGATGATATAACCATGCGTCGCATAGTGGGTGAATCATCAACAACAAGGATTTTCTTCATGCTCATAATAAATGTGTGCAGGATCCAGGGAACTGCTGTTTAGTTTTTAAATAAGAATCGAGATTTGCAACAATTAAAAAGATAACAACTTCCACCCCTTAAAGTTTGATGAACAACGCCCGGTAATAGATGATGGCAGGATTTTTGTGCCTGTATATTGCAGAGGTTTTAATATCTTTGCACAGCGATACATATAACCGGGGCTGACTTGGATTTGACAGCATGAGGGGTGGTATGTAAGCATGCAGTGTGAGGTGACACGTCACTTATACAGGGTCACAAAACAATAAAAGGCGAATCTAATTACGCTCTCGCTGCTTAAGCGAATAAAGTAACTTAAGCTTCATTCCGGCACCAGGTGCCGGAACGAGACATCTCCCAGGCGGTCATGCCCTGATCCAACCCGATACGGAGGTGCAGTCAATCCGGGGCTAGCCTGAGGATCGTTCCGCTCCGAGGGTTAAAAAACAGGAACTAAGGATATGCTAGGTTGTTCTGCAGCTGGCATGTCACTAAAATCAAGCAGGACTAAGCATGTAGAAATCATATGGCTTCCATGTTTGGACGCGGGTTCGACTCCCGCCAGCTCCACGATTCAAGAAGTAAAACAAAACAAAAAGCCTTAAAATACTGATTTTAAGGCTTTTTTTATTTCTACTACCTAGTAAATCTCACATCTGAAAGTATAATTAATGACCCTTATTCGGATACCTGAATTACAATAGGTTACAGGTATCCTGATAAGCCATAACAAATTGTATTAAAATATATTGCATTTTGCTAAAATTGGTATATTTTCTTTATTTTTACCGTATTTTGATACCTTTTATACCTTGTTTTTAACCTTATGAGTGACAGACAAACTCTTGCTATCCTGTTTTACCTTCGCAGGGATAAAAAGAAAAGTGAGACTGAGATCCCAATATATATGAGGATTACCCTAAACGGTAAACGTGCTGAAATGGCCATTCATCGTTATATCGATCCTGAACATTGGAATAATTCAGCTGGTGTTCCCAGGGGAACCAAGAATGAAATTAAGAACCTGCAGGAATTTCTGAATCTGCAGCGTTCCAAGGTGTACCAGGCACAAAAAGATCTCATAGACAATGGTAAGGTTGTTACTGCAATAGCTATCCGGAATATAGTCCAGGGAAAAACAGAAAAACAACATACTTTACTTGAGGTATTCGATTACCATAACAAGCTTATGGAAGAGAAAGTCCCTGCAGAGTATGCACCAACAACGCTTGTAAGATTTACAACCACAAGGAAGCATGTATCAGATTTCCTGCAATACCAGTATAAAGTTGATGACATGTTTCTTTCACAGCTCAATCATGAGTTTGTATCAAGCCTGGAACATTACTTTAAAACTGTGAAAGCCTGCAATCACAATTCAACGATCAAATACATTAAGAATCTTAAGAAGGTCGTCAATCTTGCTGTCAAGAATGACTGGTTGAACAGGGATCCATTTATCAGCTTTAAAGCTACCATTAAGCCTGTAAACAGGGCCTTTTTGACTGCAGACGAACTGGAATCCATTGAGAAGAAAAAAATCGAGATTCAGAGGATTGCGCAAGTGCGTGATATCTTTGTTTTTTCCTGCTATACAGGGCTTGCCTATGTTGATGCCTTTAAACTTTCCAGGGACAATCTCGTTACCGGGATTGATGGCGAAAAGTGGATATTAACAAACAGGAAGAAAACAGGCTCGAAATCAAACGTGCCACTACTACCAAAAGCTCTTGAGATAATTGACAAGTACAAGAATGACCCTGAATGCATTCATGAAAATAAGCTCCTGCCTGTATTAAGCAACCAGAAGATGAATGCTTATTTAAAAGAGGTTGCTACTATTGTTGGAATCAAGAAAACCCTTACTTTTCACCTGGCCCGGCATACCTTTGCAACGACTATTACTTTGACCAATGGAGTACCTATTGAATCTGTCAGCGAAATGCTTGGACACAAAAGCATTAGGACAACCCAAATATATGCCAAAGTAATAGACAAAAAGGTAAGCCAGGACATGAATGAACTGAGAAATAAACTGCTCGGATCGACAATTAGAAAACAAAAGCTGGTGAAAAAACGTAATGCAGGGAATTATTGATGATTTATTAGAGGACTTCAGTACCTTATTTCCTAACAGGAAGTTCAGTATTGCTGAAGTTGAAAAAATTTATGGGACTCATGAGTCCGATGACGAAACGAGTTTTGAAGAATATCTGAAATTGTATTTGAACAATTCAGTTGACCTATTCAAAATTCATATTTGTAAATCTCACAAGAAACTTCCTGATGAAGATCGGCAAAAAGCTTTTCTGATGTCTGTTCTGACTGAACTAATATCATACAAGGAAATATTATTATCTGCAGAAAACCAGTATGCCAAATTCGTTTTGGAGAGAATTGAAAATTCTATCGTTTTTGCACATAACGTTTTTGGGGTTCAACTTGGACTGGAACAACAACAAAGAAATAGGAGTGAATATGTGAGTTCCTATTTCAGGGGAATTGGAAAACTCCGTTTCAGCTTGAATAAATCAGAAGTCACAACACTCTTCCTGGTGCTTACAGAAACTGGAATATTAGATTTCCCGGTGACTCCTTCAACTCTTGCAACATTTCTTGAGAACAATGTTCAATATTGGGATTCCTCTTCTAAAAAACATATTGATATGTCAACATGCTTACCAACTATCTCTAAATTAAAATCAGGCTCAAAAGAAAGCGACGAAATAATTCAAAAGCTATTAAAGAGAATGAACGTACAAATAACTCCAGGCATTTAATTGATAGTCAAGGGCAAGTAAAAGGCAACCGCAAATTGGTTGCCTTTTTTGCTCTTATGAGCTTTTACTTTCGGGGTCATTAATTTAAAATTATTTCTATTATGAAAATTATTCTAATGACACCTGATGAATTCCTCGAGATGAAAGCGGAATTGATCAAAGAAGTATCAGCCACAATCAGTATGGCAAACCCTCATCCTGTATCTGCATGGATAAGGACACCGGAGGCATGCAAAAGACTGAATATCTCCGGCAGCTCATTACAGAATCTTAGAAACTCAGGAAAACTTGCTTTCAGCAAAGTCAATGGCACCATCTTCTATAGGGTTGCCGATGTCGAAAAGCTTCTTGAGTCTAACCTTAGCACGAACAAGTATGAGAAGGCTTCCTGAAGAATTTGTCCGGAACGGCTTCCGTTACAATCTTGTGCGCAGGGCTGAAAACAAGGCGATTTACAGCCAGACCTTCCGGAATATCGTGGTTGGCTATGAAGTCTTCAAAATCCGGATAATGCGCGCAAGATTCAACAAGGTTTTTGAGGTAGATGAACCGGACCAGGAAAGATATCCCTGCAACGAGGATTTTGGTCGTCATAAGGCATGGTCAACTTTTACTCTTGAAGAAGCTCTAGCCTGGTACCAGGAATTATAATGTAATTCCCATTACTTATTAATTATACAATAATATGTATGAGAACTAATGCTAAGACAATAAAAAGAAAAATATAATGAAAATAACAGTTAAAGGAACTATACTGGAAATACACCAGAAAGTAAAGAAAGAAAAGAAAGAAAATGGGACAGAGTATTCCTATTCCCAGCAATTCATTCTGCAGGAAGAAAATGAAGACTATAACAATAAATTAAAGTTCGACTGCTGGAAAGAGAAATGCAGATTACTGGATGACTTAGTTGAGGGTTGCAGAATCTCGGTGGAATTTTACTTTAAATCATCAGAATCAAAAGGCAAATGGTATACAAATATGTACGTTATTAATATCAAACGGTTACGAATAAACTATAAGATTGACGATGCGAATCCTGGAGAACCAGATCCTGAAATAGAACCTGAACCCCCAGAAAAAGATAGTATCGATAAATGCGTTCGACCTTTCCAAGATCAACTTATATCAGATAAAAGTTCAGAAGATCCAACGGAGATTGTGAACTGGTAGGTATAATAAAAAAAGTAAAAAACTTTAAAATTACTATGAAATGTTAAAAAAATTCCCAACACATGAAACAAATCCTTTCAACAAAGGAACAAAATTTGATGATAAATCATTTATCACTCTCATGAATCTAAACGATTATAGCATTCGTTTATTGCATTATATGGCTTATACAAGTAGCAAAAAAAGATATAGTTATCTACCAAATATTACTGAGGATTATAAAATTGAATTCGATATAGAAGATGCTCAAATAAAAGTGAATAAAAGTCATACTGCAATTTACAGAGCCTTAGAAGATCTTATCCAAAATAATATTATTGCAAGAACAGAAAGGCATCACAAATATTTTATAAACCCGAAATTCCTACTACACCGGGCTAATAGAAGGTTAAAAAGATAAAAATCAAATTTTCTGATCTTTCCAGCTTATTTTTCGGATAACTCTAAACCGTTCCTCTTCAAAGGGGAACGTTTTTTTATTTATAATTTCATCACAATTGCTTTGAGAACGGTAAAAGGGCTACAATCATTAAAATCCATGCATCAATGTAGGTTCTATGTACGTTTTGGCTCCACTTTTTAGGTTCAGCGGTATGAAACCCTCTCAAGAAGCAGTTTCAGACAAATTCTCTTCCCACTATCCGAAGACTATGTTTACATAATTGAGAATTTTAGTCAACAGAGTTGTTTCAGCCCATGGGGCTCTATAATTTTAATTATTTAAATAGCCGCATATTAGCCTTAAACTGCTTTTGTCCACGCCCCGGAACCTAGTTTAATTAGGTGTAATTTTGACCTGTGCACATCAATACCATAGTTTTATCAAATTCATATGTTGAGTTACTAAGTTAATAGCACAATTAAGTTCATAAATGATTGATTAATATGGTTAAACGAACTGAAATTGCAATCGTTAAAATAATTTTTAAAACCTATGCTTATTACCTTATTCCGAGACAAACGTTCTTATAAACCTAAAAATTGTGAATTATGGTATTGCATACCCTTAGAAGCCAATCTGCATAAAAACAGAAGCGCTTCAAGAACGCTTCTTTTTGTTAGGGAGCTTTACTTGGGTCTATGTTTGGAAATTGAATTAACAAACAATTCCACATCCTCCCTTTTAACTTTCCATCTTGTGCCATCAAATTTTGTATGGATATGTCCATCCAACATTTGTTGTTTTAGCTTTTTCCTGCTAATACCTAATATAGTTACCGCAAAATTTTGTGTGACATATTCGCTGTAATACTTTGGATTAACTCTAAGCCGATCCAATGTCATGTTTACTGCAATTTCAATAATTGCAATCTCCTTTTCTGTTAAACTTGCCATTTTTTAAAAATTTAAATTAATATTAAGGATTTGTATTTCATGTGTTGAGCGTGACAACCCTACTTTGCCTTTTCTTCGATTTTGAGAAGAAAACCGGTACAGGGGGGTATGCAGAATTCTCGAGTTGGGACCCTGCTTTTAAAATTGAAGAAAGGAGCGCCTGGACAAGCGCTCCTTAGAAAATGAAGGAAAATACACGAATGACAGACAGGGCTGTCTGCCATTATTAAAGAACTAATCGGGGGAAAAAATAAATTCTATGCAGAGTTAAGCTATATAGGAACCTTCACCAACGAATGGCCATTTGCATTATACACTTTTAATTATTTGATGTTTGTTGTAGAGATTAATTACTTAATCGAACTAATTAGTCTTCTTATTATAAATATACCAGTATGCCAGAGGTATAAAAAACAAGCTCACTATAGTTCCAAGCGACATTCCGCCTATCAGGGCAAGAGCCATTGGCCTCTGAAGTTCGGAGCCAATTCCCGGGCTGAAGAGTATGGGAGCAGTAGAGAACAGCGATGCCATCGCAACCATAATAATAGGCTTCAGCCTCCTTGATCCTGCTGTGTATATTGCTTTCTTAAGCTCCATGCCTTCCGCCTTCAGGTTGTTTATGGTATCGACCTTCAGAATGGAGTCGTTTATTATAACCCCCGACATTACGATCAGACCGATCATTGTCATTATGTTGATCGTTCCACCCCACAGTTTCACCAGCAAAAGCGCACCGGCTATGTCAATCGGTATCTCCAGTAAAACAATAACAGGTTGTGTAAGTGATTCAAACTGCGCTGCAAGTATGAAATACAGAAGAAGTACGGCTACGACAAGTATTACTGAAAGCTCTTTAAAAAGTCTCTGCCCGGTTATAAGTGAGCCACTGAACTCAGCAGTTAGATCCGGGTCTGTAATAATATTTTTTCTTATGTCTGAAGTTATATCCCCGGGTTTATTGGTTTCGATATCCATATAAAGAGGCACATACTCGCCATTCATACCTCCTTTTATTGTCTTGTAATCATGTACTCTCCTGATGCTTACAAGATCCTTCACAGGAATGAACTGTCCTGTTCTGCCGGGAATCATCTCCTGCGAGAATACTTCTTCAATGTTCTTCTCCCTGTCCGATATCACAATAGGAAGGATCTCGTATGATGCCCTCAGCTCACCAATGTTGTTCCTGTTCAGTGAAGTTTTCAGCGAATTATAAAGGGTACCTGGCTCCACATCATACAACAGCATCTTCACCGGGTCGATCCTGAGCATTATCTTGTCCTCCATCTGAGGGTTCGAAACATTTGCCCCGGGATATCTCAGTGCCAGTTTACCTGCAATTTCACTCATCACCTCAGGCCCTGGCACCTCTTTTTCCTTAAGAAGGCTGACCTGTACAACAAGGGGTGTTTCTGATGCTGAAAATATCTTCTCGAAGATGTTCTGCTGGGCATCTATGCTGAGCGAGGCTTCGGGATAGTATCTTTTCATATATCCCGAGGTCTTCTCTTCGACTTCTTCTATCCGTCTGTAATCCGCTGCTTTTATATAGAGCTTTGCCTGGGTATATGACTGGTCATAATCACGGTTGAAGAGAAACTGCTGCTCACCAACAAAAGCATTTGTCTGCAGGGTAATATTACTGCTCTCACCAGCTATATCGCGAATCCTCCTTAAGTTTTCCTGCAGATCGATGTTCTCGTTCCAGTCAACGGTAATAACTACTTCATCCTGCCTTACAGACGGGAATTTCTCTTTCTCCATTGTCATGAAGAAAAATACCATCACAAGAATGATAAGTCCGAAAGAGATCATCGTTGCACTCCTGTACTTGAAGAAAAAATCCATACCCTTTTCATATTTTTCCTCCACATGTTTCAGGTTGATCTTCTTCACAAACCTGGTAAGAACCCCTTCCCTGCCATTCTTATACAGCAGGTAATAGATTGTGGGAAGCAGGGTTACACCAACAAGCAGAGATACACCCTGCCCGATTACAATCGAAATTGCCTGGTCATAAAATAACGCTCCTGATATCCCGCTGAGGAATATGAGAGGAACGAATACGGCGCAAGTCACCAGGACGGATGAGATCAGTGGTGTTATTACCTCAGTCGTCCCTTTCACGCAGGCATCAAAAAGTGAAAGTCCCCGGTCGATCCATTGTGTGATATTTTCAATTACAACAATCGAGTTGTCGATCATCATCCCTATGCCCAGGATAAGGCCTGCCAGTGATATTATATTTATCGAAAGCCCTGCAATGTAAAAGAACAGCAGGCTGATTATAAGTGTTGCCGGGATACTTAATCCGATAATGAGTGGCGATTTCCCATCACTCAGGAAGAGGAACATCAGCAGGAAAGCCAGGAGGCCGCCAAGGAAAAGGCTTTGTTTGAGGTTTGATATGGAATAGTCGAGAAGCCTTGTCTGATCCTGCGATATCTCGAAGTTCATACCCGGGTAATCCGTCCTGAAGATGTCGATGATCTCTGTCATCTTACCTTCCAGGTCAGCCATCTTTGCCGATGACTCCTTGATTATGGCAAGGCACACGGCCCTCTTTCCGTTTGACAGGTATACCCCGGCAGGCCTCTCCTGCCTCATACCCACATCAGCGATATCTTTAAGCTGCATTATCCTGTTCGCGGCCCTGATGTATATCTGACCCACATCGTTTATATCCTTCAGGTAAGAGGTGAACTCGAGGTTATAAAGGTATTTGCCGTCTTTTACAAGTATGCTGCCGATGTTAATATTATTCAGGCTTACAGCTCTTGTAACATCACTTTCTGTTATTCCGAGCGCCCTCATCTTGTTTTCATCGGGACTTATGTATATCTCCCTTTTGACCTGACCCGTTATATCAGCCATCCCTATCTCGGGAAGCTGTTCTATCCTTTTCTTTATCACAGTCTCTGCAAACTCGCTCAGCTCGATGAACTTCTCGTCCCCCGCATTTGCATCGGCAAGTGTTATGTTCAGCATGAAGACGGGGATGTCTGTCACGCTTGCCTTGATGATCCTGGGGCGTTCAAGGTCACGCGGGAGGCTATTCATGGCGCCGTCGACTTTCTCGTTGACCTCCATGAATGCAAGATTGATATCATTACCAAACTTGAATGAGAGCCTGATTATGGCACTGCCATTACGTGATTCCGATTCAATGTTGTCAAGACCGGGCACCTGCAGCAGGTTCCTCCTGAGCACTGATACTACGGAGTTTTCTATCTCCCGTGCACTTACATCCGGCCGGCTCACAGATAATGTGATCTCCGGGATATCGATATCCGGCATCAGTGAAACAGGCAAACGGTTACTCGCCACAATCCCAAGCATAAGCAATGCCAGGAAGGTCATGAGGACGGCGACAGGTCTACGAATAATAAAATTTATCATAATTATTAAATGTCGTGCAG
>DATGYZ010000035.1:0-109502 GCA_035297425.1 Bacteroidales bacterium | reverse complement strand
CAGACCCCCAGACAAATTTTGTATATATTTGGGTAAACCAAACCTGACAGATCATGGCTACACAAAAACTTATCCTTAGCCTTGCTATCATCTTTGTCTCTGCCACTGTCTCTTACAGTCAGAGCGAAAGGAACATCCCGGTTTATCCGGGTGCGACTCTTAAGACCGGCCTTGAACAGGGTGACAGTGAAATGTGCTGCTCTTTCAAAACCAGCGACAGCTTCGACAAAGTTGTTTCATTTTATGAGAATGCACTTAAGCTGAAATCAGTCGATCCCAACGGGCTTGCAAGCCAGTTCCCTGACCTGAAAGACCAGGTTAAGATGATGCTGGACCAGATGCCTGCGGGCGCCAGAATAAAGTTTTTCATCCTGAATACAGTTGAGTTCATGGGAAAAAAGGGAGCCGAGACCTTCGAGGTTGTTTATACCCCTGCAGGAGTAACAGAATTTTCTATTATGGATTCCCAGTTTTCTGAAGAGGATCTGAAATATGCCGATGAATGGAACATGGCAACGTCAGATGAAGAAGAAGGGCCTGCTGCACCAGCCCTTGATCCGGGTATTCTCGCAGAAGCTCTACCAGGTGTTACTCTCCCGGGATATGAAAGAAGCGAGCTTAATATTAATGCCGACGGTTTCGGTCCTGCTTCAGTAGGCATTGATATGAGTAAGCCGGGCGTGAACATTAATATTACAATTTACGACAACGCAGGATTCATGGAAGGTGTTAAGGAGACCATAACGCCATCATCCGATAACCAGAAGGCTGTAACTGTCAAAGGCAGATACCCGGGGAAGGAGACACTGACAGCTTTTGGGAATGAATGCGGTGGTGCAGACAAGATATTTCTTGTAAAAGACAGGTACCTTGTGATAATATCCACAATGAACATGTGTGATTTCAATGTAATAAACAAGGTTGTGGATATGATGAACGTGGACAGGTTACCGTAAACAGCGTCCATGCGTCATGCGTCCATGCGTCATGCGTCCAGGAGTCTCGCGTCCAGTTGTCATATGGTCATGTCCGCCATAATGCAGAGTGTTCCGTGGTTTCACGAACTCTGTCTTTTGTTTGTTGTTTTATCACTATGAAAGGTGGCTTACCGGAATATATTCCTGAGGGTTTTGAGTATTATCCTGATTTTATATCTGTCAGGGAAGAAGAGAATCTGCTAAATACTATTTCCGCGATTGAGCTTCAGACATTTGTATTCCAGGGGTTTACTGCAAAGAGGAGAGTGGCATCATTCGGTTTTATTTACAGCTTCGATAACAGGAAGCTGTCAGAGGGAGAACCAATCCCCGGGGAATTCAGCGATCTTATCGGCAAAACGGCCAGTCTCATTAATATTTCTCCCGCTGAGTTTGCAGAAGCGCTCATAACAGAATATCCTGAAGGTTCTGTTATCAACTGGCACCGCGATGCACCTCCTTTTGGTCTTATTGCGGGGATATCCCTTCTTTCAGATTGCAGGTTCCGCCTGCGTCCTCATGACAAAAAGATGCAGGAAAGAAGTGCAATCATAAGCTTTATTGCAGAACGCAGGTCGCTTTATGTCATGAGAGGTCCTGCCCGTAGTGAATGGGAGCATAGTATTGCAGCTGTTAAAGAAAAAAGGTATTCCATTACCCTCAGAACACTGAAGTAGAATAGAAAAAAGGATAAAAGCAGTGTTCCATAACCCGACAGATGAGGTTTGCTTAAACAATATATGATATTAAGCATTTTGATCGTACAATCCTTTTATTCGCAGTAATTTTCCCATTCATAATAACCCTGCCATGAATAAAATAACTCCAAGGGATCCTCTATGGGAGGAGGTTAAGGAGTCCCTTTCAAATTACAGGAACAACATTAACATTGATCTTGTAAGAAAATATCTCGGTGATTTTTCAGATCCAGTGAAGGTCAGGAAAGTATCAAACTATCTTACCGGCAGCACATTTTTTATGAGCAGGTTTAACCAGATGGAAATCTGTGAGCTCATGAAAGATATGAGAATGAGATTAAAGCAAGTATAACCTCAGAGTCTTTATTTCTTCATTTCGAGGTGCTTCGTTACAATATCCCTCTTTGAAAAAGGTGCAGCAAGGAACCTCAGAAGCACTTTCTTCTTCTTAAAAAATGAAATTTCTGCACCATTTCGTGTGTTGTCAATCATCTTTTTTACGAGCCAGGGTGTGACATCCTCAGGATCATTTGCCAGGATGTTATATATTTTTATCAGCCGTGTGTTTGCTTCAGGGTTTTTTCTTACCTGTGACATGGTAAGATCGGTAAGCACCATACCGGGATTGATTGTTCCGATTAAAACCGGGCTGCCTTTTATCTCTTTTGCAAATGCACAGGTAAAATACTGGACAGCTCTTTTTGTTGTTCCGTATGGTGTAAGACCGGGGATCATACGTCCATCGCTTCCCAGCCCTGCCATGTTGTAGATTGCCCCCGATCCCTGAATGAGCATATTGTTATATGCTATGTTTGTCGCAAGCATAAGACCCTTGATATTTGTATCGACAATACCCGTAATAAGTGCCGACGGGATCATGTGAAACAGCTGCTGTTCATTTGCTCTTCCTGCATTGTTAACCCAGATGTCAACCCTACCAAATACTTTTATGGTGTTATTCCAGAGACTGATGATCTCCTCTTCATTTCTGACATCACATTTGAAAGCTTCGTAGCTCCCGGCAGTAAACCTGCCTTCCAGCTTTTCAAGCGATTGTTTCAACGATGCATCAGATGTGCCGGAATAAGAAACATTCCATCCATTCCTGAGAAAATCAGCGACCATCGAGGCTCCGATACCTTTTGTTCCTCCTGTAATAACGGCTGTCTTATTGCCCATTGAATTAGTCAATTCATCAAGCATAATTCCTTCCAATAGCTTCCGTCAACCCTCTCATATAGCCGATGGCATAGAGCATTCCAAGTGTGGTATAGCCCCCACGTTGTCCGGCTTCGATCTCAGTTGAGAGTACAGGGACATGGTCTGGCCGCATGGGACCCTTATATCCGATATCGTAGTATGCTTTCATGCATTCATACATATCAATATCTCCCTCATCATGGAATGTTTCGGTAAAATGTGTACTGGGCTTTGCACCTCCGCTAAGGTCGCGCAGGTTCCTGAAGTGAACGAAGCTTATAACATCGCTTCCCCATTTCCTTATTTGGGTGGGCAGGTCAGGAAGGTCGGGCATTGTTGAAAAGTTAGCCTGGCAGAATGTGACCGTATTGCATGCTTTCGGATACATAGCCAGCAACCTGTCGTAGCTTGCTACTGTATTGATGATCCTTGAAATACCCTGGATAACATCAACCTGTGGATCATCAGGATGCATCGATAGCTTCATCCCGATCTTCTCTGCCTCCGGCATAACTGCCTTCATAAAATATTCCAGTGTCTCCCATAGCTTTTCTTTTGAAATTTCACCGTACTCCGTTAGCGGGGCTTTTTTCATTTCTTCATAATCAAACTCGAGCATAAGAGCTCCGCCTCTCCCGGGGTATTCGGTATTGGTACGGGCCCAGCTTATTACAGGCATCCAGTTATAGCATATTGTATCGACATCGCCATATTGCTTAAGGTTTTTCATGAATGTTATGAAATTTGAAATCTCCTCATCCCTGCCGTCGAGACCAAGCTTTGTCTTTGTTCCCAGTGAAGGCGGTCCTTCCACAACATACCATTTGATTCCCGCTTTGTCCCATGATTCTTTTGTTGCCCTGATGGTTTCGGGATCCCAGGGACGATACCCTTCTAGCCTTTTGACATTTGAAACAGAGTACCGGACATCGAGCTGACGGCAGAACGGGACTCTTGGTGAGTCTAACCCCATTAATTCACAGAATTTTATTCCTGCATCTTTTTCATAAGCTCTTTTCCCGGCGATATTGTTTCCTGCAGTGCATGAGCTAAGTCCTGCGGTTGAAACAGCTGCAGCAAGTGCAGCGCTCTTCATGATAAAGCTTCTGCGATTGTCTTTCATTGGTTAAAAGATTGGTTAGTTTATACCAAAGTTAATCAATTAGCCGGTATTCAAATACTGGTATCGGGTATGGCGATATTTATCACTTATGTTATATTGCAGTCGTGAAAAAATATTCTTTACTGATATTCCTTCTTTTTATTGCCATGGTTCATGGAAACTCGCAGGAGATCCAATTTTACAAAGTAATGCGGGTTGTAGATGGAGATACCTTCATGATTGCTGATGGAACTGCGAAGGGTCAGGCTGTAAGACTTACAGGCATTGATGCTCCTGAATCGCGCAACAGCCGGAACAAGGTAAAGCACGCACTTGGTGCAGAGGCTACTGCATATTTGCAAAAGCTAATAGCAGGAAAGAAAGTGCGACTTGAGTATGATGTTGATAAGACAGACAGGTACGGTCGCACCCTGGCATATGTATACCTTGAGGATGGGACATTCGTCAATGCTGCGATCATCAAAAATGGTTATGCCAGTATAATGACTATACCGCCGAATGTTAAATACCAGGAGCTGTTCCTCAAGCTTGAAAAGCGGGCAAGAAACAATCACAAGGGATTGTGGAAGTAATAAAAAAAGAAGGAGGCTGCTGCATTTGAAAATAAAGACTATGAAGCAGCTTTCTTCCTTAATAATTCAGTTACTTAAACAGCAAAGCCGCATTTTAAAAATAGGTATCCTGCAACTGGCTGTAAAGACCCGACATGAATTCTTCATCAGGGATTAATTCAAATGAATTTACCTTGTCTTTAAGAGTCAGAAGGCTTTCTGCCTGGACAGAGGTCAAAAGACCTGTAACCTTATATTGTTTTTTCAGCGACTCGATAAATTCAAGCTGAAGCGGGGTAAAATGTTTTCTGTTGGTATCCAGAAAGTTAAACAGGTTCTTTGTTTCTCTGTAATCCATGGTAAAGTATTTTAGTATTAGTTACTATTCATATATCTAAAAGTAGATGAACAGCGCCTTTTGCTTATTAATATAAAATGAAGAATGGATTAATTATAGATTAAGTTTCAGGGCTTACTTCTTAAGGGCAGACTATGAGCATTTTAGGAATTTATTCAAAGTTCACATCCGGGAAATCTGTATTGTCATTGGCCCGCCTCCGGTAGATCCGTTCATTCTGTTTATCATTCCTTGAAGCGCTGATACGGCTGAGTCCGAAGTAAGCAAATGCCATGTATTGTTTACCATAGATGCTGTAATCTTTCAGTTGTTCTATGCCGGCAAGGAACTGTTTTTCAGCCATTTCAATGTCATTGTATTTCTTCTCATTAAGTATGCCCTGCATTACAGTCATCTGCGCCTTGAAGTAAGTGTTCTCTGTTTTTGCAGCGGGTGATTTAAGAAGGCTTTCAGCGTCATCATACTTTCCAGTCAGCAACTTGTCTTCAGCGTAGTTCAGGAGATAAACGATATTTGTGGGATAATCATTGAAAATTGTCCGGCTGAAATATGATGAACTTTCGTAATCATTTTCGAAGAATTTATAAATGGATGACAGGAAAGTTGAGGACTCTGCCTTCAGGAAGATAGAGCCTTTGAAAGCTGAACGTAATTCTTCCAGTCCCTTTTCCATGTCACCTGAAGGAAACAGGGAAAATACAGGTTTATACAAAGGATGAGCCTCGGGATAAGCTTCCCGGTAATAATTATAAAGCCCGGTGAAAAAATAAAAATCCGGGTATGATCCGGTGAACCTGAATGAGCGCCTTAAATACCTGTAAGTTGGTCCGCCGAAAGAAAATGCTTTAGAGTGTTGCCCGGCACCTGCATAAAATCCAAGCAGACTTCCCCTGGCACAGAGATTGACAAGCAGGAACTCAGCTTCATTTTCAGGCTCGAAATTTTCGCATTTGTCAATACATGTATTCATCAGCTCTTCAAATTCAGAAGTTTGAGGTGATCGTGTGAGCAACGGGAAGTACTTCCAGTAGATGACCATTCCCTTCAGCAGGTATACGACAGGATGATCAGGATATTTCCTGTCTATTTTATCACATAATTCGGTTGCTTCTGCAAACCGCATATTATAAATATTGTCAACAGTCTCTTTTACAAGAGCAAGAGCTTCAGCATCCTCAAGTACCTGGGCTTTAACCCCGGAGCCCGGAAGCATTATAAGAATTATTAGTAAAGATTTAATAGATATTGAAGGTAGTGAATCAATACTTTTCCCCGCTGTCATCCGCTGAATTTCCGTTTATACAACCTATAACAGCAGCCAGGAAAATATGTTTAGAACTTGAGGATGACGGGTGCCGGGTGCCGGGTGCTGGTTGCTGGATGTGGGCGCATGGGGTTCCGCCGGAGATATTTTTTCTGCTTTGGTTTCATGCGCGAATAACAGAACCTGGCCAGTATCGATAAAGTTCTGGAAAAGGTGCAGGGTACCAGTGATTAACTGGTAAAGCTAAGCTGGCAAAAGCAAAAAAGATCAGTAATTCCTGAAAGAACTATAAAACCTTACTGCGGAGAGAAGCAGAGGCGTTGCCATTGTATTGTAAACAGTTGCGAGGTATTCTCGGGAGATCAGTGAAGAATGCCTTACGATGATCCCTGCCGAGATCATTATCACCATCATCAGGTAACTTCTTATGGAGAAGAATGAGAACAAGCAATGATCCTCATCAGGCATGCTGACTATCCTTGAAATGAGCTTCATCGAAATTCTTGAAAACAGGATTACATACATTAACAAACCAGCGCACAGGCTTACTAAAGTTAAAATGGGCCAGGAAGGGCTTTTGTAAAACACCAGGCTACCCCTTATTAAGAGCATTATACCAGCAAATGTCCATGCAAAAGCCGCTATGAGGAAAAGTGTCCTTTTTGGTACTGTGGGCCTGTACTTTCGTATGAGATCTGTCAAATGCTGCTGTTTTCTGCAAATGTAATAAAATTGAAATATGATAATCAACTTATTACATTAATACCATACAGGCTTCCTGCTCAGCATCCTGATAGCCTCCATATCTTCCTGATCAAGTTCAAAATCAAATATTTCCATGTTCTCCCGCTGGTGTTCAGCGCTGCTTGCTTTTGGAATAACCGAGACATTGCCCAGCTGGATAAGCCACCTGAGGGAGATTTGTGGTGCAGTTTTGCCGTATTTTTCGCCTATATTCTCAAGAATTTTGTCTTTAACAATACCACCTCTCCCGAGAGGACTGTATGCGGTAATAATCTTATCATTATCTACAGCTATCCTGTGATTTGCAAACTCCTCATGGTAAGGGGTGAACTTAACCTGGTTGGTCAGAACAGGGCCTATCGATAAAGATTTCCGGAACATTAGCGGATCAAAATTACTTACGCCTACATGTCTTACAAAACCTTCATTCCTTAGCTCAAACATTGTGGTGAGGCATTCCTCAAGGTTCATCGATTCAGTCGGCCAGTGAATAAGAAGAAGATCAGTATAGTCTGTACCAAGCTTCTCGAGACTGCCGGCAAAAGATTTCCTGATCCGGGCCGGTACAAGATTGCTTGTGGCCACCTTTGTTGTAAGGAATATTTCTTCCCTTCTTAACCCTGAATTTTTTATTGCTGTTCCCACTTCTCTTTCGTTACCGTAGATCTGTGCGGTATCGAGGTGCCTGTACCCCATTTCAAGTGCAGAAAGCACGCTGTTTACACACCTGTTACCGGTCATCTCCCATGTTCCAAGCCCGATAACGGGCATTATTCCTGATATTTTTTCAGCTGCATTCATGTGTATGGTTATTGATAAATAAATAACCCCTCTGTGCACTAATTGTTTTATAAAGAATAAGTTAAAATGCCGGACCTTTCAAATAACCGGACAATCAGAACCCGGAAGGAAATCATCTGTTTTTTGTTATTTTTGTGAAATCCTGCTGATTGAAGTAATAATCAGCTCTAAATAAAAGCAATGAATTTTGGAGAATTAAATCTTGGGTCGCAGTTATTAGAAGCGATCTCATATATGGGTTTTGAAGAGGCAACACCGGTTCAGGAGAAAGTCATACCTGTCATCCTCAACAACCAGGACCTTATAGCATGCGCACAGACCGGAACAGGTAAGACCGCAGCCTTTGTACTGCCTGTTCTTAACAAGCTTATCGGGAAGAAGGATCACAGTACAGATACACTGATTCTTGTGCCTACACGGGAACTTGCGATCCAGATTGACCAGCAGATACAGGGTTTTTCGTATTTCGTTCCGGCACAATCAATAGCTGTTTATGGCGGAAGCAGCGGCAGCAGCTGGGATTCAGAAGCTCATGCATTCATGCACGGAGCTGATATTATTATTGCCACACCCGGAAGGCTTCTTGCCCATATGAAGATGGGTAATGTGAGGTTCAACAAAATTAATCACCTGATACTCGATGAAGCTGACAGGATGCTCGATATGGGTTTCATAGACGACATACAGACAATCATAAAGCATCTTCCTGAAAAGAGGCAGACCCTGCTTTTCAGTGCAACAATGCCTCCCGGCATAAGGCATCTTGCTAAAAAGATACTCACCGATCCTGTTGAGGTCTCGCTCGCTGTTTCAAAGCCTGCAGAGGGGGTTGACCAGAAAGTTTACCTGGTGAATGATAAGCAGAAGGATATACTTCTTAAAAGCATCATTGAAGAAAAACCTGAGTATGACAGCATAATTGTTTTTGCTTCAACAAAAAGCAAGATCGACCGCATTGTCAGAGCACTGACAAGAAACGGTTTGCCGGCCAGCGGCATCTCATCCAACCTTACGCAGGATCAGAGAGAAGAGGTTCTCAGGAAGTTCAAGGCAAGAAAGATACGTATCCTCGTTGCTACCGATGTTCTCAGCAGGGGTATAGATGTAAAGGATATCAATATGGTTGTGAACTATGATGTGCCACATGATGCTGAGGATTATGTTCACAGGGTTGGCAGGACTGCCCGTGTAAACGCCAGGGGAGAAGCAGTTACACTGGTTACACCCGACGAGACTGAAAAGATCAGGCGTATCGAAAGACTAATACAAAACCAGATACCAAGGCCGGAAATCCGGTTTGATATAGGACCTCTTCCATCATGGGATGATACAGTTAAAAAGGAGAGGAAGAGAAGACCAGCAGGAAAGAATAAAAGTTTCAACAGGAAAAAACCTTCTTCAGGATCAAAAAAAAGAGATGATACCAAATCTAACCGTCCATGAAAAAGTTAATTTTTGCTCTCCAGGTCTTATTGCTGATGGCGCCTGCAGCCTGTAAGCCGGAAAACCAGAAACAAGAAAGTGAAGCAACCCTTAGGGAGCTTGCTGACAGCGCAGGTATGCTGATAGGTGTGAGGGCATTCCTGAAAGATGATGCTCAGAAAGCGCTTGTTGAAAAAGAATTCAATACTTCAACCCGCACATGCTACCCGGTAAGCATAAATCCCGGTCCCGGAAAGCATGATTTTGAAAGCTTCAATGAAGGTGTTAACTGGCTCTATGAACGAGGTATGAAACCCATGCATCATATGCTTTGTGGTCCGACACAGTATGAATCTGGGTGGGTAAAAGGGATTACTTCAGCAGAGGTGCTGGATTCACTTCTTGAAGAAAGGATAAGATCCATAATGCTCAGCAACGACAATGCTTCAAAGGTAAATGTATGGAATGTCGTTAATGAATCGCTGAACTGGAACGGAGGAGAATTCCAGGGACAGTATTTTATGAAAGATAAGGTCACCTGGACAAGGCTGGGCTGGGAAGAAGACAAATCGGGCCTTACTGGCGATGATAAGATAAATGACAGGCACCCGGTATATATACGCAAAGCATTTGAGTACGCTGCCAAATATGCTAAAGGCAAGCTTGAACTGCGCGATAACGGTTGTGAAAAGCCAGGCAGGAAAGCCCGTGCTTTATACCAGCTTGTAAGACATCTCCAGGAATCGGGGGTAAAGATCGATGCAGTTGGTCTTCAATGCCATTATCCCATTGAAGGTGAAGGCGCTTTAAACCCACAGGGACTGGCTTATGAGATAAGCAGGTACCGTAAGCTCGGTCTCGAAGTATACCTCACCGAAGTAGATTTTGGCAGGAAAGATATTCCCTGGACAGAAGAAACAGCACAAAAGCAAAAAGAGGAATACAAAAAGATTATGACCGTTGCACTTAATGAAGGTGTAAGCCAGGTGCATTTCTGGGGACTGAGGGATGCCGATGAAAACTGGAGGCGTGATGAAAATCCATTGCTTTTTGATGAAAATCTGAATCCCAAGCCTGCATACTACGGTGTTAAAGAAGCCCTTGAAGAATATCTTGAACGAAAAAAATAAAATAACTTACTCGGATCTGCTCATGTTAAAGACTGCTAATCACTTTCATCAGTTCAAAACTTTAATACAATTGGTACATAGATTATCATTGATGAAAAGAATTCTTATTTGTGCAATGCTGATGAATGCTTTTCTGACTTTACAGGCACAAAAGTCAGGATTGTCGGCAATAACCAGAGAAAACCTCAGGTCGTATATGACATTTTTTGCATCTGATGAGATGCAGGGCAGGAAGGCAGGTACGTTCTCAAACGATGCCGCAGCCCTTTACATCGGGTCAAACCTTATAAGGATTGGAGTAAGTATGCCAGCTGCAACAGGTACATATTACCAGGAAGTGCCTATGCAGCGTGTTGAGGCAAAAAGCATACTGTCAGTCAGGAACCAGGAGGAGGTTTATGAGACCGATTCAATAGTTCTTCTCGGCATGCCTTTCATGTCGATGGAGACAAATGCTCCAGTCGTTTTTGCTGGATTCGGACAGGCTGATGACAAATCAGGGTTGAACGAGATCGAGGATCTCGACATGAAAAACAAGATTGTCATTCTTATGACAGGAACACCTTCATCAATACTGGATGGCAGCGATAAAGATGAAATATTCGCTGATGAAGAAAGTACAAAAATAACGCGTGTGCTGATGAAAGGTGCAAAGGCTGTTTTGTTTGTGTACAATCCGTCAAGCAGCTATCGCGATGCATACCAGTCGGGAATCGATGAAATGAGCGACAACACTTTTGTGAATGCTGAAGGCACACCTGTGCAGGGAATACCTTTGCAGGCAGGTTTTATTACACAAGCTGCAGCAAACCTGATTCTTTGTCCATCGGGACAAACTCTTGCGGGCCTGGAGAAGAAGATACTTGAAACAGGAAAATCAGCTTCATTCGAGGTGCCGGGAGTAAGCACTGCTTTAAATACAAGTCTGGTAGCAGATAAATTCAAATGCAGGAATGTCATTGGTGTAATTGAAGGATCGGACCCGGTGCTCAAAAATGAATATGTTATTTATTCTGCACATTTTGATCATACCGGGATAACAGATGGTGAGATTAACAACGGTGCAGATGATAATGCCTCCGGTTCAATGGCGTTGCTGGAGATTGCCAGCGCTTTTATGAAGCTTAAAAAGAAACCTGAGCGATCAATTGTTTTTGCATGGATGAATGCTGAAGAGCTGGGCCTTGTTGGTTCAAAATATTATGCAAAAAATCCTGTTTTTCCTCTTGAAAAGACATTGCTTGATATTAACCTTGATATGGTGGGCAGATCAAAGTTGCCGTCGGATACAGGTAAAATATTTGGTACTGAGCTGAGTGTAACAGGTCCCCGGGAGCTTGAGTATTACTCAAAGCATGAGAACAGCACCCTCGACAGGATGGCAGAAGAATCGGCTGCCGCTGCGGGTATTAAGCTTATAGATAAAGGCAATGACCTTGAGTGGGGTTCAAGCGATCATATGAGCTTCAGGGAAAAAGGTGTCGTTGCGGTGATGTTTCATTCCGGAATACATGCCGATCTGCATGAGCCTTCGGATGATATTGAAAAGATTGATTTTGACAAGATGGAAAGATCAGCAAAGATGTGCTTTCTTCTTGGGTACAAGGTAGCTGACAGCAAAGCAGGCTTTTTATTGGAATAACGATTAATCACTATTTAAATATATCATGGTGAAAAAAAAGAGTGTTGAAGAAATAAACGAGAAGATCCGCAGCGGCAAGGCAGTAGTGCTTACTGCAGAGCAGGTTTCAGCAATGGGCAGGGAGATGAAAGCCGGGGATATTGTATCTAAGGTTGATGTTGTTACAACAGGCACATTCAGCCCGATGTGCTCGTCCGGCGCTTTTATCAACTTTGGACATCCTGAACCACCGATAAGAATGGAGAGGATCACCCTCAATAACGTACCGGCATACGGGGGGATAGCTGCTGTCGATGCCTATATAGGTGCAACAGAAACAGCCATGCCGCAGGACAGCTATGGAGGAGCCCATGTAATCGAAGATCTGATTGCCGGGAAAGACGTGCTCCTGCAGGCTTCAGGCAAAGGAACTGACTGCTACCCGCGAACCGAGATAAAAACTTTAATTAACAAGAGCACCATCAACGAGTTCACAATGTTCAACCCGAGGAACGCATACCAGAACTATAATGTTGCCGTCAACAGCACCTCGAAGATAAAGTACACGTACATGGGCACTCTTCTTCCTTCTCTTGGAAACGCAAATTTCGCAACTTCAGGAGAGCTCAGTCCTTTGCTGAATGACCCTGAACTGCGTACCATCGGGATAGGCACAAGGATCTTTTTCGGTGGAGCAACAGGTTATGTGGCCTGGAGCGGTACACAGTTCAATACAGGCAAACCCCTTAACGAACACGGCGTGCCGGTTGGTAATGCTGCTACTCTAGCACTCATAGGCGATGCCAGGCAGATGGATACACGATTCATCAGGGCTGCGTATTTTGAAAAATACGGTGTCTCGTTGTTCGTGGGGATTGGCATTCCCATACCTGTGCTCGATGAAGACATGGCAAGAAGAGTATCCATAAGGAACAGCCAGATACAAACAAACATACTTGACTATGGCACAGGAAAATTCGAGCTGCTGGGAAGAATAGATTATAAAACACTTTTCTCGGGAGAGATGGTCCTTAACGGTAAAAAAATAAGGACAGCTCCCATGTCAAGCATTATGGTGGCAAGAGAAATAGCATCAATCCTTAAGGAAGAGATCAGTAAGGGCAGGTTTTTACTTACCGAACCTGTTGCACTTTTCCCAAAAACTTCAGGGCTTAATAAGCTTCAGATAAGATTATAACCTTTTATAAAAATCAATAATGAAAAGCAGAAGATTCGTTCTCACCTTTCCTCCGGCATCGACAGGTGAACCAATAACATACAACCTCATAAGGAGATTCGACATTATGGTCAACATTGTAAAGGCTGATATCACCCCCGGCAAAGTTGGCCACCTGGTAATGGAAATGACGGGCCCTGTGAAGATGCTGAAGGAAGGCATGGATTATATAAAGGAACAGAACGTTGACTGCGTTCCCATTGAAAGAAAAATATCTTACGATAACGAGAAGTGTATTCATTGCGGAGCCTGCACATCTGTATGCTTTCCTGGCGCACTTACAATGAAACATTCGACAGGCGAACTGTCTTTTGATGCAGAGAAATGCGTCATATGTGAACTTTGTCTTAAATCGTGTCCACTCAAACTTTTCTCGATAGATATTGACTAAAAGCAGTGAATACCGGCCGCGTTTGTACCGCAACAAAATGGGTAATGAACGCTGGACAAGCTTTCATCATCAGCATCACGAATCCGACATATGGATTGCTGTGAACTCCGAAAGCTACAGTGATGAGCTTAAAAGATACACTTTCGGAAGAATAAAATATTACCGGCAGATCCTCGACGATCACATCGGAAAGAATCCGGAATTCCTCTCATCACTGGTGCCGCTTGTACCAGAAGAAGATGTGCATCCCCTGATTGCCGACATGTATAAAGCTGCCTCTGTTGCCGGGGTTGGGCCTATGGCTGCCGTTGCCGGTGCATTTGCGGAGCACCTCTGCAGGGATACATCATCAGAATTCAATGTAAAGGAAATGATAGCGGAGAATGGAGGTGATATCTTCCTGATGCTTGAGAAACCTTCAACGATATCTGTTTTTGCAGGGGATTCACCTTTATCTGACAGGATTGGAATTATAGCAGTTCCGGAACAATCGCCATTAAGCATCTGCTGTTCATCAGGTACAGTAGGGCATTCGCTTAGCTTCGGTACAGCTGATGCATGCGTGATTGCATGCAGGTCAGGGGCACTTGCTGATGCTTATGCCACGGCTGCATGCAACCAGGTTAAAAACAAAGAAATGGTGCAGGAAATAACCACTAACTTCCTTGAGAAGCCCGGGATCCTTTCAGTAGTGATTATTAAAGAGGACAGAGTCGCTATCGGAGGGATACTTGAGTTAACGGTGCTTTAACCAGGAAATCATTTACAGATTATTCTGACAGGCAGTATTCAACAATTGCATCGACATGGATCTTTGTTGTATTGAGTGAAGGAACACCCGCGTATTCCGGTTCTTTCAGTATCAACGGCAGCTCGGTGCATCCTAGGATAATGCAGTCGATATGTTGTTCCCTTACCATCTTCTCAATTATGTCAATAAGAATCTGTCTCGTATCATCCCTGAATATTCCAATCTCAATCTCGCTGAAAAGCTTGGTGTTTATTATCTTCCTGTCATCAGTTTCAGGCATGATGACCTCAATGCCGGTTCTCGAAAAAACATCAGGATAAAAGCTGGCGTCCATTGTAAAACCAGTACCAAGCAGCCCTGCTCTCTTATATCCATTCTTCACACATATATCGCGGGTAGCCTCAACAATACTGATAAGCGGCAGGTTGCATCTTTGTTTGAGTATGTCAAAGAACATATGAGGGGTATTGGCAGTGATGGCGGCAAATACAGCACCTGCTCTTTTCAGAGCATCAGTCTTTTCCAGGATTTTCTCCATAGCCTGATCATATTTCTTCTCCCTCATCAGTCCGATGAATTCCGACATATTCACACTGTAAATAATGATTTCAGGATAAAAGAGGTCAGCGCTTTCATTTTTGAATGAGTTTATGATCTCATTATAGTAATCGACTGTTGCTTCAGGACCAAGTCCTCCGACAATGCCAATAGTTTTCATGTTTATGATTTTAAAATTATAGAAGAATCAAATTTCGTTTTGTCAGGTTGTCTGACCTGAGAGGAAGTCAAATGCCCCTTTCCTGAGGTTTATACCGTATTCGAGATAGGCTTTGAGACAAGCAAGGAAATTGGCCCATCCTTCAGTGTTTCCTTTAAGCCATTTTATCCCGGCCTCATCATTATCCATACCCTTCTCGGTTATTGTGACTATTGTTGTATTTACATCTTTGCCGGGGAGCAGGCTTATCTCAACCATCAGCTCTTTACCTTCTTCACCCCAGTAAAAAGAAATTAATCTGTTTTCTGAGATCCTGTCCCCCTTAACCGGGAATTCCATATCAAACTCGGGAAATCTCCACATAACGGTTTTACCTTCCTGGATTTTGCCAGATCCATGTGAAATAAAATATCCCGACATTTTCACTGGATCAACAATTGCTTCAAATACCTCGTTAACGGGTTTAAGTATCTGGATTGCAGTTTTGATTTCAAGTTGCTCTTTCATAAAAGTTCCTTTTATATTATGTGTCCTTCCCGGTTATATTCTGCCATTCGGCATTGAGGCAGTCGGTCCTCATATGGTTCAGATCGGGGAACATTGAATACCTGTCAATGCCTTTGTCCCTGAGATAATCTTTTATCCTGACTGCCAGCTTCTTATTTATATTCAGACATCCACCTACCTTCCCGGGCTTCACGTTCTTCTCGCCTTTATGTTCAAGAATCCTGTTAAAAAGTTTCATCCATTTATGATAGTGAATCTCCACAGGGTCACTAGGAGATGAATTGAAGATAAATGCCCCTTCCTGGTTCAGAATATTGAGGTTGTTCTGGATCCTGTATGCCTCATCATTGTTATCTATCATTATTATATCATACTTCATTGTAGTATCGAGATCCTCTTTACCGATTACATTTTTGTCTTCCCCATATGAAAGCAGGTCACCTGTAACACCATCTTTAATATTGAGCATTGAATTATTTTTAAAGATATAGTATATTGAGAAATACCTGTCAATTTCATTCTCAGGAGGTGCAAAATCTATATTCTCTGTTGCGAAAAACAGGCTTTTATTAATGTCGTAAGTGAAATCGAGAAGGGGAGTGGGTACTCCATAATGCTGCATGATGCTCAGAATGCTCATTTCGTTTTCCTCCCAGCCTGCATTCTTCAGGTATTTAGACACAAGGCCGAAATTCCACTCTTTACATGTTTGAATCAAATTGTCAATCAGCTGCCTGTATGAATCATAATGCTTTTCAAGATGCTTGTCAATCCATAATCTCTGCAGCGAGGAGTAAAGCATGAACTTTGCATCAGGCTGCCCCCTGAACAAAGCCCTTTCGCTATTTTTCTGATGTATTTTCTCTACAGATTCAACAAGATTTTCGAAATCATCAATTCTTGAAGATCCTGAAATGTAATATTCTTCTTTTTCTTCGATTGTATTGAAATAAAGCATGTTGGCAAGGATATTTGTATTGAATAATCTCCTTTTAAGAATGACAATCAGGGATGTAATTAGTTTGAACTGACTTCAATATGCATTTATAAATTACTTAAATAATTTCTTACATTTATCATTCTTACATTGGAGTTTATTAAGCTTCGGGGGCCATGAAAACTAACCAAACAGTAAATCGTTCCATATTGCTTTTTCTGTTCTTACTGTCAACCATGTTGCCATATTCTTTAAATGGTCAGTCTATGGTGGATTCACTTTTTGCAGAATTAGGCAAATCAGAGTCTGATACTCAACGGATTATTTTACGTGCTCAAATAGGTGAGCAGGTACCCATACTTCGTATCGGTTACTGGGATAGTCTCAGGATTGATGCTGCTAAGTTCGAAATGAAGAGGATTGAAGCCCAGTCGATCAATAATATGGGGTATGTATATGATGATGAGGGAAACATTCCGAAGGCAATTGAATATTATCAGGAAGGTCTCAAAAGAAGAGAAGCTCTTGGTGACAGGTATGGAATAGCAGAATCGCTGAACAATCTTTCGATTAATTATGAACGTCAGGGAGATATACCAAATGCGTTAGATTATCAATTCAGGGCCTTAAAGATCCAGGAGGAGATTGGTGATAGCTCAGGTATTTCACGCTCGCTGCTGAATATTGCACATATCTATGAAGATCAGGATGAAACGGGGAAAGCCCTTGAATATTACTCTAACAGTCTTGATATTGCACAAAGCATTGGTGACCTCACCCTGGTCGGAACTGTACTGAATAATTATGGATTGATAATGAGGATGGAAGGCTCTGCCTTGCCTTATGGACGAGAGATTCATTATATGCCATTGCAACTGAGAAACTTACACAGGCACTGGAGATCTTCAAAGAAACCAGGGACAACGAGGGCGTTGCAACAATTTACCAGAATTTTGGAATGATAGCCCAGGACAATAAGCTTTTCTCTGAAGCAAAAAAATATTATGAAAAGAGCCTCGATACATGGATGAGCATTGACAATAAAAGAGGATTGACATTTGTGCTTAACAACCTTGGATCGATTTACCAGGTTGAAGGAAACCTGCCGGAAGCATTAAAATATGGCCACCGGGCTCTGGACCTTGCACGTGAACTTGGCTTTCCTCAGGATATCAGTCTTTCAGCCAGGATGCTTTCTGAAATATACAGTCAGCAAAAAAGATGGCAGGAAGCATTCAATATGCAGCAATTGTATTATACAATGAACGACAGCATCAGGAATGAATCAACAAGAAGGACATCAATGCGAAAACAATTTGAATATGAATATGACAAGAAGGAATCACTTCTAAAATCAGAACAGGAGAAAGAAAGAATTATTGCAGAAGAAAAAGCCCGGAAGCAGAAGATCATAATACGCTCTTCAATATCAGGTTTATTAATGCTCCTTTTATTTGCTGTATTTATATATCGTTCGCTCAGAATCACGCAAAGACAGAAGAAGACAATTGAGATCAAGAACGTTGAAACGGAAATGCAGAAGAAAATAATTGAGGAGAAGAATAAGGATATTACTGACAGTATAAATTATGCAAAAAGGATACAACAGGCCAAGCTTCCGGTAAAGCATGAGATATCTGCTTTATTGCCTGAGAGCTTTATATTGTTCAAGCCTAAGGATATTGTAAGTGGTGACTTCTATTACTTCAGGCAAAATAATGGAAATATATTGCTTGCAGCTGCCGATTGTACGGGTCATGGAGTCCCTGGTGCCTTCATGAGCCTGATAGGATCAGAAAAGCTTGACGAAGCTATTTTACGCAGCAGTGATCCTTCAGATATACTTCTGCATCTTAATAATGGTATACGGGCATCATTGCACCAGTCCGACAGTGAGGATAGCACCCGCGACGGAATGGACATTGCACTTGTTTCAATAAACAATGATAAGCATGCCTTAAGGTTTGCGGGTGCCAACAGACCTCTGTGGATCATAAGAAAAGGTAAGAATGATATTGAAGAGATATTGCCTACAAAAACAGCAATAGGTGGTTATACAGAGGTTGACCAGCAATTTATTTCAAATGATATCATTCTGAGTAAAGGAGATGCTTTTTATATTTTTTCTGATGGTTATGCTGATACATACAGCGGAAAAGAGGGCAAAAAACTTAAAACAAAAAAATTCAAAGAGATATTAATTAATATCTCCGGCAAAGAAATGTCGTGGCAGGAGAAGTACCTGGATGAATTCATTGAGGAATGGAAAGGAGGGATTGAGCAGATGGATGATATACTTGTAATAGGCGTCCGTGTCTGATAATATTATATCCGATCAGAGCATCCCATTCAACACGCTCATAAGTTGAGGCTTTGAGTGAACTCCTGCCTGCCTGTATTTCATGGTACCATCCTTGAAGATCATCAGTGTTGGAACTCCCCTGATATCGAATCTGCTGGCAATTTCGGGGTTCTTGTCCACATCAATCTTGATAACCTTTACCCTGCCGCCAAGCTCTGATGCCACCTCCTTTAAAATCGGCGATTGTACCTTACAGGGACCGCACCATTCTGCAAATGCATCAATGATCACGGGAACAGGCGATTGAATGATCTGGTTAAAATTTCCCTTCATTGTTTAAACTTTTATCCTTAACAAGGAATTATGCACGAAAGTTCGGTTTATAAATAATACAGCATTGCAATAATAAAGGATTGTTTCAAACACCTGATGCACTGTTGCCAGCTAAAAAAAAAGTTGATTTATTATAATTTTTCAGAATAATAATTACATTGTGACGTTATTGATGGGGTTACATCATCCGGTTTTACAATCTAAACAGGTACTACAAAAATGCTAAATATTAAAAGGTTATTGCTTGGCAATTTCCGCATCTTTACCGATGTCTCTGAGATCAGGCTTGCGCCTTTGACAATACTCACCGGACCGAATAACACAGGTAAAAGTACTATCCCATTTTCAATATCCTTAATGAAGAATCTTAACACCGGGATACTCCCGTTCAGGTTAAGGTTCGATAACAATAACCCTGCCTGGGGATTTGATATGATTGCCGGCAGAAAATCGAAAACCGGAAACCTGAAGATTGGCTATGACCTTTATAATATTCTGCTTGGCGAAAACGTGAAAGTCGAATTTAACCTTGTAAAAGGCGATTCCTTTGATGCTGTTGTAAGAAGCATGAAGATCAGCAATGCCAACGGGACAATTTTCGATTTTGAATTTGCAGAGAACAGGATCGCTGCAGGGATCGGTGCGGCATACCTGTATGATAAGCTGAAGGAGATCGCAGGGAGAAAATCGCAGTTTGCCGAGCTTGAAAGAAATTTCAGGAAAATACATTCTTCCTCAGGTCATTACAAGGAAAACAAATCCAAAATCCAGGGAGATTCAGGTGTTGGGATTTTTCATATCGATGGAGATACAAAACGCCGGAACCTCGATGAATACCTGAAAGAAAAGACACTGTCACCTGATGAATATGAAAGACTCTCGTATTTCTACGGCAGTCATCGCGAACTCGGCGATTGCAAAGAAAAGCAATTCATTACCCGGGGAAGAAAGATAATCGATGAGTATGAATCAGGCGAGATCCTCTTCAATAGCGATCTGCTTAAGAAAATTGTTGAAATACCGGTAAATGAGCTTGATGAACAGTTATTAATCAGCATGATCAGGAAAAATTTTCCGGACCTGTTCGACTGTCTTCTCCTCCTCAACGATCAGGAATCTGTCTCACCTATTGTTTCGCAACTAAAATCAAAATCATACACAGAATGGGAAAAGGAATATCTCGAATGCAATATAACAACCACTAAGCAGCATAAAGGGCAGGATCCGGCCAAAGAATTATCTCTTTCTATAGAACATCACCTTCAGGCACGTTTTGAGCTGTCGGGTTTTTTCCGTGCAGTTGCCTCACTGAGCATGACCCGTGAAGGTTTCAGCCAGGCTTACGGCAGGTTTGCAAACGTACGTGCCTTGTCGGCATTTGCAGCTCTGGTAATGGAAAAAATACTCCACGACCTTAAGGAAGATATTGATAAGTCGGTTGTGCTGAACCGGTATGAAGATCTAAAAGGGCCGAATGTTGATTTTACCCATCCTTTACATGAAATGCTCAGGAAATATTCTACTATAAAGAGGAAGGATACCTTCCTCAAGAAATGGGTCGCAAAATTCAGGATATGCGATGACATAATACTCGAAACACCTGTTAAGGGTCTTGGTTATTTCCCTTCTTTCGTTAAGAATAAGGAGAACTCGCCAATGGCCGGGGAAAGCGGAGATACAGGCAGGTTGCTGATGATCCTTCTAAACCTTTGCAACTCAAAGCAATCATGTGAACTCAGAGATTACAGCAATGAACTGAAAAATTATCCTGTGACTGTGATGATGGAAAAACCTGAGAATGGCTTTCATCCATCATGGCAGTCAAAGCTTGCTGACCTGTTTGCTGACGCCAGGCGGGTTCTTGGTCTCCATTTTATTATTGAGACACATAGTGAATACTTTATCAACAAGATACAATACCTCGTTGCAACAGGTAAGCTTGACAGCAGTGATGTTGTTATTTATTATTTTGATGGCAGGAGAGGCTCAGTCATGAACGAGATAACCCTGGATCAGAAAGGCAATCTTTCACGGGAGATCCCTTCAGCTTATATCGATGAAGAAGACCGCAGGGCAATGGGAATGTTCAAGCTTAAAAGGATAAGCAGGAACTAAAAAATCATCTTACAGGGAAGTATATGGTTGTTTATGTTCTCGATTTTCGGTCTGAGATGAGCCCGGATTACAATTTTATTCCTATTTTTAATAATTATTTCCATTAATCTTACAGGAAATGTTAACATGGCTCCTGGTATATCTTGGTTTTGGTATTATCATGAACCTTGCAGGTCCCCTGGCAGTGCAGATAAGAACTGAAATGAAGGACTTGAGACGGCAGACTGTCCCTGTCCATGAAGTAAGATCAAGAAGACATAAATTACTTATAGCTGAAATAATATTCAGGGCTCTGGTTCTTTTGCTTTTCCCATTTGCTTACCTGTTATGGGTGATTGATATCTTCCGGTCAAAAAAAGAGACTGCAGCCAGAAACCAGAAACATTCCAGAATCAATGCAGAGATAGAAAAGCTGATGGAGAGAAAGAAATGGGAGATCATTGAGAACAGGAGCTTTATTTATTACAGGGACACACACGGTGAAGGAACTATTAAATGTCATGGATGTGGTTTCAGGGAAGAAATAGTCGGGTTTACCGGCGTGGCTGATTCAAAGCAACTGTCAAGAGGATACCAGTGTCAGAAATGCGGCAGGTTTCATAGTGTGAAATTCCTTGGAAGCAGAATGATTACTCCATTCCTCAAATGCTCCTGCGGTGGAGAGCTTTCGAATGTCAATCCCATATTCTGCCCGCGTTGCAAGACAAGAGATGTCTGCTTTGTGTGTGAATGTTATATCTAGGCCTCAGGTTTTCCTAATCCATACAGATTTTATGTTCACGAACTCCCTGATGCCTTGAATGGAGAGTTCCCTTCCATATCCTGAACTCCTGGTTCCCCCGAAAGGAAGCCTTGGATCTGATTTCACCAGTCCGTTTATAAATACAGCTCCGTCGTGGAACATGCCTGCCATTTTCCCGGCCAGTTCAGTGTTTCGTGTAAACAGCGATACCCCAAGACCAAACACTGTTGATCCGGCTAATTTAAGAGCTTCTTCGGCGTCGTCAACGATTGTAACTGCTGCAACAGGGCCGAATATTTCCTCATCGAAGAGAGGCATGCCCGGTCTGACACCTTCTACAACAGAGGGGCTGTAAAAAGCATTGTCACGTTTACCACCTGTCAGTATAGTTGCTCCCATCTTAACGGAACGAATAACCTGGTCTTCTATCGTTTCAGCCTGTGTTATTGATGACAACGGTCCCATTTCAGTATCAGGATCAGCGGGATTGCCGGCTTTAATCAGTTCGACATTGCTGACGAATTTTTCAAGGAATTGATCAGCTGCTTTTGAATGAATAATAAATCTTTTGGCTGCAATGCAGCTTTGACCGGCATTCTGGAAGCGTGCCTGGACAGCAACAGATGCTGCATCTTCTATATCTGCATCTTCAAGAACGATGAAGGCATTGCTTCCTCCAAGCTCAAGCACTGTTTTCTTCAATACTGAGCCTGCTATTGAAGCCACCTTCTCTCCTGCGGGACCACTTCCGGTCAATGAAACAGCCATTATCCTGTGGTGCCTTATAGCTTTTTCCATCCTGTCCGAGCCGGCTGGGATGTTCCTGAAGACTGCCCGGGGAAAACCAGAGTCTGTAAAGATATTTTCTATGTTTGCAGCACTAAGCTGTACATTTGAGGCATGCTTTAAGACAGCCGTATTCCCGGCCATGAGAGTTGGAACTATGAACCTGAAGGCTTGCCAGAATGGGAAGTTCCAGGGCATAATACCCAATATTACCCCGAGTGGCTCATAAGAAATGTAGCTCTCATCTGCATCAGTCATTATTGTTTCAGGAGAAAGAAACCTTTCGGCATTTTCAGCATAATAATCACAAAGCCAGGCACATTTTTCCACCTCTGCCTTTGATTCCCTGAGAGGCTTACCCATCTCGGCAGTTATCATGGAAGCGTATGTTCCATTATTGCTGCGAAGGTTCATAGCCACTTTCCTGATAAGCTTTCTTCGGACATTGAAATCGGTACGTTTCCATGTATCGAATGTTGAGGAAGATTCATCGATAATGTCTGAGATCTGCTGATCATTCAGTTCAGTTATTTCGGCAATGAGCGCATTTGTATATGGGTTAATGCTCTTCATTGAATAAAGAAAGCTGGCGTTTAATGTTCTGTTCTCCATTTCTGGAGATAATCTTCCACGATCGAACTTATGTTCCTGAATGTATCAGGAGATTTGACAAAGAAACCTGAAGCACCTGAATTTATTATTTCACTTTCAGTTTCAGGATCGGCATATGATGTCATTATTATCCATGGCTTGTTATGATTCTCCTCTAGCAACGACAAAGAACTTCCATCAGGAAGGTTAATATCTGCAACTATTATATCAGGATCTGCCGATCTTACCAGTTCATTGAACTCATCTATTGAAGTTGCAACGTGGACTAACCATCTGCCACTCTCTGAAAGGTATATCTTTAGCAGTTCGGCATGGGCAGGTTCATCCTCAATAACCAGAATAGTACCTGATTTTATGCCAGTTTCAGTCATTGTGTTTAATTAAGTTAATTGCTGGGCGGGTATTTGTTCCATACGACCCAATAGAAGCCAAAAGCTTCAATCAGATTTGAAAACTTATCGTAATCCAGCGGCTTGACAAGATAGCTGTTTACATTGTATTCATAAGCTTTTGCAACGTCAGCTTCGTTGAATGACGTTGTTAGTATTACTGTGGGAATGCTCTTGAGAGTTTCATCAGATCTGATTTTAGCCAGCACTTCCAGACCGTCGACTTTAGGAAGCCTGAGATCCATAAGTATAAGATGAGGCATCGGCGATTTTTCAGGATCCTCATATTCACCATGCCGGAAGAGATAATCCAGTGCCTGCTGACCATCCCAAAGATGAATAACCTTATTTGAAATACGGTTTTTCTTAAAGTTCCTCATTGTTATCTCAGCATGTGCCGGATCATCTTCGATAAATAAAATAACAAGGGGTTCTCCTCCTTCAGTCATACCTTCGGTCATTTTATACAAATTTAGTTAATTATCTCAGAACCATCAAGTTTAAAGTAGAATGTTGTGCCTTTTCCAATTCCTTCTGAGGTAAACCACACTGTGCCGCCGTGGACTTCAACAATCCTTTTAACAAGAGCAAGCCCGATTCCTGTTCCGTCAGTGCCGTTATCCATTTTCTCGAAAAGACCAAAGATCTTATGATGATGTCTCGGGTCAATTCCCTTCCCGTTATCACGAACAAATAAAACCACCTCATTGTTTTCTTTGTCAATAAATGAACCGGTCTCAATTTTCGGGAAAGGCTGTTCTCCCATGAATTTTACGGCATTATCAAACAGGTTCTGATATAATTGTATAAAACGTTCTATGTGACCATTAAGTAACACCTCAGGACCAGTAATCTGCACTTCAATTTTCTTTTCATCAATCTTCAGGGCATAATGTTCAATTGCCGTATTGATGATATTACTGAGCCTGGCCTTTGATTTGGGTTTTTCCTTCCTTCCGATTCTTGAGAGTTGTAACAGCTCATCGAGAAGCCTTCCCATCCTGTCGGCTGCTGAATGAATATATTTTATGTCTCTTTCCTGTGCCTGCTTATCATCGTTTTCTATGTCTTCCATGAGGTAGTTTATAAACGATTTTATTGTTACAAGCGGGCTTTTAAGATCATGAGACACTGTGTAGATAAATCTTGTCAGCTCTTCATTCCTGGCTTTCAGGTTTTCTTCACTTTCCTTGAGCGCTTCCATGTACATCTTCCTGGCTGATATGTCTTCAATTGTACCGACTGAACCTACATGCTGGCCTGAGGAATTTCTTACAGCAGACACGGTGACATGGACCCACAAAGGCTCACCACTCTTCTTGATATATCTTTTTTCATAATCGAACCTGTCAAGATCACCATTGTGCAGCTTGTTATTAAGGTCATTGCTTCTCTCCCTGTCTTCATGCCAAGTTATTTCAGGAATCGATTTTTCAAGCAGTTCTTCCCTTTTATAACCAAGAATTTCACAACTCCTGTCATTCATTGAAGTTATTCTCATTGAAGAATCTACTTCAATAATTCCAATGGCTACATCATTAAGAATACCCTGGAGCCTCTGCTCATTATTCCTGAGAAGATTTCTCAATGATTCATTTTCTTTCCGGAGCCAGCTTATTTCCTTCCTGAGAGCTTCAACCTTATCATCAGCCCTAAGCTTTGCTTGCATATTATAAAGTTTTTTCCCGTTCTCAGCTGAGAGAACAATAACAGTGCCAAATATCTGAGGATTATATTAATCAGTATTAATATCTGTATAACGCATTCATATCGGAAGAACCATCAGGCATCTCATTCCTTTCAAGCAGGTAAACAATTCCTCCCTGCTCGAAAACCTTCTTTGCTGTGAGGTTCATGAGAGAAACATTCGACAATGTATGCTCTTCCTGTATATAAACGTTTCCATTTGCAGGATCGTATATACCATATGCATCAGAATTTTTTTCGATGAATAGAGTGTCGATTTTTCCATGGACAGCGGACATTACTATCTCCTTTAATTCTGTTGAAGATTTCCCTTTGTCAAGCCCGATGAGGAACCTTTCCCTGCTGGTACTCAGATCTGAATTGAAATATTGTTCAAGCAGCATACATGCCTTTTCATGCAGTTGAAGGTTATCTAGATCTGCAGGGTTTGAAGATATAAAACCAGGATACAGATTTTTATGAGTGCAAACCTCCCGGTAAACAGGGTAATAATAATCAAGACAACAAAGCACAAGAGGGATATCCTGCTTCTTATTTAACAGGTTCATTATTCCCCGGTCAATATCCCTGAAATATGTCTGAAGCTCATTTTTGTTCTTGACTTCAGATTCACCATGGCCATGAAATGAACCTGGCTTATTTCCTCCAATCTGAGTCCTGAACTGAAGCTGTTTTTGTTTGAAATCATAACCAACTGAATCTTCCAGCCTTGATGGAATAATTCCTTCAACATCAACGGGAATAATGCCATACCGGTTCCCCTCGTAAAATTTTGGACCTTCTTTCTTCAGCGTCAGCAGAAAGTATGTACCCGTGTTATTATATAGTGGTATTAATGGTTTAACATAAAACTCACTCGATACATAATTCTGTTCTTCAAACTTCACAGGAACAGTAAACTTCTCGAAGATATCTTCTGATATGAAAATTGCAAGACCGTCTGATTGATGTCTCCAGAAATCAGGATCCTCTACAAGCGAAGTAAGTGGATTCATGAGGCCTTCGATATCACGCGAAATCAGTCCATTCGCAATAAGCTTGTTCCTCACATCTTTTGCCTGGTTTTTCAGGTTTATCGCATCCTGGCCGTTTAGTGTTTCAACTCCTCCCCTGTGAGTAGGGAGATAAATTGAAATGCAGGATGTGTTATGGTATCCCGAAAGCCTGTAAAGATCATCTTTCATTATTGCCAGATCGATGATTTCATCTTTAAATATTGCCATATTGAAATCTTTTGGATTCAAAAGGCTAACAATCCCGCAATCGTTATTGTTTATATTGGCTCTCTGCCTGTGCTGACTGCAAGAAATAATTCCCTGTCAATTAGGGTTGAAACCTGATGCAAAAGTATCTCCTTGTTTAAGGTCGCCTGTTTCCCAGCCTTTCCTGAACCACTCTTTTCTTTGTGCTGATGAGCCATGTGTGAATGCATCAGGTACAACCCGGCCCTGGTATTTCTTCTGCAGTGCATCATCCCCGACTGCTGCGGCAGCATTGAGGGCTTCTTCAATATCACCTGTTTCAAGGGTGTTAAGCATTTGCTGTGCATAATGAGCCCACATTCCGGCAAGGAAATCAGCCTGGAGCTCCACCTTTACAGAGAGTTGGTTGGCTCCTGCTTCGTTTCTTTGGGATTTCTGACGATCAACCTTTCCTAGGATGCCCAGCATGTTTTGTACATGATGACCTACTTCATGTGCAATGACATAGGCAACAGCAAAATCGCCATTTGCCCCGAATCTTGTTTTAAGCTGATCGCAGAAACTCAGGTCAATATATATCATCTGGTCTGAAGGGCAATAAAAAGGGCCGCTTGCAGCACTCGCGAGCCCGCAGGCTGATTCAACCTGGTCACGGAATAAAACAAGTCCCGGCTCCTTGTAAGATGATCCTGATTCTTCGAATAGTTTACCCCAAACTGTTTCTGTATCTTTCAGAACAACCGAAACAAATTGAGCCATCTGATCTTCTTCGGGCGAAGTAACAACCTGCCCGGTATTTGTACCTTCACCTCCCGGCATATTAAACAGGCTTGAAGGATCACCGCCCATCAGCCAAACTATTATAACAAGAACGATTGTCCCTATACCGCCTCCTGCTATCATCCCTCTTCGTGATGAACCACGCCTGTCAAAAACGTTACCGCTGCCTTGCCTGCCCTGCCATTTCATTGTTATTTGTATTAATTGATTATTCTTCTAAATACTGTAGGTATAACAAAAATAAAACAGATTTTACTTACCGGTACTTCTTTTCATGTCCTGTTATGAACCTTATTAATTCTATCAGTGTTATACCACCTAAAAATTATTAAATTCATCATTATGAAAAACAGAAACCCTGTAGTACATTTTGAGCTTCCTGCAGAAGACAAAAAGCGCATGGCTGATTTCTATTCGGAAGCATTCAGCTGGGAACCACATTTCCTCGGGGAAGAAATGGGAAACTATGTAACAGTCTCTACCGCCGAGACAGACAAAGATGGAATGATACAGCAGAAAGGTGCAATAAACGGCGGTTTTTATATGAAAAATCCTGACAGCCCTGTAAACGGTACAAACCTTGTCATAGCAGTTGAGGATATAAACGAACACATGAATATTATCCGGAATGCAGGGGGAGAAGTACTGGGCGAACCAGTTAATATTCCGGGTGTTGGTGCATTAGTATATTTCCGTGACACTGAAGGTAACACCTGCAGTATTCTGCAACCCATAATGCCCATGAACAATAATGCAGGAAACAACAGAATTTAAAGAGTAAGGGATGAACGGTGGGATTTGAATAAGATTGTTAATGAACAGGAATGCCTGCAAAAAAGCTGTTAAGCTCTCATGCAGGCATTCTGTTTTATTCAGATCAATATATTATCCTTGTTCGGATTGTATTAGGTATGTTTCTTAAATCCATCAACACATCGACATCAAGTTCACTTTCAGTTTCGATTATTACATAGCCTATATCGGGATCGGTCTGAAGGTATTCGGCAGAGATATTTATTCCCTTTGAACTGAAAACATTGTTAATTTCACGAAGAACTCCTGGAACATTCCTGTGGATATGAAGAAACCTTTGCTTTGATACATTAGCCTGAAGAGCTATTTCAACAAAGTTCACTGCTCCGATTGTAGATCCTGTATCACTGTACTTTACAAGCTTTTCAGCAACCTCACAGCCGATATTTGCCTGGGCCTCTATGGTGCTGCCGCCTATATGCGGTGTCAGTATTGTATTATTGAATTCCTGCAGTTCATTAATAAAAGGTTCATCAGCCGTTGCAGGCTCATTCGGGAATACATCTGCTGCAACACCTCCAAGATGATTTGCCCTGAGGCTTTCAGAGACTGCCTTATAATCTACCACATCGCCTCTAGATGCATTTATCAGGCAGGCTCCTTTTTTCATGACGGCAAGCTCGGCTGTCGAGATCATATTCCTTGTAAGGTCAGTTGATGGTACATGAATAGTAACCGTATCCGCAACTTTCAATAATTCTTTCAGATTCTGGGCAGGTTTGGCATTACCAAGATTAAGCTTCTTCTCAATGTCGTAATAGACAATGTTCATCCCGATATTTTCAGCAAGTATTGAAACCTGTGAGCCTATATGTCCGTAACCAACAATACCCAATGTTTTTCCTCTTACTTCAACAGAGTTATTGGCAGATTTTTTCCATATGCGATTATGTGCCAGGGTGTTTTTTTCAGGAATGCCTCTCATAAGCATAATACACTCTGCAATGACAAGTTCCGCGACAGAACGTGTATTCGAAAAAGGAGCATTGAAAACAGGTATCCCCATCATCTTAGCATGATAGGTATCAACCTGGTTTGTACCTATTGAAAAACAACCTATAGCAATTAGCTTCTGAGCCTTACTGAGTACATCGGCTGTCAGATCGGTACGGCTCCTGATTCCTATTATATGCGTTTGCTGTATCTTTTCGGCAAGCTCTGCATCTGAAAGAGCTTCCTTGTAACATTCAACATCTGTGTAGCCATTCTCTTTGAAATAATTTAAGGCATTTTCGTGGATGCCTTCAAGCAAAAGAACTTTGATCCTTTTCTTGTCGAGTGAAAACCTGTTCATTTAATATTGTTAATCAAATTTCATTTCAGGCCGTAAATATAATATAAGATTTTTAATGATGCTTAATAATGTTAAGAACTTGAAATGTACAATGTTGTTTAAGGTTTATTTTGCATTGATATTAATATCACTACTGTTTTTATAATTTTGTTTTAAGTTTAAAAAACAGCTATGGAGTATTTAGATCTTATTCAAAGCCGCGAAAGTGTACGCAGCTATGATCCGGACAGACAACTGACAAGAGAAACATTATTAAGGATAGTTGAAGCCGGGAGGTCAGCCCCTTCAGCCTGCAATAATCAGCCATGGAAGTTCGTGGTAATATGCTCCGGTGATATTCTTGAAAAAGTCAGAGGAAGCTATCATCGCGAGTGGTTTAAAAAAGCTCCTCATATACTTATTGTAAAAGGTTTTTGCAACAGGTCATGGAAGCGTATATCTGACGGTTATAACTCGATTGAAACTGATCTTGCAATAGCAATGACTCATATAATTCTTGCTGCTGCAAATGAAGGGGTGGGTACATGCTGGATTGCAAATTTCAACCCGGATATCTTAAGTAAAGCACTGGATCTTAAGGATGATGAGGTTGTGTTCGGTATCACTCCGCTGGGTTATCCGGAAAAGGGTTATCAGCATACTTTGAAGAAGAGGAAAACTATTGATGATGTTCTGGAATTTATCTAATGAAAAAGGGTGCCCTCAGGCACCCTTTTTTTAATCCTATAATTATCGCGGCATTAACGGGTTTCTATCCAATTCTTGTTGCGGAACAGGAAGAATAAGCGACTGCCAGCCTGTATATCCCGGTTTGCCTTTTACAAAACCGGCACCTTTTTCCCAGCGCTTCAGGTCTTCGCGTCTCCATCCTTCGCCATAACCTTCAACATAACGTTCGTGTTCGATTGCCTGCATTAAAGTCCATCCTTTTTGATTCATTAATGTTAACACTGGTGGCAATTGACCGCGAACACCCGAACGGGCGCTATACAAATGCGACTGGTCGCCGGTCATAACATTATTTGCCCTGTTACGAACCAGGTCAACCCAGTAAACACCACTATTTGGATCGGTTGCACTTAGGTTTGAAGGATTGATGTTTGCAAGACATTCGGCATAATTCAACATGATATCAGACAGACGAATAAGTCTTAAGTTAGTTACTGTAGCCGTAGCATCATTGTTTGGCAAACCTACATTGCTTTCATTCGACCTTTTGCGAATTCCAAAAGAACCGTAAGAGTCTAAACCGCCAATTATATAAAATGTTGCGGCAGAAAAATCCTTATCATTCCCGGTTTTTAGTCCGGTTATGTTAATTCCATTGGCTGCATACCAATCTTTTTTGAACCATCCCTGTTCAATCCAGTTCACAGTTCTTGTACCCAGTGTGAGATTTATTCCGTTAGGTACACCCAAAAACGTAGCATAAACTCTGTAGTCATAAACAGTAGTAGGTTGCCCGTTAATGGTTTCTGTCCATCTTTCAAAATCGTCGAGTTTATATGTAGGAACTGCAAAGTTCCACCCCAACATAGCACTCCATGCATTATGATCGTTAAATGACCAGTTCTGAACCCCTCCACCGCGTTGGCCTGATGGTGTAGTTACGTCGGCAAACTGAACTTCGAAAAGCGATTCGCTGTTATTTTTTCCGGCGATGTTAAAATTGGCTCTGTAATCGCCAAGGGAATAAGTACCATACGTAGCGTCGCCTACTCCGGGAAGGATTTTTTTAAATTCGGCGGCAGCTTTTGCATAGTCTTTCTTATTTAAATACAATTTGCCCAACAATGCTGTTGCAGATCCGCGGCTTACTCTCCATTTATCATAACCAGCAGTGGTATTGGTACCTTTTACCAAAAGCTCCTGTGCCTTTATTAAATCGGCTTCAATAAACGCAAATGTTTCTGCTTCGGTTGACGGAGCCTTAATAAAGCTTTCACCGGGATTTAAGACCTGTGTACTTCTCAGAACAATTTTGTCTTTTGGGTAATAATCGAATAAACTGTAATAGTAGAATGCCCTGAGAAAATAAGCCTGCCCCTCCATAACATCTAACTGCTCTTTAGTAAAGGCAGGGTCGACTGCCTGGGCTTTTTTCATATTTTCCAAAGCAGTATTTACACGTTGTATAGCGGCATACCATGAGTTCCATACACTGCTAACGTCGTTGGCGTTGATATAAAAATTATTTATAGAGCCCCATGGAGCAAAACCTGCTGCTTTAGGAGTTTCATAGAGGTCGTCACTGAGAACCATGTGCATAACGTGGACTCCTCCCCATGTTTGTCCATATTGATCCCGAAGGGATGTATAAGCTCCAACAAGCGCCTGGTCAGCCTTGGCTTTAGTAGTGAAAAAAGTACCGGGATCATAGCTCGACTTATCTAAATCTTTCGTTAAAAAGTCTTCAGAACAGGACACAAAAAACAGTAATCCTGCGATGAATAAAAATATTTTGGTTTTCATCTTCATAATGTCTTTATGTTAAAAATCAATTTGAATACCCATAATTAGAGAACGAGCCTGTGGATAATACCCATTATCGATACCCCTGGCTGTACTTGAGTTACCACTGGATGACAGACCAACATATCCTGATCCGATTTCAGGATCGTAGAACGGATAGCTGGTTAAGGTAAACAGGTTACGCCCTGTGGCATACACTCTAACATTGCTAAGTTTAACGTAATTTACCCATGCTTTGGGCAGGGTATAACCCAACGTGAGGTTTTTCAATCGTAAATACGAACCATCGTAAATATACCTGTCCGAAATGTTAGTATTTTTATTGGGGTCGCCCCGAACAGCCCTTGGTACTGTTGTATTTGTATTTGTGGGCGTCCAGCGGTTAAGTGCGTTTTTGCCCAGGTTAAAGTTGTTGTGCATACCTTCAGTCCATGCTGTCAAAATTCCTAAAAGGTCGTTACCCTGTACGCCCTGGAAGAATACTGTAAGGTCTAATCCTTTAAAATCGGCTGATAAGTTGATCCCATACGTAAAATCAGGAGCAGGGTCGCCAATGTAAACCATATCGTTGGCACCGATTACCCCAACCAGACCTCCTTCAGCGTTTGGTTTTTTATAAAATTTTATATCACCGGGAGCTGCATTGGGTTGCATTTTAGCTCCATTAGCATCAACATAGGCATCAATTTCGGCCTGAGTCTGGAATAAGCCCAATGTTTTGTAGCCATAGAACATACCAATAGGATAGCCGGCTTCTGTACGAGTGGATGAAGAAGCAAATTCAGAACCACCAGCGGAAATAACCTGACCGGCCAAATTGAGCACTTCGTTATAATTGGTGGTTAAGTTCGCGCCAATAGAGTAATGAAAATCGCCTGTGGCTTTACGATACGTAGCCTGGAATTCCCAACCCCTGTTTAAAATAGATCCTACGTTTTGGGTAATAGAACCACTTGAACCGCTTGATCCGGGAATCGGAACTCCTACAAGCATGTCTTTGGTCTTTTTATTGTAAAAGTCAACTTCAACCGATAAAGCATTTTTAAAGAAACCTAATTCGGCACCCAGGTCAAGCTGCTCAGATTTCTCCCATTTTAAGTTGGGGTTTTTCGTTAAATTTGAAACTGTTTGTCCAACAATACCAGTAGAACCATTATTATAATTCGATGCACTCAAAGCAGGTACGTAACTGTAAGCACCAATTGGCCCGTCGTTACCTACCACACCGAAGCTACCTCTGAGTTTCATACGGCTTAATCGAGCCCGTTCTTTTATACCATCCATAAACGATTCCTGGCTGATATTCCATGCAACCGAAGCCGATGGGAAGATACCCCATTTGTTGCCCTCGTTGAATTTAGAAGAACCGTCGCGGCGAATGTTGGCAACCAAAATATATTTACCTGCATAGGAATAGGTTAAACGGCCCAGGTATGACAGACGGCTTTGTTCGGTTTCGCCTCCGCCAACGCTAAAGTTGCTTTCAACTTTACCAAGCACATCATGTATTTCAGTTTGAATGGTCTGACCACCAGCACTAAAATTGTGATTTTTCGAATATTCCGCAGAATAAGTCCCCATAAGACTAAAATCGTGCTTGCCAATTTGTTTACCATAGTTAAGGGTTTGATCCCAAATCCAGTTGGACGTCCAACTGTGATTTTCATTAAGCGTTGTATTTGTAAGTCTTTGTCCCTGGGTAGCCAATGTAAAGTTGCGGCCTTCACTATCCGAACTGGTAACCCCAAATGTACTTCTGAAAGTAAGTCCTGCCATTATTTGATACTCACCATAAGCGCTTGCTATTAACCTTTTATTGTAGTTCATGTTTTTAACCCTATTCAAATATGCTACAACATTGCCAGCGTCGTGTCCCGAGAGAGCAGGAGAGTAATCCGGGTTCGTCCAGTTGAAGTTTGCATATCCGCCCGGTTGCTGTGTAATGTCATACACAGGAATATTCGGTGTCATATTTATTGCCTGTTGAATAGCCGAGCGACCGTCAGGTACTGTTTCACTTCTTGAATCAGAATACGTAAAGGATACATTTTCTCCAAAATTGAATTTATTGGATCTCCAGTTTGAATTCAGCCTAACTGAATATCTATTATTCGGTGTTGTAATGATAATGCCTTCCTGCTTGTACTGCTCTGCCGAGAAAAAATAGCTACCAGCGTCAGTACCGCCCGAAATGTCAATTCCGTTTTGGACAAGTGCACCTGTCTGGAAAATTCGGTCTTGCCAATCGGTTTCCGGCCCGGTGTATTTTCCGCCGTTTTGTTCTACAATCCATTTTGCAAGCGCCGGAAGAGTACTACTGCCTGCGCCACCATTACTGTCATAAACAACCGATGCCCATTCAGCAGTGGTTGTCAAATCGAGCAATTTCCATGGTTGTTCCACGCCATAATAGCTTCTCAAGCTTACCTTTGGTTGGCCGTTATTCATGTTCCGACCGCTTTTGGTGGTAATAAGAATTACACCGTTTGCACCGCGCGAACCGTAAATAGCTGCCGATGCAGCATCCTTCAGGACCTGCATGGTTTCAATATCCGAAGGGTTAACATACAAACCGGATTGAGGGATACCATCAATAACATATAAAGGGCTGTTGGTACCCTGGGTAGTACCCAAGCCACGAATTACAATATCAGGACTTCCACTGTTTCGTGTGGCTGTTACCTGAATTCCTGGGACAAGCCCCTGAAGCGCGGTTGCAACGTTAGACACAGGCTGTTTTGCTATCTGTTGTGCATCGACAACTGTAATAGCGGATGCCACATCTTTTTTCTTCTGAGTTCCATAACCGACAACAACTACTTCATCAAGTGTTTCGGTATCTGGCTGAAGGCTTACATCAATCCTGTTTTTTCCGGCAGCCGGAATTCTCATTTCGGTATAACCGACAAAAGTGAAGATGAGAACTGCATCAGTTCTTGGCAATACAATCGAATAACTTCCATTAATATCGGTTATTCCACCAATTGTGGTACCTTCTACCTGGATGTTAACTCCAGGCATTGGTTGACCGTTTTCATCTTTTACGGTTCCATTAACGATTAATTGTTGCGGGGTTGTTGGTTCCGTCACAGAATTCTTTTCAGCACCTTTCAGGTCGACAAATGAAGCCTGAGTAATACTTAGTATTACTGTAACCAGGACTAGTCTGAAAAGTGGTTTTCTGAACAGAGAATTTAGGTTGGTTAGTTTTTGTTTCATTTTTTAAGGTTTTTAATAAAATTTATAACTATTTAACTCAAAGAGTTATTAAAACCTGATAATAGTCAATCAGGCATTGCACCATTGGTTTTTTCTCATAGGCAGTTCTTTTTATAGTTTATACAAGAAGATTAATAATCCATCTTTAAACAGGAGTTCCTGAAGTACCCGGTATTCAGAAATTTTCTCTCCTGGCACCAGCCTCAGGATATAGCCAAAACTTCCTGGTTTAATATTTTCAACTGAATAAACCATGATTGTTCTGTTTACATGTGAATCCGGTTAAACATTTTGTGTGTTCAGCTACTCAAATTATCAAACAGCGCCCTTGAAACAGGTGTTAAAAACAAGCCATTGCAACTAAATATATTAACATTTATTAAATAAAAAAATTAAAATAGACGAAATGGCTTAAAAAAAATGAATAAAATAAAGCACAAAGCTATTCGAGGATGGATAAACATAATGTAACGTAGTGAAAAAAGGACCAATTTGAAAGGGTGTGAAAATGTTCAGGTTGAACTTAACAAATATTAAGGTTTACGGGTTAAAACCTAGTTTTGTTCATGCCATCAGCCGAAAAAATCAATTATTCACCATCTCCGTGGGGAGTATAACATGAGCTCCTTCACCCGGTTCTTCGCACCACCTGGACTTTGGTAAATGAGTAAGATCAATGAATTAGCAGAACTCGTTGAAATTATGGTTTTAAGTAGGGTTATTTGCGGACTTAAGAAAAAAAAAGCTGTCCTGCTTGGGACAGCCTTTACCTGAGATTACTACTTATTAAAATATTTTCTGGGCAAAATCGTTCAGAGATTTTCTCCAGACCTGCCATTCATGAGCCCCGGGGAAAGATGCGAATTGTACTTTCAGCCCTTTTTCATTAAATGTCTGTACCAGTTTCTTTGTTGCTTCGATGCGCGGGTCCTGTTCGCCAACGGAAATATAGAAAACCCTGAGTTTTTTATTGAAGGATGCTGAATTTGTCAGTATCCCGGGGATTACACTTTCAGGATCGAATGTTGTACCGGTATTTTGTGATATGCCCCCAAATAGACCAGTGCTGAATATTCCTACATTTGCAAACATGTCGGTATTTCTCAGTCCAGTATAGAATGCCTGTCCTCCACCCATTGACAATCCTGCAATAGCCCTGTTCTCCGGCCCGGTCTTAACCCGGTAGTTCTTCTCAATGAAAGGTATTACATTTCCGAAAAGCTCCTCTTTATACAGATTCATCGCTTCATCGTTGTAGCCGCCAGCAGCCATTCCGGGTCTTGAAACATTTCCATCAGGTATAACAACAAGCATTGGTTTTGCCTTACCATCCGCAATAAGATTATCAAGAATGTTGTTTGTCTTGCCCTGCACTGCCCATCCTCGTTCATCCTCACCGCCTCCGTGCTGGATATAGAGTACGGGATACTGGTCTTTGCCCGTGTTATATCCCGGTGGAGTGTAAATGTTTATGCTTCTCCACGAGCCGGTTGTTTTTGAAAAATACTCCATGCTTCTTATTTCTCCATGAGGAACATCTTTTGTCAGGTAAAAATCAGCACCTTTTTCAGGAATATCAATTGCACTTGACATCTTCCCGGTTCCATAAAATGATTCGCTCGCAGGATCAGCGACTCTCACTCCGTCGATGACGAGCGAGTAATAATGGAAGCCTGGAACCTGAGGATCAGTTGTAACTGTCCATATACCTTTCTCGTTTTTCTGCATATCATATAATTTGCCAAGGTCTATCTGCACCTTGCCTGCTTCTGGGGCAGTGGCTCTGAATATAACACTCAGGTCAGAAGTTACGCATGGACATTGATTTGACTGAATGTTTGTGGGTGCAGGAACTGAACCTTCAGGTACCTGCCCATTGATGAATACAGATGACTGCAACAATATAATAAGGGAACACAGCCTGGTTATAGTCGATTTTCGCATGTGATTAGAGTTAAAGCAAATAATGTAAGAAAAAGCAACCCGGAATGATCACACCCGGGCTGCTTATGTTTTTCATGAACAGAATATCTCCGTCATTTTATGTCATTACTGAAACAGCAACTGCGTGAACCCATAAAGGCTCTTTCTCCAGGTCTGGAATTCGTGTGCTGTTCCCGGAGCTTCAAAGTAAACGTGTTTAACACCAGCCTTGTCAAGCGCTTCATGAATTGATCTGCCTGTCTGGGGACCTTCTTTGGAGCCCATGCTGATGTAAAAAACTTTCACCTGTTTTGCAAATTCATCCGGTTTGGTAAGAAGTCCGTTATACCCTGTTTCCACACCAGGAAATCCGAACGGTGCACTGAATATACCGATGTTGGCGAACTTGTCAAGGTTGGCCTGGGTAATCTGGTATGTCTGTGTGCCTCCGAGTGAGAGTCCTGCCATGGCACGATGCTCACGATCTGCTAAAGTGCGGAAGTTTGCATCTATTGCAGGAATAAGGTCTTTTATAATAACCGATCCGAATCCATCCCAGAAACTGGGCATGCCTCCGGGTGCCTGTCCTGGTGCACCCTGGCGTGGCTGTTGCCCCTGAGGCTGACCTTGAGGTTGGCCCTGTGGCCTTGCCTGCTGAGGTTGACCTTGTTGAGGCGTTCCCTGTTGAGTCCTGGCCTGTGGTTGTCCTTGTTGTCCAGTACTCTGCGGTGTCCCTGCGCCCTGGGGAGGACCTGCCGGGCGACGCCCGCCACCTCCCATACCTGCAGCGATACCTCCATCTTCCATCACAACGATCATTGGTTTGGCTTTTCCTTCAGCAATGAGATTGTCGAGAATGAAATTGGTTTTTCCCTGGTTGGCCCATGCCCGCCTGTCTTCACCCATACCATGCTGAAGATAGAGGACCGGATAACGATTGTTACTGTTCTTATCATAATCAGGCGGGGTGTAGACATATGCCTGGCGATGCTCTCCTGTAGATTCTGCATAATACCAGAATGAACGGATTTGTCCGTGCGGTACTTTCTTTACATTATAGAAGTCAACTCCTTCTTCAGGTACTTCAATACCGCTCATAACCCTTCCTGATCCAAAGAATGTCTCACTGGAAGGATCATTGGCGTTCACCCCGTTTATCCTGAGATTATAATAGTGAAAACCGGGATCAAGAGGTGCTGTTGTACCTGTCCAGAATCCATCTTCACCTTTTGTAAGTGCAGTGTTTCCAAGGCTCACAACGACACTTTGTGCTTCGGGAGCCTGAACGCGGAATGTTGCCCTCCTCTCATTGTCAATACGGGGATATTCAGCTCCGGGTATGTTTGTTGAAGCAGGTTTCGAATTTTCTGTCCCGCTGGTCTGGGCGGCAGTTACACCGCCCAGGAAGACCAGTAGGGAAATTAATAATGAATAATGTTTTCTCATCAGATATGTTTCTGAAGATCAGCTTTTATTTGAAAAGAAGGGGAGCCATTTCAAGAAGGCTGCGTCTCCAAGTCTGGAATTCGTGACGTGTTCCCTCCGAAACATAGGAAACTCCATTGAATCCGGCTGCTTTAAGAGCTGTTGCAGCATTTCTTACTCCATCAGGATTTTCAAAGCTTCCTGCGCTCATGAAGATAAGCTTAGGTTTTGGTTTGTCTTTCAGCTCCTCTGGGGTATAAACTCCACCACTGAGAAGACCAAAGTATGAGAATACATTCGGACGGTTGAGAGTTATTGTATGTGTCTCCATGCCACCCATTGAAAGACCTGCCATTGCACGTCCATCTGCATTTGCTATTGTGCGGAAATTCGCATCTACATAAGGGATCAGCTCATCAACAAGAACTACCTCGAAGCCATTGTTCATCATTCCAGCCATTCCACCACCTGCAGGGCGCTGAGCACCTGCAGCAGGAGCTTGTCCGGGAGCACCGGCAGGACGTGCACCAGCAGGAGCTTGTCCGGGAGCAGCAGCTCCGGGAGCACCGGCAGCAGGAGCACCTGCAGGACGAGCACCACCGGGCCTCATACCTTCGTTTGTCATACCGTATGTCATCACAATTATGAATGGCTTGATTTTACCATCAGCAATCAGGTTGTCCATTATAAGGTTTGCACGACCCTGGTTACTCCATGCGGTTTCGTCCTCACCCCAGCCATGCTGAAGGTAAAGTACCGGGTAACGGGTATTCTGATCTTTTGTATAACTCGGTGGAGTATAAACAAATGCCCTGCGTGAGGTGTTTGTGCTCTTTGAAGGGAAAAGGATCTGCTCAACTTTACCGTGAGGTACATTTTTGAGAGCATAGAAATCCTGGTCGTGGGCTGGTATCTCAATACCGCTTTCCCAACGTGTTGAACCATAAAAGTTCAATGTTCCGGGATCATTGAATACGCCTCCGTCAATTGTAAGATGATAGTAGTGGAAACCTTCTTCCATCGGACCGGCTGTTGTTCCCATCCATGAACCATCTTCAGCTTTTGCGAGTGGAGTTCCACCACGTGTGCCACCGAGACCAAGGCTTACAACAACACTCTTAGCATCTGGTGCAATTATCTTAAACCTTGCATAGCCCTGGGAGTTAACCTGGGGGTATTCCTGTTGAGGCTGGTTAAGTGTGGAGGGTTTGAAATCTTCTTTAATTGCCGGTTGGCTTGTTTGTGCCATACCTGCCGGAATTGCCAATGCAATGAGCAGGATAAAACTTAAAATTCTCTTTTTCATGTGTAATTTAATTTGTTTATTGGGTCAGAACATCTCTCATTTTGAGAGTTTTTGATATAGTTAGTTAATAAATAAAAGCTGTGCAAATTCGCGGAGGCTTCTTCTCCATGTCTGGAACTCATGAGCTGTAAGGGGAGATACATAAGATACACTCTTTACACCCGCCTGGTTAAGGGATTCTGCAGCTTTACCTATGGTAGCTGAACCTCCTTCGCGGCTCCCGGAACTCATGAATACAAGCTTGACTTTCGACTTGTCTGTAATTTCATCAGGAGCGATCTGGCCACCACTGAATATTCCGATGTGTGAAAAAGTATCAAGATGTGCAAGAGTAACTGATTTGGTGCACATGCCACCCATTGATAATCCTGACATTGCGCGGTGCTGTTGGTCTGCAATGGTACGGAAAGTACCATCAATATAAGGTATAAGATCGGTCAGCATAAGCTCGGCATAAGTGTCAAATGAAAATCCGGGTCTGCGTGCAGCGCCTGCCGGTACTTCCTGTGGCCTCTGGCCTGCCTGTGCAGCAGGAGGTGGAGGAGGTGGGGGTGGAGTTGCGCCTGCTGCGGGTGCTGCAGCGGCAGGACGTGGTGCAGGTGGCATTTCGCCAGGTTTGTAGGCGGCACTTGTCTCCATTACTACAATGAATGGTTTTGCTTTTTTCTCTGCAATAAGATTATCAAGAATCAGGTTTGTTCTTCCCATCTCAGTCCATACTCTCTGATCTTCACCGCCACCATGCTGAAGGTAGAGCACGGGATAACGTGCCGAATTATTTGTCCTGTAATCGGGAGGCAGGTAGATGTAGGCTTTCCTCCATTGCCCTGTTGTTTTTGAAAAATAATTCTTAATGAGCACATCTCCGTGAGGAACATCTTTTAATTCATAAAAACCGCCGTCGGGATCAGGAATTTCAAATGCATTACACATATGACTATACCCGATAAAGGCATCAGTAGCAGGATCAAGGACGATGGCTCCGTCGACGACCATCCAGTAATTATGATACCCGAGATCCTGTGGTTCACTGGTATATGCCCATACACCTTCAGCATTCTTTTTCATGTCGAATGCAACATTGTTGATAGCAACTTTCACACTTTGTGCATCAGGGGCCCTGAACTGAAAGGTTACCCTGTTATCGGTCTCAATCCTGGGGAACTGGGCATTGTAAACATTATAGGGTGACGGCGCCCCGCCAACTGCTGTCCACGGGTCCTTGGGCTTTGCCGGCTGGGCAAAGCATGTTATTACTGAAATGATAATCAGTAATCCGGTTAATGATGGTTTTTTCATAGTCTTTACGATTAAAGGTTAAAGAAAGTTATGATTATACGTTGATGGAAAGCTGTTCTCATACTAATTAGTTGATCACTAAATTAGGAATTTTCTTAATAAAAAGAGCGCAGGGCTTCTTAAACTTTAATCTTAAACTCGTTTACTACCCCTGCGCTCATCACATGAAACCTATTTTAAAGGAGAATTGCTTACATTTTAAATATATATATATTATGAAAAATAATTTCATATTTTAACCTGATAACCTGTATCCTGAGTTTTGCTGTGACATGCTTTCTTAACTTTTATAAAATCCGGATTATATTAATAGACAATTTAAAAGTATTTATATTCCTTCGTTGAAAAAGAATACCGCAATTTTATTAATAATCTGTCAAAATCAATGGTTTAATCCCAATCAAATATGACTGTTTGAATGAATTTCAAAAATCTTTGCAAATATTTTAAAGAAGTTTTATCAGTATTTCTGTATCTTCCACAATTGTTTTTACAGCCTGATGAGATTACTTCTTACAGCAATATCGTTATCGGTAAATACATTAACTACGCCTGCAAAATCATGCTACTTCATGCATTACAGGATCGATCATGGATTGTCAGGCAACACCGTTTCAAATTGCATTCAGGACCATGGTTTTATGTGGTTATCTCCTTCACAATTTGTAAAAAACTGAAATTAACTTAATATAGCTATGAAACACGAATCCAAAAACAATCGCCAGACCATGAAAAAATTTATCACCGCTTCAGTTTTTCTCCTTATTGCAGCCTGTGCCTTTCCACAGAAAAAATATGTTACAGGTGAATTGCCTGAATACAAAGTTGCCAAAGCTTCAGCCCCGATAACTATCGATGGAAAAATGGATGAAGATGCCTGGAAAGGCGCAGAGGTTCAGGAATTCAATTATTTCTACAGGGCTGATAAGCCTTCTGAGAACCAGAAATCCAAATTCCGTATGCTATGGGATGACCAGAATATTTATCTTTTCTATCAGTGTGAAGATACATCCCTTACAGCCCGTGAAACAAACTACGACGGACGACCCTATCTCGATGATTGCGCGGAGTTCTTCTGTGTTCCTATTCCGGATACTGTAAACTGTCATTTTGGTTTCGAGATCAACATTACAAAAGCAAGATATGACTATGTAATGCTATGGTACTATTATAACAACAGGTCTGTATTCATAAGGGACTACAATCCTGAATATAAGCTTGAGGTTACTTATGATGGTACAATAAACAATGACAAGGATAAAGATAAGATGTGGCAGATGGAGATTGCTATACCTCTGAATGCATTTACGAACTTCCAGATGATGGGCCGTCCCAAAGCAGGTGTTAAATGGGCTTTCCAGGCGGTGCGCCAGGACAGGAACTTTGTCGATGACAGGTTCAGGTCAACATCTACTTTATATCCAATTTATGATATCAGGCTTGACGTTCATCAGCCTAACCGTTTTGGCATTCTGGAATTTGTCGATAAACTCCAGCAATAAATAACTATAAATAATTGTGACAATGAAAAAGAGCTTTCTGGGATTTGTATTGTGCATTCTTATTTTTGGAGGATGCACCAACAAAAAGATTTCAAGGTTTGATTTCACCGGTCCACGTGATCCTTCCCTTATCAGGGGGTTCAACTATACGCCTGCAGGTGTGGCATCTCCCCGCCATCATGTAGATACCTGGGTAAAGTATGATTCTGCAACAATAGAATTTGACCTGGACCTTGCAAAAAGCCTGAATCTTAACCAGGTGAGGGTATTCGTCCCATATCAGGTTTACCTGGAAGACAGTGTTGCATTACCAGGAAAGCTGAAACATTTCACACAGGAATGTTATAAACGAGGTATCGGAGTGATGCCTGTTCTGCAGGCAGGACCATGGGTAAGAGATACAACCCAGAGGGCTGCCGGCAGAAACTGGGCCCGGTTCCTTGTCAATGCACTTTCCGATGAACCAGGGCTGGCGATGTGGGATGTTATGAATGAGCCTGATTATCCTCCTGTTCCTGAAAGGGTACGCATGAATTTTGAAAACTGCAAATTCATGACAAAAGCATTCCATGAGCTTGATCCAACAACACCCGTAACAATAGGAATGGCTTTCGTACAGGGTATGATCGATATGGCCGACTATGTTGATGTATTGCAGTTCCATGATTATATGCAGACAAGAAGCCAGATAAGGGATACCATAACCCGGGCAAAGGAATTTGCTGCAAAGGCCGGCAAGCCTCTCATAAACGGGGAGATAGGCTGCATTGCGCGTGCCAATCCTTATGATATCACACTCCAGGAACACATGGATGCAAAAGTCGGATGGTATATCTGGGAATTAATGATTGTCCGTCAGGGTTGGGGTAACGTGCATGGTGTTTTCTATGAAGACGGGACAGTGAGAGATCCTTCGATTGCTGCTGCAATAATGGGCTTCTTCCGAAAGCGTACTTCTGACATTCTTCCTGCAGTTGCCGACCAGGAAGGCTGGGTAACCAGGATCATTGAAAGAAGTGACAAGTGGCTTGCTGCAGATACTGCAAGCTGGAAAGAAGGTATGTTCATTGCTGAAACTGCAGCAAACCTTCTCGAGGCCGGTGAACTGACTGCAATGCGCATACCTCCGACATATGAAGTAGAAATGCTAAGAAAATCAGAAGGCAACATTGATGAACTTAAGCAAATTATTATTAAATTCAGGGGATTGCTTGAACCATATAAAAAACCTGTTGTAGCAAATAAATAAATTGTCCACAATGATGAATAAATTGAAATTTTTGATATTCCTGCTGATTGTATCTTCATACAACATAAGTGCACAGGAAATAATAGATCTTTATAAAGGTCCGATTCCCAATTCACGCCAGAGCAGCATAAAAGAGCCCGCTGCCGGTGCTCCGGGTGGGTCAGTCACAGTTGTTATCAAACCGACACTTGAGCTTTATCTTCCGGATAAGAGTGTGGCTACGGGATGTGCAGTTGTTATATGCCCTGGCGGTGCCTACAGGATGCTTGCATACCAGGGGGAAGGCGTGAGGACAGCCAGGGAACTCATGAAAAGAGGTATTTCAGTATTCCTTCTCAAATATCGCCTCCCGCTCGATTCAACAATGGTGGATAAGACAATAGGTCCGCTGCAGGATGCCCAGCAGGCAATTAAAACAGTTCGGGAAAATGCTGCGCTATACGGAATAGACATAAACCGTGTAGGCATTATGGGTTTTTCGGCAGGAGGTCATCTTGCTTCAACTGCTGCAACTCATTTTGAGAAACCTGTAATTGAAAACAGTAATAATACAAACCTGAGACCTGATTTTGCCATCCTGATTTACCCGGTAATAAGCATGCAGGAAAACCTGACACATGCTGATTCAAGGGCTAACCTCCTTGGGAAAAATCCCTCAAAGGAACTTGTTGATTATTATTCAAATGAATTGCAGGTAAAAGAGAACACGCCACCTGTTTACCTTACACATACAGGGGATGATAATGTTGTGGATGTGGATAACAGCATCCTGTTCTACGAAAGCCTGAGACATAAAAAGGTGCCTGCCGAAATGCATCTTTATGCAAAAGGCAACCATGGCTTTGTTCTGTCAAAACCTGCCGATGAATGGATAGTACCCATATTAAACTGGTTGAAAACAATTAAAATGATCAATATTTAATATATGACAAAGAATCTTCTGACACTTCTGATCCTCGCTCTTACATTTTCTTTTTACGAAAATGCAAACGGGCAGCCTCCACGGGGACCAATGGTAAGGTCGCCCCAGGTTAATCCTGACAAAACAGTTGTTTTTCGTTATGCAGCACCAACTGCAGGAGATGTTAAGCTCAGTGCACAATTTGAGAAAGCTCCTGTACAGATGACAAAAGATGCAAATGGGATATGGAGCGTAACTGTAGGACCTGTTAAACCCGATATATACCCTTACAATTTCGTTGTTGATGGAATACAGGTAATGGACCCTTCCAATGTTGCATTTTTCCCTAACGAACGTTTTAAAGGCAGTCTCCTGGATGTGCCTGATGACCCTCCGCTAATTCATTCCATGAAGAATGTTCCTCACGGTACAGTAACATATGAATATTATACTTCTGCTGAAGGAACCACTGGCACCCTTGTAACATACACGCCACCGGATTATGAAAAAAATACATCAAAGAAATATCCGGTTTTTTACCTTGTCGGAGGCACAACCGATACAGAAGAGACCTGGTTTAAAGTAGGCAAGGCAAACCTCATCCTCGATAACCTTATTGCCGAAGGCAAAGCTGTTCCAATGATAATTGTTATGCCTTATGGAAATATTGAAGCCCGTATAGCCGAACAGAAAGGCGGCAACAAGCCGGCAGATCCTGCTGGCAGGGAGGATGCTGAAGCACTTGCCAGGGCAAAAACATATGAGCTTGATCTTGTTAATAACATCATTCCTTATATTGAAAAGAATTACAGGGTTATTCCCGATGCAAACAGCCGTGCCATAGGTGGTTTTTCGCGCGGTGGCGGACAGACACTCAGAACAGGTTTTGGCAATATGGATAAGTTTTCCTGGATATGCTGTTATAGCGCATACCTCACAGAGAATGAGATGAACCGGAATTATCCGTTTGTATTCAGTGATCCGCAGAAAACAAATAAGCAGCTGAAGTTATTGTGGATAAGTGTTGGTAGCGAGGACTTCCTGTATAAGGATGCAGAGGCATTTATGAATTTCCTCAAATCAAAGAATGTTAATTATAAAAGCCTCATTACAACCGGCGGCCATACCTGGATGAACACAAAGATCTTCCTGACAGCAACAGCTCAGTTACTTTTCAAATAGATAATTCCATGAAAAAGATATCCGCTTTTATATTCACCTTTCTGTTCATTCACTCAATTGTGACCGGGCAGAGGCCATCAGTAATTTCACCTGATATACATGCCGATAACAGCATTACTTTCCGTTTTTCTGCAAGAAATGCAAAGAGGGTTACCCTTGACGCTGAGTTCCTTTCTGCACCAGTTGCAATGAAAAAGGATGACTCAGGTGTCTGGAGCATCACTGTAGATCCGGTCAAGCCAGATATTTACCCTTACAGTTTCTGGGTAGACAGCATCCAGGTAGCTGATCCGAACAACACATATCTTTTTGCTAATGAAAGATTCAAGCGCAGTCTTGTTGATGTTAAAGGAAATGTGCCTCTGGTTCATTCATTTCAGAATGTTCCCCACGGAAAAGTAAGTTATCGGTACTATGATTCAAAAACTCTTGGGAGGACAAGGACACTTCTTATTTATACCCCTCCTGGCTTCAATGTTAACGGGAAAGTAAAGTACCCTGTACTTTATCTGATTCACGGTGGATCAGATACTGAAGAGACCTGGACAAAGGTCGGACGTGCTAACCTTATTGCAGATAATCTTATTGCGCAGGGTAAAGCCAAACCAATGATCATTGTGATGCCTTATGCAAATGCAATGCCCGGTCCTGCAGATGGTTTTACAAAAGATATGCTTAATGACATAATACCTTTTGTTGAAGCAAACTATCCTGTATACACAGACAGCAAAAACAGGGCAATAACAGGATTCTCAGTTGGTGGCGGGCAGACGCTGAATATAGGTTTGATGAATACAGATAAATTTGCATATGTATGTGCATATGCACCGTATACAACCACCCCTGAATTCCAGGGCAACTTTGGCAATTGGTCTCCTGATGCAAAGCTTATGAACAGCCGACTTAAGCTTTTTACAATCAGTATAGCAACAGATGACTTTCTTTATGAAAGTGTTAAGCAGAATATTGCCATGTTCAGGGAAAAGGGGCTTAAGCTTGACACACTTGTTGTTCCGGGCAGTCATACCTGGATGAACTGCAAGCTTTATCTTACTAATACCTTACCTCAGTTATTTAATAAATAAAAAAATTATATTGTAAAATTAAAAGCAGAAAGAGATGAAAAAAAGAGCATTGGTAGCAGGAGCAGGTGGATTCATTGGAGGGCATCTTGCCCGTAAACTTAAAGATCTGGGTTATGATGTAAGGGCTGTCGACAAAAAGCCTTTGACAAAGTGGTACCAGCTTCATGATGATTGTGAGAATCTTGTCCTTGATCTTAACAGTAAAGAGAATTGCTACAAAGCTGTAAATGGTTATTATGAAGTATTCAATCTTGCTGCCGACATGGGGGGCATGGGCTTTATTGAAAAGCATAAGGCTGACTGCATGCTGAGTGTTCTTATAAATACACATTTGCTTATGGCTGCGCGTGATCTTGGTGTAACAAGGTTCTTTTATGCATCATCTGCATGTGTCTACAATGGTGATAAACAAACTGATATAAATAACCCGGGACTTAAGGAAGAAGATGCATACCCTGCACTTGCTGAGGACGGGTATGGCTGGGAAAAACTGTTTTCGGAAAGGATGTGCAGGCACTTCAGGGAAGATTACGGGCTCACTACAAGGGTTGCGCGTTTTCACAACGTTTACGGACCGCACGGAACATGGGATGGTGGACGTGAAAAGGCTCCTGCAGCAATAAGCCGTAAGGTGCTTGAAAGCAAGCTGAATGGTAAAAATGAGATCAATATCTGGGGTGACGGAGAACAGACACGCTCATTCATGTTTATCGATGAATGTATTGAAGGAATCCTCAAAATAATGTACAGTGACATCATAGAACCCATCAACCTGGGCAGTGATGAAATGGTCTCAATAAACCAGCTGGTCGATATTGTTGAGGAAATTGCCGGGACAAAGCTCAAAAGGACCTACGACCTTACTGCACCTAAGGGTGTCAGGGGTCGTAACAGCGATAACACGCTCATAAAGAAATTACTTGGATGGGCTCCATCAATGCCACTTAAGGATGGCATGAAAAAAACATATGACTGGATCAATGTACAGATGGTAAATAACACGACCAGGTTTTGATGAAGGATAAGATAGTAATGGTCAGCGGATGTTATGACCTGCTTCATGCAGGTCATATTGCTTTTTTCAAGACTGCTGCACAATATGGAAAACTGCATGTTTTCCTCGGAAAGGATGAAAACATTAAGTTGCTTAAAGGCAAAGCTCCTTATTTTTCCCAGGATGAGCGAAGGTTTATGGTACAGTCTGTTCGCTATGTCGATAAGGCAAGTATCTGTTCCGGTATGGGAATGCTCGATTTTGCCGAAGATATGAAGAGGCTGAAGCCTGATTATTTTGTTGTTAATTCTGATGGATTCACCCCGGACAAAAAAAAATTATGTGATGAGGAGGGAGTTGAACTCCTGGTACTTGAACGGATCCCCGAAGAAGGATTGCCTGCAAGATCAAGCTCAGGGATGAAGCTTCATATGAAATTTCCTTTCAGGATATGTATAGCCGGCGGCTGGGTTGACCAGCCCTGGGTATCATCAGTTTGCCCGGGCTCAGTTGTAGTTGCACAGCTTTACCCGACAATCGATTTCAACGATCGATCAGGAATGGCGACAAGCTCAAGAAAAGTTGCTTTCAGGATTTGGGGAGATAGATACCCTGATGGTGATCCCGTTGAAAACGCAAAGTTGCTCTTCGGCGCAGAGAATCCCCCTGGATCTCTTTATATTTCAGGATCCCAGGATCATCTCGGTTTGTTAGTCCCCGGCATAACAAGGCTCGATTATAACGGCGGCTTCTGGCCTGAAAATATTGAGAACTTAAGGGACAGGGAAACATGCGAATGGCTTTCGGAAGTGATCAACCTCGTTCCACTTCATCCGCGACCGGAAGGATACGATCCACTGCTTACAAAGAATCTCAACAGGAATGTTGTTAAACGTCTGGGAGAAGCCGGGAAACTCTGTTTTGATGCAATCAGGAACAAGGATACAAATCTTCTGGGTGTATCCATGAAAGAATCATTTCTTTGCTGGTCGGAGATGCTTCCTGAAACAGTCCCTGCCTGGGTGATGGAAGAGCTTCAGAATAATTATTTTCCTAAGTATTCAGGTGCCATTGCATCAGGGGGAGGTGGAGGTTATGTCGTGTTCCCATCAGAGGAAAAAGAGACCGGGACATTAAAAATAAAAGTAAGATATTGATCATCAGTTTATAAATCAGCTATTATGAATATTTTAAAAAAAGCATTTCTTCTGAATTCACTGATAATGATTTCTGTTACCAGTGCTTATTCCCAGGATATTATAAGGTCGGCACCACAGGGTTTCGATACCTTCAGGTCAGAAGTTAAGCATGGTAAAATTGATACTGTAATATACAGTTCAAAAACTGTAGGCACAAAACGGAAAGCATTAGTTTATACCCCGCCTGATTTTTCAAAAAGTAAAAAGTACCCTGTACTTTACCTTCTTCATGGTATCGGGGGTGACGAAAAGGAATGGCTTAATGGTGGCCAGCCACAGGTGATCCTCGATAACCTGTATGCTGAAAAAAAACTTGAGTCAATGATTGTTGTGATGCCAAATGGCCGTGCAATGAAGGATGACAGGGCAACAGGCAACATATACGCTCCCGACAAACAGGAGGCATTTGCAAGATTCGAGCAGGATATGCTTAACGATCTTATCCCGTTCATTGAAAAGAAATACCCGGTACTTAGCGACAGGGAACACAGGGCTATTGCCGGTTTGTCGATGGGAGGAGGGCAGTCTCTCAACTTTGGCCTGGGCAACCTTGACAAATTTGCGTGGATAGGGGGATTTTCGTCAGCCCCAAACACGAAAACGCCGGAAGTTCTTGTCCCTGATCCGGAGAAAGCCAGGAAAATGATAAAGGTTCTCTGGATCTCATGCGGAGACAACGACAATCTTATAACATATAGTAAAAGAACTCACGATTATCTTTCAGCTAACAATGTACCTCATATCTATTATATCGAACCCGGAGTTCATGATTTTAAAGTATGGAAAAACAGCTTATACATGTTCTCACAACTGCTGTTCAAACCAGTCGACGCCTCAAAATTCAATAAGTATAGTTTACTCGGAACCCCGGCTACTTCAAATGTAAGGAGAGCCAGGTTTCCGCAAATTATGCCTGATGGGAGCGCTCTTTTCAGGATCAGTGCGCCCAATGCCGGTAAGATGCAGATAGATCTGGGCAAGAGATACGATATGGTAAAAAACAATGAAGGGTTATGGGAGGTGAGAACCGATTCACTTACAGAAGGATTCCATTATTATTCTCTTATAATTGACGGAATTTCAGTTGCGGATCCGGCCAGTGAGACATTTTATGGCATGGGAAGAATGGCAAGCGGTATAGAAGTTCCTTTCAGTGGTGATGGATATTATACCGTAAAAGATGTGCCTCACGGGGAGGTGAGCATCAAACGTTACTATTCAACAGTGCTTAACAGGTGGAGGCAGTTCTATATATATAAGCCTGCTGGTTATGACGTCAATATAAATGAAAAATATCCTGTACTCTACATTATTCATGGCGGCGGAGAGGATGAAAGGGGATGGGCTGTCCAGGGGAAAGCAGACATCATTCTCGATAACCTAATTGCAGAGAAAAAAGCTAAGCCAATGCTTATTGTTATGCCCGATGGTAACATTGATGCCCAGGGGGGTGGTGATGCAGGCCTGAGAATGTTTGAGAGAGAGCTTAAGGAATGTATAATTCCTTTTGTTGAAAAAAATTATCGCGCTGAATCGTCACAGGCTGCGAGGGCACTGGCGGGTTTGTCACAGGGCGGAATCCAGACTCTGTTTGCTGGTATCAATAATACTGATTATTTCAGCTATCTTGGCGTATTCAGTTCGGGTTGGAGGATACCTTCAGATAATGCTGTTGCCCAGGCTCAGTATGACTATCTGAGGAGTAATGCTGAAAAAGTAAACAGCAACCTGAAAATGCTCTGGCTTACAACAGGCAAGGCTGAAGATATAGCATATACAAATTGCAAGGCCATGATGGCAAAGTATGATGAGCTTAAAATTAAATACACTTATTATGAATACCCGGGAGGCCATACATGGCCTGTCTGGCGTAATAACCTCTATCATTTTGCACAGATCCTGTTTCAATGAAAACCTAATCCAAACAAATAACCATACCTATGAAAAAACTTTTCTTATTAATTCTCATTATCGCTGCACCATTATGTAAACTTGCAGCCCAGCAGCCACATATTAATATCGACTGGGATCCTCAGAGAACGAGACCTGAAAACATAACTCCCTTCTCTGCTAATGTTATTTCTCCTGAAGTCTTCGATGACCATACTGTCATTTTCAGGCTCAGGGCGCCAAATGTTTCATCAGTTTTGCTTACCGGTTCAATGTTTGTAGGACAGGAGGCCGGCAAACAGGTTCCTTTCACAAAAGATGAAAAAGGTTTGTGGACGCTGAAAATTGGCCCGCTTACTCCCGATATCTACCTTTATTATTTTATAATAGATGGGGTAAAGGTTATCGATCCCAATAACACTTATACAGGTTTTGCAAATATGCCGGCCTTCAGCATGTTGTGGGTGCATGGGGATGGCCCTGCATTTTATGATGCAAAGAATGTACCTCATGGAGACCTTGTAACACACTATTACCATTCCTCTGTATCGAACGGAGAAAGGGAAATGCTGGTCTATACACCGCCTTCATACGACAAAAAGAAAAAATACCCGGTTTTGTACCTTCTCGGAGGTTCAGGCGACCTGGCACAAACATGGGCTTTCCATGGACAGGCCAACTTTATAATGGATAACCTTCTTGCTGAGGGTAAAGCCCTTCCAATGATAATTGTAATGCCAAATAACCAGTTGATACACAGGAATGATCCGAAACATACTGACCTTACTTTCGGGCTTGTCGAAAGGGAGATGAAAGAAGTGATTATACCTTATATAGAAAGTCATTATAATGTTATAAAAAATAAGCATGGACGCGCAATTAGCGGATTGTCAATGGGCGGAAGGCATGCGCAGTATGTAGGTCTTAATAACCTCGATCTGTTTGGTTCGATAGGTATTCTCAGCGCCGCTATTCCCATTGAACAGACACCGGCATTAAAAGATAAGGATATAAACTCACGAATCGATTACCTCTTCCTGGGTGCAGGTACATACGAGACCAACCCCGGTGCAAGGCACGAGGTTCTGCATAACGACCTTTTAAAACTCAATGTTAATCATGAATACTATGTAGGTTCTAAAGGTGCCCATGATCTTATAACCTGGCGCCACCTTCTGTATTACAGGTTCCTTCCTAATCTCTGGAGAAATCAATCTTCAAAATAATTACTGTGATTATGAAAGGAAACCTATGGACATTCTGCCTGCTGGCATCTCTTTTTCTTTCAGGATGCGATTCAGGTTCTGTTAATAGCCTTTACCCTGAGGAATTCCCTCTACAGGATGTCATCCTGCTCGATGGTCCCTTCAAACATGCTAGGGATCTGAATATCGAGACGCTTCTTCAGTATGATGTCGACAGGCTTCTGGCTCCTTTCTTTATTGAAGCAGGACTGCAACCAATGGGGGAGTTGTACCCCAACTGGAAGGGGCTCGATGGTCATGTGGGAGGTCACTACCTCACTGCAATGGCCATGAACTATGCGGCCACTGGTAATGAAGAATGCGGCAAACGTTTGAAATATATTGTATCTGAACTCAAAACATGCCAGGAAGCCAACAAAGTCAATAATCCTGAATGGGGTACAGGTTATATTGGCGGAGTGCCTGACAGCAAGACCATCTGGAGCACCCTGATGAAAGGCGACTTCAAAGCTTACCGTTCTGCATGGGTGCCCTGGTATAACGTGCATAAGCTTTATGCCGGACTCAGGGATGCATGGGCATATGCCGGAAATGAAGATGCCAGGGATATTTTCATTGAATTCTGTAACTGGGGAATAAATATAACTTCCGGGCTATCTGAAGAGCAGATGCAATCCATGCTCGATACTGAGCAAGGCGGAATGAACGAAATATTTGCTGATGCCTATAAGATTACGGGTGATCAGAAATATCTTGAAGCGGCAAAGCGGTTTTCTCACAGGATGCTGCTCGACGCCATGTCATCAGATACTGATAATCTTGACAATAAGCATGCAAATACCCAGGTCCCCAAAGCAATAGGATTCCAGAGGATAGGTGAGCTCAGCGGTGATAAGAAATTTACAGAGGCAGGAAGGTTCTTCTGGACAACAGTTACTCAGAACAGGTCTCTTGCTTTTGGAGGCAACAGCCGGAGGGAATTTTTCCCGTCAACTACTTCGTGCATCGATTTTGTTACCGATGTTGAAGGCCCGGAATCTTGCAATACCTATAACATGCTTAAACTTTCAGAGGGTTTGTTCAGGATACAGCCTTCAGCGCAATATGCTGATTTTTACGAAAGGGCATTGTTTAACCATATTCTTTCAACACAGCATCCGGAGCATGGAGGGTATGTTTATTTCACACCTGCACGTCCAATGCATTACAGGGTATATTCGGCACCTAACGAGGGAATGTGGTGCTGCGTCGGAAGCGGAATGGAAAATCATGGTAAATATAACCAGTTCATCTATACTCATGAAGGTGATTCTTTGTATGTCAATCTCTTTATTGCATCTGAGCTTAACTGGCGCGACAAGGGTGTGAAGCTTATTCAGAATACAGCCTTTCCACAGGAAGAACAATCACGGATAACAATCTCAAAAGCTTCTTCTCCTTTTACGTTGCTTGTACGCTATCCATCATGGGTCGATGATAACAAGCTTAAAATTACTGTTAATGGCAATCCTGTAGAATTTGACAGTCAGCCATCATCATATGTTGCAATAAATCATGAGTGGAAGAAAGGCGACGAGGTTATTATATCTCTGCCAATGAACAACACCATCGAACATCTCCCGAACGTACCTGAATATGTTGCATTCATGCATGGTCCCATTCTTCTTGCTGCCAAATCCGGGACAGAGGATCTGAAAGGACTTGTTGCTGATGACAGCCGCTGGGGCCATATAGCATCGGGGAAAAAGCTTCCTCTTGCAACAGCACCTGTTCTCGTGGAGGATGACTTTTCTGTTTTAGTTGATAAGCTTGTACCTGTTGAAGGGAAGCCACTTACATTCTCAATGAGCAACCTGAAAATGGAAAATGCTTCAGACCTTGTGCTTGAACCATTCTCAGGAATTCACGATTCGAGATATGTAATGTACTGGTTATCTCTTACAAACGATCAGTACAAATCCTATTCAGATTCACTCAGACTGCTTGAGAAGTCAAGGCTTGCACTTGATGGTCGCACGATCGATTTTGTTGCTCCCGGGGAACAACAACCTGAAAAAGACCATTCTGCAGAGATACAGGGATCCGGCACAGGGAATACGCTTGATGAATTCTGGCGTGATGCCAGGAATGAGGGATCTTTCAGTTATCTTTTAAATACCGGAGGCCAAAAAAACCTCAGCCTGAATGTAAGATATATAGGATCTGAGAGAGGTAATAGAAAATTCAATATATTTATTGACGAAAAGGTGCTTGTCACTGTAGACAATACGGGGAAATGGAAACAGAACAGTTTCCATGAGGTGGAGTATTCCATTCCTGATTCATTTATCTCAGGGAAGAAGAATGTAAGGGTGAAATTCCAGGCTCTGCCTGGCAATTCAACAAGTCAGGTATCTTATGTACGTCTTGTAAAAAGGAACCCAATATAATAACCATAATTCAATAACCTCAATGAAGAAAAGAAGCCGTTTTTTGATCATTCTCTCCCTGGCGCTTATACTACCGGTTGCCATGATGATGGTGATCGCAGTGACAGGAGTAGTCAATATTCCTGCACCTCCCCGACCACAGGGTCCATGTGATATCTATACAGCTGCCGGAAATCCTTGTGTTGCTGCGCATAGCAGTACAAGGGCCCTGTACTCAGCTTATAATGGTCCCCTGTATCAGGTTATGCGCCAGTCAGATGGTAAAACTCTTGACATCGGAATTGTCCAGCCAAATGGAAACGATCCGGGAGGGTATGCCAATGCGGCAGCACAGGATGAATTTTGTGCCAATACATATTGCTGGATAACTACCCTTTACGATCAGTCTGGAAAAGGGAACCATCTTACCCAGGCACCTCGTGGAGGTTTTAGTGGTCCTGCAATGGGAGGATTCAATAATCTTCCTGTAGCCGACATGGCACCCGTTACTCTGATGGGACATAAGGTTTATGGAGTATTTATTGAACCGGGAATGGGCCTCCGGGATGATGATCCTGTCGGAACTGCAGTTGACGACCAGGCTGAAGGTCAATACTGGGTGATCAGTGGACATCATTATAACTCCGGCTGTTGCTTCGATTATGGAAATGCAGAAACTGATAGCCGCGATGACGGCGATGGTACAATGGAAACAACATATTATGGAAATGCCAATGCGTGGTATCGCGGCCAGGCTCCAGGTCCATGGGTAATGACAGACCAGGAGAATAATCTTGTCGGTTGCGTTAATCCTTCTCCAAATGATAAGTACTGCCCTGACCTGCCAAGTATCAGCTGGCGTTTTGTAACTGCCACTGCCGACGGTGAACCCCACCACTGGCGCTCAATGGGTGGAGATGCTACAAATGGGGAATTGATTGTTATGTATGATGGCGCCCGTATAAGCAACGACAGAAGCAGTTATGATCCCATGCGCAAACAGGGAGCAATCCTGCTCGGAAACGGTGGTGATAACAGTGTCGGTTCACAGGGTACATTCTACGAAGGTGCAATGACAGCTGCCGGTACTTTCCCTACAAAGGAGACAAACCAGAAATTACAGGAAAACATTAGGGCAGCAAAATATGATGTACAGATTCTTGGCATTGCTCCCTCTAACGCTGTCAATACTCCTCCAGGATTACAGACATTTTCTCCAGGGACATCACAGAATACAACTATTACGTTCACAAATACCACAGGTTCTATTGTAAATGATCTGTCGTTGACAATTGAAGTTCCCAAAGGATGGAAAGCATCTCTCCTGAATTCAAAGGAATCAGCAAAGAGATTTGGCGAAACCCTGGCTCCGGGAGCAACAGTAACTGCAACTTTTACTATTACATCAGGCAAAGAAGCTTTTAATGGTGATATAGTTGGCAAAGCTTCATGGATGGCAAATAATATGTCACTGACTGCAACCACTGCAGGGAAGGTCAGAAATGCCGAACCCATTAAGATCAATGAGTTCAGGATCAGCGCTGCTGATAATTCAACCAATTCCTTTATCGAGCTCTATAATGCCGGTGAAAATGAGATTGATATCTCTGGATGGACTCTGACCCATCATCCTTCATTGCTCCCCATATTCTCATCAGTTAAGATCCCTTCAGGAACCACTATGGCAGCTCATAGCTTCTACCTGATGGGCCTTTCAAATTCCGGTCTCGCTGTTCCGGCTAAAAAGGGAGAATCAACAATCTATGTAAGAAATATTAATGGTATTTCTGTTGGTGATGTTGTCGAAATAGGCAATGGTTCAACAGTTGAGAAACGCAGGATTACAGCCGTTGGAACAGCTGCAGGAGCAGAACCACAACCAGGGTCAAACAGGCCTGTTGAACCGGGTGTTCCGACAACTTTATGGCAGCCGCTTCCCGAAGGTCCGATCATCACTCTCCCGAAAGGATCAAAAAATATTCCGGTTACAAGTATCGACGGCTTCAAGGTTGGACAGAAGATGGCGATAGGTTATGGTGCTACTTACCCAACTGTCTCACGCTCAGTTGAGAAATACGAAATTGTAACAGTCACTCAGGTTGGTAAACCTGGAACACAGGCATGGCTCTCTGCTGATGCGAAGAAAGGCCAGAAAAATATTAAAGTTTCTTCAGTAGCAAATATTTCAGCCGGTGACAAAATCCGTCTTGATATTGACAGTAAGGGTCATGGGATTGAAACTGTAACGGTAAAAAAAGTCGGAACACAGTCGGTCCGCAGCACCTTCAACGGTCCTTTGAAAGATAACGAAGACCCTGGTACAGGGCTCGAACTGGAGAAACCTCTTAAGTTTGATCATTCATCAAACATGCCCTTCAGTGTAAACGGAACAGGCATCAGCTTCGAACCTGCAACAGCTTTCGACCATTCAAGCAATGAACCAGTCCTTGCACTTGGTACAGGAATAACTCTCGACCAGCCTCTTGGGATGGATCATGATATAAATTCCGTTGTACTCGATGCTGCTGTGAAGAATGCCGGCTACCAGGGATCGGTTGCTCCAAGCCAGTGGTTTGGAGGTCCTGCATTATCTGCTTCAGCAGGAAACATGGTTCTTCGGAATGCTGAAGATATTGTTGTTGACGGTCTTAACTACGGATTGCTTGTGGATCCATGGGCAGCAGAGGGATACCAGGCTGCTTCAGGTGCAGGTGAAAGCGGTTGCTTTGTAGCTGTACCAGCTGGAGGAAGGGGTTTCAGGGGTGCACCCGTAACCAGTCAGCCAGACAGGAGTGCAGGCAGGTACCCTGACGGAACTGATACAGATTTTAATTGCCGTGATTTTATGCTGCAGAGCACCATCACCCTGGCGGCATCATCCCAGGCAGGTTCAAATAATATCAAGGTTGGAAGTGTTTCCGGCCTTGGCATTGGTCAGAAGGTGATTGTCGACTCAGGTACAAAGCGAGAGTCTGCTGTTATAACAATATTAGGTACTGCTGGTGGAACAACAGTCAGCACTGCAATCTCCGAAGGTGCAACTGTTTTGCCTGTAGCGAACGTGAACGGATTTGCTGCCGGACAAACAATCTTTGTTGATAACGGGCAAAATAGTGAAACTGGTGTCATCACTTCTGTCACAGCCGGTCGTCCCGGGGGCAATAATGCACAGCCGAGCACTATAACACTTACAGCTCCTCTCAAAAAAGCTCATGCAGCAGGTGTTCAGGTTTCAGGAAGTGGCATCACTCTTGCTTCACCTCTATCAATGGCACATGAAAACGGTACCCTGGTAGCCAGCGATGTTCCCACTCCTGGTGAGCCAAACCAGTACACACGCAGACCTTAATGCTTCAAAGCTTTTGAATTCAGAATACAGCTCCGCGGCACTTGTTTAATGCCGCGGAGTATTTTAAGAAAATTGCAGAAATATGAAAAGGAATAATTCAGGAAATCGGGTTCAATGGCCTGGCTGGAGGTTGATAATTGCAGGACTGATAACACTTGCACTCTCGCTTAGCATTATTCTAAGCTGGCACTTCCTGAAGGGTGGAACAATGGTGGGATGCGGCGGGGGAAGTCCTTGCGAACAGGTTCTCAATAGTAAATGGTCTGTAATTGCAGGCATATTTCCGATCAGCGGGCTGGCTACAGGTATTTATCTTGCACTGCTTGTCGCTCTCCTTTTTTCCGGACCTTCTGAAGAAGGACAGATCCGCCGTATCGCATGGAAGGCAATGCTCGTAATTGCCGGTGCAATAACAGGAAGTGCAATATGGTTCACTGTATTGCAGAAATGGTTTATCGGCGATTTTTGTCCATATTGCATGACGACACATGTAACAGGTTTGCTGCTTTCTCTTCTTATCATATCAAGAGCTTCGAAGGAAACAGATTATGAATCCCGTGAAAAGAAAAAACTTCTTCGTCCGGTGCAGGTTATGGTACTTGCATTTGCCGGACTTACCCTTTCAGGTGTTATGGCAGCATCACAGGTTGCCTTAACGCCAAAATCAGTATCTGTACAGGGTGAATCTCAGAATTTTCTTCCGGAAATTGATTACAATAAAGTACCACTTGTCGGGGTGCCATATGCTCCCTACAAAATCACTCTTTTGTTTGATTACCAGTGTCCTCACTGCCAGAAACTTCATTTCTTGCTGAATGATGCTGTCAGAATCTACGAAGGCAAGCTTGCATTCGCTCTTTGCCCCACACCTTTGAATTCAGAATGCAACCCGTATGTGCCTGCCAGCAATGAATCATTCAAAAATTCCTGTGAGCTTGCACGTATAGGAATGGCTGTATGGCTTGCAGACCAGTCGGCTTTTCCTGATTTTGAGGACTGGATGTTCACATATGAATCAGGAGATAAATGGATCCCCAGGAGCCCTGAATCGGCCATGGCCAAGGCAATAGAACTCACAGGCAGGGAAAGACTTGATGAAGCAATGTCGGATCCATGGATAAATAATTACATAAGCAAAAGTGTACAAATGTTCGGACAGACTGGCCAGGATGGCAGAAGCGGTATTCCTAAAATGATCTTTGGATCCCAATGGATCATTCCTCAACCTGTTAATGCAGAAGAACTTATCTCCTTACTCCAGAATAATCTTCTACTACCAAAACCCTGATATTTATTGACTAAACCAGAAACTAACCTAACCCAACCAATATGAAAACCTCAAGAACTTTGATTTACTGCCTGATTATCTCAATGATGATCACAGGAAAACTTTTTTCTCAGGGATCCAATATCATTAAAATTGACCCCGACAGGAAGATAGGAGCTATCGACCAGAATATCTATGGTGCATTTCTTGAATCCATGGCCGCGTACCGTGGGATTTATGATCCTGCCTCCAAGTTTGCTGATGCTAACGGCTTCAGGAAAGATTTCATAAATATTATTAAAGAGCTGAATGTTCCTGTTGTAAGATGGCCGGGAGGAAATTTTGTTTCAGGTTATAACTGGGAAGATGGTATTGGTCCAAAGGACCAGCGACCTAAACGCGCAGACCTTGCCTGGAATTCAATTGAAACAAACCAGATGGGTACAGACGAATATGCAACATTCTGTAAACTGATCGGAGCCGAAAATTTTGTTTGTATCAATGCTGGTACCGGAACTCTCGATGATGCAAGATACTGGGTCGAATATTGTAATTATCCCAAGGGAACCTATTACTCTGACCTTAGAAGAAAATATGGCAATGAAGAGCCATTCAAAGTAAAATACTGGGCTCTCGGGAATGAAACGGATGGTCCATGGCAGATAGGTCAGAAAAATAAGGAAGATTATGTAAAGTTCGCATCAGAAGCCGCAAAACTCATCAGGCTTGTCGACAAAGATGTAAAGCTTGTTGCTTCCGGCGCATCTAACTACCCCGGGGTCGTTTCCAACTATGATCCCAGTGAAGGCTGGATAGTATGGAACGATTATATCCTCGATAAACTGGCAGGTTCGATTGATTACATTTCAGTCCACAGGTATGCCACACAGGCTCTGAGGGGAAAAGGCGAACAGACCTTTGCCAACGACATGTCACTTGGCATTGAGATTGACAACATTATCGAGATGACCCAGAACCTGATTGAAAAAGCTATGGTCCAGTCAGGAACACAGAGGCCTATTTATATTTCATTTGATGAATACAGCGCACGTGGAAACGGTCTCGAAGGATCGCTGATGCTGGCACAGCACCTGAACAGTTTTATCCGCCATGCCGATATAGTAAAGATGGCCAATATCACTATGATAACTGCACTTGCAGGATCTTCACCAAACGGCGATTTCAGGAATACTCTCTATTATCCTTTTTACCTTTATTCACATAATTGCAAGGGTACTTCACTTGATGTATATACAAGCTGCGAGAAATATAACAGCGACATCTTCAAGGATGTGCCATATCTTGATGTTACTGCAGTGATGAATGAAGCTACCAGGGAAATTGTGCTCAACGTGATAAATAAGCATGAAACCAAAGAACTAACCACTGACATCTTCCTTCAGTCAGGCGAATATACAGGAACTGCAAAGGTGAACGAGGTTAACGCTTCCGCATTAACTGCAACAAACACTGATATAAAAGAGGATGTAAAAACTGTAACAAAAGAGGTGAAGTTCAAGACAAATACAATAAGGTACAGTTTTCCTCCTCATTCACTCACACAGATCCAGATACCTGTAAAATAAAGCTAAACATTATATATTATCCGGTGCATTCTGCTATGAGTGCACCGGTATATCATTTAAGCATACTATTAAAAATGAAAAAGAAAAGTAGATTTTTATTTATTCTTGGTGTGGCGCTGGTTTTCCCTGTGTCAATGATGTTGCTCGCGATGAAACTTCACCCGGGTGATGCACAATCCAGGCCCGAAGGGCCGTGCGACATTTACAAGGCAGCAGGCTTTCCCTGCGTCACTGCTCACAGCAGTACACGTGCACTCCTTAAATCATATAATGGTCCGTTATACCAGGTAAAAAGACAGTCTGATGGCAAAACACTCGACATCATGGTTGTGCAACCTGGAGATAATAACCAGGGTGGTTATGCTGATGCTGCTGCACAGGATGAATTCTGCAAAAACACTCTTTGCAATATCACAATTATTTACGATCAGTCAGGTAACGGCAATCATCTCATGCAGGCTCCTCCGGGAACCTACAGAGGACCGGAAAACGGCGGCTTCAATACATTGCCGATTGCCGATATGGCTCCAATAACTATAATGGGACATAAAGCTTATGGCGTATATATCATTCCCGGAATGGGTCTCCGTAATAACAATGCAACAGGACTGGCTGTAAATGATGAGCCGGAAGGTATATACGCGGTAGTTGATGGCACCCATTACGATAGCGGATGTTGTTTCAATTATGGGAATGCCTCGACAAACAGCCGCGCTGTCGGCAGAGGAACAATGGAAACGGTCTATTTTGGTAATGCTACAGCCTGGGGCAGCGGAAACGGAAATGGCCCCTGGATAATGTCTGATATGGAAGCAGGCTTGTTTTCAGGCTATAATGCAAAACAAAATGTCGCTGACCCGACAATTGATTCCTGGAAATTTGTAACCGGAGCTGTTGCAGGGGGCGGAGGAAATAAATGGGAGATAAGAGGTGCCAATGCACAGAAGGGCGGTCTTAAGACATTCTATAGTGGCATACGCCCGGGTTCTCTTGAAAGCAATAATTATTACCCGATGCACCGGAAAGGAGCAGTTCAGCTTGGCAACGGAGGTGATAACGGAAATGGATCAGCCGGGACCTTCTATGAAGGTGTGATGACCTCAGGTTATCCAGATGCTTCAACATTGAGTGCTGTTCAGGCAAATATTGTTTCAGCAAAATATGATGTACAACGTCTTGGCATTAGCAGGGTGACTTCATTCACTCCTGGTTCATCCCAGTCAATCACTGCTACATTCACGAATACAACAGGGACTACGGTTGCCGGACTTAAGCTCGGTGTTTCAGTCCCGGGAAACTGGAAAGCGTCTGCTGAGAATTCAAATGTTTCATCACGGACCTTTACCGGCGAAGTGGCTGCAGGAGCAACTGTGAATGCAACATTTACAATTATGGCACCTGAAGCTCCGGATGCTACTTACGTAACTGCAACTGCAGAATGGAAGAACATTGAAAACGGATCAACAATGTCTGAAAGTACTTCACAGCGTTTAAGGAATGTCATTCCAGTGAAGATCAATGAGATAAGTTTTGATATGGGAGTTAATCCCTATGGCCAGTTCATTGAACTTTATAATGCCGGTGAGAAAGAAGCAGATATATCCGGGTGGAATATCATCAGTACTAAAAATGGACTGGCTCCAGTACGAATTGCAACGATCCCTTCCGGTACCAGGCTTGCAGGAAAAGGATTTTACCTCCTGGGCCTCTCAGAGTCAGGTCTTATAGCTCCGGTAAACAGTGGAGAGAAAATTATCAATGTTATAAGTATAACAGGCTTCGAGTCTGGCCAGCAGGCAGACATCGAAGGTGAGATAAGAACAATTGCTAAAGTCGGAACTGCAGCATCACCTGTAACATCACTTTATGTTCCTGTTTCTACAGGTCCGTGGCTTACAATTCCTGCCGGCTCAACAAATATTCCTGTGACAAATGCTGCAGGTTTTGTGGCCGGACAGAGGATAGGTATCGATCTTGGCGGCAATTACGAGGTTGCCACAGTAACTTCTGTTGGCAAGGCTGCCACACAGTCAAACCTGGCAGCGGCTGCAAAAGCGGGCGAAACAACAATCAAAGTAGTAGCAAACGAAAACGTAACTGTCGGTGACACACTCACTATCGATACCGGTTCGAGAATGGAAAGTATTGTCGTGAAGAATGTAGTTAGTGTTGCTTCCTCTGCCTCCAGGGCTTTTAATCCTGTTGGCGGTCCGGAAGCCGGTAATACGGGAGTACTCGAACTTACAGCTCCTTTGAAACAAGATCATATGATCGATGTGGATGTAGCGGGAAGAGGTACGGGTATCAGCTTTAAGCCTGCAACACGTTTTGCTCATAAAAGCGGCGAAGCAGTACAGGCACTTGGCAGCGGTATAACACTCGATAAAAAACTTGAGAAAAGCCATGGGACAGGTACAGCAGTGGTTAACACCAAAGCTTCCCCTGCAAACCACAGGATAGTTAAGGCAAATCTCTGGTATGGATTGCCATTTTCAGCAGCATCAGGCTCTCTTGCCCTTACCGATGCTTCCGGAAAAATTATTATTGATGCAATAGTTTACGGTTCACGCCAGAGCAATTCAAGCGCAAATGGAACGGTTACAAGTCCTGAACTAGCAACTCTCGAAGGTGTTCAGAGCCAGGGTGGTTGTATTGTTGTATCCCCTGTTCAGGTGAACAATCTTGTTCAGCCTATTGCTGCAGAGGGAACAGACAGGAGTGCTGGCCGCTTCCCGGATGGATCCGATACAGACAGCAACTGCAGCGATTTTATTGTACATGTCGCAACTACACTTACTTCTGCAGTCAAAGCAGGTTCAAATAATATAAAGATTTCAAACGTCAGTGATTTTACATCAGGGCAAAAGATCACAATTGGCATAGGTACTTCAAAAGAAGTTGCAGTAATAGCTGAAATAGGTACATCTGGTGGCACTTCAGCAGGAGCTGCCATAAGCCAGGGTGTCAGGTCAATACCTGTTAACAGTGCAGAAGGTTTCTACACAGGCCAGACAATAACGATTGATGATGGGGCTAACCTGGAAAGCGCTGTGGTAGCATCTACTTTCGCTGCACGTCGGCGTCCCGGTGCTCCTTCTGTACAGATGGACAGTATCAGGGTAAGTACTCCATTGAAGTTTGCTCATGCCGCTGCAGCGCAGGTATCAGGCAGCGGGATAACGCTTGCAAACCCACTTAAAGGTAGGCATGAAGCAGGATCACAGGTAGCAGGCAGTGTACCGACTCCAGGTGAACCAAATCAATACTGAAAATAACAAATGGATAAAAAAAGCTTTTCCAGGAGAAAATTTGTAAAAGTTGCCGGAATCTCGGCTGCTGGTCTTTCCGCTTTTGGCTGTTTCAGATCTGACCCCCAGGGGGTTCTTATTCTGACAGAGCCTGGTGATCCCATATCCGGATCAGTCCCTGTCCAATGGGCAATAAGTGAGCTTGAAGCAAGGCTTTCTTCATCCGGGATAAGCTTTAGAAGATCCGGACGGATTGAAGATGCAGGCGACAAAGATCTTGTTATTGTTGCTGCAGGTTCCGGTTCTGCAATTGGTACCAGGTTATTGAAAGAGGCCGGAACTGAAGTTTCCGTAATGCCTGAATCACTCGCGCTTGTTCCTCTAAGTTCAGATGGCCGCAGGATTTTACTTGCCTGTGGAACCGATAGCCGTGGGCTTGTATATGCAACCCTTGACCTTGCTGACAGGATCCGCTATTCTGAACAGCCTCTTGAATCGTTGTTGATAAGAGATGGTGTAACAGAGCAACCAGCAAATAAAATCCGCAGCCTGAACCGTCTTTTTGTCAGCGATATTGAAGACAAACCATGGTTCAATGACAAAGAGATGTGGGAGCAATATCTTACCATGATTGCAACACAGCGTTTTAACAGGTTCAACTTAAGCCTTGGAATCGGTTATGACTTTCTGCAGAATGTAACTGATGGATACTTCCTTTTTGCCTACCCATTCCTGTTGAATGTTCCCGGGTATGATGTTCATGTACCAGAGCTTCCTGATGAGGAAAGAGAAAGTAATCTCCGTATGATCAAATTCATCAGCTCTGAAACAGTGAAGAGAGGTATTCAGTTCCAGCTTGGCATCTGGATGCATGGCTATGAATGGCTCAACAGCCCGAATCCAAATTATACAATAAAAGGTTTGACTCCTGATACTCACGGTCCCTATTGCAGGGATGCAGTCAGGTTACTGTTGAAAGAATGTCCTGGTATCAGTGGCGTTACTTTCAGGGTGCATGGTGAAAGCGGTGTGACTGAAGGAAGTTACAGCTTCTGGAAGACTGTTTTTGATGGTGTGGCAACCTGTGGCCGCGAAGTTGAGATCGATATGCATTCAAAGGGAATGAGCCAGGAAATGATCGACCTTGCTGTTGCGACAGGTTTGCCTGTAAACATATCCCCTAAATACTGGGCCGAACACCTGGGCTTGCCTTATCACCAGGCAGATATACGGGCTCTTGAAATTCCAAGACCAGGAAGGAATGCCGAGGGTCTTATGAATCTCAGCGCAGGCTCACGTAGTTTTACTCGATATGGTTATGGTGATCTTTTTAAGGAAGACAGGAAACATGGTGTGCTTCACAGGATATGGCCCGGAACCCAGCGACTTCTATTGTGGGGCGATCCTGAAATGAGCTCCGCTCATTCGAGGAATTTCAGCTTTTGCGGAAGCACAGGTGTCGAGCTTATGGAACCATTATCATTCAAAGGGCGCCGGGGATCAGGAATTGCAGGTGACAGATGTGCATATCTCGATGCATCACTGAAACCAAAATGGGATTGGGAGAAATACCTTTACAGCCTGAGGGTTTTTGGAAGAATGTCATATAACCCTGAAACAGACCCGGAGGTATGGCAACGCTTCCTTACAAAGAATTTTTGGGGTGCAGCAAAACCTTTAGAGCTTGCCCTTTCACAAGCTTCAAGGATACTTCCTCTTGTCACAACTGCACATGGGGTATCAGCAGGAAACAATACCTACTGGCCGGAAATTTACACAAACCTTTCCGTTGTAGACCCTGATATGAGAACTCCCTACTCTGATACACCCCGTCCAAGGGTGTTTGGCAATGTAAGCCCAATGGATCCACAGCTTTTTGCAGGGATAAATGAATATGTGGGTCAGATGCTCAGCGGAGAACGGAATGGCAAATACTCACCTGTTGAGTATGCACAATGGCTCGAAGGCTATTCTGACCAAGCTTCAAAATATCTCGGGCAGGCTGAAAAAAAGATCGCTGGCCACGAAACTACAGAATTCAGGAGGGCTGCAATCGACCTGAAAATCATGATTGGCCTTGGATCTTTCTTTGGCGCCAGGTTCAGGTCAGCTGTTCTTTATGGGATTTTTGAACAGACAGGAGACAGGCAGTCACTCGTATTATCTCTCGATCTGTATAAAAAAGCCAGGGAACAATGGTCTGAAATTGCAGAGCTGGCCAGGGATGTTTATAAACCAGATATTACTATTGGAGAAAATGAGTCAATCCGCGGTCACTGGATAGACCGTCTCCCTGCAATGGATCATGATATTGAACTGATGTCAGGAATGCTTGACAAGGCAACACCGTCAGACGAACAACCTGAAAAAGTGCGCCTGGCAATTCAGGAAGCAATTTCAAAACCTGCTCGTAATAATATCAATTGCAAACATTCACAACCTTCTGTATTTGAAGCAGGAAAGCCTGTTCAGCTTGAACTTTCTCCTGAGAAACAAATGACTAAGGTAGTATTGTACTATCGTCATGTAAACCATGCCGAGCGTTATCAGACGGTTGAGATGAAGCCGTCAGGCAAAAGTTTCACAACGTCGATACCGGGTGAATATACTGTTTCGGAGTACCCTCTTCAATATTATTTTGCGCTTGAAGAAGTGCCCGGTAAAGTTACACTGTATCCCGGGTTCAATGAAAATCTGACAAATCAGCCTTATTATGTAATCCGCAAATCATGATGCAAAATACATTATGTCTCATTATTGAAGGTTTTTAAATGATCCTGCCATGAATAAACTTGTTGTCCGGGTAGTTCTTTCTGCCATCTTTTTATCAATGATTTCATGTAAAGGGGTTAAACAGGATTACCAGCCCCGTTTTGAATCACTTGAAAAAGTTAACCCTGTTCCAGAATGGTTCAAGGATGCGAAGTTTGGTATTTATTTTCATTGGGGGGTATATACAGTTCCTGCTTTCTCAAATGAATGGTATCCCAGGAACATGAATATAACAGGATCCAGGGAAAACCTTCATCACATTGAAGTGTTTGGAGATCCATCAGCCTGGCCATACGATAAGTTCATTACCGGCGGAGAGGATAAGCAGGGTAATTTTATGAAATTTGCCCCGAAGCTCAAATCCGAAGGCGGAAATTTCGATCCCGATGAATGGGCCCGGCTCTTTGCAGATGCCGGTGCAAAATTTGCAGGTCCGGTGGCCGAGCATCACGACGGTTTCTCAATGTGGGCCAGCAAGGTAAATCCCTGGAATGCTAAAGACAAAGGGCCTGAACTTGACCTTGTCGGATTACTGGCAGATGCTATACGAAAGCACGATATGAAGCTAATATTATCGATGCATCATGCTTATAACATTACTGGATTTTATGATTCAGTTCCTCCTTCAACCGATCCGGAACTCCAAAAACTTTACGGTCAGCAGGGAAAGGAAAAGAATGAAGCTTTCTGGCTAAGCAAGCATAAGGAAATTATTGATAATTATAAACCTGATATAATCTGGCAGGATTTCAACCTTCCCAGGATAACAGACACTGTATTGCTCGGGTTCCTTTCATATTATTATAATAAAGCGCAGGAATGGGACAGGGAAGTTGTTGCCACATATAAGGACGGATTAAATACCAGGGTAGGGGTTCTTGATTATGAGCGCGGAGGACCACCTGATATAACTGAAAATTATTGGCTTACCGATGATGCGATAAGCTCATCAAGCTGGTGCTATACTGAAGGTATAGGCTATTATTCGAAAAAACAGATACTTCATGGTTTTCTTGACAGGATAAGTAAAAATGGAAATCTTTTGCTTAATATCTCTCCAAAAGCCGATGGTACGATACCTGAAGAACAGAAAGAAGTTCTGCTGGCAATGGGTGACTGGCTGAAAAAATATGGGGAGGCGGTCTATGCAACAAGAGCCTGGAATAAATATGGGGAGGGTCCAACACTGATGGGATCCGGCCATGGTGTTTTCACTGCTCCTGCTGAAGGCACCTCAAAGGATGTAAGGTATACACGTTCGAAGGATAACAAAACTCTTTATGCAATCTTACTTGGATGGGACCCCGGACAGGAAGATATCCTGCTCACTTCGCTGACATCTGACCGTATTGATCTCTCCGGCCTGAAGTCTGCAGAACTTATTAATGGCAAAGCCGGCGAATACCTGGACCTGGCTTTTACTCCTTCTCCGGAAGGTTTGAAGATAAAATTGCCGGAACGTTCTTTTGAGGAGATGGCCTATGTAATTAAATTAAGTTTCAAAGGTCAGATTCCAATACTGGACAGGTATGCAGAAATTGATCCTTCTCCATATTATTACATTGTTCCGGGTAATGACAGGAACAACCTTGTCCTGTCTTCGGGCTTGATGCTGGCTGAACAAAGCAAAGAAAACTCAAAGCAATGGAAGCTTGATCCCCAGGGCAAAGGTTATTACAGGATTACAGGGCGTGAAAATCCTGCAAATGTTCTGTCAGCAAATAAATCAGGCAGTGACTATAGCATTGAAGTCTTACCTTCTGAATCTAAGGATAATCAACTTTGGAAGATTGAAACTTCTTATAACGGGTTCTACAGGATAAGAAATAAACAGTATCCTGATGTTGATCTTTCGATGGATGGAGATCTTTCTGCCGGCTCAGAGGCTGTTGCCGGAGATTCAGGTAAACCTGTTTTTGGGTGGAAGCTCAAAGAGGTATGCGAATCAATGATAGTTGTATTCAGACAACTCTCTATTCCCGGTGTTGTTGAAGCAGAGGATTTTAATACAGGCTGCCCAGGGGAAGCATACAATGACAGGGATGAGCAAAACAGCGGAGGTGAATATCGCCCTGCAGAACAGGTTGATATCGAAAAATGCAGTGCGGGTGGTTTTGATGTAACCAGAACCGGGCCGGGAGAATGGCTTACTTTTACTGTGAATATTAATAAGACAGGTGTTTATAACGTCTCTTTCCTGACCTCGTCAGCCTCAGACAATGTGAAATTACATCTTGAATACGATGGCAAAGATGTCACAGGACAGGTTCTATTGCCGAACACTAAGGGAAGACAGAACTGGTCTGAGGTGAAGAAATCAGTGAACCTTCATTCAGGCGAACATACGTTGAAGCTTGTTTTTGATGACAGGGGTGCCAGTGTCGATAAGATGGTGTTTAAAATGAAATAATATATATTTAAATATATATTAATATATATATAATAATATAATAAATAAAATTATACTATGAAAAAAACCTTCTTTCTAAATCTCAAATATCTTGTATTTTTCTGCCTTACAGCCAACATTGTATCAGCGCAGACAGCGCGGATCAAGATTGATACCGATCGCATAATCGGTGATGTTGACAAGAACCTCTATGGCAACTTTGTCGAACATCTCGGCCGGTGTGTTTATGGTGGAGTTTACCAGCCGGGATCACCTCTTTCAGATGCTGACGGGTACAGAAAGGATGTTATGGACGCTGTAAAAGGCTTGAATGTGTCGCTCATCAGGTACCCGGGCGGTAATTTCGTTTCCAATTATCATTGGCTGGATGGCGTCGGACCGAAGAATGACCGCGTGCCACGCATGGAACTTGCCTGGGCAAGGCTCGAGACAAACGAGTTTGGTACAAACGAGTTTATTAAATATTGCCGTGCTGTAGGAAGTGAACCTTATCTTTCAGTGAATATGGGTACCGGCACAATCGAGGAAGCACAGCGCTGGGTCGAGTATTGTAATGTAAAAGATGGACCCTTTTATGCTGAACTGAGAAAGAAGCATGGTTTTCCGGAACCCTATAATGTGAAATACTGGAGCCTTGGCAACGAAATGGATGGCGAGTGGCAAATGGGACACCTTAATGCCGTGGATTACACAAAAAAAGCTCTTGAAGCAGCCAAACTGATGAGACTTACATCCCCTGATATCAAGCTTATTGCAACTGGTTCTTCAAACTACGGTCCACTTGGAGATCCTGATAACTGGAACAGGACAATAATCACAAACCTGAAAGATGTTGTTGACTACATAGCCCTTCATATGTATGTAGGCAACCCGGATAACAATTATTATAACTTCCTTTCTACTCCCCGGGTGATGGAGCAGAGAACAAAAATTGTACGTGGAATGATCAATGAGGCAATGCAGAAAGCTGACAGGGGTAACAGGCCTCCATTGTACATTGCCTGGGATGAATATAATGTCTGGTACAGGGCAAGGACAACAGAAGCCATGCAGGGAACCAGGGCCCTTGAAGAAAGATATAACATGGAGGATGTTCTTGTTATCAGTGGATTTCTCAATGTCTTCATCCGTAATGCCGATATAGTAAAAATGGCTAATATGGCTCAGCTTGTTAATGTTATTGCACCAATATTCGCGGAAGATAAAGGCATGTTCCGCCAGACAATCTATTTCCCTCTCGAAATGTTCGCGAAAAATATGCATGGCAAAGCTCTTGACGTATTTGTCGATTCTCCGACTTATGATACTGAAAACTTCAATATCGGATTAAGTGAGGTAACAACCAGACAGACTGATGTCCCTTATCTTGATGTTTCAGCTACATATGATAATGGTCAGATGGTACTTGTAGTAATCAACAGGCACAAGGATAATGCGATTAAGACAGATATACTTTGCCAGTCTGGTGAGTTTGATGGAATACTGAATGTCTCGGAGATCAATGCAGCAGACGTTAAAGCAATGAATGACTTTGGTGTTGAAAATGTTAAAACAGTATCAAAGCCTGACATTAAAACCAGGGGAAATACAGTAACATATTCATTCCCGGCTCATTCAGTAACAATGATACGTGGAAAAATTAAATAATTCTCTTAACTAACCTAACCTGATAAAAAAAACTGTTATGAAAAAACTATTTTCATTTATTGCAGCGATAATGCTTTGCGGCATCGTATCAGCCCAGTTTGCCGGTGTGCAGAGGGGACAGCAGGAAGAGGCACTACCTGCCGGCTTTAAACCTGCTTCAACAAACACTTTTCTTTCACAGTATCCTGCTGTCAATGCACAGACACGCCAGGCCATGTTCAGGGTTGTTGCCCGTGATGCAAAATCTGTAAAGCTCCAGCTTGGCGGTATACACGATATGAAAAAAGATGAGAAAGGTGTATGGTGGTATACAACTGAACCTCTTGTAGTCGGGTTTCACTATTATGCCATTATGATCGACAGTGTTCCTGTTATGGACAGGGGCAGTGAAGCTTACTTCGGAAGTAACTGGGAATCATCGGGGATAGAAATTCCTGAAGGTCCTGAAGGCGATTATTACAGGTTCAACAGGAACATACCACACGGACAGGTTCGTTCAATCCAGTACTGGTCAGAGGTTAATGGTCTCGAACGCCGCGAGAACGTCTATGTGCCGGCAGAATATGAAGCCAACCCGAATAAGAAATATCCGGTCCTTTACCTCCTTCACGGATGGGGGGAAGATGAGAATGGATGGTCGATCCAGGGCCATATGGCTAATATTATGGATGGACTGATAGCTTCGGGCAAGGCTGTACCCATGATAGTTGTTATGCCCAGCGGCGATATCAAGACAAATTCCGATGTGCGCACGGCAAATGGTAACATTACCGATGTGATAATAAAAGATCTTATTCCTTTCATCGATAAAAATTTCAGAACATATTCCGACAGGGAGCACCGTGCTATGGCAGGTTTGTCAAGAGGAGGAGGACAGACATGGAGCACTGTAACAACCAACATGGATAAATTTGCATGGATGGGCGGTTTTAGCGGCGCTGGTGGTTTCCGTGGTAATAATACAATCGAAACTGCTTATAATGGTGTGTTTAAAGATGCCGCTGCCTTCAATAAGCAGATGAAGCTTGTCTTTATAAGTATCGGAACAGTAGAAGGCCAGGGAGCAAAACAGACATATGATGCCCTTGTTGCACACGGAATCAAAAATGTCGTTTACCACGAATCCCAGGGAACTGCCCATGAATGGCTTACCTGGAGAAGGGCCCTTAACGATTTTGCTCCAAGATTATTCAAGTAATCTGATCAAAAATATTTTTAATGTACCGTCTTTTATATATTAATTTATGAAAAACAAAATCTTCTTTCTCGTTCTGGCAGGTTTGCTTCTGCTTGAAATAAATGGTTATTCAAAAGATAAAAAGTTCTACATCTTCATATGTTTCGGCCAGTCAAATATGGAAGGTGCAGCAAGACCAACCCCTGCTGATACAATTGTTGATCCAAGATTTAAAGTACTTTCTGCAGTCGATTGTCCCGACCTTGGCCGTACAATGGGCAAATGGTACACAGCAGTCCCACCTCTTTGCAGGTGTCGTACAGGTCTTGGCCCAGCAGATTTTTTCGGAAGAACCATGATAAAGAATCTTCCTGATGATATTACTGTTGGCGTAATAAATGTTGCGGTGGCCGGCTGCAAAATTGAGCTGTTCGATAAGGATAACTACCAGGCATATGAAGCTACAGCTGCTGACTGGATGAAGAATATGATTAAGGAGTATGGCGGCAATCCGTATGAAAGACTTGTTCAGATGGCTAAAATTGCCCAGCAGGATGGTGTTATCAAAGGCATATTGCTTCACCAGGGTGAATCGAACACTAATGATTCATTATGGACAAAAAAAGTGAAGCTGGTTTATGATAACCTGATGAAGGATCTGAATCTTAATCCCAAAAAAGTACCGTTGCTCGCAGGTGAAGTTGTTAATGTCGACCAGGGAGGAACATGTGCTAGTATGAACAATATCATTGCGACTTTGCCACAGACTATTCCAAATTCATACGTGATATCCAGTAAAGGATGTACCGATGGCCGTGATAACCTTCATTTCAATACAGAAGGATATACCGAGTTCGGAAAACGTTATGCGGAACAGATGCTTTCGTTGCTTGGATATAAAATTACTGAGTAGAACATACAGATAAGATAAGGGCAGGCGGGAAGGGGCAATCTCTCGTTTGTTGCGTAATTGATCATTTACTTCAATCTAACAGAATGGCGATGAATAAACTTATTAAAACAGGGCCCTGGCTGATTATGTTTGCCTGCCTTTTATCTTCCTGTACTGATACTGACAGGCAAAAGTCACCACAGGAAAAGGAAATGATTATCTGGTATAATAAGCCTGCCGGCAATGCCTGGCTCGACGGCTTGTTTATCGGGAATGGCTATATGGGTGGCAATGTCTTTGGAAGGGTCGGGCAGGAGCGGATAGCACTGAACGAATCCACCTTCTGGTCAGGAAGGCCTCATGATTATAATGATCCTGAAGCTTACAAATATTTTGCCACAATCAAGGATCTTGTATTTGCAAAAAAATTCAAAGAGGCAGAGAAGCTTGCAGATGAGCAATTTTATGGCATTCCTGTTGCCCAGCAGGCTTACCAGCCCCTTGGTGATCTTCTTCTCGATTTCAATATTACAGATTCGGTTAAAGATTACTACCGTGAACTTGACATGGAAACAGGGATTGTTAAGGTTCAATATACAGCAGGTGATGTGAAAATGACAAGGGAAGTGTTCATGTCATATCCTGCCCATGCCATGGTCATGAAAATTAGTGCAGCTAAGCCGGGGAATGTCTCCGTCACGGCAAGACTTGACAGCCATTTCAGGGAGGAAACAACTGTTAAGGACAACCTCCTGGTTCAGAAAGGAATTTGGAGATATGTTCCTGAAGAAACAAGCTGGCTTATTGCAAAAGTGGAAGGAACAGGCATGAGATTTCAGACATCCGTTCTTGCTCTTCCTGAAAAAGGTAAGATGCATGCAACAGATTCAAGCCTGGTTATAGAAAATGCAAATTCTGTAACATTTATTCTTACATCGGCTACCAGCTTTGTCAATTACAAGGATATAAGCGGAGATCCCGCTGCAGCTTGTGATAAAGTGCTGGCAGCTATTGCTGACAAGGATTATAAAGCTCTCAGGAAAGAGCATATCGATGATTTCGCCGGACTTATGGGCAGGGTTCATCTTAATGTGGGTGATCCCTCAATGAACAACCGGCCCACAGATGAAAGGATCGCTGACATTAAAAAAGGCCTTCCTGATCCCGACCTCATTTCAAAGATATTCCAGTTCGGACGGTACATGATTGTGGCAGGAAGCCGGACCGGCAGTGAACCTACAAACCTGCAGGCAAGATGGAACCAGGATCTTCTTCCCAACTGGGGAAGCAAGTACACGATCAACATCAATACCGAAATGAACTACTGGCCTGCAGAGGTCACGAACCTTTCTGAATGCCATATGCCTTTATTTAACCTTATAAAAGACCTTTCAGAAAACGGGTCCGAAACTGCCAGGCTTTATTATGGTGCAGGCGGTTGGGTGGCTCATCACAACACTGACCTCTGGAGAGGAACAGCACCTGTTGATGCTGCAAGGTATGGAATGTGGCCTGTGGGTGGTGTCTGGCTGTGCCAGCACATATGGGAACATTATCTTTACACTGGTGATGTTGAATTTCTTAAAGAATACTATCCTGTGATGAAGGGATCGGCACGGTTCCTTATGGATATTATGACAACAGAACCTGATCACAACTATCTCGTCATCCCTTTTTCAATGTCTCCCGAGCAGGGATTTTTTGTGAAGGAAGGAGCTGAGGAGGCTTACCTTGCTTCTACAACTACAATGAACATCGGCATGATAAAAGATCTGTTTCCTCATTGCATTGAAGCAGGAAAAATCCTGGGAACTGATAAAGAATTCTGCGATTCGCTTGCAGGAGCTCTTGAAAAGATTCCTCCATATAAAATCGGGAAAGATGGTTTACTGCAGGTCTGGCTTGAAGACTGGATCAGGGGTAATGAAGGGCACAACATGTCTGCAAACTTTGGATTTTATCCGGGGAACTCGATAATTTTAAGAAAAGACCCTGAATTATCTGCAGCAATAAGAAAATGGCTCGAGCCAAGAAGGTTACGCACAAGCTGGACAAGTGCATGGGATCTTTGCGACTGGGCCAGGATGGAAGATGGTGTAAGGGCTGATACGGCAATAAGGCAATTTTTCATTGCAAATAATCCAAGAGGAGGCATTGGAAATAATTTTCAGAATACAAGCAGCAACCAGTCGGATGCAAATTTCGGGTTCACTGCAGGTGTAGCTGAGTGCCTTCTCCAGAGCCATGCAGGTGAAATCTCATTGCTGCCTTCGCTCCCGGGAAGCTGGAAAGACGGTTCAGTAACAGGACTGAAAGCAAGAGGCGGTTTTGAAATTGACATGTCCTGGAAGGATGGGAAGCTTAGCCAGTGTTCTTTGAGATCTCTGCTTGGAAATACGTGTGTTGTTCGTTATGGTGCCCAAACAGCAGAATTCAACATTGCAAAAAACGAGACAGTTAAATTCAATGCTGAACTTAAATAATATAAAATATTCAATTTAATTATGAGAAAATACTTCAGGAAGGCTCTTTTATTGGTACTATCAGCTCTGTTTGCCATACCTTTTACTTTCTCCCAGGATTTTAATCTTGTTTCCCCGAATAATAAGATCAGCATTGCACTCTTTAACAGGCAGAGCTCAGATATAGGGGAATGGTTCCTGAAATTGAACTACGTTAATGATTCAGTCAGCGAAGCTATACCTTATATTACACTTGGACTGTCGAGAAATGACCAGGATTTCTTTAAAGAACTGAAACTTATTAAAACAGGAAAGCCGGTCTTAATAAAGGAAGAATATACTGCTCTGGTTGGAAAACGAAGTCATTGCACCAACTCGGCAAATGAAGCTGTTATATATTTTGAGAATCCTGATAAGTCAAAGATGAATCTGATCATCAGAGCTTATAATGATGGTTTAGCTTTCCGGTATGAATTCCCTGAAAAAAGCGGGGAATATGTAATGAAAGACGAGTTTACCTCATACGGCATACCCTCAAAAGCGAGACGCTGGCTGGAGAAATGGAACCCGGCAAATGAGGGTCTTTATACTGCTATGACTGATGATAACACACAGCAAGGGTGGTGTTATCCTGCATTGTTCAGTGCAGATGCATGCTGGTACCTCATTCATGAAGCTGATGTAAACAGGACCTATTGCGGATCGAAGCTCAGTAATACCGCAAACAGATCCGAGTACAAGATCACTTTTCCCGATCAGAAAGACGGGAACGGACTTGGTGAATCAACTCCGTCTATCACTCTTCCATGGAAATCACCATGGAGAGTTGTAATCCTGGGTTCCCTGGCAGATATTGTGGAATCAACCCTCATCGACGACGTAAGTCCTCCTTCGGTTATAAAGAATACTGATTGGATAAAGCCCGGGCTTGTCTCCTGGAATTACTGGTCAAGCAATCATGGGACACAGGATTTTAAGATCGTCTGTTCTTTTGCCGACCTGGCTGCTTCCATGGGATGGCCATATACTCTACTTGACTGGGAATGGGATTCCATGAAAAACGGCGGAAATCTTGAAGATGCGCTGAAATACATACATTCAATCGGTGTAACACCATTGATGTGGTACAACTCAGGTGGCCCTCATACAGGTGTAAAATCTACTCCACGTGACAGGATGCTGACCCATGAGAACAGGGTTGAGGAGTTCACAAAGCTTAAAAAGCTTGGAGTGGCTGGGGTGAAGATTGATTTTTTTGAAAGCGAAAAACAGGACATGATCAAATATTACCTTGATATTCTTGAGGATGCAGCTCAGTTTGAGATGATGGTATACTTTCATGGATGCCTGGTGCCCAGGGGCTGGGCCCGCACCTATCCTAACCTGATGACTTATGAAGGCGTACGCGGGGCTGAATGGTATAACAATAATTCAGAACTTACGATGACTGCCCCTGAGCATAATAACACGCTTCCGTTTACAAGGAATGTTGTGGGCTCCATGGATTATACGCCCGTAACTTTTACCAATTCCCAGAATGCTCATATCACATCTTATGGTCATGAACTGGCGCTTAGCGTGATATTTGAATCGGGATTTCAGCATCTTGCCGACAGACCGTCAGGGTATTATGATCTGCCGGATGCTGCGAGAAGTTTTCTGAAAAATGTTCCGAATGCCTGGGATGATATCAAACTGCTTGAAGGAAATCCCGGAAGGTCAACGATTCTTGCAAGGCGCAAAGGAGAAAATTGGTACATGGGCGGGATCTGTGCTGAGAGGTTCGAAAGAAACAGGACTGTTGCACTCTCATTTTTGCCCGAGGGAGTTAAATACAAACTGACACTGATTATAGATGGTATCCATGATAAGGAATTATCCTCGAGCTTCATGGTGGTCGATAAATCTTCTTCTTTGAATGTGAAAATGCTTCGTCGTGGTGGCTTTGTGGCATCCTTGGAACCTGTTAAATGAAGTGCTTCATGAAAAAACAGAAATAAAAATGTTGATATGAAAAAAGGAATTTTATTTTTCCTGGGTTTACTGCTTTTTATTGGTGCATCCGGTCAGCAGTTTCCATTTCAGAATACTGCTCTGAGCTCTGAAGAGAGGGTTAAGGATCTGATATCCAGGTTAACCCTGGAAGAAAAGGCAGGTCTTATGTTCGATAACTCCGAGCCGGTTCCGAGGTTGGGAATCAAGAGGTTCAACTGGTGGAGCGAAGCGTTGCATGGATTGGCCAATAACTCTGATGTTACAGTGTTTCCTGAGCCAATTGGTATGGCTGCTTCGTTCGATGATGAACTGCTCTACAATATTTACGATGCAGTTTCTGATGAGGTAAGGGCGAAATACAATGAAGCAACCCAGAAAGGTGAAGAAAATAAGAGGTTCCTAAGCCTTTCTGTCTGGACACCCAATGTCAATATATTCAGGGATCCGCGCTGGGGGCGGGGGCAGGAGACTTATGGAGAGGATCCTTACCTTACTTCACGGATGGGAGTTTCTGTTGTAAAAGGCCTCCAGGGTCCGGAAAATGAAAAATATAAAAAGCTGCTCGCATGTGCAAAGCATTATGCCGTGCATTCAGGTCCCGAATCGAGCCGTCATTATCTCAATCTCAACGATGTGGATCCTCGCGACCTCTGGGAAACATATCTTCCGGCTTTTAAATCACTTGTGACCGAGGCAGATGTAAGGCAGGTGATGTGTGCTTACCAGAGACTTGATGATGAACCGTGCTGCGGGAACACCCGCTTGCTTCAAAGGATTTTGCGCGATGAATGGGGATTCAAATATGTGGTTGTTTCCGATTGCGGTGCTGTTTCTGATTTCTACACCAGCCATAAAGTTTCATCGACACCTGCCCATGCAGCTGCCAAAGCTGTTCTGGCAGGTACAGATGTGGAATGTATCTGGGAAGGATACACATTCGAAAATCTTCCCCAGTCAGTTGAAAAAGGCCTTATCCTGGAAAGTGATATCGATGAACATCTTTCAAAAGTACTGGCGGGCCGTTTTGAGCTGGGTGAAATGGATCCTGATTCTCTTGTCCCCTGGACAAAGCTTTCTCCTTCAATCATCAACAATGAGGCCCACAGGAAGCTTGCCCTTGACATGGCCCGTGAAACGATAACTCTTCTTCAGAATAAGAACAACATTCTTCCTCTGAAAAAAACTGCCGGGAAAATTGCTGTCATAGGTCCTAATGCAGATGATGAAGAAATGCTCTGGGGAAACTATAACGGCACACCGGTAAGGACAATAACGATCCTCGACGGGATCAAAACAAAGACCCCTGCAAGAAATATTGTTTATGACAAGGCGTGTGAGCTTGTTGACAATAACCTCATTGAAAGCTATATTCCAAGATCAGCAGCTGGCAACAGCAAGGGTATTAAAGCTACATACTGGAATAACAACAGCTTTAATGGTACTCCGGTAACTGTTCAAAATATAACAGGACCTATAAAATTGAGCGTGTCGGGAAAAAATTCCTTTGCACCAGGTGTAAACACCGAAGGTTTCTCTGCAAGGTTTGAAACTGTTTATGAAGCATCAGACGATGATGAACTTGTCTTAAGATTCGGAGGTACCGGGTTGTTCGAAATTAAAGTGAACGGAGAATCTTTAAAGAGCTATAGCAACTGGAGAACAGTTATTTCAAAAGTTCCTTTCAGGGTTGAGAAAGGTAAAAAATACAATATTGAACTAACCCTTGTCCAGCAAAATTACTGGAATGCTGATATTGATTTTAATTTTGGAAAGGAATCTGAAATAAACTTCGATCCTCTTATCCGGAAATTACAGGGGATTGATCTTGTAATATTTGCAGGGGGACTGTCAACAAGGATCGAAGGAGAAGAGATGCCTGTCGAGTTGCCCGGTTTCAAAGGTGGTGACAGGACAGATATAGAGCTTCCGGCAACTCAGAGAAATTGTATCAAAGCTCTGAAAGCAGCAGGAAAGAAGGTGATTTTTATTAATTGTTCCGGATCATCTGTCGGAATGCTACCCGAGACAGAGAACTGCGAAGCCATTCTCCAGGCCTGGTATGCAGGTGAATCTGGTGGCCAGGCTATTGCTGATGTTCTGTTTGGCGACTATAATCCATCCGGTAAACTGCCGGTGACTTTTTATAAAAGCATGCAGCAGATAGCTGACTTTGAGGATTATTCAATGAAAGGCAGAACCTACAGGTTTATGTCCGATCCGCTTTTCCAGTTTGGATTTGGTCTCAGCTATACAACATTCTCCATAGGTAATGCCAGGATAAGCAATGATACCGGGAAAGGAGGAAGCCTTGAACTTACAATCCCTGTAACGAACAACGGCAAACGCGATGGAACTGAGATTGTACAGGTTTACGTAAGAAAGTACGGGGATACAGACGGTCCCCTGAAAACTTTAAAAGGATTCCAGAGGGTAAAACTTAATAGTGGCGCTACTAAGGAAATTACAGTCGTACTTCCCCGTAATTCATTTGAATTCTATGACAGGAGTACAGGTAAAATGAATGTCATCCCCGGCGAATATGAAGTTTTTTATGGTAACAGCTCCGCTGAAAAAGATTTAAAAGTGGCAAGGGTGGAGATAATCTGATTAATGTAAATACAACTAATATAAATACTCAATTCTGACACTCCTTTTATGAAAAAATTGTTGCTCCTTCTGGTAATATCTGCCTGTTCACTCTATTCGGTCGCACAGGAATATCATATCAAAAGTCCTGATGGTAAGGTTGATGTTGTTATCTCCGTTCACGAGGGTATTCCTCAATACACCTTAATATATAGTGGAAAAATTTTTCTCGAAAACTCGCCTCTCGGCATGAAGACCGACATTGGTGATTTTTCAAAAGAGATGCAACTGCAGGAAACATTCGACACTGCCAGGATAGATGAACAGTATTCTCTTAGGACGATAAAGCAGGGGAATGTCCATTACCACGCAAACCAGGGGATCTTTACATTCCTCAAAGAGAAACGCAAAGCATTTGATGTCGTGTTCAGGGTAAGCAATAACGATGTGGCTTTCAGATACATCATTAACAGCCTTAATATAAAACGTGATCAGATTCTAAGTTGTGTAGTTCTTGAAGAAGCGACAGGTTTTGTGTTCCCAGCGGGCACAACAACATTCCTCTGTCCTCAGGCTAAACCGCAGGGAGGTTTCGCCAGGTCAACACCGAGCTATGAAACACCGTATAAGGCTGACGCTCCAATGGGCGAAAACGGGAGAGGAGAAGGATATACATTCCCATGTCTTTTCAGGGAAGGAGGAAATGGTTGGGTACTGTTGTCGGAAACCGGGGTATCGAGCCGTTACTGTGGAAGCCGCCTGATAGGTCATACTGCCGGATTATATACTATCGGTTATCCCCAGGAAATGGAGAACAACGGTAATGGAACAGCTTCACCCGGGATAAGCCTTCCGGGTGAAACCCCATGGCGAACTATCACATTCGGGGAAACACTTGCCCCGATAGTTGAGACAACAATTCCTTTCAGCCTTGTCAAACCTCTTTATGAACCCTCACAGGAATTTATCTATGGGAGAGGATCCTGGAGCTGGATAATAGGCATGGATCAGTCCACAAATTATGATGAGCAGAAAAGGTATATTGATTTCAGTTCTGCAATGGGTTACCAGACAGTACTTGTCGATGCACTCTGGGATAAGCAGATCGGCAGGGACAGGATTGAAGAGCTGGCTCAGTATGCAAAAGGTAAAGGTGTGGCACTGTTCCTCTGGTATAACTCGAACGGATACTGGAACGATGCTCCACAGTCACCGAGGGGAATTATGGACAATCCCATATCACGCCGAAAGGAAATGCAATGGTTGAAGAGCATCGGTATCCGGGGATTGAAGGTTGATTTCTTCGGCGGCGATAAGCAGGTTACCATGAAATACTATGAAGATATCCTTGCAGATGCAAATGATTACGGGCTCATGATCATTTTTCATGGTTGCACCCTGCCCAGGGGCTGGGAAAGAATGTACCCTAATTTTGCAACTGCTGAGGCAGTCCTTGCAAGTGAGAACATGAGCTTTAACCAGTCAAACTGTGATGCGGAAGCCTTTAATGCCTGCCTTCATCCATTCATAAGGAATGCGGTCGGGAGCATGGATTTTGGAGGAAGTACTCTGAACAAATTTTACAATTCAAAAAACAGCAGTGAAGCTCGGGGAACCAAACGAATGACTTCAGATGTTTTTGCCCTGGCAACAGCAGTGCTTTTCCAGAGCCCTGTACAACATTTTGCCATGGCGCCTAATAACCTTACCGATGCCCCTGAATGGGCAATTAACTTTATGAAGGAGGTCCCATCCACCTGGGATGAGACGAGGTTTATTGATGGATATCCCGGTAAATTTGTGATCATTGCAAGGAGAAACGGTAATAAATGGTACACTGCCGGTATCAATGCAGATTCAACAACATTGAAAATAAAAATAAGACTCCCAATGATTGCAGCAGGAGAACAGGTTCGGGTTTACAGTGATGATCAGGAGCTTAAGGGTGGCCTCAAAACTTTGAAAATGAGTAAGAAACAGGATATCGAAATATCAATACCCCGCAATGGCGGAACAATGATTGTGAACTGAAATAAATAATGCCACATTAAATAAATTACAGTATGAAACATGTCAGCTTAATACTTGCTTTCCTCTTCCTTACAGATATTGTGGGTAATTCCCAGGCATACCAGAAAACTGAATCGGGCATAAAAACATCGGCAGGTCCGATGGAGATACAAATTCAGTTTTACAGCCCTTCAATAGTAAGAATATTGAAGTGGCCAAAAGGTATAAATATTGAAAAGAAAAGCCTTTCAGTGATCAAGGTCCCGGAGCAGGGTGATATCAGTATCATGAACAAGGGTAACATTACAACGCTGAAGAGCAAGGTTCTTGCAGTAAGTATCGATCCTGAAGGCAGGATAAGTTTTTCAACATCTGATGGGAAGGTGCTGGTGAAAGAAAAAGATCCAGGAAGCTTCACTGCGTGTAATGATGCTGGTGTGAATACATTCAGTGCATTGCAATCTTACACTCTTGAAAAAGACGAACCCATTTACGGGTTAGGCCAGCAGCAGAGAGGTAAAATGTCACAAAGGGGTGTTAAGCTGAATATGATTCAGGGGAACACTGATGATTATGTCACTTTTTTCCAGTCTGTGAAAGGCTATGGGCTATTCTGGGATAATTATTCACCGACACTGTTTGAAGACACTCCTGAAGCAACATCATTCAAATCAGATGTTGCCGATTGCATTGATTATTATGTTATGTATGGCGGCAACGCCGATGGTGTGATTGCCGAAATGCGTGATCTTACAGGCCAGGTGCCGATGTTCCCTTTATGGACTTATGGTTTCTGGCAAAGCAGGGAGCGGTACAAGAGCCAGGCTGAATTGCTGGATGTCGTTAAAAAATACCGGCAGCTGGGAGTGCCGCTCGATGGAATAATCCAGGATTGGCAGTACTGGGGTAACAATTACCTGTGGAATGCAATGGAATTCCTCAATACTGAGTTTCCTAACCCTCAAAAGATGGTTGATGATGTCCATGGTCTTAACGCACATATGATAATTTCGATTTGGAACTCATTCGGACCAATGACAAAGCAATTCAAGGAATTGGAAAAAATTAATGCTTTACTCGATTTTCATACCTGGCCGCAATCAGGTTCTGAAAAATGGCCCCCAAGAATGGATTACCCTTCCGGCGTAATGCCCTACGATCCATTCAACCCTGAAGCAAGGGATATATACTGGAACTACCTCAATAAAGGTATTTTTTCACTCGGAATGGACGGCTGGTGGATGGATTCCTCAGAGCCGGACCATCTCGATTTCAAGCCTGAAGATCTCGACAATAAAACGTACCTCGGTTCTTTCAGGAAAGTGAGAAACGCCTATCCGCTTATGACTGTTGGAGGCTTGTACGATCATCAGCGTGCAGTGACATCCGACAAAAGGGTTTTTATTCTGACGCGTTCTGCATTTGCAGGCCAGCAGCGTTACGGAGCAAATACCTGGTCAGGGGATGTCACATCATCATGGGAGGCTCTGAGAAACCAGATCTCTGCAGGCTTGAACTTCTCACTTTGCGGTATTCCACACTGGAACAGTGATATTGGTGGATTCTTCCTCAGCAGGTTCAGGACTAAGCTGGAAGATGCAGGATACAGGGAGCTTAATGCACGCTGGATGCAGTTTGGAGCTTTTTGCCCGATGATGCGTTCTCATGGTGCCGATGCTCCCAGGGAGATATACCAGTTTGGCAAAAAAGGTGATAAAGTATATGATGCTATTGAAAAAGCAATTAACCTCCGTTATAGCCTTTTACCCTATATTTACTCTGCCTCATGGGACATGACTGCAAACCAGTCAACCCTTATGAGGGCTCTTGTAATGGATTTCAGCAGTGACAAAAAAGCTCTCGACATCAACGATGAGTATATGTTCGGTAAATCAATACTTGTTTGCCCTGTTACAACTGCCATGTACTCGAAGGATGGTAAAGAGGATTTTAGCACAACCGGTTCAAGAGAGCTCTATCTGCCCGCAGGTACAGAGTGGATTGATTTCTGGACGGGAGAGAAACATACCGGCGGACAGGTAATTAAAAAAGAAACACCTCTCGATATAATTCCTCTGTTCATAAAGGCCGGATCAGTAATTCCTTTTGGCCCCCGGGTTCAGTTCGCAACAGAAAAAAAGTGGGATGAACTTGAAATAAGGGTATATGAAGGCGCTAATGGGGAATTTACCCTTTATGAGGATGAGAATGATAATTACAATTATGAGAAAGGCGTTTATTCAACTATAGTATTTTCATGGAATGATTCAAAGAAGATACTTACAATAAATGACAGGAAGGGTTCCTTTCCGGGTATGATCGCCGAAAGGAATTTTAAAATTGTAAAGGTTGCAGGAAACGGACTTGTTGCACAAGCAGGTGATAAATCAGTGGTTTACAACGGGAAGAAGATCCAGGTTAAACTCTGATATATCCAGGAATGCATAAATATATATAATAATATATATAAAAATATATATAATAATATATATTAAAATAATTTATTTTTAAATCTCAGGTATGAAAAATCTGTACTTTACCGGACTGTTCTTTCTGTTTATTTTTACATTCAACAGCGTGTATCCCCAGCTTCAGTCAGCCGGGAATGCCGGAGCCCTTGTCCCTCCTGAAATCGAAAATCCCGAAATCCTGGGAATTAACAAAGAACCGCATCATGCCACACTGATGCCTTATGCAAATTTGCAGGAGGCACTTGCAGCAAAGCGGCATGCATCTTCATTCTGCAGAAGCCTGAATGGTTTATGGAAATTCAACTGGGTTCCTTCACCGGAGAAGAGACCTGTAGATTTTTATAAACCGGCCTATGATGTTTCATCGTGGAAAGAGATCCCTGTTCCGTCAAACTGGGAAGTGCAGGGTTATGGTACCCCTTTCTACCGGAATCTGGGGTATACGATAAAAAAGGATTTTCCGAAAGTGATGAGCGAGCCTGATAAACAATATACTGCTTTTGTTGAACGGAATCCGGTTGGAAGCTATCGAAGGGAATTTGAGGTTCCGGCAGATTGGAACGGCAGGCGTATTTTTATAACTTTCGACGGGGTTGATTGCGCTTTTTTCATCTGGATAAACGGTGAAAAAGCAGGTTTCAGCGTTAACAGCCGCAATGCGGCCGAGTTCGATATTACAGGTTACCTGAAACCAGGCAAAAACATACTGGCTGTTGAAGTATACCAGTACAGCTCGGGGACCTGGCTCGAAGACCAGGACATGTGGAGGCTGCATGGAATATTCAGGAATGTTACCATGTGGAGCGCGCCTGAAGTCCATATAAGGGATTTTTTCATTAAAACAGATCTTGATAAATTGTACAAAGATGCCGTACTGGATGTTACAGCCAGGATGTTTAACTACGGAAACAAAACATCAGGGGCTCAGGTTTTTACAGCAACACTTTATGACAAAAATGGTTCGGAGGTTGCAAAAGGTACTGTAAACGGTACGACCCTCAGGTCGAAGCAGGAGCAGGTGCTCAATGTCAAGATTCCTGTTTCTGATCCTTTGAAATGGACAGCCGAAACACCTGATCTTTATACAGTTGTTCTGACAAGTTCAGAAGGTGAGATCCTCTCATCAAGGATTGGTTTCAGGAAGGTTGAAATCAATGGCCGGATTTTCACTGTGAATGGTGTACCTGTGAAGCTGAAAGGTGTGAACCGGCATGAGCACTGGTCTGATGTGGGTCATGCTGTCACAGAGGCACAGATGATCAGGGACCTTGAGGTTATCAAGCAGGGTAACTGTAATCATGTTAGGACAAGCCACTATTCCGATGATCCGCGCTGGTATGAGCTTTGCGATGAATATGGAATCTGGCTTGTTGCCGAGGCAAATATGGAATACCATGGCTATGATACAAGGTTCGATGAGGAGCCTACGATGAAAGCAGCCATAATTGACCGAAATGTTGCCAATGTTGAAAATTTCAAGAATCATCCCTCGGTTATCATCTGGTCACTCGGAAATGAGGGTGGAAGAGTTGGCACAAACCTGGTAGCTGCAATGAATACAGTTAAGGCTCTTGATCCTACCAGGTATGTTCATTATGAGCGTTTTGGTGCCGGTGAAAGAAACCCGGCCGACCTGGAAGGACGGATGTACGGAACAGCTGCCGAATATGAGAACATGGTGGAACGAAGGGGATTGACGAAGCCATTATACATATGCGAGTTTGTTCATGCAATGTTCAATTCCATGGGATCTCTCGATACTTACTCAAAGTTGTTTGACAATACTCCGGAGATCCTTGGTGGTGCTATCTGGGAATTCCAGGATCAGGCGCTCTGGAACAAACGTGATCCTGGGCATCCAATCCTGGCTTATGGCGGTGGATTTGGAGAATTTCCGAACGATCATTATTTTATTCATAAAGGGGTGGTTTCCTATGACCGTACTACTGACGGAAGCAAGGTCAAGCCTCACTATCCGGAAATGAAAAAAGCATTCCAGTGGATAGATACTGAGCTTACAGATCCGGTTGCCGGAACGATTCAGATTAAAAATAAGTACCAGTTTATCTCGCTTGCAGGTTTCGATGTTTCATGGACTCTTACAGAAAATGGTATTGAAAAGGATAAAGGTACTCTGAACCTTAGAAGACCCGTAAATGCCATGGGAACAGGTACCGCAACTGTTCCGTTTAAGATTGAAAAGCCTTTGCCAGGTGCAGAATATTACCTTATCGTCTCTTACAGGCTGAAAGATAAAACGTTGTGGGCAGCTAACGGATTCGAGGTTGCCTCAACCCAGATAAAGCTGCCGATCAATACCCAGCGCCTGGCAGAAAACGATCTCAGTAAACCCGTAAAGATGGTCCAGGATGTAGGATCGATAACTGTTTCAGGCGACGGCTTTCTTCTGGCATTCGATAAAAAAACAGGTTACCTGAGCAGGCTATCAAAGAACGGGATTGAACTCCTGGCTGAAGGCGGGGCTCCAAAACTCCATTTGTGGCGCGCATCACACAAGAATGACGATGAGTGGGCTTTCAGACAATGGGAAAGGTTTGGTGTGACGACACTTCAATACACGCCTGTAAATATTAAAGCTGAACAGATCGATAATTACTCTGTGAAGGTCACTTCGACAACCCAGGCTGACGGGAAAGAAGGGTTTGGTGTTTACCACACTGCCGCATATACAATTAATGGCGACGGGACGATAAGGGTTGACAATGACGTGCAATTTGCAGGTCTTCCGGTTAACCTCGCAAGGATCGGTGTCAGGATGCTGCTTGATAAGCGTCTGGACAGGATGACATACTTTGGCCGCGGTCCCCAGGAAAATTATTCTGACCGTAAAAGTGCTGCTTATGTGGGGCTTTATGAGCTTAATGTTAATGATCAGTATGAGTATGAAAAACCGATGGAAAGAGGTAATCATGAAGAAGTGCGATGGGCAAAACTGACCGGAGCGAATATGCCTGTTATAATGGTGAAGGCTGATGAAAATCTCATGCAGGTGGCTGCCCTTCCTCACACAGATGAACAGATGCAGAATGTTGAATATAAGATTGACCTGCCTGCAAGTAAATCTACTGTTTTCTGTGTCTCAACAAAGACACTTGGTGTAGGTTCGGCAAGTTGCGGACCGAGACCACTTGAGCAATTCCAGGTTCTCGCTGAAAATTCTTTATTCACTTATACTATCACATTATTATAAAACTTTCATCATATAATGAATAAACTGCTTTTTACTACTTTGCTTCTGATCTTTCTCAGACTAACAACTTTTGCCCAGAATCCCATTGTACAAACAAATTATACTGCTGATCCGGCTCCAATGGTGCATAATGATACTGTTTACCTTTACACTACACATGATGAAGACATAACAGTTCGCAACTTTTTCACAATGAATGACTGGCGATGCTACTCATCGACAGACATGGTTAATTGGACCGATCATGGTACGGTTTTGTCTTACAATGATTTCCGTTGGTCAAGAGGTGATGCCTGGGCTGGTCAGTGTATTTTCAGGAATGGTAAATTTTATTTTTATGTTCCTGTAAATCAGAAAAATGGAGGCAATGCAATCGGAGTTGCGGTTTCGGACAGTCCTACAGGCCCCTTTAAGGATGCGTTGGGAGGTCCTTTGCTTACAGGTGGAGGCTACATTGATCCAACAGTGTTCATTGATGATGACGGGCAGGCATACCTCTACTGGGGCAATCCAAACCTCTGGTATGTAAAGCTGAATGAAGATATGGTTTCTTTCGATAAAGAGACTGGCGTCGTAAAGGTCCCATTAACAAGTGAAGGATTCCATGTCAGGTTTAAAGATGTTGAAAAACGCCCATCTTCATATGAGGAAGGTCCATGGATATATAAACGTAAAGAACTGTACTACTTATTATATCCTGCAGGCGGGGTGCCGGAGCATCTGGCATACTCAACAGGTAAAACTGTTACCGGACCATGGATCTACCGTGATACCATTATGCATGTTATAAAGGAGAAAGGAGCCTTCACAAACCATCCCGGAATTATTGATTTTAAGGGTAAGTCATACCTTTTCTATCATACAGGTGCTTTACCAGGAGGAGGTGGTTACAAACGCTCGGTCAGTATTGAACCGGTTAATTTTAATCGGGATGGAACAATACCGGTAATTGACCCAACAAAAGAGGGAGTGATAAAAAGTGCATCTGTTCTGAACCCTTATAATAAAGTTGAAGCTGAAACCATTGCATGGGCAGAAGGCGTCAAGACTGCATTGAATGCAACTACAGGAATTTTCGTAACTGACATCAGCGATGGTGATTATATAAAAGTCAGAAGTGTTGATTTTAGAAAGGGGGCAGGTCTATTTGAAGCTTCAACAGCAACAATTTCAGATAGCGCTAAAATTGAGATACACCTTGATTCTCCTGATGGAACAACAATTGGAACCTGTCTGATAAGGAACTCAGGTGAAATGAATAAATGGATGGTACAGTCGTGCAGTACTCAAAAAGTCAAAGGTGTGCACGATGTGTATTTTGTTTTCAGAGGCAGCAATGATGACCTTTTTGATTTCGACTGGTGGAGTTTTAAACAGTGAAGCGTATAATACTTACTAACAACGATATGAGGAAACTGGTCGTCTTTCTGACACTTTTCTTACATATATTATATGTGGGAGCTCAAAATCCTGTGATTCAGACAGTTTATACTGCCGATCCGGCTCCAATGGTTCATAATGATACCCTGTTCCTTTACACCGGCCATGATGAAGATAATACTACAGAGAAAGGTTTCATAATGAAAGATTATCTTCTTTTTTCGACAACTGATATGGTGAACTGGACTCATCATGGACCGGTATTCAGTACTGAATCACTGGGTTGGGCAGCCCCATTAAACGCGAATGCAGCCCAGGTAATCTACCGTAATGGCAAATATTATTACTATATATCTCCATGGAGTGCTCTTGCGGATGGAGGTGATTGTATAGCCGTCGGGGTATCCGATAGTCCTTACGGACCATTTAAGGATGCACTGGGAAAACCATTGATTGAACCTGGCCAGACCAGGTATGGCCGGCATTTATGGGAAGATATAGATCCCACTGTCTTAATCGACGATGATGGACAGGTATATATGTATTGGGGAAACAACTCACTGTATTGCGTGAAGCTGAATGAGGATATGATTTCATATTCAGGAGATATTATTACATATGACATTAAAGATAAAGCCGCATTCGGACCTGATTACGAGGAAGCACCATGGCTCATTAAGAGAAACGGGATTTATTATATGTTCTATGCTGCACATGTCCCTGAGGCATTATATTATTCAACTGCAAACTCGCCTCTTGGTCCATGGAAATATGGTGGAGTTGTAATGAAAGCACTTGCCCAGGGCTCAAATGGAAATCACCCCGGAGTGGTTCAGTACAAAGGACAATGGTACCTGTTCTATTTTAACCAGGATCTTCCGGGCGGGCATGATAAGAAGCGTGCGGTAAATGTTATCCCATTTGATTTTAATCCTGATGGTTCTATTTCTGAATTGCCTCATAGTAAAGAAGGTATTATAAAAGCAGCAGGCAATCTCGATCCGTACGGGAGGATTGAAGCAGAAACAATTGCATGGGAAGAAGGGGTGGAAACAGCAACAAATGAAGAAACAGGTGTGTATATGACTGATATAAGCAATGACGATTTTATAAAGATCCGGAGTGTTGATTTTGGGAAAGGTGCAAGGAAGTTTGAAGCTGTTGTTGCAACATCTTCAAATGGAGGCAATATCGAACTCCGTCTTGATAGCAAAACCGGCCAGCTTGTCGGCACATGCCAGGTAAAGAAAACGGGTGGCGAATTAGAATGGAAAACAATGACCTGTATGACAGAGAAGGTTGGTGGGGTTCACGATCTTTTCTTTATATTTAAAGGCAGCGACCCCGGATTGTTTAATTTTGACTGGTGGAGATTTATAAAAAATTAAATAATATGAAAGTGATTCTGAATAAGGTAGTGGCAATTACATGCATTTATTCCCTTGTTTTTTTACTAATCAGCTGTTCTCAGAAAGAGAAAGCACAAGAGAAAGAAACTACCGGAACCATTAGAATTTCAATCGATCCCTCTAAACCCGGACCTGAGATCAACAGGCATATATTCGGACAGTTTGCTGAGCACCTGGGTTTGGGTATTTATGGAGGTATATGGGTCGGACCTGAGTCTGCTATACCTAACACAAGGGGAATAAGGAACGATGTTGTTGAGGCATTGAAAGCTCTTAAGGTGCCCAATGTGCGGTGGCCGGGAGGTTGTTATGCCGATAAATATCACTGGCGTGACGGTATCGGCACTCCGGAAGAGCGAAATTCAAGAATCAATGTCAGCTGGGGAGGAGCTCCTGAACCTAACACTTTCGGAACCCATGAATTTTTTGATTTCATAGAGCAGATTGGCTCGGATGCTTTTATTTCTGCTAATGTTGGTTCGGGAACCGTTAAGGAATCGGCAGACTGGCTGGAGTATCTTACTGCTACAGGATCAGGTCTTGCACAGGAACGGGCACGCAACGGACATTCTGAGCCTTACAAGGTCGCATTCTGGGGAGTTGGCAACGAAGTGTGGGGATGCGGGGGTCCCTTTACACCCCAGGAGTACATTACCGAACTTAAAAAATTCGCAACATTCAGCACCAACTATAACACGGATGTAAATACACAGTATGTAGCTGTCGGCCCTGATTCTTATGATAATTACAGCTTTGGATATCCGGAGGCTATAATGAAAGCATGGTCGGAAAAAACCTGGACATGGAATATCCAGGGTCTGTCGTTGCACAATTATACAAGAGGTGGCTGGCCACCTGTGATTCCTGCAACAGGATTTGATAAAGGTCAGTATGCTACGGTGATCGATGAAACCCGCAGGATGGATAAGTTCATTAGTGATAACGAGGCTATTATGAACAAGTATGATCCTAAAGGAAATGTTGCTATCCTGGTTGATGAATGGGGTACATGGTATAAGGCAACTGATGGAACGAATCCAAACTTCCTGCAACAGCAAAATTCGCAGCGTGATGCAATTGTGGCGGCCCTGAATTTCAATATTTTCATCCGTCATGCTGAGAGAGTTCATGGAGCAAATATTGCCCAGATGATCAATGTTTTGCAGGCAATGATCTTTACTGATAAGGAAAAGATGGTACTTACTCCGACTTATCATGCATTCCGGATGTACGTGCCGTTCCAGGATGCCACTCGAATTCCGGTTAGTTTTGATGCAGGCAGTTTTACGGTAGACAGCATCAATCTTCCTCGCGTTGATGCAGTCGCTGCAAAAGGCAAAGACGGCAATATTTACATTGCAATTACAAATCTGGATCCGGACAACGCTGTCTCAATTGATCTTCCGGTTGAAGGCATTACTGTTGCCGGTGTATCAGGTGAAACTCTTTATGCTCCTGCCATTGATGCCATCAATACTTTTGAAAAACCGGATAACGTTTCTCCGAAAGCTGTTGATGTGAGCCTTAATGGTAACAGCATACCGGTTAAACTGCAACCTCAATCGTTGACAGTGCTTACAATAGCAGTAAAGTAATTAAGCAGAAAATCAGATAATTACCGAGTGGTGATTAAGCAGAACAGAAAATCAATAGTTTACAGATGAGAATAATCCTGGTTTGTTTTTTCATCCTGTCTTTTTTTACTCAGGGTTCTGGTACCAAAGTAAAGAAGAATATAAAGGAAGCAGAAGCTGCCACTCTCTTGAATGGTGCTACCCTGGTTGCTGACCGTGAATCTTCAGGAGGTTACCTTGTTAATCTTTCAAAGCCAGGACAGTCTGTTCAGTTTAAAAAAATGAAAGCCGGAAAGAGACTGGCAATACGCTATGCTTCAACGGCCGTTGGAGTTATAAACGCATCTATTAACGCAGGTCAACCGGTTAAAGTAAATATTCATTCATCCGGGAGACTGAAAGATTCGTTTCTTTTTTCAATTATTGATATTGACATTCCTCAACTCTCTACACTTTCACTAAGCTTGCCCGACAGCACTTTCCAGGTAAATATTGATTACGTAATTATTGGTACAGGTGATCTGGGGCTTCCTCCCGATATCTGGAATCTTCCGCCCCTTCCACTGGCCGGGGGCCCTTACCGACCCGAATGGAAGGAGATAAGCAGTATATATTCTGTTCCTGAATGGTGGCGTGAGGCAAAGTTTGGTATCTGGTCGCACTGGGACCCTCAGTCAATGCCGGAACAGGGTGACTGGTACGCCAGAGGTATGTACATGCCATCAAACAGGCAATATCAATATCATCTTGCAAATTTTGGACATCTGTCAGAATATGGTTATAAAGACATATGCAATAACTGGGTGATAGATAAATGGAATCCGGAAGAGCTTATGGATCTTTATGTTGAGATGGGAGCCAGGTATTTTGTGGCAATGGGTGTTCATCATGATAATTTTGACTGCTGGAATTCTGCTTACCAGCCCTGGAACTCAGTTAATGTCGGACCTAAGCAGGATATTGTAGGAACATGGGAAAAGGTGGCACGCAGTCATGGCCTTCGTTTCGGTATTGGTTTTCATAATACTCCCGGGCGTACGTGGGGACAGTTTATGCCTGTCAGGTATTCGGCAGACAAGACCGGCCCAAAACAGGGTGTTCCCTATGATGCACTTCAGACAATTGCTGATGGTAAAGGGAAATGGTGGGATGGAATGGATCCCGTGGATCTTTATGGACCAGTTCATGACAGGAAAGATCCGCTGCATTCTCCTTTCAGCAACCAGTTCATGTGGCGAGTTGATGATGCAATCAGCAAATATCATCCTGACATGATTTATTTCGATGAGCATGCCGGAGATTCCCAGGTTGATCTTGGTGTAAACATGGGACTGGGTTTCCTTGCACCAGCACTGATCGCGAATTATTATAATAAATCAATGCAGTGGAACAATGGCATAATGGATGTTGTAATAAATCTGAAGGGCGTCGGCGGACGATACAACAGCTTTCAGAACAGTCCGGAACTTCTCCCTTTTGTTGACAGGTCCCTTGTGAAGAGTACTGAAGCAATAATTGAGCAGGAGATTATGGCTTATCCGTTTCAGACAGAGACAAGCATTGCCGACTGGCATTACATGACCGGCCAGAAATACATGAGTGCAGCGAAGGCTGTTGAGCTCCTGATGAAGAATGTATCGCGAAACGGTACCATGTTGCTCAACATCACCCAGCATGGTCGGGGAGACCTCGATCCTGAACTGGTTACAATTTGTAAGGACATCGGAGCATGGATGAAAATAAATGGAGAAGCAGTTTATAATTCCCGGCCTTTTGAAGTTTTCGGAAACGATACTGTCCTATATACACGTAATAACGGTTATGTTTACGCCACAATTATCGGTTGGAAAGGTTCTCCTTTGACACTTAAAGACCTGAACTCAGGAAGTGCAACTCTTGGGAAGGTATTGAAAGTTGAGTTACTTGGTTCGGATGTCCCTGTGAATTTTGTACAGGATAATGAAGGTCTGAAGATCATGCCTTTGCAACCTGTCCGGGACCAACAGGGGATTAGCGATCAGCTGCTTGCATCAGGTAACCGCGTAATCAAGATTAGCCATGACAAAGCCTGGACCAATGATGATGATCCGGGAATTAAAGCACACGGTTGGACACGCAGATGCACCCCGGGGAACGGAGATTATAATAATGATCTGACAGTCAGTTACAGTCCTGATGATGTCTTTACGTACACTTTCATGGGTAAAAGCATTGTATTGTTGTCGCCAAAGGAAACGGGCTCAGGCAAAATTGAAGTTTCAGTTGACGGTTCAAACAAAACAATTGTAGACTTATCCACTGAGGGTGCAAGAAAGCCTCAGCAGAAGGTTTACGAGTTAACAGACCTGGCCTCAGGAAGTCATGTTATAACGATAGTAAATAAAGGTAGTGATCCGGTTGCAGTTGATGCATTTATACCGGGTGATTCAAAATAGACAGCTTGTCAATAATGTTTAAAATTGACAGGTTGAATAAAAATGATGAACTTAAATAAGAAACAGATATGAAAAGAACTTTGACGCTTATCTTCTGCCTGGTACCATTTATGTGCAATGGGCAGGATGTTAAGAGTTTTTCGCGGGGGAAAGACAAGGTTGATATTGTTACAGCAGAGGGACTCATGAGTATTATTCCGATGACTGATAATACTATGAGGATAAGGTTCAGCAAAGAGGAAGGTATTATTCTCCCTGAACTTGTCTTTATCTCAGATCACCCTGTTCCTGAATTCCGTGTATCTGACTCTCCTTCTGCAATTGAAGTGAAAGGGAAGAAAATTTCTGTCAGAATGGATAAAAAGACTGGCGCCCTTTCATTTGCTGACAGTAAAGGAAATATTTTGCTCCGTGAAAAAGAAGGTTCAAGGAAGATGGTAAAGGGTTCTGTGAGCGGTGAAGTATGTTACATGACTGAGCAGAAATATATATCACCTGCCGATGAGTATATATTCGGACTTGGCCAGTTCCAGGATGGCCATTTTAATATCCGTGAGGTGACCAGGCGTCTGACACAGGTCAATTCACAAATTGCCATTCCATTCATTTATTCAGTAAAAGGATATGGTTTACTGTGGCATCAGTATGGACTTACTGATTTCAACCCGGCAGATAATTATGTAACACTTGAAAAAATGGATCAGCCTGCTGTTACCAGCCAGGCGGCAGATGTAACTACATCTGCAGGTACCCAAAGAAGAGCTCAGACTCAGTCATTCTATACAGGGAAATTTAATGTACCACAGAAGGGTAGATATTCAATTTTTCTTGACCTGGGTGATATGGGTAACAGGCATTATGTGGAAATAGACGGAAATGCCTGTATCGATCAAAGCAATATGTGGCTTCCTCCAACAGCTGGTGCAGTGATCGAACTGGGGGCCGGTGAACATCAGGTAAGGGTAGTTTGCAAATCGGATAATAATCCAAAAATCTCATGGAAACTAGTAGATAACTCTACAACTTTCCGTTCGCCAAATGCAAAGATTCTGGATTATGTTGTTTTTGCCGGTTCTGCCGATGAGGTAATTGACTCTTATCGCAACCTTTCAGGAAATGTTCCCATGTTCCCACTCTGGGCTTATGGTTTCTGGCAATGCCGTGAAAGATACACCTCAGGGACAAACCTTGTTGAGACAGTCAGAGAATTCCGAGAAAGGAAGATCCCTATGGACGTGATCGTTCAGGATTGGCAATACTGGGGAAACAGTGGCTGGGGCGTTCCTGTATTCGATAAAACAAATTATCCCAATCCAAAGGTTTTTATTAAAGAGATTCATGACCTGAATGCACATTTCAACATTTCAATCTGGTCTAATCCTGATAAAAATTCAGAACTGGGAAAAGAGTACGTTTCAAAAAAGAGATTTATAGGCGAAAGCAAATGGCTGGATTATTTCAACCCTGAAACAAGGAAAGATTATTGGAATACTCTGAAAACAAATATGTTTGATAATGGTGTGGATTCCTGGTGGATGGATGCAGTTGAACCTGAAAACGACGCACTGAGAGGTGAGATGACAACAATGGGACCGGGTGATTTCTACAGGCTAACCTATCCGTTAATGGTCAGCCAGGCAGTGTATGAAGGTCAGCGCCAGGCATCTTCTGATAAAAGGGTTTGTATTCTTACAAGGTCGGCATTTCCTGGTCAGCAAAGATATGGTATCATAAATTGGTCGGGTGATATTGGCGGAAACTGGGATACTTACAGAAGGCAGATTGTGGCTGGTCTGAATTTCAGCATTACTGGATTACCTTACTGGACCACTGATATAGGAGGATTCTTCCGTTCGGGAAAATCTCAATATTCAGACACAAAGTATCATGAGCTGCTCCTGCGTTGGTATCAATGGGGTGTTTTTAACCCGATTTTCCGTATGCATGCCTACCAGACTGAAACAGAACCCTGGAAATTTGGTGAGGATGTCGAAAACAATATGAGAAAAATGCTTGACCTGCGTTACCGTCTGATACCTTATATCTATTCGGAAGCTTATCAGGTTACATTTAAAAATTCAACGATGATGCGACCGCTCATCATGGATTTCATTAATGATCCCTCTGCTGTTAATCAGCCTTTTCAATATATGTTCGGGAAGTCATTACTGGTAGCCCCGGTTACTGAACCAGGAGTCAAAGATTGGAAAGTTTATCTGCCGCTTGGGACTTTATGGTATGATTTCTGGACAGGGAAGTCTTATAAAGGTGGCCAGGAAACAAGCACTGATGCTCCCCTCGACAGGATACCTTTATTCGTCAAAGCCGGATCGATTATTCCATTGGGCAAATTCATGCAGTATACCGGGCAGTCTCCGCAGGATACTCTGGAAATCAGGTTATATAAGGGAGCAGACGGAACGTTTGAATTGTATGAAGATGAGAACGATAACTACAACTATGAAAAAGGCGCTTACAGCACAATAAAATTCACCTGGGATGATTCAAAAAAAACCCTTTATATCGCCGATCGTAATGGCGCGTTTCCTGGAATGATTATGGAAAGGAGATTTAATATTGTAGTGGTTTCAGAGAACGCCGGTGCTGGCTGTTCCATGCCGGAAGAGATTGATAAAGTAATAAATTATAAAGGGAAGAGGACTGCAATTAAACTGTAAGAAAATGATCAGGAAAAGAATTTTTAAGGCTCTGAAATATTGTCCCCTGCTTGTTTTGTTCTTTATTTTTCAAAACCTGACGGGTCATTCAACCGTTCATGGAAATAATGAAATTGTAGTGCAGAATATTCCTCCTGAAACACAGATTTCTAATGGATTAATAAATGGCAGAATGTACCTTCCTGATGCTGTTAACGGGTATTACCGCTCTACCCGGTTTGACTGGTCGGGAGCTGTTTACAGTCTTCAATATAAAGGACATGAATTTTACGGACCATGGTATGACAGGGTTGATCCAAAAGTTATTAACTGGGTTTATGAAGGAAAGGAGATAGTATCAGGACCCTGCAGTGCACTAATGGGACCTGTAGATGAATTCCATATTCCATTAGGTTGGGACGATGCAGCTACGGGTGGAATATTTATTAAGATTGGGGTCGGGGCTTTGCGCAAGGAAGGTAATGAATACAACAGGTTTGCTCCTTATGAAGTTGTAAATAGCGGTAAGTGGACAGTAAGCCAGTCTGCTGATTCGGTTGCGTTTGTGCAGGAACTTAATGATACTGGTACAGGGTATGCTTATGTTTACAGGAAAGTGGTAAAAGTATTACCCGGAAAGCCTGTGATGGTCATTAGTCATAGCCTAAGGAATACAGGCAGGCTGGTCATACGGAGTAATGTTTACAATCACAATTTCCTGGTACTGGACAAGCAGGCACCTGGTCCGGATTTTACAGTCAAAATGCCATTTAAAATAACTGCGAACAGGCCGGTAAAGGAGGATCTCGTTGAAGTCAAAGGTAAACAGATCGTATATAAGAAGCAGTTATCAGGAACCGAAGAGGCAGTTGTGGAGATGGGTGGCTTCAGCAATAGCATTAAGGATACTGAGCTTATAATCGAAAACAGTAAAGTTGGTGCAGGTATGAGGGTCACAGGCGATCAGCCTCTTATAAATAATATTCTCTGGTCGGTGAGGACAGTTCTTGCTGTGGAACCATATATCCTTATAGATATAAAACCCGGAGATGAGTTTTCATGGAATAACTATTTTGAATATTATACAACCTTACGGCCATAGCCCGCTTCCAAATATTTAATTACATTTAGGCAATTTTGTTTAACTGATTCTGAAAATTCATTTAGTTATGCTACGGTTTTTATCTATTCTTTTAGTTGTCACTGGCCTCACCAATGTGGTTTTCTCACAGCAGAAAGCAACAAACCCGGTCATTTTTGCAGATGTGCCTGATATTTCGATTGTCAGGGTAGGCGACTCATATTATATGAGCAGCACTACAATGCATATGAGCCCTGGTGTTCCGATTATGAAATCGAATGATCTTGTTAACTGGAAGACTATAAGCTATGCTTATGATACTCTGAATGTTGAGGCACTCAATCTTGAAAACGGCAAGAATGCATATGGACGTGGATCATGGGCAAGCAGTCTGCGTTATCATAACGGTACATTCTATGTAAGCACCTTCTCGGCAACGACTGGCAGGACATACGTCTTCTCAACAAAAGACCCCGAGAAAACTCCATGGAATAAGGTAGCATTTAAACCGAGTTTTCATGATAATACTTTGTTTTTTGATGATGATGGAAGGGTATATCTTATCTATGGAAACAAGAAGCTTACACTTGTCGAACTTAATTCTGATGCTACTGGAATAAAACAGGGTGGCATTAACCAGGTGATAATTGAGAATGCCAGCCTTCCCTCGGGAACTGACAGCGGACTTGGTGAAGGCTCACATCTTTTCAGGTATAATGGAAAATACTATCTTTTCAATATAACATGGCCTAAAGGTAAGATGCGTACTGTTGTAGTCCACAGGGCTGATAAGATAACAGGCCCTTGGGAAGGTAAGATGGTCTTCCAGGATAAAGGTGTCGCACAGGGAGGGATGGTCGATACTCCTGACGGCAGGTGGTTTGCTTACCTTTTCAGGGATTACGGATCAGTTGGAAGAATTCCATACATAGTTCCGATGACATGGCAGGATGGCTGGCCCGTGATAGGTGTCAATGGTAAGGTGCCCGAATTTCTGGATCTTCCGGCTAATAAGAGCCTTATCCCGGGGATTGTTACTCCCGATGAATTCAAACGTGGTAAAAATGATCCTGTTCTGCCCCTTGCATGGCAGTGGAACCATAATCCTGACAATAGATTCTGGATGGTTGATAGTAAGAAAGGTATACTGCGACTGACAACAGGAAGAGTCGATACAAGCTTCGTTGATGCAAGGAACACTCTCACACAGAGGACCATCGGGCCGGAGTGTACAGGTTCAACAGTGATTGATGTTACGAACATGAAGGAAGGTGATGTTGCAGGACTCGCACTTCTTCAGCGTAAATATGGAATTGTAGGGGTAAAATTTGAAAACGGTTCAAAATCAATCGTTATGATAAATGCACAGTCCGGCAAGGCAGTCACAGTGGAAAGTATTTCTTTGAAACAGAAGAACGTATATCTGCGGGCTGATTGTAATTTCAAAGATCTGGCTGATGTAGCTGAATTTTACTACAGCCTTGATGGCAAATCATGGAAGAAAATAGGCAACCAGCTGAAAATGGAATATTCCATGCCTCATTTTATGGGCTACCGTTATGGTTTATTCAACTATGGTACTAAAACAGCCGGAGGATATGTAGATTTTGACTGGTTTCATATTGATAATTCAGTAAAATGAACCTGGAATATCTCGAAACTGCCGGGAATAAAACATTTAAACGTTATTGCAAGACCATGGAGCTTCGTAATGACGAGAGCCTTATTGAAGCTTACAAAAAAGCTCATGCAAAAGGGCAGGCCTGGCCGGAGATCACGAATGGAATGAGAGAGGTTGGTATTCTCGATATGGAGATATATATCACTGGCACGAGGCTATTTATGATAATGGATACAGTATCGGATTTTGACCATGAAAAGGCAATGGCATCACTGGCTTCAAAGCCACGGCAGTCTGAATGGGAAACATATATGTCAAAGTATCAGAATTCTTCTGTTGATTCAGCTGCCGGTGAAAAATGGCAACTGATTGAAAGGATCTATAAGATGGGAGAATAGGAGTTGAATTACCTGATTAACATAGCTTATATATGAAAAGAAAAACTTTTCTGGCATCAGCAGGTATGTCACTGCTTGGCCTGGGAACGGGCAGGAAGATCAATCCTTCGCCTGAGATAATAAGCAAAAAAAGATCAAACTCTATAAAAACAAGTGTGCTTGTCGTTGGCGGGGGACCAGCGGGCATAGGCGCGGCTATAGGCTCTGCAAAAGCAGGGGCCAGGACATTGTTGATTGAGAATTATGGATTTTTTGGAGGTGTGGCTTCCTGGGGTATGGGCATGTGTCTTAATCAGATGAGGCCAGATGAAAAAGAGCGTGGGTTTGTTCATGAATTGCTGTTGAAAAAACTACAGAACTATGGAGACCAGGCAGTTAGAATCAGTACTCACCAGTTTTTTGTCAATACTGAATATTTGAAGGTAGCTGTTCTGGATGCTCTGGATGAGGTTGGTTGTGATTATCTTGTTCATGCAAAAGCAGTTGAGGCTCTGACCCATGGTAATAGGATCGAAGGTGTACTGATCGCTACTAAATCAGGCCTGGTTGAAATATTCGCAGATGTTGTTGTTGATTGTACCGGTGATGCCGATATAGCATATTTTGCAGACGCTCCCACAATGAAGGAAACAGGGAACCTCTCGCCTCAGACGCTTCTGTTTAATATAAGTAATGTAAATAACTATTCTCAGAGGGATACATCGGGAGTTTACAATAATGCAAAATCAAAATATCCTTTAATACCTGCAGGTAATGGAAGTTTTTCTCTGATGAAAGTTTCAAACTCCCGACATTTTTATGTCAACCATTCCGGTACAAGGGATATGGGAAACTTTGATGTTACAGATCCTTTTCAATTTTCAACCGCAGAATGTTTAAGCCGGAGGCAGGTGATCCAGATGGTAGAAGCAATGAGGGAATTTGGCGAAGGAGAGGTAAAGAAATGTGAAATTGTTGCCTCATCAAACCAGATTGGCGTACGTGAATCCAGAAGAATAAAAGGTGAATATGTCCTTACCGAAGAAGATGCCATGAATGGCAGCCGTTTTGATGATGTAATTGCATGGCGAAGCGGATGGCTTGACATTGGTTACGTGAAAATAAGCCAGATGAAGATTCACCAGGTGCCATACAGGTCAATTGTCCCGGAGAAAATTGACTGCCTGCTTGCTGCGGGACGATGCATCTCTACTGATCATGCTGGATTATCGGCTGGCAAGAGTATGGGTAACTGTTTTGCAACAGGACATGCTGCCGGTATTGCTGCAGCCCTCTCATCAAAATTGAGAACGGTACCAAGAGAACTCGATGTAAGAAAAATCCAGGAGTCATTAAAAAACGATGGTGTTGACCTTTCAAAGGGTGGGGAAGACCAGGACAGCAGGATGGCAATGTAAATGAAATTATACATAACATATTTACTTACTCAAAAAATTGAAAAAGCAGAGGACCTAACCTTAATAAACAAAAAAATGAAAACAAAATTTATCAAAATTTTTATACTGCTGGTCAGCAGTATAAGCCTTATGGCTTTTCTCGGGGATGAAGGTATGAAAAAACCAATCTATCTTAACACATCATACTCGTTCCGTGAGAGAGCTACAGACCTCGTTTCCAGAATGACACCGGAAGAAAAACAAAGCCAGCTAGGAAACACAATGCCTCCAATTCCACGCCTCGGGGTAAAAAAATATGACGTCTGGGGTGAAGCTCTTCATGGAATAATGGGGAGAAACAATAACAGTGGGATGACAGCAACTTCATTCCCAAACAGTGTCGCAGTCGGATCTACATGGGACCCTGAACTGATAGAAAAGGAGACTTCTGTTATTGCCGATGAGGCAAGAGGTTTTAACCATGACCTCATTTTTACACTCACATACTGGTCACCTGTTGTTGAACCTACAAGAGATCCGAGGTGGGGCAGAACAGCAGAAACTTTTGGCGAAGACCCGTTCCTGGTGTCTAAGATAAGCGGTGCTTTTATCCGCGGTCTTATGGGTAATGATCCTACTTATCTCAAAGCTGTACCATGCGGGAAACACTTTTTTGCAAACAATACTGAATTTAACCGTCACAACGGAAGCGCCAATATGGATGACAGGGATATGAGGGAATTTTACCTTTATCCTTACAAATCAACTATAGAACAGGACAAGCTTCCTGCTATCATGACAGCATACAGTGCTGTGAATGGAATACCTATGTCTGCAAGTAAATTCCTGGTAGACAGCATTGCAAGGAGAACATACGGACTATACGGGTATGTCACAGGAGACTGTGGAGCCATCTCAGATATGTACTCAGGTCACAGGTATATTCCTACAGGTGAAGAGGCAACAGCTCTTGGTCTTAAGACCGGTGTTGATACCGATTGTGGCAGCGTATACCAGACAAGCGCACTGAAAGCTCTGGAAAAAGGTCTTGTTTCTGAGGCAGAGATGGATAAAGCACTCATCAATATTTTCACAATAAGGATGAGGCTCGGTGAATTTGATCCAAGTGACAAAGTTCTTTATGCAGGTATCAAACCCTCGATAATAAATGATCCTTCCCATGCTCAACTGGCATTGGAGATCGCTACCAAAACACCTGTTCTCCTCAAGAATGAAGTCTCTTCAAAAACCGGAAAGAAAGCATTACCGCTAAATGCAGATGCAATTAAAAAAATTGCTGTTCTGGGCCCTCAGTCTGATAAAGTCGAGCTTGGTGATTATTCAGGCCAGGTTGAGCCAGAATTGAGAATCACCCCACTGGCCGGGATTAAGGACTATATCGCAAAAAATGGTCTCAATATTGAAGTTGTTCAAAGTGCTGGTGGCAACACCGAGAGAAAGACAGATTTCCTTACACTTAATGGTTTTACCACTGTTACAAAAGACAGGAGCACTAAAGATTATGAGGCTGCAAAATTCAATGCATCAGCAAGCGGTATAATAACCTCAGCAAGGGGCAACACTGTTTCCATGAGAGGAATTAAGAATGATGACTGGACGGCATATGACAATATTGATGTAACAAACCTAGACTCTGTAAGATTCAGGATGTCTGTTGCTGCAGGTGGCAGCATTGAAGTCAGAGTAGGTTCACCAACTGGCAATATAATCGCTTCTCAAACAGTTAAGCCCGAACCTCAGCAGGCTGCGGCTGGTGGAATGAGATTCGGCGGCAGGGTTACTAACGTTGCAGCAAAAGTTAATACACTCGGTATTACCGGCCCACAGACACTTGTTATGGTTTACCGCGAGCCAGAAGCTCCTGCAACTGATAAAGCAACCCTTGACCTGGCTGCTTCAGCTGATGTTGCTGTCATTTTTGTAGGTACTGACCAGACCACGGGTCGCGAGGAATCAGACAGGTTCTCATTAGCACTTCCAGGAAACCAGACTGAGCTTATTAAAGCTGTTGCTGCTGTAAACCCCAACACAATTGTTGTTATGCAGGGCATGGGAATGGTTGAAGTTGAAGATTTTAAAGCAAATCCTGCAGTTCCGGCAATGATATGGACTGGTTACAACGGCCAGTCACAGGGAGCTGCAATCACTAAAATATTATTCGGTGATGTTAATCCCGGTGGAAAACTCAACTTCTCATGGTATAAGTCTGTAAGAGATCTTCCTGAGTTCAATGATTATACACTCAGGGGTGGTGATGGCAAGACGGGAAGAACTTACTGGTACTTCAATAAAGATGTATCTTATGAATTTGGCTATGGACTTTCATATACAACATTCGAATACAGTGATTTCCGCATCAATAAAAGCAGCATTACACCTAACGACAAGGTGACTGTAACCTTTGACATCAAGAACACTGGTTCTTTTGACGGTGATGAAATTGCACAGGTTTATGTAAGAACTCCTGAAAGCCCTGCATCGCTGCAGAGACCTGTAAAAAGACTTAAAGGATTTCAGAGAGTCACTATACCTGCAGGACAGACCAGGACCGTTTCCATCGATATCAACTGTGCCGATCTATGGTTTTGGGATGCACAGAATGACAGGATGTCGTTTGACAAAGGAAGGTACATTTTCGAGGTTGGTGCTTCTTCAAAAAACATAAAAGGACAGGTAGAGGCTCGTATGGGCGGTGATTATAATGCAAAACTGAAAACTGTTGTTGTTGATGTCAACAATATCGTTTTCCATCCGGGTAACACTGGCCAGACAAGCCTGTCAGCATGTCTTTCTGATGACAGTTTCATCAATACAGGAAAAGCAACTATCGAGTACAAGAGTAATAACCCTTCAGTGGCAACTGTTGATAAAAGCGGTAAAGTAACTGCAGTGAGGCCTGGTGTTGCAACAATATTCGCATATGTTACCTATGATGGCGTTACTGTATCCAATAGTTGTTCGGTTAAGGTAATGCCTGATCTGACACCTGTTGAAGTTACTGTTGATGGCAAAAAAATTAAAGGTTTCAACGCTGACGTCAAAGCTTACAGTTACCTTCTGAAAGCCAATGCTAAAGTACCTGTTATTAATGCAAAGGCGGCTGATGCCAATATTGAAGTAAATGTTTTGCAGGCTAAAGGTATTCCCGGAACTGCAGTAGTAAGCCTGGTAGATAACAATACAATGGAAAAGAACACCTATTACGTTAATTTTGACGTCAACTCTGCAAGTGATGAATTCAATAACACCCTTGGAAAGCAATGGTCCTGGATCAGGGAAAATAAGTCAGCTTACAGCCTGACTTCAACCCCGGGAGCATTAACTATTACAAGCGAACAAGGTGATGTTTCTGAAGGCAGCAATAACGCTAAGAACATTCTGCTTCAAAGTGCAAACAGCGACTGGACTATCGAAACAAAATTCACTGCTTCAAGAGCGCCATCACAGCCAGAGAACGCCGGGATCATTGTCTATGAAAATGATGATAACTTTATCAAGCTGATGATGAGGGCTGTTATTAAAACAACAAGGGTTAGAGGAACCCAGCCCGGAACAATAGATTTCCTTATCGAGGAAAATGGTATAGCCAAGTCTGTTGCAAGCTTCAATCTCAGGAATGAAGTTGTCGGAGACAAAGCGCTTATCCTGAAGTTGGAGAAGAAGGGTAATATTTATATTGCATCTTATTCTGCTGACGGAGAACCATTCAAGGTACTTGGACAGGATGAAGCTATGCTCAAAGATATCAGGGCTGGGCTGATTGCCTGTGATGGCGTGATAACCCAGAGCATGACAAGCACATATTACTTTGACTCTGATACAACAAAGCCAGACAGTCCATTCAACGTTTTATTCGATTATTTCCATATTGTGAATACGGGAATTAAATAATCGGGTGTAACTTATATGTGAAATCCTTCGGCAAAATGCCGGAGGATTTTTCATTTTTCCTCCTTCCGCAGGAGAGCCAGAGGTGGGTTTAAGATCATGATATCTAAAAATTAAGCAATCACTGATCTTAAAAAATCACCATAATTACCACTACAGAGCCACTCTCCCCCGGAGGAGGGGATTTATTTTGTCTTAAATGATATTTGTATTTTGAAAAGTCTTATTCAGCTTACATTTGAATGAATCCTCCTGCCACATGGAAAGATCCCTCGGGGGCTAACTGCGGAGGGGATTTATTTTAAGGTAATTGATAATCTCTATTATTTGGACTCAATTCAGAGTTGGCAGGAAAAGTAATAACCCAACAAAGCCCTGAGAGGGATTAGCTTTGTGTTCCAGGCGCCGTGACCGTTTCTGTTATTTATTGCAAAAAACAATCAGGTTGGCAAGCTCTTTCTTGTCTTTGAAATCAGTTTTGTTCTGTTTTACGAAATCTTTAATCGCGTTCTCCTTCTCCGGAAATACATTCGCAACCTGTTTTGCATTTGTGATCCTGATGTATTTATCATTCGATTTCAGAAAGAAAACAACATTTGGTATAATCCTGTAGTCACCTGGGATCTTTAAATTATACACCTGCCTTGACTGGAAAAAATTATTTACTACTTCCACGGATGCGGTTTCGGTCGTAGTTCCGTAACCTGCTGGCTTGCCGGGAGGTATTACGCTGCATGTATACTGAACAAGTAACGGGGTTTTTGCAGTTACTGCCACCTCATAGAAGACTTTTCCAACCGGGATAAACTTCCGGTTCTGTATATAAACTGTATCGATGTCTTCGATATTTGCTATCGCAAGATTCTGGCCATTATTGACAAATACCATTTCTTCAGTAGCGGCATTGTAGTTCATCGGGAGTGACTTTGACTTTCCAACTTTAAGAAGAATCTTTCCTGGTGTAAAGTCAGGGAAAAGATAATGGGATACGGTATCATTTTCCTGTGCATTTACGGCAGGTATCACAGCCAGTAAAAAAAGCAGCACTGATAGTAAAGTTATTTTTTTCATGCTATTCTGAATTATATGATTGCCGGGAGCAATGTATCTATTAAAATTATAAAAGTACGAAAAATGCAATCCAATGATCACCAAGTATGATTAAAATCAAATAGTTTTCAATGCTTTAAAAATTTTTTATTTAATAGATTTTATTTTTTTGTTGACGGAATAATAAATTAAATTTGACTTAGCAGTTATTCACAAATCATCAAAAGCCTGTTGACTGAAGCCAGTCTGATCTTTTATTATTTTCTGAACAAAAGGGTCAGTGTGACCACAAACAAGCAGACATGAAAAGAAGAAAATTCCTTAAGAAAAGTGCAGCTGGCGCAGGACTGGCTGTATTGCCAGCAACATTGCTTCCGCTTACAGCCTGTAAGGAGTCAGTTGGAGTGTCGGGTAAACGTAAACCTTCTGATATCAGGTCGCGGGATTACATGTTAAAAGCAAGATCAGGTGAAAGAAGGCCCAAGCAGTCGGTGTCACCGGTTTACCATACCACCTCCGGAGGTTTGCAAATCTCTCCTATGTCATTAAAGGAAAGAATAAACAGGAAGATTGTTCCCGGTAAAGGTTTCTGCAGTCTTGTTCCGGGAGGGGACGCACTTCTTTCAGGGAATGGCTTTGTCAATATTGAAATTGCCGGCAACCCGTATAATGAACAGATCCCGTTTAGTCATGAGAGCCTGTTCGCACCCAGGAAAAAAGGTTCTGAAACAACAAAAATAGCTGATGTTTTTTCTGAAGTACGCAAGATGATGCTTGAAGGGAAATATCATGAAGCCGTTATGCTGGCATATAATGAATGGCAGAAAAATCCCACAGGCAGGGGAGCTGGCGGTTTCGCTGGCAGCAGGATCTCTATGTCGCTGGAGATTCCTGGGGGCAAAACAGTTCGGAATTATCTGCGCACTGTTGACTTCGAAAGTACCGAAGTGAAAGTTTACTGGACTGATGAAAAGGGTGAATGGGTTAGAAGTACATTTTGTTCAAGGCCCGACAATGTCGTGGTACAATCAGTGAAGCCGCCAAAAGGGAAATTATTGGATATGCGCATAAAAATGAGCGTCGGAGGTGGGGGAGGTCGTAACAGTGCCGGCTCACAGGATTTTGCCGGTATACGCAGCAGGTCGGCAAATACCGGCGGGAACAGCGAGGGCAATAACCAGGGGGATTTTACAGACAAAAGGCTTATTCTTAAAGGAAGAATTGATCCATCGGTCGACAACAGGGGATATGCCTGCATAACACGAATCATACCTGGAGGAGGTTCTTCCAAAATGGATGGCGATACTCTTGTTGTTGAAAATGCGAATTCATTAATCCTGCTGACCCGTATCGAATTTCTGCCTGATTACAGCGAAGAGAAAGTGGAAGATGTGAAACAATCACTAGAGGATCTGGCGCCGGATTACAATACACTTCTTAACAGGGCCAGGCAGGTGCAGTCCGAAATGCTTAACAGGATAACGATCGATTTTTTTGATGAATCAAAATATGGATTATCATCCGAGGAACTATTATCCGATCAGCGTTCTGCTCCCGGGTATTCCGGAGCCTTCCTGAAATCTTTTTTCGAGATGTGCAGGTACTGGTTCATTATAACCACGGGAAAATACCGGAGTGTTTCTGCCCTGACAAATGTCAATACAAACCTTCAGGTAGCCCCAATTTCAATTGGAAATTACCTTGAATCGGAGCTGGCTTATTTTGACTGGGTAGAAAGCCTTTTACCAGACTGCAGGAATAACGCGAAGAACATCTATGGTATGCGGGGAACCCATTATCCAATTGCACCATCAAAAGACTCGGGAGTTTTCAATATGTTCGATTATGCAGATAATACAGGCGAAACATGGCCACATCCATACTGGATTAGCGCCGGAGGATGGGTAGTACGTCCTTTCTGGGATCATTTCCTGGTGACCGGTGACCAGGATTTCCTGAGGAAAAGGATGGTACCTATATATAAAGAACTTGCATTGTTTTATGAGGATTTTCTCACAGTTACGGATCAAAACGGCAATTACATCTTTGTTCCCTCTTTCTCTCCTGAGAATAACCCCGGTAACCTCAACCCGGGCTGCATGGCAGTGATAAATGCAACAATGGATATTTCGGTGTGCAGGGAGGTATTGACCAACCTTGTTGAAGCCTGTGAGCTCCTTGGTATAGAAGCTGAAAACCTGCCAAAGTGGAAAGCAATGATCTCAAAGCTGCCACCCTATATGATGGAGCCTGACGGTACTTTGAAAGAATGGGCATGGCCTGACCTGGCTGAAAGGTATAATCATCGTCATGTATCCCAGTGTTATGGCGCCTGGCCAGGCGATGAGATTGATCCCGACAGGACACCGGTCCTGGCTAAAGCTGCAGTTATGGCAGATCGCCGGCGTGTTCATGAGCGTCTTGCTGCACACAGCCTGTGCCAGCGGGGTCTGATAGGGGCAAGGCTCAAGGATAATTATATGGTAGACAGTGAATTAAGAAATCTGCTTGAGCAGGGATTCGTAGCTACAACATTTATCTGTCCTCACGATCCGTATGCAAACATGCGGATAGCTGATGCACAGGGAGGCATTCCCGCAATAATGATGGAGATGCTGGCTTATTCCCGTCCCGGGGTTATCGAGGTGCTTCCGGCACTGCCGCCTTCGCTTACAAAAGGTTCTATTAACGGAATGCTTCTCAGGACTTTCGCAAAGCTCGATAAGCTTCAGTGGAACATGGATGAGAGGAGCTGCGGCATCACC
>DATGYZ010000034.1:0-392046 GCA_035297425.1 Bacteroidales bacterium | reverse complement strand
TGTGATAGTTTCAGCGAAAGTTCCGGCAGTACATTGAAGGGGGTTTGTTGCAGGTTTTGTATATGAAAGTGTAACAGTCTCACCGGGATTTACAGGCGAAGAAAGAGTTAGATAAACTTTATTACCTGAAATAATAAGGTTGGTGATATTACGGACAGTCGAGTTGACTTTTACTTCAAAGCATGATAATGACGGAACAACAGGTGCAAGTGTGACATTATATGTTATTTCAACCTCAGATGCATTTGAGCTTTTTACTAATGAGGACTGGTAGGCAAGGTTTACGGTAGCAGGCGGGATCACGGAAGAACGGAACTCATATGATCCTATATCCGGTGCTGAGCCAGTGTAAGAAAGTCCCACGTTGATTCCTGCATCAATGAGATCAGAACCGCTGACAAGTTTCATGAATGTCAGTACAGGCAGATTTCCATTAGCTTGTCTCGGACCAGAAACACCGGTAGTATCTGTACTTGCAAAATCAGCTGAAGTTGCGATTGGTGTCGGTGAGTTTGAGTTATGGTCACGTACTGAATTTGAATAATTACCGTTCCAGTTTTCATTATTCTCGAATACAATGTTATTCCTGAATATATGAGCAAGGTTAAATGTTGAAAAAACGATTCCCTGTGAATTATTCCATGCAATATTGTTATAGAAATAGAACCTTACCATTGCAGAATTCTGCATATAGCCCCTGGTCCTGTTCTCAAAAGATATATTGTTTCTGACTGTCCTCTTGAAAGTTGTGCCGTCTTCAGTAGTTGTTGTACCGAATTTGAATCCACATCCATCACCGGCTGTTGTTACACCATCAAAACGGTACCCGTTTTTCCATGACCAGCATCCTTCAACTGTTACTGACCCGTTGTTCTCCCAGAGATCAAGACCATCATCTGAGTTTAGCCAAAACCTGCAACCCCTGACAGTATTCTGCAGCGAGGATGTATGATATGCAACAGACAGGCCATCTGCATTTCCGTAGTCAGTTATCGGATCAAAATTATGGTGGAAATCACAATTTAATATCAGGTTGTTGTTGCAGTTATCCCTGATTCCCATTCCGTTTCCGTTATGGTGACTGTTTATGCGCTCAAATTTGTTGTTGTTTGAACCTGTTGCTGCGATTCCATACCATACACCTGACGTTTCCTGGGTAAATCCGGCAACTTCAATTCCCCTTATGTGGATGTAGCTGCCTTTTAGATAAATCAGGCTTATTGGGAATGATGGAGTGGTAAATGAAGAGCTTTTAGTAAAAACCGGTCTTTCACCGGGATATGACCAAAGTCTTATAGTATCAGAAGCAGTTCCATTCTTGTAATGTAGGTTCTGCCTGGAGCTGTACCTGTAGACTCCACCCCTTGCATAAACAATATCGCCAGGTTGTACAACAGACCATGCTTTATTAAGGGTGAAAAAGGGAGAAGTTATTGTTCCGGTATTGCTGTCATTCCCCGAAGGAGAAATATAATAGTTAGTTGCTGATGCAATTTTTACTGCTGTTAGGAGTATTATTATACAGGCTATTTTCTTCATACGTTAGTTATTAAATATTTGACGAAATAGTCTTGAATATTGACGAATATCGAAATACTAACGATAAAGAGCAAGGAATCTTACATTAGCTAAATAATTTAGATTCTTTACAGATAAGAGTTTACCTCTGAAATTATTTCAAGTACATGTTTAAGTGGATTGAAAACCTTTACAGGAACTATCCGAGGTTGAGGCAGGTTGCATCATTGTTTGCAGTGAACCTGGTAATAATACCACTTTCGATCGTTTCGAATATTTTTATCACAAGATTTCTCGGACCGGTTGCATTTGGTGACTTCAAGTTCATGACGTACATCTTCAGCCTGGCAATGGTGATCTTTACATTCGGGTTCTTCCAGGCAGGAAACCGGGCCATAGTTCTCAGTAATGACAAGAAAAGGACAAGAGAATTGTACGGTTCGATGGTTGTCGTTCTTGCAGCACTGTTTGTAGTAATGTGTATTGCTCTTGTTATCTATACCCTTCTGGATAGAAATATTTCAGAGAAAGGTCTGAGAACAGCTTTGCTGATAGTAATACCATTTACCTGGATCTTCCTGCTTATGAATTATTTCGAGGTTCTGTTCCAGGCTGATAATAAAATAAGCCTCCTCGGAAAGAGCAGGCTGTATCCGAAACTGATATTCCTGGCAGTTACACTTTTATTTTATTTAGTCTTTGCCGGGTATAAAGGTGACAGGTTACTGATAATCTGGATAATATTTTTCGTATCACATGCAGCAGGATTCCTTTATATCCTGTACCAGGTGCATCCATTGTTCAGCAATATGCAGGAGCGATTAAAAGAGATATTTCATTTTAACAAAACATATGGATTCAACGTTTATGTTGGGACACTTTTTAATGTTGCAATGAACTCCCTCTCCGGCTTGCTTATCAGCTATTTTGGTGTTGATAATTCCGGGGTAGGTTATTTCTCACTCGCAATGACAATAGCAGAACCACTCAGTTTTATACCTAACGTAATTGCAACAACTCATTACAAGGAGTTTGCTTCAAAAACGAGCATTGCAAAGAGGCTTACGCTCATTACCGTGGGTGTTTCTGTGTTCGCACTAGTACTTTGCTGGATACTTGTAGGTCCCTTTATTAATATTTTTTACGGAGCTGAATTCAGGCCTGTAATTTACCTGACATTCATAGGCAGTATTGGTATAATACTGCATGGCACAGGAGATTATTATAACAGGTTCATGGGATCGCATGGTCGCGGCAAAGCTCTGCGCAATAGTGCCATTATAGTAGGAATTGTATTGTTCATCTGCAACTTTACCCTTATCCCTTTATTCGGTGAAACAGGAGCTGCTTACACAAAGATACTGGCAGGGCTGACTTACCTACTCAGCATGCTCTGGTATTATAAAAGGCTGGTGAAGCAACTCACCTCAGAAGAAAGAAACAAACCTGAAATTAACAATAATAATGTCTGATTCCTATCCTGCCGATACAGCGCAGCAAAAGGTTGGATTTTTTGAATATGCATATGTTCTTATGCTGATCCTTTATGCAGGAAGATCATTATTGTTCTTTGAATCACCTGAGCTGAGGACAAACTTTTTCGGAGTATTGCTGCCAGTTGTGATGAGCACAATTCTCGCCTTTAAATGGAGAATAATGTTCATACCAAATTTTTACCTGTTGTTGTTTTTCTTTGCTATTTACTTCATTGCAATTTCGGTGAAGTATTATGAAGTAAGGCCAACATTTTTAATTACATATTATTTCATTTTTTTCACAGCATATGTTGCTGTTAAAGCATTAAAAATCAATCTTTTCCTTTTATATGAGAAGATTGTTGTTTATCTAGCAGCCATTTCTCTCTTTCTCTGGAGTTTCCAGGTTCTTGCCGGTGGGGATGTCCTGTTTAACATGATTGGCCGGATCCCGTATCTTGAGGATATTTCAGTGGTTTCAGGAACAGGCCTTAGTACAGTTGTTTATGTTATACAATCTTATTCCACAACACTCATAAACAACAATACAATTTCGAGAAATTGTGGCTTTGCCTGGGAGCCGGGAAGTTATTCCAGCTATCTCTGCCTTGCAATATTCATAAACCTTTTTATTGCCAGGGATAAGAGACAATCAAGAAGAAGATTCTGGATTTTGATGCTGGCAATTTTGTCAACAATGTCAACAACAGGGTATTTTCTGCTGTCTCTAATAATGGTCTATTATCTATTCAATCTTGAATTCAGGAAGATCATCATTATGATCCCTGTGATGATAGCAATACTTATTGCTTTCTTCTCTCTGCCATTCATGAAGGATAAAATTATTGAACTCGTCAAGGAACCGGCCGGACTTGAAAACCTTGTATGGGAATCCTATGGCAGGGAATCAGCTGTAACGCCTCAGCGTTTTTCATCACTTATAATCACATTGATAGATTTTAAAAATAATCCTGTTCTTGGCATTGCAGCCCATGGAGATGAGCAATGGACAAGAAGGATGGGATCGAACATTTCTCCAATTTCAGGCATTGGAAACCTGCTTGCACAATTCGGGCTTGCGGGGTTTATTCCATTCCTGATTCTTACAATAAAAAGTTCAAAGACATTTTCTAAAATTTTCAACTATAAGGGAAGATATCTGTTATTTCTTATAGTTATCGGAATTTCGATCAGCTACTCGATACTTTTTATTCCTTTTATTGCTTGTTTCTGGATGTTCTCACTTTTTGAACCTGATATACTTGCTGACACTGAACAAAATGTAATGCTTGTGCAGGAATCCGGCGTATAGGTATTTTCCTGGTTTAATATAATTCTTTAAAAATGGCTTATGTGATTTTTGGGGATCTATTTGACTTTCCTGAAGGAGGTGCAGCAACAAACAGGGTCCATTCTTATTCAAAAGGTTTCCTTGAAAATGGAAAAGAAGTCCATGTTATCTGCTTTGGAAACAGCTATACCAATTTCATGGATGGTGAAATAAATGGCATACGCTACTACCATCCATTCCGGCAGGTGGAAAAAAACAAATATTTCTTAATCAGAACTTTAAAAAAAATTAATAAATTCTTAAGGACCTGGTCGCTGATGATGCGGATACACAGGATGGACAAGATAAGGCTGATCATAGTTTATACTGCCATACCTGCTACTTTTTTCTATGCCTGGATCTTTTCAAAGCTTACGGGATCGAAGCTTATCCAGGAGATAAGTGAACATCCGCTCAGGTATTATGAGACTGGTACTTTCAATAAAAGTATCGGCACAATAAAGCTCAAAACGTTCTCATCACTTACCGACGGAATTCTTTGCATATCGCATTACCTTATCAATTTTTATAAGGAGAGAGGTTTTCCCCAGCACAGGCTGTTGCTCGTTCCAAGCACTGTTGATCCGTCAAGATTTTCGATCAATGTGGACAGGCCTCTGCCATTCAGGTATATAGGTTATTTCGGCAACCTTACTTTCCAGCGCGACAATGTTGATGTTCTTATGGAAGCTTTTGCACTCATTGCTGCAAAGCATCCATCTGTAAACCTTGTCTTGGGCGGTCCTGGGAATGGTGAAGACAGGTTAAAAATTGTCCGGCTTGCCAGCGAACTTGGCATGACTGACAGGATTCAACTGCTGGATTTTTTGCCAAGGGAAGAGATAATAAAGTACATAGTCAATTCCGACATTCTTGTTATGGTCAGGGCAAATGACAAGAAGACGCAGGCATCATTTCCATCAAAACTTACAGAATACCTTGCAACGAGCAGGCCGGTAATTTCTGTAAATGTGGGAGAAATTTCAATGTTCCTTACCGATGGGGTGAATGCTTACATAGTCGAGCCCGGGAATAAAAAATGCCTGGCAGAGAAAATAGACAATGTGCTTGCAGGCTACGATTCTGCGAAGATGACAGCAATGAACGGGCGGCAGCTTGCTGAAACAGTTTTCAATTATAATTACCAGGCAAAGAGAATAATCCCTTTTGTTGAATCGCTATATAAATCCTGATTTTCTTATGAATTTTATTCTCACAATCGATACTGCAGCAGATAATCAATGGGATACAGGAAGGGAACTCACTTGTGAGAATATCAGGACTTTGCCCAGATTACAAAATCTGTGCGACAAGTACCAGGTGAAGCCTACATATCTGGTGACATCGGAGGTATGTGAGGATTCCTTTGCCCGGGAGATGTTAAGTGATTATATAGAAAATGATCAGTGTGAAGTAGGAGCACTGCTTCACCCATGGACCACCCCGCCATTCCTAAACAGGGAAGGTTTCAGGTACAATGATGTGAAACACGCATTTCCAAATGAATTACCCGACGATATTCTTGCTAATAAAATAAGGTACCTGGCAGACCAGATACGTACAACATTCGGCATGAGGCCTACTTCATTCAGATCAGGAAGATTCGGCTTCAGTGAAAGCATTTCACGTCTGCTGATGCTGAACGAGTTTATGGTTGATTCATCAGTAACTCCATACATAAACTGGAAAGGTTATGAAGGTATACCAGGGTTGAAAGGAGGGCCCGACTACATGGATAAACGGCCTGACGCATTTACATATAATCATAAAGGTAATTCTCTTCTGGAGATTCCTGTAACTGTATTGCCTACAAAATACCCTCTTAATAAATACGACAAAGCAGCTGATTATTATTTTAGAAATGTAAATAGTAATTTCTTCCTTAAAGGATTCAGGAGCATGTTCTACAGATACCAGCCGCTATGGTTAAGACCATACCCCTGGATGAGCCTTGAAATGCTGGATGAAGTTATTATTGAGGGAATTAAAAGGAAATTGCCATACCTCGTAATGGTTATTTTTTCGGGTGAATTCACACCAGGTTGTTCAATATACCGTCCTGATTCCGAAGCCACAGAAAACCTTTTCACAACACTTGAGAACTTCTTCAAGATGGTTACTTACTATGATCTGAGTTCTGTATCTCTGACTGAAGCAGCTAAAAAATTCGAGCTTGTAACAGGCACAGCATTATCATATAAATATGTTTGATTGAAAAAAACAATAAAGTACTGTTAATAAATTAACAATGAATTACGAAACCTCAGTACTGTTTTTGGGAGATGTAATACCATATAAACCCTTCAGGTTTAAGAACAAGCTTAAAACAATTATCAACCTTGAATGCCCGCTTGCAAAAAAAACAAAGCCAGTCACTGGAAAAGTTACTTTCTGTATTCCTGAAAACCATCTTCCCGGGATCTTCGGCAAAGAGCTGCTGGCAGTAAATCTTGCAAATAATCACATACTCGACTATGGGATAGAAGGTTTCAGATCGACAATCAGCGAACTAAATACGAGCAATATCCCGTTTTTTGGCATCAACCTGCCGGGTGATGATTCTTATAATCCAATTATGGTTAGACATGGCGAAATTGAAATTACAATATTATCGGCTGTATCTGAGCTTACTTCACCAGTGATTGAATTTGATGATTTCAATTACCTGACACTTCTCGAATCTGACGAATTTAAGTGTCGTCTTGCAGAACTCAAAAATATTGCAGGAAGGCTCATTATTTATATTCACTGGGGCACAGTTGATTCCTCGTTCCCTGAAAGAAAGCAGGTTCTTACAGCAAGGAGCCTAATTGATGCAGGTGCCGACATTATAATCGGAAGCCATGCACATGCCCCTCAGCCTGTTGAAAGGTACAAACATGGTATAATCGCTTATAACCTGGGCAACTTTATCATGCCAGAATTCAGGAACACCCCTTCTTTCTATGATGATGAAGGCAATGCCATGTCGGTTCTTACAAGGAAACTGATGGTATGGAACAGGGTGTCGTGGGGGTTGGAAGTTGACATGAAATCACTGGAGTTCAGGGTTAGAAAATTTGCATTCATCGCCGACAGGATAATAGAATTTAAATCAACAATTTATGACAGGTACATCGACTTACATCCTGAAATCATGAAGGTTGGATATGATATGCTTCTAAGCAGGCATTTGAGCAGAAGAAAGCTGAGGAGGAAAATAGGGGAGATGATAATTTAATTAATTACTGAAGGAAACATACAGGTTAACCGGCTACTATATGAAGATTTGCTTTTGGGGTAATATTACTGGGGCTTTGATAGGTAACACTGAAGGAGGAGGTGAATTGCAGATTGCCTTTCTTGCCAAAGCTCTTGCTGCCCTAGGAAACGAAGTAATAATTGTTGATTTTGGAGTTAAGGATGATTTCCGTACAAGCGACGGCATTGAGATACGTACCATAAAAAACTGGAACGGGGGAATGAGAGTTTTACGGACAGTAACTCACAGGATGCCTGGTTTATATCATACTCTGAAAGAACAAAATGCAGATATATATTATTGCAGGATCAGGGATTTCAGGCACATACTTGCTTACAGGGTTGCCAGGAAGCTGGGAGCCAAATTTGTGCTGCATATGGCATCAGACCTCGATGCTATGGATCTCATGAGCCGGCTCAAAAATTATTATTTTGAAACCAGAGCTTCATTGTGGATGTTCTTTAGTGGCATCATGACAGAGATGGCTCAGCCTTTACTCCTCAGGAATGCCGACCTCGTACTTGTACAGCACTGCGGTCAGAAAAACATACTTCTGAATAAAAATATTTCACCGGTTATTTTCTATAACATAATTGACATGAAGGCAATTCCGGTCAACGAGAATAACCTGCATGAAGATTTTGTTTATGTAGGATGGCTTGATAAAAGAAAGGGCTTTCCCGAGTTTTTTGACCTGGTAAGCCGTTCACCAATGCATAATTTCAAGATAATAGGACCTCCAAGGGACAGCATTGGGGCTATGTATTATGAAAAGCTGAAGGCCTTTAGCAACGTCAAGCTTCTTGGAATTCTCAGCTATAAAAGAACACTTCACGAGATATCCACATCGAAAGCTTTGATAAGTACATCTCATATGGAAGGTTTTCCTAATGTATTTATTGAAGCATGGGCATGCGGCATACCTGTCTATTCACTAAGTGTGGACCCTGGAGATGTCATTGAAAATGAAAAACTTGGAATAATGGCTCATGGCAGCATTGACAAGTTGAAAGCAGCCCTCGACAATCATGAAAACTCAGCTGAATTTGCATCGCGTGCAAGAAAATATGTGGAAGAAAACCATGCGATGAACATTAAGAAAGCTGAAGAGTTAAACCAGATATTCAAAAATCTTCTGAATGGTCAACAGTAACTATCTGAAGAAACTTTTCTTCAAACAATGGGTAATAGGTATCGCAACAGGTGATATCAGGGAAATTATCCGTAAAAGAAAATTCACCTGGAATATTGAATGGATCAAACCATGGTCCGCAGCTTTTTTCCAGGCTGATCCATTCATTATTGACCATGATAAAGAGTTCATGACTGTGATTTTCGAGGAATTCTCGCTCGATATGAACTATGGTAATATATCTTATATGGTTCTTGACAGGAACCTGAAAGTTCTTGAAAAGAAAATTTTACTCGACACCGGCAGCCATCTTTCTTTTCCTTTTGTGTACAATGAGGAAGGTAAAGTTTTTATCGTGCCTGAATCGGCCCGCAGCGGTAAGGTTTCATGTTATGAATTTGACAAGGTTCAAAAAAAACTCACCCACTGTGCCGATCTCGTTGATTTGCCTTTGTACGATCCTGCTGTGCTCAAATTGAATGGAAAGTACTGGCTCACAGGATCAATATATCAGGACAGATCTGTCTATCATCTTTATGTGTTCTATTCCGATTCCCTGCTAGGACCTTATAAACCTCTTCCGGGAAACCCTGTTATGAAAGGGCTTGACGGTGTAAGATCAGCAGGAGGATTCATAGAAGTTGACGGATCACTTTACAGACCAGCGCAGAATTGCAGTAACACTTATGGCGAATCAATAACAATAAATAAAGTGCTGAAGCTCGATGAAAATAATTTCGAGGAGGAATCATACATGTTGATCGAGATCGATGAATCAAACAGGAGGGAACATAACATACATACAATTCACACCATCAATGTTTTTGGTGATAGGATAATTGTTGACGGTTTAAGATGGGAGTTTTCGATGACAAAGCAGATCAACAATTTTTTCAGGAACAGGAGATTGAGTAAAGTGCTGGCAGATAAGTAGAAGATGAGAATACTATTTTTTATTGAATCTCTTCAGGCTGGAGGGAAAGAAAGGAGGGCTGTCGAACTGATCAGCTATCTGAAGCAGTCATCCTCCACATATGATATTGAGATTGTACTTACGGAAGAGGAGATACATTTTGATGAAATCTATAAAACCGGCTGCAGGATAACCGTGCTTAAAAGGAAGCTGAAGTATGACCCGGGAATATTCTTTCGTTTCCACGAGGTTTGCAAACGTTTCAAGCCGGAACTGATCCATACCTGGGGGAAAATGTCAACTTTTTATGCAATACCATCGAAAATCCTGCTGAAAGTTCCGCTTGTTTCAAATCTTATTGCTGATACAACAGGAAGCAGCTCAAAGCTTTCATTCAGTTCCATACTGAGAAAAATCAACGTGTCTTTTTCTGATGCTGTTCTCTCAAACTCTGAAGCTGGATTGAGAGCATATGGCATTACAACTCCGCGGGCAAAGGTTATTTACAATGGGGTGCGGCTGTCAAGATTCTCCCTTAAGGAGACGCAGAAGGATGTCAGGAAAGAATTCGGGATAAGGGGCAAGTACATTATTATCATGGTGGCGACTTTTTCCCATCTTAAGGATCACAACCTTCTTCTTGATATTGCCAGGATTGTTGCCAGGCAGAGAGATGATGTTACCTTTCTCGCTGTTGGTGATGGTCCGTTGCTAAATGGAATAAGAAAAAGGGCCGAGAAGGAATCGATTAAGAATGTCATATTTACCGGAAGGCGCAGCGATGTTGAGAGGCTCATATCGGCTTCCGATGTTGGTATTCTCTGCACTTTTTCAGAAGGAATTTCAAATTCAATAATAGAATATATGGCTCTTGGCAAACCAGTGATTGTCTCGGATGTACGGGGAGGCAGCCCTGAGCTGATAACTGATGGTGTAACAGGATATTGTGTGGAAAGAGAACCTTTCCGCATTGCTAACCTCGTTAGCTACCTGCTTGATAATGCTGATGTGAGGATGCGTATGGGTACAAAAGGGAAGGAGAAGATCAGCAAGCTTTTTTCTGTAAACAGGATGGGAAATGAGTACCAGGATTTGTATGATTCCTTATTGGGAATCAAAAAGACCCGCAGTTCTGCTGTAATAAAAAATGCCACGGTATTTCACTGAAGAAAGCAATAGGAGGAATGAGAAGAAAATACAATATCAACCCCTCGCTTACAAGATCCGCCGAACATGAACTTCTCACATAATTTCAGATTATAAATTAACCATGACAATACAAAAAGACTGGAATAGATCACTAGCTGATAAAATTCCGCCAAAGGCAGGAGTAATTTTAAATTACCTTCCTTTCAGCTTCAGGCTGGGTAAAAGTTATTCTGAATTCTCCCGGCTTGCAGATAGTCTGTTGAAGACAGATCTGGAGAAAAAGAAAAAGTATGTTGTTTCAACATTCGGAAAGGTCTTTGATCATTTCAGTAAAAGCAGTCCTTTTTACCAGAACTATCTTGTTGAGAAAAGATGTCCTGTAGACAGGATAACAGAGCTCCAGGATATTTCAGAAGTTCCTCTTATCAATAAGGCTGCACTAAGGAAAGTTCCGATTGAACAAAGGACACTAATGGAATATGCATATAAGCAATCCAACACGGGAGGTACTTCCGGATCGCCATTGTCATTTTTCCTCGAAAAAGGTTTTTATGCACGCGAATGGGCCCATGTACATTGCATGTGGCATAAGCTTGGTTATAGTCCGTCTAAAACCAAAATAACAATTCGAGGCAGAAGTATCGATGGTATTTACCAGTACAGGTTCAATCAGAACGAGTTCATGATAAATGCTTATTATTCATTTACTTCAAAAGATTACCAGGAGCTTCTTACAGTTTTCAGAAAATATAACACGGAATTTCTTCATGGTTATCCGAGCGCCATATATAATTTTCTTAAGGAGATTATTATCAATGCACCCTACCTTGTTGACTTTCTGAAAAAAACGATAAAGGGGATAATGTTTTCCTCTGAGTATCCTAGCCCTTATATCAGGAATTTCATTGAAGAAACACTTACTCACAATACTGTTTCATTTTACGGTCATACCGAAGGTGTTATTATGGCGGCAGAACTATATGAGAAGGAAATATATGTGCCATTTCTTTCATATGGTTATACAGAGGCTGTCAAAAAAGATGAATTCTATCATCTTGTGGGAACAAGCCTTTACAACTATGCTGCACCGTTCCTGAGGTATGATACGGAAGATCTCATAGATCCTGAATTTGACAGGTACGGGATACTTCAGAGTTTCAGGATTACAGAGGGACGCCTTGGCGAATTTGTACTTGACAGGAATAACAATAAGATTTCACTTACCGGGTTGATATTTGGACGGCATCATAAGCTTTTTGACATGGCCAATTTCATACAGATCAAACAACCGCGTCCCGGAAAGATAATTGTTTACTATTCAAGCTTTGTGCCTCTTGCAGATCCGGGAAAGCTTTTCGATGCAACAAATCTGGATATGGAAGTTGTATATGAACAGGTGAAAGAGCCATTTAAAACACCAATTGGCAAAATTCCATTGCTCGTAAGATAATTACATGGAAAAAATTACAGAAAAAGTCAGTCTTTCTTTAGAAAGGCTTTCTGAATGGTGTGAATCGGAGCAGTATAAAGGTTATGATCCATATGATGGACTTAACAGTAAACTTTTCCGGTCGATCCCATTGATCTCAGGTAACCGTTATGCCAGGCTGGCCTGGATACAGCTCTTTAAAAGGTCGCCGTTAAACCTCAGAACAATTGCCGGAGTGCCAAAAGATTATAATGCTAAGGCTGTTGCTCTATTCCTGTCGGCATTTTGTAATCTCTACAGGGTTTATGGGAAGCAAGAGCATTTTGAGAAAATCAGGTTTTTCTCTGAAAAGCTTATATCTCTGAGGAATACATCGTGGTCAGGTTCGTGCTGGGGTTATAATTTTGACTGGCAGGCGCGTGCATTTTTCCAGCCTAAAAACATGCCAACCGTTGTTGCAACAACTTTCGCGGGGTGTGCTCTCGCCGATGCATATTATGTTACCGGTGAAAGGAAATTCCTTGATCATGCAAGGAGCGCATGCGATTTTGTTCTTAAGAATCTTAACAGAACTTATGCTGATGACGGGAGTTTTGCTTTTTCCTACTCACCTGTTGACAGGAGTGTCGTTTTCAATGCTTCTATGCTGGGAAGCAGGCTGCTCTCAAGAGTATATAGTTATACAGGCGAGAGAGATCTTGCTGCCAATGCAGGGTTGAGCATGAAATTCTGCTGTGATAACCAGAGGGAGGATGGCTCATGGGTTTATGGCAAGTATGATTTTCACCATTGGATAGACAGTTTCCATACCGGTTTCAACCTTGAGTGCATCTCAGACTACATAAACTTTACCGGAGATAATTCCTTTGAGACAAATCTTAACAGAGGTATGGAATATTACCTGTCAAATTTTATCACTGAAGAAGGGTTTCCGAAATATTATAACAACGTTACCTACCCGGCTGATATTCATTCATCAGCACAGCTTATCGTTACCTCATTCAAAACCGGGTATTATGATTCAAACATTTCTCTAATAAACAAAGTTATTACATGGACCATTGATAATATGCAGTCGGAAAAAGGCTATTTCATTTTCAGAAAGAACAAATACTTTTCTTCAAGGATCCCCTATATGAGATGGGCCCAGGCATGGATGTTTTATGCATTCAGTATTTTCCTGCTTTACAGGAACAGTGTAAGAACAGTCTCAAACACCTCAGAATTCAGCAATAAATCTGTAACAACTTAATTAAGTTTCAGTTATTGAAGCATTGCCAGGTAAAAAATCAAAAATGAAAATATTGTCAGTAGTAGGAGCAAGGCCTAACTTCATGAAGATAGCTCCTTTCATAAAGGCCATAGATGAATATAATTTATCAGGAGATATAAGAATAGATCATATCCTTGTACATACTGGGCAGCATTATGACATCAGGATGTCGGAGGCTTTTTTCAAAGGATTATCGATTCCTGACCCTGACATCAATCTTGAGATCGGATCGGGTTCCCATGCCGAGCAGCTTGGTAACACAATGATTGCATTTGAAAAGGTATTGCTTGCACAAAGACCTGACTGGGTTGTTGTTGTCGGAGATGTAAATGCAACCCTTGCTTGTTCTGTGATCGCAAAGAGGCTCCTGATCAATGTATGCCATATTGAGGCAGGGCTAAGGTCGGGCGATATGACAATGCCGGAAGAGATAAACAGACTGGTCACCGACAGGATCTCAGATCTTCTTCTTACACCAGACAGGATATCATCTGAAAACCTGCTGAAGGAAGGAACGCCACCTTCCAGGATCCATTTTGTTGGCAATATAATGATCGACACACTTGAGTCGAACAGGAACATTGCTGCCAATCTCAGCCCGGGTACAATAATCGGGAATAATCTTATCAAAGGTCTGAATGGATCTCACCCTGTTTTAAAAGATGGCAACTATGGTCTAATAACTTTGCACCGGCCTTCGAATGTAGATCATGAGGAAACTTTTAAGCCTCTTATTAATTTCCTGCTTTCTGAAGTTGCCGAAGACCTGGTTCTTCTATGGCCTATACATCCCAGAGCAATGAAGCAGCTCAGGGCAATGCAGCTTTGGAATAAGGTCCTTTCACACCCATCGCTTATTTTACTTGAACCATTGAACTATCATGAGATGCTCCGGTTAAATATGGGAGCCCGCATTGTATTTACAGATTCAGGAGGTTTACAGGAAGAGTGCTGTGTGCTGGGTACTCCGTGTCTCACTTTAAGATGGAATACGGAACGTCCGGTCACACTCCGCGAACATGGTGGAGTAAGTGTGCTGGTCGGCAACAATCTGGCCATGATCAGGGAGGAATACCGGAAAACATTAACACTGTACAGAACACCTTCAAGGCCTGAGCTCTGGGATGGAAAGACAGCCGGTAGAATTGTAAGCAAGATTGTAGAATATTCAGGAGAATTTAAGACTGTGGTATGAAGATTGATTTTATGGGAATTCCGGTTGATGCTCATACAATGGATGAGACCGTTAACCTGATCGATAAAGCTATAATGGCCGAAGAACACATTCATCATGTTGTTGTAAATGCAGGCAAGGTTGTCTCAATGATGAAGGACAGGGAGCTATATAACAGTGTGCTTTCATGTGATATAATAAATGCAGATGGTCAGAGTATTGTGTGGGCTGCCCGCTTCCTGGGAAAGAAGATCCCCGGCAGGGTTGCAGGAATTGACCTTATGCAGGAGCTGATGCAGCTGGCCGCAAAAAAAAGGTATAAATGCTTCTTCTTTGGAGCCCGCGAAGAGATTGTAAGGAAAGTCGTAAAAAAATATGCTGAGGAATTCGGACCGGAGGTGATAGCCGGTTACAGGAACGGCTATTTTTCAGATGATGAAGAGGATGCTATCGCACAACAGATAAGTGAAAGTGGTGCCCAGATGCTCTTTGTAGCAATCACATCTCCACGAAAGGAGAAGTTCCTTTATAAGTATGAAGACAGACTGAAGAAGGTAAATTTTACAATGGGTGTCGGCGGATCCTTCGACGTTATTGCCGGGATTACTAAAAGAGCTCCTAAATGGGTACAGAAAATTGGAATGGAATGGTTCGTCAGGCTTGCCCAGGAGCCTAGACGCATGTGGAAAAGGTACCTTGTAGGCAATTCGACATTTATTTATCTCGTGATGAAAGAGCGTTTCAGGCCAGCCAGAAAAATTGCAGAATTATCAGAGGTAAAGGTAAAATGATCATCGATCATATTTGTTATGCCGTTAAAGACACCAGCGAAGCATTGGCTTACTGGCAAAATATCTTTGGTTACAGCCAGATGACAGAAACCATTATAAATAAACGGCAAAAGGTAAAAGTGACATTTCTTTCAAAAGAAAAAAGTGTAATTGTAAAAATAATTGAACCTCTTGAGGACAATCCTGCTTTGAAAAAGCAGGTTGGCAGCGAAGGAACTTTTCACCATATCTGTTTCAGGTGTGATGATATTTCAGGAAAAATAACAGAGCTTAAAGAAAAAGGATTAAGGTTACTCACGCCCCCCCAACCCGGGGAAGCTTTCAACAACAATTACATTGCATTCATGCTGGGGAAGTATGGCATGAATTTCGAGCTTATCGAAACAGATGAAAAAGCAGGGATAATTCAGGAAGATAATTAATCCGGTTTTTGATGAAGTCAGGTTGTTTTCCGACCAAAAAGCATACAAAGAAATAATGAAAGAGGGTGTCTAAAAAGGCACCCTCTTCCTGTTTTAACCCTTAAATCTGACCTTGACCTGTTTCAATTCTTTATGCACCTGACGCTTTTACCACCCGTTTTTTCGGTTGTTGCCTTATATATATATTGACTTGCACCGTCAATTCTCCTGTACCATGCAACAAGTGGCTTATTGTTAGGGGTATCGTCGGTAGCTGACCAGAAATATGTTATTTCCCCCAGAGCCCTGAACTGACCATTTGCCCATGCCCTGTAACCCGACGCTCTTGCCGAAAACCCTGTTGAGTTATTTCCTTTGCCTGTCAGCCAGCTTATAGAATCTTTCAGCTTAATGCTTGTTCCCCGGCCTCTCCATCCCCAGGCGCTGATGCTGTCAGCAGGTACTCCCACCGTTAATTCAAGTGTTTCAAACTCAGTATTGGATGGCGCATGCCAGCCTGCAGGACAAAGTTTCCCTGTTGCAACAGTGTACCAGGTGTATAATGCCCCGTTCGTGGGTTTGTTTGCAGCATTGTTCCTGTACCATGCGTAAGCAGGAGTTGTAAGTGCAGCCCATTGTACACTGTCTTTAACCTGTGGAATTAATGAATTGTCGTTGTAGTGGGTTGTTCTCAGGTTTTCAGCCATCCATACCTGGTTCCCTATTTTTGTTGTTTTGTAAACATTTCCTTCAATATCAGTTACAGGTGTGATAAATACTATTTCATTTCCATATGAAGTACCAAGAATGCTGGTTGCATATGAACGGATATAATAAACTGTACCATCAGTCAGGCCTGAGATTGTTGTTGTGAAGACACCTGTTCCAGACCCTGCAGGAATCCTGTGGTTGTTGATTGTAGGAGCTGGGGTGTTGCTCCACACTATGCCTCTTTCAGAGACATTTCTTCCCCCGTCGTTTGTAACATTTCCACCAGCAACAACCGATGTTGAAGTTAAGGATGTTACCGGTGAAGTTACAACTGCAGACATTCCTGCTGCTGTTGTATTGAAGGTCTGAAGCTGACCATATGCTGTCCCCTCAGTGTTAACAGCATAAGCCCTTACATAGTAGGTCGTACTTTCCGACAAAGCTGTGATCGTGCTGATAAAATCACCTGATCCTGTACCATCAGATGTTTTCTGGTCATTCGTTGTTGGTTCCTTTTCCGTGCTCCAGCAAACGCCACGTGTTATAATTTCTGAGCCTCCATCGTCGGTGATGCTTCCTCCCGAAGTAGCTGATGACATTGTTATATTTGTAACAGGATTCGTCGTTATAGTAGGTAAACTCCCGTTTTTACATCCCGAAAACACTGTAGCCGTAACAAAACAAACGGTTAGCAATGATGCTATTCTTTCCTTCATATATACAATTATTTATTGAATAAATATTTATTTGAAAATATCAAAAACGCCACCCTTCTTTATGAAGAAGGAATTAAGAACAGATGAAGTTCCGGTTAAATCTTTCCCTCTCCTGATGAAAGTTTCCGGAAATGTTCCTTGACTATTTTTGCTTTCTGCCGGTCAGTTAGATTATGAGTTGTTATTAGACCTGAATTCTGAAGGTACAGGAACTTCTGAAAACTCATTTTCATTACAACTTTTGCCGGATTCCCGATTATTACAGAGTTTTCCGGGAATTTGCCTCTTACGACACTGCCAGCTCCCACAATGCAATTATCTCCAATGAAAGTATTAGGAAGTATTGTACAATTAATTCCTATAAAGACATTATTCCCGATAACGATCTTGCCAAAAATATCTGCATTGTTATATTCTCTCCTGAAACACCAAATAGCACCATCATGCGTAACAAGGTCACACCCGCCTGAAATTGCCACATTGTCACCAAGCTCAATAAGATATGGCTCTGTTGAAAACGACATCGTGTTGATGTGACAGTTCTCACCAATCTTCATACCCTGTTTCCTCAGATACTGTACTTTTTTTTCATCACTGGATCTTCTGAGGATTGCGATATGTATGCGCTGGATGATATCTCCCAAAGTCATTTTGTCCTTTTAGTTTTCCGGGTTCATGATGTCACAGTATCAATAACAAACTTGCTGAACAGTGGTGCAACTTCCTTTGAGAATTTTCTTCCAGGGTGGTTATCGCCAGGCGCGTCAGCATATTCATCTTTGAGGTATAGTCCGCCCCTGGTTTCATAGTTGTAAAAATCCCAGATATAAATGTTGTCATCATTTTCATTCCATACATTGGTGATCCAGTTATGGAACTCCTGTGTTCTCAGTGCCTCATCAGGTTTCGATTTACTTTCCAGAATAGCAGGAGGCGTCCAGAGGATGAATTTTGTACCGGGGAATGAATGCATCTTTTTCTTAAGTGCATTGTACTGAAGCTTGTAGTTTTCGAGCCTCTTCTCTTCAGAACCTATATCAGGAATTCCCGTATCTCTCATTATCCTGCCAACAGGGTAACAATGTTTAAAAACTATCACATCATACTCTTTTGTAAGTATCTCAAGAGTCGGTTCATTCATGTAAAGATCAGGTCCGGCATGCCTGACCCATATATTATAATAATCAAAAGGATAATTCTTCCATCCATAAGGATCATTTCGCGGGAAAAGCCTGTCTTCAATCTGAAGGTTTGTATCGTGCCTGGCATTATAATTATCAAAATACCTTTGGACATCGCCTTTTAAACCAAAGCGCAGGAGATACCTGTTTGTTCCTCCTCTCCAGATATTATCGCCTGTACTGTGATGCAGAAAAATAATCCTTGCCATTATTGACTTTTTTCCTCTAACTGTTTGATCTTTTTACCTGTCGGGCTCATTGTCATCTTCTTCCTGAATTCATATATCGAAGGAACCTTGAAAGCTGCAAGACTTGATGCACAATGTTTTTTTATATATTCCTTTGTTATAGTTTCAGACAATCCTTCTTTCAGCACAATTGTTGCTTTCAGAGCTTCTCCTTCAATCATATCATCAACTCCATCAATTGAGCAATCAACAACTTCAGGAAGCTGAAGAATAACAGCTTCAATCTCCTTTGGACTTATCCTTTTTCCTCTTACTTTGATTATTTCATTCTTTCTTGCAGTCAGGTATATGAAACCATCTTCATCAACCTCGCCAAGATCGCCTGTCCACAGCCATCCATTCCTAAGGGATTTTGCCGTACTCTCTTCATCGGCATAATAGCCAAGCATAATATTTGCACCCCTTGCAATAACCTCACCTGTTTCACCAGGTTTAACATCATCTCCATTGTTGTTTACAACTCTTATTTCAACTCCGGGTATGCCTTTCCCCATTGAACCCTTCTTCTTCTCATATAATTCGGGCGGAAGGTATGAAAGGCGGGCGGTTGCTTCTGTCTGGCCATACATTACAAAAAATTTTACTTCCGGGAAAGCCTGGCGGAACTCGTCAATAAAAACGGTGGCAAGTTTTCCACCTGCCTGGGTTACATATCTGAGTGACGGAAAACTGGTCTTTTTAAAGCTGTCTGACATCCTCATGAGTATCTGGAAATGACTTGGTACTCCTGCAAAACCAGTACAGTTATATTTTACAAGATTGTTGATCACTGTTCCCAGGAAGATGAATGAATTATTGAATACAATTGAGCCGCCTGCCCTGAGATGTGTATGTATAAGTGATAACCCATAGCAGTAATACATTGGAAGTACCACAAGCATCCTGTCCTGGGAAGTAAGCCTGAGATATTCAAGTATGGAGGATGTGTTTGCTGTCAGGTTACGGTGCGATATCATAACACCTTTCGGCTTACCAGTCGAACCTGAAGTGAAAATTATCTCTGCGCAGTCATTTGACACATCTTTCCCGTTTGTACCTGCCAGTTCCGTAACTGAATATACCTCGAATTTATCGGGTAGAAGGTCGGGCGTGATGCATCCTGAGTCGGAAAACAGGAGCCTTTTCTTCACCTCATGCGTTATAAAAATAACGTCCGGGTTCGTGAGCTCCTTTATATATGAAAAGTTCTCCTTTTCAATATTGGGATCGAGTGGAATGCAAACATTCCCCGATTTTATTACAGCTAAATATGTTTTCAGGAAAAATAAGTTATTTACAGACAGGATAATAATGTTTTTACCCGTACCATAATTTCTTTTCAGCCACGCAGAAAGATGAACAGCAGATTTGTGAAGGTCTATGAATGAGATTTCTTCATTTCCTTCAAGGAAAGGCTTTTCAAGTGCGGATGTATGCTCAAAAAAATAATCAAATGCATTCATGCTGAGCTTTTTTGCTGTTAATGAATTTGATAACTAAATTGTTTTTACAGGTTCATTACTTTCGATCCTCTGCCCGGTATAAGCAGTCATCCCATAGTAATCACGCATGGGTGGAGTACGCAGGTAATCTGTTGTTCTTCTTTTTCTCCTGAAGTTGGAAAATAATACAGCTACCCTTTCTTCTGTCTCACCCATTACTTCTGCAACCTCTGCGGGGGAATAATCGTTTTCAAAGCCAAACCAGTAGAGGTCCATCTGTTCAACAGGAAGCTGGTAGAAAAATTCTTCCTGTGTCTGATGGGCAGAATATGTATCTGTAGTTGGGGTCCTGTTTATTATCTGCTCAGGAATTTCCAGGTACCTGGCCAGCTGGTATACCTGGGATTTGTAGAGGTTGCTTATTGGCATCACATCTGATCCGCCATCGCCATACTTCACAAAGAAACCCTGGTCCTGTTCCTGCTTGTTAGGTGTTCCGATTACAGCAAAGTGCCTTGATTCCGCGTGATAATACAGGATTGACATTCTTGTTCTTTGCTTGAAGTTGGAAGAAGCAACAATTTGAAGATATTCTTCAGCAGGCAAGAGTTTCTCCAGCTCATTGCCCATCTTATCAACAATTGTCAGCGTGAAGATGGGGGGGAGGGATGTGAACAACCCGCTCTGCCTTATTCCGATCTTCATCTTATAATTTTCAGGATCATAATCCGGAAAAACCTTTTTTACAGCTTCGTCTCTCCTTTCATAGCACCGAAAACCTTCAAGTGCGGGGGTTATTACTTCTTTTATTGCACTGACACCAAATTTGCTGCTCAAAAGAAGAGCCATCTCTTCACTTTCAGGACTCGAGTCTCTCTCAGGGATCATCACTCCGATAACTTTATCTGCGCCCAGCGATCTGACAGCCAGGGCTACACAGACAGATGAATCAACTCCTCCGCTCATTCCAATAACCCCGCCCTTGCGCTGAAGATTTAAGTAAATATCTTCCTTTAATTTGCTGCAAATATTTTCAGTCACTGATTCTATATTATCCAGGAGGAGGATATCTCTTGAAAAAGGTTTCTTTTTATTCATGATTTATGTTCATTTAATATTCTTTAAATCAGACAAATACAGGACGTGTATCTTCAACTATCCGTATTTCAGTATTCCTGACCCTGCTGAAAATCTCATTTTTATTTTCTATGAACTGGTTATAAAGAAGATGAGTTGATATGATTGATGTAATCAGCATATCATCCATTTCTGAGGTGTTACCATTTCTTCTGATCTTCGAAAGGACCTGGCTGATTGATTTGAAATTGAAGATTCCTGCTCTTGAAGTTTGTTCTTCCGATAACATTTCCTGCACATAGGCAGGTGAATTCTTATCCAGGAAAACATTTCCTGCCGGCGCCCTGTAAGGTTGCTTTACTCTTGACAATATACTGTCCGGGATTTTATTTTTCAGAAGTTTACGAAGCAGGTATTTTTCTGTGAGCCCGTTCAGTTTGAACTTTGAAGGAAGACTATTGCAGAATTCAATTACCCTGAAGTCAAGGAACGGATACCTGCCTTCAACAGAATTAGCCATCGACATCCTGTCGCCCTGTGATGAAAGAAGGTAGCCTGACATGAAGATCACAGCTTCAAGCCACTGTGCTTTTGAAAGCGGATCCAACCTGTCAAAATCACGTGGCAACCTTAGTGCTAACTGGTCGAATGGAGATGTTAATGCTGTAGCCTCTTTAATTTCTTCCGAGTAATGTTTTTTAATATGATTCGAATTGTTCCATCTCAGCAGATGGGAATAAAAAGGATTGGAGACGTCCTCAAGGTTATACCTGAAAAACATTTTGATAGTCTGAAGGTTTGCATCAGCTATCTGGGGTATATACTGGTATAATCTTTTCAGAAGCAAGGGCCTGAACTTAGAATCAGGTTGTGATGCCCAGAATCTTCTGATCACGGTTTCCTTGAAGATATCGTAACCTGCCAGGAATTCATCGGCCCCTTCTCCTGTGACAACCACTTTAATATTATTTTCCCTAACAAGCCGTGACAGAAGGAACATTGGAGCCGGTGCGGTTCTTGTGAGTGGCAGTTCAGAGTGCCAGATAATATCAGGGAACACATCACCAATTTCTTCAGAGGTGCAGGTGTACTGCTGGTGTGTTGTATTGAAATATGATACAGCTTTGTTCTGATATTGACTTTCGTCAAAATCCTTGTCTTTAAAACCAATAGAGAATGTGTTTAGAATCCCGGGTTCAATGTTCTTGATGTAGGCTACTGTTGCACTTGAATCTATGCCTCCGCTGAGGTATGCGCCTACTTCAACATCTGCCCTTAATCTTATCCTTACTGCATCAGTGAACAATTCATCAAATCCTGCTAATGCTTCTTCAAGTGTCATACTACTATTCCGGGCACGACTAAAGTCAAGTTCCCAGTATTTCTGAGTTCTCAGGCCTGTTTTATTAAAATATCCAAAATGGCCTGGAGGTAATTCAAAGATTCCCTTAAAGGCTGTATCAGGGGTAAGTGCTGTCCAGAAAGTATAAATCTGGTTAAGTCCTGCAGGGTTTAGTTCCCTTGGTATTGAACTTTGCCTGAAGATTGCTTTTATTTCTGAAGCAAAAGTAAAAATCCCATTGCGGATGTTATAAAAGAACGGCCGTATGCCCATTCTGTCCCTTGCTATAAATAGCTCCTCCTCGTATCTGTCCCAAACAGAAAAAGCAAACTGGCCGTTCAGTAAATCAAGACATTTATGACCATATCTCACATATAGCTGTAGCAGAACTTCAGTATCAGAATTAGTGATAAATGAAACCCCGGTTTTCTCAAGGTCTCTTCTCAGCTCTTTGTAATTGAATATTTCACCATTAAACACGATCCAATACCTTGAGGTAGGATCAGAAAGAGGTTGCTGGCCAGACTGCAGATCAATAATACTCAGCCTGACACTCCCAAGGGCAGCAACCGGTGAATGATATATACCGCACTCATCAGGCCCCCTGTAGGAAATAGTTCTCAGCATTTTTTCCGTGATCTCCCTGCTGTCTAACCTCCTCTCAAAATCCACAATCCCGGCTATCCCGCACATTATTTTACTTAGTTTAACCTGTTCTTTACAAAATTGCTTATGGCATTAATTGATTCAAAGTTTCTTTCAACGAGGTCTGTGTCCGATATCCTTATTCCAAATTCATTCTCAAGGAAAGAAACCAGGCGAACAAATCCCATAGAGTCGAAATATCCTTCTTTAAATACCATTGTCTCATTGTTGATTTTTCCACCATCGGCAAATGTTTCCTCAAGAACATAGGTCCTTATTTTGTCGGTGATCGATGTCATTGTTTTATTTCTCATGATCTAAACTGGTTTGTTGCTATTCTGTCTTCTTATGATAATAGTCTTTGTAATGACCATACTTGCCTTTATCAATATTCATGTCATTAAAGACTACGTCAAAATTTTCGATCTTGTTAGTGCGGAACATATTCAGAACATCGGTATAAACATCTTTTCTCGTGAAATTGTTCCGGCATATGAACAGTATATGTGAAGCATATTTCATCAATTGAGTAGCTTCAGCAACTATTCCCATCGGAGGTGAATCAATAATTATATATGTGAAGTTTCGTTTTAGGAATTCAATTAACTCATCGAGCGCTCCCGATTCGATCATTTCAGACGAATTTGCCAGCATGGGTCCAGCGGGAATAAAATACAGGTTTTCAAAAGGTGACTCATGGACTATTCTCTCTTTCATTACATTATCAGCCAGAAAATTTGTTATTCCAAGCTCATTCTTAAGATTGAACCTGTTATGGAGAGTTGGACGCCTGAGGTCGCAATCAACCAGCACTGTTTTGTAACCCACCCCTGCTACTGATTCTGCAAAGTTGTATGATATGAAGCTCTTTCCATCCTTAGGCTGAGCTGAAGTTATAATGATCGTTTTAAGCTCCTTATTCCTGTATTTCAGGAAAAGGCGGCTTCTAAGATTTCTGAAGGATTCTGCAACCGGTGATGAGGGCGCTTCCGAAACAACCGATTCTGTTTTCAGAGGATTGGTATAGATGATCCCCAGTACCTGTTTTTTTAAAACATTTTCTGCTTCGATAACTCTTGTAATGTTTTCATTGAAAAAATTCTTTGTTAACAGGAACCCGGTTGGGATAAGCAATGCAAAGAAAACTGCAAGCATATAATTAACCATTGGTTTTGGGGATATTATACTGCTTGTGATCTTTCTAGCAGGTTCAAGAATCTCATAATCAGGATGGTTGGAAGCCATGGTAATGGCAGCTTCCGTCCTCTTCTGAAGGAGAAAGGTATAGATGGCATCACTTACATCAAACTTTCTCTGCATGCTGACCATATTGAGCTCGGTACGGGGAAGCTTTGAAATTTCCTGTGATATTTTACCGGACCTGTATTCAAGTTCGTTCCTTGTAAGCTGAAGAGTATTAAGGTTATTTTTCACATTCTCAATGATGGCCTGTTTCTGCAACCTTATCTTATTGTCAAGTTGTCCAAGGAAAAGATTCTTTTCAGTATTATTGCTCATTATTGTTGCCCTCTGGGAATTAAGATCGAGCAGATCCATGATGAGCCTGTTCATTATCGGATCGTTAATATTCGCAGCGCTCGGAGGTGTAATTCCTGCAACATCTTTATTCTTTTCAAAATACTCAAGTATCGAATTATAGTATCTCTCCTGGATGTCAAGCTGCATACCGTCGGATTCTACCTGTGACATCTGCTCAAAAGCCCTTTGACCCTGATAGCTAAGGTCCATCACCTGGTTTGCAGATCTGTAGTCTCTCAGCCTTGTTTCAGATACGTTTAGCGAATCGGATATTCCTGATATCTGTTTGTCAATGAAGTTGACGGCATTTGCCGACATTTTGTTCTTCTTTGAAAGATTGTTGTCGAGGAAATTCTGAACATATGTATTCAGGAAGTCTGTTGTAAGATCTATGTTCTGTCCCTGAACACTTACCTCTATTAGCGACGATCTAACAGAAACAGGACCAACCTGTATTCTTTCCACATAGTTAGTTGCAAGGTCATCAATGTTATAAAAAATGAAGTAGTACTCTTTTTCTTTATCAACGGGTTGATTCAGAATAGCAGGGTTTGTAAGTGATACAACAAACCTGAAGTATCTGTTTGTAACAGTTTCGTTAAACCTGCATACTGTATCAAGTTTAATAACCTCTTTCTCGCTAACTATAATATTGTCGATATAATTATAGAGAGCAACCGGTTGGGCATCTATCTTTATTCTGTATGATGTGGGGTCAACAATACTGATTTCAATTGGAACATTTACCGGCTGATTGTGGGATTTATCTATGCTAACATGAAACGGTCCGTCGGGATATAGCTGCACATCATGCCCAAGCATATAATCCTGCCTGATAAAGTAGCCAACTTCAAGGTTCATCTTAGCAAGTGTGCCTGATACCAGGGTAAACGATTTTATATTGTTAATGTCATTTTCCACATTCCTGGCTTCTTCATACGAAACTAGTCCCCTGAAAAGGTCATTAGACCCAAGCAAGGCGGAACGCTGATCTTCGATTGGTCCTATAATTGAATTTACCTCATACACAACAGGCGAATACCTGTTAATCATAAATGCAATACCTACAAAGAAGATGAAACTGAAAATGTACCAGTATCTAATTGAAAGGACCTGTGATAGAAAGTCCTTGATAATAAAAGCATTACTTGTATAATGATTATCCGCCATTATTTTCATATTAAGGGTTAACTCCTGTAAACAGAAGTACTGCAATCAAAGTAGTGATGGAGCTTAGTATTGTTGTATATGTAATATTTGAATAACTTGATGAGATAGCCTTCAGAGGTTCAACAATAATTATGTCGTTTGGTTGAACATAATAGTATTCTTTTGTTGTAATTTTTGAATCGGAAAGGTTGAGCCTGTAATGAACAATCTTTTCGCCCACATTTCTAGTAATAATAACCTTTGACCTGTCACCATACCGGGTTATACCTCCTCCCAGTCCTATTGCTTCATAAATGCTTATCCTGTCCTGGCTGAAATTAAACACACCTTGTCTCTGGACTTCACCCATTACTGTAACCTGGTTGTCGATGTACTTTACAACTACAGAGATCTGAGGTACATATTCACTCAGGGCTTTTGTTATCTTTTCGGCAGCCTGGGTAGTATTAAGGTTTACAACATTAATATTTCCTACAAAAGGGAAATTAATATCACCTTTCTCATCTACAATATAACCGACTATCGCTGCAGCATTGTCTATTCTCATTTCCTCGTTGGTGCTGAAAATCTCGCTGGTATTCCGATCGGTACTCAGGACTTTTATATATAACTTGTCAAAAGGCAGTATTACCTTCTGTGTCCTGGGGTTAACTGCAGGGCTCCCTAATTTCTCAATATTGTTAAAGTAACTGAGTTTACTTACCGGAACGCATGAGGAGCTGAAAGCAATGATAAGAACCAATACCAATTTTGATGAAATCAGAAGCTCTTGTTTCTTCATATTCCTTTGTTTAAAAAAAATGAATGAAAACCTGACTGTTCAGATATGTTTAATCAAACTATTGATATTGAATGCATTCAAATTTGATCCATTTTAAATACCAATCTGGTTTGAACTATAGCTAACTTAGACTGAAAATGCCCCTTTCTCGTTAAGTATAAATTAAGTTTCTGTTAAATCATGATTAAGTTTCCACTTATAAGCCCGATCTTTTGAATACAGTACCTACTGTTTTAATCAGGATCATCAGATCAAGCCTTATTGACCAGTTATCTATATAGGCCAGGTCAAGTTCCATCCATTTGTCAAATTTTATACTGTTTCTCTGTGGTTTAATCTGCCAGAAGCATGATAATCCTGGCTTCACAGACAATCTCCTCAGCTGCCATCTTTTATATTTTATTGTTTCGCTCTGAAGTGGTGGTCTCGGGCCTATGAGCGACATTTCACCTTTTAATACATTAAAGAGCTGGGGAAGTTCGTCGAGGCCTGTCCTTCTCAGGAACTTCCCGGTTCTTGTAACCCTGGGGTCATCTTTTATTTTGAATACCGGGCCATCGACTTCATTGTGTGCATCAAGATCCTTCTTGATCTCTTCGGCATTGGCAACCATAGTCCTGAATTTGTACAAATTGAAAGGTCTTCCCCTGAGACCTACTCTTGACTGGCTGAAAATTACCGGTCCGGGTGAATCGAGTTTGATTATCAATGCAATAATTAAAAAAACAGGTGCACATAAAATGATGATCAGCATTGATATTACAACATCCATCACTTTTTTTATTGCAAGCTGATACTGGTTATGTGGGATATTTGTAAAATTCAGGAAAGTCTCATCAGCGAGATCCGTCTTGAAAGCATTTGTGAGTCTGATCATAGGCTCTGTGATACGCAGTTTGAAGGTCACTCCGACTTCCTCGCAGCTGCTGATTATTTCCCTGACCTCCGTAGGAATGACCTTGTTTTTAAGGTAAAGTACTTCATCAATGAGGTCACCATCCATAAGATCATTCAGTACTTTCAGATATTTCCCGGGAAGCATTATTATTGTCTTCTCGTATTTTTCCTGCAAAGACTGCGATTCTGTGAATATTGCATAGATCCTATAGCCCCATTCCTTATATTTCAGCAGTTTCATTATAAAAGTTTCGGAGGTATCGTCAGCAATAAGGACAATATTTACAGTGTTATAACCTTGTGAGCGGTATAGCTTAAAAACCTTGTATTCAAATAGCCTGACAGAAAACAGGATCAGCAGGCCAAAAAAGATCACTTCAACGAAAAAGAGTCTCGGAACAGATTCAAGGTCAAAGGCAAAATATACGAATGTGAAAATAAAGAATAGTACTACGGCTGACTGCAAATATTCAAAAAACAGAACACGGTAACGTTTGGTCCTGGGTATTTCTGCAACTTTGAGGAGATAAAGCAGGAGTATCCAGATTGGAAGCACGACAAGGAACAGTCTGAGTATATTCCTGTCAGTAAAGAAGAAGCTGCTTTGTCTGAAATCATTCAGGAGGTAGGCAACCTGAAATGCAAGAGCTATTGAAAAAACATCGATCCCTCCGAGAATTATATTCAGGAGCTTCCACCTTTTAAGAAAAGGAATGACGTTATAGCGATATAATGCTGAGAAAATCCCTGGCATAAGATGAATCTGGAATAATATTGAACTTACCTTACTAACGCGATAACGATTTCTGAGCACAAAAACACGTTAACCCGTTAATTTCCGTCATATCAATAACCCTGAAACCGGCATCTTTCAGTAATAATGTAACCGATTTTTGTGTCATGTTCTTGTTATTGGTACGGGAATCAAGAAAATCATAAATAAGATTAAGAAGCGGGATCCTTGATGAAATACCATTTTCAACCGGATCAATACCCCTTGAATTTTGGTCGGCATATACCTGGCCGGAAAAGAAACTGAACTGATGTTTCCTGTCAATGAAGCTTCCGATGAAGAAAGTATCATCTGAAAGTATATGATTTACGGTCTTCAGAAACTCCTTAAGATCCCTGATGTAGTTTAATTGTTTAAGATTAAGGATTGTTGTTACATCCTTCATGTCTTCATAGTCGTAATAGTAGTGCTGCGATGGTGATAAGATAATGAGGTTGGGGTCCCCCGACAATCCAAGCCATTCAAGGTATTCCCAGTAAACCCGGTATCCTGTTGCCAGCTTGTTTTCTATGCTTCTTGATTTTGTGACATCATCACCATTCAATGTTACGCTTTCGTATGCCTGTCCTTTTATTCCCCCAGTGTCATCCGGCCTTATATTATCTTTCATAGAATTCAAGGATGAAAATAATTATACACTTTCTTCCGGTTCTATTGATGCGAAAAACTTAACCACGAAGAACTTTGTACAAAGATGCCAAGCTTTGATCCGGCAAGTGTTATATATAAATTATATTAATTTATATCTTTTACACTTTCTCCTGAGCCGTCTGACGCATATACTTGATTTTCTGGAAATTGGAAGGGGATATTCCGGTTACTTCCCTGAACTGGTTTGTAAGATGGGATATGCTGTTATAATTCAGCTGGTATGAAATTTCAGTGAGATTCAACCTGTAATAAATGAGAAGTTCCTTTACTTTCTCAACTTTTGCCAGGACAAAGTATTTTTCAATAGTTGTGTTATATACTTCAGAAAAAAGTTCAACGAGATAATTATAATCAAGCTTGAGTTTCTTCGAAAGATATCCCGGAAGCTTTTTCCTCATCTGGTCTTCGGAATAATATACCATTTCATCAATTGTATTTTTAATACTTTTTACAATAGAAGCTTTTTGGGGTTCTAGAATTTCAAAACCAGATCTTTTAAGTGCCAGGTTAAGCATTTCCTTCTTGAAAGGCGACATCTCATGAAGAATCCTGACTTCTCCGTTATTTACCACATTATTTTTTAATCCAAGTTTCTCAAGCTCAGTTTTTACGAGCTCCTGGCAATGAAGACATGCCATATTTTTAATGTAGAGTGTCATGGTTGAAATTTTAATTGTCAGACATCGTGGTTACCTGAATTAAATATTTGTGGTATGCTTTTTCTGATTATCATATTGATCAAATTTATTCTTCAAGTTAATAGCCATGGTTAAGAATTCATGAAGAATAGATTAAGAACAGATTAAGATTTTGGTTTTTAATGTTTGGCCAGGTAAGAGAGCATCATATTATATTTTCCAAAATTCTCCTCGGAGAATTCAGTTTCTCCGGGATCTACCCACCCGTTCATCCATTCCGATGCAAGTGACATCCATGTAATAGGGGTTACACCTGCCTTAAGCAACCTGTGAACACCATGATTATGTCTTTCATGGGAAATATCACCGCAGCCGTCTATAAGTACAAATACATCAAATCCGCTCTTAATTGAATGGACAGCCGTTTCAATGAGCGAATCGCTCGTCCATAATCCTGCCATAACAATTTTCGATCTTCCATACCTTCTTAACAGCCTGCTCACTCTCTCATCATGAAGCGCATCATTGCCAGGAGAGCTTCTTCGTATAACTTCTTTACCCGGAAATATATCGGTGATCTCATTTATGTAATGGCCGAATTCGGGTCCATTTGATGTTATAATAACGGGTACATTCAGAAATCCGGCAGCCCTGGCAGTTGAGACAGCCGCATTTACTATTTCAGATTGATCAGCCGAACGTACCTCCTCCAGCTTTTTTTCCTGGTAATCAATAAGCAGCAGAATGCTGTTAATTACTGAAATGAAATCCGGTGTATAATTTTCCATAATGCTGCATTATTAGTTTTCAACTTCAAAATCACTACTCCTAATCCTTTGTTTTTTTAATGCATATTAACCTTTATTGATTATGTAAAAATCCAAATACAATGAGGAAAAAGAGTTACACAACTTTGATAATTAATTATATTATTCCCACTTTCAATCTCAGCTAATCCACATCAATTTCCATGTGGTAATTATATAACATTTCAGGATAGTTATATAATCGCTAAAACACAACATAGCTGCATCTTTGTAAGAGATAAGTTAAGTTAATCAATCATAAAGAACCAGTTGTGTGATGGATATGGATATTGAGAAGATCGCCCTTGACTTCATCAGAGTATACAAAAGGTACAAGGATAAAAAGCTTAAAGCCTCAGTTAAATCTGAGATGAAAAAAGGGAATAATATTAAGGAACCACAGGGCGTGGGTGGAAAGACTGGAAAAAATTCGTAATCCCGAAACAGGTCTGTTTACAGTAGCCTGTCAGGTGTTGTATGCCTGATATTAAACATTAAAATAAATGCTTATGAGGATTACTTTGGCAACATTATTCCTGTTTATTGCCACAAGGGCCATTGCTCCGGACATTGAGACAATTGTGATTGTTGAGACTGAGCCAGTAAACATTTATGAAAGACTCATGATGGCTGTATTGCTGGTTGAAAGCGGAGGGGATACTCTTGCTTACAATGCTTTTGAAAATGCTTACGGACCTTTCCAGATAAGGCCTATAAGGCTGGTTGACTATAACAGGAGAACCGGGAAAAGCTATGTAATGAGAGACTGCTTTAAAATGGATGTTTCAAGAGAGATATTCCTTTATTATGCCAGAAGTTTAGGATCCGATTATGAAAAGATAGCAAAAAGATGGAACGGATCGGGTGCGAAAACAATCGAGTACTGGGATAAGGTGCGGGCTAAACTTGAACTTCAGGAAAAAAACCTTCTGCCCATGAAAATGCCAGGATAAATTTAGATTTTCAGTTTTATTTACGGGGTTCCTTAACTGGAACAATAAAGAGTGGTATTTTAGTTTGATGTAAAACTTTCTCGGTTACACTGCCAACGAGGATATGGTCAAGCCATTTTCTTCCATGGGATCCCATAACAATAACATCGGCTTCCATATCAGTTGCTGTCTTAAGAATAGTATCAGAAAAATCACCTTTCCCGACAACGATCTGTATTGACTCATCATGGAGATGTGATTTAATCTGTTCCAGGAAGAAACCCGATGCACTTGCCAGGCCTTCGGAACTTGCCATGAGTGTGAAATCAGCATTGCTGAAACCGGTGAACCCTGTAATCGGTGAATATTCCAGGCTCGAATAGTAAACATCATCAGAAATCACATTTAGCAATACAGTTTTTGCGTTCATTGAAGTGGCAAGAAGGTGGCCAGATTCAGCAACTTTTCTAGCTGAATAGTCATAATCCAATGCGATAAGTACTGTTTTCATTTTGGCATAAATGAAGTATAAATATACTCATTTCCAATGAAAAAAGTAGTGTCAAATTTCATCTTCTGAAACACTTTTCGGGTTTTGTTCAAACTAGTGTGAAAAATATAACTTTTTACAAAAGTTGTGTAATAGACATCTTATCAATCATCTTGATCTTTGAAAAGTAAATTTTTAGGAAAAATCAAAATATTAGCATATGTCAAAATCAAGGGTTAGACCAAAGGCCACAATAATATGGAGTGAGCAGACGGAGAAGCTGAAGCAGAAGTTTTCAGCTCTGACTGACAGGGATCTTTATTTTGAACAGGGGAAGATGGAAGAAATGCTATCGAGACTCCAGCAAAAGGTTGGAAAATCAAAACACGAACTTTATGAAATGATCACGAAATTGTAAAGCCAGATTAACAGCAGGCGAAGGGGCTGAATCTCAAGCCCCTTTTTTGTTGTACGTGAATTATGTAAATCTTAGAACTAATTGTGTAACGGCCGCAGAATGAGTGTTATATACCTTTGTTCCTGTAAATTAAAAAAACGGGAAAGATGAAAAAAAGTATTATTATGGTTTACCTTATGATAGCATCATTAGGTATTTCATCAGCATTTGCTGCTGATCCTGATAAAGAGTCAAGGAAAGATGAAGCAGTTACAACTACAGAAAATAAGCTTTCTGATGAAGAGCTTGCCAGGCTTAACCGCAGAGTGGAAGAAATCAGGGATATGGATAAATCTGATCTTTCTGTAAGCGAGAAACGCGAATTGAAGAAAGAACTAAAAGAGATCAAGGAGATGGTTAAGGCAGATGGTGGTTATATCTACCTGGGCGCCGGTACACTCCTGGTTATAATATTACTTGTAATTCTTCTGCTTTAATTCGGAACTTATTATGTGGGATAACAGAAATAATTGATGAGCATTAACGGATACGGATATAAAATAAAGGCAGATAAAGAGCTGATCAGGAAACCATTAAGCCATTTTGAAAATGATGAACTTAAATCTTTCGACATTCCCTCAATTATAGGGAATTTAAAGAAAGAGAAGAGCTGGCTTGATGGCGAATTGATCTCAGTGATACTGGTCAATAACCCTGCAATTAAGGTTTTGCTTACTTTATTGCACGAAGGAACTGAGGTTATTTCTTACCAGGCAAATGATTCCATTACTTTCCAGGTTGTCCAGGGTTCTCTGATCCTTCATCTGCGCGATGACCTTATATCGCTTAACAATGGGGAAGTACTTACTATATCTGAAAAGATAAAATACAGCTTCGACACTGTTGAAGAGACAGCCTTTCTGTTAACCCTCGTTTCTGAAAAAGAAAAATAGTCGGCAGACCTGAGCCCCGGGACCATCCTGGGGTTCTTTTTTCCCCGAAACCAGATCCCGGGTGTTTGTTTTTATGTATTTATGAAGAAGTTAATTTTTCTGACTGCAATATTATACCAGTTACTTGTCTCATGTAGTGTGTCACGACCAGTAATCTTCCAGCAAAGTGAAATCGATATACAGTATTTCTATGATGCACTGGGTTCGTATGGTGACTGGGTACATAACAGGGAATATGGATATGTATGGATACCTCATACAGGAAGTAATTTTTTCCCTTATGCCACCCATGGTCAATGGGTTCTGACGAACTATGGATGGACATGGGTTTCGGATTATGATTGGGGATGGGCTGTTTTTCATTACGGAAGGTGGGATTATGATCCCAATTATGGATGGTTCTGGTTTCCCGGCAACGAATGGGCGCCTGCATGGGTCGAATGGAGATATGGTGATGGGTATTACGGCTGGGCCCCGATGAGGCCGGTTTCCAAACTCAGACCAGCTACCCTTGATGATGAAATTTACCGCTGGATGTTCATGAATGAAAAAGATTTTGGAAAGTCCAATCAGAACAGGTATTATGTTAACAGGAGAAGAAATGCAGAGATCATAAGAAGTACAAATGTACTTAATGCCGGAAATGAATATTATTCCGGACCCGATCCATATAAAATTGAAAATGAAACAGGCAGAAAGATCAACCAGGTACCTGTAAGAGATTCCGGGAACCCTGGCAGGAGGCTGTCACGTAAACAGCTTGAGATTTTCAGACCCCGGGTTAAGCCGGGTAGTCCTGGTGAACGTCCTTCACCGGAAATCATTACCGACATAAAGGATATAAGACCTATGCGTGACAGGAACAGCAGCTACCAGCCAGGGAATGAGGTTCCTGGTGATACCATGCAGGAAGGTCAGGGAAGAAGAGAAGTTAACCCCGAAAAAAAACGCAATGATCGTGCTGACGAAGTGAGAAGGCAATATGAATTGAAACAGTCTGAACGCCAGTTACAGCGACAAAAAGCTGAACAGCAGCAGAAGGAAATATCCAGAGAAGAGCGCAGGCAGAATGAGGCCAACAGGGATTATCAGATCAGACGTTCTGAACGATTGCAGAAAACTGATCAGCAAAAAAAATTGCTTGAAAAAGAAAGAAATGCAAGAGACTCTGTTAAATCGGATACCACCAGAAGAAGGGCGCGGGAGGTAACCCCGTCCACCAGGCGTAGATGATTGGCACCATTATTGCATTAAGATTAGCATTATGAAGCTGAACTGGATAAATAAGAAAGAAAAACTTAAGCAGAAATTCTCGTCTGTTCGCGACCGTGATCTTAAGTACAAGCTCGGAAAGGAGAAGGATCTTATCGGCAAGCTGAGAAAAAGACTTGGAAAGTCCGATAAGGATATTCTTAATATAATCATTGAGTTATAAAATAATTCCTGCAAAACAGAATGGGACCATCAATATGGAATGATGCGGCGCGTTTTGAAGTGAATCATGTAATTTTAGAAATTATCTGCAAAACACGCCGCTTCATTCCATACTTACCCTGTTATTGAGACTCATTCCGAGGAGACATCCGAGCCTGCGGCGCACTTCTCATATGCTTCTCACAATTATATAATTAAATTCTTCTTTAATGTAATCCATTAATCCTCTGCAGTTTTATCTTTACTGTATGTCAAGGTTGAGAATATTTTTTTCACTTCTGATGATGCTTGTTGAAGTTACAAAAACAGCTTCACAGGACAATGAATATTTTCAACAGGAAGTGAATACTGTCATACATACCTCACTTGACGTAAATTCAAATGAATTACATTCCTGGATCAGAATTGAATACATCAACAATTCGCCCGATACTTTGGATTTCCTGTACTTCCATCTTTGGCCTAACGCTTATTCATCAAACAGCACTGACCTGGCAAGGCAGCTGTTTTCACTGAATGGCAGACAAAAGCTTTTTAAAGATGAGAAGAAAAGGGGGTTCATTGATTCCGTTTCATTCATCTCAGACGGGTCGTCCGCAGATGCCGAATATATAAAGCCTGATATTTGCAGGGTAATACTTCCATTTCCTTTGCCACCCGGCGATACAGTGAATATCGAAACCCCTTTCAGGGTAAAATTGCCGGGTGCGAATATTTCCAGGATGGGAGCGTATGATGGAATTTTCCAGGTTTCGCAGTGGTACCCCAAGCCGGCTGTATACGACAAGGAAGGATGGCACCCCATGCCATATCTTGACCAGGGTGAATTCTACTCAGAATTCGGCAGCTATGATGTTTACATTACTGTGCCGGCAAATTTTGTTGTCGGTGCTTCGGGTGAACTTGTTACTAAACCGGAATTGCAATGGCTTGAAAACTATGCATCATCATGGCAGCCGGGCCAATTTACAGCCGAAACTGCAACGGGCATGAAAACTCTTCATTTTACTGCAGGGCATATTCATGATTTTGCATGGGTGGCCGGAAGTGGTTTCAGGATGGAGCGTGACAGCATCATTCTCCCAGGATCGGGACGCACTGTAATAACACAGGTAATGTATGCGCCATCAGGAGCAGCACTATGGTCAAATGCAATGGAATTTGTAAAAAGGTCCTTACTGCAATTTTCAGAATGGATCGGCGATTATCCTTATGATGTTTATACTGCCATCCAGGCGCCTCTCGCAGCAGGTGCCGGGATGGAATACCCCGGTATGGCTGTAATAGGAGATGCTGATGATGAGTATTCACTCGACGAAGTAATAACCCATGAGGTTTGTCACAGCTGGTTTTACAGTGCCATCGGTTCTGATGAGCGAAGATATCCTTTCATGGACGAAAGCCTTGCAAGTGCCATGGAGGAAAGATATATGCAGAAATATTATCCCGGTAAAAAACTCTGGGAAGTTTTTTTGAAAAATGAACGACTCGCAAGATTTTTTGGAATATCGCGCATGGCTGTGGAAAGAATGGACGAGCTCGACTGGCTAATACCTGCTTACCAGAATATTGAGCAGCCATTTAATCTTCCTGCTGACAGGTATACTGAAGCCAATTACAACAGCATGATCTACAACAAAGCGGCAAAGTCTTTTAACTTCCTCCGGTCATATCTCGGCGATGCAGCCTACGATTCAGTTATGTATAATTATTTCATGACGTGGAACGGACGTCATCCGGGTCCTGAAGACCTGCAGAAGGCTTTCGAAATGACTGGCAAAAAAATTGACTGGTTCTTCACCGATTTTCTGACAACGGTAAAAAGAACAGACTATAGCATGAAGAAGCTGAAGGATAATGTACTTACGGTAAAAAACAATGGCGAGACAGCACCCCCTTTCAGGATCACGGCAAAAGGACAATCAGGTATGGTAAGTTTCTGGGTTGAAGGTTTTAGCGGCAGGAAAGAAATTAAAATACCTGTTAATGATTATGAGGAAGTTTATATAAACTATGACCACCGGATGCCTGAGATAAATCTGCCCGACAATAATATCAGGAAAACAGGGTTGTTGAAGCGATTTGATCGGGTAAGGCCTGAATTCCTCTTCACAATTTATGATCCCGGGGAACGGCCTCTCTTCTTTTTGCCGCTTGTCAACTGGAACAGGGCAGATGGAGTTATGGCAGGTTTTAACATCAATAACGGCATTATCATTTCAAGGAAATTTGAGTATTCCCTCATGCCATTTTTAACCTTCAAAGACCCCGGGTTCTCGGGAAGAGGCATGATAAGATACACCTACCTGCCATACAATGCGGCAATCAGAAAGATGTCATTAACATTGGAAGGCTCGAGCTTTGGATTTTATAAATGTATAAATTACACTTATTTCAGAAGCAGCATTGATCTGTTTTTCCGTGAAAGAAACATGACAAATGCTGTAAGTAAACAGTTGAACCTGAATTTTATCAATACTTCGGATATTACCAGGCTCGAACCTGGTCAGGAGGCTGGCTCAAAATCATTTATTACTGGAAGCTTCTCGGCAGGAAAACAGTCACTTGTAAATCCGTGGAATATAAGATTGTCCGCTGAAGGGGGATCAACCTTCGGGAAGATTTTATTCCAGGTGAATTACCGTCTGAGTTACTATGGCAGCGACAATGGACTGGACCTAAGATTTCTGACAGGTGGCATGATCAAAAGCGATCCTTCTGTACCTATGTATTCCATGGCCCCCTCTTCAAGAAACGGTAGCCAGCTATACCTCTTCGAAGGTGATTTTCCTGACAGGTTTTCAAAGGACGGCTCATCGTTCTGGTCGAGGCAGATTTTAACCCGGGAAGGAGGAATTACAACTGCAATTAACGATTCTTCAGGATATAGTCCTTTTCTTGTTTCTATCTCTGCTAAAACTACTATGCCATTTATCGGCAGCAGGTTACCTGTAAGACCTTTTGCAAATATCGTTTACCAGTCAAAGGCAAGTGAGAACTTCCACTGGGAGGCAGGTTTAAGCGCTGGCATACCCGGCTTCCTGGAATTTTTTATACCACTCCTGGCAAGCAGGGATATAAATAGTTACTATCCTCATGTTAAAGACCGTATCAGGTTCATTCTTACATTAGAATCATTTTACAAGCTGAGGCCTTCTGTTTAACAATGTAGGAATAATATAAAACTGACATTACATTATGTAATAACCGGGAACCAGGGCAGGGGTATCTTTGTTTACCGGATGGTATTCACCCGGTGCCAGGCTATTGTGTGAAATGAAAGAAAAGCTCAATATAATTTTCATAGAGGAGAATATTTATGATGCCCGGCTCATCTGGCAGCAGATTGAAAAGGAACAGATACCCTTCAGCAAGATCCTTGTTGACAACAGGCAGGATTATATAGAAGCCCTGAAAAAAAGCGATCCCGATATAATCTTGTCGGGTTATATGCTGGCAGGGCTTAATGGTATGGAAGCTCTTACAATCCGCAATGAGCTTGCTCCTTCCGTGCCTTTTATACTTGTCACAGGCCTGGTAAATGAGACTGTTGCTATTGAATGCATGAAAGCAGGGGCTGATGATTATCTGATGAAGCGTAACCTGTCCAGGCTAGGCGAGGCTATAAGATCTACAATAAGGAAAAAAGAGATAGTTCAGCAAAGGAACATAGCCGAAAACAGGCTGAAAGAAAGCGAAGAAAAATACAGGTCGATAGTTGAGCATATACCCGATTCGGTCATTGTCCATTCCTGGGGAAGGATACTTTTTGCCAATTCGGTTTTCATTAAGCTTCTAGGAGTGGAATCGTTTGAAGAGATAAGGAACAAAGATCTGTTCAATTTCGTTCATCCTGATTACCGGCAGGCTGCATTAACCAGAATAAGGACTATTTACGAGACCGGCCTGCCGCAAGGTTATGTTGAAAGCAAATATCTGAATTTCAGCAAAGAGGTAATGGATGTTGAGGTTGTGGGTATTCCTATATCATATATGGGAGAGCCTGCGGTACAGACAATCATCCGTGATATAACCGAAAGGAAAAAGTCGGAGGCAGAGCTTATTACCGCAAAAGACAAGGCAGAACAAAGCGATAAGCTTAAAACAGCTTTCCTTCACAACATCTCTCACGAGATCAGGACGCCTATGAATGCAATAGTGGGGTTCTCTGCCCTGCTCAATGAGCCCGACCTCCCGGGAGAAACGCAAAGATCGTACCTTAAAATCATAACAGACAGCAGCGACCAGCTGCTTGCAATAGTAAACGACATCATTGAAATATCCAATATTGAAGTAGGAATACTTAAGGCCAGTGTAAATGAGATCGATCTGAATGCCATGCTGATGCTTCTCTATCAGCAATATACGCCAAGGGCAAATGAAAAGGGCATTGAATTGAGCCTTCACACTTCGTTATCGGGTATGAAATCCATTATCGAGACAGACAGTGTCAAGCTAAACCAGATAATGACCAACCTGCTCAGCAATGCATTCAAATTTACAAAAAGCGGAAAGATCAGCTTCGGGTACAAGCTCGAAGGTAATTTTCTTGAGTTTTTTGTTTCTGATACAGGTATCGGGATCAGCCAGGACCAGTTTGGTAAAATATTCGAAAGGTTCTACCAGGTTGAAAGCTCGGCTACAAGGGCTTATGAAGGTACAGGCCTAGGCCTTTCAATATCAAAGGCCTATATCGAATTCCTTGGAGGTAAAATATGGCTGACATCGCAGCCCGGAAAGGGGTCTGTCTTCTATTTTACCCTGCCTTATGTTAACAAGAAACAATTGACTACAGAGATGGAAGATCAGAGTAAGAGCAGTCCCGAAAAATCAGTGCTCATTGCAGAGGATGATGATAACAACTTTTTCCTGATGAAAGAGCTCCTGTCGGATATGAACCTCAAAATAATCAGGGCATCAAATGGGTTAGAGGCTGTTGACGCATTCAGATCAGGAAAGAAGATAGATCTTGTGCTTATGGACATAAAGATGCCCCTGATGGATGGATATGAGGCTATAAAACAGATACTTGAAGAGCGTCCGGAAGCCCGCATTCTTGCCCAGACCGCCTATGCCGATGATGAAATAAAAGCAATAGAATCGGGTTGCCTCGGATTCATTTCAAAACCATTTATCAGGGACAGGTTTGTATCACTTGTCAGGGAATACCTCTGATCTTGCCTCTGGCCGAACCCCATCAGTATTGAGGTTGTTGAAAACAACAATGCCATGGTATTGGGTTTGAACAGAGCAGGGCACAGGACTCAAGGGGGCATCCGGGCGAAGCAGAAATCCAGGATAATTTTTCTTATCTTTATTCTTTTATCCCATGAATAATAAGGAAAGACTTAATCTTATCCGTTCCTCAATGAAGGAAAAGGCTATTGATACTTTATTAATCCCTGACACTGATCCTCATATATCAACCAGCCTTGCTGCTCCCTGGCGTATTGTTGAGTGGGTTTCAGGGTTTACAGGATCATCTGGAACTCTTATAATTACAATGGACTTGGCAGGTCTCTGGACTGATTCCAGGTATTTTGTGCAGGCTGAATCACAGCTCGAAGGTTCCGGCTTCATCCTTATGAATGCAGATAACAATGACAGGGATGGCTTTATAAATTGGGTGGCAGAAAATACCGAGAGAGGAGGAAAAATCGGTGTAGACGGCCGCGTTTTCTCAATAAGAAATTATAACCGCCTGAATAATCTAGTAAAAGGAAAAGATATAGAGATCGCCATTGACTGCGATCTCGTATCCGACCACTGGACAGACCGTCCCGAAATGACGGCAAATCAAGCTTTTGAGCTTCCTGTTAAATTTTCCGGTAAGGACCGGTCTTCCAGGATAAGAGATGTAAGAACGGAAATGGAAAAAGCAGGAGCCGATTATCACCTTCTTACTGCACCAGATGATATAATGTGGCTCCTTAATATCAGGGCTGGAGATACTGATTACAGTCCACTGCTTCTTTCGTTTGCAATAGTGGGGAAGGAGCAGATCCTGTTATTTGCAGATGAAAGTAAGATTCCTCCTGCAATGGCAGCTGATTTTGACAGGCTCGGAATTGTAATCCTTCCCTATGATGAGACCGATTCAGTCCTTTCTCATCTTGATGCCGGCACATCGGTGCTTCTCACTCCTGCTTCAACATCGGCTATCCTGTATAACTCTGTTCCTGAAGGAGTGAAGATAATAGAAGAGGTTTCAATCCCTTCAAGGTTCAAATCGATCAGGAATAATGTCGAGATCGAGGGATTGAATCGCATCATGGTACGCGACGGTGTTGCACTTTCAAAACTGTTTTTTCTTGTTGAAAAAGAGTTCGGATCATCTGTACTGACAGAGATGTCTGTTTCAAAGATGCTTAATGAGCTGAGATCTGAGCAGGATAATTTTTTATCACTAAGTTTTGCCAGCATAGTAGCCTCAAACCCGCATGCCGCTCTACCTCATTATTCACCTTCTATTGATACTGACATTGAGATAAAGAATGGCATACTTCTTATTGATTCGGGAAGCCATTATCTTGACGGGACAACAGATATTACCAGGACAATTGCGCTGGGTGAGCCGACAAGGCAGATGAAAACGGATTTTACACTTGTACTTAAAGGCATGATAAGGCTGGCGCGGGCAAAATTCCCGGCAGGCACCTTCGGATACCAGCTCGATGCGCTCGCAAGAAAGGACCTTTGGGAAGCGGGCATGAATTATGGCCATGGTACGGGGCATGGTGTCGGGTTCTGTCTCAATGTTCATGAAGGAAATTTCAGCATTAGCCCCCTTGCGGTAACCAGTCACTGTCCCATCATGCCGGGCATGGTGATCTCTGATGAACCGGGAGTTTACAGGCCGGATAAATATGGAATCAGGATTGAAAATCTCCTGGCCTGTTATAAGGATGAAGAAACAGAGTTTGGTACATTCCTGCGATTCAGCACCCTGTCCCTTTGCTATATTGACAGCAGTCTTATTGATGTCTCCATGCTGGATAAATCAGAAATTGACTGGATCAACAGTTACCATGAAGAAGTATATAGCAGGCTAAGCAGTTTTCTTACCAATGATGAAAAGGAATGGTTGCGCAAAAAAACTACTCCTCTGTCACACGACCATCATCAGAAGGCCTCATAACATCACGCATGATTGTAACATCCATAAGAGGGAATTCAGTTATCCTTAATCTTGCACTTCCATACGGGACAAGCTCAATAACAACCGGATCCAGGATAGGTGTGACAGGGCTTTCTGGAGGTATGTCTGCAGAATTATCTTTCATTCCCCATGACGGTACTATAATTCCCCTGGTCTTTATTACAACAGGGGGCTTTTCATGGTTGATGACATAACCGGCAGTGTCAGCCGACCATACAGGATCGCCGATGTCGGCAAATGGATATTTTCCTATGCCGTTCTCAGTTACATTTATACCCCTCACAGGAATTACAGGGTCGATCATGAGACCATAGTTCCACGGGCTTTCAGCAGAGATGGACCAGTCAATGCTGCCCTTATACCGCAGATTTGGAACTTTAACCCGAACAGTATCATAAACCTTTTGAATTCTTAGAGAATAGTATAATGGTCCCCTTAGAACCGAAACCGAATTTTTGAATCTTCTTTCAGTGCGTATGTTCATCGGGATATTTATGAGCACAGTATCGCCATTATGCCATTTCTCCTTCAGCTTCATCCCTTCCTTTGCGATGATTGTTTTCCCGTGATAAGTCACCAGTATGGAATCAGCCCATCCTGGTTTCCGGATATAAAGAGGGAACTTTACAGCGCTTTCAGTCTTTATACCCAGCTTAACAAGTCCACTGAAAGGATAATCAGTATCTTCGGTAATGACAACATCCCTGCCATCTGCAACTTTTGCATTAACCACCGATGGACCGTAGGCAACAATGGCAATCCCGTTGTCATTGGTAGCCATCCACATCCGTGAAACAAACTTTGGCCAGCCCTGGTGCATGTTTGCAAGGCAGCAGCCGAAATTCGGGCTGAAGCCGTAGATATTTGATTCGTCCCCGTTTGTACTCCAGTTACGCTTTGCATTACTGACAAGAACCTGGTTTGACTGCTGGTCGTACTGGTGTGCCCACATGTCGGGAGTGGTGGCGCCCGGCAGTGAATTGTAGGCAAGGTATTCGAGCCTGTCGGCAAAATCATTTTCCCCGAAAACAGCAAACAGTTCCTCAAGTGAGTACATATATTCCACAATTGAGCAAAGCTCTGTTCCCTTGTCAGGGCTTTTACCCGAGAGATGCTCGTCACCTGAGAACCTGCCGCCTGCCTGGCCATGATTCAGGTCATATTTTTTTATACCCTGGTAAACGGCATTACGGTATATTTCATCTTTTGATTGCTGGTACCATAATCCAGGGTATTTGATGGCCATTGCATTGTTAACAACATGAGCAGTCAATCCTTCAGCTCCCCAGTTCAGCGGGATCCTCTTCATCGCAACGGCATCAGAGTCCCAGGGGAATTTTTCATAATATGAGGTCCAGTCGAAGCTGTTATCATGTATATTTTTTATAACCTCTGTAATCCATTCCTCACCTGTCTGCCGGTAGAGCCAGTAACCGGTTACTGCATTTTCCATTGCTCTGACACCTCTCCATTCCTTGTCGGGCCAGTCAGGAGGATTGTTCTGGAGGTACCTGAAATAATTTATAAGTACATGTAATGCAAGCGTGTCACCTGTTGCTTCATAATACTGCATCAGAGCCTTGTTCGAAACAGCAAGAGGCCACCTGTCCGTGTTTTTTTCCGGTCCGTACCATCCCGAAACTGATGCACTTTTTAAAATCGGGTCAATCCAGGTTTTTACTTTAACTTTAAGTGCTTCATCATTAAGAGTATATGCCAGGGGTACAAGACCGTCGAGATAGTAAGGGCCCCTTTCCCATGCATCACCATTAAGCCCTCTCCATGCTGAATTTTGAAGATCGGGCCAGGAATCGTCGAGGTTGCCTGTAAGGCCTTCAGCCTGTATTCGAAGTTGTTTTTCAAGCCATCCGTAAGGATGTATTGAACCCAGGGGAAGCTGGATAAAGGCATTCTGCGCCAGGCCTTCCGGGTTTCCTTTATAGTTGATGTTTGTCTTGTTTTCCCCGCATCCGGAGAGCAACAGGAATATTAGTATCAAAAATGAATTAAGAATGTTCTTCATCGGACAGGCTTTCGGTTTGACGGATAAATTTAGGAAAAGTTATGAGACGGGAAAAAGTTATGCTGGCGGCATCCACCTTTTTCGTCGCCCTCTACACAAAGTCATTGCAAACACCCCGCCATGAAAAAGACTGCACGTTCGAGCCATTCCCGGTATTGCCACCGCACAAGCTGAAATTTGTTTGCCAGAAATAAGAGAAAAATAAAAATCAATTAATTATAATAAAACAATAAACAAAGTATTCAAATACAATTAATTAAAGTAATCGTATTGGTGCGCCCAATTATAGTAACATGACTATCCAGCTAAGGGAAAAATCAACTTCTTACCGACTCCGCCGGATTTATCCGTGCCGCCTGCACTGCCTTATAACCTATCGTGAGGAAAGTGATTATGATTGTGGTAATGGCAGTGGTGGCTATAACGAAGATGCCGATATCAGATCTGTAAACATAGTTCTCGAGCCAGTTTCCCATAATATAATATGCGATCGGAACAGCAATAACTATGCTTATAGTTACAAGGATTATAAAATCTCTCGAGATCAGCTGCAGTACTACCGGTACATCGGCACCGAATGTCTTGCGGATGCCTATTTCCTTTGTTCTCTGCTCTACTGTATAAGATGATAAACCAAATAATCCAAGGCATGCAATGATTATGGCAAGAACAGTGAAAAGTGTGAATATCAATCCTCTCTTCTCGTCAGCTTCAAACTGTCCGTTAAACCTGTCGGAAAGATATTCGTATGTGAATGGTTCACTAGGAAAGATATCTTTCCATTTTGATTCGATATAGCTCAAAGCAGCCTTGTTGTCTTTGCCACTGAGCTTCACATATACAATGGGATGAGTATTCCTGTAGACAAGCATGAAAGTCTCAACCTCGTTGTACATTCCTGTCTGGTGATAATCTTTCATTACGCCAATGACCCTGGCTACGATCTGTTTTGATGAAGTAAGTTCCACACGTTTGCCTATCGCTTCTTTCCATCCCATCCTGTTGACGAACGATTCATTTACAACAACCCCTGTAAGAGTGTCGGAAGGCATGTCTTCCTGGAAATCCCTTCCTTCCTTCATCGTAATGCCCATTGTTTCAACAAAATCATGATCAACAACTGCAAAGTTGATCCCTCTTTCTGACATTCCCAGGTCTGTTTCAACATTAAACAATACCTTGCTTGAACCCTGGCCAACGGGAGTATTTGTGCCTGAAACATTTTTAATATCGGTATTTTCAAGAAGTGATTGCTTGAGCACCAGGTATTTTCTTATCATCTGGTCGTTATTCAGCTGCAGGGTGATGATATTGCTCTGGTCAAAGCCCTGGTCCATGTTTTTAAGGTAATTAAGCTGCCGGAAAACAATGAGTGTGCACATTATCATCATCACCGATACGCTGAACTGTATTACAACTATAACTTTCCTGAAGAAGCTTCCTGTTTTTCCCTGTGTTTTTTCACCCTTCAATACAGCAACAGGACTGAATCCTGAAAGGAAGAAGGCGGGATAGCTTCCCCCGGCTATGCCTACCAGTATTATTATTCCAAAAAACGAGAGGATTACAATTTTGCTATAAATGATACTTATATCGAAAGACTTGCCGGCAAGTGAATTAAACCCGGGCAGGGCAATGATCAGGAAAATAAAACTGAGGATCAATGCTGTGAGCGTGAATATTACAGACTCTGAGAGGTACTGGAAGATCAGTGCTTCTTTCTGTGAACCTACAACTTTCCTCAGCCCAACCTCTTTTGCCCTATCTGCTGATCTTGCCGTTGCGAGGTTCATGTAGTTCATCGCGGCAATCAGCAATAGAAATAAAGCAACAATTGAAAAAATATAGACATAGGTGATGCTGCCTGTTGGCTCAGGTTCACCAGGGTTTGTGGAGTACAGATGAATTCTTCTTATAGGCTCGAGTATGTACTCAACAGAGATGTTGAACTGGCCTAGAACCGGCTTGACATGCTTTTCGCTTATCTCTTTCAGTTTAGGTTCAAACATGCTGACATCATAACCTTCTGGGAACATGAAATATGTTGAAACGCCAAAATTTCCCCACGATCCAAACTGTTTTGGGAGGTTGTTTCGTGCTATTACAGCATCGAACCTGAAATGTGAATTTTTTGGCACATCGGCAATAACGCCTGTCACTTCATATGTGTCCTTACCTGCAGTTAGTGTTTTGCCTATTGGGTCAGAATCGCCAAAATACCTCGATGCAGCTGTTTTGGTAAGAGCTATCTTCCCGGGTTCTGTTACGGCAGCTCGCGGATCTCCGCTCAGGATCCTGTAAGTAAAAATATCGAACAACGTGGAATCAGCATACATGAAATCTTCCTCGAAATACTCTTTTTCCTCATACTTGAACAATGTTCTTCCTAAATTGAAAACACGTACAAAGGACTCTATTTCAGGGTATTCTGAAGCTGCCTGGGGCCCAAAAGGGATCTGGGCAACAATCCAGGTGAACTGGTCGTCAGTTTCAGTAAGCTTTGAAGATACCCTGTAAATCCTGTCTGCATTTTTGTGGTACTTGTCATAACTTACTTCATCTGATACATAGATGATGAGAAAAAGTGCACTTGTAATGCCGAGTGTCAACCCCAGTATATTAAGGAAACTGTAGCCCGGGTGCTTGATAAGATGTCTGAAAGCAGTTTTAAAAAGATTAGTGAACATGTTGCCTGGTATAAAATAGAAAAATAACTTTTTCAAGTTATGCTTTTATATTAAAAGTACAGGCGTTTATCCCAATTATTTTTCTTCCATGATCTTCACCTGGTCAAACCATGCGACGCCCTGTCCGGGCATTTTCAAAACCAGGTTTGATTTCACCTGAGGCGATTCATCAGCAGGAATTGTAACAAATGTTACAAATTGTCTCCATTCACTTCCGGGCACAAACCACGAATGGGAAAAATCCCCAAGGCTAATTTCCACATACTGCGGATAATTGAGAACCGGTCTCTTCTTATCGCTTTCATCAACAAGCCTGAATCGCTGTTCCGGATCTGCTTTTGCCCAGATTGATACTATATATGAAGCGCCTGGTTTGAGCTTCACTGGGAAAAATCTTATTGTTACAGATTTATTTTGTGCGGGTGTGAAAAGTCTCAATGAGTGATCACCTTCATAATGTTCTCGTGAATCGAGGAAGTATGTTGCTCCCTTATCGCCGCCAGGCCTTGCATAACATGCTGAAGGAATGCCGGGTGTTGACAGGTCTTCAAATCCGGGATCGGTCAGAAGATTATTTATGGAGGCTGTTGATATATTATTTCCTGCTCCCCGGTTTATAAGGTACACAATTGACCCGTAGGGAGGAATATTGTCTGTTATGGATCCGTTCTGCACAGGAACAACCCTGTTCTCAAATATTGAACGAGCTTTTGTATCTGAGATGCCATTTATCTTCACAGAGAAATGTGCAGGTTCATTGTACTTGTTGACGGCTATAACAATAAGCTTACCGTTATGCATCCTCGATGAGACAATGACATTCTTTGAACCTGTGGTCACCGGCAATGTTTCTTCGTCGGAAAGAAGCCATGGGGTGATCTCGGCTACTTCCATTGCCATCCTGCCGCATTCAGCCCAGGCAGATGGTGACTTTGGAAAATAATTGGGTCCCTGCCTGACGAAATACTGTATACCTGTTGCCCCGTTTGCAATTGACTGCCATGTCATTGACCTCAGCTCCTGAAATGTCGGCTCCCTGCTCCATAGCTCTCCACCGCCAAACGCCTGTGGAACCATCCAGACCGGCCTCTTTGCATTGAATTCCTTCCTGAGGTCCCCGGCAACATTCCCTACGAGGGTTACAGGAAGATCGGGAAGAGGATAGGGATCCGCCATAACAATGTCCATTGCATTCTCATAATCCCTTGCATTGACAAACGGAGCCATGAAGACTATTGAGACCGGGTGCCATGGGTCATTTTCATGTACAGTATTGTAGATTTTTTCAAGCTCGGCAGGCGGTATCTTGTAACCATTAGGTTCATCAGCTATATACCATCCAAGTAGGGCAGGATGATCTTTAAAGGTTGCAATCTCATCAAGCAGCCTTTTCATCTTCTCCTCTTCAGTAATGCCATTTATCCTTGAACCGACACCACCTCCGCCAGAAACCGAAAGAAGATTGTAATGCACCTTCATTCCAAGCTGGGCACAACGATCCATGTACGCTTTCCTTTCGCTGAGGGATTCAGGTGATATCTTCTGGTAAGGAGAGATCATGTTGAATCCTTTTACTATCTCTTCTTCTGGAAGAGACTGATCAACAGGTGAATAGGTGTAAAAGCCAAACGGGAAAAAAGGTCTTCTGTTAACTATCAGTCCGCCGGTGAGCCTGTCTGTTTTTACTTCGTTAGGCTTGTATTTCAGTATGACAAGCCTGGTGTAGGCAACATACAATCCCGGGTTTTCCTGACCGGCTCTTATCTCCGCCTTTATGATGTATTCTGCAGGCTTGAGGTCGACAGGAAAGGGGATCCTTACGATCTTGCTTTCATTATCACCGCTCCATGTGGCCAGAGTATTGTTTTCAGTGCTTATAGAAACAGAAAGTTTTTTTCCTTCCAAAGCATCCGGAACATGTAAAAGAAACTCTCCTGATTTTTCATCAGAGTAAAAGCTAAACCTGGGGTACAAGCGAAATACAGCTTGTCTAACAGATTGTGAATAAGAATGTTGAGTTACTGTTAGGAAAATAGAAATTATCGCTGACAGTATATATCTATGTTGCATGAAGTCTTCGGTTTGAAGGTTTCAAATATAAGATAAATGTGAAAAGTCAAGTGGGAAAATACAAATTTAAGCAGAAAAAGTAATCGTTGGTTAAAGAACCCAAAATCATGATATTTTTTTTCTTCATCATTTTTGAGTAATTTTAGTTCATGTTGGGTTGCATATGAAAAAAGAAAAAAGCATATCCATACCTGCTAAGCCATTGTATGACAGGACTGTTCAGCTTAATACTGAAGTACTGAAATGCATTTCCAAATCACGTGAGGATGTTGAGAAAGGCCGGGTTATCACACACGATCTGTTACGTAAAGAAGTTAGGATATGGCTGAAGAGCAGATAATATGGTCGGGTTCAGCTAAAAAACAGTTTTATGCCGTGCTTGAAAAGATGCTTGTGAGCAATCCGGGCAAGGAAAAGGCAATGCTCTTTTCATCTGGTTTATTCAGGAAAATCAAATCTGAGCTCACCCGTAATACGGGGATTACACTTTTTACTTCTGATTTGAATGTGTATGCAATGATTTTTGGTACATATATGATATTGTATGAGAGAATCCATGACAACATTGTTGTTCATTATATCTCTCTGCTGGAACTTTAGCAGGTACTGAGCGGCTATATCCTGTCTTCTGAATTAAACGTTGTGAGAATTATCCGATGAATGGTGTAATAATAGCATTATGCTCAATGCTGCTGCTTGCTTACCTTGGGGAGATAAGCTCAGAACGCACCCGCGTGCCAACAGTTATCCTGCTGCTCGTTCTTGGATGGTTTGCCCGTAATGTCTCTGGTTGGCTGAATATAAGTATCCCCGTGCTCGATCCTGTTCTGCCTGTACTGGGAACATTCGGATTGATACTGATAGTTCTCGACGGTGCTCTCGAGCTAAAGGTTGACAGTACAAAGATTCCCATAGCACGTAAGGCCTTCCTGATGGCTTTGCTGCCAATGATCTTCCTGTCACTTTTTTTTACCGCTGTCTTTGCCTGGTATACCGGTTTGCCATTCTACAGGGGTCTGGTCAATGCCCTGCCTTTTGCCGTTGTAAGCAGTTCGATTGCAATATCAAGCACAAGGAACATTTCACCTGCCGACAGGGAGTTTGTGGTATATGAGAGCAGCCTTTCCGATATACTGGGGGTACTGTTTTTCAATTTTTTCATCACCAATGAAATAGTGAATGTTACATCGGTAGGGCTGTTTCTTCTCCAGATCGTACTTATAATATTGATCTCCGTGTTTTCTGTCATTGGGTTAGCATTTCTCCTCGGGCGGATAAAAAATCATATAACCTATACACCCATAATCGTCCTGGTGGGGCTGGTCTATTTTCTGGCAAAAACATTCGATCTTTCCGGGCTTGTCTTTATCCTTATCCTTGGATTGTTCCTTGGGAACATCAATGAGGTAAAGAAGTTATATATTGTAGACAAGGTAATAGGAAAGGTGGATTGGGTACAACTTGAAAATGAGATTGCTAAATTTAAAGCTATCACGATTGAAGCAACATTCCTTGTTCGATCGCTTTTCTTTATCCTTTTTGGATTCATGATGAAAAACGAGGAATTTCTTGATCTGACAACTCTCCCCTGGGCAATAATCATTGTTGCTGTTATTTACAGCAGCAGGTATTTTTTCCTGAGGTTCATGAAACTATCCATATCGCCATTGCTGTATTTTTCGCCAAGAGGATTGATAACAATACTTCTATTCATGTCAGTGACAAGCAATCTCAGTATATACTTCATCAACAATTCCCTGCTTGTGCAGGTAATAATCCTTTCCGTTATTGTTATGATGTCCGGACTGATAAGGGAAAAAAAAGCATGATGGACACAAAATCCTGATTTTTATACATCTGCTGAAAAACTTTTTTTCCTCTGTCTTGTTAAACAGATGGTTTTCGATGCTCCACAAAATTCTAAATCTTAACATTTTATTCATTCATGGGAAGGGAGGTACTCATTACCGGAGGGGCTGGATTTATAGGATCGCACTTGTGCGATCATTTGCTTGAAAATGGATATCATGTTAAAGTCCTTGATAATCTAAGTGAACAGGTGCATGGAAAGGGTAATTACAGGCCTGCTTACCTGCATCGTGATGTTGAGCTGATAACAGGTGATGTGCGCGACAGGGATGCAGTTGAGACAGCTCTCAGGAATACAGACATTGTATTTCATTTTGCCGCAATGGTCGGTGTTGGACAGAGCATGTACGAGATTGCACAATACACTGATGTGAATAGCAGGGGAACAGCAATCGTACTCGAGACTATTCTTAAAAAGCGTATAGAGAAGCTTGTTGTTGCCTCAAGCATGAGTGTCTATGGCGAAGGAAGCTACAGGAAGAGCAACGGAGATATTGTGCCTGGTTTCGAAAGGAAGGTGGAAAATCTAAAGAAGGGTATATGGGAGCTTACAGATGAGGTGAATAACATCATGTATCCTGTTCCCACCGATGAGCTGAAGATACCTTCACTGAGTTCTGTTTATGCATTATCGAAATATGACCAGGAACGGATGTGCCTCATCACAGGGCGGGCTTATGGCATTCCTGTAACAGCATTGCGGTTCTTTAATGTCTATGGCACAAGACAGTCATTGTCAAATCCGTATACCGGTGTGCTCGCGATCTTTGCCTCGCGGCTGCTTAACAATAATCCTCCTCTTGTTTATGAGGACGGGAATCAGAAACGCGATTTTGTACATGTAAGGGATGTGGCTTCAGCGTGCCTTCTGGCTTCAAAAAGCGAAGAGGCAAACGGTGAAGTTATAAATATAGGCAGCGGCCAGGCCTACACTATCCGTGAAATAGGAGAGAAGCTTGCAGCAGTTATGAATAAAGATGAATACCTGCCCAGGATAACTTCAACCTACAGGGCTGGCGACATAAGACATTGTTATGCCGATATCAGCAAAGCCAGGCGCCTACTGGGGTATTCTCCCGCAGTAGACCTTGAGAAAGGTCTGGCAGAACTTACTGATTGGCTTTCAGTACAGGAAGCACATGATGGATTTGAGCTTGCCGGGAAAGAGCTTGAGAAGAGAGGTTTGATAGTATGAATGTGAAATCCTGAAAATTGTCAGTATGGAAGATTTTGTAACCACTGTTCCACAGATTGGGATACTTGAATGGTTTCATCCAGGCAATTATGCAAGTGTTGAACACGCTGTTTCATGTTTAGAGAAGTTGGCAGTCAGGGATCTGAAGACTATAATATCATGGGCCGAATATGAAACAAAGGAAGGCAAAGAGTGGTATGACTGGCTGGTGCCTCATCTTGCCGGCAGCTTTAATCTGCTTCCCTGCTTCATCTATACTCCGCCATCAAAAGGCATAGTGCCTGAAATCTGCTCACCGCCGATGGATCCTTCATCATTTGCTGAATTCCTTGCTAAATTTCTGGAACTGCATGGCAGGTATTTTGGATACGTTCAGCTTTGGGATGAGCCTAATAACAGGGGTGAATATGATTTTACCCTGGATGAATCATATGAAATATTCAGCTCAATGATCATAAGTGCGGCTGTTGTAGCCAAAGCTTATGATAAGAGAGTAGTTCTGGGAGGAATTAGTCCCATTGATCCGGGATGGATCAAGCTGATGGGTGAGAAGAATGTGCTAAGGAATATTGATGTTATAGGCATTCATGGCTTCCCCGATGTTTTTGATTCGCACTGGAGAAGCTGGGAAGAGAGTATCGATGCGATCCGCAAGGCGCTTGCGCAATATAATTCACCGGCCGAGATATGGATTACAAAAACGGGATATTCCACATGGAGGTTTGATGAACGAATCCAGGTTGAAAAATTCATTAAGGTTCTTACAGCTCCGGTGAAGCGGGTTTACTGGTACTCACTTTATGATATTCCTTATAATATGGCCACTGCTGATGGCCATCATACTGATGAACGCCAGTACCATTTCGGAATGATTGGCGAAGATAACTCTGAAAAGCTTCTATACAGGCTGTGGTCTGTGGGAGGGGTTAGGAATGTCATAAAAAATCAATGGATGACATCATCCAGGGGAAGAGTCAAATTCAAGGAGAATGATGCTGTCCTTATCACAGGAGGGGCTGGATTCATTGGGACTAATCTTGCCAACAGGCTTATCAACATGGGTTATCAGGTTTATATTTTTGATAACCTTTCAAGACCCGGAGTCGAGAATAATCTCAAGTGGCTTAAGCAGCAGCATAATGATAAGTTCAATATAATAATTTCAGATATCCGCGACAGGTTTGCAGTTGAGGAAGCAGTGAGTCATGTGTCACATGTCTTCCACCTTGCTGCACAGGTAGCAGTTACCACAAGCCTGTTGAACCCTGCTCACGACTATTCAGTAAATGTACGCGGCACATTAAACCTTCTCGAAGCCATCCGGAAATCGCCGCATAAACCATCACTGATCTTTACATCAACAAATAAGGTCTATGGTAACCTTGGCGATGTTGACATAGTACGTAATACTACAAGGTACCTTCCGGGGGATAGTACTTTGAACCAGACAGGAATAAACGAGATGAGGCGGCTGGATTTTTACAGTCCTTATGGCAGTTCAAAAGGTGCTGCAGACCAGTATGTTCTCGATTATGCACGTTCGTTCGGACTCAGGAATGTTGTTTTCAGGATGAGCTGCATCTATGGCGAGCACCAGTTTGGAACAGAAGACCAGGGATGGGTTGCCCATTTCATACTAAAAGCTCTGAGGGACGATGAGCTTATCCTTTATGGCGACGGGATGCAGGTCAGAGATATTCTTTTCGCGGAGGATCTTGTTGAGGCGTTCCTGCTTGCATGGGAAAACATCGACACTTTCAGGGGAGAAGCATTTAACATGGGAGGCGGTACCTCCAATTCAATAAGCCTGCTCGAGCTAATAGCAATGCTTGAGAATCTGCTTGGACGTACCATCCGCAAACGATTCGATGAATGGAGAAAAGGAGACCAGAAATATTATATATCAGATACGTCAAAATTTGCCGGTGCAACAGGTTGGAAACCTAGAATAACAGTCAGTGAAGGCATCAGGATCCTCTTTGACTGGTTAAATAACTTCCATCATCTGAATGCCCATAGTAATCCTGTTCTTGAAGAATTCCTGAAGGAGTGATCAGAAATAATACTGTTTTTACAGCATATGAAGATTTCGGTAATTGAATCACCTCAGAAAATTGTCATACGCGACAGTGATCTACCTGGAATAGGTGACGGGGATGTCCTTGTCAGGCTTGAAGGCACCGGTGTGTGTGCATCTAACCTTCCGGTATGGGAAGGCAGGGACTGGTTTAAATATCCGTTCGATCCCGGCGCCCCCGGGCACGAAGGATATGGAACTGTGGCTGCTATTGGCCCAGGTGTAAGCGGATTGCTGCCTGGTGACAAGGTTGCTTTTATCTCGGGTCATGCGTACGCTGAATATGACAAAGCTCATTTTTCTGAAGTAGTAAAATTGCCGGTGCAGGTTGGCGGCAAACCTTTTCCCGGGGAGCCTGCTGCGTGCGCTGTAAATGTTTTCAGGCGAAGCGATATTGATGAGAACCAGGTGGTACTACTTATCGGGGCAGGTTACCTGGGGTGCCTGCTTATACAGCTCCTGAAAAATGCCGGCGCATACGTTGTTGTTGTATCACGCCGGAATACCTCGCTCCATTATGCAAAGATGGCCGGGGCTGATCATGTCATCGCCTTCAATGATTTTTATGATACCCTCGGCAAGCTCCGGAACCTTTTCCCCGAAGGCATACCCAGGGTTATTGAGGCGACAGGTACACAGTCTGCAATAGACCTTGCCACTGAAATTACATCAATAAGGGGGAAAATGATTATTGCCGGGTATCACCAGGATGGCATGAGGACAGTCAATATGCAGGCATGGAACTGGAAGGGACTCGATGTGATAAATGCACACGAACGTGATTCGGCTGTCTATGTCTCAGGATTAAAGGAAGCAATCAGGCTTGCAGGTGAGAACATCCTTCAGCCTGAAAAATACATCACCCACCTTATTGAATTTCAGGATATAAACGAGGCCTTCAGGTTGCTGAGAGACAGGCCTGAGAACTTCATGAAAGCAGTAATAACATATTAACATATTAACATGTACCAGGAAGTAACCACAAAGGTCCAATCCAACCTTGCATTTATAGGCACCGGTTGGATCGGATATAGCAGGATGAAATCGCTCGTCGATGAGGGCATCTGTAACCCTGTTGCAATTTTTGAGCCCGATCTGAGGAATGCAGGCAAAGCATTCAGGCTTGCACCGGAAGCTACTCTATACCGTGACCTTGATGATCTTTTAAATTCAAACCCTGATGGTGTTGTAATCGCGTCACCAAATGCACTTCATGCCGGGCAATGCATCAGTGCACTTCAAAGAGGAATTCCTGTCTTCTGCCAGAAACCGATAGGCAGGTCATCGGAAGAAACGGAAAAGGTTATCTCTGAAGCTTATGTTGCAAACAGGCTCCTTGGAGTTGATATGTCGTACAGGTATACATCGGGTATGCAGAAGATTTATAACGAATACAGGGCTGATCTCGGGAAAATTTATGCAGTCGACCTTGTGTTCAATAATGCTTACGGTCCTGATAAAGAATGGTTTTATAATTCCAACATTTCGGGAGGCGGCTGCCTGCTCGACCTTGGAGTTCACCTTATTGATCTTGCCTTATGGATGCTTGATTTTCCTGAGATACGGAGTACTGTCTCAGCCCTTTATGCAAAAGGAAGGATGATAAATCCAAAAGAAAAAACTGTTGAGGATTATGTGTCGGCCCAGATTGAAACTGAGAACGATGTTCTTATAAGGCTTGTTTGCAGCTGGAACTTGCCAGCCGGGCAGGATGCAGAGATAAAAGCTTCGTTCTATGGCACAGAAAGTTCTGCACTATTTTATAATGTTAACGGGTCGTTTTATGATTTTGAAACTGCAATATGCAAGGGCACATCGAGGGAGATCATCAGCAAACCTCCCGATGACTGGGGTCCGAGGGCTCTAATAAACTGGACAAAAGAGCTGCAGGCGGACAGGCATTTTAAAAAAGATGCATTCCAGTTTTATAATACTGCGGAGATAATCGACAGAATTTACCTTAAAGCACCTGTTATTAAACCTGTTTGGTATGAAAGTGCTGATGTCCACTGATAATATCGGGGGTGTTTGGACATATACAATGAATCTCGCCGAGGGCTTAAGAAACAATGGCGTTGATGTCTTTATTGCCGTAACCGGTAATAACCTCTCTGCAAGTCAGCAGGAGATGATAAGAAGTTTCAACTATGAGGTGATTCTTACAAGGCAGGAATGGATGAACGATCCCTGGGAGGATATTGAAAAGGCATCGCTGAGACTGAATTCCATAGCAAACCTTGTACGGCCCGACATAGTACATCTGAATTCATTCTCGTACAACTCTCACAAATGGAATGTTCCGGTTATTGTTGTTGCCCATTCATGTGTACTCTCCTGGTGGGATACCGTGCTTGGTGAACCGGTTCCATATTCATGGAACAGGTACAAAGAACAGGTAAGCTATGGGATCACTAATGCTGATGTTGTTGTTGCGCCCAGTCACTCTATGATGGACATGGTGAAGAAGTATTATAAGCCTGCCTCTTCGGAGGTTATATATAACGGGGCCGATCCCGACATATTCTTCCCTACCGGCAAGGAGGATATTGTATTCAGCATGGGGAGATTATGGGACAAGGCAAAGAATATAAGCCTGTTGCTTGAAGCCGCTCATGAAATTAACTACCCTGTCTTCATAGCAGGTAATTATGACGACATCCAGAATATACGTGTTCCTGGTAATGTAACATTCACGGGATATCTGAACAACTCTCTTGTCAGGGGTTATCTTTCAAGGGCAGCGGTATATGCTCTTCCTGTTAAATATGAGCCTTTTGGATATACCTTCCTTGAGGCTGCTTTGTCGGGATGTGCCCTTGTAGCAGGTGACATACCTTCGATGAGAGAGCTTTGGGGTGATTCTGCCATTTATTCCCCCACCAACAACAGCACCATCCTTGCAGAACAGATAAATGCATTGATGGCCGACAAACAGAAAAGGCAGAGACTGTCTGACATGGCGAGAGAACGTGCAACTATGAATTACTCTCTTGAGAACATGACAAGGGGATACCTGAAATTATACGCCGGAATTCTTAAATCAGCCTTCCATAATAAAAACAAAATCGAAGTGTAATGAAAATCTGTCTCTTTTACCATTCTGTTATATCCGACTGGAACCATGGGAATGCCCATTTTCTCCGGGGAATAATAAGCTCGCTGGCTGCCCGTGGCCATGAGGTAGTTGCATTCGAGCCAAAAGGCGGATGGAGCCTGAAGAACCTGATTTCAGAAAAAGGAAAATCAGCTTTCGACGATTTCATTAAATCCTTTCCTGCCCATAAGCCTGTATTCTATTCGGAAAAGGATTTCAATCCTGCGGATCACATTGAAGATGCAGACCTTGTCATAGTACATGAATGGAATGATCCAGGTGTTGTGAAGAAGATCGGGGAGTACCGTTCGACGCACAGGAATATGATTTTGATGTTCCATGATACTCATCACAGGACGGTGAGCGCACCTCATGAGATGGAGAAATTTGATCTGACGAACTACGATGGTGTGCTTGCTTTTGGCGATGTTATCAGGAGGATCTATGTCAGGAACGGCTGGTCGAAAAGAGTGTGGGCATGGCATGAAGCTGCTGATGACAGGATCTTTCATCCTGTGATCCAGGAAGAAAAGGAAGGAGACCTGGTCTGGATTGGCAACTGGGGAGACGATGAACGAAGTGATGAACTCCAGGAGTTTATTATTGAACCGGTAATGGAGCTTGGACTGAAAGCATGCTTTTATGGTGTAAGATATCCTGCTGATGCACTTAAATTGCTGAAAGCAGCTAAGATAAAATATAAAGGATGGTTGCCTAACTACAAGGTGCCGGAGGTATTCGGCAAATACCGGGTAACTGTGCATGTGCCGAGAAGACCATATGTTGAAAAGCTTCCAGGCATACCTACCATACGACCCTTTGAAGCAATGGCATGCGGAATTCCACTTGTATGCTCTTCATGGAATGATTCTGAAAAACTATTTACACCGGGGAAAGATTACTTAATTGCTCATAATGGAGATGAGATGAAGAAGCAACTTTCTGCTGTTCTCTCAGATAAGAGTCTTGCTGCTTCATTGTCGGCCCATGGCCTTGAAACTATCCGGAACAGACATACCTGCGATCACAGGGTTGACCAGCTGCTGTGCATAGTTAATGAGATAAGAATATGGAACAGGGAAAAGGTTTTTGGAACCGCAATACATGTATAAAACAAACTTCATGAATAGAAAAATTAAACCTGTCATAGCATTTTTCGGATCAAGCCTTGTATCGGCATACTGGAATGGTGCCGCTACCTATTACAGGGGAATAATCAAAAATCTGAACAGGCTTGGTTATGAAATAACCTTTTATGAACCTGACGCTTACGAAAGGCAGCAAAACCGCGATATACCTGATCCTGAATGGGCAAAAGTTGTCGTTTACAGGAATGATAAAGCATCGCTTGATAAGGCACTGGAAGAAGCATCCTCAGCTGACATAATAGTTAAAGCCAGCGGTGTGGGGGTATTTGATACTTACCTCGAGAAAGCTGTGCTGGAATTAAGAAAGCCTGATCAGCTTGTCATCTTCTGGGATGTTGATGCTCCCGCTACACTCGATTCTGTATTTTCCGATGCTAATGCTCCATTCAGAAAGCTTGTTCCTGAGTATGATCTGATTCTGACATACGGCGGCGGCGATCCAGTGGTAAAAAAATACCGCCTCCTGGGCGCAAGGGAATGTATACCAGTTTATAATGCACTGGATCCGGAGACACACTTCCCTGTTCAACCTGAAGAAAGGTTTGCTTCCGATCTTTCTTTTCTCGGTAACCGGCTTCCTGACCGTGAGGCAAGGGTTAAGGAATTTTTCCTTGATGTTGCCGCAAAAAAAAGGGAAAAAATTTTTGTTCTTGGTGGCAGCGGATGGAACGACACCGGCATGCCCTCTAATGTCAAAGTTGCGGGCCATGTCTTCAGCAGGGATCATAATGCGTTTAACTGTTCATCAACCTTTGTTCTCAATATCAGCAGGCAGAGCATGGCCGATTATGGCTTTTCACCGGCTACAAGGGTTTTCGAGGCTGCCGGAGCCGGAACCTGCATTATTACAGATAGTTGGGAAGGTATTAATTCCTTTTTTGAACCTGGCAGGGAAATACTGGTTGCAAGAAACGGCAACGAGGTAGGATATTTTATGGAGGATATCGGGAAAGAAGAAGCATATGAGATTGGCCTTGCTGCCAGGAAAAGGGTACTCGCCGATCATACATACAGGCAGAGGGCAAACCTTCTTGACAAAATACTATCATCACAGTCTGTAATGCAACATTGAAGATAAAATGAAAATTGTAATTCTTGGTTTGTCAATAACATCGTCATGGGGAAATGGTCATGCGACAACATACAGAAGTCTCATAAAAGGATTGCACAGGAGAGGACATGATGTCCTGTTCCTGGAAAGAGATCTGCCATGGTATGCCTCGAACAGGGATATGCCCGAAACACCTTACTGCAGGGTGGCTATATACAGATCTGTTGATGAGCTTAAGAAAAAATATCATGATGAAATAGAAAATGCCGGTTGTGTCATTGTAGGTTCTTATGTTGCTGACGGGATTGAAGCAGCCGGATGGATTGTCGCTACTGCCTCCGGTGTAAAGGCTTTTTACGACATCGACACCCCGGTGACGCTCGCTGCACTTAGAGAAAATAATTGTAAATATCTTGCTGCTTCCCTGATACCTTCTTTTGATCTGTATCTTTCATTTTCAGCAGGCCCTTGTCTTGATATTTTTATGAGCAGTTTCGGTTCCCCGGCTGCAAAGCAATTCTATTGTTCGGTTGATCCGGAATTGTATTTTCCGCTTGAAATTGAAAAAAAGTGGGATCTCGGTTACCTTGGAACTTACAGCGACGACCGGCAGCCGGCTCTGAACAAGCTGTTAGTTGAACCTGCCTTGAAATGGACTGACGGAAAGTTTGTCGTGGCCGGTCCTCAGTACCCGGCTTCGATCAGCTGGAACAACAACATTGAACGAATTGAGCATCTTCCCCCTGATCTTCATGTAAGCTTTTATAATAGCCAGAGATATACATTGAATATTACACGCAGGGATATGGTCAAAATGGGTTATTCTCCCAGTGTAAGACTCTTTGAGGCAGCTGCCTGTGGTGTTCCGGTAATCAGCGACTGGTGGGAGGGACTTGATACAATCTTCAGTCCGGGTGAAGAGATCTTCATCTCGGAATCTCCAGCAGACACCCTGAGAGTGCTCAGATCGGTTTCTGAAAATAAAAGGATTGAAACCGGACAGCGTGCCCGTGAAGTGATATTGCGCGATCATACCGGGGAAAAGCGTGCCGGAGAGCTTGAAGATTACATCGCTGAAGTTAATGCAACAAAGAGAGCAGCTGAAAAAGTCAATGCAGTTTAAGGTTACTTAAGCTCAATCTTTAGTGTCACTTCTTCTTCAACAGGTACCCCGTTCTTTTCTGCTGCCTGCCATGTCGGACCTTCCTTGAGAACTTTGGTTATCTCATCCGACAGGTTTTTTCCTGCGGATGTTTTGAGTATTATGTTATCAAGAGAACCGTCCGGCAGCACCCTGAAACCTGCTTCAATGACACTATCCTGTGATTTCGCGATATTTTTAGCTAAAATACTGTTAATGATATATTTCTTAAATTCTTCAATACCTGCGATTGGTTCAGGTGGTGAATAATTTTTCGTTCCTTCTTGTCCGGAAGATTCTTTCAGTATCTGATCATGACTTGATAAAGTTATATTAATATAACCCGGTATTTCAGCTCTCTTTGCTTCCTCTGTTATGCTTCCTTTTCGGCCTGCATCATAATTGGTATTAAAAGATCTTACACTTTTCGATGTTGCTGATAAAGGAGCTGATGCTCTTTCAGGAATTGCGTTAGCTTCTGCCTCTTTATTTACACCGGCAGCGCTCGCAGATGGTTGGATAATTTCCTGCTCTGCAGGTTTTTCCTGCGAAGTGCTGTATGTATTATCATCCGAAGCATTCCCGGAGACAACAGGAGGAAGTTCTTCTTTTTTCCGGGTTTCAGTCCCTGGTGTATCCCTGCTGACAGATACTTTGTCCTGGTCAGCTTCTTCAGGCATCAATACCGGTTGATTCATTGCAATTTCAAGGTTGACTTCCTCTTTCTGAGGCATTGTTGTCCGGTCTCTTTCAATGAGAATGAAAACAGAGGCAACAATCAGAACAGCAACAGAAGCTGCAACCCTGTATAAGATAACCTTCTGTGAGCGTATGGTTTTATTCCGAAGTCTTTTCTCGAGCTTTTTCAGGTCATCTTCGTACTGTTCAGCTGTTAATTCCGACAAGCCTTCGACAGCTTCGTCGAGGAACATGTCTTTCTGCATCTGCTTTTCAAAAACATTTCTTTCTTCCCCTGACAGTTTTCCTTTCAGGTACTTTCCGACATTGTCACCAGTCTGGTTTCTTTTATTTTCTTCCGCTTTCATTTTCCCTCCAGGCATATTTTTAGATTCCTCTTGGCATTCTGCAGGTTACTCTTTACTTTCTTTTCATCGATCCTGAGATCAGTAGCAATATCACTGTAGCACCTGTTATTGAAATAAAAGAGCTCTATACAGCTTTTCTGATCTTCCCTGAGTTTTTCAATGCACTTCCTTAGTTTTTCTTCCATATCAGGACCAGCTTCATCAATAAGATGCACATCAGGGGCAGATTCCATAAAAATAAGCGGATCTTTCAGCCATGAATTGAAATTTTCCTGCCTTGTTTTCTCTGACCTTAGCTGCATGAGGCAATAATTCTTTGTAACTACATGAAGCCAGCTTCTGAAATTATGGATCTCGTGCCTTGGCACTTCAACCAGGATCTTTTCAAAGATGTGCATTACGGCATCCTGTGAATCATCCCTGTTCTTCAGATATTTCAGGCATACGCCATATACTAAGCTCATGTATGATGAGTACAACTCTCCAAGCAGCCCTGCATCCCTGTTCTCCCTGAAAGCATCCAGTATCTCTTCCTCAGTTCTGTGGCTATCCTTATGAATATGAATGTTGAAGATCATATTATGCTAAGATAGTTGAAGTAATGTCCGGCTAAAACATTTTTTCTGAAATTATCTACAATTAATGACTTGAATTGAAATTATCTTTCAGATCGTGCTATGGCAAAACCGGAACATTATATGACAACTTGAATGCCAGCAATTAAGTTGTATTCCCAAACATTTATGTAAAAAATTTCATAATACTTTATGGAATATTATTGGCCACTGCATCATAAGAGAAAGTTTAACCAAAACTCATCGTCATGAAAAATTTTCTTCGAATGTTCGCAGTAGCCGTGATGGCTTTATTCATCTACTCTTTTTCAGCCGGGAGGATCATCTCGGGTAAAGTCACTGATAGTTCCGGTAACCCAGTACCAGGAGTTGTTGTGAAAGCTTTGCCATCTGAAAAAAACATCTCGGTTGTTACAGGGTCAGATGGTACCTACAGGATAGAAGTGTCAGACAACATAACAAAGCTGGCATTTATCTTTATGGGACGCCTGAAAGTGGAAGAATTAATAGGCAAAAGGAGTGTTATAAATATAACAATAGCTGCCGACCCTGTTATTGTTAAGAAAGATGCCAGCAACAGGCAAATGGAAATGAAATCAATGCCTGCTTCTGCAATGGATATGTCATATCAGGCAGGTGTTTCACGGTCAGCCATGTACAATAATAATTTCAATACTGAAGGGTATGCTCCAGTCAATGAGAACGGGTTCAGGTCTGTCTCCGCCAATCCACTTTCAACATTCTCAATTGATGTAGACAACGCATCATATTCAAACATAAGGCGGTTTATTAACAATGGAGAGCTTCCTCCTCCTGATGCAGTGAGGATAGAGGAGATGATTAATTATTTCAGGTACGACTACCCTGAACCCGCCGGGAAGGATCCGTTCTCAGTTTACACAGAGCTTGCTGTCTGTCCATGGAACACCCGGAACCATCTTCTTCATATCGGGTTAAGAGCTAAAGATATTGATAAGTCGGCTCTTCCACCTGCAAATATTGTTTTCCTGATCGATGTTTCAGGATCCATGGCGGCTCCAAATAAGCTCCCACTTCTTAAGTCTGCATTCGGACTGCTCGTTAATGAGCTGAGAGATGAAGACAGGGTTGCGATTGTAGTGTATGCCGGAGCAGCAGGGCTGGTACTGGAATCGACACCAGGGAATAAAAAGGAAACAATCATGTCTGCGATCGATAATCTTGAGGCAGGCGGTTCAACTGCAGGTGGTGAGGGACTGAAACTAGCCTATAATGTTGCTGGGAAGAACTTTATTGAAGGAGGAAATAACAGGATCATACTTGCTACCGATGGTGATTTCAACATAGGTGATTCGAGCAATGGCGGTATTGAAAGGCTTGTGGAGGAGAAACGATCAACCGGTATCTTCATGACTGTGCTGGGTTTTGGAATGGGGAACATTAAGGATGACAAGATGGAGATCATTGCAGACAAGGGTAATGGAAATTACTCCTATATTGATAATCTCCAGGAAGCAAGGAAAGTTCTTGTGAGCGAGTTTGGAGGCACACTCTTCACCATTGCAAAAGATGTTAAGTTCCAGGTTGAGTTTAATCCTGCCAGGGTAAAGTCATACAGGCTTGTAGGATATGAGAACAGGATGCTTAATGAAGAAGATTTTAATGATGATAAGAAGGATGCAGGTGAGATGGGAGCAGGGCATAATGTTACGGCATTATATGAGCTGGTGCCTGCCGGTTCCGGTAATGAGGGACAGAGTGTTGACCCTCTGAGGTACCAGAAAGTAGTGAAGGAAAGTGATAACTCTTCTGAGTATCTCACAATAAAGATCCGCTACAAAAATCCTTCATCAGGAACAAGCCAGTTGCTTGAAAAACCTGTTTCAGGCAGGATCCGGGATATAGAAGAAGCCTCTGTCAACCTTAAATTTGCAGCAGGTGTTGCAGAATTCGGAATGCTGCTCAGGGATTCTGAGTTCAAAGGATCCTCAACCTTCACGGGTGCAGCTGCCCTGGCAAAGTCAGCAAAAGGTGATGATGAGGATGGTTACAGATCTGAGCTTGTCAGGCTTATAAACACAGCCAGGGACATGAAGGCTACTGCGGAGAAGCTGTAAGGGCTTTAGAGGTGATTTAAAGTGGCAAAGGTTTTAAGGTTGTAAAGGTTGTATGTTGACGACAATTACAACCTTACACTTTTAGTACTGACACCACCACGACTCCCGGACGCACGACTCCCGGACGCATGACCCCCGGACGCATGACCCCCGGACGCATGACTCCCGGACGCCAGACGCATGACGCCATATCCCTGAAGATGACTATCTTTGATATACAATACATTAATCACTTCACACCAGATAAGACATGGAACCGGGTAATCTTCTTTTTGTAATTTTCGGGGCATCAGGGGATCTTGCTTCCAGAAAACTGATTCCGGCAATATATTCATTGGGATTGCAGAAGTTGCTGCCAGAAAAATTCGCAGTTCTTGGAATAGCAAGAACCCGGATTTCAGACGAGGATTTCCGGTCGAAGATGAATGAAGCAATACACTCGGGAGCGGAACAGAGAGATGATGCACAGATTTCTGAATTCCTTGAAAAATTGCATTATCATTCAATGGAATATGATGACAGTAAAGCTTATGATGCTCTGCATTCTGTTATTGACAACATCTGCAGCGATCATTCGGTCAACGGAAATTACATTTTCTATTTAGCAACGCCCCCGAGTGTCTATGAAAACATTGCTGTAAATCTTTCAATCTCAGGATTCAGCAACCAGAAAAAAGGATTCAGGAGGTTCATAATAGAAAAGCCATTTGGTTATGACCTTGAATCCTGCAGGAAACTTAATATTAAGCTTCATCAATACATAGGCGAAGATCAGATCTTCAGGATAGATCATTTTCTTGGTAAGGAGACTGTTCAAAATCTTCTCGTTACACGTTTCGCAAATGGAATTTTTGAACCATTGTGGAACAGGAACTACATTGACCATGTAGAGATCACGTCAGCAGAGAGCATTGGTGTTGAGAACAGGGGTGGATATTATGATTCGGCAGGAGCCCTGAGGGATATGGTGCAGAACCACTTACTCCAGATGGTAGGGCTTACTGCAATGGAACCACCTTCTTCAATGGAAGCAGACTCGATAAGGAACGAGGTTCTTAAGGTATTTCAATCATTACAGCCTTATAAGGAAGAAGAAATACCTGGCAATGTTGTCAGGGGACAATATACTGCCTCATTGATCAGGGGTGAGTGCGTGCCTGGCTACAGGCAGGAGAGCAAGGTCACTGCTGATTCAAGGACTGAAACCTATGTTGCCATGAAGTTTTTTATAAATAACTGGCGATGGGGTGGCGTCCCTTTTTATATCAGGACAGGGAAGAGGCTGCCAACAAGGGTTACAGAAATTGTCATCAACTTCAAGCTTACTCCACATCATCTTTTCAGAAGAGCTCCGGGTATTGTGAGGGGTAACCAGCTTATCGTCAGGATACAACCTGATGAAGGTATCCTCCTGAGCTTTGACATGAAAGAACCCGGTGCAGGCTTTAACGTAAAGAATGTCAGTATGGATTTTCATTACAGGGACCTGGCAGATGTCAGGATGCCATCAGCTTATGAGAGGCTCCTCAATGATGTAATGCTTGGAGACTCAACCTTATTCTCCCGTGACGATGAGGTTGAAACTGCATGGAAATTTCTTGAACCAATCCGCCAGGCATGGATGAATGATCATTCAATAAAGGTATTTGGATATCCTGCAGGCACATGGGGGCCCGAATCTGCCAATGACCTTATTGGAAACGGTCATGCATGGAGAATGCCATGCCGGAACCTCACTAATGACAATGATTATTGTGAGCTATGAGGTGTGGGGAGCGAAATGGTAGTATTGTTTTGAATCATCCTGATCATTATTATGAAAAAATCGGTGAATATCTTTAAGTCTCCTGAGGAACTTGCAACTGAACTTGCAAAAGATCTTATCAGGAGAATCCGGGCTTCCTCAAGCCGGGAAAAACCATATTCAATAGCTCTTTCAGGAGGTTCAACGCCTGAGTTGCTCTTCTCATTCCTTGGTGATGAATATTCGGGAATGGTGCCATGGGAGTTTGTTCATTTTTTCTGGGGTGATGAAAGATGTGTACCTCCCGATCACCCTGACAGCAATTATGGAATGGCAAAAAGAATCCTGTTTGATAAGATAGTTATTCCTCAAACAAATATTCATCGTATAGCTGGTGAAGGGTTAGCTTTGGATGCTGCGGAAAAATATTCACTTGAGCTTAAAAATTTTCTTCCTGGTCGGGATAACTACCCCTTGTTCGATTTCATTCTTCTCGGAATTGGAGAAGACGGGCATACTGCTTCCATTTTCACAGGGCAGGAAGAGTTAATTGAGTCTGTCAGATCGTGTGAAGTGGCTGTTCATCCTGTGACCGGGCAGAAAAGGATAACTCTTACAGGAAGGGTTATCAATAACGCCGAGGCAGTTGCATTCATTGCAACCGGTCAAAAGAAAGCCCCCGTTATTGCTGAGATTCTCAATTACTCTGAAGGATCAGAAAAATATCCTGCATCTCATATAAGTCCTGTTTACGGAAGCCTCGACTGGTACCTCGACGAGGATGCCGCAAGGCTAATAGGCTAAAGCCAACGCAACTGACAGAAAGATTCAGAATCTTTGACACCATAAAGGCTATACTCTTTGCATAGTCTTAGAATGGCACTGTTTTAAGATCTGTCTTCCTCATTAATTTTAAAACAGGGTACTGATTGAACCCTGATCCCCATTGTGGTACAAGGTATTTGTCAAAAAAGTTCCAGAATACCAGACCATCAATGGATTCGGGTTCAAGCAATGTGGAAGCAATATTTGCCAGTGGCTGGGCAGTCCTGATAATGACAGAGCCTGCCGGGCAATCAATCTTTTTCTCAGTGTATTGCCCTTCCACAAAATTTGTATAATGACCCTGGTTCATTCTTTCAGCAGGTTTAAGTCCTGTTATTTCGTAGCTCATGACATCCAGGACTGATGGCTCCGATAACTTTTCAAGCTTGACTCCGTGAGTCAGAAGGAGCTCAATCACAGATTTGTCCGGAATAGTCAGGATATATGCAAAAGGGAACGCGGTACTTAAAGCCGGCAGATAATCGATATAGTACGGAACAGTGACATCTTTGCGGCGATCTGTTTTTTTATATTCTGGCCAGCCGTCTGTTACCGAAACCAGTTCGGCTTCATAGGTTTTTACAGTAACTTTCTCAGGTGCAGGGAGCAGCTTGTATTTGATTGGAAATGAATCTGCGGTTCCGGGATTCATGCCCCTGGCAACTGTCCTGTTGTCAGCCTCCTTTACCATGGTTTTTATTTTTTGTGCATGATCACTTGCATAATCAGCAAGCGAACGTATCAGGCTATAGCATCCAAGTACCCTGGATTTATAGTCAGCGTATACATAATTCTCATTCAGTATTCCTAGCCTGTTCCTTATTCCAAAGTAGTTGCTTATGTATCTTGGTTCTGATGCATCAAGAATCCATCCTTTTTCAGGTTGAAGCATATCTATGAATTCACCGTAAAAACAGTTTTCTACTTTGTAGCTGTTCATTAATGTTTTAGAAATTTCAGGCATCATCCTGTCACGCATGTAGTTGATGAGCATCCTGTCACCGGCGGGATTCACACTCCATGTAAATGTTACCGGTTCTACATGATAAGAACCGTTTGTTGTATGACAATCCATGAAAACTGCCGGATCCCACCTGTTGAAGACATTCATTATCAATCCTTTTATCTCCGGTGATTCAACCTTCATGCCGTCCCGGTTCAGGTCGAGGAACTGGGCATTATACCTCACGCCGACTCCATTGGCAGGGCCATTTTGCTGAGTCCGGTTGAGCTTGCTTATCCTTTCGTTGCCATCGGGGTTGATAACAGGGCAGATAAGAAAAACTACATTGTCAAGCATTTTTTTATTCTTCTCCAGGAGGATGTCTCTTGCAAACATGAGAGATGCTTCTTTACCCTCAACTTCGCCTGCATGAATATTCCCCTGGATGCAGATTACAACTCTCCTGTCGTTTAACAGGTCGCCGGGTGTTGCAGGCAATGGATTGCCTATTATGAGAAGGGGGATTTCTCTGCCTTCATTTGAAATTGCTATTGTTTCAGTTTTAATAAACGGCGAAGATTTTTCAAGCATCCTTATAAAAGAGATCACATCAGAATAAGTTGAAGTAGATTTAAAATCAGAGCTTTCTGCAACAGTCTTAAACGATGGCTGGCTTTTAGCCATAATTATGTAAATCAGGAATATAGTGAGAACTGACAGGCTTCGTTTCATCTTTGAAATGTTTATATTAAATAAAAAAATATAATCAGCTTTTTTTCAAGAATATTTCAAATTCTAAAGTAATGAGTATCAAATAAAAAGTACCAAAGTTTAACTTCTTTTAACAGGTTTGCCCCGGGATAACTGTTATTTAAAAATAAATCCGTACATTGCAGCACTAAATTTTAAATACACAATTACAATGAACAAAGGAACAGTAAAATTTTTTAATGTGTCCAAAGGTTTCGGATTCATTAAAGATGCAGATTCGGATAATGAATATTTTGTACACGTATCTGGTCTGAAAGATCAGATTAAGGAGAATGACGTAGTTACATTTGAACTTGCTGAAGGGAAAAAAGGAATTAACGCCGTTAATGTAAAACTGGCTTAATTTTTGACTATACAAAGATTTATTATCAAAGAAGTCCCGGGTTGTGCGGGACTTCTTTTTTTTTGAAATGTAATGTGTTTAAATAATTGTCACTCGAAAAACAGGTTTACTACTGCCTGTTTTTTTCTTCTTTTTTAGCTTTCTTGGCTAATCGCTTTTCTTTCAGAGACTTTGTAGGCTCCTTTTTGTGCTTTGTCTGTTCTTTTGCTTTTTCGTGTGACATGGCGATGTATTTAAAAGGTTAAAGATCAAATATAAGAAAAAACATTTTTAAGTATTTGTTCATCTATAATATACTCATCATGGTCATATATGCCCATAATGTTGTATAAAACACATTTTTTTCGGACATTTGTCTTTCAAAATTTTAAATCGCAAGTGACTGATCATGAGAAAATGGAGAGTCGAGGATTCAGCTGAGTTGTATAACATCAATGGCTGGGGGGTTAATTATTTTTCGATAAATGAAAAAGGGAATGTAATTGTGACGCCCCGCAAGGGCTGCGCTCCTGTTGACCTAAAAGATCTTCTCGATGAACTTCAGCTCACCGATGTTTCAACCCCCGTACTTGTAAGGTTTCCTGATATCCTTGATGACAGAATCATAAGCATTTCAAACTGCTTTAAGATTGCCGCTGAGGAATATGGTTATAAAGCACAGAATTTTATCATCTACCCGATCAAGGTCAACCAGATGAGGCCTGTTGTTGAGGAAATAGTGAGTCATGGCAAGAAATTCAATATAGGCCTGGAGGCCGGATCAAAGCCCGAGCTACATGCTGTAATAGCAATCAATACTGATCCTGAATCTCTGATCATCTGTAATGGTTACAAGGATGAAGATTATATTGAGCTTGCTCTCCTTGCTCAGAAAATGGGGAAGAGGATATTTCTTGTTGTTGAAAAGCTCAATGAGCTCAAGCTTATTACTGCTATTTCAAAACGGCTCAAAGTAAAACCAAACCTTGGGATCAGGATCAAGCTGGCAAGTGTCGGCAGCGGCAAATGGGAAGATTCAGGAGGAGATATCAGTAAATTCGGCCTCACATCAAGCGAGCTGCTTGAAGCAATAGATTTTATTGAAAAAAACAAGATGAAGGATTGCCTGAAGCTTATTCATTTTCACATAGGCAGCCAGGTAACAAAGATCAGGAGAATTAAGGTAGCACTGCGTGAAGCATCCCAGTTCTATGTGCAGATGTCAAAGCTTGGTTTTAACATTGAGTTTGTCGATATAGGAGGCGGCCTGGGAGTCGATTATGATGGCACTGGATCGGCGAACAGCGAAAGCAGTATGAACTATACAATCCAGGAGTATGTTAATGACTCTGTAAGTACATTTGTTGACGCTGCAAACAAGAATAACATTCCTCACCCCAATGTCATCACAGAATCTGGAAGATCGCTTACTGCCCATCATTCGGTGCTTATCTTTGAAGTACTGGAAACTACAACATTGCCATCATGGGATATGGAGGAAGAAATCACTGATCAGGACCATGAGCTTGTGAAGGACCTTTTTGCCCTGTATGACGGCTTCAACCACTCAAGAATGCTTGAGACCTGGCACGATGCCCAGCAGATCAGGGAGGAGGCGCTCGACAGGTTCAGCTTCGGCCTCGTTGACATAAAGACCCGGGCACAGATTGAAAGGCTCTTTTGGTCAATTGCACGAAAAGTGCACAGGATGGCTGCCAATACCAAGCATGTACCGGAAGAGCTGCGCCAGATCTCAAGAATACTATCTGATAAATATTTCTGTAACTTCTCATTGTTCCAGTCATTGCCTGATTCATGGGCCATAGACCAGATATTCCCCATAGTCCCTATTCACAGGCTCAATGAGGAGCCTTTTGTCAATGCCACCATTCAGGACATGACCTGCGATTCTGACGGAAAGATAGATAACTTCATTTCAACAAGAAATACATCACACCAGATACCGATACATCCTCTTAAAGGCAAAGAGCCATATTACCTGGGTGTATTCCTTGTAGGTGCATACCAGGAGATACTTGGAGATCTTCATAATTTGTTTGGTGATACCAATGCAGTTCATGTTACGGTAGATGAGGATAGTTACAAGATTGAACAGATAATCGATGGTGAAACTGTTGCCGAAGTACTCGATTATGTGCAGTATAACCCAAAGAAAATGGTGCGTACCGTTGAAACCTGGGTGACCTCCTCAGTTAAGGCCGGGATAATTACACTGGAAGAAGGGAAAGAGTTCCTTTCTAACTACCGCTCTGGTTTGTATGGATACACATACCTTGAGTAATTCATTATTCCCTGATTCAGAGAATATTAATTTTCGTGTTTAAAGGGTTTATGACAAATTATTTTTATAATTTGGTTTTTTTCTAACCCTCTTAAACGTACGACTATGAGCAATGGAAGCTTTGACTTTAATGAATTTATTAAGGATTCTAAAGATGTCCTTGTAAACCCGAACTACTTTTCCACCATGAAATTATCGGGTGGAATGACAGAACCCCTTATTAAAGCTGTTATTTATGGAGCAATTTCCGGCCTGATCTCTTTTGTATGGAGCATCCTGCACCTTTCCGTGGGAGGAAGCCTTTTTGGCGGAGCAGCTGGTGTTACCGCATTTATCTTTGCAATAATCGGGGCTGTAATAGGTCTCTTCATCGGAGGAGTTGTACTGCTTATATTATCAGCAATCTGCAAAGGGAGCACCGATTTTGAACCAAATGTAAGAGTTGTCTCTTCTCTGATGGTAGTAATGCCAATCAATGCATTACTTGGATTTGCAACAGGACTGAATCTTTATCTTGGCCTTGCAGTCAGTCTGGTTGTAAGTTTATTTGCCTGCTGGCTGACTTACAAAGCCTTGGTTCAGGCTCTGAAGGCAAAACCTGAAACTGCAAAAATCGTTATGTTTGTTGTTATTGCAGTATTTGTATTGTTCATGCTTTTCGGGCTTTACACAACGAGAAAAGCCAGCCAGTTCATGAATAACTTTAACAGCGAAGAGCTCAAGGAGCTTATGGAGCAGGTTCCGACAGAATAATATGAAATTTGAATATATTTGAGCCGGGTAAATTTCTGCCCGGCTTTTTTTCTCTTCATTGAAAAACTTTATTAGGTTCATAAAAGGCAATATCTACTTTGTCCTGGCATACAGGATCATCATCGTGATGATTTTATTCAGTCTTTGCAGGGTCGGTTTCCTGATATTCAATCACAGGTTATTTCCTGGAACGAATGCCGGTGAACTTCTGAGAATAATGGCAGGGGGGCTTATCTTTGATGTTTCCGCTGCAGTTTACGTCAACATATTGTACATCTTCTTTCACATCCTTCCGTTTGATTTCAGATACAAACCGGGTTTTCAAAAGATTATGTCCTGGCTGTTCTTTATCACAAACGGCATTGCTGTAGCACTCAATGGCATGGATTTCGTTTATTACAGGTTCATTGGTAAAAGGGCAACAGCAGATGTATTCGGTACATTCCGGAATGAAGAGAATGTGATCAAACTTTTTTTCAGGTTCCTGGCTGATTACTGGATGGCCACGCTGTTTGTGATAGCATTGTGGGCTCTTATGGCTTTCCTGTACAAAATATATAAGCCTGTTATAATCAACAGGCAGAAAAAAGTTTTGAGGTTTATATTCAGCGTGCTTATGATCCCTGTTGTCATATTCCTTGTAATCGGAGCTGCAAGGGGAGGATATAAACATTCAACCAGGCCGATAACTATAAGCAATGCTGCAAAATATGTTGATAACCCTGCAAACAGTGCCATAGTACTTAATACTCCCTTCAGCCTGTTGAGGACCTTTGGAAAGAAACCGCTGCTGCGCTATAATTATTTCGGCGAAGATCAGCTAAACAGTATCTATAATCCTCATTATACCGCAACAGGAAAGACTTTTGTTCCGCAGAATGTAGTTATTATTATTCTTGAGAGCTTCGCACGTGAGTATATTGGGGCGCTTAATCCTTCACTTGAAGGAGGTAAATACAAAGGATATACGCCATTCATTGATTCATTGCTGCAATACAGCCTTACCTTCGATGTCTCAGTTTCAAATGGCAGAAAATCGATCGATGCAATGCCCTCAATATTGGCATCGATACCTTCGCTAGAAACTCCATATATTATATCACATTATGCAAATAACCAGATAAATGCTCTTCCTTCTCTTCTTAAAAGGAAAGGTTATTATACAGCTTTCTTTCATGGGGCGCCGAATGGCTCGATGGGATTTGATTCTTTTGCAAAAATGGCTGGTTTCGACGATTACTATGGATTAAATGAATATCCTGAGCAGGATGATTTTGATGGTATGTGGGGTGTCTGGGATGAGCCTTTCTTTATGTATTTTGCATCGAAGCTAAATGAATTCCCTCAGCCATTTCTTGCTTCCGTTTTTTCCATTTCTTCACATCATCCCTTCGAGGTTCCGGCCCAATATCGTGGCAGGTTTAAAAAAGGACCGGTTCCGATAGCAGAGGTTATCGGGTATACAGATTATGCACTCAGCAGGTTCTTTAAGAAAGCATCCTCAGATCCCTGGTACTACAATACGCTCTTCATTATTACGGCAGACCATACAAACGAAACTATTCATAAAGAGTATCAGTCCAGCTTTGGTGTTTACAGCATCCCTGTGATATTCTATAAACCCGGAAGCAATCTCAGAGGAATCAGGAATCGTATTGCACAGCAGATCGATATTATGCCAACAGTTTTGAATTACCTTGGATATGATGAGGATTTTATAGCTTTTGGCAACGATCTTTTTAATGATTCCGGTGATTCTTTTGCCTTCAATACCAATGGAAATACATACCAGCTCATGATGGATGATAACATCCTTATGATTTTGGATGACAAGACAACAGGGATGTTTAATTACCGGTCTGACAGCCTTCTTGAAAAGAACCTTGCAGGTAAAGATATGCAGCTGCAGGGAAGGATGGAAGAGAAGCTGAAGGCAATAAAACAATCCTATAACAGCAGGCTTCTTGATAACAAGATGGTTGTAAAATGATCATCCGCTGATTTTTTTACCGCAGTGTGGGCAGACTATGTCATCTTCATTATTTTCACGATCCTTTTTGCTTATCTTTTCAATGAAGCCGGCGCTTATTATACCTGTGGGAAGTGCAATCAAACCTATTCCTATTATGGCAACAATAGCACTGATTATCTTTCCGATGGTTGTGACCGGGGCAACATCTCCATAGCCAAGAGGTGTAAGGGTCGCAACTGCCCACCATAATGATGAAAAGATATTTCTGAATTTGTCAGGTTGAACAGGACTTTCAACATAATACATCAGGAATGCGGCTACAAGAAGCATAAGTGTCGAGATAAAGAATGTCATTATAAATTCAGACTTCTTCTCCCTTATTACGTTCCATATCAGCTGAAGGGTGCTGTTGTATCTTGACAGTTTAAAGATCCTGAAAAAACGTATGAGTCTCAGGATTCTTAGAAATCTCATGTCTGCAGTTATGAGGAATGGCAGGTAGAACGGGATGATTGCAGCTAGGTCAATAAGTCCGAAAAATGAAAAAATGAACCGTAAAGCCGACCTTAACCTGGTCTTCCCGGGATGGGTAAGATCAGAAATGTAAATACGTAAGATGTACTCAACACTGAATATAACTATGGAGAATGCCTCGAAGACATTCAGGATTGCAACCATCAAAGGGTTCAGATCTCTTACTGTATCCAGACCTATTGACACCACATTGAGAATAATGAGCGTCACAATGGAATATTCGAATACCAGGTTTGCATGAGAACCTTCCTTCTCAAGAATATTATAGATCCTGGCTTTCATCTTATTTCTTTATATCTAAATATACAAAAATTACAGGAAGGGAGGAAGGGAAATATCCGAAAAATAAAAATGCTGATCAGGTCAGCATTTTCTTAAAACAATTGTAAGTTAATAAATTGTGAAGGTCTACTTGGTAAATCTCATTGTTATATTGACATTTATTGTTTCCTGGACATTGTCATCGTTGATATCTTCCTTCCCTGTTTCAATCCACGATAAAACAAGCTCATTATCAGTTAAGGTATCTACATTCATTACAAAGGCATCGCCTGTTGCAGGATCCAGAGTAAGTTTATCCCTGTTGCTGTTCAGGCTCCATGTTCCTGAATCATTCTGTCCGCCAAGGTTTGAAGTGTACGTGTTATCCGATTTAAATGTTATTGAACCGGCGAATGATTGCTGCATTGCCGTATTGAAGAATGCTACTGCACTCTGGGCGTCAGTAGCAGTTAATCCCTGTTCAGTAAAATACTGAAGCAGGGGTTTGTTGTCTATTGTTGCATCGAACTTACCGGTGCTTGTGTTCCAGGTACCTACAATTTTTTCATCCGGATCTTTATCCTTTTCACAGGAGACGATCAAAATTCCTGAAAATAGGATTATCATCAGATTTTTTATTATCAGTGTTTTTCCTTTCATAGCTATTTTTACTTTAATTAATACTATAATTCACTTCTTATCCATAGACCAGGATAAAGTCCCGCAAAGTTACGGTCAGCCTATTACCTGATTGTTACATTAAAACAGTGATTGTTTGCAGGATTTCGATAATGCAGCTGGATTGTTGGTAGTTTGCCAAGGTTTGAAAATGTTCCCCTACGCAAAATAGATTTCCGAGAAGATACTGCCCGCAGGCACGCCTTTGTTGAGAAGAATTCTTGACACATCGTAGATCATCCTGCCGTTGCCGCATAGATAAAACAGCATATCAGGCGTGATCCTGAAACCCGATATGAAGTCTGTAACTCTTGTTTTCTTACCCTGGGATGCCTCCTGCGAGGTACATGTGATGTACCTGCCAGGATCGTACTGTTCTCTGTCGTAAGTTTCTTCTTTGTACCTGATGCCATGAATCAGGAGGTAATCAATATCACTGTATGTTCTCACAAAACTATGGAATGGCGAGATGCCTGTTCCTGTAGCGATAAAGATCAGCCTTGAAGTATTCATGTCTTCTTTCTTTATAGTAAATGACCCGTAAGGTCCGCTTATATTAAGTAAATGTCCGGGTTCACAGTTTCTTAGCTTTAAGGAAACATTCCCCTCATCAATCTCTTTAACAAGTATTTCAAGAGATTCATCATCCTCTCCGCTGTAAATGGAATAATCCCTTTGGTCGATATCACCTTTTATTCCTGCAAGTATTCGCTGGCCTGCAGTAAATTGCATGTTTCCCCTGGTAAACGTGAGAACAAAAGTGCTTTCAGTAAGATTCCTTTTGCCGGTTACAATATGGTTTCCGGAACTGTATTGATCGTTCATTCGATCGTTCATTAGATATCTCAGCTAGGTTAAATCACAAATGGAAAGCCTTAAGTATTGTAACAATAGTGTAATATTTCCATAACAGCAATGTAATAATAGTGTTGGAAATTTGTATTGAAAAAAAAAGAGTCTATGAAACAAAACCAATTTAAAATCTTTTTGTCAGTCTTTATGATCTTTTTTGCAGTAACTGCAAAAGCCCAGACAGAAAGTAGCTTTAAACCAAATGGCAAACCTGTTTTCCTTATTTTCAGCGATGTGAAAAATTCATTCAGCAAGGATGGAAGCTCAACTGCATTTGAAATATCAAGGCTATACCTTGGTTATGAGCATTTCTTCAGCAATTCTTTATCTGCTCGTGCGGTGATGGATGTTGGCGACCCCGGAGTCGGGGGGTTGCAGATGACTGCCTATGTAAAGAATGCGTTCCTGCAGTATAGAACGAATAGTTTCTCAGGAAGATTCGGAATGATTGGAACCGATGCCTTTGGCCTTATCGAAAAGCAATGGGGGCACAGGTATATTTCAAAAACCTTGCAGGATGAATTCGGGTTCAATCCCAGTGCCGATCTTGGTGTTGCAGTGGATTACTCACCATCAGAATTCATCTCATTTGATGCATCTGTGCTGAACGGGGAAGGATATAAAAAACTCCAGGCAGACAGCGCCCTTAAATATACTGCTGGTATTACTCTCAAGCCATTGGGCGGCTTGTTGCTCAGAGTTTATGCTGATATCATGAAAAAAAATGCACTGCAGAATACAATCTCATTTTTTGCGGGGTACACATACAGGAATCTGGGTTTTGGCATCGAGTATGCTGATCAGAAAAGCAACAAAATGATAAATAACCATGATTACTCTGGCATCTCTGCTTTCGGCAATTTGAAACTGAATGATAAAACCGGCCTGTTTGCCAGGTATGACTATCTCTGGTCTTGCAGGACAAACCCCACAGATCCAAACCCATGGAATTACAATAATGATGGTCAGGTCATCACAGCCGGATTTGATTATTCCCCGGTGTCAGGAATCAGGATAGCCCCTGTTTATATTGGCAAAATACCCGCAAATGGATCTAACCCTTTTACTTCTGCACCAGGTCTCTACCTGGAAATTAAACTTTGAATTTCAATTTAAAAACAGATAAATGAAAAAACTAGTATTCTTACTTGCAATTGTTACGGTGGTTCTTTCATGTAACAGAGGGGAAAAGAAGTCTGACTCTGCTAAAAAATTCACAGTCACAGCAGCAGGTGCGACATTCCCTATGCCTTTCTATAATCTTGCATTCAGAAAGTATGGTGAAAGCAATAATGTTGAATTCAACTATGGAGGTATCGGCTCAGGTGGCGGAATAAGAAGCCTCGCAGACAAGGTTGTGGATTTTGGCGCAACTGATGCTTTTCTTTCTGATAAGGAACTGGCCGAATTTGAAAGCGAAGTGGTCCATATCCCTACGTGTCTTGGAGCAGTTGTAATCGCATACAATCTTCCGGGTGTTGACAGTCTGAATGTTACTCCGGCCCTGCTCGAGGGCATATTCCTTGGCAATATAAAGAAATGGAACGATGCTGCAATTATGAAAGAAAATCCTGGCAAAAGCCTGCCAAACCTTGACATAACAGTAGTTTACAGGTCTGATGGCAGCGGAACCACATACATTTTCAGCGATTACCTGAGCAAAGTCAGCAAGCAGTGGGCAGACAAGGTGGGTACAGGCAAATCACTCAACTGGCCTGCAGGCATAGGTGCCAAGGGAAACCCGGGAGTTGCAGGGACAATCAGCCAGACTTCAGGTTCGATAGGATATATCGGGTCGGAATATGCCTTCGCTCAGAAAATCAGCTATGCTAAGGTGCAGAACAGGTCCGGCAATTTTATTGTTCCGGATGTAAAATCGGTCAGCGCGGCTGCAAACACAGAGATTCCTTCAGACACAAGGATCATGGTAACCAATTCACCGGATCCTTCTGCATACCCGATAAGCGGCTTCACATGGATCATATTGTACAGGGAACAATCATACGGTGATCGCACCATGGAACAGGCGGCAGCAGTTGTCGACTTCCTGAAATGGCTGACAGGAAAAGACGGGCAGTCAGTTGCAGAGATAGTCAATTATTCGCCGCTACCAGGCAATGCTTCATCCACAGCAACCAGGATTCTTGAATCGATAACCTTCAACGGGGAGAAAATTCAGAAGTAATAAATGAGCGACCGGCTTACACGCATAATACTTTTTACATCCACACTGCTTGTATTGCTGATTGCAGGAGGGATTGTCTTCTCACTAACAAAGGGGGCATTCCCGGCATTCAGTGAATTCGGGCTTAAATTCATCAGCGGCAGCAAATGGGACCCGACAGCAGGTCGTGAGGTTTATGGCGCCTTGCCCTTCATTGCCGGAACGATGATCACTTCATTTCTTGCTTTGTTGATCTGTATCCCTCTTGCATTCTCGACATCTTTGTTTATAGCTGAATATTACAGGGGCACAAGAATTGCCGGCATCCTTGGCTCAATGGTCGATCTCCTGGCCGGCATCCCATCCATTGTCTTCGGACTGTGGGGTTTTTATACTTTAAGACCTCTGTTCGCGGAACTTGGCATAGGACAAGGGTTTGGTATATTCACCTCCTCGGTTGTTCTTGCAATCATGATCATTCCATACGCCACATCAATCAGCTCGGAGATCATTGCAATGGTTCCCGAAAATCTTAAAGAAGCTGCATACTCACTTGGAGCTACAAGGATTGAAGTGATATTCAATGTTATTATTCCAAACGCAGGTTCAGGTATCATTGCAGGTTTCATACTAGCTCTTGGAAGAGCAATAGGTGAAACAATGGCTGTAACTATGCTTATCGGGAACTCGAATGTTGTACCTACATCCATATTTGATACCGGGAATACGATGGCCAGCATAATAGCCAACCAGTTCGGTGAAGCATCAGGGCTGAAACTGAGCTCCCTGGTTGCTATCGGACTTATACTTTTTGCCATGACAGGTATTGTAAACGGTATCGGGAAGCTGATTATCAAAAGATTCACAAGATGAAAAGGCCTGATGATAAGATTAAAGCCAGGTTCCGGAAAAACAGGATATTCAAAAACGGGATAATTGTATTTTCTGTTCTCACGATCGTGCCGATATTTTTTATAATAGGCAAGATACTTGTTAAAGGGCTGAGGCAGATCAATTACAGTTTCTTCACAGAAAGAGCTCCTGATGCATTCCAGGCAATGGCGGCAGTGGCAAACAATGAAGTAATACCCGGAGGTATTGCCAATGGCATATCAGGCACAATGATCATTGTTCTTGTTGCCTCACTTATTGCTGTACCTGCCGGCCTGATGACAGGTGTTTACCTTTCCGAGAACAGGAGCAGCAGGTATTCAGGCTTTATAAGGAGCATAACCGAGATACTCCAGGGAGTTCCGTCTATAGTATTGGGTATAATCTCTTATATGTGGATTGTAAGGGGCGTCACCAAAGGGTTTTCCGCACTGGCCGGAAGTGTTGCTCTTGCGATAATGATGCTGCCAATGATAATCAGGTCGACGGAAGAAACTATAAAGATGATACCAGCTGAGATCAGGGAGGCTGCATATGCTCTTGGTACACCATATCACAGGATGATACTGCAGGTTCTGATTCCTTCCGGGTTCAGCGGCCTTTCAACCGGCATACTCCTCTCGCTTTCGCGCGTTCTCGGCGAAACTGCCCCCCTGATGATGACAGCGCTTGGAAGCGCCGTCATAAGCTTAAATATTTCACAACCATCCAGTGCAGTGCCCCTTCTGATATGGGAGTTTTACAACGATCCTAATATGGTCAACCTTGTCTGGAGTTCATCACTGTTCCTGATGGCGTTGGTCCTTTCGCTGAACATAGCTTCAAGAATTATTGCCTCAGGTAATAAACAGGGAAAAAAGAGATGATTAATAATAATATGATAATTGAAGACCCGGTTTTGAAGGTTACCAGCCTTTCAATCTCTTACGAACAGGGCAAGCCGGCTGTAAAATCAGTTTCGACTGATATTGCAAGAAAGTCAATTACAGCCATCATGGGGCCATCAGGCTGTGGAAAGAGCACCCTGTTACGGGCTTTTAACAGGATGCACGAGCTTTATCCTTCAATCAGGACAGTAGGCAATATTTATCTCAATGGTGAAGATATTCACGGAATGCCTGCCATGGAGCTGAGACGGAAGATCGGGATGGTGTTCCAGAGACCTAACCCCTTTCCGACAATGAGCATTTACGATAACGTGCTTGCAGGTTACAGGCTGAATGGAATAAGCCTGAAAAAGCAAGAACGTGATGAAATTGTTGAAAAAGCGCTTACAGATGTGACTCTGTGGGAAGAGGTGAAGGATTCACTTCATAAAAAAGGATCTTTCCTCTCCGGTGGCCAGCAGCAGAGGCTCTGCATTGCCAGGACCATAGCCTTTAACCCCGAGGTGCTGCTTCTCGATGAACCGACATCTGCGCTTGATCCCATCGCCACAGCGAAGATTGAGGACCTGCTTGTGGAGTTAAAGAAGAACTATACAATACTTCTTGTTACCCATAATATGTCACAGGCTGCAAGAATCAGCGATTATTCGGTCTTTATGTACCTGGGCGAGCTCATCGAGTATGGCACAACTGAAAATATTTTTACCAACCCGGGGGACCCTCGCACTGAGGCTTACCTTACAGGCAAGTTTGGTTGAAAAATTTTGATTAAATTGTAAAACGCTTTAAAAATGAGCACAAAGAAAGAGCAATCAATACACGATTATGAATCCAGCTTCACCCGGATGGCAAACCTGGTGCTGCATCAGCTTGGACTGATAGAGAAAGTTATGCTCTCGACTGATGCCGGTGACCAGGGCAGGCTTATAGATGAAATAAATGCAAATGAAAAAGAGATCGACAGGCTTGAGGTAGTCATTAGCGATAAGTTCATCAATGCCATTGTGCTGTATCAGCCTCTTGCTTCCGATCTCAGGAAGCTTGTTGCAATCTACAGGATGTCAATAAATGTTGAGAGGATCGGCGATCTTGTTATGAATATGGCTTACGCGATCGAGTCAATATGTAAATCCGAGGAATATATTTTCATGTCAGATGTAATTCTCAATATGTTCCAGTCCGGAAGGCTTATGGTTGAAAAATCCCTTCTCTCATTTGTAAATGCTGACCAGGATTTCGCTGTCTGGACAATCAAGAATGATTCGGTTGTCGATGAGATGAACAACAAGCTTCTCTCAAACACTATTGCCCGCTCGGCGATGGACAGGAAAACAAAGAACATGCTCCTTAGCTATATTGACATTAAAAACATAATTTCGAATATTGAAAGAATTGCTGACCATGCAACAAACATTGCCGAGGCAACAATATATTCGCTCAGGGGCACTGACATAAGGCATTCAGGATTTGAAAAAAGCGATACGCAAGAGTAAATGGATAAGGAAAAAAGGATATTGATAGTCGATGACGAGGAGGATCTTTGTGAAATACTCCAGTATAATCTCAGTAACGAAGGGTACCTCACAGAAGTCGCATATTCTTCGGAAGAGGCTCTCGGGATGAAGCCCGACAGGTTCGATCTGCTCATACTCGATGTGATGATGGGAGAGATGTCGGGATTCAGGCTTGCCGATAAGCTAAGAAAGGAGCTTCATTTCGAGGTTCCGGTGATCTTTCTGACTGCAAAGGATACTGAAAATGATCTTCTGACCGGGTTCAGCCTTGGGGCAGACGATTATATGACAAAGCCATTTTCAATAAATGAGCTCAAGGCCAGGGTTAAAGCTGTTTTGAACCGTACTGACTCCGGTTCAAGATCATCTGCCGACCAGGTAAAAGGTATTGAGTTTGACAATTCCCGGAAGAATGTGCTGATAGAAGGTAATCCCATAGAACTCACAAGAAAAGAATATGATCTCCTTTTTATGCTTGTAACAGGAAATGGAAAAGTATTCTCCCGCGAGGATATATTAAGGGTAATCTGGGGAAACGATGTTATAGTTACTGACAGGACTGTGGATGTTAATATTGCGCGATTGAGAACCAAGCTTGGAAAATTCGGGAACAGTCTTAAAAACAAAACAGGTTTCGGATATTATTTCGAATTACAATAATTGACCATATTTTATGTCGACTCGAAAATTCAGGAATAAACTTTTTATTTACTACTCTGCGGTCTTTATACTTTTTACACTTATGATAGGTATCTACCTGTATTATAATGAAAAAGAATTCAGAACTGAAACACTAAATGATGAGCTCCTGAATATTACAAAGACAGTTGATAATTTCATCAAAGTAAACAGCATACAGGAAAAAGGCAGTTATAAGCTGCTAGATTCACTGATAGGCATATTGCCTCATGCCGACCTGCGTATAACGATCATCGGAAACCAGGGGGATATTCTATATGACAGTTCTGTTGAGAACTGGACTGAGATGGGAAACCACAGGCAGAGACCAGAAGTCCTTGAATCGACATATTCCGACTTTGGAACCAGCATCAGGAAATCAGGTACAACAGGAACTTCATATTACTATTACTCAAGATTTTATGGTAATTATTACATCAGGGCTGCAGTCGTCTATAACATTAACGTCATAAAATTTCTTGTTGTCGATACTGTATTCATCCCGATGATAATTTTTTCCTTTATATTCTTCTGGATAATACTTCTGGTAATAACAAACAAATTTGCAGAGTCTGTTACAATGCTCAGGGATTTTGCAGTAAAAGTAAGCAGGAATGAACCCTTTGACAGGAACATCTCATTTCCCAGGAATGAGCTGGGTGTTATAAGTGAAGAAATAATCAGCATGTATGGAAGCCTTCAGAAAACTAAAGATGACCTGGCGCTCGAAAAGGAGAGACTTTTTGCACATTTAAATGTTCTGAATGAAGGGGTTGCTTTCTTTACATCTGACAGGAAGAAGATACTCAGCAACAGCCATTTTGTAAGCTTCATGAACCAGATATCAGGAGAGATGACCCTTTCTGCTGATAATTTCTTCAGTATAGAAGATTTCGTTCCTGTCATTCATTTTATTGAAAAGAATAAGCTCTCCAGGGATCCGGGGTTCCCCAGGATGGAGTTCCAGGTTATAAAGCCGGGCAAATATTTCAATGTCCAGTGTGTGATCTTCCAGGACAACAGCTTTGAAGTGATATTGAATGACATAACCGATGTCGAGTCAAACAGGATAATCAAGCAGCAGATGACATCAAATATTGCTCATGAACTCAAGACACCTGTTGCATCGATAAGAGGTTATGCCGAGACACTCCTTGCTTCCGGTGTTCCTGCCGAAAGACAAAACTACTTCCTCGAAAGGATAATGGCACAGTCGAACAGGCTTACCCAGCTTATTAATGACATTGCATTGCTGAACATGATCGAAGAGGCAGGCAGCAATTTCAAAACAGGCGATGTGAATGTTTCTGACGTTCTTTGCGAGGTGCGTGATAATTTTCTTTCGGCGCTTGAAAAGAAAAAGATGGAGTTCAGCTGTGAACTTGCCGGGAGCTATCATGTAAGAGGGAACAGGACACTGCTTTTGTCATTGTTCCAGAACCTCCTGGAAAATTCAATTAACTATTCAGGTGAGAACACCACTGTAACGGTAAAGCTTGTGAGTGAAGATGAAAGTTATTTTTATTTCTCTTTCAGCGATAATGGTGTCGGGATACCCGAAGAGCACCTGGGCCGTGTTTTTGAACGATTTTACCGCATTGATTCAGGACGTTCACGTAAGACCGGGGGTACGGGTCTTGGTCTTTCCATAGTGAAGAATGCAATCCTCCTTCATAAAGGAGATATCTCGGTAAGGAATATTCATTCAGGAGGAGTGGAGTTCATTTTCTCGCTGCTGAAATATTGATATAAAGCTAGTTCTTATAGTTTACCCCTGAATCTCCCGGGGGGACTTACTCCTTGTAATCGTTTTGATCCTTCGTATTGGCATTTTGATATTCCCCAGTCCGTATTGCCTGATAGTTGTCAGCGAGACACCCGTTCATAGACCGGGTATATAAACTACCCGTACTTATATTCCTGTTTTTAATGCTTAATGGGAATATGTGTTGTTTTGTTACCCTGTAAATTTCATAACTAAACTAAACCAAAGAATTACAGACGTTTATATTATAGAAAAGTATCAGATAAATATCATGTTGTCTGCAGTTTTACTAAGTACTGATGAAATTACACCAGGTATTGCCGGAAGCTGGATTTAAGTGAAGAAATTTGTCAGACCTTCGAAAATACATTCTTCTGTAAGAAGTCCGGTTGAGCCAACAAATGTTGAATAAAATTGTTAGCTAATACAAGTTTTATTCAGATGACAACCGGGAAAATTAAAAGGGGCGACGTAAGACCAGTCGATGATCAGGAAGACAGGATCAGGGAGATGGTAGAGCTGTATACAATGGTGCCTCCCTCACCCTATGTAATCCGGAGGAGGAAAGCATCAGAAAATTAGTGCCTGATGAAAATTGAAATTATCATCTGGTTTTTTTCTGTTCTTAATTATTGTTGTTACCGCATGCTGAATCTGTAACAAAAATGTAACACTATATTTTTTAAACTTGATGTTTTAAGACCTAATTTCGGCTAAATTTTAATTTACCCGGATGACATACCTGATCATCATTATCGCAATTGTACTTATTTTCGATTTTATTAACGGTTTTCATGATTCGGCAAACTCAATAGCAACAGTTGTCTCAACAAAGGTACTTTCACCTGTTGCTGCCGTTGTTATGGCTGCCCTTTTTAATTTCCTGGCATTTCTGATCTTTCCTTTAAAAGTTGCAACTACAATCGGTAAAGGTGTTATCAATCCTGATATCATTACACTTGATCTGATTGCAGCAGCTGTTACGGCTGCTATAATATGGAATCTTCTGACCTGGTGGTGGGGACTTCCTTCCAGCTCGTCGCACACGCTTGTAGGGGGACTTGTAGGCGCCGGGATTGCAGGCAGCGGGTTCAGCGCTGTTGTATACTCGGGTGTGATCAAGATCATAATATTTATTGTGATTGCTCCATTGCTTGGAATGATCATGTCATTTATTATCTCTGTGATTGTTTTGAATATAGCTAAAAGAAGCACTCCTTCAGGTATTGACAAGCATTTCAGAAGATTGCAGCTTTTATCAGCATCGGCATTCAGCCTTGGTCATGGAGGTAATGATGCACAGAAATCGATGGGTATTATATGGGTTGCCCTCATTGCAACAAACCAGGTCACTAAGAATGACCCGATTGCATTATGGATAGTTCTGTCATGTCACACTGCAATTGCACTGGGAACACTATTTGGCGGCTGGCGTATAGTGAAAACAATGGGTCAGAAGATCACCAAGCTGAGACCATTTGAAGGATTCTGTGCGGAAACAGCAGGGGCGCTCACATTATTCGGCGCAACTCATTTCGGGATACCGGTAAGTACTACACATACGATAACAGGGGCCATTATGGGAGCTGGTGCAACCAGGCGAGTATCGGCTGTCAAATGGGGTGTTACAAGGAAAATTTTCTGGGCATGGTTGTTTACAATACCAGTTTCAGCACTTATTGGAGGAGGGTTGTATTTTGTTATTAGCCTTCTTTAGGTGTCTGAGTGTCTGGGTGTCATGGTGTCTGGGTGTCATGGTGTCTGGGTGTCTGGGTGTCCAGGTCAGCTTTATAATGACTCGACCACTGACACCAGGACTCATAACACCCGGAGGTAGACGGGATTGACCAAGATTAGAAAAAATAAGGGGAGTGCTAAAAGCCTGGAAGATAGATAAATGCCTCCTTTCCCTTGTTGTTTAAGGGAAAGGGAAGGGATAGGGTTAAGAAACACACCCAAAATATCCACCGTGTATTCCACTTGATCCCCATTGGTCGGCCGGGCCCTTTCCTCCACTGGTTACCCGGCAAACAAAAACAAAAATGCTGCTGTGCAGCATTACGTATTTTTATTTCCTGTAGCCTCGATAGTTCCAAACTCAAAACGCCTGAACGTGGACGGGATTGACCTCCTTTTGGTCGGTCGGACCCTTTCCTCCACTGGTTACCCGGTAAAACAAAAATGCTGCTGTGCAGCATTACGAATTTTTTAACCTGCAGCCTTGACCATAGATACCAGGACTGCAACAACAGGACATGGACGGGATTGACCTCCCTTTGGTCGGCCGGGCCCTTTCCTCCACTGGTTACCCGGCAAACAAAAACAAAAATGCTGCTGTGCAGCATTGCGTATTTAAAGCCTTACGCTTATGTCAACAAGTTGCCAACGCATAAGGCTTTAAATACTAAAGCCACGCTTTGCGTGGCTTTTTTGTTTTTGTTTGCGGTGCGGACGGAACTGCAAAGGCTTTTTTCTATGATTCTCATGAAGCAAAATTATTAATACAATAAACATACTTATATTGCATTGTATCAGAGATGTATACCAATTTTATTTTAATGATGTTTATTGAAGTGATTTTATCATGATTGTTCATAAATATCCATAGAAAAAATAAAATTCTTACCCGATTCTTACCCCTGAGTGCAAAAAGATATTTATATTTGACTTGCTAACAAAAACATTTATTCATTATGAAAACATCAAATTCTGATCTTAGAAATTCGGAAATCAATTCCAGAATCAAATCACTAAAAAAATCTTTTTCTCAACTTAAGAAAAGGAAAAGATTAACCCTTACGGAGCTACAGGGATTCAAAAAAGAATGTGATTGGTGGCATGAAAGAATAAATCTCTCAGGTAAGTATCCTGTAAAACACGCTTTCACTCCATTGGAGGAAATTGCATTTGATTATTACTGCAAAAAGAAAGCGGTAATCTCAAGGATTGTTGAGAATATGATTTTACAGAATGGATATTCAATTCCTGCAGTGAAGGAATTTTTTGAAAACTATTTTGTTGATCTACATGATCTGATAGTTGCAAAAAGGAGATTAAAGGAAAGTAATATGCAGTTTGGCATTGAGCTAAGTATTCTGCAGGATAAATATAAGAATTTGCAAAACGCTCATATTGAATTGCAACGAGAAATCATTCAAGTTAGGCGTGAAATGATTTACGGAAAATTATCCAGGCTTTCTATTGTTAGATAAGCAATGGCATACCGAATCATCTTCAAACTCAAAGAGCCACAAAAGGGCAAATCCCTGGCTAAGCAGAAACCAACGCCGGTTAATTTGTTCTTTAGTTATGGCTACTCTGGACTAAAGAATGATAAACGAGTGTACATACCGTTGAAGTATTCAACTGGCCTGAGCATAAAGCCTCAGTATTGGCTTGATCGTCCAACATACCGGGCAAAGAATACGGTTGAATTTGAATCAGTAAAATTCAATAACCGGTTGAATCAAATTGAAGATGCTATAAGAAAGGTATTTGAAAAGGAAATTGAATCGAACAGGTTCCCGGATCCTGATCAGCTCCGGGGCCTTCTCTCCCAAGAACTAAAAAGAAAGGTTGCTTCTGCTCCGATATCCTTGAATGAATACCTTAAGAAGTTCATTGAAGGAATTAAATCAGGTCAGATTGAGACTGAAAAGAGAACTAAGTTCACATATGACACAATCAGGAGCTTTGAAGGGCTAAAACAGCAGTTTGATAAGTTTCAGACAGAAAAGAGGAAGGTTTATAACTTTCATGATATAACCCTTGATTTTTATGATGAATTTGTCAGGTTCTTTAACGATAAGGACTATTCGCCCAACACGATAGGGAAGCACCTGAAAACCCTTAAAATAATAATGCATAGGGCTAAGGATGCCGGATTGCATACCAATACCGAGGTTGATCGCAAAAAGTTTAAAGTAATTAACTCTAAGGTTCAGGAAATATATTTAACTGAATCGGACATTAAGAAGCTTATAAAAATCAATCTTGTTAAAGACAAGCTTTTTGATTCAGTTCGGGATGTCTTCCTGGTGGGTTATTTCACAGCACAAAGATTTTCGGATTACTCCCGGATACGCAAGGAACATATAAGGAAACTTGATACAGGAGGGAAGGTGATTGATCTTATTCAACAAAAAACAGGAGAAAGGATAATTGTCCCTATTCGGCCTGAGCTTGAAAAGATACTTAAGAAAAATAAATATGAACTTCCGAGGGTGCTTGAACAAAAAGTTAATAAGCATATTAAAACAATTGCCTGGGATGCCGGGATTAAAGAAACTGTACTTATTGAACGGACCCGGGGAGGCCTTAAAACTGAAGTTTCATTCAATAAGGCTGATCTGATCAAAACGCACACAGCCCGAAGGTCCGGAGCAACTAACTTGTACCTGGCAGGGATCCCAACCATTGACATAATGAAATTAACCGGACATAAGACAGAAAAAGAATTCATGAAATACATTCTCGTTTCCAAGGAACAAACAGCAATCAACCTTTTGAAGCAACCTTATTTCAACAAACATCTTAAAATTGCAAAGTGATGATAGAGCCCAAATATTCTAAATTTGATTGGGATGCTTTTATAAATGACCTTTCTAATAAAACTCCTGAGTTGCAGGACTTGATCTTTCAAAATACCAAAAAGAAGTACCTCAAAGAAAATCCTGATTTTTCCGGTGACTTCATTAAGCGATTAAAAGAGGTTTCATTTAACCAGGAACGGAAACAATATTATGAAGAGAATAATACTTCATCTGAGGACATTGAAACATTTGAGAATTCGTTTGGAGTATATGTCAGCAACCTTGATAAAGATGTTCAACTCAAAGTAGGTTCAGAGTTTTGGAAAATGCTAAAATGGGCTGCAGGGAGCCGGACGCAAGAAAGCAAAATGAGTTTAACTAGATTATGGTTTTCTGGCCCCGATTTTAATGATAAACCAGTATCTCAGGTTTCAAAGTTGGATGTAAGAGAAAGGCTTTACATGCTGTATTTGCTCCAAAAATATGGGTACCTGAAAGACAGTCAAAATAAGTTAATGGTCAATAATAAAGCAAATAAGTTTTTTCTTAGTCAGCTTCTGGATATTAAGCCCGGCAGTTTTGGCCATCCGCTGGATGATCTTTCAGGAACATTTAAGTTTGATAGGAATTCATCAATACAGTTTTTTTCAGAGAAGATCCCAAGCATAAAGAGGCTTATAGAAGTTTTTGAAAACTCAATTTACTTAGAGCCTTATTCAGAATTAAGAGATACTCTTGAAATATTTGAGACAGAAAAAAAGAGATTATCCAAAAAGCTAAAGTAACCCATTGGGTTGCTTCAAACTTGAAAATATTAGAATGCCTTATTAATCGGGTATAATTTTGATGCCATAGGAAATAATAAAACTATGGCATCTTCAATTTTATTAGAGAATATTACCCCGGATGAACTCTTTCAGAAAATGAGGGAGTTAATTTCAGAGGAGCTTGATACCAGGTTAAAGCCTGTTAATCCACAGGAATATATTACTAAACAGGAAGCAGCTGAAAAGCTCAGATCTTCTCTTCCTACAATTCAAAGGCTGATCAAGTCCGGAAAGATTAAAGCTTATCGCTTTGGCCGTCGTGTCTTATTTAAATCAGACGAAATTGAAAGCTGCCTACAGGAAGTTGCTGCCTTGAAATATAAACGAGCTTAAATGATTGCTATGCGAAAATGTTCCAAAAATATTGATAGGAAGCAACTGTCCAATACAATTAGGGTTAAAACCACTGCTTTAATGTTGAGACCAGGCATTCAATTATCACAAAATCCATTTATAGTTGAATCAATTGGAATGGCTCCTGAATTACATCAAAGAGAAATCGGAATTAATAATAAATATGATAATGAATAGCAGGTTTACATCAGGCAATATAAGGTCGGATCTTCCAAAAGATGTTGAACAAAGCAGGATTGTTCCTTTTGTTCTTTCGACTTATAACAAGGACCGAAACAACACAGTATTAAATCAGGAAAAATGGAAACTGGATGAATTCAGGAAAAATCCGATTGTAAGATATATGCATTCTGATGGGGCGACCCCTTTTACTAGTCCTGATCCGGATTATGTTATTGGACAGGGTGTGGCAACAATGATTGAAGGTACCGGCAGGAGTGCCGGGCTTGTTGATAAACTTAAGTTTGATCCCGCCGGTGTGAATACCCTAGCTGAAACAATCTTCCGTAAGGTATTGCTAGGAACTATGAGGGCTGCATCAGTTATGTTCCTGGAAATTGGTAAAGGTAAGTGGGGATCCGGAGAAGAAGCAAAAGGAAGGAGCAATGAAACCTATTATACCGCCGGGCAGGAATTGCTTGAATGGAGTATTGTAAATATTCCGAGTAATCCATATGCATTAAAGAGGCTGAATCAGTCTGTAGGTGACAGAAGTATTCCTGCAATAATGTATTTCCTTTCTGAATTGGGTAAAAACTACAACAGGAGGCAGATCGAACAAATGAAGGTGCAGGATCTGCTTAATATTTTGGGTGCAAAAGACCTGGGTATAAATACCAAGGATCCGGATAAAGCCAGAAAGATCATATCTGATCCAGTTGCAATTGGAGAGATGAATAAAAGGATTTTGCAGGAACAAAACGAATTAAGAGAAAGGATGAATGACTCTGAAATGATTATTCTAAGGGAAATAGAACGAGAACAAAGGCTTAAGAGCTTCAATTAATTAACAGTATTCATATTCAATAAATATTACAACAATGAAAAATGATTTTTCTTTTACTCGTCTTGCAATGAAGCGCCTTAGAGGCGAGAAGTTAAGTATGACTGAACTAGAGGTGACCAACCTTGGAGAAAAGAACCTTAGGGATTGTGACATTATGCCACGGCCGGGACCGAAAGCGGAAAGCCGGTTTTCGATTCCGTTCTCAATGCCAGTAAATGAATACGGTGATATTATGCCCAGAATCCGGGCTTTAGATACCCAGGCTTATATGATACAGTCTGAAAATTTGTATCTGATAAACCCGATTTCTGAAAAGTCTGTTTTCGGTTTAGCCGGTGCGACATTCCTTGCAGCTCAGCATAGAAATTTTAAAGTGCCGAGCTTTAGCGGTATCCTGGCGCAAAATCTTGAAACCGATGCTGAGCCAGAAGAAGATGGAGCAACTATAACAATCGGCGGGGCTTCATTTGCACCAAAACGGTTTTATATACTCCTTGATTTTCCGATGTCTCTTCTTATGCAGGGCGGCCCGGATGTTGATAAATGGATTATGGATAATATATCAGCTGCTCTTTCTGCTAGAGTAGATTCAGTTATTGGAGGAATAACTGCATCTGATGTTACCAAAGGTCAGGGAATGGGTTATGCCATAACAACTGGAGATACAACGAAAGTTAATGCAGTTAGTCCTACATACGATTCAATTGTTGCTCTGGAGAAGGCACTAGGTTCAAATTTCGGAGGTATAAATATTCCTGGATCTTCTCCTGCATTTATTACAAACTCGGAAGGCAGAAGGATATTAAGGAAGGTTTATTCAGGAGACAGCAATACCGAGCCTGTATGGAAAAATGGAAAGCTGCTTGATAATCCTGCGTTTGTTTCTGACCTGGTATCAGGATCTGCAGGAGCCGATGGAGCTGGCAATCTTCTTTTATTTGGTAACTGGAAGGATCTTTGTGTTGTACAATTTGGGGCATATGATATTACTGTAGATCCTTATACCCTTAAGAATAATGGAAAGGTTCAGCTTTGCGTGAATTCCTATATCGATGTTAGAGGTTTAAGGGGTACACAGAGCACAGGCGAGGCAACCCAGGCAAATGATTATGCTTACAGCTTTGGTGCAATTGCTATAAAATAAAATTGTTTTCATTTTGATAAATTCCCTTTGCAAAGGGGGTTCCTCGATCTTTAATAATCATGCTTTCACAAATTAATGTTACGATGGAACCCCTTTTTTTAAACTTTAAAAAACATTATGAATACCCTAGAAACTAGCGTTGTTAAGGCGAGATATAGCAAATCTCAGGGATTTATCAAATCTCAATTTTCAATTAAAAAAGAGTTCAGGAATGAAAGAAAATTAATCAGGGAGAGGGTTGTATCAGCAACCCTTTTAAAATGGCTTAAGAATTAAAGTAAAAAAGTTAGTCAAATGGCAGGAACAGTACAAACATTTTTGAAAGTTCTCATTGGAGCCAATACTAAAGGCTTCAGAAAGGATATGTCTGAAGGCGAGAAGGCTGTTCAGAAGTTTGCATCGGAAACCAGGGGAGCCCTGAATAAGTTTGCCGAGGTTTTTGGGGTTGATTTAGAGGGTATGCGTAAGCAATCTAAAGGTTTCATCGATAGCCTGAATAATATGGGAAAAGGGCTTAAGGCAGCATCTATTGGTACTACAGGATTATCAACAGCTTTAAAAATATTGAAGGTAGCACTTCTTGCCACTGGAATCGGAGCATTAATTGTTGTTCTTGGCAGTTTGGCAACCTACTTTACAAAATCAGAATCTGGATCGAAAGCATTACGTTCAGAAATGGCACAGTTAAAAGCTGTGGGTGAAGTATTAATTGATCGTTTTGCTATGCTTGGTAAAAGTTTAGTCATGTTGTGGCAAGGGCGTGCTGTTGAGGGCTCTGTTGTGGCAAAAAATGCATTAATAGGGATTGGGAAAGCTCTTCAAAATGCAAGTATTCAAGCAAAGCTGCTATCTGATACAATGTATGATCTGGAGTATGCAGAAAGACAATTTAATGTAACAAGCTCCGAGCAGGAAATTAAACTTGAGGAATTGAGGCTGGCAGCCAGGGATCTTGATTTGACAGCAAGCGAAAGATTAAAGAACCTGGTTGCAGCGGGTGCTATAGAGAAAAAAATCAATAAGGAGGCTCTTGCATTAGCATCTGAACGGATATTAGCAGCTCAAATTACACTTCAAATTGATGAAGATGATAAGGATGCAAAGGATGCATTAGCACAGGCATATGTGAATTACAATAACATGGTCAAGCAGTCTATCGTATTTGACCGGCAGCTTACAAGAGAAAAAAATGCTTTAGTCAAGGAAATTAAGAGTGAAAATGAAGCTCAACTGGAAGCCCTCAGGACAATGAAGGAAGCAAACCAGTTATCAAAGGTTGGAGTAAACATTAAGCCTGAGATTCCCGGGATGAATGATCTGAGGCCTTATACCGGTACCATGGTTACCAGCCTTGGTGAAGTATCAGATGAGATGAAGGATATGTATTCGGCAACTGAGCAAAGTATAGAAAATGTGGCAATGGGCTTTGGGGAATGGGTCGGAGCTTTCAGCTCGGGACTTGCAGGCTTCAGGGGTATGAGGCAATTGGTTGGGAATGCCTTTGGTGATATGCTTATACAACTTGGACAAGTTGCAATTAGAACTGGTATAGGCATTGAAGCAATAAAAAAAGCCTTATCTAATCCATTCACAGCTGGGATAGGGACTATTGCTGTTGGTGCGGGGTTGGTGGCATTTGGATCTTCAATTAAAGGATCTATTGCACAAATTAACAACGCTAGGTCTGCTGCTGGATCAGGGAGTTACCCGGCATCGTCGATGGGAGGATCTGCCACTTTTGGCAGTTTATCACAGTCGGCCAGAGGCAAACTGCTAATAGAGGGCAATGTTAAACTTACGCTCTCTGGTTCGGACCTGAAGGCGTTGCTTGATAATGAAAATGCTAGGATAGAAATAATTACATGATAATGAATAGAAATCTGATTACATCAATGGTGGCTTTTACGGCTTTACTCTTTATAGTTTTAAATGTGATAACTATTAGTTGGAATCTTATAATACCTAAAGTATTTGGATTCCCAAAAATTACAATGCTGCAAACTATAGGTATCTGCTTCTTAATTGCATTATTTCGTCTTGATTGGCAAAAAATATTTTCTGGAATATTAAATTCTGAGAGTAAGGATGAAAGGCTACATTGAAGTTCAATTTCTTAAACCATGCCCGGGATATTCTTATTTCCCTGGTGACTATGGTTGCATAAAGATAAAAGCCCTGACTACTTTACTAAAGGAAGGGTATATAAGGATCCCATATTCAAAGTTGATCCGGAAAAATATTAATCGAATTTATTCAGGAATCCTGGATAAGCTAAAATTCTTGTTTAAAGACAAAATACACGAAAAATTTCACAATTAAATCATCCTGTTTATTATGGCACACGGATTAAAATATGAGCTTTTCTGTAAAACCCTCTATAAACTTAAGCTTTCCTTTAAGGGTTATACTGGCCCTCAGATTGATAGAAATGTTCCTGTTAATCCTTTTAAACTACGAAAGGATAAAGCTGCATATGTACGTGGTACATCTCTTGAATTTGGTATCAGAGAGGAAGTTGATTTTGAATTCCTCGAATTTTATACAAATAACGCCAGGCATGTAAAAGCTGAATTATATGGCCCTGAAGATGAACTTATCTGGGTTGGCTTTAATCTTCCACAGCAATACCAGGTGCCTTATAAGCCATGTCCTGTTAGTGTTTGGTTTACTGCATCGGATGGTCTAGGACTATTGAAACAGGAGTCTTTTGCTCTATCGGGCCTTAATTCATTGCTTGACATAATAAGGCATTGTGTTGATAATATCGGATTGTCACTAGGGTATTCAATAGCTATAAATTTATTTGCTGAAAACCACGATAACACAAGATCATGTCTTGCGCAAACATTTGTACTATGTGAAATATTTGAAGGGATGAATTGCTATCAAGTAATAGAAGAAATCCTGAAACCTTTTAATGCAGAAATTACCCAGAGTAAAGGCCGTTGGAGAATTACCAGGGATGCTGATAAAGAAAGTTCAAGAATGTTATATACATCAGGAGGTATTTATGAGGGTACAGAAGCAGCTCCTGAAGTCCAAACATTGGGTCAATTGGGTGGGGCCGGTGTTAATGTTCATCCAAAAGGGATGCTTAATCTGTCACTGCAGCCTGGTGGCAAACAAGTTAATATAAGCCATGATTATGGCAAAAGAGCATCCTTCTTTCCTAATCCTGCATTTGGTTGGGGGGTGGATGGTGATTTTGTTCCTGAAGTTAGATATAACGATAATGGACCGTATGTCTTTATACCTGGAAGGAATGATACTCAACAGTGGCTTAGTAAAACAATACCGGTTGTAAATGTTCCGGGAGAGGATTTTGTTTTCTCCCTGAAGATGGCAGCTGTGGGATCAAGGTTGTATGGAGGTCTCCCGATATCAGTCCTGATGGATATTACATTTTTTGTATATCTGACCGATGGTATTAATGAAAGGTGGCTAACTGAAACGGGGTGGGTTTCTGAATCGACGGATATTACAAAACAAACAGCTTCGACTATTGGAGGAGAGCCAAGATTTAACGAGTTACCACCAATTATTACAAATGAAATACCTTTCTCTGGTGATCTTACTATTGCCCTGGGCCGGTATCATTCAATGGATGGTATAAATGATTCATCATGGACAATTGCAGGCCTGGCTTATACTGACCTTAATGTTTATTTTGTACAGAACGGGCAATTATATGCATCAGGACATAAAACGAATGCTCTTTTTACAGGAAGCACGGAACCATCAAGTCTTGAAGATATTGACCTTAAAATTGGTGATGCTCCTGACGTTGAAAATGCAGCACTTTTGTACAAAAATATTTTATTGTACAGTGATGGAACACCTATCTAATTATTTTACAAACCGGAATTAATGAGCCATAAAAGAAACACTGAACTTACTGAATGGGAGGTTGAACAAATGGATACAGCTCTTCAATTTTTGATAAATGATTATGTGAGAGATATTGAGAATTTCAGAGAGATATCTAATAAGGATCTTAAGGCTATGAGCTGGTTAATTGTGTGGAAACATCAAACATTCGATAAAAAATAATAACAGCTTATTAACTCATAATGTTGATACATTACTTTGATTAATAAATTAATAGATAAGAAATTTACAATAGTTAATCATGTTGTAGGTGTTTCAAATGAACAGGATTAGAATAGGAGATAAAGAATATTACAGTATAAAGCAATTTATGTTGCTATACGGTCTAAGAACAAGAAAGTCGGTTTATGATTGGATTGCTGAAAAAAAGGTAGAAAAGAAGAAGATTGGGAACAATGCTTTTTTTTCAAAACTATAATTTTTTTTGTCTGTAAAATAAACAAGCAGTATAGTAAATACCAGTGAATTAATGAAGAAGGAAAGCAAATATAGAATTGATGGGTTTGAGCAAATTAAGTTATTTTTTAATTGGGTTGAAGATCATCCCGGTATTTTGAAGCCAGCTCATTTAAGTCTTTATTTTTTTCTTTTTCATAAGGCAAATCTGGCTCAATGGAATTGGTTCAGTTGTCCTTTTTCTTCAGCAATGAAGGGATCTGGGATTGGGAGTTCTCATACTTACTATAAATGTATTGAAGATCTTCAGATCTGGGGTTTTGTTGAATACAAAAAAGGGTCAAATAATTACTCAATACCTTTAATAAATATTATTGGACTTAGCAAAAATGCACAAGCAGATGGGGAATGCCTTAGCAAAAATGCACAAGCAGATGAGGAATGCCTTAGCAAAAATGCACAATGCCTTAGCAAAAATGCACAGGCAAAAGAGGAATGCCTTAGCAAAAATGCTAACATATATAGTAATAACAATAATAATAATAACAATATAACAAAAGAAGAAGGCTCTCTTTCTTTGCAGAAAGAAGAGCCGTCTCTTTCTTTTAAAAATTCAAGTGTTTCTGATCAAAGCCAAAATTCTTTATTTGCCGCAGATATAAAGAAGCTTGTTAGTTATTTTTCAAGAGCCACAAATCCAAATAATAAAAAGGAATTTCTTTTCCCGGATTCGGCTATTCCCGTAACTGAGGAAGGAAAATTGCTTTGGTTTAACTGCCTCGATACAGTATTACATGAAACTGGATGTCCGATTGTTGAGATTCAGAACGCTGTCATCCATGCCAGGACTGATTTATTCTGGAAAAAATTTATCACTGATTTAACAATGATTAATGAGCAGGGTCCACGTGACAGGAAATGGATTCAATGGCTTATTGCAGATATAAAGGAAAAGGAAAGGGGAAATGAAAAAACACCGGATCAAATGAGAGAATTCGAAAGACAATTTGTAAAGAATAAAATCAAAAAATCAATTCACTTAAAACAAGAAAGTTATGAAAATTGAACAGTGTATTTTACAGGATGAGAAGATTGCACCCCAAATGCAAGCTTTTCTAGAAGAAATTGAGATGATTGAAAAGATTGATGCTTTTCTCAAATCAAGACCAAAAAACCGGCCGACAAATCTAAGGCTTGTCGGGGCGTTTGAAAGAAAAATAAGATCAGCAAAAAAGAGATTTGAACTAATAAATGAAGCTTATTCAGGGTCTCCTGAAAAGTCTGCAATGATGCCTGAAGGCTGGCTGAACGAGATAAAGGAAGGTGTTGAGGAAATAGATGATCTGTTCATGAGACTACATTTTCAGTAAAAGGATTCAATTAAAACCAGTTAAAAGATGAAGACCGATAAACCCATAATGCAGCTTATTGATGATTTTATTGCTGATATGGACCTCTCCCCAGGGACATGCAAGCTATATAAGAAAACCCTGCATTATTGGGTTAATTGGTCAGTTGAGCATCAAAGGGAATTCAGGGATGTTGTACCAGCTGACCTGGTAACATACAAAAGACATTTAAAAGATAAAGGGGTGTCTGCTTCGACAATTGACAGTTATCTTACTTCAGTAAGAAAATTTTGCCGGTGGTTAGTTGGTATGGAATATATAGCAAAGAATCCAGCTGAACAACTCGGATGGACCCGGGATCGGCATGGAACATTCATTAAACAGTCTCTAAGTATTGAACAGGTTTTCAAGCTTATGGAAGTTCATAAAATCAATTCAGCAGTGAGTAAAAGGAATTTTGCTTTGATTGATCTCATGGCTTTTACGGGCTTAAGATGTATTGAAGTAACCAGGTTAAATATAGGTGATATTAAAAACGTTTCTGGCAGGTGGATTTTGCAAGTATGGAGAAAAGGCCACAATGAAAAGTCTGGAATAATAGTTGTTCCTGAGGACAGAATAAAAACAATAAAAGAATATTGGAACTACAGGCCCGGAGATCTCAATGATAATCAACCGGTATTCGTTAACCATTCCCCCAGGAGCAGCGGAACAAGGTTAACACCTGTTTGCATATCCCGAATCATTAAAGCAACACTGAGGAAAATTGGATTGAACTCAAATAAATATACAGCTCATTCCCTCAGGCATACTGCAGCAACACTAGCATATAAAGCTGGATCTGAAAATTGGGAAATTCAACTTTTACTAGGTCATGCAAACCCTCGTCAAACAGAACACTATTTAAGAGCTTTAGGAATTCAATCAGTCGACCAGGGTAGGGCAACGGAGAAGATCAATGATTACGCTTTAAAGCAAAGAATTCATAATAAAAAACCTATAAAAAGTAAAGAGTAAGATATAACAATGGTCATAATGCATAATCATTATGCACATTAATAAAGAGAGAGGAAATGAGGAACAGGAGGCCGGAAGCGGTTTTTCAGAAAAAAGCTCATAAAGTGCTATGCCTCAGGTTAAATCCAAAAATAAGGGTAGGGGGGGTGAAATCTCTCCCGTAAAAGCCTCTGAGACCGTAAGCCCAGGTTTTGTGTGCCGGTGTCAAAATTCAGAGGGGGGGGTATTAAGGAAGTGGAACAAATCAATAATACAATATTATGAAATCAGAGAAACCGATTATTCAAACCTTTAAAGCAGAATTTGATAAGATTAAAAACGCAATTATTACGGACTGCATAATTTCTCCAATTGAGAACCCTTTAAAGAAAGCTAAAATGAAAGCTTTATGGGATACTGGCAGCAGCTGTATAATTTCCAGGGCTGCAGTTAAGAAGTTGGGCCTCGTTCCTGTAAGAACAACTCTTCATTATTGTAAGGGATCGTATACAGTGCGTAATGTATATCATGTTTATGTTAATACGTTTACAAATATTTACATACCTGTAGAAGCTATGGAAAGTCCCTTTGAAGGTATATTAGACAATCCCGTTATGCCTCCTTTTATTATAGGATTAGATTTTATAAAAAAGGGTAATTTTACAATTACACAGGTTGAATCTCGCAGCGTAATGAACTTTTCTCTTCCAACCATTGAAGATCCTTCAACTGAAAATTATATTGAATTTGAAGATGATTATAATTTAGATGGAAATCTTACAAAACTACCGGTGCTTACAACAGAAGATGATGATATTGTAACAATGGAGTATGATGAAATAAAAAGTAGCTTACCGTGTTCATGCAATATTTCTTTTCCGGATGATTCACAAAAAACAGAGGTTTCTGCAATGTGGGATACAGGAGCAACTCAGAGCATGATATCAAAATCTTTCTATTCTAAATTTCATTTTCCAATAGTTAACAACGGTTATATAGCTTCAGTAAATAAGATAAATAGGATTTCTGGATGCAAAATAAAAATTCATATTTCGGATTATATCAGCTATGAGGTGATTGCTGGTATTCAGGATGAGGATGAAAGGCAAGATCTTCTTATTGGCATGGATGTAATTTCCTTGGGAAGGTTTCAATTAACTAATATTCATGGAGAAGCTTTATTGTCTTTTGAAAATTATAAATCGATCGTCAATACAAACCTACATACAACATTGAAAAATTAAGAAATGATTGGTGACAGGGATTATCATCAATGTCTGCTTTGGAGATTTTCCCTGGTGTGCCGGGGAATTTCTCTGATCAGGATCCTTGGAGAAACCTTTTGCCGGGATTTCAGTATGGGACCCTAAACAAGCTTCCCTGGTATCTATGTAGGGCCTGAAGCTTTACCATCCTTACAAATGAAATAGTACAAAATAGTACGTTATAGTACAATCTATTTTGTAATTTTGTATCCAGCTCAGGGGTGAATAAATGTTTTGTTAGCACTAAACACTTCATGCCTGGGCTAACGGCCCGGATATCTTCCGGGCTTTTCTTTATTTCTTGATGAAGTTATTAACAACTTGGACGGCAGTCGTAAATTCTTACCCTTTTTCTTACCCCAAAAAAAGAAACCGCCTGAAAATCAAGCGGTTTAGTGGTGTTTGGGCGGTGCGGACGGGACTCGAACCCGCGACCCTCGGCGTGACAGGCCGATATTCTAACCAACTGAACTACCGCACCAGTCGGTAATTGTGGTGCAAAAATAAACGATTTTTTTATTATGCCAAACAAAATATTTAAATAGTTTGGCTTTGTTGCTTATAAATATTTCATCTGAAAAAACTGAAGTTTACTCCACCGTAATTCCTGTGTTCAAAAAATGATCTATGGCCCGAAAAGGAGAGGTCCCGCGGATGCTCCAGGATAAAAAAGCCCTCCTCCTTAAGTATGCCCGCATCAAGCACAAGGTCAGGGATATCCTTCAGCCATGGCAGTTCATAGGGTGGATCTGCAAAGACAACATCATACTTTGTGCTGCACGATTTCAGATAGGTTCTCACATCTGTATGAACCGGCATAATATTCTCAATCTCCAGGCTTTCTATTATACGCCTTATGCCAAGAAAATGCCTTGCATTCTTCTCAACAGCATGAACTATTGCTGCGCCTCTTGAGCTGAATTCATAGCTTATGCTTCCTGTACCAGAGAATAGATCAAGTACTGCAGCAGTTTCAAAATCAATCCTGTTGCTAAGTATGTTGAATAGACCCTCACGGGCAAAATCTGTGGTAGGTCTTGCCCTCAAATCGGAGGGCGGATCAATCCGCCTTCCCCTGTATTTACCCCCGATTATGCGCAATTGAAAATGCTGAATAGATTTATGAATCTGTGCAGTTCAATATCATTGAACACGTAGCTGAATGTAAAGTTTCCTGAAGGATTTGAAAACTGTATTTTCCTCACATACATTGCAAATGAAGAATACAGCTCATCAAATTTTTCCGTTTGTCCGCTGAGATGAATTGTATCTTCCTGGTCAAGCCCTGATCTATTGAATACATTCATCGTGTAATATAAAATATCTGAAATATTCCTGTACCTGAAAGTGTTACATAGTTTCAGATCCCCTCCGGTATATTGAATGAGATTAAAGAAATCTTTCTCTATATGTACATGCAGGTAACAACGTCCGGGCTCTTTCTGATGCTTTGAAAGATTGCTAAAAAGAGGGGTGAGGTGAACGCATGGATGTATTGCAGTATAAAATTCGTTCAGTACATCAGCAAGATGCTTATTTATGGCAAACACGATAAAAACATCTGGATTGGCCAGTTTATTGGAGAGAATAATCTCATCAGCATCCTGCCTGTAATTGAACCTGAAATACTCATCTTTTTTACCCGGATCATAAAGCTCTGCCGGCACCAGGGTTGTCTTTGGCGAAGGTGTGATTAGCCTTATCTTCTTATAGTGCCTTGTCAGGAAATCATCCTTCATAATGTATTCCCTGATGTTCCCTGCATTGAAATATCTTGATTCATCCGGCTCAAAAGATCTTAGCATAACCATCTTGCTTCTGAGCGTGTCGAGTATGCAAAAAGAAAAACCGTCAGCACCAGCCTGGATAGCAAGCTCATAATTTTCGGTAGCGTTTATATCCAGTGTCTCATCAAAGAGCTCGTGAGGTTTTGTATTGCTTTGCATATCCGTGTTCCTGTTTCTAATAACAGGAAGATTATATAAGTTTACACAAAAATAGAAAAAATTATCAAGCTGCAACTGCCCGGATTTTCAGACACAAATGCGCGAAACAATTATCTATAATCAGTTATGCAGGAACCTGGGAAATGTACCAACAGATGATCAGTCTGCTGCCTTCCGCAAACTGGCTGATTATATTGCAAAGAGCAGCAATGATGTAATTTTCCTTATGACAGGTTATGCTGGCACCGGGAAGACGAGTGTTATCAGCTCGCTTGTAAAAACGCTCGGATTGCTTCGAATGAAGTCTGTGCTGCTTGCTCCCACGGGCAGGGCTGCAAAGGTTCTTTCTTCATATGCCGGGACGCAGGCTTTTACAATTCACAAAAAGATTTACCGCCAGAAATCATCAAAAGATGGGCAGGGAAGTTTCTCGTTGAACAGGAACATCACAAGAGATACGTATTTCATTGTTGATGAAGCTTCAATGATCTCAAATGAAGCTGCCGATACATCGTTCTTTGGTAGTGGCAGACTGCTTGATGATCTTGTTGAATTTGTCTATTCCGGGATTGATTGCAGGCTCATACTTGTTGGTGACACTGCGCAGCTCCCCCCGGTTGGTTCTTCATTGAGCCCTGCGCTGGATATTAAGGCCATATCACTTTACGGTTTCGGGGTGGAATCTTGTGAGCTCAGACAAGTGCTGAGACAAAGCGAATCTTCAGGTGTGTTGATGAATGCAACAGTAATAAGAAAGCAGGTTGCCGACAACATTCTTGAAAAACCTTCAATATTGAGAAGCGGTTTTAATGATATAATAAGGATTAGCGGTGAAGATCTAATTGATGAGCTCTCATCATCATACGATTCATGTGGTCAGGAGGGTACCATTATCGTTGTTAGCTCAAATAAGCAGGCAAACAGGTATAACCAGGGAATAAGGAACAGGGTTTTCTTCAGGGAAGAGGAGATAAGCATAGGTGATATGCTGATGGTCGTTAAAAACAATTACAGCATTCTTGCCGAAGATGAGGAAGGAACAGGTTTTATTGCAAATGGTGATATAGCTGAAGTAAGGAGGATAAGGCGTATAGAGGAAAGGTATGGTTTCCGTTTTGCGTTGATGTCGTTATGGTTTCCTGATTATAACCTCGAGATTGAGACTAAAGTAATGCTCGACGTTCTTCACCTCGATTCACCTTCACTTCCGCAGGATAAAAGCAAAGCTTTTTTTGAGGCAGTACTGCAGGACTACATTCATATAAAAACACGGAAGAAGCAATATAATGCAGTCCGGGAAGACCCTTATTTCAATGCTCTCCAGGTTAAATTCTCTTATGCAGTAACATGTCATAAAGCCCAGGGAGGACAATGGGAGAGGGTCTTTATTGACCAGGGGATGTTTAACCATAAAGAAATATCGATCGATTATCTGAGATGGTTCTATACAGCACTTACACGATCCTCGGGTAAAGTCTACCTTGTAAATTTCGCGGATGACTTTTTTCCTGATAATGAATAATTTGCTATTGTCTCCATGACTTTGAACAGGGTTCTTATCTGTTTGTATAATCTTATTTTTTCGATATTTTTACCGGAGAAAAATGAGGTAGCTGTATATGATTAAATACTCGTTTCAAATATTGCCTGAATTAAACCTGATAATAAGAAGTTTTAAAGGAGAATTAACTGTTAGTGATATAATTCAATCTTCTGAAATTATTTCAAAGGAAAGAGATTTTCTGCCAACCATGAATTTCCTGAATGATATACAGGAAACGGAATTTCAAATTAAGGAGGAAGATATAATTGAAGTGATAAATTATTATAAGACAACTTCAAAGGTTTATGCAAGGAGAAAAAGTGTACACTTGACAAAAACACCAACCCAGGTCATTTTTGGAACATTGATGAATCTTTATAAAAATGAAACACTCGTGGAGTTGTCAGTTGTATCAACCCTGGATGCCGCTCTGTTAAAGTTGGATCTGCCTCCTGGTAAAAAAACTTCTATTATGGATGTTCTTGAAAAAAATAGAATCAAGAATCAAAACTAGCATAATAATATTATCAACAATGAAGACATATCGCAAAGAGCTCTGGTTTGACATACCAACAAGGAGAGCATTCATTAATATTACACCTGAAGTCGAGAAATGCCTGGCCGAATCCGGGATAAGAGAAGGGCTGTTGCTCGTAAACGCAATGCATATAAGTGCATCAGTATTCATAAATGATGATGAATCGGGGCTGCACCACGATTTTGAGGTGTGGCTTGAAAAGCTAGCTCCCGAAAAGCCTTACAGCCAGTATAAGCATAATGGCTTTGAAGATAATGCTGATGCACATCTGAAGCGTACAATCATGGGCAGGGAAGTTGTTGCAGCAGTAACTTCAGGAAAGCTCGATTTTGGTCCCTGGGAACAGATCTTCTACGGCGAATTTGATGGCAAACGCCGGAAAAGAGTGCTCGTAAAGATTATTGGTGAATAATCTGTCTTGAATGTCCTTCCATTAAGGTATGTTTATATTTTATTGTTAATTAATTAACATAAATATCAATCCAGCTTCATATCCTTCAGAATATCATCAATTCTTTTTTCGAGGATTTTTTCTGTCTTTTCATATTTATCAGCGGATTCCAGTGCAGTGTTGACACTGAAATAAAATTTGATCTTTGGTTCTGTTCCCGATGGCCTCACTGATATTTTTGACCCGTCCTCGAGGAAAAATTGGAGAACATCCGATTTTATAAGATCTATCGGTGTTTCGGTGGAATTATTGAGATCGCGCGTAATTCCGGTTTTGTAGTCATTAATCTTAATTACCCTGCTTTTATTGATTACATGTGGCGGGTTATTACGGTACATTGTCATCATCTCCTTTATCTCCTGGGCACCTTCACTTCCCTTACGTACTATATTTACAAGCCTTTCCCTGTAAAATCCATATTGCATATAGATATCGATAAGCAGCTGAAAAAGCGTCATCCCCCTGCTTTTAGCCCATGCGGTTGCCTCGGCAACGAGAGCGCAAGAGGCAACGGCATCCTTGTCGCGGGCATAATCACCGGGAAGAAAACCGTAACTCTCTTCCCCGCCACCGATATACTTTTTCTCATTCTCGAATTTTCTGATAAGCTCAGCAAAAAACTTGAACCCGGTCAGGACATTGTAGCATTCAACATTAAACTTTTCAGCTATAGTGTCAATGAGGTCTGTCGTCACGATAGTCTTAATGACATACTCATTTCCCCTGTACCTGTTTCTTGCCTTATATTGAGACAATATGTACCAGATAAGCAGCACTCCTGTCTGGTTCCCGTTCAGGAGAACATATTTTCCTTTATTGTTCTTAACAGCAATCCCCAGCCTGTCAGCATCAGGATCGGTTGCCATAACAAGCTCTGCATTGATCTTATCAGCTCTTTCGATCGCCATTTTCAGCGCATCGGGCTCCTCGGGATTGGGAGACTTCACGGTGGGAAAGTTACCATCCGACTTATCCTGCTCCGGTACACCGATAATGTTTTTGAAACCATACAGTCGCAATGCCGGCGGAATAAGCTTTATTCCTGTACCATGAATGGGTGTATAAACAATGGGTATATCGTTGAAGCCTGAAATAACCTCAGGATTCAGGCTCATTTTTTTCACTTCGTCAAGGAACAATTCATCAGTTTCCTTTCCGATCATTATAATTTTTTTCTTATTGCCTTCAAACTTTACTTCGCTTACAGAAGTGATCTTTCTTACCTCTTCTATGATTGCAGTGTCATGTGGTGCAACTACCTGTCCGCCATCATCCCAGTAAGCTTTGTAGCCATTATATTCGGGAGGATTATGGGAAGCAGTAATTACAACTCCGCTCTGGCACTTGTAGTGCCTTATTGCAAATGATAGTTCGGGTGTTGGTCTCAAAGACTCGAAAAGGTAAACAGTAAACCCGTTTGCTGTAAAGATGTCAGCTGTCTTTTGCGCAAACAGGCTACTATTGTTACGGCAGTCATATGCGATAGCAACCTTAATATCTTTTTCTTTATGCTGTTTTTTAATGTAATTTGCCAGGCCCTGGGTTGCCATGCCGAGTGTATAGATGTTCATGCGATTTGTCCCGGCACCCATGATTCCACGCAATCCACCTGTACCGAATTCAAGATCCTGGTAGAAGGCATCAATGAGTTTTCTCTCATCGTGATCAAGCATTTCCTGAACTTCATTTCTTGTTTCCTGGTCGAATTCTTTTCCAAGCCAGGTAGTGGCTTTTTTCCTGATTTCATCAATTGACAGCATGGCAAAATGAGTTATGTTTATCCGGCACCGGGGATATTCTGACTGACATCCCGTAACCTGTATAATAAAGACTTAAGTTAATGAAATTTGTTTAATAACCGAGCAGTTTCATGCATCTTTTAAGTCCCGAACGCCAGTGGGGGATTTCCATATTGTAGTTTTCCCTGATCTTTAATTTATTCATTACTGAGTATGAAGGTCTTTTTGCAAGCTGCTTAAATTCATTGCTGAGCACCGGCTTTATGTCGCATTTAAGACCGGCAATATTCCTGATCTCTGTAGCAAAGTCATACCATGAGCATACCCCTTCGTTCGAATAGTTGTATATTCCTGAATTAAGAGCGAACTGGTTACGAATTACTCCTGAAATGATATGCATTATTGCAGCTGCCAGATCAGCTGCATAAGTTGGTGTCCCGGTCTGATCGAAAACGACATTGATCGAATCTTTTTCAGCAGCAAGCTTCAGGATTGTCTTAACAAAGTTCTTTCCAAATGATGAATAAAGCCAGGATGTTCTGATTATCATTGAAGCATGATGCATGAGTGCCTGCTTCTCGCCGGCTAGCTTCGACCTTCCATAGGCAGAAAGGGGATTGACAGGATCGTTTTCATTATAAGGAACACAGGATGTGCCTTCATAAACATAATCAGATGAAACATGTATGAGTCTGCACTCGGTATCCTTTATTACATCTACAATGTTCTTAACAGCAATTGAATTTATAAGCATTGCTGCTTCATGTTCCTCCTCAGCCTTGTCGACAAGGTTCCATGCAGCGCAGTTGACAATCCAGTCGGGCTTTAACTGTTTAATGAAGCTGGCAGTTCCTGCAGCATCCGAAAGATCGAGTGTTGCTATGTCGGTGAATATGAAATCATATCCATAGTAGTTTTTTGATACTACTTTAAGCTCGTTGCCCAGCTGACCATCTGCTCCTGTTACTAATATTGATGCCATTATCTGAAGTTCATTTCAGCGTCCCTGAAAAGCGGATGCTTTAAGTCTTTATCACTAAGTACCGGAGTTAATGCTCCCAGCTTCCAGTCGATCGAAAGAAAAGGATCATTTAATGCAATGCCACGTTCATGTTCGCGGTTGTAATAGTTGTCACATTTATACTGGATAACCGCAGTCTCACTAAGCACGGAGAAACCATGGGCAAAGCCGGCCGGCACAAGAAGCTGATCCTTAGCTTCCGAATCAAGTACTGTACCGAACCATTTGCCGAATGTCTCTGATTTCTCCCTGAGGTCAAGCGCAACATCAAAAATTTTACCTTCAACTACCCTGATCAGCTTTGACTGGGCGTAAGGCATGAGCTGATAATGTAAGCCACGAACCACACCATAAGTTGATTTTGATTCATTATCCTGGACAGGATTGAACTCGATCCCTGCGTTCCTGATAGCTGAAAGATTAAAGCTTTCTAAGAAATAGCCCCTGTTATCCTTAAAAACCGCCGGCTTTATTATTATAAGTCCTTTAAAACCTGTTTCAACAATATTCATTTCTCTTAAGCTTCAAAAATACTGCGATCTTCTGTTGCAATTCTGATAAGGTATTTACCGTACTGGCTGTTTTTCATTGGCTGTGCAAGAAGCAGCAGCTGTTCTTTGTCAATGAATTTCATATTGAAGGCGATCTCCTCAATACATGCTGCCTTAAGCCCTTGTCTTTGTTCGAGGGTTGAGATGAAGTTAGCAGCCTGGAGAAGGCTTTCAAAAGTTCCTGTGTCTAGCCAGGCCATTCCTCTTCCCAGGATCTTTACATCAAGGGTGCCTTCTTCAAGATAAACCCTGTTCAGGTCAGTAATCTCAAGTTCACCCCGGGGCGAGGGCTTTAAAGCTTTTGCTTTAGCAGCAACAGTGTTATCATAAAAATAGAGACCTGTAACAGCGAAATTTGATTTAGGGTTTGATGGTTTTTCCTCGATGCTCAATGCTTTTCCTTTTTTATCAAATTCAACCACCCCATATCTTTCTGGATCATTGACATAGTACCCAAAAACGCATGCTCCATTTGTAAGCTTTGATGTTTTTGCCATCACCTCACCCAGACCCTGACCATAAAAAATATTATCACCGAGTATCATACATACCTGGTCGTCGCCAATGAACTCTTCGCCGATAATAAAAGCCTGTGCCAGGCCTTCAGGTGCAGGTTGCTCTTTGTATGAGAATTCCATGCCGAGGTTTTTGCCGTCGCCTAACAGGGCCCTGAACCCGGGAAGATCACGTGGTGTGGAGATAACAAGTATCTCTCTTATCCCTGCAAGCATCAGTACAGACAATGGATAATAAATCATCGGCTTATCATAAACCGGCAGCATCTGCTTCGATATGGCGCTTGTTATAGGATGAAGTCTTGTGCCGGATCCTCCGGCGAGTATTATTCCTTTCATTTCTTGACGGTCAGGTTATTTTTTATCGTCTGCCAATGCCGAAATAGATGAATCCTCTCTCTTTCAGTTCAGCCGAATTGTAAATATTTCTGCCATCAAAAATAACTTTATTTCTCATTATCTTTCCTAATCTTGAAAAATCAGGAAGATGAAATTCCGACCATTCAGTAATAAGGGCTATTGCATCAGATCCTTCAGCTGCCTCGTACGGATCTGCGGCAAATAAGATCTTCTCCCCGAAAATCTTCTGGACTTCCTTCATAGCTGCAGGATCATATGTCCTGATACTGGCTCCGGCCTTTAATAATTTCTCGATAAGATTCAGAGACGGGGCTTCCCTTATGTCATCAGTTTTAGGTTTAAAAGACAAACCCCAGATGCAGATAGACTTCCCGGAAAGGTTGCCGAAATAATCTGACATCTTTTTGAATATCACGTTTTTCTGATATTCATTGGCACTCTCAACCGACTTAATTACTTTAAGATCATAGCCATTATCATGAGCTGTTTTAATGAGTGCTTTCACATCTTTGGGAAAACATGAACCGCCATACCCTGTTCCTGCGTACAGGAATTTGCTTCCTATCCTTGAATCACTGCCTATGCCTTTTCTCACATGGCTGATATCCGCACCGAGTATATCGCAGAGATTCGCAATCTCGTTTATTACACTGATTCTTGTTGCAAGCATGGCATTTGCAGCATATTTTGTCAGCTCTGCCGAGGCAATATCCATGAAAAGTATAGGATGGTTGTTCAGAACAAAGGGCATGTATAGCCTTTTCATTATTTCTGCTGCCCTTTCATTGTCAACACCAATAACAATCCGTTCAGGTTTTAAAAAATCATCTATTGCTGCACCTTCTTTAAGGAACTCGGGATTTGATGCCACATCAAACTCGATATCAGAATTTCTTCTCCGGAGCTCTTCCTTTAGAGTCTTTCTTATCTTTTCAGAGGTACCAACAGGAACTGTACTTTTTGTTACAACAACAACATGATGATCAATTGTTTTGCCTATCTCCCTGGCAACATCAAGTACATATTTAAGATCGGCAGACCCGTCTTCTCCCGGAGGGGTGCCTACTGCAATAAAAATCACTTCTGAATTCTTGATTGAATCAGCTATTGAAGTAGTAAAGTCAAGCCTCTGCTTTGCCATGTTCCTGGCAACAATTGTTTCCAGTCCCGGCTCATAAATAGGTATCTCTCCCTTTTTCAGGTTATTGATCTTTTCGGCATTATTGTCAACACATGTTACATAAACACCACTGTCAGCAAAACATGCTCCAGTTACCAGTCCGACATATCCGGAACCTACTACTGCGATTCTCATTCAGAATATTTGAAATTAATTAATGAACTTCCGAAAAAATATTCAAAGATAATATTTCATGTTAATTCCGGGCATAACAATACCGGTAAGCTTAATCCCCGGGGCAAGTTTAACTTCATGAAAATCACCGAATATTCCTTTCCGATTTCAAAAATTTTAATATCTTTGCATCCACTTTTTTAGCGATATAATGTCTAACTTATTAATTATTAGTTTTTTTAAAATTAACTTATGACTGAGAACAAGAAAAAAGCAACCAAAAAAGAGGTTGTTGATGAAAGTGAAAACCAGGTAACTGAAACAGGAGTTAAAGCCGAGGATTACGGATTTGCTTCTGAGCCAAAAAAAGAAAAAAGAGCAAAAAAGACCGAATCAGAAGATGGTAACGGTCAGGAAAAAGCAGCAAAATTCACAGCAGCTCCCGTTACAGCGGAAGAATTCGACTGGGATAAATTTGAAAGTGAAGAGAATCGTACTTCTCCGAAATACAGGGAATTTGAGTCACTTTACGATGAAACTCTTTCAACAGTTGCAGTTGACGAAGTCGTGATAGGTACTGTCATCCAGATGAACTCACGCGAAGTCGTCATTAATATCGGTTACAAGTCTGAAGGTGTTGTCAGCCTGAATGAATTCCGTTATAATCCTAATCTTAAAGTAGGAGATAAGGTTGAAGTTTATGTTGAGAGCCAGGAAGACAAAAAGGGACAGCTTCTTCTGTCACACAAAAAAGCACGCGCAATCAATTCATGGGACAGGGTTAATGCATCTCTTGAGAAAGACGAGATCATTACCGGTTTCATCAAGTGCCGTACAAAAGGTGGTATGATCGTCGATGTTTTTGGAATCGAGGCATTCCTGCCGGGTTCCCAGATCGATGTCAAGCCAATACGCGACTATGATGTATTTGTTGGGAAAACAATGGAATTCAAGGTTGTGAAAATCAATCAGGAATTCAAGAACGTTGTTGTATCTCACAAAGCTCTTATCGAGGCTGAGCTTGAACAGCAGAAGAAAGAAATTATCGCTAAGCTTGAAAAAGGACAGGTTCTTGAAGGAACCGTTAAAAATATTACATCATATGGTGTATTTATCGATCTCGGAGGTGTTGATGGTCTCATCCACATCACTGACCTTTCATGGGGCAGGGTCAATCACCCTGAAGAGATCGTTCAGCTCGACCAGAAGCTCAATGTTGTAATCCTTGACTTTGATGATGATAAGAAAAGGATCGCTCTTGGTTTGAAACAGCTTACTCCTCATCCATGGGATTCAGTTGATCCTGACCTTAAGGTTGGTGACAAAGTGAAGGGTAAAGTTGTTGTTATGGCCGATTATGGAGCATTTGTTGAGATAGCAACTGGAGTCGAAGGTCTTATCCATGTTTCAGAAATGTCATGGTCACAGCATCTTCGCAGTGCCCAGGATTTTCTTAAAGTAGGGCAGGAGATCGAGGCAGTTGTTCTCACTCTCGACAGGGCTGAAAGAAAAATGTCACTTGGCATAAAGCAGCTCAAACCGGATCCATGGCAGAATATTTCAGATAAATACACAGTTGGTTCAAGACATACAGCAAAAGTCAGGAACTTCACAAACTTTGGTGTCTTTGTTGAGATCGAAGAGGGAGTTGACGGACTGATTCATATTTCAGATCTTTCATGGACAAGGAAGATCAAGCATCCGGCTGAATTCACATCAATCGATGCCGAGATTGAAGTTATTGTGCTTGAAATAGACAAAGAAAACAGACGTCTCAGCCTTGGACACAAGCAGCTTGAGGAAAATCCATGGGATGTATTTGAAACTATCTTTACTCTTGATTCAGTACACGAAGGTACAGTACTTGAAGTTTTCGACAAAGGTGCTGTGATAGCACTTCCTTATGGCGTTGAAGGTTTCGTTACTCCAAAGCATCTTGTAAAAGCTGACGGAATGATGGCTAAAGTTGATGAAAAACTGATGTTTAAAGTTATCGAATTCAATAAGTCAGCCAAAAAGATCATCGTTTCCCATAGCAGGGTTTATGAGGATGAGAAAAAAGCTGCTGAAGCCCCGGCTCCAAAAGCAACAGAGACTGCTGCTCCAAAGAAAGGCAGTGCACGTAAGCAGAAGACCGCTTCAGAGAAAACAACTCTCGGCGATATCTCACAGCTTGCAGCTCTGAAAGAGGAAATGGAAGAAAAGGAAAGCAAAGCTTCAAAGAAAAGAGAATAATACAATCTGGTAAAAAAAGAGAAAAAGCTTCCGGCAAATAGAAAAAATGCTTAAATTAGGGCTATCATTAATTTAATGCATTATGGATTTCAATATCGAAAGCCGGAATAACAGCACTCTTATCCAGATACAGTCTGAAAAACTGGATACACATATAGCTCCGGCTCTTAAGTCGGAGCTTGTGCTTGTATCAGGTAAGGGTGAAAAAAACATCATCCTTGATCTTGAAAAATGCCAGTATTGCGATTCCTCCGGTCTGAGCGCTATCCTCGTTGCCAACAGGTTATGCAAGAACGCCGGCGGTACTTTCGTTCTATGCGGTCTTAATGAAGCTGTAGAGAGGCTGATAACCATATCACAGCTGGATACGGTTCTGACAATTACAAGATCAATAACTGAAGCCGAAAAAGTAATTTCTTGAAGAATGCTCTTCACAGTGCAATGAAGCTGACCATCCTGGGCAGCAGTTCAGCATTGCCAACATCAGAAAGATTTCCAAGCGCTCATGTGCTGAATGTGCATGAGCGCTTATATTTAATTGATTGCGGTGAAGGCACCCAGATACAGCTTCGCAAAGCCCATCTCAGGTTTGGCAAGATAAACCACATTTTCATAAGCCATCTGCATGGCGATCATGTTTTCGGACTGTATGGACTTCTTTCCACATTCAGCCTGATGAACAGGCAGGCACCTCTTCACCTTTATGCACCTGAAAATTATCACTCCATCCTTATGTCTCATCTTGCAGATTTTGATATAAGGCTTGGTTTTAATATTGAATTTACTCCTTTGAGTGGAAAGGATCCGATTCAGATTCTTCATGATAAAAATGTAACAGTTACAGCATTCCCTCTTGAACACAGGGTGCCTGCGTTCGGGTTCATGTTCCGGCAGAAACCCCCGTTGAGGAATGTTATTAAAGAAAAAATTGCAGAATATAATATCCCTGGTGTAAGAATCCCTGCCATAAAGAACGGGGAAGATTACATAACACCCGAAGGTCTTGTTATCAGTAATGATGAGCTTACATATCCTCCCAAGGAGGCTCTTTCATATGCTTACTGCAGCGATACACGTTATTTCAGCCGCCTGTCACAATTTGTTAAAGGTGTTACAATGTTATATCATGAAGCCACTTTTGATGAATCTTTGCGCAACCTGGCTGAAATAACCGGCCACTCAACTGCAATGGATGCGGCAAAGGTGGCAGAGGAAGCCAATGCCCGTAATCTTATAATCGGCCATTTTTCGGCAAGGTACCGCAATATCGATCCGCTCATTGAGGAGGCACGACAGATTTTTCCTTCAACCATTCCTGCGATTGACGGCAAATCCTACGATATAACAGCTTCATATTGACAATGCCTGGATAACGCGTCATCGAAAATTGTCTATCTTTGGCCTGTTTTAATTTAAATTGTTTTTCCCTTGCAGCAGAAAATACTGATTCTTGATTTCGGTTCACAGTACACACAACTTATAGCCAGGAGAATACGTGAACTTAATGTATACTGTGAGATACATCCTTTTAATCATTATCCTGAGCCTGATGAATCTGTAAAGGGTGTAATACTTTCCGGCAGCCCATTCTCTGTCAGGGATAAGAATGCTCCCGACCCCGATCTGTCAGGTATCAAAGGAAGATTTCCTCTGCTTGGTGTTTGTTATGGAGCACAGCTCCTGGTGCATAAATCAAAAGGAGAAGTTATGCCATCGGGCACCAGAGAATATGGCAGGGCAAATCTTTCAGTTACGAAAAAAAATGATCCACTGTTTTCAGGGATAAATACATCAACCCAGGTGTGGATGTCTCATGGTGACACTATTGTAAAGCTTCCTGAGAACTTTGAGCTTACAGGTTCAACAACCGATGTGCCTGCCGGTGCTTTCAGGATCATGGGAGAATCCACATGGGGAATTCAGTTCCATCCAGAAGTGTATCATACAACTGAAGGTTCCTCAATGCTCCGGAATTTCGTTCTGGGCATATGTGGATGCACTCCCGACTGGACACCAGACTCGTTTGCTGAAGCAACAATAAGATCCCTTAAAGAAAAACTTGGTAATGACAGGGTTATACTTGGTCTCTCCGGCGGAGTGGATTCAACTGTAGCAGCTGTACTGCTGAACCGTGCAATAGGCAGTAATCTTACATGCATCTTTGTTGATAACGGTTTGCTAAGAAAGAATGAATTTGAAAAAGTTCTTGAATCTTATAAAGACCTGGGATTAAACGTTACCGGGGTAGATGCTTCTGACAGGTTTCTTGACAAGCTTGAAGGAATAAGCGACCCTGAGAGAAAACGAAAAATAATTGGCAGTGTCTTCATTGATGTTTTTAACAATGAAGCAACACGTATTAAAGATGTAAAATGGCTCGCCCAGGGAACAATCTACCCTGATGTTATTGAATCTGTTTCGGTGAATGGTCCCTCCGCAACAATTAAGTCGCACCATAATGTAGGAGGACTCCCCGAAAAAATGCATCTCAGGGTTGTTGAGCCTCTCAGGCTGCTGTTTAAAGATGAAGTTCGAAAAGTAGGAAGGGCCATCGGAATACCAGTGGCAATCCTTAACCGCCATCCTTTCCCGGGTCCGGGACTCGCAATAAGGCTGCTTGGTGCAATGACACGCGAAAAGCTCAATATACTTAAAGAAGCTGATAATATATTTATTGAGGGTTTAAGGAAACATGGTTTATACGACTCAGTGTGGCAGGCAGGTGCAATACTTCTCCCTGTTCAGTCAGTCGGGGTAATGGGTGATGAAAGAACCTATGAAAATGCAGTTGTCCTGCGTGCAGTAACATCTACCGACGGAATGACGGCAGACTGGGCTCAGCTGCCTTACGACTTTCTTGCACTTATCTCAAATGAAATTATCAACAGGGTCAAAGGTATCAACCGGGTAGTTTATGACATCAGCTCAAAACCTCCTGCTACAATAGAATGGGAATAAGAATGTACCAACAAAACGATTGTTATATTATTAACAACAACATAAATAACAGGATATTTGGATATATTGTGCCAGATTGTATTATAAAACCTTAACAAACAATAAAAGCAACCCCTCAAAGAACTTTAGGTTTTGTTAATTGTTGGATTGTTATTACGATAAACATACTCAAAAACATGAAGAAGATATCATTGCTGTCAGCAATATTGCTGATGGCATCGTTATTAATGCCTGTAAAGGTAACATCCCAGGTTTTAAATGAAGGTACATTCAAGATTGCAAGAACATTCGGTCTTGTTGAAGCCTTTTATGTTGATTCCGTAAATATGGATATGCTTACCGAAAAAGCTATTGTCGAAATATTAAAGAATCTTGACCCTCATTCCACTTATATATCTGCTGATGATGTTAAGGATATGAATGAACCTCTTGCAGGGAATTTCGATGGGATAGGAGTGCAGTTCAATTTATTGCGCGACACTATTGTGATCATTGAACCGATAGCCGGGGGACCTTCTGAGAAGGTAGGAATTAAGGCTGGTGACAGAATACTGACAATTAACAATGAGAAAGTTGCGGGGGTAAAGGTTACAACTTCAGGGGTAAGGAAAAGGCTTATGGGGCCCAAAGGCTCCAAGGTGAATGTGACTATTGGCAGAAAAGGCATCGCAGGACCAATGGATTTTACTATTGTTCGTGATAAGATTCCAATTTACAGCCTCGATGCATCTTACATGCTCGATGAGCAAACAGGATATGTAAAGCTTAACAAGTTTGCTGCAACCACTGAGAAGGAATTTATGCAGGCAGTTGATTCATTGCGCAAGCACAATATGCGCAATCTTGTTCTTGACCTCAGGGGTAACGGAGGCGGATATATGCTTGCAGCAACAGCTATCGCCGATAAATTTTTCAGTGATCAGAAACTTCTAGTCTTTCTCAAAGGAAGAAAAACTCCACGTCAGGATTATAAGTCATCAGGACAGGGTCCTCTGGCATCTACCAGGGTGGTTGTTTTAACTGATGAAAATTCTGCCTCTGCAAGTGAGATACTTGCCGGTGCACTCCAGGACTGGGACAGGGGTGTAATAGTAGGGCGGAGGACATTTGGAAAGGGACTTGTTCAGAACGGTTTCTACCTCACAGATGGTTCAATGATCCGGCTTACGATAGCCAGGTATTATACACCCACCGGACGATCAATACAATCCGCCTACAACCAGGGTTATGATAAGTATGTTGAAAATTTCATTAAACGTTATAACAACGGCGAATTACTCACTGCCGACAGTATCCATATGCCCGACTCCCTGAAATTCAAAACACTTGTGAATAAAAGAACAGTATACGGAGGAGGAGGTATTATGCCTGATATTTTTGTTTCACTCGACACTTCATACAGCACTCCTTACTTCAGCAGGCTTGTTGCAAAAAATGTTCTTAACTCGTATGTCCTGGAGTATTATGACAAGAACAGGACCAAGCTTTCAGCCGCCTATCCCAGGTTTGAAGATTTTCAGTCAGGCTTCAGGATCGATCCTGATATGATAAAAGAGTTTATTCAGAGAGGAGAAACGGAAGGTGTTCGTTTCAATGAAGATGAGTTTAATAGATCACGCGAAGAAATAATGCTTGTCCTTAAAGGTCTTGTAGCCATAAATATGTGGCAGACAAACGAATATTTCAGGGTAATAAATCAGAATGACAAGGTAATTGCGGCGGCTGTTAAAGTCCTGGAAGACAGGGAAGCATATAATAAGGTACTTGGTTCAGTAAACAGCCGATGAAATTTGTAGCAAAAACACTTTACGGACTGGAAAATGTTCTTTCCAGGGAACTTCACTCCATTGGAGCATTAAATATCACGAAAGTTAACAGGGCTGTTGTTTTTGAAGGTGACAAGGACCTATTGTACCGGTCAAATTATTGTCTCCGTACAGCTTTATCAATACTTATGCCTATAGCCGAATTCAGGATCCGTTCAAAGGAAGACCTGTATGAAGGGGCAATGCGTATCAGATGGGAAAAGTACATGGATACTGAAAAAACTTTTTCTGTCGTACCTGTTGTCAATTCTCCTTATTTTGAACATTCAGGATATCCCGCTCTTGTTTTGAAAGATGCAATTGCTGATTTCTTCAGGCTACGAAAAGGAGAAAGGCCAGATGTTGATGTAAACGATCCGGAAATTGTAATCAATCTGCATATAAATCACAGTCTTGCTACAATCTCACTTGATTCATCAGTTATTCCGCTTTTCAAAAGAGGTTACAGGAAAGAACAATCAGCCGCACCCCTCAATGAAGTTCTTGCTGCCGGTATGCTACTCATATCCGGTTGGAAAGGAACAACAGATCTTATTGATCCCATGTGTGGTTCGGGAACCATCCCTATTGAAGCGGCTCTGATGGCATCCGGGACCCCTCCGGGCAAGTTCAGACAGTCGTTCGGTTTCATGAAGTGGAATGATTATGATAAAGAGCTTTTCCAGAAATTAAAATCGGAATGCGAAAATCAGTTCAGGAAGCCATCTGTTGAAATTAAAGGCAGCGACAACTCCCAGACAGCAATAGCCCAGGCTGAAGTAAATGTTGCTTCAGCAGGAATGAATGAGATAATAAAGCTTGAGCTTTCTGATTTCACTACAATGAAGAATACTGATGGAAAAAGAAAATATATTTTCATGAATCCCCCTTATGGGATCAGGCTTCAGCCTGAAGAGCTTAATAACCTTTACAGTGCCATTGGCACCACACTCAAACATGGATTCCCCGGTTCAACCGCATGGCTTATAACTCCAAACCGTGAAGCATTGAAGAATGTTGGCTTGAAACCTGAAGAAAAACATACTCTTTTTAATGGACCACTGGAATGCAGCCTGATACGTTATGAGATGTACCAGGGAAGTAAAAAGGCTGACCGGGATGGTTTCTCATCCAGGAAAAGCCCATCAAATGAGTGATCCGGCTCTTCCCTAAGCATAAAGTGACTATAATTTTGGTAACTTCATATTTTTATTATATTTGTTATCAGAAAAAATTACCCTTACCAAAAGTGAAGCTTAGATGAGCTTTAACATTGAGAATTATTTGTCAGAACATGATGACGGGGACATTATCCTCCAGTATAAGGGTAATATAGATTCGGATGTTATCAACCATATACTTGATACTGTTGAGGAGAAAATGGTTGGTGTTAATGATAGTCCCAGGCTAAGGAAGAAAGTTTATAATGTACTTGTGGAAAGTCTGCAGAACCTTTATCATCATGTTGACAGGGCTCCCCATGACTTTGAGGATCAGACATCCGAAAAGTATGGATTGCTTGTAGTGAGAAAATCAGGCAGGGATTACAAGATAGTTACAGGTAATTTTGTTCAGGCTGAGAATGTGGAGAAACTTGAAGAAAAAATCAAACGGATCAACAGGTCCAGCCATGAGGAAATAAAGGAACTTTATAAATTTATTCTCAACCATCAAAGAATATCAGCAAAAGGCGGGGGTGGGCTCGGTCTTGTTGACATTGCCCGTAAAACAGGCAATAAGCTTGATTACGAATTTGCAGTATACAATAAGGATTATTACTTTTTTTATCTGAATATATTAATAAACGAAGAAACCGAGAATAACACTTAAAACATACAAATATGGAACCGATCAACATTGAAGGAAGCCCGAAAACTCCGACAGTTAAATTTGATGCATCAGCAGGTGTTTTTGAAATTAAGGGACGTTCTATCCCGGAAAATTCAGTTGAATTCTACAAACCACTTGTAGACTGGCTGGATTCATATAAAGAGTCACCTCTGCAAAAGACAGTTGTGAATATCCGTCTTGAGTACTTCAATACAAGCTCGTCAAAATGTATCCTTGATGTATTTAAAAAGCTTGAAGCTATCCATAAAGCAAAGAACGAGGTAGAAGTAAACTGGTACTATGAGGAGGATGATGAGGATATGCTCGAAGCAGGTGAAGATTATGAATCAATCATCAGGGTCCCTTTCAAAATGATTGAGATCGTTGATTAATTTTTATTCCTGATACCAGGACGATCGATTGTTCCAAAATACTAAAGAGGCTGTCTCTTCTGAGGCAGCCTCTTTAGTATTTATATAAATATTCAGCTTTTCTTTTTCTTCGACATCAGAACCTCACCCGAATCGAGCGCTTTCTTGAGCAACCTGAAATACAGGGCAAAGTAAAGTATAATTGTCATGAACCATAATACAACAACATTGACTACAAAAGTGTCTACCTTTTTAGAGAAGATCTTCTTTGTCGGTGAGTAAAAATGGGCTCTTATGAATGGATGCTTTGGATCCATGTATATCGGTTCAAGCTTCTGAATTATCTGGTTATCATACTCAATGATCTTTTCAGTCTCGTTACTGTTTGTTACAAACTCTTCGAGTGATTCATTTGTATAATCTTCACGCAATTTTATAAACCCTGTTTTATCTTCAGACTGGAGCCTGGTTACAAGAGCATCCTTCCTGCTATTGGCTTCATTTGAATATTTTATATAGTATTTCCTGAGGCTTTCAATATAATCAAATGCACCTGAAATAACATCTGCAGTAACATCCTGTGGCGTAAGCTTGTCAATATACTGGAACCCCATTCCTGATGATTCATTCTTCTCTTTACTGAATTCATTCCTTACAAGAAGCAGATTATTAACGAAATCATCGCTGCGAACACCTTTCCTGAGATCATTCTGAAGGCTCTCAAGTTTGCCTTTCAAAGTGACGTTCCAATAATCTTTCTTGAACTTTGCCTGGCTTATCGCTTTATTGTAGGGATAGAATTGTCTTTCAAAATCATTGTAGATAAACTGCTTCACGGCAAGGGCTTCATAACCCCATCTTGCTGTTATCATATCACCATAAAAAGGAATATCAACAGGAGAAGAAATTTTGGGATTGAGCTTTTCAAATTTGACCATAACACCACTGAGTATTATCTGCGGTATTACCAGGAATGGGATCAGAATGTAAATTGTTACCACAGTTTTAAAACTATCTGAGATAACAAGTCCGATCATGTTTGCACAGGCCCAGCACGTAAACAGTACAAGCCAGTATTCGAACATCATTCCTTTGATGCCTGTTATTGAATTACCTATCAGCACGAATGTGAGCGCCTGGATAGCAGAAATGCCAAACTGAACTGCAACTTTTGATGTAAGGTAGCTGTTCCAGCTAAGGTTAAGAAAAGCCTCCCGCTTAAGGATCTTCCTGTCTTTTATAATCTCCTCGGCGCTTACTGTTAAACCCATGAAGATGGCAACAATGACCGACATGAAGATATAAATAGGCAGGTTGGAGTTATCGAAAAGAGTATATTTCCCTCCATCGTTGCTCACATCAAAGTAGCGTATCATGCCTGAAAGAAAGAATGCAAGTACGGGCGCCTCAAGGAGTGTAATCAGCAAATACTGGGTGTCGGCAATTTTCGAAAGAACATCTCTTTTGACGAAAACTATAAATTGTTTCAGCCTGTTTGGGGTCTTGAAATTTATTTCGGGAATGCTGGTTCCCCTCACTAGTTTTTCTTCCTTTTTCTCCGACTTATAAAGGTTACTCCAGTCAGCTGGTGATATCCTTCTGGTTTCAGTCGGCTGCCCGCTTTCTGTAAATACCTTGGTCTCAACTATATTGAAAATCTGCTCGGGGTTGACATTACCGCAGACATAGCATTCACTCTCATTGTAGTTTGCCTGCTCAATCCTCCTTTTAAAATATTCAATTGAATCTACAGGGTTGCCGTTGTAGATAAGATATCCTCCGGTGTCGAGAATTATCAGCTTGTCGAACATTTTGAAAATCTCAGACGAAGGCTGGTGTATGACAATGAAGAGAAGCTTTCCTTTTCTCGCAAGTTCCTTAAGCAGGTCAAGAATGTTTTCTGAATCGCGTGATGACAGTCCTGAAGTAGGTTCATCGAGGAACATTATTGCTGGTTCACGTATGAGCTCAAGTGATATATTGAGCCTTTTCCTTTGCCCGCCACTGATCTTCTTATTGAGAGGGCTTCCTACTTTCATGTTCCTGATCTCATAAAGACCAAGGTTCTTGAGGACATTGTCAACCCTGTTTGTTATCTCCTGCTCGTCAAGATTGTCAAAGCAAAGCTTGGCATTGTAATACAGATTTTCAAAAACGGTAAGTTCCTCTATCAGGAGATCGTCCTGTGATACATACCCGATCAGTCCTTTAACCTTTTCCTTTTCGGTATGAATGCTCACGCCATTAATAAGCACCTGCCCATCATAAGGATCGTTTGTCCCGTTGAGAACGCTCAGGAGTGTTGATTTTCCTGCGCCACTTGCTCCCATGATCCCGACCATCCTGCCCGATTCTTCCATGAAGCTCATGTGATGAATTCCCACCTGTCCCGATTTAAACCGGTATTCCAGGTTATCGACTTCATAAACTACCCTTGATGCCCTGAACTCTTCGTTCATGAACTGCATAGTGACATCCCAGTAATAAACCGGGCTTATCTTGTATCCTTTTATTGAGGAACCCTGGCTGAACGGGTAAACTTTTTCTTCCTGCAGCAGCTGACCGTTCATTGACAATTCGCCGGACCCCTTGAAGCGGACAAAGTATTTGGTAACAGATGGTACATAAAGTATCCAGATAGTGCCTTTCAGAAGGTCTTTGAACATGTGCTTTACACTACCGTTCTCAAATTCCTTCTGTCCATCTATTACAAGTATATTTGAAGTTTGTGGAATTTTCTCGAAGGGATTGAGTACAAAAGTCTCGATGTTCTCATATTCTTCTTCAGTTATGTTAAGTCCTTCGGCAAGAGTGCTTATAAACCCAAGCTCGAGCGAACTTATATTGTTGCCTCCCGATTTACAGAATTCAAGAACCTGGATAACAACAACAATCCTTTGCTCCTGGTCGAGCATGCCCTGCTCATTAATCTCTTTGCAGAGCTTGCGTATCCTAATGGCAATAGCGCCTTCCCTTCGCTCGGCGCTGCTCTTCTCAAGCTTTTTCCTGGCTTCATCATATTCCTTGTCGTAGATCGCCAGGTACTTCTTAACAAGTTCCTGGTTGAGCAATCGTCTTAAAAATGCTTCTACAACACCCCTTCTTTCAGCATCATTTGACTGTGGCTTTGCAATAATTGCAAAAAGCTGCATCAGGGTTTCAAGGATCTTCTCACTCATACAGTTCGGATGGTTAGTTTGGGTTGAAGATATGAAATAAGTTATTTCATTCAAACAAAATGCAGGTTATTGTTAATATTTGGAAAATATAATGGACTTGCTTTCAGGTTGTTTTCTTTTTTTTCTTCTTCTGTACCGAAAATCCATGCTTGCCGATCTGTGCCCCTGTCTGATAATATTTGCCATGTGAATAGCAGATTGGCTTTGAATCATTGAACTTGAACAGGCCAGTTTTTGGATTGATGTACTTTTCGTCAGCATGTACTGCCACAACTTCTGCAATGAACATATGATGAGTTCCAAGCTCCTTGATCTCTTTCACCACACATTCGATATTCATTGGGGATTCTTCTATCATTGGAGCCTTAACCTTCGAAGCTGTAATGGGTGTAAGCCCCATCTCTTCAAATTTCCTATGCTTGCTTCCGGATTTAACTCCACACCAGTCAGTTGCAAAAGCAAGATCTTTTGTTGTGAGGTTTATTACAAATTCCATATTCTTCCTGATTATTGCATACGAATGCCTGTTGGGCCGTACCGAAATATAGCACATCGCAGGCTCGGTGCATATTGTACCCGTCCATGATACTGTTATTATATTATGCTCTTCTGGATCAGATCCGCAGCTTACCATCACAGCCGGTAAAGGATATATCATCGTACCGGGTTTCCATAAAACTTTTGACATAGATTTTTTTTTAAAAAGTTGCACAAATATAACGATAACGCTGAATTTCCGGCAGGTTTGACAATATGACATAAACCTTCTTTTTTATGGTGTCAAATAGTCAAAAAATGCTGATGGCAAATATTTTGTCCTGTTATTTGAAAAAGATTTAAGTTATGAATCTGAATAATTTTACACTAAAGGCACAGGAATCTGTTCAGCAGGCCTTTAATATTGCAGCTTCAAAAGGGCAGCAGGCCGTTGAATGTGCTCATATCCTGAAGGGAATTATGAGCGAGTCGGAGAGTATAACAGGTTTTTTGTTCGGGAAGCTTGGTGTCGGCATTCCGGGACTTACCAGGGAAGTGGATGCACTTATTGACTCTTACCCGAAGGTTTCAGGCGCTGAGTCATATGTTTCCTCCACAGCTTCGGAAGCATTCCGAAAAGCATCAGACGAAGCATCAAAGATGAAAGACAAATTTGTGTCTTCAGAGCATCTTCTTATGGGTATACTGGATACAAACGACAAAGTTTCCCAGATACTTAAGAATCATGGTGTGACAACGAAAGATCTTAAAGCAGCCGTTGCTGAGCTTCGCAAAGGGGCCAGGGTTGAGAGTCAGACAGCTGATGAAACATTTGATGCTCTCAACAGGTATGCAGTCAACCTTAACGAGAAGGCCCGTTCGGGAAAGCTTGATCCTGTAATTGGGAGGGATGATGAAATTCGCAGGATTCTTCAGATACTTACAAGACGCACCAAGAACAATCCCCTTCTGATCGGCGAACCGGGTGTCGGTAAAACCGCTATTGCCGAAGGTCTTGCCCACAGGATTATTCGCGGAGATGTTCCTGAGGATATAAAATCGAAAACGATTTATTCTCTTGATATGGGAGCGCTAATTGCTGGTGCAAAGTACAAGGGCGAATTTGAAGAGCGGCTTAAATCGGTTGTTAATGAAGTTATAGGCTCGAATGGTGACATTGTGCTTTTCATTGATGAAATCCATACGCTTGTTGGTGCCGGAAAATCTGAAGGCGCCATGGATGCAGCCAACATACTTAAGCCTGCACTTGCACGAGGCGAGCTGAGGGCTATCGGTGCAACCACTTTTAATGAGTATCAGAAATACTTCGAGAAGGATAAGGCTCTTGAAAGAAGGTTCCAGGTTGTAATGGTTGATGAACCCGACAGGGCTGACTCAATATCAATATTGCGTGGAATACGTGAGAAATATGAAGCTCATCATAAGGTTATAATAAGGGATGAAGCCATAATTGCAGCTGTAGATCTATCTACAAGATATATCAGCGACAGGTACCTTCCCGATAAAGCCATTGACCTTATTGATGAAGCAGCATCCAGGCTGCGCCTGGAGATGAATTCCGTTCCGGAAGAGATAGACGAGGCTGAAAGGACTATTGCCCGTCTGGAAATTGAGCGTGAAGCGTTGAAGCGTGATGGCGATGCAATCAAAGTAGAGAAAATATCACGTGAACTTGCGGAAATACAGTCAAAGAGGGATTCCCTTATTGCTGACTGGAAATCTGAAAAGGAGATGATAGACCAGGTCCAGGTGAAAAAAGAATCACTCGAATCACTCAGGTTCGAAGCTGAAAGGGCTGAAAGGATGGGCGATTACGGGAAAGTGGCGGAAATACGCTATGGAAGGATGACAGACCTTGAGAAGCAGATTGCATCAATGAAGGAGGAGATTGAGCATAAAAGAAGAAGGGGGTCCCTTATCAAAGAAGAGGTAACCTCAGAAGATATAGCTTCAATAGTGTCGAAATGGACAGGTATACCTGTTTCGAGAATGCTGGAAAGTGAAAAAGAAAAGCTCCTCAGGCTTGAGGAAGAGCTTCATAAAAGGGTTGTCGGACAGGATGAAGCCATTGCTGCAGTATCTGATGCTGTCAGGCGCTCAAGGGCTGGCTTGCAGGATCAGAAAAGGCCTGTTGGCTCTTTCATATTTATTGGTACAACCGGGGTTGGCAAGACAGAGCTTGCACGGGCCCTTGCAGAATTCCTCTTCAATGACGAGAACCTTATGACAAGGATAGACATGTCTGAGTACCAGGAGAGACATTCTGTTTCAAGGCTTATAGGTGCACCTCCGGGATATGTTGGATATGATGAGGGAGGGCAGCTTACTGAGGCAGTCAGGCATAAACCATACTCAGTGGTTCTTCTCGACGAGATAGAAAAAGCTCATCCCGACCTGTTCAACCTTTTGCTGCAGGTTCTCGATGAGGGACGCCTGACAGATAATAAGGGAAGAACCGTAAACTTCCGTAATGTAATAGTGATAATGACTTCGAATCTTGGTTCGGACATAATCAGGGAGAGAATGGATCAGTGGAATAACAAGATGCCTGAGAATGAAGAAGGAAAGCTCAGGAAGGAAATAATGCTTCTTCTCAGAAGATCCCTCCGGCCTGAATTCCTTAACAGGGTTGACGAGATAGTAATGTTCACACCATTGAACCTCGAACAGATAAAGGAGATTGTAAGAATGCAGCTTAAGAACATAGGTCATCTTCTCGGGGAGTATGGTTTGAAGCTTACCGCAACAGATGAAGCTGTTGAGCTGCTGGCTGAAAAAGGCTATGATCCCCAGCTTGGTGCCAGACCAGTTAAAAGGCTTATTCAAAAAGAAATAATCAATGAGCTCTCGAAGGAGATCATCGCTGGTAAAGTGTCAAAAGATGATAATATCATTATCGATTCATCAGGAGACAGTCTGGTATTCAGCCGCGGGAAAGTGGCAGAAGAAGTTATTTAAATGAGCTGATACAGGATTCAAGATCATCATATATCTGGAATACTGTATGCAGATGCAATGTCTTGAAAAGCTCCATTATGGCCGGTTCGGGGTGCGCAAATTTCAGCACCCCGTAATTGTTTCTTGCAGTTTTTAATATTGACAGGAAACATCCGAACCCTGAACTGTCAATATAATGCACCCCGGTGAGATCAATAATTGCCTTTGATCCCGCAACTTCAAACACTTTGCCTATCTGTTCACGCAGGTCATCTGTTATAAGGGCATTGATCCTGTTCACCGAGAATGTGATCACATCAATCTTCTCTCTTCTTTCAATTGTAATCATCAGGAGTTCCCCGCACGTTTGCTAATAAGATCATCAAGCTCGACGATTGCAGATGCTGTATCTGACCTTAACCTTTCAATGTATGACTCATAAGAACCAGTATCAGTTGCTTCTCTTGCTTTTAGGTCAAAAGTTTTAAGCATGGTTGCAAGATCAGCCATTCCCATTATTGCAACGGAAGATTTAACCTTATGTGCAAGGAGCGCAAGCTGGGTGTAATCTTTGTTTTCCCTGGCTGTTATCATTGAATCAACTATCTCTGACACCTGCTCACGGAATATGTCAACCAGTTCCTTAATAATTACCGGGTCCCCTCCTGATACTGAATCAAGATACTCAGGGTTAATAAATCTGTATTCCATTAATACTGCAATCCAAAACAAATATATAATTATTTTTAGAAAATTAATCCCCGGTGAGTTTTGCAATGGATTCCTGATAATCATCAGGTGTATTTAATAAAGTATTCGTTTCTTTGCAGTTTGAAAAAAAGCAGAGAGAAATGAAAAGTACAGCATTCACAAATTTTCATAAGGAAGCAGGAGCGCGTATGGTCCCATTTGCCGGTTATCTGATGCCAATCGAATATTCCGGTATCAACGATGAGCACATTACTGTCAGGGAAAAAGCAGGGGTTTTTGATGTCTCCCATATGGGTGAATTCTTTGTATCGGGTCCTGGTGCCTTGCCGTTTCTTCAGTTTATAACTTCAAATGATGTTTCGGCATTGTTTGATGGAAAGGTTCAGTATTCCTGCTTTCCTAATGGGAAGGGCGGCATTGTAGATGATCTGCTTGTTTACAGGTATAACAGTGAGAAATACCTGCTTGTAGTAAATGCATCAAATATCGAAAAGGATTGGAACTGGTGTGTTGAACATGCAGCAAAATTCGGCCTTAAGACTGGAACTGACCTTGTCAACGTTTCTGATAATATTGCCCAGCTTGCAGTGCAGGGACCATTAGCTATGAAAGCAATGCAGAAGCTTACCACTGTCCCGGTTGAAGATATGGAGTATTATACTTTCAAGGTTATTGAGTTTGCCGGATTAAAAGATGTGATCTTCTCAACAACCGGCTACACCGGTGCGGGAGGCTGTGAAATATATGTTAAGAATGAAGACGGGCCAGCACTATGGAATGCAGTCTTCAGCGCCGGCGCTGAATTCGGCATTAAGCCTGTCGGTCTCGGTGCAAGGGATACTCTACGTCTTGAAATGGGATATTGCCTCTATGGAAATGATATAAACGATCAGACATCACCAATCGAAGCAGGGCTTGGCTGGATAACAAAATTCAATAAAGATTTTATTGATAAAGATTATTTGCAGGCCCAGAAAGCAAATGGTGTTTCAAAAAGGCTTAAAGCTTTCGTTATGGAAGAAAAAGCCATTCCCAGGCAGCATTATGCTGTTACTGACAGCGCCGGGAAACCAATCGGCGAAGTTACATCAGGCACTATGTCACCGATGATGAAGCAGGGAATTGGCATGGCATATCTTGACAAGGGTTACTGGAACTCAGGCTCTGAGATATATATTTCAATAAGGAATAAATCGGTAAAAGCGCGTGTTGTCGAAATGCCGATCTATAAAGGCAAATAGCTATATTGCCTCAGGAAACCGGATATGCAAAAAAGGAAACTTGAAACCTGTTTTTCACCTGCATTATTCTCAACAGATGATCATAGTGAGGATATTGTTGTTGTGATTGATGTTCTGCGGGCATCTTCCGCAATCTGCACTGCATTTGAAAATGGCGCAAGGCAGATAATCCCGGTTGGGGAGGTTGAAACAGCCCGTGATTATAAGAAAAGAGGATACCTTGTTGCGGCTGAAAGGGATGGCTTTGTTCTGGATTTTGCTGATTTTGGCAATTCCCCGTTCAATTTCACTCCTGAAAAGGTCAAAGACAGGACAATAGTATACAGTACAACAAACGGTACAGGAATAATTAACATGGCATCAGGATCTTACCTGATCGTTGTGGCATCTTTCCTTAATATTGACGCAGTTGCAGAATATCTCAAAACATTGAATAAAGGTGTATTACTGTTTTGTGCAGGCTGGAAGAACAGGTTCAATATTGAGGACACTGTTTGTGCCGGCGCGATAGCTTCAAAGCTTCTCGGCAGCGATCTTTACTCAACAATCTGTGATTCCACTCTCGCTGCAATCGACCTCTGGTCGCTTGCAAAGGATGATCTTCCAAAATTTATCGACAAAGCAGCTCAAAGGTCAAGGCTGAGGGAAAAGGGACTTGACGACTGCATAAATTTCTGCCTCACCACAGGCTTTACAAAAAAAGTTCCTGTTGTCAAAAACGGACTTCTTACAGCCGAGGACATAATTGTCTGATGCTTAAAACAGGCAATTTTGTATTTTTGTATTATTGAAATATTAAACATGAACTCATTTTTATTATAAAACCTCTTTTATGAAAAAACACAATTTTTACGCAGGTCCTTCGATCCTTCCCCAGTACACTATCGAAAAAACGATTGAAGGTATTAGAGATTTTGCCGGAACCGGATTATCTATCCTGGAAATATCACACCGCAGCAAAGAATTTGTTGCCTGCATCAATGATACCATGGCATTGTTTAAAGAACTGCTCGGTATACCATCAGGTTATCATGTTTTATTTCTCGGTGGTGGTGCCAGCCTGCAGTTCGCAATGGTGCCGTATAATATGCTTAACAAGAAAGCCGCGTACCTTAACACAGGTGAATGGGCAGGTAAAGCACTGAAAGAGGCCAGGAACTTTGGGGAAGTTGTGGAGGTTGCTTCATCCAAAGAAAAGCTTTTCAACTATATACCGAAAAATTACACTATCCCTTCAGATGCTGATTATTTTCACATTACAACAAATAATACTATTTATGGTACTGAGATTAAAAAAGACCCTGATGTAAAAGTGCCTCTTGTCGCAGATATGTCATCTGATATTTTCAGCCGTCCTGTTGATATATCCAAATATGCCCTTATTTATGGTGGCGCCCAGAAGAACCTTGCACCAGCAGGAGTTACGTTTGTAATTGTAAGGGAAGATGCTCTCGGCAAGGTAACCAGGGCCATTCCTTCCATGCTCGACTACAGGGTGCATATTAAAGGCGAATCGATGTACAACACTCCTCCCGTATTTGCAGTGTATGCTGCTTACCATACCCTTAACTGGCTTAAAAACCAGGGTGGTGTTGCTGCCATGCAGAAAAAGAACATTGAAAAAGCAAAAATCCTTTATGATGAAATAGACAGGAACAAGCTTTTTATGCCTACAATTGCTGATCCTGAGGACAGGTCGTTAATGAACATCTGTTTTGTGATGAAACCGGAGTACAAAGAACTTGAAAAAATATTTTCTGATTTCGCCAAATCAAAAGGCATGCTGGGAATAGAAGGTCACCGGTCTGTAGGTGGTTTCCGTGCTTCAACATACAATGCCCTTCCAAAAGAAAGCGTTGAAGCGCTTGTTGCCGTTATGAAGGAATTTGAAAAAAATAATTGAAAGAATTAAACATGAAAGTGCTTGTAGCTACCGAAAAACCGTTTGCACCGGTTGCAGTCTCATTGATACGCAATGAGGTTGAATCTGCAGGCCATGAACTTGTTCTTCTTGAGAATTATAAAAAAGCAGAGGAGTTATATTCAGCAGTCAGTGAGGCTGATGCTCTTATTGTAAGAAGCGATAAGGTTACTTCATCTGTTATTGAGGCTGCAAAAAAGCTCAGGATCGTTGTACGGGCTGGTGCAGGCTATGATAATCTTGATCTTGCTGCCTGTACTGCTCATAAGGTAGTTGCAATGAATACACCCGGTCAGAATTCGAATGCAGTTGCAGAACTTGCTTTCATGCTGATGCTGTATCATGCACGCCGGGGCTTTGAAGGCAAATCAGGAACTGAGCTGAGAGGTAAAACGATCGGCATTCATGCCTTCGGTAATGTCGGAAAATATGTTGCTGAAACAGCAAAGGGATTTGGAATGAAGATCTTTGCATTCGATCCTTTTATCAATTCACTTGAAATGGAAAGAAGCGGTGTACATGCCTGCTCAGATATTTCCGGTTTTTACTCATGTTGCCATTATATCTCACTGCATCTGCCTGCAAATGATAATACCCGTAAATCGATCGGTTACGATCTTTTGATGAAGATGCCACATAATGCAGTGCTAGTAAATACTGCCAGAAAAGAGATAATAGATGAAGCAGGTCTTCTCCGCGTTTTTGCCGACCGCTCAGATTTCTCATATCTTGCCGACGGGGAACCGGACTGTAAAGATGTACTTTATGAAAAATACAGGGACAGGTGCCTGTTTACCTCAAAAAAAATGGGCGCGCAGACAGAGGAGGCAAATATCAATGCCGGTGTTGCAGCTGCCAGGCAGATAGTTGACTACTTCAGGTCGGGAAATGAAAAATTCAGAGTTAACAATTAACTAATTTGAAATGGCTGTTGTAAAACCTTTCAGGGGATTAAGGCCCCCTGCCAAAATTGTAAGTGACCTGGCATGCCTGCCCTATGATGTTATGAACCGGGAGGAAGCCGCTATGATGGCGGAGGGAAAAGAATGCTCACTTCTTCATATAACAAGATCTGAAATAGACCTGCCGCCGGAAACTGATATCCATTCCGATGAGGTCTATGAAAAGTCTGTAAAAAATTTCCGTCTCTGGAGAGAAAAAGGATGGCTGAAACAGGACGAAAAGCCACAATATTACATCTATGCACAAACAATGGAAGGCAGAACCCAGTATGGGATTGTCGGTTGTGCTTCCATTGATGATTACTTCCATGGCATTATAAAGAAACATGAACTTACAAGGCCTGATAAGGAACAGGACCGGATGATTCATGTACGTGTGAATAACGCAAATATTGAACCTGTTTTTTTTACATACCCTGCTGTAAAGGAAATTGATGACCTCGTATCTGAAATCGTTAAGGAAAAGCCTGAATATGATTTCATTGCAGAGGATGGATTTGGTCATCACTTCTGGGTAATCAGGGACCAGAAGAAAAACAGCCTTATCGAAAAATTATTTCTTGAAAAGGTGCCTTTTACGTATGTCGCTGATGGACATCACCGGACGGCTGCAGCTGCACTTGTAGGAAAAGAAAAGCGAGATAATAACCCACGGCATACCGGAAAGGAAGAATATAATTATTTCCTTGCAGTTCATTTTCCTGATACACAGCTGAGGATAATAGATTACAACAGGGTTGTAAGAGATCTCAATGGGATGACTCCGGAGGTTTTCCTGTCGAAGCTTGAAAAGTCGTTTATTGTTGAAGAGAAAGGTGTCAAAACATATAGACCGTCTGAGTTGCATAACTTTTCAATGTACCTCGACGGTAAATGGTACAGCCTTAAAGCCAAAGAAGGAACTTTTAATGACAATGATCCGATTGGCGTTCTGGATGTTACAATCCTTACCAGCCAGATCCTGTCGCCTTTACTTGATATACAGGATCTCAGGAGATCGAAAAGGATTGATTTCGTAGGAGGTATCAGGGGACTTGATGAACTTAAAAAGAGAGTGGACAGCAGTGAGATGAAAGTTGCTTTTGCCTTGTACCCCGTTTCAATGTCGCAACTTATTTCAATTGCAGACTCGGGAAACATCATGCCTCCAAAATCAACATGGTTTGAACCGAAGCTCAGGAGCGGACTTGTGATTCACCTGCTTGAATAAAATCTGTTTACCTTCTTCCCGGTTTAAGTGAAGAAGGCATAAATTGGCGAGCTCACAAAGACAGATTTCATTATTTTTACTTTGCAATAAACAGCATTATGAATGATATAGCAGCGAATCTTGAATTTTTGAGATCGAATGTACCGGCATCGGTCAGGATAGTTGCTGTATCCAAGACGAAATCAGCTGAAGATATTATGGCAGCCTACAACAGCGGCCAGCGTATGTTTGGCGAGAACAGGGTGCAGGAGCTTCAGATGAAGCAAGATAAGCTGCCCGGCGATATTCAATGGCATATGCTGGGACATCTTCAGACAAACAAGGTAAAGCAGATAATTTCTTTCGTCTCGTTGATTCAATCAGTCGATTCACTTAAGCTGCTGTCAGTAATAAATTCGGAATCTGACAAGGCAGGAAGAATCACTGATTGTCTTCTGCAGATAAGGATTGCCAGGGAGGAGACGAAATATGGATTTCTTCCGGATGAACTCATGGAAATATTTCAAACAGGGGCAACTGTGGGCATGAACAATATCAGTATCAGGGGAGTGATGGGAATGGCAACTTTCACTGATGATTCTGAACAGGTCCGGAGTGAATTCAGAAATCTTAAATCTGCCTTCAGCAGGCTGAAGGAGAATTATTTTCATAATGATCCCAATTTTAACGAGATTTCGATGGGAATGTCTGGCGATTACATGATCGCAGTTGAAGAGGGGAGTACAATGGTCCGTATCGGAAGTCTTATTTTCGGAGAAAGAAACCCAATTAAAAAACAATAATGGATAAACTGAACACCACCTACCTGGGATTAAACCTCAAGAGTCCTGTAATAGTAAGCAGCAGCAGGCTTACTTCAAAAGTAGAAAATATACAGCTTGCGGAAGAAAGCGGTGCTGGAGCTGTAGTATTAAAATCACTCTTTGAGGAGCAGATAATGCATCATATAAATGAGCATTCGGTTGGAGGAAGCTATCCGGAAGCAGATGAATACATATCAGCATACATCAGGTCGCATACAGTCGATTCATATATTGATCTGATCAGGCAATCAAAGAATAAGGTTTCCATCCCTGTAATAGCCAGTATTAACTGCTTCAGTTCAGGAAGCTGGATCGATTTTGCACGTCGCATTGAAGATGCACAGGCAGATGCACTAGAGGTTAACGCCTTTTTCATGCCGACCGACAGCAAGACATCTTCCGCATCTTCAGAGAAAATTTACTTTGACCTTATCGAAAAACTCTCTGAAAAGATTTCTATACCTGTTGTCATGAAGATCGGCCCGAAATTTTCGAATATTCTCTATATGATTGACCAGTTTCATTCGCGAGGCGTGAAGGGCGTTGTAATGTTTAACAGGTTCTTCGAACCGGATATCGACATTTATAAGAAAGATATTATTTCTGCGCCGGTATTCAGCGAAAGAAATGAGATGCGTTATGTGCTGAGGTGGGTCGCAATGGCAAGCGGCCTGGGACTAAAGCTTAATATTTCCGCTTCAACCGGAGTCAAAGGCGGAGATGATGTCATAAAATACCTTCTTGCCGGAGCTGATACGGTCCAGGTTTGTTCACTGCTGTACAAGAACGGCATACCTTACGTAAAAGTGCTTAACGACCAGCTTGCAATGTGGATGGATCAGAATAACTATTCCAATATCAGTGAATTTAAAGGAATGCTTAACTGGAAAAATACTGCCAGACCTGTTGCTTTTGAGAGGACACAGTTTATCAGATACTTCTCTTCACTCGATTAATTTACTTTTCCAAAATGGATTTCAGCTCACCAGCAAGTGAGCTTTTTTCATCATTTGGAGAAAAAGGATGATTGTCTATCATGTTGATGATCTCGGTCTTTTTTCCTGAACTTATTGTTGCTGAAGCTTCTTCAATAACCGTCAGGCATTCGATCCCGACACTGTAGTCATTATCAAGGAATATGCCTGCAAAATCGATTAAGAATGCAGAGTAGTCCAATCCCGACTGCCAGCATGATGAAACAAGCATACTTTTCGTGGAGGATTTTCTCTCTTTTTTGATCTCATTTATTATCTCCGGCTGTAAGGAAGGGTTTTTGATATCGTTCATCAGGTTCTCAATTGCCCTGGCTATTGCACGGTTGCTGTTGCGATCATAATAATCGGCAAGCAAGCCTATAATTCCCTCGAAAGGTTCTTCCTCCCTGAGCAATTCGATTGCAGCTATGATTGCAGTTTCATCACCCTTATTCAGCAGTAAGGCAATGTCATTGAGCTTTTTCTCTGATCTTATCATCGTTTGCGGATCTTATTCCACAAAGGTAGGAATAGAGGCAATTGCAAAATCCTTTTTTTGAAAATAAAAATATTATACTAATTTAGTCCGGAAATAAGAGACACTTAAATAAAATAGTCATGAATAGAAAGTATGGCATCAGTTCATCGATCCTTTTGGTTTTGTTTCTTTTCGCTCTTCTCGGTGGCTGTAAGTCAGGCGGGAATAAGCCAACAGAAGAAGAAATAACTGTTACCGGACCACAGGACAATGCAGCGGTTGAAGATATTAAACAGGCTGAAAAGATATTCCAGGCGCTGCCTTCACCTCTTGAGTCAGCCTTGCTGATAAAGTCAGCAGGAGCAAAATTTGATAAGAATCAAATGAACTCCATTGACAATGTGAGTAAGTATGCCACTACCAAAAGCATGGCTCTTAACCTTGGCATCTATACATGTGATCTCAGCTTTGCAAGTATGTACGAGCAGACACAGCTTATTGTTGATTACATGAATGCAGCTAAAAAGATGGCTGATGGCCTTGGTATCCTGGATGCAATATCTGAAGAAACAATAAAAGGTCTTGAGGAAAACATCAACAACAGCGAGTATATTCTTGATGTTGTCAGTGAAACATTCATGAACTCAAACTCTTATCTTGAAGAAAACGGTCAGCCGGCTGTTGCAGCAATGGTTCTCGTCGGCGGATGGTTTGAAGGTTTGTACATCTCAACACAGCTTGTCGATATGAAAGAATTTAATGGAAACAAGCTTGTAACAAGTATTATCGACCAGAAATTATCTATTGATATCCTTATCAATCTCCTTCAGAGTCATAAAGGAAATCCTGCAGTTGACGAAATCATAACTGAAGTAAGTAAGCTCAAGGTTGTTTTTGATAAAATTTCAATATCATCATCACCTGTCAGACCTGAGTATGACCAGGCATCAAACTCAACTGTATTGAAGTCTAAAGTAACAACCGACATGACACCTGAAGTATTCAGGGAACTGACAGCAACCGTAGCCCAGATAAGAAGTACATTCGTTAAAATCTAAATGATATGAGATTAGTTAAAATAATTCCGGTACTGGCGTTGTTTTTACTTGTAAGCACTGCAAACACAGATGCTCAATGCAAGGCCTTCGCCAAGAAAGTTTGCCTTCCGGAGCTAGGAACTTATACACATGACGGCAATTATCACGCAGCTATTCTTGTGGAAGGAGAAGAGGCCGAATTATATAAAACCTTTTATTCCGATATGGAGTACAGGGTTGCAATATGCGGCGAAGATAAAATCCCCCAGGTTGAATTCAAGGTCCTTGATGCCAATAAGAATGTCCTCTACTCAAATAAAGATAAAAACTATGCCCGCACATGGGATTTCAGACTGGAATCAAGCCAGCAGCTGAAACTCGTTGTTAAGGTATCTTCTTTCAACAAGGCAGGAGATACCCCTGCAAGCGGATGCGTTGCAATTATGTTCGGATTCAAGGCTAAAAAGTAAGACTGGAAAATTCGGAAATGTTATTACCCCTCACTTTATTTCAAGGTGAGGGGTTTTTATTTAATTTAGGGTGATAAATAAAGTTGCAGGTAAAAACGGTTGCTTTAAAATTGTAACAAATGTTACAATTTGTTCCTGAGGTATCTCCCTGTATGAGATGATTCGTTCTTAATCAGATCTTCAGGTGTTCCCTGGAATAAAACATAACCTCCTTCTTCTCCGCCTTCAGGGCCAAGGTCTATAATCCAGTCGGAGCTTTTTATTACTTCCTGGTTATGCTCTATCATAATTACAGAATGCCCGTGTTCTACAAGTGCATTTATTGACCTCAGGAGCTTGTTGATATCATGAAAGTGCAGGCCTGTTGTGGGCTCGTCAAATACGAAGAGGATATGGTCGCTGCCTCTTTCCTGGCTGAGATAATACGCGAGCTTGACGCGCTGGCTCTCCCCTCCGGACAATGTGCTTGAGGACTGTCCCATTTTTATGTATCCAAGCCCTACATCTGAAAGGGGCCTGAGCTTTTCTATTATCCTCTTCTCTGTCCTCCCGGGATGTGATTCAAACAATGCAATTGCTTCATCAATTGTCATTTCAAGCATGTCGAAGATGTTAACACCGTGATATCGGACATCAAGAACATCCCTTTTGAATCTCATGCCTTTGCACGCCTCACACGTAAGCTCGACATCGGCCATGAACTGCATCTCTACCTTTATTACACCTTCCCCCTGGCACTCTTCACATCTTCCACCTTCTATGTTGAAAGAGAAGTGTGATGCCTTGAAATTATTCTGAACCGAAGCCTGGAGTTCAGAGTAGAGCTTCCTGATCTCATCGTATGCTTTAAGATAAGTTACCGGGTTCGACCTGCTCGACCTTCCTATCGGGTTCTGGTCAACAAGCTCAATGCCGGTGAGCATCCTCATGTCGCCTGATATCTCCCTGAACTGGCCAGGCTTCTGATTTTCACCTGAAATGCTGTTTAACAGGGCCTTGTACAGGATGTCTGTAACAAGGGTTGATTTACCCGAACCACTGACACCTGTGACTGAAGTGATGGTATGCAGCGGGAATCTGACATCGATTTCTTTAAGGTTGTTCTCTCGGGCCCCTTTTATCTCTATATAGCTATTCCATTTCCTTCTTACTTTTGGTACAGGAACCTTCATCCTGCCGCTAAGGTATGATGCAGTAAGGGATTTGTTGCCGGTGGTCAGATCGAGGGTGCCCTGGTATACAATCTCACCGCCCAGCCTTCCGGCTTCAGGGCCGAGATCAATTATATGGTCGGCAGCACGAATTATCTCTTCTTCATGTTCAACAACCAGCACAGTATTGCCAAGGTCGCGAAGCTCCCTGAGTATTTTTATCAGCAGGTTTGTATCACGTGGATGCAATCCTATGCTTGGCTCATCGAGTATGTACATCGATCCGACAAGGTTGCTCCCCAGCGATGTTGAAAGATTGATCCTCTGAGATTCTCCGCCGGATAAGGTTGATGAAAGCCTGTCGAGCGTAAGATAGGAGAGGCCGGTATCATTCAAAAATTTCAGCCGCTGGTATATTTCTTTCAGCAGCCTGCCTGCAATGTGGGCATCACTCTCACTGAGCTCCATTGATTCCATTATCCCGGCAAGCTTTCCTGCCGGCTGGCCAACGAGCTCGTGAATTGTTCTTCCTGCCACTTTCACATACCCGGCTTCCTTTCTTAACCTTGCTCCTTTGCATTCAGGACATGTGGTTTTGCCACGGTACCTGCTCAGCAGCACCCGGTATTGAATCTTGTATTTCTTCTCCTCAAGATGCTGGAAGAATTTGTCAATTCCATAAAAATACCTGTTACCCTTCCAAAGGAGTTTCTTCTGTTCTTCGGTAAGCTGATAATAAGGCTTATGAATGGGGAAGCTGAACTGGGCAGCATTCTCGATAAGCCTTTCTTTCCATTTCTTCATTGATTCACCTTTCCAGCATACAATGGCATCCTCATAAACAGAAAGGTTCTGATTGGGGATAACAAGGTTTTCATCGATACCGATTATTTTTCCATAACCCTCGCAAAGAGGGCATGCGCCTAAAGGATTGTTGAAACTGAAAAGGTATTCAGATGGTTCCTGGAATGTAATCCCATCCTCCTCAAAACGGGTTGAGAAGAATTCCCGGGACATGGTTCCTCCTTTATCAACTATAACCTGGCAATATCCTTTTCCTGTCTGGAAGGCCGTCTGGGCTGAGTCTGCCGCCCGGCTGAAAGTGTCGGCCGAATGATCAATTATCAGCCTGTCAATGACAATATTTATCTGCTGACCGGGTTTGAATTCATCATATGACTTCAGGTCGGTTATTTTAATGAGCTCGCCTTTTTTTTCAATCCTTGTAAAACCCTGTTTCACAAGAAATGAAAAATACTCCGATGGATCGATGCCTGCAGGGATCTCACCGGAAGATACTATGATGACCTTTGCTCCTTGTTCGAGTGAAGCAAGAAAATCAACAATATCATCAGCAGTATGCTTTTTTACTTCCCTTCCCGAGACTGGAGAATATGTCCTTCCGATCCTTGCAAAAAGGAGCCTCATATAATCATAGATCTCTGTTGAAGTGCCGACTGTCGATCTTGGATTTCTTGAATTAACCTTCTGTTCAATTGCGATTGCCGGTGGAATACCATTTATAAAATCCACCTCGGGTTTGTTCATTCTTCCAAGGAACTGCCTCGCATAGGTTGAAAGGCTCTCAACATACCTTCTTTGTCCCTCAGCATAGATTGTATCGAACGCCAGCGATGATTTCCCTGACCCTGAAACACCTGTTATTACTATGAGCTTATCCCTGGGAATTTTAAGACTTACATTCTTCAAATTATGTACCTTTGCCCCCCTGATCTCAATAAAACCCTGCATTACTTGAAGTTAGATTTTTGTTAAAATATTCTTAAAATGCAAAAGTAATACTTTTAGTATGATATTTTTTGTTTCTTTGTCAATACAAACTTAAAACCAAAAGGAGGACTGCCTATAAAATATCTCTACTCTAGTTAAAATTAAAGAGAGAGTTATGAATAAAGTGATTTCCGATTACGAACTCGTAACGAGGTTCGTAAAAGGTGAGCAGTCCTGTTTTGAAAAGCTCATCCTTCGTCATAAAAACAAGGTTTTCGCATATATAAGCCTTTATATACGCGATCAGTCTCTTGTAGAAGACATCTTCCAGGATACATTCCTTAAAGTTATCCAGTCAGTAAAGTCAGGTAAATATTCCGACAACGGTAAATTCCTGTCATGGGTAATGCGTATTGCTCACAACCTTATAATCGATCATTTCAGGCGTCTGAAACAGATGAACACCATTTCAAATGATGATTATGAATCAGACATTTTCAATTCCAAACAGTTTGCAGATGAAAATGTTGAGGACACGATGGTTAAGAAGCAGATACACCAGGATGTAAGGAAGATGATAAGTCATTTGCCTGATGACCAGAAAGAAGTTGTTATACTGCGCCATTACGCCGGTTTAAGCTTCAAGGAAATAGCTGACATTACTCAGGTGAGCATAAATACAGCATTGGGGAGGATGAGGTATGCGCTCATTAACATGAGAAAGCTCATGGAGGATAAGCAGATAAGTCTTACAATGGGTTAGAACATACCATTTACTAATGATTAACGCAGGCATTTTTATAATGCCTGCCGTTAATTTCTTTTTAGAACAATATTATTCATATGCTTCCGTTTTTAAACTAAAGTAAAATCGGAAGCTTATGGATTTTAGATTTTCACCGGTTGTCTCACATTCAGACATAGATGTGGATGATATTGACCCCTATGAGGATGCATGGGGTCTTAATGCGGAATTTACGGATGTTATTGAGGTGCTTTGCACACTGAGCCCTTCACCAGGCGATACACTCACTGAAAACCTGATTCAAAAGGTTAAAAAGTTAGATTGAACACAGTTAAAAAACTGTGTTTTTTTTTGCTTTTATCAAAATTAAAATGATATATTTGTGATATCATAATAATATCATATATGAAACAGGAATTTACTTTCAAACCAGTCTCAGGCTATTGGGCAGTACTTGCAGCAGCAGTTCTCCTGGCCGGGGCTATTGCCGGATTCTATTATGAAATAATCTGGCTTGGATTAATACTGGCACTTTTGTTCGTGCTTTGCATTTTAGGGTTCAAGGTTGTTAATCCCAACGGATCAATGGTACTTGTGCTTTTCGGAGCCTACAAGGGTACAATTAAGGATAATGGCTTCTTCTGGGTCAATCCGTTTTTTATTACCCGCTTCATCTCATTGCGGGCAAGGAACTTTGACAGTAAACCCATTAAAGTAAACGATAAGATAGGGAACCCCATTAAGATCGGCTTTGTCCTGGTATGGAAAGTAACAGATACTTTTAAGGCTGTATTTGATGTTGATGATTTCCAGCATTTTGTGCTTGTGCAGAGTGATGCTGCATTGCGAAAGCTTGCTGGATTATATCCTTACGACAACCTTGAGGATCATGATGCAGTTATAACCCTGAGAAGTGGTGGTGAAGAGGTAAATATTGAACTTGAAAAAGAGATCCGTGAAAGACTTTCAATTGCCGGGATACAGGTAATTGAAGCTAGGATAAACTATATTGCTTATGCTGAGGAGATTGCAAATGCGATGCTACGCAGGCAGCAGGCAACCGCGGTTGTCTCAGCAAGGTTCAAGATTGTTGAAGGGGCAGTATCGATGGTTCAGATGGCTCTCGAGCAGCTCTCCGATAAAAACATTGTTGAACTTGATGAGGAAAGAAAAGCTGCAATGGTGAGCAATCTTATGGTTGTGCTTTGCTCGGATAAAGATGCCACACCTGTTGTAAACACAGGAACATTACATTCATAAGATGAGTGATAAAAAGCCATTTGTACTGAGACTTGACCCTGAAAAGCTCAGGGCTCTTGAAAAATGGGCGGAAGATGAATTCCGCAGTACCAATGGTCAGATAGAGTATATCCTTGACCAGGCTTTACGTAAGTCAGGCAGGTGGAAGACAAGGAAAGAAAAACCACCTGAGGGCAGTGGTGACTGATCACTGGTTTATAATGTATACTGAATGGCAGGCAGCAATGCCTGCCGTTTCTGTCCTTAATCTTGCCGGACCTAAATGTATCCCAGTAAATCCTCTTTCAAAAGCCTCTTCTATCTCTGCTTCAGTAAAATCTCCTTCAGGTCCGATAAGTATTACTGCGTCATTTTTTGCCCTGTAAACACCGGCTATCTTGTCCCTGTGTAAGCCGGTCTTGCAGTGTGCTATCATCCTGGTACCGTTCTGTTCTGATGAAATAAATTCACTGAATTTTATGGGATCATTAAGCTTAGTCAGCTTTGCTTTAAGTGATTGTTTCATTGCAGAAACTATTATATTGTTCAGCCTCTCTTTGCGTATGCTTTGATGTTCTGTATTGGTGCATATAAGCGGAGTTATTTCATCAATCCCCATCTCAACGCTTTTCTCGATGAACCATTCAAACCTGTCAGCATTTTTCAGAGGTGAAATAGCTATGTGAAGGCTGTAATCTCTTTTTTCAAATTCCTTGATAATGCTCTTAATGCTGATTACACAGGCTTTGGGATCAGGTTCTGCTATTTCACCGTTGTAAAGGTTCCCCATGCCATCTATAAGGTGAACAGCAGAACCTTTTTTCATTCTCATAGCTTTCACAACATGCCTTGATTCCTTATCGTCGAGTACGTAAGTATCACCTTTTATGTCGGGTGCATAAAAAACCTGCATATGGTTGTCTTTTATACAAAAATAACCTATTCTGACTAACTTTGCATCATAACACTGATCATGAGAATAGGACTTCTATCGGACACTCACGGATGGATCCACCCGGGTCTTGTTAAATTCTTCGCGGAATGTGACGAGATATGGCATGCAGGTGATATAGGCAACCTCGAAACAGCGGATTCACTTTCTTCAATAAAACCATTAAGGGCTGTTTATGGAAACATAGATAATGCTGCAGTGAGAAGTGAATATCCTGAGAAACTGAGATTCAGGGCCGGTGATGTAAATGTTTTTATTACACACATCGGTGGAACCCCCGGGAATTATGACCGTAGGATCAGGGATGAGCTTATGGCGTCACCTCCTGATCTATTCATTTGTGGTCACTCTCATATCGCAAAGATCATGTTCGACAAAAAGGGTGGTTTTCTATATGTTAATCCAGGTGCTGCCGGGTATATAGGCTTTCATAAAATAATGACTGCAGCCCGTTTCACAATTGATAGCAAGAGCATTACCGGGATGGAGATAATTGAGCTTGGAGAGAGGGGAAGAGTTGAACAATAACCAGCAATCGTAAATTAGTAATTAATACCCTTTTACCTGGCTGCAGCTTCTTCTTCACCAGGGTTATCAACTGCCATTCTTCTCAGGAACCTTGAAAGCCTGTCTTCGACAGCTATCATATATGAATAAGGGACTCTGACTGAAGAATCGGGATGTTTCCTGTCATTGGCCTTCATCTCCGATATCAATGTATTATATGAAGCATTTGATGATTGTGTCATCATTACACCCCTGAAGTATGAGAAATAATACCAGGTTGTTTCATTTGCCTTAAGATAAATATCGATCATGTCGCCTGACCTTCTTCTCTGTATCTCGATAAAACCGTCAACATACAGGTTTATAGGCTGAGTTCCCACATAGCCTATCCCTATTTTACCGGAAGAGCGGAAGGATGATGTGGGCTCATTCCAGTACATGGTGGCCTCATTGATGAAAAGCTCATATGTAAATTCCTTTGGCAGGTTGCGCGATGTTCCGTATAGACTCATCTCTTCCCTTATCCTTGATGCTGCATCAGTGCCGAAGATATCCTGCATGCCTTTTGTAATAAATTCAGTGTTCAGGTTGACAGGCTTCAGCGTTGGTACCATCCTGAACTCATTTGCCATCATTGAAAGAGCTTCAGCCGAGAAGTAAAAATCTATCCCGAACAGGGTCTGCAATGTTATTTTTGCCGAATCGATGTCATGTTTTACATTTCCTGCACTTGCGAAATTAACAAGATCATATTTTGCTCCGAAATTGATGCTTCCCTCACCGGTTATCATACAGTTCAGCCTGTCATATGAAATAAGGTTGCCAGGTGATTTCCTGTCTGTTAACTTTTGCATGGAGGATATGAGATAGCTCGATGAAGGCTTGTCATAATAGAGGTACCCGTTGGCATTTACGAGAGCCACATCAGACCATGACTTCTGGGCTGAAAGAAACGCAGGGTAGATAATAAGTGAATCGGCGCTTATGAAGGATCCTGAAAAAACGAGGTTGTCATTTATATCCCTTGGCTTTTCACTTACGGGGATGAATATATTTTCAGGATCTATTTCCGACTTGAACTTGATATTGTAGCTTTTTACTTTATTACAGTCATTAATTATTCCTGCCGATCCTGTGAATGTCAGGTGATCGATCCTGGCGTTCAGGTTTACATCACCCTGGAATGAAAATGCAGGGCTCAGCATGAATTTCTGACTGGCCGGGATGGAGCCTTTGGCATTTGTTGTCAGAGTATCGACAGTTATTTCAGGCAGATTGATTGGCTGGATATCCTTATTCTCATCAATATAATCATATATGCCGCTGCCTGAATATCTCTTAGTTGTTTCAATTGCAACCCTGGCATCATGAATGATATGTCGATTGTTAACAGCAATGACTGCCTTTTCAAGTTCCTGTATCTGGGCTCTTCTTGTTATAATGATTTTTCCTTCCGAAGGCTGAATAAGAGCATCCGCAATAGGAATGTAGTTAATATTGTCAGCTTCAATTACTTCCTTGTCAAGGTAGTAGTTTCCCTTCCATGAAGAAAATTTAATCGTATCTGATTTGTTGTTGGTAGAGAAGAAAGTTGGCTTATCAAGATATCTTCTGTCGAGGCGGAGCAGTTCCTGGGGAGCAAGGAGAGGTGAATCAGTCTTGCCTTTCTGTTCCATGCTCAGAATCCTGTTCTCCATGTTGAATGTGAAATCAGTCATAGTACAGATATACTGTATTTCAGGGAACATTACGACTGACGAGTCGGTATTCAGTTTGAACCTTGCTCTCTTCTCATCGAAGTTTATGTTTGTATTCGCATTTTCAGCTATGAACGAATAGCCGCTTGTGGTACGAGATTTTATATTGTAATCGGCTGTGTCAGCCTTAACTGCATTTGAAGCAAAGTTGAAAGAATCTGATGTTACACGCGATTCCGACATGTCGATAATACCCTTGCCTGTGAGCTGAGTCGGGGCCATTATGAGTGATCCTGCAAGCACAGTGCCATTGTCAAACATCCTGAAATTCTTGCCCGGCACGTTTTCAGCATACCAGAGATTTTTAGGGATATCCCATTTTATATTAACTTCTTCAGCAATCAGTTCAGGAAAAATACCTGCAGCATCTTTCTGGATCCTGAATGTGGATGCCTTTGTGAGCATTGAATCGGGGAAAAGCCTGAATTCATCAGAAAGCGTTTCTGATGCCAGGTGTGTCATTTTTCCACTTCCAAGGAGACCCTTGTTGCTCATATTCAGGTACTCATACAGCTTTCCTTTGCCTTCATATATTTCAACTCCGGTATCAGGGATCACCATATTGAATCCAAGTGAGTTATTTTCCTGGATCGTCAAAAACTGCTTTGAAGGCTTGAGAATATTTCCTCCTATAAACTCACCTTCAAGGTTCATGTCCTGGTTCGAATAATGGTCAATATTCTCATAGGTAAAAGGATCTATCCTGAAATAAAAATCTTTTTGAGGGTATACTCCTTCGAGCCCCGGGATCTTGTCATAAAATATATAGGAGTATGTTACAGCATTTATGATGGGATATTGCTTGTAGCTTCTCAGTCCTGATTTATTATCAGGTTTGTCGATATACAATTCGGCGGTTCCAAGCTGTATAACGTTATCAACGGGTTTAATAAGCCTGTTCCCATTCCTGTCGCGCTCGCCTGTTTCTACAGCTATTTTTATTGAATCGATCTTCTGAAGTCTTATTTTAAATGTGTCGTAGCTGAAAGAGAAGTTATGACCGTAAACTGTGAACAATCCTGCTTCAACAACACCATCGAACTGGAGATCCCTGTTCTTTCCAAGAACAAGCTGCTGGTTTTCGGGATAGATCGCAACCATTTGGGAATCACTCAGGAATACGCTTTTTACACCATTTATTGTGAGCCTGAAATTTTTCAGATCGAGTATGGCATTATCAACAGGCGCTTTTGTCTCGCTCAGAACTGTGAGCACATCATAATCTTTTTTCTTTGCATTGAAGCTTATAAAGTCTTTGGTCTTCTGCTTGATTGTAACCTCGTTATTAGTCCTGTCATAGAAGATGAAACCCTTATTTGCCATATCAATACAAAGGCCTGTAACAGCTTCCTCAGGTTTGTTGAGCCATTTAGCAAATTCAGTCACAGGAAAGGTCTCGGAATAAAACCATTCTGCAAACTTTGTAAGCCTGTATAACGGATGATATTCATCAATCCCCATTAGCTGCATGAAGTAATCGGCATAGAAGAAAGATGATGACTCAAACCGTGCCTGCCCGAGCGATGATCCCCTGGATCTCGACATAATTATTTTTGACTCATTCATGTTCCATGACAGGTATTCAAAATACATGTCAACGTTATGAAATGAATCAAAATAGGGGCTTTTTGAGATCGGGTTATTGGTCCGGAATAGGTTTACCTGCCTCGTTTCGACCATATATGAGAAACCCAGGTTAGTATGATAAATAGAGTCCTTGTCAAGATAGAGGGTCAGGGCGGTTTCATTGCTGTTGATACCTGTTTTGGAGAAAAGGAATTCCTTGGAACTTATCTTAAGATATAATGTATCATTCCTGAACATTGTTATTTTCGCGGGAGTGTAGTTTTTTCCCGTGCCTTTCACTGTAGCTCCTTCAAACGTAAGTCCTCCTTCATAATCTACATCCCTGTAAATATCATTAATCGAGAATGTGGTTTCATATGTTGTGAATCTCGGGTAAGTTGCCTTTTCCTTGTTACTGAAGCTTATCGCCTGATCTGTAAGCAGACCAGGAACAGGTTTCCTGAAGTATGTTGAATGTACGAACATAGCTGTATCAATGCTGAAACCGCTTTTTGATACATCTATCGAATAATCGTTGATACTGGCATAAACATCTACTTTGCTATACCCTGCCTTTTCCCAGGTTACTGTACCTTTGTCACCTTTAAATACCTGGAATTCTGGAAAATATTTGCCTGTTACATTGTAAACTTCAGTGCTGTCTTTCTGCGCATAGCATGTAAGTGTTGCATCTATGATATCGATATAAAAAACTGTATCATGCTGGAATTTCAGCTCATGATCCTTGACCTTCCACCTTACAGTCCCTGAATCAAACAGAACATTGTCGGTGAGCATAAGAGCAGTGTTCCTCAACAACATGTTGATGCTCTCATTTGTAAACCTGGGGTTGAAAGCCATTTCGCTCAATCCTGTAAGCCAGTTTATAAAGAAGTCATCAGAATGCTTATAATCAGCAAAATAGTTCAGAGTACGGATGAAGGAGTCAAAATGTGGAACAGGTCGCATGTACCTTGAAGAAAGCTGGCTCGAGATATCGATGATCCTAACTGATATGTCATTGCTGTACTGTGAGCTGTCGAATTTTGCAATGAAGTTATTAAGGTTGCCTGTTTGTTCTTCATTGAGGTTTGGGCCCATAAAAGTCCTGAGTTCCTGAGTAAAGAGAGCTTTGTCACCTGTAAATGCAGACCTGGTCTGGGAGAAAGATGAGCCAAGAGCTATATGCAACAGCAAACCCAGGATGACAAGCTTTCGCAACATTGTAAGGACTTTATATTTTATATATTCCCTGCAGGCTAGACTGCATTGATTATTCCTGTAAAATCTTCTTTTTTAAGGGAGGCGCCACCAATAAGGCCGCCATCAACATCCGGTTTCGAAAATAACTCCGCAGCGTTCGATGGTTTGCAGCTTCCACCATAAAGCACAGGTATCTTTTTTGCACAATCATTACCATAGTTTTCCTTTACTAGATCACGGATATGTTTGTGCATTTCCTGTGCCTGATCAGGAGTGGCGGTAAGACCTGTACCAATGGCCCAAACAGGTTCATAGGCGATAACAACATTGTTCATCTGTTCTTCTGTAAGGCTGAACAAGCCCTCATGAAGCTGTCTTTTGACAATTATAAAATGCTTGTTTTCTTCTCTTTCACTTTTTACTTCTCCGACACAGAATATAACCTTAAGGCCGGCGTTTATTGCGAGGATTGCCTTCTTGTTCAGAAGACGGTCATCCTCGTTGTAATATGTCCTTCTTTCCGAATGTCCTATAATTACATACTGGGCACCGGTACTTCTTATCATGAAGGCTGATACTTCACCTGTATATGCTCCCGATGCTTCTGAAGCACAGTTTTGCGCACCCAGCATTATTTTACTTTTCTTTAGTATCTCTGCAATCCCGGCAAGATGGATGAATGGCGGGCATAAAATAATCTCCGCACCTGACTGGGGGTTTTCCCTGAAATGCTTTTCGAGTGAAGCAGCAAATTTCAAACCTTCCGAAAGTTCCATATTCATTTTCCAGTTTCCGGCAACGATCTTCTTTCTCATTTTTTAACCTGTTTAATTCGTATTAAAGTTAATATCATTTTTCATAATATCTGAAAACCATTCTTTTTCAGGAATACCGGACAAGGACCATTTTCCTATAATGGTGCCGTCATGTATCAGCATGAAGCCCGGATTTGCCCTGACCATCGTTTTTAAAGTAGTCTCATCTACTGAGCAAAATTGAAATTCATCGCGGTAAGCAACTGTTGAATTTTTGCCTGATGCTGTGAAAACATAAAACTTCATGCCTAAGTTCATTAGGTATCTTCCATAATCAAGGCCCTCAGCAATCTCTTGTTCATTTGCTTCATCAAGCTTTTTCGAGATTAACAGGAATGAATATCGGGGGTCTGTCAGAATAATTTGGGTAATATCTGTACCTGTTTCATCAGTAACAACAAAATCGTGGATTGGTGGTACATACCCTTTTTCTTTCAGAACTGATTTCTGATCTATGAACTTCCACGTTGTGTCATCCGCAGGATAATCAGAAAGATGAAATTCTTTTACAACACCATCTTTCTCATAAAGGAAAGTGGTTTCATACCTGTCGGGGCTTGCTCCTGCAGGTATTGTCATCTTATCTGCAATATGGACCCCTGTTTTGTACGGAAGAAAATCGATTACAGGCAGGAACCTGAGATTATATGAAGCAAACATGACGAACATGAGTGTCACTAAAGTAATTAAGCCAAGGCCGGTAATCGGGTTTGATTTCTTAATTTTATCCCTGTTGATAAAGAGGATTGAAGTAAATAATACCAGGATAATATTTTTCCAGAAAGTCTGCCAGTTAGTGAGCTTTATTGCATCTCCAAAGCAACCGCAGTCTGTTACCGGGTTCGTTAATGCAAGGATAAATGTGAGTGGTGTAAAAATCAAAAGAAGCAGAATGATCACCCGGGTAGCAGCTTCCAGCCTTAAACCTGTAAGTAGGCTAAAGCCTGCAATGAATTCGATCGTGCACAGCAGTACGGCAAAAAATAGGCTAAGCTCTGACAGAAACCCGACATTGAAAGCGCTGAAATAATCCTGGAATTTATAAGCAGTTCCCAGAGGGTCCACTGCCTTTACAAATCCAGAGAAGAGAAATGCTGATCCTGTTATTATTCTTGCAATAATTGATAATATTCTCATCAGATTATATTTCTTTTCCTCAGCAGGTTCAATATTTCATCAAAGATTGTCTGAGGAGGAAGTATTTCGTCTTTTGTATCGCTGCAATTGATTATTGCAAGATTGCTGTCAAGATCTGAAACTTTAATATACATATCTCTTACTTTCCTCTGGAAGGAAAGGCTTTCCTCATGAATGTCCCTTATGCCGTTCAGATATGCCCGGTCGGAACCTGTCCGGTCAGATAAAAGCTTTCTTTCAGTAAATGAAAATGGCACATCGAGAAAAATATTGAGATCAGGTTTTGGAATTGAAAAATGGCTGAATTCAAGTGAGAATATCCAGCGCATCAGTTTATCCTGTTCTTCACTGTTGCTGATCTTAGCACACTGGTACGCAATATTTGAATATGTGTACCGGTCAAGAAGCACCATCTTTTTTTCTTTGAGCCATCCATCGATAACAGATGCAGCGTCTTTCCTGTCTCCGGCATAGAGCATGGCAACGAGATAAGGATCAACGTCGCCGAGCGATCCGAATTCACCCCTGAGAAATCTTGCAATAAGTTCCCCGAAGTACGGTGCATCTGTTCTTGGGAAATGCAGGTATTCATTTTTATAACCTGCGCCCTTCAGAAATTCACGAAGAAGCTTTATCTGTGTTGATTTTCCTGCACCGTCAATTCCTTCTATTACCAGTAATTTCATATTGCAATATTTTCTTCAGTACACAAATGTAATAAGCATCGGCCAAAGATAAAAACCGAAATCCTTTTTCCCGGGGAGAGCTTTGGGGCATTTATTGACAAAGAATTAAGTATTTTCGTATAAAAAACATGAAGGATAAACCACGGTATATCAATGCAGGTGGAAAACTCATCGACCTGGGCACACCGGTTGTAATGGGCATTCTGAATATTACACCGGATTCTTTTTACAGTGGAAGCAGGTACAGGAATGACAATGATCTCCTGAAGGCAGCTGCATCAATGGCTTCCGAAGGCGCTGCCATTATTGATATTGGTGCTTATTCATCGAGACCGGGCGCCTCTGATATTTCAGAAGAGAGGGAAGGTGAAAGACTTTTTAGTGCATTGAAGAGTATTCATAAAGAGCTGCCAGAAATGCCTTTATCGGTTGATACATTCAGATCTTCCATAGCCAGGAAGGCAGTGCTTGAATTCGGCGCTTCAATGATAAATGATATATCAGGAGGTGAAGCAGACACCCGGATGTTTGCTGTTGTCAGTGAGCTGAATGTTCCATATGTACTGATGCATATGCGTGGAACTCCTTTCAACATGAGCAAAAATACGGATTATGATGATGTTGTGGCTGATGTGATAAAGTGGTTTGGACCAAAGATTTACAAGCTTCACTCGGAAGCAGTAAAGGATATAATTATTGATCCTGGATTCGGATTTGCCAAGACAACTGATCAGAATTTTGAGATGCTGCGCAGATTTAAAGAATTTTCTGTTACAGGTTTGCCTTTGATGGCTGGATTATCAAGGAAATCAACTATCTGGAAGACTCTGGAGATTACCCCCGAAGAGGCTCTTAACGGCACATCTGTTATGAATACTGTTGCTCTGATGAATGGTGCTGATATTCTCAGGGTTCATGATGTTAAGCAGGCAATTGAAGCAATAAAGCTTGTAAACCGCATAAATGCTGAAAAAAATTGAACATGCGGTCATTGTGAAGCTGAAAAATGGCAGTGTTTTGATTAAATTTACAGTTCATTAAAACTGATTATGCCTTTCCATATTACAATCATTGATATAATTGATATTTTCCTCGTGGCACTCATCTTATTCCAGATTTACAGGGTAATAAGAGGAACTGCAGCATTCAGCATCTTCATCACTATATTCTCCATATACCTTTTGTGGCTTCTTGTAAAGGCAATGAACATGGAGCTTACAGGCGCCCTGCTGGGACAGGTTGTGGGACTGGGGGTACTTGCTCTTGTCATTGTATTTCAACAGGAAGTAAGGCGTTTTCTTCTTGTTATTGGAAACAGGTTTATTATGAGAAGAAGGTTTTCTGTTGCCGGGTTGTTCTCCGAGGTCTCTGATGAGAAGGGAAGTGTCAGGGAAGCTGAAGAGATAGTCAGAGCCTGTGAAGCCTTGTCCCAGGCATATACAGGTGCCTTGATTGTAATAGGAAGGCGCAGCAGCCTGGTTCTGTTCTCTGAAAGCGGGGAGTTACTTAAAGCACGTATCAGTGCCGGATTGCTTCAGACAATTTTTCATAAGAACACACCTCTTCACGATGGCGCAGTGTTGATCGAAGGCGGGGAGATACTTGCAGCCAGATGCCCGTTACCGACCACCGACCAGGTAAACCTGCCTGCTCGTTACGGAATGAGACACAGGGCTGCAATCGGAATGTCAGAAAGATCTGATGCAATTATTATAGTTGTTTCTGAAGAATCAGGCCGTATTTCAGTTTTTAAAACAGGTGAAATACGGGAAAATATTACGCCTAACGAGCTCAGGAATATATTGCTGATGGAAAAAATATGGTGACAGCCTCTTGCGTGACTGCCACCATTCATTCCTTATTTTATACTGAACATTGTCAGGCTTTCGGCATCTTTTATATAAATATTATTTCCCGCAATTACAGGAAAAGAATATACCGGAGTCTCTGCAACTTTGTAGCGGGCCACCTCTGAATACCCTTTTGGATCGGGTTTAAATATAAGTAATGTCCCGGTACTCGGCATACCAACCAGTACATTTCCGCAATCTGAAATTGTTGCAAAATCGCTTGTTACTGCATTGTCGATCCATGCTGTTTTTCCTGTTTCGGCATTTATACAGTAAATTCTTTTCTGATCGGTGAACCCATACAGGTAACCATCTTTTAAAACAGGGGTTGTCCATTTCGCTCCTGCTTCAGTATTGCTCCATATTTCTTCAGGAGTGTTGCCTGGCTTAATAGCTTTAGTACCTGTACCCTGTCCGGAGATGTATACTATGTTTCCATTTATATACGGACTTACACTGTTATAAAAGCGCTGGGCAGGAGCTGTTGCTACCTGCCATAAAACTTTGCCGTCAGAAAGATCGTGTCCTGTAAGAAACTTTTCTGATTGAACCACAACCAGTTTTTTACCTGCGTTTGTCATTATTGAAGGGGAAGCATATGAAGGACTATCTCCGTTGTTTGTCCATTTATCTTTTCCAGTTTCAATATCTATTGCAATAACCTGGCCCTTGTCTTTGCCGCCAATGTGCACAATGCAAAGATTATCTGCAATGAGTGGCGACATGCCGGTATAGAATTGGGGATATAAGTTTTCCTTGTTGTCCCTTCTCCATAATAACTTGCCTGTTGCGGCATCACAGCAAGAAAGGATGCCTGCAGCACCAAAAGTAATTACTTTGCCATTGGTTACAGCAGGTGTGCTCCTGGGACCCGGATGTGAAGCAGCAGGGCCTGTAACTGCAGCTGACGGATATTGGTTTCTCCATATCTCTTTGCCGGTGGATGCATCAATGCACAGGATTACTTCATTATCCCCCTGCCTTGTATTAAGATACATCCTGTTGCCGGAAAGTGCAGGTGTAGCATCGCCAGTGCCAACCTGTATTTTCCATGCCTGGCTGAGATCTGCAGGCCAGGTTGCAGGAGCTTTGAATCCGGTGACTTTGCTGTCGCGGTTTGTTCCCCTGAACTGGGGCCAGTCCTGTGAATATGAGTTTGCAGTTACCAGTGTTAGAAGGATAGCTGAACAAACTATTAAAACTTTCCTTTTCATTTTTTATCGTTTATATAGCCATGAGGTAAATTTATGATTTTTGATTGATTCCACACAGCCTTAGTTATGCCGATTTTTTATAACTTTTCGGCGATTTTTACCAGTAACTTTTTACTTATGAAAAAATTAATCCTAAAAATTATGGTAGTTATGAGTGTAATAGGAATGTCAGGATGTTCATCCGACCCGGGTAAATGGAGTGATGAGCAGATCAACAAATGGTTCGATAACGGTGAATGGCTTAACGGATGGAATGTAAAGCCTGATCAGTCTATTAACAAAAAGGAATTTGCAATAGCATATCATAAGAATCCTGAAAGATGGAACGCTGCATTTAAATTTATGACAACAAACGATCTGGCAAGCCTTGAAAATAAAAGGTATGATATAGACGGAAGCAATGCCTATGCTCTTGTCAGCCAGTATATGTCGAAAGATGAAGCGCAGTTTGAGGCCCACAGGAAGTATGTCGATATCCAGTATGTTGTAAGTGGCGTTGAGCAAATGGGAATGGCTCCCCTTTCAGCTCTTAAGGATAGCACTGTACCTTATGATGAAACAAAGGATATAGAATTTATGACAGTAACCGACAGCATATACAGGAAAGCTACCCCTGAAAACTTTCTTCTCTTCTTTCCTTCAACAATCCATAAACCGGGAATGAAGGTGGATCAGAATACACAGATCAAGAAAGTTGTTATTAAAGTAAAGCTTGATTAATTTATTAATTATCTATATGGCTGACCTTTTTTCCTCACATCCGGAGGTTCAGCCATCATACATTGATTGGCCGGGTGTTGTTGTTTCATTTTACAACATTCCGGCTGATTTTTCGTTATCTACCCTATGACAACATTATACGACCTGAATGAAGGTGATGAAGGTATAATTCTGAAGATCAAAGGACGTGGACAGTTCAGGCACCGTCTTTCTGAGATGGGTTTTGTTATAGGTAAGAAAGTAACTGTAATAAAGAAAGCTCCATTAAAAGATCCTGTTGAATACAGGATAATGGATTACCATGTTTCGCTTCGTAACAGCGAGGCAATGCTGATTGAAGTGGCACGTGACACCGAGGCTGAAACACCATCATATAATGGAACACTTCAATTTGATGTTGAAAATACAGAGCTTATAAGTAAGACCAGGAATATCCAGGTTGCCCTTGTAGGTAATCCAAACTCAGGGAAAACAACCCTGTTCAATTATGCCTCAAGATCAAGGGAAAAGGTCGGTAATTATGCAGGTGTTACTGTTGATTCCAAAGAAGCGGAATATAAACAGTCAGGTTATACATTTTCCGTGGTTGATCTACCGGGTACTTACTCACTTAAAAGCTATTCTCCGGAAGAGATCTACCTGCGTAATTACATATTCGATAACAAACCTGATGTTATCGTCAATGTTGCTGATGCTTCGAACCTGGAAAGGAACCTTTACCTCTCAACGCAACTCATTGATATGGGTGTGCAGATGGTGATAGCCCTTAATATGTATGATGAGCTTGAGAAAAAAGGAGACAGGCTTGATCATGAATCATTGGGGAAATTGCTTGGAGTACCTGTGATACCTACAATCGCATCCAGGGGGAAAGGTATAATCGAACTTTTTGAGCAGATAATTAAAGTTTATGAGAATAACGAGCCGGTTGTACGGCATATTCATATTAATTATGGCATTGAAATAGAGAATTCAATATGTGCCATCTCGAGCAGGATCAAGATCAGGGAAAATGCCGACTTTACAAATATAGTTTCATCCAGATACCTGGCTCTCGAGCTTCTGGAGAACGACCGTGAGTTTTCACGAAGCATAACAGGTTGTGTTAATTCCCAGGAGATAATTGATACTGCCAGGAAGGAATATGCGAAGCTTGAAAAGCTGTTCAACGATCCTGTTGAAACCGTTATCACTGATGTACGCTATGGGTTTATTTCCGGTGCCCTTAAAGAAACTTATATACCGGGCAGGGAGGTCAGGCAGAAAAAATCGAGGATAATTGATAATTACCTGACACACAAATATTTAGGAATACCGATTTTTATATTCTTCATGTGGCTGACCTTCTTTACAACATTTGAGATAGGAGGTTATCCCAAACATTGGATGGAATCGGGAATAGCGATGCTGTCAGGTTTTCTTACCAGCATATTGCCAACGGGACTTATCAGAGATTTTTTCATTGAGGGAATAATTGGCGGGGTAGGAGGTGTTATAGTTTTCCTCCCAAATATTATGATTCTATTCCTTTTTATTTCATTAATGGAAGACACAGGATATATGGCCAGAGCTGTCTTCATTATGGATAAGATCATGCATAAGATGGGTCTCCATGGCAAGTCCTTCATACCCCTTTTTATGGGCTTCGGATGCAATGTGCCTGCAATACTTGCAACCAGGATAATAGAGAGCAAGAGAGACCGGCTGATAACAATGCTCATAACACCATTTATGTCTTGCAGCGCCCGGTTGCCTGTTTACATACTTTTCATAAGCGCATTCTTTGCCAGGAACCAGGGGTTGATACTCATTTTCCTGTACCTGTTCGGGATGTTGCTGGCGGTATTGTCTGCATTGTTGCTCAAAAAAGTCTATTTTAAGACTGAAGATATCCCGTTTGTTATGGAGCTCCCGCCATACAGGATGCCCACTTTGCGAAGTGTCCTTAAACATGTCTGGTTCAGGTCGGAGCTTTACTTCAAAAAAATTGGCGGGGTGATTCTGCTGGCTTCAGTCATTGTATGGTTCCTGAGCAATTTTCCCAGGAATATACATGTGCATGCAGACAGCAATAAAGCGGTTGCCGCTATCAGTAACTCACAGGTTATAACACCGGGAACTGAACTCCAGCAAAGAAATGATTGGCAGCGTAACTCATTCATGGGCATTTTGGGCCGCGCTATTGAACCGGTTATGAAACCTCTTGGGTTCGACTGGAGGCTCAGCGTAAGCATTCTTTCAGGAGTGGCCGCCAAGGAGGTTGTTGTAAGCACACTTGGTGTGCTTTTCCAGACTGATCAACATTCTGAACAGAAAAGCCTTGTTGAGAAAGTACAAACACAGCAAAACAGTAAGGGTGAACCATTGCTCACCCCGCTTATTGCATTTTCATTTTTGTTGTTTATTCTCACTTATTTTCCCTGCATTGGTGTAGTTTCAGCCATAAGCAGGGAATCAGGAAGCTGGAAATGGGCTGCATTCATAGTTATATATACAACCTCAGTCGCCTGGTTATTGTCTTTTACAGTTTACCAGGTTGGAAGCGTGTTCAGCTGATCACCCTGTATTTCCTAAGGATCTCAGATGTCGTCAGAACAAAATCCATATACTGTGCCCTGTGATATGGAAGCTTATCGCCTGAGTTTTTCTTTGAAAGCTTTCCCCTGAACTTGTCAATTGACTCATATCCCTTCTGATCCATCCAGGTTTCAATCTCTTTAAGTATTGTCCCGATCACTTCGATCTGGTTAAGATAAAGCGCACTTACGATCTGTACAGCATCTGCACCTGCAAGTATCATCCTGATAACATCCCCGCCGTTAAGAATACCGGTATTGGAACATATAGAGGCCTTTGTATTTCCATAAAGCAACCCGGCAAACCTCAGAGGCAGCCTGTTATCTTCCCTGTTGCTGAGGTTGTATGGGAAATGAGGTTCTTCGGTATCTATATCTATGTCAGGCTGAAATAGCCTGTTGAATAGTACAAATCCGTTTGCCCCAGCATTTTCAAGATCGGAAATAAGCTTGAGCGGGTTGGAATAGAAAGGGCTGAGTTTGACAGAAACAGGGATCTTTACAGCAGCCTTAACTTTCCTGAGTACATCTGTTTGCTGCTTTTCAATATCGAATGATGGGGTATCGAATTTTTCAGGAACAGTGTAAAAGTTTAGTTCCAGACCATCAACTCCTGTCTGTTCAAACTTTTTTGCGTAATCAACCCAGCTTTCCTCATAAACTGCATTAAGGCTTGCTATGACAGGGATCGAAACTGTCTCCTTGGCTTTCCTTAATGCATTCAGGTGCATCTCTATCTCAGATTCACCAGTGTCGATATCCGGAAAAATCTTAATCATCTCGGCATATCGCTCCTCAAATTCAGTCTTGATTTCGGATATCTGAAGATTTTCAAGCATCACCTGCTCCTCGAACAGGGATTTATATACTACGGCACCTGCACCTGCATCTTCCATCCTTCTAAGGTTGTCAGGATTTTTTACAAGATTATTAGCTCCTACAAGAACCGGACTTTTAAGCTCCAGTCCCATGTACTTTGTTGTCAAATTTGCCATATTCCGAAATAATTTAAGTTAAGGGATCCAAAATTTTGATGATTGCCAGTGGCAGTAATTAAAGGTTTGTCATTAGTGATTCCCATTTAAAACAAACACTGATGCAAAAAGTTTTTTGGATTGTTAAAGTAAAGTACTACAGAAATGCCTGAGGCTTAAGTAACCATTTTGCCTGCAAAATGGACAAACCCCTCATCCTCAGAATAGCAGAATTTCCTAAATTTTTGCTACTTTTGCGCCTCAAAATTCAATGATGGATCTGAGGAGCGAAATAAAGATTAGAAGAACGTTTGCAATTATCAGTCACCCTGATGCCGGAAAGACAACCCTTACCGAAAAGCTTCTGCTGTTCGGCGGGGCCATCCAGACTGCCGGTGCTGTGAAGAATAACAAGATCCGGAAAACAACCACATCCGATTTCATGGAAATTGAAAAACAGAGGGGTATTTCGGTTTCAACATCAGTAATGGCTTTTGATTATAATGGAATCAGGGTAAACATTCTAGATACCCCCGGGCACAAGGATTTTGCAGAAGATACTTACCGTACACTTTCGGCTGTTGACAGTGTAATCCTTGTCATTGATTCTGTTAAAGGTGTTGAGGAGCAGACCCGTAAGCTGATGGAAGTATGCCGCAGGAGGAATACTCCTGTAATGATCTTCATCAACAAGATGGACAGGGAGGGCTTGCACCCATATGATATTCTTGATGAGCTCGAGAGAGAGTTAAGGATAGCCGTTTGTCCTCTTACATGGCCTATAGGCAATGGCAAACAGTTCAAAGGAGTTTATAATCTTACTGACGGTGAAGTTCAGATTTTTGCTCCCGATAAGAGTGTTGTGACTGAAAGCATTCTCAGTACAAAAGACATTAAGGATAAAAGGCTTATAGAATTTGTTGGCGAGGATAATATAAAGAAGCTTCATGAAGAGGTTGATTTTGTGAACAGTATGTTTGAACCTTTCAACCTTGCTCTTTACCGTGAAGGCTTTCTGGCTCCGTTGTTCTTTGGCAGTGCATTGAATAATTTTGGTGTACTTGAATTGCTTGAAAAGTTTGTGGAGATTGCCCCCCATCCGGGACCTGTGCAGACTGCCCAGCGTATTGTCCAGCCTGAAGAAGAACAGCTTACAGGATTTATCTTCAAGATACATGCGAACCTCGATCCCAATCACAGGGACAGGATTGCCTTCATGCGTATCTGTTCCGGTAAATTTGAAAGAAATAAATTCTTTTATCACACAAGGCTCGACAAGAAGCTGAGATTTTCATCACCCGCAAGCTTCATGGCAAATAATAAGAGCATTGTGGAGGAAGCTTTTCCCGGCGATGTTGTGGGATTGTACGATAATGGGAACTTCAAGATCGGGGATACAATGTCTGAAGGTGAGATGATCCATTTTGATGGAGTGCCAAGTTTCTCACCGGAGATATTGAGGGAAGTGGTTAACCGTGATCCGATGAAAACCAAGCAGCTTGAAAAGGGTATTCGCCAGCTGACAGACGAGGGTGTTGCACAGCTGTTTCTTCAACAGCCCGGCAACAGAAAAATTATAGGAACTGTTGGTGAGCTGCAGTACGAAGTAATTCGATTCAGGCTTGAGCATGAATATGGTGCAAAATGCTCTTTTTCGCACCTTCCATATGTAAAAGCCTGCTGGCTTACAAGCGACAACAAAAAGGAAATGGAAGCATTCATCACCCGCAAACAGGGTGCTGTTGCCTATGATAAGGAGAATAACCCGGTGTTCTTTGCCGAGAGCGAATGGATGCTCAAGCTTGCAAGGGAAAATTTCCCTTCAATAACATTTCATGAAACATCAGACTTTAAGCTTGGCAAAGAAAGAAATTCTAGTACCAGGGCTTAAACTTCATCAATATTTCCCTTAAGGAAGTTCCTGACTACGTATTGCAGAATACCTCCATTTTTATAGTAGCTGATTTCTGTATGGGAATCAAGTCTCAGCATTGCTGAAAATTCTGACTGTTTTCCCCGGGGATCTCTTGCAGTTATTTTTATAATCTGCCTTGGTTCCGGTTCTTCAGGTATGAACAGGTCAAAAACCTCATCTCCTTTCAATCCCAGGGAACCTATAGTGACTCCTTCGGAAAGCTGAACCGGTAAAACTCCCATTCCGACAAGGTTGCTCCTGTGGATCCTCTCAAAGCTTTCAGCAATTATTGCCTTTACTCCCAGGAGTGCAGTCCCCTTTGCTGCCCAGTCACGTGAAGATCCGCTTCCGTAATCTTTTCCAGCAAGGATGACAAGAGGGATGTTGGCATCCCTGTATTTGCCGGCTGCCTCAAAAACTGTCATCAGTTTATCTTCAGGGAAATAAATAGTATAGCCACCTTCGTTATCAACAAGCTGATTCTTCAGCCGGATATTTGCAAATGTACCACGTATCATCACCTCATGGTTTCCACGGCGTGACCCGTAAGAATTGAAGTCAGGTCTTAATATGCCCTGTTCTTTAAGGTACAGGCCGGCAGGTGTATTTTCTCCAATTGATCCTGCCGGGGAAATATGGTCGGTCGTTATTGAATCGCCAAGCTTCAGGAGCACTCTTGCCGATCTTATCTCTTCGATCCCTGATGGTTCTTCAGGCAGGTCTCTGAAGAAAGGCGCCTCCCTGAGGTAAGTCGATTCTTCATCCCAGTTATAAACGTCACCTGAAGGAGCTTCGAGCTGAGTCCACCGTTCATCTCCTTTGTAAATGCTATTATAATTATCCACGAAATCACCCGAATCAAGTACCTGGTCCATTACACTGTTGATCTCTTCCTGTGACGGCCAGATGTCTTTCAGGTATATAGGTTCAAGGTTGGGATCATAAGCAATTGGTTCAGTATGAAGATTAATATCTACGCGACCTGTCAGTGCATAGGCCACCACAAGGGGAGGAGAAGCAAGAAAATTCATTTTAATAAGTGGGTGTATCCTTGCTTCAAAATTTCTGTTTCCTGATAATACCGAGGCAACAACAAGATTGGAATCTGTTACAGACTGGTGTATATGCATTGGAAGAGGGCCGCTGTTTCCAATGCATGTCATGCATCCATAACCCACCACGTGGAAACCTAAAGCTTCAAGGTACGGCAAAAGCCCTGCTTTTTTAAGGTATTCAGTAACGACCTGAGACCCCGGAGCAAGACTGGTCTTTACCCAGGGTTTTGTAACAAGTCCGATCTCAACTGCTTTTTTAGCAAGAAGACCGGCACCGATCATCACACTTGGATTGGAAGTGTTTGTACAGCTTGTGATTGATGCAATTACAACAGCGCCATCGCTTAGAAGATATTCCGTGTTTCCTGCCCTGACCCTGACACTTTTTAAGCCGGCTATTCTCTGTTTAGGTTTTACTTCAATGCCAACCATATCAAGTGTATCCTGAGAGAGCTCCTGTTCAGGCAATCTTTCAGGAATGTGACCACCTTCATCTGACCATTTGCCTACAGGTCTTTCGTCGGGCGAAATATATTCCCGCTCATATGTTTTTTTCAGGATCTCTATAAAATTTTCTTTTAATCTAGATAGTTCTATCTTATCCTGAGGCCTTTTTGGGCCTGCTACAGATGGCCTTATACTGTCAAGATCAAGTTCTACTACCTGGGTATACTTTATGCTTCCTTCGTTTTGCCGCCAGAGAAGGTTCTCCCTGAGATATTTTTCAACAGTTGCAATAAGCTTTTCGTCCCTTCCGGTGATCCTGAGGTATTCGAGAGTTTTATCATCAGGGGGAAAATATGTAACTGTTGACCCGAATTCGGGTGACATATTTGATATTGTTGCCCTGTCGGGAACTGACAGGGTATTGAGACCATCACCAAAGACCTCAACAAATTTTTCGACAACCGATTTCCTGCGTAACAGGTCTGCAACAGCAAGTACCAGATCTGTTGAAGTGGTTCCTTCACGCAGCTTGCCCATAAGCTTTAAACCAATAACTTCAGGCAGTTTGAAATACATGGGCTGTCCCAGCATCACGGCTTCAGCTTCAATACCACCCACACCCCAGCCAAGAACGCCAATACCGTTTATCATGGGAGTATGTGAATCAGTGCCGACAAGCGTATCCGGAAAGAGAATTTCATCTTTTGCAGCCACAACTGTTGCAAGATATTCCAGGTTAACCTGGTGGCAAATGCCCATGCCGGGAGGAAGCACATTGAAATTATTCAGCGATGCTTTAGCCCACTTGAGAAGAGAATACCTCTCAGCATTCCTTCTGTATTCTAGTTCTACATTCTTTTCATATGCGTAAATTGTGCCAAAGTAGTCAACCTGCACAGAGTGATCAATGATAAGATCAACCGGGATAAGAGGATTTATAAGCTTTGGATCTTTTCCACGCCTTGCCACCTCAGACCTTATTGATGCAATGTCGACGATTGCAGGTACACCCGTGAAATCCTGCATTAGTACCCTGGCTGGAAGGAAGGGTATCTCAACATTTTCCTCTCCATTGCCCCAGTCAAGGATGCTCTTTAAATGGTTTTCATTAATGCTTTTGCCATTAAGGTTACGCAGTATGTTCTCGAGCAATATCCTTATTGAGAAAGGGAATTCTTCTATGTTCCTTCCCATTTTTACAAGACCCTCAAGCGAATAGTAGAAATACTTTCCTGAAGGAGTTACAATTTTTTTCTTCAGACTACCTAAGTCTTTCATGTTGAATTGTTTAATTGAGGGTATAACAATATTTACTATAATTATGTTTAGAACTGTTATAAAGGTCATTATTGAACAAGAAATGTAAAATGATGTTGATGCCATTAAGTACACCTACTTAATTACTGAATTATGGAGACACATACTAAGGATCTTGCACAACGAAAATGTATTCCCTGTGAAGGAGGAATACCTAATTTAAGCGCTAACGAGATAGCCGAAATAAAAATGGGTATATCTGCCGAATGGCAGATAATTGAAAACAGGAAATTATTACGTAAGTTCTCATTTGTAAATTTCAAGCATACCATGGCTTTTGTAAACGAGGTTGCCCGCATTGCAGAGGAGGAAGGGCATCATCCTGTAATGCATGTAAACTATGGGAGTGTCGAAATTGAACTATGGACACATGCTATAAACGGCCTTTCTGAGAACGATTTTATACTTGCAGCAAAGATCGACACGATTGAGCTTTAGGTCAGGACTGCAGCTTTTTCTTATTTTCTTTTACTGTAAGTACAAGTATTGCCATCAGGAGCAGTGAAGCCCCGAATATCCAGAATGCGATGTTGGTACTGCCTGTTCTGTCACGGATAATGCCAACCAATGTTGGTCCAAAAAATCCCCCGAGATTCCCCACGGAATTTATAAGAGCTATGCCTCCTGCTGCTGCTGAGCCACTAAGGAATGTTGTTCCAAGCACCCAGAAGGGCCCCATCGTCGATTTAAGCCCGGCAAAAGCCATTGTGAGGGCTGCAACGGAAAGGAAAGGGTTCCTGAAATAGGTGCTGAAAGCGAACCCGACAGCTGCAATAAGGGCAGCAGTAGCAACATGCCACCGTCTTTCACCTGTTTTGTCTGAATGTGTTCCTATTATAAGCATGAGAATAACTGCACCCACATACGGTATAGCATTTATAAAACCAACAAGAGTGTAACTCATGCCAGAAAAGTCGGTTATGATTGATGGAAGCCACATCTCAAAACCGTATGCACCAAATGTCATCAGGAAGTAAATCAGGCACAATAGCCATACCCGGCTGCTGGAGAGCACTCCTTTCAGCTTGAAATGAGTTTCATCTTTTACAAGCTCTGCTTCCTCTTTTAACCTTTTGTGAATCCACATTTTCTCATTATCACCAAGCCATTTAGCATTTCCGGGACCATTTGGCAACATTATAAGAATAATTATTCCCATCAGGACCGCAGGAATTCCTTCCAGGAGAAACAGCCATTGCCACCCGTCAAGCCCCATTTTACCGTGAAGATCGAGAATGGTTCCGGAGAGGGGTGATCCGATAATTCCTGCAATCACTCCACCCGTTGAGAACAATGCAATAGTTCGTGCCCTCTCTTTTTCAGGATACCAGAATGTCAGGTAAAAAATTACCCCGGGGAAAAAGCCTGCTTCAGCGGCGCCAAGTAAAAACCTGATGAGATAGAAGGTAAAAGTGCTACTAATGAACATTGTTAGTATTGTAACACATCCCCATACTATCATTATCCTTGCGATCCAAATCCTTGCGCCAACCCTGTGAAGGACAAGATTACTTGGGACCTCAAAAATAAAATATCCTATGAAGAACAAACCTGCACCAATACCATAGATGCTTCCGAATATCCTGTCATCAACACCAAGCACTTCCCGGAGCTGGAGCTTGGCAAAACCAACATTGATCCTGTCGATATAAGCAATTATGTAACATATAAAAAGAAGAGGCATAAGTCTCCAGTTGATTTTTGAAAAAAGCTCATTTTTTTGCTTCTTCGTAAAACCATGGTTATCTGTAAGTTGTGTATCAGGAGTAAGGGTCATCATTAAAAATCATAGGTTTCATTTGCTAATGTAATGATTTTACACGGCGGTATCATAACAATAAATATGTTTTGATGCTACCTTAACATTATTTAATTATGTTCACTGAATTATATATTTTTAATGAATAAACATTAGCGGTTAACTTACATGACCAGCCTTAATTTCAAATCCGTATTTAATTTTTTGGTAAAGAATAAATTGCATGCCCTGGTAAATATCATAGGGGTTGCAGCCGGCATGCTGTTTTTTATTCATCTTCTGATATACATAAACTATGAATCGGGTTATGAATCATTCATCAGGAACAAGGATCGTGTTTATAGGATCAATTATGATATCACACAGGATGGTGAAAGGGTATTGCATTCTGCAAAAACTCCACGAAAACTATTCAGGACTGTAAAGGAAGAGATCCCGGAAGTAGAATACAGCGCCCAGGCATATATCGAGAATGTGCTTGTCAATTATAATGGTCATCTTTTCAGTGATCAGCAGGACCTCTGGGTTGAAGGTGATTACCCTGAAATCTTCGAGCTTAAGATGATAAAGGGAGTTGCCTCCATTAATGAAGCATATAAAGGTATTATTTCTGAATCGAAAGCATTTGAAATATTCGGGAATGAGGATCCTATCGGCAAGGTTCTCAGGGTAAATGAGGGAATGATGGTTGAGGTTACAGGTATTTTTGAAGATCTCCCTTCAAATTCACATGTGAAATTCGACTACTTCATGCCAATACAAACATGGGTGTCAATGGGTGTGATACCTCCGCCGGCGCGGGAAAATTACCAGGGCTCCTCATGGTGGACATATATCCGACTTAAAGAAGGAGCACGCCCTGAAGATGTTGAGAAATCACTTGATGTTCTTTCAGAAAAATATCTCACGCACCTTGAAAGGCAGAACCGGAAAGGAAAATTTACATTGCAGTCACTTAATACATTGCATTTTGCGGGTGACAGGGATGGTGAGCTTGGAGTAAGCATAAAAGAAAAGACAGTTGATACAATGTATTTTATTTCAATACTGATATTAATTGTTATATGGCTTAATTATATAAACCTTTCAACAGCTCTTTCAAGGAAAAGGATAAATGCATTTTCGATATACCGGAAGATCGGGGCTTCAAAGCAGGATTTGTTAAAGCTATCACTCATTGAAAGTCTTATTATAAACCTGTCGGCGCTTATTATTGCAGCAGCTCTGTACTTTTCAACCAAGGAACTATTCAGCAAAATGATCAATGTGCCTGTAACAAACGGTAATATTGATTATACTTCTGTTCTGCTACTGGCACTTGCTGTATTTGTTGGAGGAATGATAATTACTGCAATTCTTTCAGCCATACCGGCAATGAAAGTCAATCCTGCTCTTACCCAACAGGAAAAAATATCACGGAGCACAGGCTCAATGTGGCTTGTAGGATTGCAGTTTTTTGTATCCTGTTTTCTTATAGCTTGTTCGCTGATAGTGGCAAAACAGATCAGGTTCATGCAGGATGCAGAGCTTGGGGTGGATCTTAAGAATGTAATAGTTCTTCAGGGTGCAGCCTCGACCCACTCAGATACCCTGAGGCGCCAGCATTTTAATAGCTTCAGGGAAGATGTCCTGCGTCAGACAGGTTTTATTTCCGGTACTGCAAGCATGAATGTGCCGGGACAGCCTGTGCGTTTCAGAAACAGTAATCTTTCGGCTGCTGATATGAAAAGTCAGCTTAAGCAGGAAGTTATGGTTGGTCATGTTGACGATGGATTTATCCAGACTTATGGTTTAAAGCTCCTGGCAGGAAGGAATTTTGAACAACCATTCCGCAACGACTCAATAAATGCATTAATCAGTAAATCTGTTTGTGACCTTCTTGGTTTTGCTTCACCGGAGGATGCAATAAACAGGCAATTCAGGCTCGGGAACAATCTGTTGAATATTAAAGGGGTTGTGAATGACTTTCACCATGAGGGTCTCAAAAAGCCAATCATGCCGATGATTTTCCAGCATCTTCATCCGTTTGAATTTGGATATTATTCATTCAGGATCGAAGGTGATCCGCGTGTTGCCATAAACAACCTGAGTAAAGTGTGGCCTTTGCATTACCCGAACGATCCTATGAACTACTTTTTCAGCGTTGATTTTTTCAATGATCAGTATAAAGAAGAAAAAAGATTGAAAAGGATACTTTCTGCTTTTACGTTGTTCTCAATAATAATCTCAGCCATTGGTTTATTCGGCCTTGTAAGCTTCTTTACGGCTCAGAGGACTAAGGAAATCGGGTTGCGTAAGGTTAATGGTGCAACTGCTGCTGACATAATTGGCATGTTGTTTGTATACTTCTTCAGGTTTGAAATCATTGCTTTCATTTTTGCATGCCCCATGGCATGGATTGTTATGAAAAAATGGTTGAATGGTTTCATAACCAGTACATCAATAGGATGGGAGGTGTTCTTTTTTACAGCCGTTATTTCATTTGCGGTATCGACGATTTCAATTGCATCACAAAGCTTCAGGGCTGCAACAAGGAATCCTTCAGAATCTTTGATGTACGAATAACAGTATTTTGATTTCACTGAAATCATTATTATATGTTTCGTAATTATCTTAAGACAACCCTGACCTATATCAGGCAGAGAAAATCCTACAGCATCATCAATATTGCCTGCCTCTCATTCGGACTGGCATGTGCAATATTTGCAATCCTTTACATTTTTGATATGCTGAGCTACGACAGGTTCAACAAAAACTATGATAGGATCTATTCTGTTGAAGCACTTGTGACCTACTTCAACGGAGACCAGTTTCCCAAGGAGCTGTTATCTGCTTCGCTTAAGGATGCTCTTAAGGAAAATGCTCCCGAAATGGAGACAGTTGTAAGATTGACCGATTGCAGATACACATTCTTGTTTTCCGATAAGGAGCTTGCGATGAATGGTTTTTTTGCTGACAGTAATTTCTTTGATATATTCACGCTGCCTGCAATTTCAGGAAGCACTCAGCTCAGTAACCCGGGAAGCATAATTATTTCTGATGAAATGGCTGTCCGGGTTTTCGGCAACACCGGATGTATTGGCAAGTCTCTTGTCACAAAAGATAACAGGAGTTATGTAATTCAGGGTGTCTTCAGGGATGTTCCGAGGCAATCAACCCTGCAGTTCGATTTTATATTGCCATATTCTGAGTTTATTGCTTCAAATCCGGGTGCACTCGATGCAGGGGCTTCATCGGCATATATCTGGACCCTGCTTGAAAAAAATACTGACCCGGCAATGGCAGGAGCTAAAATCAGGAATCTGATATCGGGCAGGGAGGAAACCCTGAACCAGGAACTGTTCCTTTTTCCTCTGAGTGAAAAAGTTCTTTACGATTATGCAGGAGGCCGAAGGGTCTGGAGAGAGATGCAACGGTTATTTATTGGAGGTGCTATAGGTCTTGCGATACTACTCATTGCATGTTTTAACTTTATCAATATCCAGGTTGCACTAAACCTGAAGAGGTATCGTGAGACTGGAATAAGGAAGGTATACGGATCGGGAAAGGGGTCAATAATACTTCAGTTCCTATTTGAATCTGCCCTGGTTACATTAATCAGCCTTGTATTTGCAATTATACTTGTAAACCTGCTTCTCACAGTTTTCAATGCAGTTACACATTTTAATATTCATCTTGATTTACTTGATGCACGCGTAGTGATCTCGCTTGTTCTGATTGCAATGTTTACTGCAATTGTTGCGGGTTTGTTGCCTGCTTTGTACATGTCTTCAATTAACCCTGCTGATATCCTGAGAGGTAAAACATCAGGAAGACACAGTTTCAGTATGTTCCGCAGGGGACTTATAGTATTTCAGTTCATAATCCCAGTAACGCTTATCATAAGTATGATGATAATAAAGGAGCAGGACAGGTTTATGTACAATTATGACACTGGCATTGATAAGAATAATGTAATAGTACTCAGGAATCCCAGTGGCATAAGCAACCATGCCGAAAGCTTTAAGTCAGATATCAGATCTCTGAAAGGTGTTGAAGCAGTAAGCTTCTCAAGTTGCATACCGGCGAGGGGGACCCGCGTATCAAACGATGTCTCCTGGCAAGGCATGGATGTTGCAACTAAGCTTCATTTCTGGTGTGTTTCTTCAGACTTTGATTATGACAAACTTGTAGATATTTCTATAAAAGAAGGCAGGTATTTCGATCCTGCTTTTTCCACCGACTCAGCTGCATATTTATTAAATGATGTAGCTGTTAAGACGATGGATCTTAAGAATCCTGTAGGTTCTGTTATCACTGTTGATGGGAAAAAAGGAACAGTGATAGGCATTGTAAGTGGTTTTCACTCTCTCGATCTGGCTGGCCCACTCGTTCCTACTATTTTTCGCATCGGATCCGCTGAGGAGCCTAATATTCTTGTGAGATATAATACTGGTGATTTTGCCGGAGTACGTGATGAAATAAAGAAAGTGTACGAGCAATATGAAAAGGATGTGCCATTCAATGCATCACTTGTTCGCGATCTCCCTTCCATGTCAGGTCTTGGAATGATTTCCGGTGTTGCAGGCGGAGCGTTCATTATTGCACTCCTTCTTGCATGTGCGGGGTTGTCAGGACTTGCTTCTTATGCCGCTGAGAGCCGTACAAAGGAGATAGGAATACGTAAAGCGAACGGCGCCACAACATTCTCGATGATGAAAATGCTTCTTTCAGGATATGCGCGATGGCTGTTGATTGCCTATCTGATCTCTGTCCCTTTTGCGGTTATCATCGGGAAATTTTTCCTGATGAAGTATAACTTCCATACTGTGATTCCTATAGCAGCTTTCATAACCGGTCCGTTGATAGTTTTTCTTTCTGCTATTTTAACTGTCAGTTTCCAGACATGGCGTGTTGCAAGCCAGGACCCTGTGAAGTCATTAAGGTATGAATAGCAACACATTAACTCCCGGAAATTCATTAAAGAATCAATGTGAAAGGCTTAATTTTGAATTAATCTGTTATTAATCTTTTCTTAATGAAGTATAAAGCTGTTTGGGATAATTTTGAAATCCCAAAAGCAATTAATTATGAAAAATGATCTGGAGGCAACTCTTGTAATTCTTAAGGATAAGCTTGCAGTAGTAAACAAAAAAATTGAAAGTCAGCCTGATAAAAAATATCTTGAAAATATTAGAAGAACCTATACACAGGCAATTGATTCTGCAGAAAGAACACTCGAGGCAGTTGTCGGTCTCGATCCTGTTATTCTTGATACAGTAATAAAAATGAAGAAATTCCAGAAATCCTGACCCGGATTCTATTTGCAGGTTCAATTATTTTCATGAACGTTGAATATGTGAGTGAGGATTATGCCATAATCCCAGGAGAAAATGATTAACCTGAAAACAGAGCTGTCGAGACAGCTCTGTTTTTTTATTCGCCCCTAATTCCTCAGTAAGAACGAGCTTTCGGACAGCCTCTTAAATTAAAAGATCAGTGTTTTTTCCGTAAATCTGTCAGCACTTCATTCATTGCTCCTGTGCGGTAGCCTTTAAGATCTATTGAACTATATGTGAAACCTGACTTCCTGCATACTTCATCAAGTGTGGCTTTAATGGTCCATGCTTTATCCATTTCGGAAGGAAGGAATTCCAGTCTCGCCAGGTCTTCATGGCTCCTGATCCTGAACTGTGTAAATCCGAGCTTCCTGAATTCAAGTTCAGCAGTGGCAAGCCTGTCGAGCTTCAGTTTTGTTATCTTCTCACCGTACGGGAACCTTGATGCCAGGCATGCATACGATTGTTTTGTTGCAGTTGAAAGACCCAGCTGTTCTGAAAAGTGCCTGATATCAGTTTTAGTGAATCCTGCTTCCGCAAGAGGTGATATGACTCCTTTTTCTTTTTTTGCTTTCAAGCCAGGGCGATAATCCCTGGAATCATCTGCATTACTGCCATCAAATACAGCCTGGTATCCTTCTTTTCCTGCAATGTAGGCTATCTTGCCAAAAAGCTCTGATTTACAATAATAACAGCGATCGGGAGGGTTGTCTGAATACCCTGGAATATCAAGCTCCTCAGAAACTATAATTCTATGTTTGATGCCAAGCGAAGTTGCCAGCGCTTTAGCCTCCTCAAGCTCATAAAAGGGATAAGTGCTGGATGTTGCTGTTACAAGTAAGAGGTTTTCTTTGTAAACTTCAGAGGCAACCCTTGCAAGAAATGTGCTGTCAACACCACCTGAGAAGGCAATAACGGCACTCTGGTATTTGCCTAGAAGTTCTTTTAAAGTATGTAGTTTGGATTCCATATAATTAACTGTTTTTTTTCTTGTTGCAAGTTATCAGGTATAGATGAATGTTTATTTTATATGTTGCTAATATCATGCAAAATCAATATTTAATTGTTTCACGTGTCTCACCACAGGTGAGCATTGATTCACCATAATATGGATTTCTTATTTCATTTGTTTCGCTTAGCCAGTATGCACCTTTACCATCCCTTGCCATGGGGCAGAACTGGTAATATGTTGTCTTTCCCATCAGGCCAGAGTTTTTTACTGCATCATAAAGCTGATCGCTCAGAACAGCAAAAGCTGAGCGCTGTTTTTCGATTGTTGATGACGAGGAGATGGTTTCAGCCGATTGGATCATCTTCTCTGTTATGTCCAGCATGCTTTTGTCTGTCTTAACATTCATCTTCATTTCAGAAAGTACTTTTTTAAATTTTGCTGCATTTTCCTTTGCTTTTGTCTGGTCACTGTTTACAAGAGAGTTTTTTAATGCTATGTAATTGTCATAAACCATATTCATCTTCATCATCAAATCCATCCCGGTATCTTTTTTTGCTGGCAGAGACTTTCCTGGGGTATCTTGTATATTTTCAGATACCTCTTTTGTTGTTGGTGACATCTTGCCATGATCATGACCGGCAGCTGTCTGCCCGCCTGACGGGTTCATCATGCTTGGCTTACCTTCGAGCTGGGCAGATGCATCAACACTGAATGTACCGTTCGTCACAACTTCTTCTCCTTTACTGAGACCGCTTAACACAATATAATTGTCACCTAATGCTGGTCCCAGCTCAATTTCACGCATTTTAAAGAGGTTGTCATTCATTCCCGGTTGTTTTACATACACTATTGATCTTTTACCTGTCCAAAGGACAGCAGATGCAGGGATAGAAAGACTGTTATCATAACCTGCAAGGTTTCCTGAGATTATGCCGGTAGCAAACATTTCAGGTTTTAATTCACCGTCCTTATTATCGTATTCCACTCTTACCCTGGTAACTCTTGTCAAAGGATCGACAACAGGATCAATGAATGAGATAACACCGTTAAATTCTTTTCCCGGGAAAGACTGGAGTGTGAAGGTAACAGGCTTGCCCTTCAAAATAAAGGAGAGATCGCTTTCGTAAGCATCGAACAATACCCATACTTTTGAAAGGTCGACAACTGTGAACAACACTGATCCCTGTATCACATGATCTCCGTTATTGACAAGCCTTGATGTCACTGTACCTGTTGTATTGGAGAGTATCTTAAAGTTGCTGATCACACTTCCTGATGATTCAATTTCGTTAATCTGTGAATCTGTAAGTTTCCATTGCCTGAGTTTTTCTTTTGAAGCTGCATAAAGTTCAGGTTGTATGTTTTTTGTTTCAGCAGTCTGCAGAAGCTCCTGTTCTGCTGTTACAAGATCAGGAGAATAAATTTCAGCAAGCGGCTGTCCTGCTTTTACATTTTCACCGGTGAAATTTACATAGAGCTTTTCAATCCTCCCTGGTATATGAGAAACCTGGCTCTGAACCAGGCGTTCATCAGCCTGAACCTTGCCATACAACCTGATCTGCTTCATGTTATTACTGCCTGAGACGATTGTCGTCTGTACATTTGCCAGAGCCCTCGCTTCTTCGCTGAGATGAACTGCATCGGCATCCACAGAAACATTCCCGTTTTGTGATAGAGGAATCAGATCCATGCCGCAGATAGGGCATTTACCTGGCTTGTCCATTCTAATCTGTGGATGCATCGCGCATGTCCATATTGAACCTTCTTGTTCATCTTCACCGGGATGAGTCACAGTTTGATCGGATGAATTATTAATTGCACTCTTGCTTGCTCCGTGATTGTGAAAAAGCAACCAGCCAAGGAACATGCCGGTCAGCAATAAAATAGCGTATTTTTTGTAGTTGTTAAAGTAACGTTTCATTTTACCTGTTAGATTTATTTTATATCAGAAAAAGCCATGAGTCTTTTTAGCAATGCAATTGAGGTATTCAGATCCGCAACTGCCTCAATCCTGTTTAGTTCATATTCAAGAGTCTGTTGTCTTACTCTTAAGACATCCGTAAGATATGCTCCTGAGGTGGAAAAGCTCCTCAGGACCAGGTCGAGTGTTTTAGATGCAAGCTGATATTGTTCATTATAAAGAGAGATTCTTCTCCGGGCACTCTGGTACATCTGTATAGCCTGGTAATACTGAGTCTGGAGATCATTGCTAGTTGCAATATATTTTTGAGCCGATACAAGGCTTAATAATTCGGCTTCCTTCTGCATTGACCTGTATTTTTTCCTGTAAACAGGAAGTGTCATTTTTACCATTGGCATTACCATGTCCTTTCCATTCATACCCACAGCTTCCGACATTTCGCTTTTACCAATCAGTGAATAGTTCACGCCAAAGCCAACCATCGGGTAACCCATTCCTTTTACCATTTTTTTCCTTGCATCGTAAGACTGCTTTTCATAGTCAAGCATCCCAAGCATCGGATTTTTGGTTTTTATTGAATCTGAGATTTCTGAAAGTGAATAATTCAGGGAATCCGCAAGGAGTGTATCGGTAGTAAAAACTGATGTCAGGGGGGGCCTGTTCAGCATGCTGTTAAAATCTGCTGTAACATAGTTCTCCTGATCTTTCAATAATGCGATATTGTTCTCAAGATCAGAAATCTCAATATTTATCCTGTAAAGATCAGAGAGGCTTGTGACACTTGAAGATCCCTCCATTGAACCATTGTTCTGCATTCCAGTTGAAGATTGCCCTCCTGAAGTTACTGATCCTGTAGAAGCATTCCCGCTCATTCCCGACATGTTCCCTGAACTACCGCTGTTCTGCTGACCTGTCTGCCTTGCAGGAGAAACTGTTTCCTGGCGTGTATTGCTGGCATTCCCTGAAGTTTTATAACGGATCAATGCCAGGTTTTCTATTGATTTCAATATCTCCACATTCTTTTCTGAAACAGAGATGTTCTGTCTTAGCTTGTATATATCGTACCAGGTTCTCTGCACATCATAAAAGACCTGCAGCTTTGAATCCCTGAATTCATCATATTTTGCATTAGCCATAAGGCTCATTTCATCTTTTGCATTCCTCAGAACGCCAAACCATGGAAACATCTGCATTAGGCTTGCCTCTGTCAGCTGCCTGCCATCAACAAGCTCCATTGGTTTAAGAAAAACCCCCACGCTAAGTTCCGGATCCTGTAAGGCACCTGCCTGGGGAACCTTCTGAAGAGCAGCCTCATATTCAGTATATTTTTGCTTCAGCAAGGCGCTTTTAGTCGCAGCTATCTCGAGGTATTTCAGAAGTGAATCCGGATACTGCCCTAAAGAACAGATACTGATAAGAGATAAAAGGAAAAGTAATTTATATTTCAAATGTCTCATCTTCTTTTGTGTTTGTCTCATTTAATTTTATCTGCCTGCTGACAGCTCTTTCTCTCCATATTGCCTGGAAGAGAGGAACAACAAAAACTGTCATAACCTGGATAATCATTCCGCCGAAAGTCGGAATCGCCATTGGCACCATAATATCAGCTCCCTTTCCTGTGGAAGAAAGTACCGGAAGGAGGGCTATAATTGCTACGGCAGTTGTCATCATCGCTGGTCTCACTCTTTTTTTCCCCGCAGCGACAACAGCTTCCCTTACCTCATTTACGGTTGCAGGGTGCCTGTCTTCAAAAACCTGGTGAATGTAAGTTCCCATTATAACACCATCGTTTGTAGCGATACCAAATAGCGCAATGAAACCAACCCAAACGGCAACACTGAGATTTATAGGATGCATCTGGAACATATCCCTGAGATTGATACCTGCTACCGGGAAATTCATGAACCAATCCTGTCCGTAGAGCCAAAGCATGATGAACCCCCCGGAAAATGCTACAAATACCCCGGAGAAGTGAATGAATGAAGCTGTAATTGTTCTGAACTGGAAATACAGCAGCAGGAGAATAACCAGCAAGCTTATCGGGATGACAATCGCCAGCCTGCCCGTTGCCCTTAGCTGATTTTCATAATTACCTGCAAATTTATACGTGACTCCGGCTGGCAATGAGAGCTCACCAGTGCTGATTTTCTCCCTTACAATTTTATCTGCTTCCTGTACAACATCAACTTCTGCTTTTTCAGCAATCTTATCGAAAATTACATAACCCACAAGGAATGTATTCTCACTCCGTATCATCTGAGCCCCTCTTGTATATTGTATGTCTGCAATTTCGCCCAGGGGTATCTGTACTCCGTTCATAGCCGGCACCAGAATCCTTCCAAGGTCGTTAGGGTTATCCCTGAGCTCCCTGGCATACCTTACCCTTATAGGGAATCGTTCCCTTCCTTCCACGGATGTTGTAAGTGCCATGCCTCCTATAGCCACCTGGATTATTTCCTGGACATCACTTACTGTCATGCCATATCTTGCCATTGCCTCCCTGTTGAGCTTAATCTCCAGGTAGGGGGCACCAACAGCCCTGTCGTAAAATACCGAAGCTGCCCTGACAGATGGTACATCTTTCAATGCTTTTTCGAATAGAAGCCCGGCCTGTTCGATTGATTCAAGGTCAGGTCCATAAACCTTAAGACCCATAGGTGCACGCATACCTGTTGAAAGCATGATAAGCCTTGTTTCTATTGGTTGAAGTTTTGGTGCAGATGTAAGGCCGGGTATGTTGGTCACAGCTGCAATCTCATCCCATATATCGGAAGGATGCTTTATTTCAGGCCTCCACTGCCGGAAATATTCACCTTTGTGATCAGGTATCAGGCTATCGACGGGGACAACCCTGAACTTTTGCTTTGCCGGATTGTAAAGCGAGCTGTCAGTAAGAATGTAATTTCCTTCCCTGTCAACCCTGAACTGCATCCTGTGTCCGTTCTCGTCAAGAATATATTCAGATCTGTAATTGATTGTATTCTCAAACATCTGTATTGGTGCAGGATCAAGGGCTGAATTAACACGACCCCACTTCCCGACAGCTATTTCAACTTCAGGAATGGACGATAGTCTTCTGTCGAGTGTCTCGACATACTCAAGATTTTTTGAAATTCCGGAATGGGGCATGCTTGTCGGCATCAGCAGGAATGAACCCTCATTCAGTGAAGGCATGAATTCCTTTCCTGTTCCCGGGAATTTATCAATACCTGCCTGCCATGCCTTTGTTTCCCTGAAAGTTTCCCATCCAAGTTTTTCGGCTGTAAAAGCAGCAAACCCAAAAATTTTACCAAAACCAAGCCATATGAGGATGCCAAAAAATATTGTCATTGCAGGTATTATCAGGAATGTCCTTTTGTGTGCAAGAGCCCACCTTAATATCTGTTCATAGTAATGGACCATCGACATCAGTGCAAGAAGAATAACCGAGATGATTCCTGCAACGAATATGAAGTTTAAAAATCCACTTTTATGTGCCCCAAGTGGCAACCATTCTATTGCCAGGTACCAGGAGGCAAACAGTACAGTAAGTAAGATATTGATGTAACCAGGATATTCCTTTTTCTTTTCCGGCCATTTATATTCAAACAGGTTGTTCATACCTGCAAGTGTAAGGATAAGAGCGGGTAGTGACTGCCATACGATTGCAAGGATTACTCCCGCAGCGATAAGAATAACATTCCAGACATTCCGAATCTTCTTTTTATCAATAGATATATTGAAGAATATATGAACGAGCGTAGGAAGAACTATAATACCCAGGACAAATGCAGAAAGAAGGGCAAAGGTCTTGGTCCATGCCAGCGGGTGAAAAAGTTTGCCTTCCTGGGCCTGCATTGCAAAGACCGGGAGAAAACTGACTATTGTAGTTGCAATCGATGTCACAACTGCAGCCCTTACCTCTGTGGTTGCCTGGTATATTACCTGAAGAAGCTTTCGTCCTTTTATTCCTTTATTCTCCGGCATTTCGAGGTGCCTAAGAATGTTTTCAACATCAACAATGCCAATGTCGACCATCACCCCAATGGCAATTGCGATGCCTGAAAGGGCCACAATATTTGCATCGACACCAAACAATCTCATCAGGATGAAAGTCATGAGAACACCAATTGGCAACAGGCTTGCAACGATAAGGGATGCCCTGAGGTTAAGCACAAGAACAATAATTACTATGATGCTTATGAGTATCTCATGAGATAGTGCTGATTCAAGTGTGCCTATTGTTTCACGGATAAGTCCGGTTCGGTCATAAAATGGAATTACAGTAACTTTCGAGATGGTCCCGTCTGGTAATGTTTTCTGAGGCAGGCCGGCTTCTATTTCTTTTATTTTGACTTTTACGTTATTGATTACCTCTAGAGGATTCGAGCCATAACGGGCCACAACAACAGCTCCGACAGCTTCTGCTCCTGACTTATCAAGTCCTCCGCGTCGGGGTGCAGGGCCAAAACCGACTTTTGAAACATCCTTAACTCTGACAGGAACATTGTTTCTTACAGCAACTACCGACAATTCGAGGTCCTGGAGGTTCTTGATATAACCGAGTCCCCTGATTATGTATTCTGCATTATTAAGCTCAATCGTTTCTGCTCCTATGTCAAGGTTACTGTTCTGGACAGCTTTCATTACATCCATTACAGAAACATTGAAAGCTTTAAGCGCATTCGGATCGACATCAACCTGGTACTCTTTTATAAAACCACCGACTGATGCCACTTCTGAAACTCCCTCTGCAGAAGAAAGGCTGTACTTTACATAAAAATCCTGGATTGTTTTTAGTTCCTGTGGATCCCAGCCACCGGCAGGCTTTCCTGTTTTCGGATCTCTTCCTTCAAGGGTATACCAGAAGATTTGTCCAAGTGCTGTTGCGTCCGGACCCAGGGCAGGTTGAACACCATCAGGTAAGGTGCCTGAAGGAAGTGAGTTTAATTTCTCAATAATCCTTGACCTGCTCCAGTAAAACTCAACATTATCTTTAAATATTATATAAATAAAGGACATGCCGAACATCGAGGTGCTTCTGATTGTCTGCACTCCGGGAATTCCAAGGAGTGCTGATGTCAAAGGATATGTTATCTGGTCCTGGATGTCTTTGGGTGATCTTCCCATCCATTCGGTTGCCACGATCTGCTGGTTTTCGCCAATATCAGGAATTGCATCAACAGGTACCGGATCCCTGGGGATGAATCCCGAATGTATATTAAACGGCATTGTCACAATACCTAAAGCGATGAAGACAAACAGGAATATAAATGTGATGAGCCGGTTTTCGAGAAAAAATTTTACTAGTCTGTTGAACATTGTCAAATCAATTTCCGTAATAGTTTAACATTTATTGAGTATTTATGTTGGAATGCCCAGAGAACCTGTTAATACAGGAGGCATACCAATACCGATCCACCCAAAGAAATCGGGAAGAAGGATGTTAAATCAAATACGGAAAATACAGATTACCTCGGGATCAAAATTACCGGCCATGAAGTTGCCGGGTGGCCTGTTGATCGTATTGAGTACAATATTTTGAGAATCCAGTGAAATGGAGTTGTAAAACCAGTTATTAGAAAACAGATGAGTATAATTGTCAACTACATGAACAGCTGAAGGAACGTAATTACTGCTTAATGTGTATGCAGAAGTAAAGTCCTGGCAGGAATGATCCTGTTCGTTTATCCCTGGTTTTTTGTGGGTGTTATGTTCCATTCCGCACGTTGCAAGCTCTCCCGAAAATGAGATTTTGGAAGCAACATAATTCCCTCCGCAATAATGTGAAGCAAGGTTTATTGTTATCCCTGTAAAAAGGATAAGTAGAATAAGCGGTATGGAAACAATTTTCTTCATTTCACCGCAAAGTTATACAAAATACAATCCCGGAATATTATAAATATGTTAAACATCATTTCAAGATACTTAGGTCCACCCCGAAGAAAGGATGGCTATTATGCCTTGTTAGTAAGCCTGTCCAGTGTTGTCCTGGATAAGATTGAATTAGTATTATCCCTGATCTCTCTGAAAATATTTCTTATGTTGCACATTGATTCATCCTTGCAAAACTCACATGGCTGATAGGAATCCTCGGCTACACAGTACATAAGTGCAATTGATCCTTCGTACAGCTTTATTATATCGGCAAGACTTACATCAGAAGGTTTCTTAAGCAGGTAATATCCACCTGATTTGCCAAGCTTGCTTCCAAGGATGCCTGCTTTTTTAAGTTCAAGCAGGATATTTTCCAGGAAACTCAAAGGTATTTTTTCCTCTATTGCAATGGTCCTTATGTGCAAAGGGCCGTTGCCGTACTCCCTGGCTAACCTGGTCAAAGCCACCATGGCGTATCTTGTTTTCATTGATAAGATCATTGCCAGATATTTTTAATCCCGGGTTAAGTATTAATACCTAAATCAAATTTGGTTTTTGTACGAATCGTAAACATTGATTTCAGTTTTACATTTGTTCACTGGTAAAGTGAACATATAATTCGACAAAGCCTGATACTGCAAACCTATGGAAAAAATCAAAAGAAGTTTCAAAATCTTAGCTATAATGCTGTTTTTTACAGCATATTCAGCTCATATACTGGCACAGGATGCACCTGTAACAGGGTATGTTATATCTGAGGAAGACAAGTCTGCCCTGGCTGGAGTGAGTGTTGTGCTCAAGGGTACAACCCAGGGAACATTAACCGATGATAAAGGTTTCTTTTCAATACAGGCAGCACCAGGAGCTACACTTATTTATTCTTTTATAGGTTTTACGCGGAAAGAAGTCCCCGTTACTGAACGCAGGAAACTTGATATACTCCTGAGTCCTGAAACCCATGTATTCGATGAAATTGTTGTTGTAGGTTATGGAACCCAGACAAGAAAATCACTAACAAGTTCAATTGCATCTGTCAATACTGATGAAACAATCAATATACCATCGGTAAGTGTCGACCAGCAGGTGCAGGGAAGAGCGGCAGGTGTACAGGTCATGTCCAACACAGGTATTCCCGGTGAAGGTATCTTCATGAGGATTAGAGGCGTAACTTCAATAAATGCGAGTAATGAACCTCTTTATGTGATTGATGGCGTTTTTGTGAATAACCAGTCATTACAGAACATTGCTACCCAGGGACAACAGACAAGTCCTTTGGCTGATTTTTCATCATCAGATATCGAATCAATTGAAATTCTTAAGGATGCCAATGCAACTTCAATATATGGAGCCAGGGGTGCAAATGGTGTTGTAATAATAACTACGAAAAGAGGACAATACAACTCAGCTCCATCTGTCAGGTTCAATGTTTCTTCAGGTATCAGCAAGGTGCCGTCTTTATGGGAGCTTGTAACCGGGCCTGAGCAGGCTGTAATAATTAACGAGGCATGGGTAAACGACGGTAAAGATTTTACCAAAAGACCTTTTAGGCCGGTGAGCGAAGGAGGAAGAGGTTTGCCTGAAGAGCAGCCCACCTATGACAGGCTCAGCGACCTGTTCAGGACAGGCGTATTACAATCTTACGATCTGTCAGTATCAGGGGGTAACAACACTACAAGGTATTATATTGGTGGTGATGTCTCAGTCCAGGAGGCAACAATGAAACCTGTTAAATTCCAGAGAGCCGGTGCCAGGATAAATATTGATCAGAAGATAACGGATAAGATATCTCTCGGAGTAAGCAATACACTCTCAAGAACCGTCAGGAACCAGGCACGTGTTGGTGATGGCCCCAATGGCGGAATGTTGCAGGCTGCACTCCACACACCAACCTACCTTCCAAAAGAGAATACTGATGGAACACCTGCAAAATGGGCTGGTTTCGATAATCTCGATGTACTTATTAAACACACCAATATAGTTGCCACAAGTTACAGGTATGTGGGCAATGTGAAGCTTAACTACGACATTCTCAAAAATCTGAAATTCTCATCAAGCTTCAGCCTCGATTTCAATGACTATGATGAGTTCCAATACTGGAACGATCTTACAAATCTCGGTGCTGCAAGTAATGGCTACGGTAGCGATGGTGACAGTAAAAACCAGATCTGGATAAATGAGCAGACTCTCGAATACAGGACAAGTTTTTCAAAGAATCACAACTTTACTTTTCTTGCAGGCAACACAATTCAGAAAAACTCACGTCAGTCCAAGATGATTGAAGGATATGGTTTCCCTAATAATTCCTTCACCCTTATATCTTCCGCTGCAACCCAGACTGGAACAGTTACACACAGCTCTTTTGGTTTGCTTTCATATTTTGGCAGGGTAAATTATGATTATGCATCAAAATATTTTGTGTCTCTCAGCATGAGGGCTGATGCATCTTCAAAATTCGGAAAAAACAATAAATGGGGCTATTTCCCTTCGGTAGGATTTGGCTGGCAGGTCAAGGAAGAGCCTTTCGTAAAGAATATATCATGGATCAGCAGTCTTAAACTCAGGAGCAGCATTGGTTTGACCGGAAACCAGAATGGTATTAATGATTATGCTTCCAGAGGGTTATGGAGTGGTGGTTTCAACTATCTTGACCAGCCCGGTACTTCTCCCGAGCAGCTCGAAAACCCGGAGCTGAAATGGGAAAGCACAACGCAGGCAGACCTTGGATTTGATTTCTCAGTGTTTGATGACAGGATCAGCATGTCATTTGATGTCTATTCAAAATACACTAAAGGCTTGCTTCTTGCTGTTCCTATGCCATCAGCAACAGGATTTAACAGTATTTTCCGGAATGAAGGAGAGATGAGCAACAAAGGTTTTGAGCTTACAATAAGTTCAGAAAACATATCTTCAAAGAATTTCCACTGGACCACCTCGGTGAACATGTCCAGGAACAAAAATCTTATTGAAAAGCTTTCTGTTCCGATCAACCAGTATAACCGCGACTGGGTGAGGATGCAGGAAGGAAAACCTATGTTCTCGTTCTGGCTCTACAAGCAACTTTATGTAGACCCGCAGACGGGTGATGCAGTCTTTGAAGATGTAAACGACGATGATGTTATTACAGTTGCCGACCGCCAGATAATAGGCGATACATGGCCTGATCTGTTCGGGGGTGTTGACAATTCATTCCAGGTATATAAATTTGACCTGGGCATATTCCTGAATTTCCAGGTTGGAAATGATGTTTATAATCTTAACCGATTCTTCCTCGAATCAGGAGGTACACGTGATGCAAACCGCTCCCTTCACAAAAATCAGCTTAACAGGTGGCAGAATCCCGGCGATATAACAGATGTGCCAAGGGTTACAACCATAGGTAATAATTACAGGCTCGAGCAGAATAGCCGCTTCCTTGAAGATGGTTCATTCCTCAGGCTTCGTTCGGTGAACCTTGGTTATACTCTTCCAAAATCAATAACAAGCAAAGCCTATATTAAATCTGCCAGAATATATTTCCAGGGTACAAATCTCATTTTGCTGAAAAAATATATTGATCCCGATCCTGAGGTGAATGTTGCAGGAAACAATCAGAATGTTCAGGGTCTTGATCTGGGTACCCCACCGCAGCCAAGGATTGTTGAATTCGGAATTAACCTCGTTTTATAAACTGAAAAGATGAAAAAATTAATATATCTCATGCTGGCAGTTGCCATATCAGGTTGCGAAGTTCTTAATCTTGAACCGGAATCGAAGATCTCCGACCAGCTCTCGATTATTGATGCCTCAAGCCTTGAGACTGCTCTTTATGGAACTTACTCAAGGCTTCATAATAATGATTATTACGGACTAACATTCCAGTCTGTCGGATATCTTGCAGGTGATAACGTTAAATGGACAGGCTCCTATGATTTTCTTTCACAGTTTGACCTAAACAATGTGAGGTCTGACAATTCACAGCTTCAGCCGGTATATATAGGCATTTACCGCACCATCAACAGCGCCAATCATGTAATCAGGGCAACAGAAACTTTAACCGATCCATTACTGACCCAGCAGAACAGGGATCTTTACAGGGGAGAGGCACTGTTTATCAGGGCACTTTCTTACTTTGATCTTTCAAGACTATGGGGAGGGGTACAGATAATAACAGAACCTACAAGATCATCTCTTGATAACATTTCAATACCAAGGAGCTCATTGACATCCACAAGAGCCCAGGTATTGAAAGACCTTAATGAAGCGGAGCCATTGCTTCCAGAGACAACAAACAGGAACAGGGCGACAAGAAAAACTGTTTATGCCCTCAAAGCAAGATTATACCTGTACATGCAGGATTGGACAAACGCTGAGTTTTATGCCACAAAGCTGATATCAGATAATAATTATGAGCTGATAGCTCCTTACAATTCCTTCTTTGCGAATAATGCAAAAAACACCAAAGAGTCAATTTTTGAGCTTGCATATTCTGCAACCGATCAGAATGGTCATAGCCAGTGGTGGCAGCCTCCGGTGAACAGTGGCAGGAGGGAATGGGCCCCGACTGATGAACTTGTCAATCTACTAAATGATCCTCTTACAGGGGGAAACCGTAAAACAATGATTGCAAGAACTGCACCTCCCGGGAATCTCTGGTATGGGAATATGTATTACCGCAACCCGAGAACTGATCCTGCCTTTATACTTCGTATTGCTGAAATGTATCTCATAAGGGCTGAAGCAAGAGCACAGCTTAACAGGATATCAGAAGGCCTTGCCGATCTGAATGCAGTAAGGTTACGTGCAGGACTATCTGCTGCAACTGCTGCCACATCAGCTGATCTTCTGCTAAAGGTTGAAAATGAAAGAAGGCTCGAGTTTGCATTTGAACCACACCGCTGGTTTGACCTCGTCAGGACTGAAAGAATTGATGATGTTATGGGAGTCCTAAATCAGAACAGCTGGGTAATGCCTGTACCTGTCAACGAAATCCAGGCTGCCAATGGAGTTCTTGAACAAAATCCCGGTTATTAAGAATTAATTAATTTTCGCTGAAATATTAGCAATATGAATACAAAAAGAAACTTCTTCATTATCATCCTGCTGGCAATATCATGCATGACTGGTTTAAAAGGACAGCCAACATTGAGTTACTATCTTTCCGGAACCCAGTACAAAAGCGATATTCCACTGCCTTCGGCTTACCTGGGTTTTGAGATTGGTGAAAGACATGCCAGTCATGATCAGCTTGTTGGATATTTCACATTATTGTCACAAAAATCAGACAGGATTAAATATGAGGTCTATGGCAGGACACATGAGGGAAGGCCGCTTACCGTCGCAATTATCAGCTCTCCTGAGAACATACGTAACCTTGATGAGATAAGAAAAAAGCACCTGATGCTTTGTGATCCCTCATCCTCAGCTGACGTGAACATTGCCGAACAGCCTGTTGTGGTATGGCTGAGCCATAGTATTCATGGAAATGAGGCAAGCGGAGCCAATAGCTCTATGCTTACAGCTTACCATTTTGCTGCTGGTACCGGGAAAGATGTTGAGGATATTCTTAAAACAACTATAATCCTCATAGATCCTTCCACTAACCCCGACGGAATGCAGCGTTTCTCAAGCTGGGTTAATTCTCACCGCAGCAATCAGACTAACGTTGATCCGCTCTCACGTGAGCATCTTGAAGTCTGGCCCGGTGGAAGATCGAACCATTACTGGTTTGACCTGAACCGCGATTGGCTTCCCATTGAACAACCTGAATCGGAATACAGGGTAAAAAAGCTGATGGAATGGAAACCCAATGTACTTGTTGATCTTCATGAGATGGGCAGCAATTCAACATTCCATTTCTCACCCGGCGAACCAAAAAGAGTTAATCCACTTATCCCGGAGGAGAATCAGAATCTTACAAAAAAACTTGCTGAAGGTTATGCGAAAGCATTTGACAGGATTGGTTCACTTTATTTCTCCGCTGAACAGTACGATGATTTTTATATTGGCCGCGGCCCTACATTCATGGATATGAACGGGGGAGTATCCCTTCTGTTTGAACAGGCAAGTTCAAGAGGTATTGCACAAACAACAGAAAATGGTCTTCTCACTTTCCCGTTCGCAATTAAAAACCAGCTTACCGGTGCGCTATCATCAGTAGCCACTGCAAGCAGGCTCAGGAATGAATTCCTTAATTACCAGAAGAATTATTATACATCGGCTATTAATGAGTCAAAGAAGAATCTGCGCAAAGCTTTTGTATTTGGAAATGAAAAGGACAGGAATACAACTTACAGGCTGGCTCAGATGCTTGGAACCCATGGTATAAAGACATACCTTCTTAAGAAAGATATCACTGCCGGAAAAAAGAATTTCAAGGCTTCAAATGCCTATGTTGTTCCACTTGAACAACCACAGTACAGGCTCATAGAATCAATCTTTGAAACCAGGACCTCTTTCCTCGACAGTATTTTTTATGATGTTTCTGCATGGAACATGCCTATGGCATATAATCTTCCGTATGAAACATTAGATATAAAATCTTTTACTCCCGATATAGTTGGTGAACCTTTTTCTGCTTCACTTAAGCCTAAAGGAGTTTTATCTGGCAATGATGATGTTTATGCTTATGCTATTAAGTGGAGTGACTATAATGCACCTGCAGCACTTTATAGCCTGCTTGACCAGAATATAATCGTAAAGCTTGCCACATCTCCTGTTGAGACAATGAATAATGAGATTCTTGAAAGAGGTACTCTCATTATCCCATTGGGTCATGTAAACCAGGATGCTGAACTTGTGAAAAGTATTGTTAATAAAATAACAGATAAATACGGAATTGATGTTATAAAACTCGGCACAGGCGACAACAGGAAATTTGACCTGGGAAGCCCGACTCTGATTGCACTTCAGAAACCACGCATTTTGATGCTTACGGAGGAAGGGGTAAGCGGATTCAGCGCAGGCCAGATATGGCATCAGTTTGATACCAGGTATGACATGCCTCTGACCTTGCTTCCCATAAGGCAGCTTTCAGCAATTAACCTGTACAACTATAATGTTTTGATAATTCCTGACGGCTCATACCAGCTGGATGACAGGTCTGTCGAAAAAATAAGGACATGGACAGCATCAGGCAATACATTGATTGGCATGGAAAGAGCTTCACAGTGGCTTGCAAGGAATAAGTTCATTGATGTTGAGTTCCAGGCTGGGAGCGAAACAGCTATAGGTGATAGTTATGAAGGTACACTGTTATATTCTGCATCAAGAGAGGTACCCGGAACAATATACGATGCTGTCATTGATCCGACACATCCGCTGAATTATGGATTCTCAGGTGATCATGTAGCCATCTATAAGGATAACAAGATTGTTGATAAAAGTAAATCCCTGAATTCTTTAAATTACCCGGTAAAGTTTTCAGCAAAACCTCTTCTTAGCGGGTATTCACCGGTTGGTTTTGAGAAATCTATTACCGGAACTCCTGCAGCATCAATATTCCCTTTGATGCAGGGCAGGGTGGTGGCTTTCTATAATAATCCTGTTTTCCGTGCGTACTGGAGAGGGCTTAACCGATACCTGGCAAATGCTGTCTTTTTCAGCAAGGCTGTAAGGTTTTCTGCAGGAGGTGAAGGAGGCGAGGAATAGTAAGCCAGGGGAACATCTGGAACAAACCTGATTTAAAAATGTTAGTTAATTGATGTGAATTGAAATGTTAACTAATAAATCAGGCAATGAAAACTAAAAGTTTATTGATTGTTTTATTTCTCATAATCGCCGGAGTGGCACAGGCACAGGAGAATAAAACCGAAAAGGAAAGTAAAGGATCTGTTGGTATGGGCATGGGTATGGATGCCGGGATTCAGTCCTGCATGGATCAGATTGTAACGGATAAAAGTCTCAGCAAGGAGATGATGACCCGTATAATGGATAATATGAAAGGCGATACTGCAGCCATGAAGGATATGTGCCGTACAATGATGAAAGACCCTGAGATGCACAAAATGATGATGGATATGATGAATAAGGGCGGCATGGGTTCAGGAATGGGAAACATGATGGAAGATGAAGATATGAATCACATGGATCATATGGGGTCTGATTCGACAATGAATCATCTTCCATAATCAGGATCAACATTTTTATCTGATCAGAAGGAGCCCGGTAAATTACTGTGGTTCCTTTTATATTTTTTTGTAACAAGAATCTCTAAGAATGCATTTCGGGACTGCCTATAATCAGATATGTTAAGAGAGCCTGAGGAGGACTTATTTAGAATTCCATTCAATTACTGCCTTTATTTCATCTGCCGAGTGCCTGTCAAGGGCATCACTGAAGTTGGTGAATCTGACTTTTTCAGTTATCAGCTCATTTATCAGGGATCCAAAGTGTTCCCTGATTTTAACAAGTTCATCAACTGCATCTATGTAATGGCTCCTGCCTGCATTTACACTTCCCAGCATAATCTGGTTTCGTAATACCATGTTTTTCATAAGATCGGCACCCATGATACAAACCGGCCTTTTTCCTGATGGAATGCCTGTAAGCACATAAATACCGTTAATTGCAAGCGCATCCATCAGCTGGAATTCAAGCTCAGCGATCCCTGTTGCTTCAAAAATAAAATCAAATCCCCCGTACTTAAAGTCGAGATCCCCGGCTTTAGTGAATTTGCCGTTTATATAATTACCGCCAATTTTTTTCAGAATTGAAGGTCTGGCGGTTGATTCATCAACAATGTCCAGCCCCCATATGCCAGCGCCCCGAAGCTTCAAAACGAATGCAGCCAGAAGACCAATAGGTCCAAGTCCGGCGACCAGGGCCTTTTTTCCTTTTATCCATGAATCCTGATCCAGCCCGGGGAATCTTGATGTTTGTATAAGCAATGCTTCTTCGACAGCTTTCACAACAACCGACAATGGTTCTGTGAGAACTCCTATATCTATGATCCCCTGGGGAACAGGAATGAAGTATTCCTCTTTGTCCACAACATATTCAGCCTGGAAACCATGATTTTCCTTTATTCCTCTTTCTGTATAATCTCCGGTGGAACAAAGGTCACTGCGTTTATTATTACAGAAATAACAATTGCCGCAAGGCCTTCTTACCATGAAAAGACCATAATCATCTTTTTTTGCACTTTTAACCGAATTGCCTGTTTCGACAACCCTGCCAAACATTTCATGGCCAATAATAAGCTCATTTTCTCCTGCTGGAGCATCAGCCCTTCCTCCCTCAACCTCCTCGCGGTCAGTACCACAAATTCCTACTTCAAGAACTTTAAGCTTTATTTCATCACTGTTGATAATAGCAGGTTCATTTATATCCAGAAGATGAGCTTCTCCTTTTCCTGGTTTTATTGCTATGGCTTTCATCTTTTTATCTCCTCAGCTTTCGTTCTCTTCATTATAATAGTTCCTGTTTCTTTCGTCGTTAAGTCTGGAATTAAGGTTCAGTGCTGCAGTAATCAGACCAAGGTGTGTAAAAGCCTGTGGAAAATTGCCAAGATGCTCACCACGGAAACCCAGCTGCTCTGAATAAAGTCCGAGATGATTGGCATAACCGATCATCTTCTCAAAGTACAATCTTGCTTTCTGCAGCTGTCCTGACCTTGAAAGGCATTCAATATACCAGAAAGTGCACATTGAGAAGGTTCCTTCACCTGTCTTCAGCCCATCGGGAGCTGCTTCGGTGTGCCTGTAGCGATAAACAAGGGAATCAGAAACAAGCTCTTTCTCTATTACTTCGAGAGTGGAGAGCCACATCGGATCAGTCGGACTTATAAACCTCATTATTGGCATAAGAAGGGCTGATGCATCTACTGTATCGGCTCCTTCGTATTGCACAAATGCTTTCAGATCATTATTCCAGAAGCTTGAAAAAATACCCTTGAAAATCTTATCTCTTTCCTGAAGCCATCTTTCATTTCCGGGAAACGATCTCGAATTTGCCAGCTTAATTGCCCTGTCGAATGCTACCCAGCACATTAGCCTTGAATAAAGGAAGTGCCTTTTGCCGCCCCTTACTTCCCAGATGCCTTCATCCTCCCTGTTCCAGTTTTCACAAAGCCAATCTATCTGAGATGCAAGATCATTCCAGAATCCATAGGATATTGGTTCTCCGTATTTGTTATACAAATAAACAGAGTCCATCAGTTCGCCATAAATATCCAGTTGTACCTGGTCTTTTGCATCATTCCCGATCCTGACCGGAGAAGATTTTTGATAACCTTCAAAGTTGGACAGTATCTCTTCGTTTGGTGTATTATCTCCCTTTATTGTCCGCATAAGTCCAAGATAACCGGCATTACCTATATCCTGGCATTCCTTCTCAACCCATTTCATGAATGCGCCTGCTTCCTTGACATAGCCCAGGTTAATAAATGTGTAAATAGTAAAGGATGCATCACGGATCCAGGTATAACGGTAATCCCAGTTCCTGTTACCGCCAATGTATTCAGGCAGTCCAAATGTAGGTGAAGCAATAAGCGAGCCATATTTGCCTGATGTCATAAGCTTCAGTACTAGTGCTGAACGGTTTATTATCTCGCCCCAGCGGCCATGATAATCGGAAAGGCTCATCCAGTCTTTCCAGAAATTCATCGTTTCAAACATTTTCGAAGAAACAATGCTTGCAAGATTATCAGTAGGGTTGTCAATTAAGTTTAATTGATCAAGTATGAAGTCTGCAGACTCACCCTCTTTCAGTGTAAATTCAGCATATCCGTCACTTTCCCTTATTTCAAGCCTGACATTGCTTCTCAGCCTTATCCATACTCCATCCGGACCATTGCTCCTGAAAAGAATCTCATTCTCATTATTTAATTCAGCAGTATGACCCGACCTGCCATAATTGAACCTGGGAGAGCATTGCATCATGTAGCTGAGGCTACCTCTTACATTAGTCACCTTCCTTATCAAAGTGTTCATGCCCGAGTTGTCTACAACAGGCATGAAATCGGTTATTTCACCAACACCGTCTGCCGAAAGGAACCGGGTGAGCAGTACATTAGTGTCGGGTATATACAATTGTTTGTGCCTGGCATCATCCGGAACCGGGGTAATTATGAATGAACCTCCTTTTTTGTCATCCAGGATAGATGCAAATATCGATGGAGAATCAAAATCAGGGAAACACATGAAATCTATTGATCCGTTCATACCAACAAGCGCAACAGTATGCAGATCGCCTATAATGCCATAATTCTCGATTGGTTGATAAGTCATCTCAATGTAATTTATGCCTTGATTTGCAGAACCGGAATTTTCGTGTTGTGCCTGACATCTGAAGCAACTGTCCCGAGAATGATATCATTGAGGTACCTGTGTCCATGAGTTGCCATTGCTATCAGGTCAATATTCTCCCTGTCAGCCAGCTCAAGGATTTTTTTATAGGGTTCGCCGGTAAGAAGTACAGAAGAGGCATCAAAGCCTTCTTCCCTGAATTCTGCCTCACGCTCCTTCAGGTATTTCAAATCATCACGCATTTCATCCGACTCTCCAAGATCCTTCTGGTGTCTTGCCATAAAGCCATCTGAAACATGCACGAATAATATTTTTGCGTTTGTAAGCCTTGCAAGAGGTTTGATATGATCAAGGATGACCTTGTCGGCATAACTTATATCCAGAGGGATCAGTATATTTTTATACATCTTAGTGATAATTGATCATGAAGAGATAAACTGAAATAAAAGATATCCGTTAAGCAAAATGATCAGAATTGCTATTGTCCAGGCAATGATATTCATTGCACGGGAATTGACAAATTTGCCCATTTTAAGCCTGTTACCTGTGAATGTTACAAGAGGAACAACGGCAAAGCTCAGCTGTAATGACAGTATCACCTGGGAAAATATAAGCAGGCTTCCCACACCACGCTCTCCGTAAAGAGCTGCGATGATGACAGCTGGTACTATGGCAACCATGCGGGTAAGAAGACGACGTATCCATGGTCGTAAACGGAGGTTAATGAATCCTTCCATAACGATCTGTCCGGCCATTGTGCCGGTAAGCGTGGCATTCTGACCAGATGCAAGCAAAGCAACACCAAAGAATATGCTCGCAACCGGGACGCCAAGTAGCGGACTGAGAAGTTTGTAGGCATCATTGATGTCTGCAACATCCTCATGACCGGTACCATGAAATGCCGCAGCACTGAGGATCAGGATTGAAGCATTGATAAAGAGGGCGATCATGAGTGCCATGGTGGAATCAATAGTCCCAAATTTTATAGCCATTTCTTTTCCCAGGGCTGAACGGGTGTATTTACGGGTCTGGACAATACTCGAGTGCAGGTAGAGGTTGTGAGGCATTACAGTTGCTCCAAGTATTCCAATTGCAATGTATAGCATCCCGGGATTAGATACTATTTCTGCCCTGGGAATGAATCCATTGAGTATTCCCGGGACGGAAGGACTTGACAGAAACAGCTCATAGATGAAACAAAAACCAATTATGCCGATCAGTCCCGCAACAAGGGCCTCTATGTACCTGAAGCCTTTGTTCTGGAGGTAAAGAACTATCAGGACATCCAGGGCAGTCAGGATAACACCAACAACAAGAGGAATATGAAATAGCAGATTCAGGGCTACTGCCGATCCAATAACTTCAGCAAGGTCACATGCTGCTATTGCAATCTCGCAGATTATCCACAGGAAAATAGTGAAGCCCGGCGAGTATGTCATCCGGCATTCCTGGGCAAGATCATGGCCTGTAACAATACCTAATTTGAGTGAGAGATGCTGTAGCAGCATGGCCATGAGATTTGATATCATTATAACAGAAAGTAGTGTGTAGCCAAACCTTGCCCCCCCTGCAAGATCAGTAGCCCAGTTACCCGGATCCATATAACCTACAGCAATAAGAAATCCGGGACCTGCGAACGAGAATAACTTCCTCCAGAAATTTGCAGAAAGGTCAACCGGGATTGTTGAATTCACCTCAGGCATGGAAATATTTTCGGCAGATCTTCCGGTCTTTATTTCATCCAGGATTTCTTTCTCAAGGATTTCAGTCACTTCATCGTGGTTTATTGTTGATTAAACAATAGGGAACGGAAGAAGTTGAGAATACAGCAGGTAATCTTTATTATGACTCAATGGAACTTTCCTGCCTGCAAAATGTTATTTGTTACACATATGTTTAACAAAATTCAGGGATGAAAAAGAAAAAAAGAAAATTCAATTTCGACAAGTTTGCATGGAAGGTGACAAGGGCAACCGGAAGACCCTCTACATTTATTGCAGCACTGGCTCTGATAATAGTGTGGGCTGTTACGGGTCCGGTTTTTAAATTCTCTGACACATGGCAGCTTGTAATAAATACCGGAACGACAATCATTACATTTCTGATGGTCTTCATAATTCAGCAGACTCAGAATAAGGATACAATGGCACTTCAGCTCAAGATTAATGAGCTTATAGCTGCTGACAGGAACTCAAGCAACAGGCTGATAAATATCGAAGATCTTTCTGAAGAGGAACTTGAAGTAATAAAGAAATTTTATATCAGTCTTTATGAACTTGCTCAAAAAGATAAGGAAACAGACCTTAGAAAAACTCATTCTTATGAGGAGGCAGCTCATGTTCATAAGACTAAAGCAGAAAGAGGTAAGTAATTTTATGAATTTGCTATCAAATGTATGTTATCACATCATTTTATTGATAAAAGATAACAGGAGCGATGGCAGAATACCAAGAACAAGAATTCCTGCAAAAGATAAGGCAATAACGAAATTAATGCCAGTGGGTACTGGAGGGTTTTTTCCGGGAAGTGGCTCTGTAAACATGATCCTGACAATCCGCAGGTAGTAATAAAGACTAATTACACTGTTCAGCACAAGGCTTCCTGCAAGGATCCAATGCCCTGCGCCGGCACCCGAGAGGACCAGGTAAAACTTTGACATGAATCCTGCTGTAAGCGGCAAGCCTGCAAGCGACAGCATTGCAAGTGTCAGCACAATTGCAATCCATGGATTCTTCCGGAATAATCCAACGACATCATCTGTGTCGCAGGCATCCCTTTCGCATACAGACAATCCTGTCAGTACACCAAAGGCTGCAATTGTTGTTACTATATACCCTGAAAGATAAAAGACTGCAGCACCCGTTCCTTCAGGGCCGGATATCAATGTCATGAGCAAATAACCCATATGAGCAATGGATGAGTAGGCGAGAAGCCTTTTCAGATTATTCTGTTTCAGGGCCAGGAAATTTCCTGCAAACATTGTTGCAACAGATATGACAGAAAGTACGGTAACGATTGTTTCATTTCCTGAAGCATTCATTCTGATGAAGAGCCTGAGCGCAAGAGCGAATACAGCGCCCTTCGATATTGTAGCAATGAAGGCTGTGGATGGCATAGGTGCCCCCTGGTAAACATCAGCAGCCCAGAGGTGGAAGGGGAAAAGGGCAAGTTTGAATCCAATGGCAACCAGCATCATGCCGAAACCAACCAGGAAAACAGGTGAAAGTAATGTTCCCTGCTTTGCAATTTCACTGAAGCTCATAGTGCCAGTCGTTGCATATATAAGCCCCATGCCGAAAAGCAGGAACGCAGTTGAGATTGATGATACTACCAGAAACTTAACTCCTGCTTCGATACATATATCCCGCCACTTGAGATAAGCAGTGAGTACATAAAGTGAAATGCTAAGTATTTCAAGTCCAAGGAAAAAGCTGATGAAATGCTCTGCCAGGACAAGTATTGATGCACCAAGCACTGCAACAAGTAAAATAATGAAGAATTCTTCACGCTCACCAAACTGTATCCTCAGGTATTCATAAGAGAGGATAGTAATTAAGATTGCTGAAAGCATTATTATTCCCATGAAAAGAAGGCCGAATTTGTCAATTGACAGTAGTGGCACAAAAACATGGGGAGAATATGGACTGACAAGGAAAAGTGATAAAAAATCAGCGATAAGAGCGATCAGTGTTAATGCATAAGTCAGAATAAAGCTCCTCCTTGCTGTTACTACAAGCATGATAATCACCGGTGCAGCAGCCAGGATCATCAGGGGTGCCAGACAAAAAAAGTCTATCTTATCCATAATGCTGAATTTTGAAGGGATGAACCAGCTATATCAATGATCAATTGTGGAAAGAGTCCTGTAAGAACAACTGCAATAACAAGTGACCATAAAATAAGTAATTCCCCAGTAGTAAGATCTCGCAGTGACCTTTCGGAAACCTGTCTTCCGAAAAAGATCTTCTGCATTATTCTCAGGGAATAAACTGTTGAAAGGATCAGTCCAAGGCATGCTGCTGAAGTAAACAAGATACTTGCCCTGAATGCTCCGGCAAGTGTTAGGAATTCAGCAATGAAATTTCCCAGTCCGGGCAAACCAAGCAGAGCCATTGAGAAGATCATTCCCATTGCTCCCAACCGTGGCATGTCCGACCATAGTCCACCCATTTTAGTAATGTCTCTTGTATTCAGCCTTATGAAGAGTTGTCCTGCAATTACGAACATCGCACAGGTGCTCAGGGCATGAGTAAGCATCTGCATTATGACACCATTATAAGCCAATTCATTGAAAGAGTAAATACCTATTATGATGAAGCCCATATGACTGAGGCTTGTCCATGAAATAAGCCGCTTGAAATCTGTCTGCGAAAAAGCAAGTTTAGCTCCGTAAAGAATTCCCAGTACTCCTATTGCCATTGCATAGGGTGCAAAGGCTGCCGACGCCTGGGGAAATAAAGGTAATGCAAGCTTTAGTAACCCATATGCTGCGGTCTTGGACATAAGGCATGAAAGTATTATTGTTCCTCCAGTCGGTGCTGCTGTGTATGCATCAGGAAGCCATGTGTGAAACAGGAATGCTGGAAGCTTAACGAGAAAAGCAGCAAGAAAGCCCGACATTATCAGTATTTCAACAGTTAACGGCATACGGGTACCTGCAAGATCGTAAAGATTGAATGTGTATGTGCCTGCTTCATTACCATGAACAAGATAAAGTGCAACGATCGATAACAGCATCAAAAGTCCGCCTGCCTGAGTATAAATGAAGAATTTGTATGATGCCCTTACATGGTTCCCGCTTCCCCAGACAGATATAAGAAAATACATTGGCACAATCATCAGTTCCCAGAAGAAATAGAACAGGAAAAGGTCAGAGGAGAGGAATACTCCTGAGATGCCGGAAACACACCAGAGTATATTAAAATAGTAAAAGCCCGGTTGATTGTATCCATTTGTTGTAAGAACCGCCAGGAGTGAAATAAAATATGTCAGTACAAGAAGAACAAGACTGAGCCCGTCAGCAGTCAGGTTTAATCCTATTCCCAGCTGTGGTATCCATGATATGCCGAAGCTCATTGGCGCAGCGCTCCCGTTTGCAGGAATCAGTTTCCATAAGGATATCACAAGGCCGCAGGAGAGAGCAAGAATAGTTATGATACGAGAAACAGTAGAATCCTTTTTGCCGGCGATCCAGACCGGGACTCCGGCAATGAAGGGTATGAATATCAGTAAGAGTAGTATCATAATGAAATAATGAAAATCAGAAGGACTAAAACTCCCATGGTGAGGAAAAGCACATACCACCTTAGTTTCCCGTTTTGAGCGACTGAGAATACAAAATTTGCATACATGACTGCCTGTTCTGCCATGTGATTGAAAGAATTGAGAAAATCATGGCTGTTTATGCCTGAAAGCCACCTGTAAGGTCTCACTATCAAGGTATCATAGATCCTGTCGAATCCCCACCCATGAAGGAAAAAATTCATAACAGGATTTTGGTTTAAGCCGGTCTTTGACTTTCTTCCATAAAAGAGTTTCCAGGCAATGAAGATACCTCCTGTAGAAATCAGTGCTGAGATAATCTGTATTATGATCTCCGCGGATTCATCTTTCACAAGACTGACATGTGGCAAGGTTTTTCCAAAAAAATCTGAGAAAAGATGAACTGGACCAAGATTATGTGGCATCTCTATAAAACCGGCTACTACTGATAGAATAGCAAGTATTACCAGAGGTAACTTCATGCTGAATCCTGCATCATGAACATGACTCACTTTTGTTTCGCCAAAGAAGACAACAAATACAAGCCTGAATATATATAAAGATGTTAGTAAGGATCCTGTTATGCCTGCCATCCATAGCCAGGAGTTTCCTGATTCTGAAGCGAATTCATACCATAGTATCTCATCCTTGCTGTAGAATCCGGCAGTTATAAGTGGTAATGCTGCCAGTGATGATGCCCCAATCAGGAAGGTAATAAAGACAAGCGGCATCTTTTTTCTCAGTCCGCCCATCCGGGTTATGTCATGTTCATCATGCAGCAGGTGAATTACTGCGCCTCCAGCCAGGAATAACAGTGCCTTGAAAAAAGCATGAATCATAAAATGGAAAATTGCTGCTGACCATGCACCTATCCCCATCGCTACAAACATGTATCCAATCTGGCTTATGGTGGAGTAGGCAAGTATCCTTTTAAGATCTGACTGGGCAAGCGCGCTGAATCCGGCAATTAGAAGAGTAAGGGCACCTATAATTGCAATTAATACCATAACAAACGGAGCTAGCATGAACAATACATGGGTTCTTGTTATCAGGTAAACCCCTGCTGTAACCATTGTCGCAGCATGTATCAGGGCACTTACAGGTGAAGGACCTGCCATTGCATCAGGAAGCCAGGTCTGGAGCGGCAACTGGGCAGATTTTCCCAGTGCCCCTGCAAGAAGAAGCAAAGCAGCCGCAACTGCAACAGGAGAACCTTCCGTCCATTTGCCTGGTGCCAGCCTGATAATATCATTAATGTTAAGAGTATCAAAGGAAGACATTAGGAGAAAAAGCCCGATGATCATAAACGTATCACCTATCCTTGTAACAGTGAATGCCTTGTTTGCAGCTGCCACATTCAGGGGATCCCTGTACCAGAATCCGATAAGAAGATACGAACAAAGACCGACTCCCTCCCAGCCAAGGTAAAGCAGCAGCAGGTTATCTGCAAGCACAAGGATAAGCATCGAGCCAACGAACAGGTTCATCCATGCGAAAAATCTTTTAAATCCTTCATCCCCGCTCATGAACTCCACTGAATAAAGATGAATTAGGGCTCCGACGAATGTTATTACAAAACAGAATACCAGCGAAAGCGGATCAAGAAGGAAATTAATATCTACACTGAAGTTTCCTGTTTTCAGCCATGTATAGATATGTGAAGTCACTGATCCTGTTTCAGAAGATAGAGAGGAAATCCCGGCAATTATTGTGATAATACAAGAAAGAGCAACTGATCCGACACCTGATATTGCAGTGATTCTCCAGTTTAGCTTCTTCGGTAAAACTGACAGAACGATGAAGCTCAGCAGTGGAAGAGAAGGAATAAGCCATATGTATTTTTCAATTTGCATCACTTTTCACCTTCTTTTTTGTCATGAAGTTTTCTAAGTGCATCAGCATCAAGACTTTTATAATGATGGTGCATCTGCAATATAAGAGCGAGGCCTACTGATACTTCTGCTGCTGAGACCGTGAGAATAAAGATGAACATTACCTGGCCATCTGCCTGCATCCAGTGAGCTCCAGCGATTACGAATAACAAGGCTGCACTGTTGAGCATTATCTCGATTGACATCAGCATGAAGATGATGTTGCGACGTACAAGAAAGCCTGTAAGCCCGCTGAGGAAGAGCAAAGCTGCAACCAGCATCTGTGTTTCCATCGGAACTGTCAGCATAGGATCACATGGTATTTTTTATTTCATCTTTCATAAAACGGTGAATGATCTTCTTTTTCTGCCTTCCCAGGTGGTATGATCCTACAATCCCTGAAAGCAGTAGCATTGCTGAGATTTCTACCCCCAGAAGGTATTTGGTAAAGAGCGTTATTCCCACCTGTTTTGGTGAAATATCATTAACTATGGTATTATTACTGAAATCCTTCATGGCAATAAGGAAAATTACAAGCAGTGCAATTGAAAGTAATGAAGGAATTATCCAGGTTCGGGGACCTATCCAGTGCTTCTCAATTTCTTCCTCCATACCCACGTTTAACATCATTACAATGAATATGAAAAGTACCATAATAGCTCCTGCATATACAAGAACTTCAAGTGCTGCAACCAGTGGAGATCCCAGGATGTAGAAAATGACAGAAACGGCGAGAAGAGAAAGAATCAGGTACATCAATGCATGAATGGCATTATGCCTTGTAACGGCCATCAGGCTTGATGCCACAGCTATGGCAGATGCTATGTAGAAGATAAGGTTCATCAATGTATGAGGCTTTTATAGTCTACCGGAGGCTCCTCGTTTTCTCCTTCTCCTTTACCCTTTACTCCAAAGTCAACTCCTGCGACCTTGTAGAAATTATAATCATGGTATTTCCCTTCACCACTTATAAGCAGATGCTCTTTCTCATAAACCATGGAAGGTCTCTCATATTCGCTCATCTCAAAGCTTGGTATCAGCTGAATTGCATAAGTGGGACAAGCTTCTTCACAGAAGCCGCAGAAGATGCATCTTGAGAAGTTTATCCTGAAAAATTCCGGATAGCGCCGCCCGTTTTCACCATTTGCAGCCTGCAGGGCAATGCAATCAACGGGACAGGCTGCCGCGCAAAGGTAACATGCAACACATCTCTCATTGCCTTCAGGATCGCGTGAAAGTATTATCCTTCCCCGGAAACGTGGCGGCAATTCAGGCGTCTTTTCAGGATAACCCCTTGTCTCTCGCTTGTGAAATGCATGAAGAAAAGTGAGCCATATGCTTCTCAGTATGCTTATCATGCTTTATGAATGTATATAAGTATCGCACCTGTAATCAGTATGTTTAAGAGTACCAGTGGCAAAAGGACCTTCCAGCCGAATTCCATAAGCTGGTCATATCTTGGCCTCGGCAGCGATGCTCTTATAAGAATGAACAGGAAGATGAAAAAGAAAGTCTTCAGGAATAACCAGAAAGCAGGAGGGAGGAAGGCAGGTCCCAGCCATCCGCCAAAGAACAGTGTTGCTATAAGAGCGGAAATCAGGGTTATGCCCAGGTACTCGCCTACAAAGAACATCCCGAACTTCATGCCTGAATATTCAGAATGATAACCAGCGACAAGCTCGCCCTCAGCTTCAGGCAAATCAAAAGGAGTACGGTGTGTTTCAGCAAGTCCTGCAATGAAAAAAACTATGAAGCCGATGAACTGCGGTATTACAAACCATCCATCCTTTTGTGCTTTCACTATATCTGAGAGGCTGAAACTGTCAGCCATCATCACAACGCCGACAAGGGACAACCCCATGAAAACCTCATAAGTAAGCATCTGCGCCGATGCCCTCATAGAGCCCAGCAGAGAGTATTTATTATTCGATGCCCAGCCACCCAGAACAATGCTGTATACACCTATGGAAGAGTTGCCAAGAAAAAATAAAAGTGCAATGTTTGAATCGAGAACCACGAAATTTGTTGTGAAAGGAATAACAGCAAATGTCAGCATTATGGTCGCCATTACTATGGCGGGAGCTATTATGAACACACCTTTATCAGCAAAAGGCGGTACCCAGTCTTCCTTGAAGAAAATCTTGAAGACGTCTGCCAGTACCTGCATCAATCCAAGAGGTCCAACACGGTTGGGTCCATACCTGTCCTGGAAGAGAGCCAAAAGCCTTCTTTCCACCCAAATCAGCCCCGCGGCTATGGTGAGAGGGATAAGCAATACTCCGAGGATAATTAAAATATATTTCATTAATAATATTTTATCATCTGCGAATCACTTCTGCTGAAGTAGTCAGGTGCCGATAAAATGTAAATTCATTCATCAAATATCCTTATACCGGGATTGCCATCATACGGATCACCCCCGGGTTCGTTCAGGTATTTATTTATTGCCTGTGGCGAGTTCCAAAACGGAGCCCTGTATTCCGGAGTGAGATATGATGATGGGATACCCCTGTAGCCTTCCATACTGAAGCTGAGTGGCGAATCTAAATCTTCCGGAGGCTTAGGTTCATGCACATCAATGTTGGAATTCATTGCTGTCCGTCCACTATATCTTTGACTCTGCCTTGCAACCTTTTCACCGTCATACCTGAATCCTGCCGAAGGAATTTTCTTTTCTATGGCAGCATAAAAAGAATAAGCCTCCGCTAATGAAGAAGCAATATCGCTGAAGCTGTTCCAGGAAAGCTTTTTCCCGGCAAAATTCATTATCTCAGCTATCCATTTCCAGCTGTCTTTCAGGTCCGGGAGAACCCTGTAATATCGCTGGGCACGACCTTCAAAGTTCACTACCGTTCCGGTGGATTCTGCAAAAGTTCCTGAAGGAAGCGTTATTCCTGCTTTCCGGAAAGTCTGGTTTACGCTGTGGTTAATCAGTACAACATCTGTGGCTTTACCCAATATCATATCTGCCTTTTCAGATGGGCACCTTTCGTAAAGATCGTTCTCTATTATTATTAAAGTATCAAATTCTGATTCGAGCTCTTCAAAGCTTTTTCCGCTGAAAAGTGAAAGGCCAAGGCTGTTGCAATGTGGGACGGTTACCGAAACGGATACTTTTTTGCCTGCAGCAACAAGTGCATCAGCAACTTTGCGTGCTGCCTCAGGAATATCTTTATTGTTTTCCGCTGATCCGGCAACTATCAGCGGATTTTTTGCTTCCAGAAGTGCTTTTGCTGTAACTCGTGATAGATTTTCAGGTGTATCATCCTTGTCTCGTGGTTCCGTTTTGTTTATAATTGAACGGGAAACCATATTGCCAAAATTCACTAGCTCTTCTGAATTACCGAAGAAAGTACCGGCAACAACATCTTCAAGCTGTGAACGATCACTTAGAGCAAGGAACAGCGGACTGTAAACATTATGCCCAATATCTCTTACAGCAGCATCGTTCCATGAAGGGATCCCTGCACCTGCTGCTATTTCAAATGTTTTATTCCTTGTGCATTGTCTTACAGCCAGCGCAAGCATGGGCGCTGTTTTTGCAGGATCATCTCCCAGAACCAGAACTGCGTCACATTTTTCGATATCAATCAGGGAAGGATTACTATATGCATTATCTTTTATGATGCTTAAGGCTGTGTTTACATATTCATATTCTTTCCGCGACACGCCATGATAAAAGTTCTCTTTTCCCACAAGAGTCTCAAGTGCATAATTTGATTCCAATGAAGCTGTCGGGGAACCTATTCCTGCAATTTTCCTGCCCACTATTAATGACTGTAAAGTTTTACGCAGGCTGTCTTCAGTATTTTCACCAGTGCTGACCTGGCTAACCGCATGTTTAATCCTTTCAGGTCCGTTTATATACTCATAACCAAATCTTCCCTTGTCACAGATGAAATAACCATTAACCTCCCTGTTATACCTTGACCTTACTCGACGTACAGTTCCGTATCTCTCCCCGAGTATTATGTTGCATCCAACACTGCAATTATTGCAGATTGAAGGAGCATTTGTGAGATCCCACTTACGCGTATAATGCCTGCTTAATGTCTTATCTGTGAAGACCCCCGTAGGACAAACCTCCGCGAGGTTGCCACTGAAGATGCTTTCCAGCTGTCCATCCTTGTGCCTTCCAAAATAGACATGCGATGCAGATCCGAATACGTGCAGATCCTTTCCCCCGGCATAGTCCCTGTAAAACCTGACGCACCTGTAACATTGAATGCAACGGTTCATGTCATGGCTTATGTAAGGTCCCAGGTACTGGTTTGTGAAGGTTCTTTTCCTGAAATTGAACCGGCGGTAATTATGTCCTGTGAGTACAGTCATGTCCTGCAGATGGCATTCTCCTCCTTCATCGCACACCGGGCAATCATGAGGGTGATTTGTCATCAGTGCCTCTATAACAGCTCTTCTGAAGTCCAGCACATCCTGGTCGTTTGTTGAAATAATCAATCCTTCAACTACCGGTTCCATGCACGACATAATTATCCTGCCGGCTTTATCATCTGCGTTCCTGTATTTTTTTACAGCGCATTGCCTGCATGCACCCACAGAACCAAGCGTTGGATGATAACAGAAATATGGTATCTCGAAGCCCAGTGCAAGGCAGGTATGAAGCAGGTTTTTGCCAGGCTCCACTTCGTAATTGTTCCCGTTAATACTGATCTTCACCATATTATATTATTTCCATGGACAATGTTTCTCCTTTATGTGCCTTAAAAAATCCTCACGGTAATACCTTATACCGCTCTGAAGTGGTTCCATAGCTCCGGGCGCATGGGCGCAGAATGTGTTACCCGGTTCCATGAACCTGGTATGAAATTCAAGTATATCAAGGTCCTCTTCCCTGGCAGTGCCATCTTCAAATGAACGAAGTATCTTTTCGCTCCATGGCAGTCCTTCACGGCAGGGGGTGCACCATCCGCAGCTCTCGTCTGCAAAGAACCTTATGAGGTTATGAATGAAAGCAACGGGGCAGGTTTTATCGTCAAGTATTATCATTGTACCTGTTCCAAGTCTGCTTCCCTGTGCTTTAACTGACGCAAAATCCATTTTGGTGTCGAGATGATCCTCAGTCATGAAATCTGTTGAAGCACCTCCCGGAATCACTCCCCTTAGTCTATACCCCTCCTGCATTCCTCCGGCATAATTCTCTATTATTTCACGCATAGGGATGCCCATGGGAAGTTCCCAAAGGCCGGGTTTTTTGACCCTTCCGCTTACTCCGAAAATTTTTGTGCCGCCTTCTTTTTCAGAGTGACTGAGCTTCATAAACCAGTCTGTGCCTTTTTCTATTAAATGCGAAATCCAGCAAAGAGTTTCAACATTGTTTATCACTGTAGGATGACCAAATAAACCCATTGTAGCAGGGTAGGGAGGCTTTGCCCTTGGAATGCCCCTTTTGCCTTCCAGTGAGCTCAGCATCGCAGTTTCTTCTCCGCATATGTACCTTCCGGCGCTTGAGTGCAGGTAAAGGTCAAGGTTGAAGCCGCTGCCCATTATGTTCTTACCCAGGAATCCGGCTGCATAAGCTTCTTCAAGTGCTTTGTGAATGTTCTTTTCTGCTTTTTTATAAGCCCATCTCATGAAGATATATGCTTTTTCAGCTTTGACAGCATAAGCTGCTATTATCATCCCGGCAATAAGCTGGTGAGGGTTACCCTCGAGAAGAAATCTGTCCTTGAATGTTCCAGGTTCCATCTCATCAGCATTTGCAACAAGATATCGCATCCTGGGATCAGCATCCGGGATCAGGCTCCATTTAAGACCAGTCATGAATCCTGCACCTCCCCGGCCCGTTAATCCGGATGCCTTCACAAGGTTTATTACCTCCGCAGGTGACATCCCTTTCAATGCCTTCCTGACGCCCTCGTATCCTCCTGCTTTCTCATATTCTTTTGCAGTAGGAGGTAACTTATGTTTTATGATATAATCTGTCAGCGGAGTCTCCATCTTTAATTATACCTCTTCAGTATTTCATCAAGATGAGCAAAATCAATATTGTTATAATGGTCTTCATTTATCATCATTACGGGTGCATGATCGCAATCGCCGAGACATGAAACAGGCAAAAGAGTAAACCGGTTGTCAGGAGTGGTCTCCCCAAAACGGATATTAAGTTTCTCAGAGATGTGCCTGTAGACTGTTTCATAACCCATGACCATGCAGCTTATGCTGTCGCATACAAGAATGACGTTCCTGCCGACAGGTTTCCTGTACAACCTTGTATAAAAAGTAGCAATGCCATCTACTTCATCCACAGTAAGCCCAAGCTCAGCGGCAACATCAGCCACTGCTTCATCGGAGATCCATCCCCTGTGCTTCTGCACTATCTTAAGTGCATCTATGCATACAGCTCCCTTGTATGGATAAATTTCCATTTCTTTATATATCTCCTTTAATTCGGCTTCGCTCAGCATCCTTAATAAATTTACCTGTCGAGATCTGACAGAATGAAGTCAATAGCTCCGAGAATAGACAACAGATCGGGCAGAGTATATCCTTTTGCGATAAGAGGCAACATCTGCACATGCGGAAAAGTGGGGGTCCGTATCCTTGACCTGTATGAAGAGTTCCCTCCATCACTTACAAGATAATACCCAGTGCTGCCCCTGGATGTTTCAAAAGGTATCATAGCTTCTCCTGCAGGTATGACAGGTCCCCAGCTCACACCAAGGAAGTGGTGTATAAGCGTTTCTATATCCTCCATAGTCCGTTCTTTCCTTGGTGGTGTTGTAAGGGGATGATCTGATTTGTAATGCCCCTCGGGCATGTTATTTACACACTGCTGGAGTATTCTCAGGCTCTGCCTCATTTCCTCGATTCTTACAATAGTTCTGTCGTAACAATCGCCATTACTGCAGACAGGCACTTCAAAATCAAAGTTGTCATATCCAGAGTATGGTCTTTTCTTACGATAATCCCACTCAACACCGGACGCGCGTAATCCTGGGCCGGTAACACCCCATTCAACAGCTTCCCGGGCTGTGTAAGCCCCTATACCTTTTGTACGACCTTTAAAAATCCTGTTCCTTACAATTGACCGGTCAATTTCCCTGATTGTTTTTGGGAAATAATCAATAAAATCCTGGACCATATCCTTCCATCCGGATGGGAGATCTTGAGCTACACCTCCTATCCTGAACCATGAAGGATGCATCCTGGCACCTGTTATTGCCTGGACGATGTCGAAGACTTTCTCCCTGTAATTGAATGCAAAGAATACAGGCGACATCTGGCCAAGATCCTGGGCATATGTTCCAAGGAACACAAGATGACTTTGTATCCTGTAAAGCTCATTCAGCATCACCCTGATCGTGTTTGCCCTGTCAGGCACTTTAATGCCGGCAAGCTTTTCAACAGAAAGAAGATAAGCGTGATTATTCAGGGTTCCACCGAGGTAATCAACACGGTCGGTATATGGTATATATGTATGCCATGATTGTCTTTCTCCCATTTTTTCAGCTCCCCGGTGATGGAATCCGATATCGGGCACAACATCCATTATATCCTCACCGTCGAGCTGCAGTATAAGCCTCAATAAACCGTGTGTACCGGGATGCTGCGGACCAAGGTTGAGGAACATGAAATCGGTTTCACTCGTGCCTGTTTTCAGTCCGTAATCCTCTGGCCTGAACCTGAACTCATCCTCTGCAATGTCACGGACCTGGTCATCCAGAACAAAGGGGCCAAGATCGGTTGCCCTTGCTGGATATTCCTTCCTTAATGGATTTCCTCTCCATGAGCGTGGCATAAGAATGCGTCTCAGATCCGGATGACCTGTGAAAGTTATGCCGAACATGTCGAATACCTCGCGTTCATACCAGTTTGCTGATGGCCATATGCCTGTTATGCTTTTAATTGATGGGTATTCCCCCATAAGCGGGACTTTTATCCTAATATCCTCGTTCCGGCTTAATGAGGTAAGATGATAAAATATTGTAAAATCAACAGGCATGCCGTTTTTGCCGAATCTTCTTCTTTCATCAATCGCGGTAAGATCATACAGCATCCGGAAAGGTCTTTCTATAGTGTTCTTAAGATAGCTGAGCAAGGGCAAGGCTCCTTCCGGAGAGACCAATAATGTAAGAACTTCATCGCTTGTATTCTGAACGTCCAGGATGATCTTTTCATCAAAATTATCCCTTAGTGTTGAAAGAAGAGTAATGCTGTTCATCTTGTGATTTCATAATCCTCCGGATGATTCATCCTGTCAGGAGGAGTAAGCCTTGTTACAAGCTTTCGTTCTTCATTCTTAATATCACGCAGGGATACTGTGTCTGGTTTTAATATTCCCTGTGGACCAACTACCCAGCTGAGGGGCCTTCTTTCATTCCCGACAAGATCGCGAAGAAGGAGCAATCCTTCCAGGAAGGTATCAGGCCGGGGAGGGCAGCCCTGGACATAAACATCCACAGGGAGGAACTTATCTACACCCTGTACAACGCTGTATATATCGTACATTCCCCCGGAGTTGGCACATGATCCCATTGATATTACCCACCTAGGCTCCATCATCTGTTCATAAAGCCTTTTAATTACCGGAGCCATCTTAATAAATACAGTTCCTGCAATAACCATCAGATCTGCTTCACGCGGAGTCCCCCTTATCACCTCACCTCCGAACCTGGCAATGTCATAACGGCTTGTAATTGCTGTAGCCATTTCTACATAGCAGCAGGAAAGTCCAAAGTTGAAAGGCCAGAGAGAATTCTTCCTGCCCCAGGCTATAACATCCTGCAGACGGGTGAAAAGGATTGATCTTCCGGCTATGTCGTCCTTTGGTTTATTGAGGGTCATTGCTGAATCTTTTTTTGTTCCTAAGAATTTTCTTCCCATCCGGACCAAAATCCAAAGCCCTGATCCCTATTTCATAAATGAGAACTGCAATCAGGATTCCAATAAATATGGCAATGGCAATATATCCGGTAAATCCAAGTTCCCGGAAAGAAGAAGCCCATACAAGTATGAAGACGGAATCAAGATCGAAGATCACAAAGAAGATTGCAATAAGGTAAAAATGTGAAGAAAATCTCAAACGTGCATTACCTGTCGGAGGCATTCCTGATTCATATGCTTCATCAGTCATTCGTTCTTTATGCTTTTCTCCAAGGATGTAGGATAGTCCAATCATAACACTGACAACAAACAGTACCAGGGCTGAGTACAGCAGAAATGGCCAGAATTTGATGATTTGTAACAGCATGAATATTGATTGGAATAGTCTGAACAGAATATATAAAAATACAAATAATCAATGACATAAACAACAAAATGAGGTTTGATCTCAATTTAGAGTGATCTATGTTTTACATAATGGTAAATGTTCTTTAACAATCTCATTTTATGTAATGATAAGAGCAGATTATATAACACTAACGCAATTATGGCAGTGTAATTTTGCAAGCTTAAAAGAAGGGAAATTGGATAAGTTATATGTTTAACTAAATTCTTTAAGGTTATGAAAAAGATATTATTAAGCTTAATGCTTATTGCAGGAATTTATGCTCTTGCAAATGGACAACAGGGGGTGCAATCACAATCAACCCCTTCAGCAAATGATCCAAACTGGGTGAAAATTGGTGAAAAGACTGTTGATCTCAGCATGGATCATGGGGTATTCAACTGGAATACTGACAGGGAAAAAACTGTTAATGCTGATCAGAAGTATTCAGCAATAAAATTTAGGGCCAAAGACGCTCCTGTTAGTCTGACTAGGGTAGAAGTTGCGTATGAAGACGGTAAAAAACAGGATCTCGACATCAACACTCCTGTACAGGTTGACATGGAAAGTAAGGTTATTACCCTGAATAGTCAGTCAGAGCTTGAGAAAATTACCTTTAACTTTGCCAAGAATGAATCTGCCCGTGATGACAAAGCCAAGATCGAAGTCTGGGGTTTAAAATCTAACACATCTTCTGGCATGGGACAGAGGAATTCTGAAGATCAGGGTAGAATAATCACCGGACAGGATCAGACAGGAATAAACCAGGGGAATACTCAGAGTGGAAGCAGCCGTTCAGGAATGGAAAGCAGTGCCAGCTCTAACGATGCTAACTGGGTGAAAATTGGTGAAAAATCTGTCGATCTCAGCGCAAGTCAGGGAATATTTAACTGGAAGACAGACAGGGAAAAAACTGTTAATGCTGATCAGAAATATTCTGCAATAAAATTCAAAGCCAAAGATGCTCCTGTTAATCTTACAAAAGTAGAAGTTGCTTACGAAGATGGTAAAAAGCAGGACCTTGATATTAATACTCCCGTAAAGGTTGATATGGAAAGTAAAGTGATAACGCTGAACAGTCAGTCAGAACTTGAAAAAATTACTTTTAACTATGCCAAAGATCAGACCGCGAGGGATGAAAAAGCCAAAATCGAAGTATGGGGATTAAAATCAAACACATCTTCAGGTATGGGACAAAGAAATTCCGAAGATAAGAAGAGCAGTGTGAACAGTGACCAGGATCGTTCAGGAATTAACCAGGGAAATACCCAGAGTGGAAGCAACCGTTCAACAATGGATAAGAACAAGAAAACTACTGAGAAACACAAGACTACCAAGTCAAAAACAGAAAAAAACAATAAAAACAAAAGGTAAAAACTTATATAGAATCTCTCTTTAAAAATTTAGCCGCCTATGTGCGGCTATTTTTTCAGAGGAAAATGCCTCATTATTTTCTGATATTTTATTCAAATGGCAAAATAAAAACACCCATGTTATGTAATTTAAAAAAGTAATTATATTTTTGCGGCTCAAATTTGTATTCGTAGCGTATGAAGCGTACCAATTATTAATCCTTCGCTAAGGCTATGGAGTACAAAGCGGGGTGTAGCGCAGCCCGGTTAGCGCATCTGGTTTGGGACCAGAGGGTCGCAGGTTCGAATCCTGCCACCCCGACAAAAGAAAAAGCCCTGGCACGATAGTGCCGGGGTTTTGTTTTTTCCTGTGTCGGAAGCGACAGCTTTCATAAGCCGAGGAAAAACAAAAACCCGATTTGTTGAGCGGAGCGAAACATGTTCAATAGACTGGACCATCAAAGAGAGCGTGCAGGCTACATTGAGGCGGAATATACCCAAAATCCTGCGGCAGCATGGGTATCCACTGGATAAGCAGGAAAGGACTGTGCAGACGGTGATTGAGCAGGCTAAGTTGTTAGCGGATGATTGAGCAGGCTAAGTTGTTAGCGGAGGTTATGATTGAACAATTAAGCTTAGCTTACTTAAGGAACGTGATTTTTGATAAGTAAAATCAACATGTTTGCACATATGCTATCATTTAGAGATAAAAAACAATCGTGGTTATGACTGAAGTAATTTGTAGAGTGAAAGAGAAAAGATTTATTGATGATTTTCAAGCTTCTAAGAAAAAGTTTGGACTCAATCCTTTGCCATATCGGTTTTTGAACCGGCATCAAACGATACCGGTTTTTTAGTTAACGTTTCGTTAATCCCGTATTAAACAAGAAATAATTTGTTTTTTAATAATATATTACAAAAAATTAATTAGTCTACTGGAAATGAAAAAACTGATTCTTCCCCTTCTCGTGTTCTTACTAAATGGGGCTATGCTTAATGCCCAGAATGCTCCGCAGACATCAAACGATACTGATGCTCTCCGGAATAATGCACTCAATGTTTATATGTCAGCAAACGACTATATAAAGAAAGAGATAACCTTCGTCAACTATGTTAGAGATCTGAAAGACGCCGATGTTTACATAATCTCAACATCACAACGTACAGGCTCCGGAGGAACGGAGTATAGCTATTATTTTGTTGGTCAGAAAGACTATTCAGGAATGAGTGACACCCTAAAAGTTGCTTCAAACCCCGACGATACACAAGATGGAATAAGAGTAAAGCAAGTAAGGACAATAAAACTAGGGCTTGCAAGATACATTGCAAAAACTCCACTTGCAGAATACATGAACATTGCATTCTCACAGAAACTTCCTCAGACAGTAGCTGCTGACAAATGGAACAGCTGGGTTTTCAGAACACAATTTTCCGGATATGCTTATATACAGGAATCAAGAAAGCAAGAACAATACTCCGGATACTTATCAGGATCAAGGGTAACAGAGAATTGGAAAATCAATTTGAGTGCAAATTATAGCTATTCTAAAGTAAAATATAAATCACTCAATTATACAGATGAAACCAACAGTAAGTCATTCAGTTCATTAATTGTTCGTGCAATTAATGATCACTGGTCATATGGAGGATCAGTCTCGATGTCTTCCGGTACATATAGTAACAAAGATTTTTCATTAAACGTTACACCAGGCCTGGAATATGACCTGTTTCCATATTCAGAGTCCACAAGAAGACAACTCAGATTTTTGTACTTAATTGGCTTTGAATATGATAATTGGACTGATACGACTCGTTTTGACAAGGTGATAGATAATCATCCAGTCCACTCTTTTGAAATTGCATATGAAGTCATTCAGAAATGGGGCTCAGCCGAGGTTTATGTCGATTACAGAAATTATCTTCATGACTGGTCTATAAACAATATTTCTCTTAATACCTACTTAAGCCTGAGGATAGTAAAAGGATTATCAATATCATTAAGTGGTAGTGCGGCAATGATACGCGATCAGATTGGAATTGCAAAAGGTAATCTTACTGAACAACAAATTCTTCTTCAAAGGAAACAGATGGCAACAAATTACTCGTATAATTTCCAGGTTGGATTGACCTATACGTTTGGATCAATTTACAACAATGTTGTCAACCCGAGATTCGGACGCTGATAAGCTTAACAGCACGTCTGATAAATCAGGCTTCCTACACTTTACACATAAACAGTGTGTTTAGGTTATTATTACTACTTAACTGGTAAATGGCAATACTGCTTTAAGATGGTAGCCCTTTGTTAAAACAGGCTGCACCTCAGATCCTTGTTGTTGCTGAATAAAGATTGAGCTTTCTGTAATTTTACAGAGATTGATGCCGGAATTTTCATTATTTGAAAATTAACCGTGCACTTAGCTATTATACTTAGACTTCATTCCTTACAAATTTTCTTATCCCATTCTATCCCCACTGACATCTGCTTAATAATATATAGCCATCCTCAGATGCAGGTCAATTCTTCTTTCGAAAATCCTCTTGTCATATTGGAAAAAAATGAAATGATAATCCAAATCAGAATAATTTGATATACAATTAAGTATAATCAGATTAAAACAGATGAAATTTTATCTGCAATCGGTTGCAAATATTAAAAGCAAATGTTAAATTTGGTTAAATTATGTTCTCACAAAATAATCGTGCCTATGAAATATCCTTTAAAAAATGAAGAAGGAGGTGTTGGAGCACCCCCTTCAGAAGTTAATCAAACGTGTTACTCAAACAACTTTTTAATTAACCTTAAACCTCAAATCTATGGTAAAAAACCATTCGCAAAGCATTTCTTTTTCTAAATGCTTAAAAAAATCTTTGCTAATTACCGGTTTTTTTTGGATGTGCCTTGTTGCAACATCATTTCAGGTTTCAGCATCGATAAATTCTGGTCCTTCGGGAGCAGATGCGTTACAGCAAAAGACAGTGACAGGACGTGTTCTCGATACCGGTAATAATCCGATGGCCGGTGTGACTATCCAGGAGAAGGGCACAACCAATGGTACACTGTCAGGAGCAGATGGCACCTATTCTATTTTAGTAGCATCTGCAAACTCAATCCTTGTATTCTCATTTGTTGGATATGAATCACAGGAAGTAACTGTTGGTAACCAGGCATCGATCACTGTCAACCTTGGATCATCTACTACAGCACTTGAAGAAGTAGTTGTTGTCGGATATGGTACCCAGAGAAAGGAGGCTGTTACAGGGTCAGTTGCATCAATAGGTGGTGAGGCTCTTCGTGACATTCCGGCAAGTAATTTCACTCAGTCTATACAGGGAAGGCTCCCGGGGGTTGAGCTGGCACAGACGTCCTCTCGTCCGGGTTCAACATTACAGATACGTATTCGCGGAACAAGGTCGCTGAATGCGAGCAACGATCCTCTTGTTGTTCTTGACGGAATTCCATTCATAGGGAATATAAGTGAACTAAATACCAATGACATCAAGAGCATGGATATCCTGAAAGATGCATCAGCCACAGCAATCTACGGATCCCGTGGAGCGAATGGTGTCATTTTGATCACAACAAATAAGGGACAGAGAGGCCAGAGCGCTAAAATATCTTATAACGGCCGCCAGGGTATAAACAAGATTTTCTCCAAGTACCCCATGATGAATGGCCCTGAATTCGTCGCACTACGTGCAGCTTCAGGAAGGTATACTAACGGACCGGACGAAGCAGACAACGTAAATACAGACTGGCAGGATCTGTTCTTCAGAGACGGCAGCCAGACTAGTCATGATATCGGCCTGACCGGTGGAACACAGAATGGTAGTTACAGCTTTGGCATTGGCTATAACAAAGACCAGGGTGTTATTCCAACAAATAGTTTTACCCGTTACAGTCTTCGCAGTTCAGTTGACCAGGAAGTAGGTAAATATTTTCGTTTCGGATTCAACTCAAATAATAACTATAACCTTACTCAGGGAAACCAGATCGGTCTTTACGGAATACTGAGCATGTCACCCATTTCTGATCCTTATAATACAGATGGTACACTTAAAAGATCTATCAGGATGCCTCTGGATGATCAGTTCACAATTACACGAAGTGTTACCGAGGGATTGAAGGACAAATGGCTGAGTGATACAAAAGGTTATTCAACTTACAATGCAATTTACGGTGAAGCAAAAATCCCCGGCATCCAGGGATTGAAATTCAATATCAACCTGGGTCTCGACTTCATGGAGGATAACAGTGGTAATTACACGGCTGAAGGTATTGGCAGCAACAACCCTACAACTGAATCAACTGCTTCAATAAGCAACTCCCAGACATTTCACTGGACCATAGAAAACCTTCTCAATTATGACAGGACTTTCGCTCGAAAACACAGGATCAATGCACTTGCAATGTACTCCGCTGAGCAAAGCACAAATAATAACTCCGGAACATCTGCCAAAGGTATTCCATCTGCAGATTTCCAGTATTTCAGCCTGGGTCAGTCTCTGGGTGAAATTATTACAAGCTCAGGTAGCTACACACAATCTGGGTTGCTCTCTTACATGGGTCGTGTGATGTATGAATTCAGCGACAGATACATGTTTACTGCCACAATTCGTGCTGACGCCTCTTCCAGACTTGCTGAGGGACATAAATGGCATACATATCCGGCTATTTCAGTAGGTTGGAATATCTCAAATGAATCCTTCATGAAGGGTGTCCCCGTCATAAACAGGATCAAGCTTCGTGCAGGTTATGGACAGACATCAAACCAGGCAGTATCTCCTTACAGTACTCTCGGACGACTCAGTTCCAGGGATTATAACTTCGGAAGCACTTATGCAACAGGTTATTATGTAACGCAGCTCCCAAATCCCGGCCTGGGATGGGAATATTCGGTGACATGGAACTTTGGTATCGATTATTCAATTCTGAATAACCGCTTGTCAGGAGCCCTGGAATATTATATCACAAATACAAAAGATATCCTGCTCGGGTTAGGCCTGCCTCGTACATCAGGTGTTAGCAGCTATACTGCAAACATTGGTGAGACTGAGAACAAGGGATTTGAAATTTCACTCAATGGTATCATCCTCGATAATGTTAACGGGTGGACATGGGAAGCCGGTGTGAATATCTATTCGAACAGGAATAAATTGTTATCGCTGGCATCAGGACAAACCAGGGATGAAGGTAACGGATGGTTCGTGGGCCATAACATCAATGCGATCTATGACTACGAGAGAGTCGGATTATGGCAGCAGGAAGATCCGTATTTAACTGTTCTTGAACCTGGAGGTAATGTTGGTATGATTAAAGTGAAGTACACCGGGGGGTACAATGACGATGGGACACCAGTAAGGCAAATCAATGCCGACGACAGGCAGATCATGGATATTGATCCCAATTTCCTGGGAGGGCTTAACACGAGAGTTGCTTACAAGGGTTTCGATCTCAATGTTATTGGCAGCTTTCAGAGCGGAGGTATCCTTGTAAGCACTCTTAACGGGTCAAGCAGCTACCTTAACTTAATGACAGGCCGTCGCGGACAGATAAAGGTTGATTACTATACACCACAGAATACAGGTGCAAAATATCCTGCCCCAAGCGGTGTATTAAGCGGCGATAATCCCAAGTATCTTAACAGTATGTCATATTTCGATGGTTCATATCTCAAAATCAGGAACATTTCACTGGGATACGACATTGGACAATACCTGCTCAAAATACCCGATGTAAGAATGAGATTATATTTTACAGTTCAGAATCCTTTTGTAATGTTCTCAGACTTCAAAAAAGAGATGGGCATGGATCCTGAAACAAACTCACGCGGAAATCAGAACGTCGCAACAGGCGGCTATAACAGCAGGATACTTACTGTAGGGTTTAACGCTCCCTCAACAAGGAACTATATTATAGGAGCAAGTCTGTCATTTTAAAAACCTGGACCAATATGAAAGATATGAATAAACTTATAATAAAAGGAACAACAATATTGATGTTTTTCCTGATTGCGTGTACTGATATCCTTGAAGAACAGCCGCGCAGTATTTTTGAACCCGGCTTTTTCAAAACCGAACAGGGTGTTAATGGTGGACTAACATCACTGTATGCCCATCTTCGTTTCATTTTCGGAAATGCATATTACTACAATACAGGCGTAACAGGTACCGATGAAGCTACATATGCACAGAGTGCAGATGCCAATTTCAAGGTAATTGATGTAAGCGGCCAGGGGAATATTACCCCTGATGCTACAGGAGGTTCCAATGCTGTTTGGGATAATGCTTTCCCTGCCATAAATACCGCAAGTGGTATCATCGAGAATGCCTCAGCTGTGGGATTGTCTGCTGCACTTATTGCTGAAGCCCGATTTTTCCGGGCGTTTGATTATTTCATGCTCGTACAGACATATGGTGGCGTTCCTCTTGATATGGGAGCAGGTGAACTTAAATTTAACACATCTCCTGCAAGAACATCTGTCCGTAATACGGTACCTGAGGTTTATACAAAAGCTATCTTCCCTGATCTTGTCCAGGCAGTTAACGATTTGCCTGTTACAAGCCGTTTAACAGGAACGGTGACAAAGAACGTTGCCCGTTTATACCTGGCAAAGGCATACCTTACTTATGCATGGTGGCTGGAAAATCCAAATAATATTCCTACTTATCCTGAAACAAGCAGGGTTGATCCTGCAGGACATGACGCACGTTGGTACTTCCAGCAGGCATATGACGTAGCAACATACGCTATCGATAATCCGGCTCCTTACGGCCTCATGGCAACATTCTATGATTTGCATAAAGGCGGAAATGAGCGTAATAAGGAGATGATGTTCTATGCAGATCATACACAGAGCAGTGAAAAATATAACGGAGCGAGCCTTACCTACGGTGGTGGCGGTGGCGCAGATAACTTCGCTGCCTGGATGATGACATGGAACTACACTGAGATAAGAAGTGCCAAAAATGCAGATGGCACCGGATCGGTCAGCACTGTATGGCGCGAAGCTGCCCAGGATTACGGAAGGCCATGGACCCGTATGGCTCCCACAATCGGGGCTATTGTTAATACTTTTGCCGATAAAACTAACGATTCAAGGTACGATGCCTCTTTCGTAACTGTCTATCGTGGCAACTGGCCAAAGAACGGGGATAATACCCCATTCTACTATGGTGCTAACAACATAAGGGTATACCCTGGCGATGCCATACTTACATTCCTTCCGGTTGACCCTGGTACACCTATAACTTATCCTGCCGGTGCAGGCCCAAGCAACGTCGGCGGAGGAGTTCTTCCGGGAAGAGCTGATTATGTAATAGCTCCTTCAGGTATCAGCAGGGTAACATACCCCGGCACATGGAAAATGAGCACATACCGCACAGACAACGGAACCGGGCTGGGTCAGCCTAATGCTGCCATAACACGTCCGTTTAACATAGGGAAATTCTCAGAATTTTATTTCATTGCTGCTGAAGCTGCCGTTAAAGGAGCAACCACAACAGCAGGAAAAAGTGCAAGGGAATTGATAAATGTTATCAGGTCACGCGCCGGGAAATGGGTTTTTGACAGGGCTGCCAATACCGCAAAGGTTGCAGATATGAGTGCAGCAATGACTGCAGCAACTCCGGCAGTCATTGACATCAACTACCTGCTGGCTGAAAGTTCACGTGAGTATTACGGGGAAGGCTTCCGCTGGTACGACCTGGTGAGAACTCAAAAGTGGGGTGAACTTGCTGCCACTTACAGGATTGCTTCAAGCACCAAGGGAGACCATAATGCGCAGACTATAACACGAAGCATTCAGCCTTACCTTTACCTCCGTCCTATTCCAAGAGACCAGTTAAATGGTATGGAAATGACTCCTGAACAAAAAGCTGCTTATCAGAATCCGGGTTATAATTAGACAAGGGTTGGTTTATGCTTCTCAAAGTTGAAGTATGGTGTCCGCAGCTTGTCTGCGGACACTTTTTTATATCTATGAATACTGGCAATTTACTATCTTTCGTAAAATTTTCATCTGAATACTATGTGCGTTCCGGGATCGTTGAATAAGCAAATATTCAGAATATCACTCTTAATATTATTCTCTTCATTTATATCCTGTTCAGGTGAAGATGATCCTGTACCTGGTCCCCAGGTCTCACCCGAGATGGAACAGTACCTGAATTCGACCACCGGGTTAAAGGATTTTTATAACGAGTATTTCGATGTCGGTGTTGCAATAAGCCCGGCCCTGTTGTCAGATCAGCAGTGCAAGGATCTAATTCTGCGTCACTTTACAAGCCTTACTGCAGAAAATGCAATGAAATGGTCTTCTATTCAGCCTGTTGAGGGCACATTCAATTTTACCGATGCTGATAAGATTGTTGATTTTGCCGTAGCCAACGGACTTAAGGTGAGAGGCCATACACTTTGCTGGCATAACCAGGTCCCTGCATGGGTCTTTCTTGATGGCAGTGCCCCTGCTTCAAAAGAGCTGGTGCTGCAAAGGCTTCGTACTCATATTACTGCTGTAATGAATCATTTCAAGGGTAAAGTTTACTGCTGGGATGTTGTTAATGAGGCAATAGATGATTCGGGTAATGGCTACAGAGCCTCAAACTGGTTTAATACCTGCGGTGAAGATTTTATTATTGAAGCTTTTACCACCGCCAGGCAGGTTGACCCTGCTGCAAGGCTTTTTTATAATGACTATTCTGCTGTAAATCCTTCAAAGAGAGATAAAATATATGAACTGCTGGCTAAACTCAAAGCCAGGAATATAGTTGACGGTGTAGGGTTGCAGGGTCACTGGAACATCGACTACCCTTCGATGGATCTGATTATTGCAGCGTTCGATAAATACAAGTCGCTTGGAATTGATTTGCAGATTACCGAACTGGATGTTTCAGTCTATACAGCCAACAATAATCCTGAAATTACATATACCGATGCTGTTGCCCAGAAACAGTCAGATGCTTATGCAAGGTTTTTCAAAGCTTTCAGGGATTACAAGGATGATATTTCGAACGTCACCTTCTGGGGATTAACTGATAATTATTCATGGCTGAATAATTATCCGGTTACAGGAAGGAAGAACTATCCGCTGTTATTCGGAAGGAACAACCTTCCAAAAAAACCATATTTTACAGTTACCGGTTTTTAGGATTCTCGTTCCTCGTTCTTCGTTTCTCATTTCCCGTTCTTCGTTCCTCGTTAATGACTCCAGACGCATGACCCTAGGACGCGTGACGCCAGGACGGTGACGCCAGGACGCGTGACGCCAGGACTCATGACTCCAGGACACGTGACCCCAGGACGCATGACGCCAGCACGCCGGACAGAACATAATGGTCAAGTATGTCCATACTTTATCCTGTAAGGTCTTTCTTATTAGTCGCACCTGCCAAGGAAGGCTGCAATTTCCTTCAGTGTAATTACCATGTCGGGTTTGAGAATCTTAAGGGCAGAAGCAGGCATCTCGCTGAATGCTGCATCTTCGGGCGATTGGACGATCGTTCTTCCGCCAAGGTCTGCAATTCTTTTAAGTCCTGAGCTGCCATCCCTGTTGACACCAGTGAGCAGAATGCCAGTTAACATTTCCGTGAAAGCTTCTGCCGCTGTTTCAAACAGCAGGTCAATTGACGGCCTTGAATAATTGATTTTTTCTTCCTTGCTCAGGCTGAGCGTTTTATCTTTTTCAACAAGCAGATGGTAGTCAGGGGGGGCAAAGTATATTGTGCCCGGTTCAATTTTATCGGTGTTGCAGGCTTCCCTCACAATCATGCTGCACCTGTCGCGCATGAGCCTGATGAATGATGAGTCTGATTCGGCTGAAATATGCTGCACAACAAAAAATGACATGTTACAGTCTTCGGGTATTGAAGGGAGAAGGTAATTCAGAGCTTCAATTCCTCCGGCTGATGTTCCTATTGCAACTGCTCTGAAAGATTCATGGCCGGGTTCTGTATTTTTAATGTGCCGGGTCATAAAGTTTCCTGTATACATTAGATTTATCGAGCTGTGTAAATTTCTTCCGGTTCCCATAGAACATCAGGGTTTCTTTAGTGCCAAGACACAGGATACCTCCGGGCAGAAGGCTGTTATTGAATAAATCCAGGACACGGTTTTGCAGTTCCCTGTTGAAATATATGAGAACATTCCTGCAAACAATCATGTTCATTTCACCGAAAATCCCATCACAAACAAGATTATGATCGGAGAAAACAATGTTTTTCTTAAGTGACTGATCAACAAGAGCCGAGCCATATTTCACAAGAAAATATTCTGAAAAATCAACCTTGCCCTTTGCTTTATAATAGTTTTCAGCGTACTTCTTAATGTTCTCCACCTGGTAGATGCCTTCAGATGCTTTTTTCACAACGTTATTATTAAAATCTGTTGCATAGATCAGGCTCCTGTCGAGCAAACCTTCTTCTTTTAGCAATATTGCCATTGAATATACCTCTTCGCCTGTCGAGCATCCTGCATGCCAGATCTTTATAAATGGATAAGTCCTCAGAACAGGAATGACTTTTTCCCTGACGGATATGAAAAATTTGGGATCACGGAACATTTCAGTTACGATCAGTGATATGTCTGCAAGCAATGATTTGAAGAAGTTGGGATCATACAGTATTTTTTGCTGAAGCATTGATACTGATTCAACGCTGTTCTTTTTCATGTTTGCAAGCAGCCTGCGTTTGATGTAGGACATAGAATATTTCCTGAAGTCATAACCGTATTTTTCGTTTACTGCTTCCAGGAATAACCTGATCTCTATATCCTGAATAGAGGATTTTTCTTCTTCTGATAATTCAATGCCCATACATATTACTGTATTAGCTTGTCAATCATCTGGATAATCTCATTCCTGACAAATGGTTTTGATATAAATCCGTCGAAGCCAAGTTTTTCAAGTTGTTCTCTTTCCTCGTTCATCACGTAGGCGGTCTGGGCAATTACAGGTATTTTTTTATCAACTTTTCTTATTTCCCTGAAGGTCTCAATGCCATCCATCTCAGGCATTTTAATATCGAGGAGAACTGCATTAAAATTCCGGTCGCTCAGAAAGACATTGAGAGCTTCCTTGCCGTTCTTTGCCCATTTAATCTTTATTTTCGAAGGCGCAAGCATTGTTTCAAGCAGGAAGAAAATGGGGTATTCATCCTCAGCGATCAGAATGGTTTTTGTTGAAAGATCTGCCATTTTATGATGATGTTCCTCTTTCTTTACGACATGAGCTTCTTTTCCTTTGAAGTTTTCAGAATATGGTATCGAGACTGTGAATCTTGATCCTTTATGGAGCTTTGAAACAACTGTTATGTCTCCATCAAGTAAACCCACGAGCTTTTTTGCAATTGAAAGACCAAGACCTGTGCCAACCGAGAAGTCATTCAGCTTCTGAAAACGTTCGAAAACGATGGTAAGCTTATCTTCAGGAATCCCTGCTCCCGAATCCTCAACATATAGGTCAATAAATCCTTCCCTTAAATGGTATCCAGTTTCAATAAAGCCCCTGGTTGTAAACTTAAGTGCATTTCCAAGGAGGTTTGAAAGAACCTGTCGCAACCTGTTTTCGTCAGAAAGCGGAAATGCTGACGGTTCATTTTCTATATTCAGCCTCAATTCAATCTGGGAAGCTTTATTGCTTCTTTTCAGTTTCTCGAAGAATGCAAGGTGCAGTTCATCAAACAGTTTTTTAATATCAACAGGCTCTCTCAATACTTTTACTTCGCCTGCTTCAATCTTTGAAAGATCAAGAATATCATTGATGATTGTAAGAAGACCTTCACTGCTCCTGTCTATGTGGGCTGCAATCTCTTTTTTCTTTTCCTGCGGATAATCTTTGGCCGAAAGAAGGCTAGCCATACCTACAATTGTTGTCAGTGGTGTTCTTATCTCATGGCTCATGTTTGCAAGAAAAGCAGATTTGAGCCTGTCAGATTCTTCAGCCTTTATTTTGGCTTCAAGGAGCTGGGTTTCAACGATTTTTCTTCTTTCAATCTCAGCTTCCAGGAGGTTTTTTTGTTCATGCAGTTCGAGAAATATCCTGATCTTTCCCAGAAGAATGCGTGGGTTAAATGGTTTTGTAATGAAATCTACAGCGCCTGCTTCGATACCCTGGATAAGGTAAGGATCCTCAGAAAATATTGCAGAAACAAAGATCACCGGAAGAAACCTTGTTTTCTCAACTTTTCTCATCAGCCTGACTGTCTCATACCCATCCATATCTGGCATCTGCACGTCGATAAGTGCAAGGGCAAAATCATTATCGAGTGTTGAAGCAAGAGCCTCGTTACCTGATGATGCAGCCATAATTTCGACATCCAGATCTTCCAGGAGGGTTCGCATTGCTGTGATGTTCTCCTTCCTGTCATCCACAATAAGGATTTTGCTTCTCTGATCCATTGCTCTCATCACTGGTATAGCCAAATTCGCATCAGGTTTAACAGTTTTCCAACATCCACAGGTTTGGAAAGATAGTCGTTTGCTCCGGCAGCGAGCGATTTATCCCTGTCTTCTTTCATTGCCTTGGCTGTAAGCATGATAATTGGTATGTTCCGCATCTTTGTGCTTTTCCTTATCCTTCTTACAGTCTCATAACCATCCATCTCAGGCATCATAATATCCATCAGAATAAGATCAAAATCAGGTTTCTTTTCCAGTATCTGAAGGGCCTTCTTGCCATCCGCAGCTGAAATAACATTCATGTGGCCTGCTTCAAGCACGCTTGTTATAGCAAAAACATTCCGCATGTCATCATCTACGATTAGTATCTTTTTTCCGCGGAACATCTCCTCCTTGTCATAGAGATTGCTCATTATCTTTCTCTGATGTTCCGGCATGTCTTTTATTACCCTGTGTAGGAAGAGAGCAGTCTCATCAAGCAATCTTTCTTCAGATTTCACTCCCTTGATGATAATATTCTGAGTATAGTGCTGCAATTCGGCGTTTTCTTCCCTTGTTAATTCTTTACCAGTATAAACAACAACCGGAGGCACTTTGATGTTTTTATTTTTCAATTCTCTTAACATTTCAAAACCTGTCACATCGGGCAGACCAAGGTCGAGAACAATACAGTCGAAATGTTTCTCAGAGATTTGTGAAATAGCATCTTCAGCAGTTGTGCTTTCTGTTATGTTGATATCACGGGCATCGAGAAGCACGCGGATACTTTTTCTGAGATTACTGTCATCTTCGATGATGAGAAGGTTCCTGATGTTTCCCGACATGTAAGACTGCATCTGGTCGATCGCTGTTTCAATTTTCTCTTTTGTCACAGGTTTCATCAGGTAACCGATCGCGCCTTTATTATAGGCTTCCAGGGTCTCTTCATAGCCCGACATAATATGAACGGGGATATGTCTTGTTTCTGCTGACAGTTTAAGTTCATCCAGCACTTCCCATCCTGTCATGCCAGGAAGCTTAAGATCGAGGATTATACCTTTCGGCCTGTATTTCGCCGACAGTTCTATGCCTTCTTCCCCGGAGACTGTGACAAGGCATTTGAAACCTTTGTCATGGCAGATATTCTGCAGCAATACGGCAAATTTAATATCATCTTCAATTATCAGGATCAGCGGATCATCTTCCTTTAATGAATCCCTGTCATCGGGAATTATAACCTGTTTCTTTTCTTCAGTTTTGCTTTCCCTTGAAAGTGGTTGAGAATAACCTTTGGAAATAGCAGGTTCTGGAACTTCGGTTTTAGTTTGCGGCTGATAATATTCATCCGCCCTTGCAGGTATAGTTATTATAAATTCTGATCCTTTTCCGGGCTCACTTTTCAGGGTTATTTTTCCCTGGAGCAAACGTGTCAGCTCTCTTGTTATAGACAAGCCCAGCCCTGAGCCGGAATATCTTCTTGAAATGCTTCCGTCAACCTGGTGGAAAGCTTCGAATATCTGCTCCTGCTGGTCTGCATGAATCCCTATGCCTGTATCTTTAATTGAAATAGCAACAAGGTCACGGCCTTCAACTGCAATTTCATCTTCAGGTTTATAGACTGAAACATAGATGCCGCCTTTCTCTGTGAATTTTACAGCATTCGACAGCAGGTTCCTGAGTATCTGGTTGAGCCTTTGTTCATCAGTGTACAGATTTTCCGGTACTCCCTCTCTGATGTCAATCTTAAGTTCAAGACCTTTTTCAGTAATTACATGGCTGAAGTAGTCGCGTATTGAAGATTCAATGCCTGAAACAGGAACAAGGGTGAGAGCAAGCTGCATTTTACCGGATTCTATCTTTGATAAATCAAGTATATCGTTTATAAGTTTAAGCAAGTCATTGCCGCTGTTATAGATGATCGATGCAGCCTGTATCTGCTGGTTGGTAAGGTTCCCTGTCTTGTTTTCAGTGAGAGATTGGGCGAGTAGCAGCAAACTGTTCAGGGGTGTGCGCAGCTCATGGCTCATATTTGCAAGGAACTCTGATTTATACCTGTTTGTTATTTCAAGCTCTCTTGCCTTTTTCTCGATGTCAGACCTTGCTTTTTCAAGATTCTTATTCTGTCTTTCTATAGAATCTTTGTGCTCCTCGAGCCTGTTTGTTTTTTCCTCAAGCTCCTCATTTATTACCCTCAGTTCTTCCTGTTGTGCCTGCAGGCTTTCTTCAGACTTTTTCAGGGCTGATGCCTGAGTCTCAAGCTCTTCGTTTGTCTGACGCAGTTCCTCCTGCTGTACCTGTAATTCTTCAGCCTGTGCCTTGGTAACTTCAAGAAGCCTGGCCATCTGCATCCTGTTTACAGAGGACATTATTGAGATGGCTATGTTTTCAACGACAAGTCTTATAAACTCGAAAGCTTCCTCACTGAATTCAGTTACCGAACCCAGCTCAATAACCCCAAGTGTCCGGTTTTCATAGACGAAGGGTGCAATGATCACATTCCTGGGAACAGCATCGCCTATGCCTGATGTTATTCTGATATAATCATCAGGCAATTCACTGAAGTTTATTATCTCTTTTTCAAGAGCTGCCTGCCCTATAAGCCCTTCGCCTTCCTTAAAGAAAATATTGACTCCTTTCCTGAATTTGTATGCATAGCTGCCCATAAGCTGAAAACCTTTCCTTTCCTCATCATGGAGAAATATCGCGCCAATCTGGGCTTTAGTGTACTTTGAAACATGGGTTATAATATTCCTTGCAAGCTGGTCAGGATCGAGATCCCCGCGCATCTGCTCATTAAGCTCATTCTGCGCTGTTTTGAGCCTCGATTGCTGAAGGTTTTGCTCTGTGGCAGTTCGCAGGGCGGCAGTCATCCGGTTAAGAGCTATCGCCAGCTCATCACTTTCAGATTTTGGCAATATTTCACCGGTGAAATCACCCTGGGCGATCTTTCGTGCCTTATCAACTACCTCCCTGAGACTTGAGAGCATTCGCATGATAACTATTGTAAGAGTGTTGGCTCCGGAAATGCCGCTTATCTCAGACCTGAAATCACCATCAGCAACCTTCTCTGCCTGACTCACTACCTGCTTGAAATTACTAGCGATCATGTTAATCGATTCAGCAACCATATCATTTTCGCTGCTTGGCACTACCTTTGCTGAAAAATCCCCCTGTGATATCCGTTGCGCAGTCAGTCCTTTTTCAAACAGATCATCCTGCATGATGTTAAACGATTCTGCCAACTCACCAATCTCATCATCTTCAACAGGAAGTTTTTTATTGTTCAGGTTGCCTTTTGCTATCTCCCTTATGTTGCCTACAATGACACTCAGAGGGACTGCAATACTCCTTGTTATGTAATATGCCAGTACGATGCTTGCCGAAAGTGCCGCAATAAGTATGATCATCAGTGAGATAAGTATCTGTTGCTTTGTTTTTGAGGCATTTGCATAAAATTCATCGGCAATTTTTGATACATTATCAATCACAACCTCCATCTTCTGGAATAGCTCATCGACATACTGCTTGTTTCTGGTTACAATGAGTTCTGAAGATTCTGCAATATTACCTGATCTTACCTTTTGAATAACAGCATCTCTCAACGGACGCCAGTCCCTGAAATATATATAGGGTTCTTCAATACCTATGGCTTCATTGGAATATAGTTCCTGTATTTTCTTAAAATTTGAGAATGCCAGCTCTTCTTCACGGTCGATGTCGATAATAATTTTTTCCCTTTCAGGGTTATCTGCCAGAAATACGACATCAAGCATATACCTCCTGATGTTCAGAGAATTAATTTTAATATCCTTTATCAGGTTGGAAGCAGCATAGGGATGTTCATACAGGCTTTTGGTATCTCTCCATATGTTGTTTATCTCAAGAATGGCGATAATACTTGTCGCCAGGGAAAAAGCAAGAATGACGGCATATCCGAATACAAGCCGCCTGCCAATTTTCATTTTTCTTAGCATAAGTATATTTTTAAGATATATCTGATAAACTCTTTTCCGATTGTGTGCTTATTGATTCGTAAACATCATTGAGCGTAAATGGCTTTTCCAGGAAATAATCCGAGCCATTTGCCAGCGCCTGGCTCTTGTTTGCCGGGGTATTCTGTGCAGTCATAATTATGATCCGAGATCCGGAAAATGCTTTCCTGAGCTCCGGTACCATTTCAATTCCGAAGCCATCAGGTAAACAGTGATCGAGAAAAATTAAATCAGGTGATATATCATTTATCAACGAATTGGTTGCAGAAAGTGAGTCTGCATGATATGAAACTATATTCTTGAATTGCAGCATCAGGTCAAGGACATGGTAGATGCTATAATCATCCTCAACAATCAAAGCTGTTTTACTATGGTTGTCCATAAAGAATGAAAAAAATTAGGTTTGTTGAAGCTTTGAATCCAATACATAAAGTTAGGAAAAATTATCTTTTGCATGATCATTTGAGGTATATCTATATATGATAGCTTTGTGTTTTAAATTAAATTGAAACATGTCAATACTATTCACTCCATTGCAGATAAGGGATATTACTTTCAAGAACAGGATTGTAATGTCTCCGATGTGCCAGTATAGTTCCAAAGATGGATACGCAAATAACTGGCATCTTGTTCATCTGGCAAGCCGCGCTGCAGGTGGTACGGGTCTTATCATCCAGGAAGCAACAGCAGTCTCTCCTGAAGGAAGGATATCCCCTGCGGATCTTGGATTATGGAGCGATGATCATATTACACAATTGTCAGCTATAGTTGAGCAGATTCACAGTAACGGTGCTGTAGCAGGAATACAGCTTGCCCATGCTGGCCGCAAAGGTTCAACAGATCTTCCATGGAATGGAGGCGCGCAGCTTGATGAGAATTCCGGGGGATGGAGAACCATAGGGCCTTCTGCAATACCATTCATGGAATTACAAAAAGCGCCAGAGGCTTTGTCAATAAATGATATTGAAAGAATAGTACAATGTTTCAGGGATGCAGCAGTCCGTGCCCTTAAGGCAGGTTACAGGGTTGTTGAAGTTCATAGTGCACATGGATACCTCCTACATGAGTTCCTGTCACCATTGTCAAACAACAGAACAGACGAATATGGTGGGCCATTTGAGAACAGGGTAAGGCTTCTTTTGAGAGTTGCCACAGAGGTACGTTCTGTATGGCCGGATGGATATCCAGTTTTTGTACGTATTTCAGCCACAGACTGGGCAGAAGGTGGATGGTCGCTCGAAGAGAGCATTAAGGTTGCTGCCCTGCTGAAAGATGCCGGGATCGACCTTATTGATTGTTCATCCGGAGGCAATATTGCAAATGCTCAGATTCCGTTAAGACCCGGTTACCAGGTGCCCTTTGCTGATGCGATCAAAAAAACCACTGGTATCATGACAGGGGCTGTAGGGCTGATTACATCAGCTGCACAGGCTGAGCAGATATTGTACGATGGCAGCTCAGACCTTATCCTGCTTGGAAGGCAGCTTTTGCGTGATCCGTATTTTGCATTGAATGCAGCTGCTGAAACAGGCGATAAGGCAGAATGGCCTAAACAGTACCTGAGGGCAAAAAAGATATAGCCTGATTTTACAATGCCGGAAAACTAATAGTAGCTCTTGATCTGATCAGTAAGCGTGAACTGTATCGGGATGCCGAAGGTAGAGGAAATGTATTCTCCACGTTCGAGCATATCATCATCGTCATCTTCAACATACCAGTTGATCTCAAGTTTCTTCATCTTGTCCCGAACAATCGAAAGCTTCCTGAGCACTGAGGAGATGTAGATTGAGTTAAAGCTGTTAAGATATTCAAGCGCTATAAGCACATCTGTCTTGTCTGCAGGATCGAGGACATATGAATCAATCCACGTCATAAGCTGGTCTGAAAATTTAGACCTGCTTTCATCGATGGCTCTGCCAGTGATCTTAACTTGCCCATCGGGGTTCAGCGTGACCTCCGGAGTGTTCCCGGTTGCATTAATGTGAACTGGATCGGGTCTCATAGCCTTTAAGAGGTTAGTTATAAACAATCTGCAGTCTCAAATTTAGGAATATCTCTGAGATAATCAATAAAAAATCAAAACTTTACGTAATCTGAATAGCCTTAATCCCACACATACTTCCATGAATTATCTTTCTGCCGCTTCCATACAGTATGGAATATTCCTTTGCTTTCAGTGGAATCGGTTTTCATTAAATAATGCCCGTAAGTATAAGCTAGAGTTCCGCATTCCGATACCTCTATGAATTCAGGTGTCCAGGTCAGCTGCATTCCTGGATTTACACGTCCTGAATAAAAGATTTTGATGTTTTCTTTTCCATGAATCAGGGAGTCTTCACCGCGCCTGATTACTGCATTCTCATCTGCAAAAAAGTAAAAAGCTTCAGCTATTCCTTTTTCAGATACCATTTTTTCAAACTCTTTTTCTGCATTGAATACATCTTTTCTGATGGCCTCCGGATCGGGAGTACGTGAGCAACTTATCATAGCCGTTACAATGATAAAAATGATTGAGATAGTTTTCATATTATAAAATTTGATAAACCATATTTTGGGAAAATCAAAACCTTTCATTCACAACATTATCGTAAATTGAACCAAACACAAACCTTAAGCCGGCCCTGCCCCTCATTTCATAAGTTGTGGCAAGTTTCCGCCTCCTGAGCAAAATGTCTTCTATGCTGGCATCACCCTTCGGAAGGTACACCTGATCGTGCACCATATCAGATTCTATATTGCAGAAAACGGAGAAATTTTTGGACAATCTCCAGGATATATCAGTTTCAAAGGTCAGCCTGTTTTTTGAAAAATCCTTAAAAAGGTGGCTTCCTTCCAGGCTCAGTGAGACCTGGCCCCATGGTTCGACAACCTCAAGGTGCATCTCTGCAGACTGTGATATCAAAGCCTCACTTACCTTCCCGTAAATGGTTTCTTCAATGTATCTGTTATGGGCAGCCCTGAGATCATACCTTATTGCAAATATCCTTCGGTTACTTTCCTTCCATGGGAAAAAGTTGTATTCAATACCGGCAGAACCTGCATAATGATTTTTTATATTCAGGAACGTGCTTGCCGACGATTCAGCATATACGCGCGATGACCAGTGTTCGCTAAGACTTTTAATGAACCTGTATGAGAGCTCCCATTCATTTTGCCTGTTGGAAATAACGGTGTCATCATTTGAGTAATTCTCAATATCAAGCTGATATGTACCGGTTAATGATGTTTTCCACTCTTCACGTGTCTTCTTTATGCCGCCTTCGGTTACAATCCCATACTGGTTCTGGCTCTGTTCTTTTTCAAATTCACCGGAATTACTGAATGTAAAAATCCATTTCCGCCAGGGATCCTCTATATTCATCTGATCTGCTTTCCTGTTGGCTGTTTCCGATACTTCAATTTCAAGATTGTTCATGAAATCAGTTCCTGAGTAATACTGGAGAATACCTGTGATGAATATTTTGTTTAGATTTTTCCTTATCTGGTCATCGGTATCATTGGGACCCGAGTTTGTTGTATATTCATAATCCCTGCCTTCAAATTCTTTTTTTCCTATGAAGCTGAGGAAATATTTGTGTCCGCCACTTCCCGTATTGGATTCAGTGACAAGTATATGCACATCGGCGAGATTAGGATCCCGCACAAATGAGATAAATGACATCTCCTGCCTGATATAATCAGGGTCACAGTCTTCGCATTCGATATAGAAGTTGATTCCTGGTGTGTTATTCTGTCCATAGGTATCACTGCAAAAAATAGTGAGGCAGAATGCGGTAAAAAGTATGAACAGGCGATGCATTATAAAGTTATTTCCTGTTGTAGACGTTCGTTACCCTTTTTTCACCCTGCACAGGATCTTTCGAGTAACTTTCAATGGTTAGTTTTTTCCTGTCTTCAGAGAGAATGTAAGTTTCTTCATTCAGAAAATCCCTCGATTCTCCATTCATCAGCTGGGTATGCAGATATGATAATATTACCGATTTTTTATCTGCAGACCACCGTGCCGACTTGGTGATGCTGTAATCATCTCCTTTTACCTTTTCAGGGTTACCATCGAGACGGAATGTTTCCTTGCCTGTCTCCCAGTCAGGATTTCCAGGCTTTATATATATATCGCTGTAGGTAAGAGTGGCGCCATCCTGTACAACAAGCCTGACAATAGAGCCGTCATAGTCATAGTACATCGAACCATGTGAACTTGCTGACTTATCGAATTGCCATCTGCCTGAAAAATCAGACTGGGCAGATGTTTCTGCGGTGAAACACAACATCAGAGATGCCAATGATAAAAAGACGAGTCTTTTCCTGATCTTTGATTGTATCAATTTAAATTTCAGCATATTGGTAAAATATGAATATTCTAAGGTAGTAAATTTTTAATTATGAAATATTCTTAGCTTATTCACCAGTTCACATACATGCAAATCCTTTCCTGGAGGTTACAATTGCTCCAGGGCCTCTTCGATTGTGGAAGTGAAGATTATTCTTTTTCCCCTGTTACTCTCCCTGATGAAGTCTCTGAGGCTCTTGCTATGATATTTTGAGAAATCTCCAACTACCGCCAGTCCAAACCTGTAGTTAGAAAACTTCTGAAGCATTTCTCCTGCAAATCCTGACCTAAGGTCGAAGAAGTCGCTGTTTATGTTTTTTTCATTTATAATAATGCAATCACAACCATCCATACCAAGGTTGGCAATGAGGTCAAGCGCTTCCTGGATATCATTTATAAATAGATCGTCATCAACGATCGTTGCATTTTTGCCGGTATGTGTTGTAACAGACTTTGCCATATGGCAAAGTTAAAGAATTCAGCAATACCTGCTGAATATATATGATTTGCTTTCTTTCAGTACTGAAAGTGCTTTCTCCATCAGCCTTAGTGTTCTCCTGCTTTTGAGATAATACAGGCATATCCTGTCGGTGAACTTATCATTCTTCACAGGTGGAGCATCGGCAGCTCCAGGGTTAACAGAGATGCCATGCATGTTCAGGAGTTCTACAAGTTCCGGGCACATCTCAATCTCATGAATACCTTTACCCTTAAGCAGATCGGCTTCGGTTGAGGATATTTCAACCTGAAGCTTGAGGTCATCAAATTTGCTCATCATGTCAAATGCAAAATGAAGGCTTTCAAAATAATTTTGAGGGCAGACATCTGTAAGGGTATATTTTTTCTTAGGCTTGATCTTATCGAGATTCAGCATAAACTCATCCCACTTGCCTTTACGGTCAAGCTCTCTGAAGATAATGTCAAGCTCAATGCTGATTTCGGCAGCAACATTCTCTATCTCAAATATTTTCTTTGACAATTGCTTCTCTTCAAAGCTTCTGTTTCTCATGAATCTTTATTGGTTAAGTATTTCTAAGGGATCAAACTGAAATGACCGTTCAATATTAAAGAAAACGTTAATAGATTATCAGAAAAATTAATTAAAATCAATCTAAATTTTTCCATTTTTATTTAGCCGGTAATTTGCAGCAGATATTCCATCAAACTGAAAATAACTGAACTTATTGCATTATAACTTATAATATTCTTCTTCACGGAAAGCGCAAATTATTAAAAGCTAATCGCCAATGTTTTTTATCTTTATCCGCTTAAACAGTAATTCTGAAGAAATGAAAAGGTATTTTTTATTAACGTCGGTTATATTCTTCTGCCTGGCTGTTTTAAGGGTAGAGGCTGCTGACGATGTGAGATTGTTAAGGTTTCCGGACATCAATAATAACCTTGTTGCATTCGTATATGCAGGTGACATCTGGACTGTTGATGCTGATGGCGGTGAAGCGAAGCATATTACGACTCATGAAGGATTTGAGCTTTTTCCGAAAATTTCACCTGATGGCAGGTGGATTGCTTTTTCAGCCGAATATTCAGGATCACGACAGATATATGTTATTCCGTCAAATGGCGGTGTGCCACGGCAGCTTACCTGGTACAATTCCATCGGGGTGATGCCTCCGCGCGGTGGTTACGACAATGTTGTGCTTGACTGGACACCTGACAGCAAACAAATCCTCTTCAGGTCGAACAGGACTTCCTTCGGCGAAAGGCAAGGTAAATATTTCCTGGTTGGGCTTGATGGTGGCATGGAAAAACCTTTACAGATAGTCAACGGAGGGTTCGGGGTTTTATCTCCCGATGGTAACAGGATTGTTTTCACTCCGGTTGACAGGGAATTCAGGAACTGGAAAAGATATAAAGGCGGAAGGGCAACTGACCTCTGGATATATGATCTGAAGGCAAATACATCGGAACAGATTACTGATTTTACAGGGACAGATCAGCTTCCGGTATGGTCGGGTGATAACATATTTTTTGCATCCGACAGGGATCTGAAGCTTAATATCTGGCAATACAATACTGTTACTAGGGAAACCAGGCAGGTTACCCGCCATAATGAATTTGATGTCATGTGGCCATCCGGAAACGGACAGCAGCTAGTATATGAAAATGGAGGTTATCTATTCAAGCTCAATCTTCAGACTGGTGAATCAGTTAGGCTTAAGGTAAATATCAATTTTGATAACCCAAACCTTATACCTTATTATAAGGATGTGAAATCGAATATCCAAAGCTTTAATGTATCACCATCAGGCAAACGTGCAATCTTCGATGCCCGGGGTGATATTTTTTCAGTCCCTGCGGAGAATGGCCAGACAGAAAACCTAACACAGACACAGGGCGTAAGGGAAGTATTCCCCACCTGGTCGCCTGATGGCAGGTATATCTCTTATTACTCAGACAGAACTGGTGAATATGAATTGTACCTGCTTGAAAACAGGAAAGGTGCCTCGCCAAAACAGGTCACTTTCAAATCATCTGCATGGAAATATGAACCTATATGGTCTCCCGACAGCAAATATATGCTCTATTCAGACCGTACACTAAAACTAAACCTTCTTGAAGTATCGACAGGTAAAATAACCGAAGTCGATAAGGGTTCATACGATGAACTGAGAACGTACAGCTTTTCACCTGATTCAAAGTGGATCGCTTACAGCAAGACAGGAGATAACCAGGAGTCATCAATATGGTTCTATGATATAAGTACTGGCAAGACAAGGCAGGCAACTGAAGGATTATATAACGATGCCGACCCGGTATTCAGTCTTGATGGAAATTTTCTGTTCTTCACTTCCAACAGGGATTTTAACCTTTCTTTTTCCGCATTTGAATTCGATTACCTGTATACCAATGCAACCCGATTGTACGCTGTTGCACTGACAGACACAACCAGGTCGCTGTTCAGGGACAAGAATGATGTGGAACCTTTCAGAGGAGCAGTTAATGACACAAAGCCTGTACCTGCTTCAACTAAATCAACAAAGCCTAAAGTGCCAGATGTTACATCCAGGAAAGAGCTTTCAGTAGTTGTTGAATTTGAAGGATTAAACGACAGGATAACAGCTATTCCCGGTTCTGCAGGGGACTACAGGATTGCAGGGGCTGTAGATGGCGGATTCATCTACATCACCAACAATAAGCTGATGAAGTATAATATTGACGAGCAGAAATCGGAAGAGATACTTGACCGTGTTTCCAATGTGGTACTTACAGCAGATCATAAATCAGCTCTTTATTCAGCCGGCGGTGATTTTGGCATCATCAAGCTTACTCCAGGGCAAAAGGCAGGTGCAGGAAAGCTCAGCCTTTCGGGATTGGAAATGAAGATCGACCCGAGACTTGAATGGAACCAGATCTATGCTGATGGATGGAGGATCTTCCGTGATTATTTTTATGTTTCCAACCTGCACGGTGTAAACTGGAACCAGATGCGTGAAAGGTATAGTGCTCTTTTACCTTCAGTTAGTCACAGGGCTGACCTTGACTATATCCTGAGTGAGCTTGTTGCAGAAATTAACGTAGGTCATTCATATGTTGACTGGGGTGAATTTGACAGGGCAAAAAGGATCGAGAGTGGCCTGTTAGGTGCTGAGATTGTTGCTGATGATGCAGCAGGCAGATACAAAATCATTGATATTTACAGGGGAGAGAACTGGAATATTGTACGCAGATCACCGCTTACTGAGCAGGGTGTTAAAGTAAACGAAGGTGATTATATAATCAGCATCGATGGGAAAAATATAACAACAGGCGATAACCTGTATATGTACCTGGAAAATACAGGAACAAAAACCATAGAGCTCACAGTTAACAGCAAGCCCAGCCCAGAAAATGCAAGGACCTCCCTCGTCAAGCCGATTGTGTCTGAGCAGGAACTGATGTATATGAAATGGGTGGATGAGCGCAGGGCCCTTGTTGATAAATTATCAGGAGGGAGGATCGGCTATATTCATGTTCCCAACACCTCTGATGCAGGGAACAGGGAACTATTCCAGGGAATGTATGCATATGCCAACAAGGAAGCTCTCATTATCGATGACAGGAATAACGGTGGGGGAATGATCCCCGACAGGATGGCTGATCTTCTCGACAGAAAATCGCTGGTATACTGGCATCGTAACGGCCTTCTTCCGTCCAAATCCCCGGCAATTTCACATGATGGCCCCAAGGTGATGCTTATAAACGGTTATTCAAGCTCCGGCGGCGATGCTTTCCCTTATTTCTTTAAAAAGATGGGACTTGGAAAGCTCATAGGAACCAGAACATGGGGAGGCCTTGTCGGTATCTCAGGCAATGCGCGTCTTGTCGATGGCGGCAACATAAGTGTTCCCCAGTTTGGTGTTTTTGACAAGGAGGATGGATGGATCATCGAGGGAGTCGGTGTATCTCCGGACATTGAAGTTGTTGACAGGCCTGAACAACTGGCAAAGGGAGAGGATCCAAGCCTGATGAAAGCTATCGAAGAGTTGATGAAAGAACTTGGCAGCACTCCTGAACCACGGGTAAGTTCACCTGTACCACCAGACAGGTCCGGCTGGCGGGAGAATGTGAAATAGATATTTGTGAAGATGGTGGTCCGGCTCAGTTTACGCTTATTACAATTCCAGTGTAAGGGGTTTTTCCTTTAGTTGAGACAGAGACTGGTTTTGTTATTTCTTTGTCATCAATAAAAAGGTGGATGTAATACAAGCCTCTTTTATCGAATGAGACAGGGATCTCATAATACGGACCGTTACGGTGCCTTGCAAGTTCCCATGCTGTAAGAGTCAGGTATTGCTTATCGGTATAATCCTGGTAGCTGCCTCTCCTGGCAATCTCCTGGGCTTTCAAAGGCTTTGGAAAATCTTCATAATATATTATCATGAAGTAAAGGAACTTAGTCCCGTCAGTTTTCAGCTTTATTGTACTTTTTTCATTTACAGCAAGGGAGGAGGGTATATCAGTGAATTCAAAATACCTGTCTATATATTCTTCATAATAACGGAACTGGCTCCCCGAAACGTAAAATCCAATTCCAACATAATTGTGATCCTTAGCTATCACAGTCTGCTTATGGCCGTCGCGTGGAGCTTTCTCTGCCATAAATGACTGGTGTCCTGCTTTCATCATGGCACTTACCGATGAAGCACTGTTTTCAAGATTTGCAGACGACCATTCTGCATATGCATTCTCGGAGACATGATCATAACCACCTGCAAATGCATACCTGTGATAAGGCTTTTCTCCCCTGAGATTCCAGTGACCTGCAAAATTATTCTCTGCTGCTTCGCGGCTTATCTTGTTTGCAACCCTAGAGGCAAAAATATCAAGCTTCAGGGGCTTAGCATTAAATTTCTTCCTCCTTTTATTTATAAGATCAAGCTGTTCAAGCTTAAGCGCAAGGGCCACGTTATCATCTTTATAATCGGGGAGTCTTCTTTCGCTTTCATTCAGTTTTATATAGTAATCACTATCTTCCTTTGACTGTGTGCTCCTGGGCAGTATAGATCTTGGTAAAGCAATTATTATGATGATTATGATAAGGACTATTTTGGTTTGTTTCCATAGCTTTCTGAACATAAGGAGACATATTTTGTTTAAGTCTGTAAAATTATTCAAACAACATGAGAAAATTTAGAACAGCCATAATAATATTTTTTATGGTACTTCCGCTAACCTCTATTGCCCAGTCTGGTTTTTATGATTTCAAGGTAAAAACACTCGAGGGAGATGAATTTGATTTCAGCAAGCTGAAAGGTAAAAAAGTAATGATTGTCAATACAGCTTCGAAATGTGGTAACACACCACAGTATGAGCAACTTCAATCATTATACGAACAGTATGGAGATAAATTCGTTATACTCGGATTTCCCTCAAACGATTTTATGAACCAGGAGCCCGGCACAGCTTCAGACATACGTAAATTCTGCACTGAAGAATATGGCGTTACTTTTCCCATGATGGAAAAGATATCTGTAAAAGGCAAAGATATGGCACCTGTTTACAAATGGCTGACCAGCAAAGAACTTAATGGAGTTAAGGATTCGGAGGTAAAATGGAATTTCCAGAAATACCTGATAGATGAAAATGGTAAGCTGTACGATGTAATTGATCCGAAAGAAAAACCTGATTCGCAGAAGGTCCTCGCCTGGATTTCTGATTAAGAACTTTGTTTATTTATGATCATTTTGCATGAGGGTGTCTTATAAAATTCAGACACCCTTTTTTAGTTATCTTCAGGAAGCCCGTGAGGTTCAGAGTATTCCAGGGATGAACATACGTGTATGTTTCATGTAACTTCTGTATTCATCACCAAACCTTGATATCATTTCACCTTCCTCAGTTTTTGCAGTGATGAAAACAGAAACTGTAAGGATAATTCCGAGTATAAGCTGGATGGTTCCGGGTTGTTTAAGGACAACACCTGCACCGAAGAGGAACACTGAAAGATACAGTGGATGTCTTATTTTGCTGTAAATGCCTGAGGTGACAAGTATTGATGTATTTTCAAAATTACTGTCGGGTTTTCCTTTTTTCTTCAACAGAATATAGCCGGCTGTCACCGGATAAATTGAAGAAATCAGCAGTATCCATGATAGTATGTGACCTGGTGAAAAAGGATCGGAAAACCAGTACTTGTAATTAAGCAGGAAAAGGATCAGGACAGATTCGAATGCAAAGAACCTGGGTATTCCATGATATCTTTTATGCTTTATTGAAAGAAACCATGAAAACAGTATTATTAGAATTGTTCCTGCACTTAAAGCGAAATAATTCATATTATTCTTTTATTGTAGTCGCCTTCTGGTTCTTTTTCTCATTCTTCCTGGCGATATAATTGTAAACCTGAATCTGCGAGCGGATCTCCTTCTTCCCGGGTTTTACAAATTCATTGGAGAGAGATGAATCAAGCTTCCTCGCCTTAATATTATCCTTCCACTGAAGCTCAAAAATGTCTTTCATCTCAGCCTGAATTGTTTTATCGAAGACCGGGCAGGTTACTTCAATGCGGTGCTCAATATTTCTGGTCATCAGGTCAGCGGATGAAATGTAGTATTCCTCCTCACCTCCATTATGGAAAATTAATATTCTCGAATGTTCCAGGAACCTGTCTACAATTCCAATGGCCCTGATATTTTCACTAATATCTTTCGAACCCGGGACTAGTGAGATCATTCCTCTTATTATCAGCCGTACTGTTACACCTGCCTGGCTTGCTTCATACAAATGATCTATAACCTCGAAGTCCGTAAGATTATTGAGTTTCAGGTATATGAATGCTTTTTTACCGGCTTTTGCAAATTTTATTTCATTATCGATAAGCAGTGATATTTTGTTCCGTAACATGAACGGTGACAATATCAGGTGGTAATAATGATCTTTCTTGTAATTGGCGTTGAAGAAATTGAAAGCTTTAACCACCTCGTTTGTAATCTTCTTGCTTGATGTAAGAAGCAGATGATCTGTATAAACCTTTGCAGTATCTTCATTGAAGTTGCCGGTGCCTATTGCAGCATATCTTTCTGTAACATCGTTCTTAGCCCTGGTGATCAGAAGCAGCTTTGAGTGAACTTTCAGACCGGGTACGCCATAAATAACCTTAACCCCTTCAGCCATAAGTTTGTTACCCCATAGTATGTTGGCCTCTTCATCGAAGCGGGCCTGGAGTTCCACAACCGTAGTAACTTCTTTGCCGTTTCTTACTGCATTCATTAAAGCATTAATGACACTTGAGTTCCTTGCAAGCCTGTAAAGAGTGATCTCAATTGAAGTGACATAAGGATCGATTGATGCTTCACGCAAAAGATCGATGAGATGATCAAAAGAATGGTACGGGAAGTAAAGCATTATGTCCTTTTTGTGGATAACAGACAGAATACTTTTACCCGGCTGGATATCCCTGTGTATTACCGGGACAAGAGGTTCGTAATAAAACTTCTTTTTCCCCAATGAAGGGAATTTCATAAAATCCTTGAAGTTATGATACCGTGTTGCGGGCACCACAACATCATTAGGACCAAAATTCAGCTTCCTGGTGAGCATCCTTAGAAGCTCTTTCGGCATATCCCTGTCATATATGAACCTTGTGGGAGATCCCCATTTCCTTTGCTCAAGACTTCTTTCAAGCTTCTCAATATAACTTTCCGAAATATCGTCCGCAATGTCGAGCTCGGCATCTTTAGTAAGCTTTATTGTATGTGCGGTGAAGTCGTCGAAATCAAAAAGGAAGAAGATATCGCGAAGCCCGAAGCGGATAATATCATCAAGGAACATTACGTACTTATCATCGCCTGATTCGGGAAGTACAATAAAGCGGGGAAGTACATTTGTGGGTATCTCTAAAAGAGCAAACCGGATTTTATCGCTTCCCTTTTTGACAAGAGATATCGCAAAATATATTGCATCGTCGGTGAGGTTGGGAAGGTCAGAATCCTTGCCTATAATCAGAGGCATCAGCCTTGTCCTTACTTCTTTATGGAAGTACTTCTGGACAAAATCAGCCTGTTCCTTAGTGAGGTGCTTCTCATCAACAAAGTGGATATTATGTTTCTCGAGTTCTTTTATTAGATCAGCGTAGATGCTTTCAAATTTCTCATTCTGGCGGATAACAATCTGCTGTATCTTTTTGAGAGTAGCTTTGGGATTATAGCCAAGAATATTCTTTGACCTGGCGCCGATCATAGATAATCTTTTAAGTGTGGCTACCCTCACCCTGAAATACTCGTCAAGGTTGTTTGAATAAATACCGAGGAATTTAAACCTCTCAAGCAACGGGACATCCTTGTTTTCTGCTTCCTGCAGAACCCTTTCATTGAAGGAAAGCCAGCTGATCTCTTTCGGAATGTAAGTCCGGATCATCTATTTGTCAGGTTTTAAGAAATATTCAAGTTTTCCTTCGCCCCGGTTTATGTCTTCCCATTTATCAACATCAAAAGAAATGCATACAACACCACTTTTAGGAACAGGTCCGCAGCCTGTTTTAGACAGGGTGTCTGGCATATCGGTGAATGAAGGATTATGCCCGAAGAGGGTTATCTTTTCAACAGAATTATCAATCTCTCCAAGTATCTTATTTAGCTTCTGGAGGTTTGTTCCAAAGTAAAGATCACTTTTAAGCATTATTTTATCATAGCTTCTTTCATCCTGCTGTCCGGCAAAAATGCAGGCTGTCTCAAATGCCCTGAATGCCGGGCTTGAAATTATCAATCCCGGGGAACCCTCTTTCTTCAGAAAAGTCTTTGCCATCTGCCGTGATATCTTTTTACCTGCTGCAGTAAGCGATCTTTCAAAATCAGACATCCCGTTTACCACTTCTTCGGCTTTCCCGTGACGGACAAAAATCAGTTTTTTCATTTCAGGTATAATTAGGTTATTAATCTCCGAAGCTTGTACCCATATTCCGTGCCTGCATAACAAGAGGATTTGAAGGTTCGACAAGCTTTAATTTACCTGCAACTTCCGAAAGCGGTACCGGTGTTATCTTGTCATCTTTCAATGCAACCATCTTTCCAAAATCGTTGTTTGCAATGAGCTCGGCAGCAGCAGCTCCGTATCTTGTGGCAAGGACCCTGTCCATTGGAGAGGGTGTTCCTCCTCTCTGCAGATACCCAAGAACAGTTTCCCTTGTTTCAAGACCGGTCATTGCAGTGATTCTCTTGCTTAGATACTGAGCAACACTAACATCTTTGGAAGGGTTCCTGATGCCTTCGGCAACAACAACAATGGAATAAGGTTTGTTGCCTTCCAACCTGTGTATAAGGTACTCGGCTATCTTCTCTTCGTTATATTCAATTTCGGGTATCAGTATCACGTCACCACCGGCAGCAATACCTGAGTAAAGAGCTATCCAGCCTGCATTATGGCCCATAAGCTCAATAACCATAATACGTTTGTGCGAGTTGGCTGTGGAATGAAGCCTGTCGATTGCTTCAGCTGCTATATTAACGGCAGAGTCAAAGCCGAATGTAATATCAGTACCCCATACGTCATTGTCGATCGTTTTTGGGATACCAACTATGTTCAATCCTTCCAGGGCCAGGAGATTGGCTGTTTTCTGGGTTCCGTTTCCGCCTATGCAAACAAGGCAGTCAAGTCCCATCTGTTCATAGTGTTCGCGCATCAGCTTTGGCTTGCTTATCTCGTTTTTACCTTTCCCGCTTTTGAAGGGTTTTTCCCTGGATGTGCCAAGAATCGTACCGCCAAGGGTAAGTATCCCTGAGAGATCATGTTCTCCAAGCTCCCTGTATTCCTTGTTTATCAGACCGGTATAACCATCGCTTATACCAATTATCTTCATACCGTATTTGACAATAGCTGTTTTCCCGATTCCCCTTATTGCCGCGTTTATGCCCGGGCAGTCCCCACCTGCTGTAAGAATTCCTATTCTTTGCTGTCTTGAAATCTTTCCCATTATCAGTATTATTCAACTAAGTATAAACAAAAATAGCTTTTTATTTGGTTTCGAACAGTTTTCACTCCAGATGGAAAACAAATGAAACCGTAATATTTTATCACTCCGGGATGTTAATTCCACTAAATTATTAAATTTATCTTTTTTACTTTTAATTATGGAAGCGGATTATATCAGGCTAAAGGAGATAAAGCCGGAACTTGCAGGGTATCTGAATGATTCTCTTGAGCTGCTTGGCAACTCCTCCTTTCCTGATGATAGTGCCGTACACGATATCAGGGTTCTCCTGAAAAAATCAAGGGCCACGCTCAAGCTTATTGGCTCACAGGTGATTACCGATTTCAGCCTGAAGGATATTCAAAGCCTTAAAGAAGCTGCTGCAATGATGTCTGTTTGGAGGGATAATACAGTGCTGCGGAAAACCCTGAAGGAGATAAAAAAAGATTACCCGGGTTTAATTGACAAACTAAAGGACGATCCACGGATTTCCTCAATTCTCATTAAGCCTGAACATCATAATGGAACTCCTGAAACTGCCCTTACATCCGAAAAAATCGGTGAGCTTATCAAAAAGAGCGCTTTCAGGATAAGGTTCCAGAATACAAGCAACATCGATCCCAATATATTGTTGAAAGAGCTTGAGGGCTCATACCTTAAAGCTTCGGACAGGTTTCTCACTTGCCGGTTAAATGCCGGCCAGAAAAATCTTCATGATTTCAGGAAAAAATCAAAGGAATTTCTGTACCAGCTTTATTTTTTCAGACCTGTCAGCACCCAGGTAAAGTCGCTTGAAAAGAAGCTTGATGACATGACCCGCAACCTTGGAAAAGTAAATGACCTTTTCGAACTACTCAAATCCATAGACCCTAATAATCCTGAAAAATCCAGGAGCTCCGAAATGGATGAGCTTATTGTGAGAATAAGAGAGAAGCAGGATAAATATCTCCAGCGGATATGGCCCGTTGCATCAAAGGTATTCTGCCCTGGGAGGAAACTTGTGAACCTTCTTGGTTATAAAATTCTTGTCATCTGATTTAACGGTTAAAAAATTTTTTATACAAATATCTATATATATGCATATGTAGTCAGATAATTTGTATTATTTTTGATCTGTTAATTTATTAACAATGATCTCACGAAGGGACTTTATCAGGATAACAGCTTTGGCATCAGGAGCAGCAGCTGCCGGTGTCGGAGGATACAGGTTGATCAGGGAATTTTCTAATCCTGGTGAAGAAAAAAGCCGGGTGCCTTTCCTGACCCGCACCCCGACATATTGTGAAATATGTTTCTGGAAATGCGCCGGATGGGTGCATAAGACACCAGATGGAAATATTTGGAAAATTACAGGCAACGATGATGATCAGCATTGTAATGGGAGGCTATGTCCAAGGGGTACAGGTGGTCCGGGAATGTATTACGATACTGACCGTCTGAAGACACCTTTAATAAGGGTTGAGGAAAGGGGAAGGCAGGTATTCAGGGAAGCAACATGGGATGAAGCTTTAAGCTTCGTTGCTGCAGGGATGAAAGATATAGCCTCAAAGTACGGTCCTGAAAGCATGGCTTTGTTTACTCATGGTTCAGGATCGGCTTACTTCACAACACTTATGAAAGCCTTCGGATCGCCTAATATTGCCGAACCATCTTATGCACAGTGCAGAGGCCCACGCGATGAAGCCTTCTTTGCCACCTTCGGTGAGGAGGTATATTCACCTGAGATAACTGACATCCGCGACACCAAATGCATGGTTCTTATTGGCTCGCATATTGGTGAAAACATGCACAACGGTCAGATCCAGGAAATGTCTGACGCCATAGATAAGGGTGCCTCAATCATTACAGTCGACCCCAGGTACTCAACAGCAGCCGGAAAGTCAAAATACTGGCTTCCAATAAAGCCTTCAACCGACATTGCTTTGCTTCTTTCATGGATTCATGAAATAATATATAATGAGAGGTATGATAAAAAGTACGTCGACCGTTATTGCACAGGATTCAATGAACTTAAGGAGCATGTGAAAGAGTTCACTCCTGAATGGGCTTATGGTATTACAACAATCAAGCCTGAGCTTATCCGGAGTACAGCCGATGAGATGGCAGATGCTGCTCCTTCTGTCATAATCCACCCCGGTCGTCATGTTACATGGTATGGCGACGACACACAGAGGGTCAGGGCTATTGCAATCCTTAATGCACTGCTTGGATCATGGGGAAGACGCGGTGGTTTTTACAGGCCCGCAAGATTCGAACTTGCTTCATATCCTGTTCCTCAATTCAAAGAGCAATCAAAAACATGGAGCGACCTGTTCCCAGAAAAATACCCACTGGCAAGCACACCAGTTTCAAATGCATTGATCGATGCATCTATTCCTGAAAATAATCCTGCATGGCCCATTAAAGGGTGGTTTGTAAACGGGACAAACCTTGTTATGACAATACCCGATCAGCGCAAAACAATTCAGGCAATAAACAATCTCGACCTCATTGTTGCGGTCGATACCATGCCAATGGAAATTACCGGCTGGGCCGATGTTGTGCTTCCTGAATGTACATACCTCGAGAGGTACGATGCCATACGGGTAACTCCTCACCGGAAACCATCAATAGCTCTCAGGATGCCGGCAACCGAACCTATGTATAACACATGGCCGGGATATAAGATAGCACGCGAACTTTCGATAAGACTGGGTCTTCAGGATTATTTTCCTTTTGAGAAGCAGGAAGATCTTATTGACTGGCAGCTAAAGAAAGCAGGTACATCATTACAGGAACTACAAAAATCAGGGGTTAAAAACTTCAACAGGGAATCTGACGATATTTACTTTTCAGAAGATGAAGAAGTTGAATTTTTTACAGAATCAGGCAAAATTGAGCTATCCTCTTCAGCGCTGGCAGGTGCAGGCTTTGATGCAATGCCTGTTTATGTTCCTCATGAGGAACCGCCTTCGGGATTTTACAGGCTTATTTATGGACGTGCTCCCATGCATACTTTCAGCCGTACCTCAAACAACCCGAACCTTACAGACCTTATGGATGAAAACAGCGTCTGGATAAACCCTGTTGTTGCAAAGGAATGGGGTATAATAGATGATCAGTATATCTGGCTTAAAAACCAGGACGAGGTGACTTCAGATTTTCCCGTGAAGGTGAGGGTTACGGAAAGGATAAGATGGGATTCTGTTTATATGGTCCATGGTTTTGGTCATACCCAGAAGCAGATGAAAAACTGTTTTGGCAAGGGAGCAAACGATACAAAACTTATTACCAATGTAAAGGTTGATCCCGTAATGGGAGGAACAGGTATGAGATCAAATTTTGTAACATTTCTGACTGAGAAACCGGGAGGGGAGGTGAAATTATGAGATATGCCATGGCTGTTGATACCAGGAAATGTGTCGGATGCAGCGATTGTGTTGTTGCCTGCCAGACGGAAAACATGGTTCCTGTGGGTTATTGCAGGGACTGGGTTGTAGAATCGATGGATGGTACATATCCACAACTCGAAATTGAGATCAGATCGGAGCGCTGCAACCATTGTTCCAATGCACCTTGTGTGAGGTGCTGCCCTACCGGAGCTAGCCATATTACTGACGGGGGAATCGTTCTTGTTAACCCGAAGGAATGTATTGGCTGCGGAGCCTGCATTGCCTCATGTCCTTACGATGCAAGGTATGGACATCCTGAAGGATATGTTGATAAATGCACTTTCTGTAATCACAGGATTAAGAAAGGAATGTTGCCTGCCTGTGTTGATGTATGCCCGACCAAATGCATGTACTTTGGCAATCTTGATGATATGAACAGTGATGTCTCACAGGTTCTGAAGCGCCGTAAGTATAAAACACTGATCCCCGAAGCCGGGACTGACCCTAACCTGTTTTTTCTTATCTGACTATGAAAGAGGAACTTTTTGTAAGCGGACGCATGAACCCAATGGTGGATCCTCATCTGCATATATGGGGCTGGCAGATATCCCTTTATCTTTTCCTTGGAGGAATGGCTGCCGGGATACTTGCTTTTGCAGCACTTCATTATATAAGAGGCAATGAAGAAAAGTACAGGACAGCTGTAAGGATCACTCCATTTCTCACACCTGTTTTGCTTATATTCGGTCTGCTGGCATTGTTTATCGACCTGAGGCATAAGCTTTTTTTCTGGCAGCTGTATACAAACATCAGGATGCAGTCACCAATGTCGTGGGGGGCATGGACACTCCTTGTAATAACACCCGTATCTTTTATATGGTGTGCACTTCATATAAAAGATATCTTCCCGCGCTGGGACTGGAAATACAAAATATTATTCACGATTGAAGATTTTTTCAACAAACATAAAAAAGCGCTTGCCTGGATAATGCTGATTTATGCAATAATCCTTGGAGTCTATACAGGCATACTGTTATCTGCGTTCAATGCACGTCCCCTTTGGAACACTTCAATACTGGGACCGTTGTTTCTTACATCTGGGTTGTCAGCCGGTGCCGCAGCCACGCTGGTGATTTCACGCGACGAGCATGAGAAAAAACAGTTTGCAAAGATCGATCTTGTACTGATCGGGATCGAACTGTTTCTTATTATTCACCTGTTTATGGGACTCCTGGCAAGTACGCAGGTGCAGATAGAAGCAGCAAGGTTATTCCTTGGAGGGCCATTTACAGTAAACTTCTGGGTATTTGTTGTTATTATGGGCATGATCATTCCTGCTTTCCTTGAAATAATGGAAATGAGAAAATACAGGGTTCCTGTAATTATCCCTGCATTGCTTGTGATTTTCGGAAGCTTAATACTCAGGTTTATTATAGTGAATGCGGGACAGGTAAGCAGGTGGCTTTACTGAAAAGCTGAATAAAGGCATAATAAATAAGAAATACATTAAAACAAAAGAGCTTTACAACATTTCAACATTAGAACATTTCAACATTACAATTATGTCAAATCCAAAAAAGTATCTGAACCCGTATGTGGGGGGTGTTTTGCTGGGGCTTGTGCTTCTGGCTGCCAACTTTGTTGCAGGAAGGGGACTGGGGGCAAGTGGCGCAATAAAAAGCACTGTTGTATCGGCAATGACAACTATAGCTCCTTCAGCTGAAAACTCAGGCTTTGTAAAGGAGTTCCATGAATCGCATGCTGGAAACCCTATGAAGACCTGGCTTGTTTTTGAGATGATGGGTGTCATTATCGGAGGCTTTATATCCGGAGCCCTTTCAGGACGGCTAAGGCTTAAAGTTGAGCACTCACCGGGAATAACCTCGCGTAAAAGATTATTGCTGGCGCTGGGAGGAGGCATCCTGTTTGGCTTCGGCTCACAGCTTGGAAGAGGATGTACTAGCGGTTCGGCGCTAAGCGGTATGGCTGTTCTCTCGCTGGGCGGATTTGTTACAATGATGGCAATATTCGGTACTGCATTTGCGCTTGCATATTTTTTCAGAAGAAACTGGATTTAATTTCTAAAAATCAAAAAAATGGGACCATTATCCATAAACGAAATAATATCTGAGAATACAAACCTGTTCCTTGCATTTCTCATTGGGATAGGCTTTGGCTTTGTGCTTGAACAGAGCGGATTCTCATCATCGAGGAAGCTTGCAGGTGTGTTCTATGGCTATGACATGGTGGTATTGAAAGTGTTTTTTACTGCCGCCATCACTGCAATGTTAGGATTGCTCTTTTTCAGCCTTTTTGGCTGGATAGACCTTGAGCTTGTTTATATCAATCCCACCTACCTCACTTCTGCCATTCTCGGTGGCATTATCATGGGCGCAGGTTTTATCATGGGCGGCTACTGCCCCGGAACAAGTTTCTGTGGCGCTTCGATTGGCAAGATCGATGCAATGGTTTTTATAGGAGGTTTATTTATCGGTGTATTCATCTTCGGGGTAGGATATAACCTTTGGGATGAAGTTTATCTCGCAAATTTCCTTGGAACTCCCAAGGTTAGTGAATCGCTCGGCATGAGCGACGGGTTATTCGGACTCTTCCTGATCGTTATTGCACTGGCAATGTTCAGGGCTGCAGAGTGGGCTGAAAGAAAATTTGCCAGGCCAGAATATTAAATGTAATTTTTAAATATTTATCATATGAAACCAGGTAATATACTTGCAATGTTCCTTCTTCCGATGGGACTTATTATTGCTGCTGTTCCACAGAACAAGACAAAGAAATTCGAGCTTACGGCAGAAGAACTCCTTACCGAGGTTAATACCCGAACTCAGTATGTGACTGCTGAAACAGTAGCCGATATGATGATAAGGAAAGATCCTTCGTTCCAGCTCATTGATGTAAGGAGCCAGGATGAATTCGAAAAGTTCAGCCTTGAAGGTGCAATAAACATACCTCTTACAGACATGCTATCAGATGAGTATTCAGATATTCTTAACCAGGATTTAAAGATGAATGTCTTTTATTCAAACGGTACACTGGCAGCTAATGAAGCCTGGATGATTACAAGACAGATGGGCTATAATAATAATTTTGTGCTTGAAGGAGGGCTTAATTACTGGTTTGAGTCAATTCTTAATCCTTCAAAACCTGAGTCAACAAGTGCAGATGAAGAGTTTGCAAAATACGATTTCAGGAAGAGCGCATCCCAGGTTCTTGGTGGTGGAGCTGTTGTCACAGCTGCCGGAAATGAACCCGGCGTGGCTTCCAAGCCCGCAGTTAAGCCGGCTGCAAAAAAGAAAAGAGCTGCTGGAGGATGTTAATATTAAATTGATCTGACTTTTTAAAGCTTACGTTGTTATACAGTAAGCAAAGTCAGATCAATATGAAAAACATACTTTTTTCTCTTCTTATTGGCACATTCGTGCTCTTCTCTTCTTTTATCCAGGACCAGTTCAGGTTTAATCCCACCGGAAGCTGGTTGTTTAATGCAGGTCCTGATGCCAGGCCATTTGATAAAGGGAAGGTTGAAATATCTGTGACCGAGGGGAAGCATAATATTAATATTTCAATACCTGACACTGATATTAGTGTTGCGGCAGAAAACATAAGGCTCACCGGCGACAGCCTGAAATTCTTCATAAACCTTGTTGAAGCTTCAGCCAATGTACTTCTTAGAATTGAATCGAACCAACACATGTCAGGAACCGTAGTAACATCATCCGATGATGAAATTCCCGTAGAGCTGGTACGAGAGGAGTAAAATTGTCAATTATCTGTTGATAATCATCTTTTTCATTTATATTTGAATAAGTCCCTGCATGTTCAGATAATGAAAAAGATATTTTGTCTTGCTTTGTTTTTTACAGGACTTTCAATGTCCCTGCATTCGCAAATCATACTCACTAAGCCTTTAAGTCCAAGACAGACAGGATACAAAATCGATGCGGCTCTTGATACCAGGACAGCAATAATTCATGGTAAGATGAGAGCTTTCTGGGTTAATTTTTCCAATGATCCGGTCGAGGAGGTTCAGATGCATCTGTACCTCAATGCATTCCGGAACAGCAGATCTACATTCATGAAGGAATCGGGTACTTCTTTTTCATTAGTGGCAAACGACAGCGGTTATGTGGATATTATTACTGTTTCAGATTCAAAGGGCTCTGATCTTCTTCCATTGCTGAGGTATATAAGCCCTGATGATGGAAATTCCGATGATAAGACTGTTGTAAGTATAAAATTACCTGATCCTTGTAAGCCTCGTGATACGGTCTGGCTGAATATGGAATTTGATTCGCGGCTGCCCGGCACACTGTACAGAACAGGTCATACAAACGGTTATTATTTTGCAGGACAGTGGTTCCCGAAATTTGGTGTATACGAAACAAGCGGGATGAGATATGCATTAAAAGATTCCTGGAACTGCCACCAGTTTCACAGGCACTCGGAATTTTATTCCAATCACAGTGTATATGAAGTTAACATCACTATCCCTTCCGATTATGTGGTTGGTACAGGAGGACTGATAATGGATGAGAAAGCGAATGACGATTCAACGAAAACAATCAGCTGCCGTGCGGAAGATATAGTTGACTTTGCCTGGGTCGCCTGGACTGGTTTCAATATTTATAATGATAAATGGAATGACGTCGCAATAACATTTTTATATCCGTCTGATCATGAGGACCAGGTTCAAAGACAGGTTCAGGCTGTTAAGTTCGGGCTTGAGTACCTTGCTGAAAGAGTTGGGCCTTATCCATGGCCACATCTGACTTTTGTTGATCCACCCACTTTTGGGACAGGTTCGGCAGGAATGGAATATACAACACTCTTTACAACAGTTTCGGTAACAGGTATCCCTGAATACCTGAGGTTGCCACAGTTAACAACAATACATGAATTCGGACATGCTTATTTCATGGGCATATTTGCTAGTAATGAATTTGAGGAACCCTGGATGGATGAAGGGATGAACACCTACTGGGAGAGCAGGATAATTGATCATTTCTACGGCATTAGATCGGGTTTGATAGATCATCCGTTAATGAGGCTCTCAGATAAGTCCTATGTGAGAATGAATTATGTATTATCCCCCGATAAACAACTTGTAACAAATGCTGAAAACTCATGGAGCTACCCTCCCGGAACATATTCCATGATGTCGTACCAGAAAACAGGAGTGATATTTAATACTCTTGAAGGCATTACAGGCACTGAAATCACTGATGAAATTTTCAGGGAATATTATAAAAACTGGGCATTCAAACATCCATCCGGGAAAGACTTTATAGAAGTGGCAAATAAGGTTTATGCAGACCATTCAAAAGATTCATTAAAAGACCTGAACTGGTTTTTTTCACAAACATTGTTTGGCACAGATATCTGCGATTATAAAGTTTCTGATATCACAAACACATTCGTGCCTGGTACGGATTCAACATACAAAAGTATTGTCAGGCTTCAGAGACTGGGAGGCATCAAACTGCCTGTTGAGGTACTTGTAACATTCAATAACGGCGAAAAACTAAGTGTCAAATGGGATGGAAGAGACAGGTATAAAGATCTTGAATATACAGGCAACAGGAAGGTAAAATCTGTTGCAATAGATCCGGGTTATGTGATCAGTATGGACGTAAACTATATAAACAACTCGATGACTGTCCGTCCTGACAGGCTTCCATTAAGCAGATTTTACATAAAGCTTATTTCATTTATCCAGTTTTTTATCAGTATATTATTCATTTAACAGCTCTATGAAAGTTTTCATGGCATTGAAATATGCACTAACCAGGATCCCGGCAACAACTAAGGCGGTTCTTGTTGAATTGTTCTCATACCTGTTTGTTACAGTTTTGGTTGCATATCCTCTGAAAAGAACAGTCATTGCCGGGTTTGGGAGAAGCATGATAACTGAAAGAATGAGGGAAGTTATTGATGTTGAAGCATTCTTAGATCTCGGTCCTGTGCTGAAAAGCCTCATATCCCAGGTGTGGGGCGGATTGCTCGTGATAATAATGGCTGGTTTCGTTCTTAATGCTTTCTTTTCCGGTGGCTTGTTCGCTATTGTCAGAAGCGAAGGGCTCACATCTGTGAAAAATTTTTTCTATTACTGCGCTGCTCTATTCTGGTCCAACTTTGTGGTGCTTTTCATTATGTCACTCATTATGTTTCTGGCAGGAATAATATCCATCATTGTTCCACTTGGAATTGCCGGAGCCGGAATGGAAACACCGGATATTACAGTTCTAAAGGCAGTTTTGGCAGGTTTTACAGCCTACCTTCTAATAATCCTTCCTCCTCTGCTTATTGCAGCTGATTATGCCCGTGCCTGGCTGGCTGCAACCAATGAGAACAGACCATTCAGGGCGCTTGGATATGGCTTTTCCCGGATATTCAGTTCATTCAGGTCATCTTATTTTCTAATGATTTTAATACTGGTGATACAGGTTATCTTCCTTCTGCTGTACTCATACATTATACCTTTTATGACTCCTTCAGATCATAGCGGTATTTTTTACCTTTTCATTGCATCACAGCTGATGTTTACTGCAAGATTATTTCTGAAGGTCTTAAGGTACGGAGCTATTACATTTTTATATGAACATCTGCCGGTTCAGCCGGATAAACTATCATATGATCTAACATAACCAAATTATGAAAGGATTGATATCATGCTGCGGATTAAACTGTCTTACATGTGAAGCTAGAATTGCAACTATGAAAGACGATGATCAGCTGAGAAAGATAACAGCTGAAAAATGGAAGCTGATGTATAATGCCACGAACCTTGATGCATCATCGATAAACTGTACCGGATGCCGCGAGGAAGGTGTAAAATTAGGTCACTGTTATGAATGCGTGATCAGGAACTGCGTAAAGGTCAAAGGCTTTGAGACATGTGCCGACTGCAATGAAGTTGATTCCTGCGCGTATGTAATGGCTATTCACAAATCAGTACCCGAAGCCAGGGCCAATCTGGAGAATCTTAAAAACTGACAATCATGGACGGCGAAGTTCTTGCATTGTACGACAGATCTGTCATTCCCGACGATAATGTGATAGCTGCACACCTGGGTGACCGGATTATTCTCTGGAAGAAGATGCTTGAAGAAATGTCTTCAGGACATAAGAACATAACCTGGAGCTGGAACTACTATAACGATGGGCATCAATGGCTTTTCAAGCTTGTGCAGAAGAAGAAAACAATCTTTTGGGGGGCAATCCTTGCAACTGGTGAGTTCAGAATAACTTTTTATTTTGCTGATAAAGCTGAAAAGATTATAATGGATAGCAGCCTTCCGGACAATGTCAGGGAAGCATTCAAAACTGCAAAACATTACGGGCAGATAAGGCCGGCAACATTGCTTGTAAATACTTTGGAGGATGTGAATTCAGTTCTGAAACTTGCTGATATAAAGGTGAGTCTGAAATGATATGATACATCTGTCAATATTCTTTCCATTGCAGATTTCTGAGGTTAATAATATTTATGAGCTTCTGCAACCGGAATTAGAAATGTAACATTTGTTACAATCTCATTATCCTGATTCAGGACCAATACGTATTTATACTCCATTACAAATAGGTTTTAACTCTGTTCCGGACCACAAGGCTGAATTATACTTTTGTTAAACATTTAACAAGAGTGTAAATGGGCAAGCTCTACGAAAAGCTTAAGGAAGATATACGTTTTGAGGAAGGACTTAAGGCTTGCATGAACTGCGGAGTTTGTACGGCAATCTGTCCTGCAGCCGAATTTTACGATTACGATCCAAGGAAGGTTGTTGACCTCGTTCAGTCAGGCGATGAAGAAGAGCTTGAAAAACTGCTAAAATCAGAGACGATCTGGTATTGCGGTGAATGCATGTCATGCAAAACCAGGTGCCCAAGGGGGAATACGCCTGGCTTTGTGATAATGGCATTACGTACATTGTCTCAGGAGACTGGTTACTTCACTGAATCAGAGAAAGGACGACAGCAGCTTGCAATAAAGAGGACTGTCGGCGAAAATATTTTCAAATATGGTTATTGTGCTGCCACATACGCCGTAAATGCTGACCTTCATCCCGAACAGGGACCCATATGGCGATTCATACTTGACAATACCGATGATGTTTTCAAAAGGCTCGGAGGACAGATAAATGGCACTACCGGGCCATTGAGAAAAATTCCCGAAGAAGCATTAAGTGAGATCAGGAAGATATTTGACGTTACAGGCGGCACAGAGTTCTTTCAGAAGATCGAAGAGCATTCAAAACGAAAAGCTGCAGAGATGGGAATTCAGATTAAGCCTGAAGGAACTGACAATGATTATTTCATTGAGATATATACAGCCAACAACGGCAGGCACACCCACCAGGATTAATACTATAAGAATATGATCTCAGAAGGTAAAAAAAGAATTTGGTCGGATTATCAGAAGGAGATAGCCGGTGATCATTATTTCTATGTAAGATCCTGTATCAGGCAGAGTTTCTTCCCTGGTTCGGAACAGTTCTTCCTCCGGCTGATGCGTGATATTCTTGAAAAAGATATCTATGAGGATCCTGCACATACAACCTGTACCGGCATTGGCTACCATGGCGATATCGTACCTTCTGCTACAATCATGACTGTTATTGCAAGGCATTTTGCACTTATGAAAGAGAGCGGTTACAAAAATCTTGCAATATCCTGTGTGACCTCATTCGGGCTTTATACCGAGATGCTTGAAACATGGAAGCATTTCCCTGAGCAGCTTGACAAAACACGTGAATATCTCTTTAAAGCGACAGGAAGAGAGTTTGATATTCCTGAGAACCTTGCGCATGCAAGCGACATTGTATACAAATTCAGGCATGAGATTGCAAAAAAAGCAAAACACCTTCTTGTGAATAAAGATACTGGTGAGCCGCTTAAGGTTGTTGAACATATCGGATGCCATTACGCCAAGATGTTCCCTAAATCAGGTGTAGGAGGAGCTGAATTCCCTAATGTTCTGAGTGGCATGGTTGATGCATGGGGAGGCCAGGTTGTTGATTATCCTGAAAGAAGGCACTGCTGTGGTTTTGGTTTCAGGCAGTACCTCGTACAGGCCAACAGGGGCTACTCTATATCCAATACGGAAAAGAAATTTTCTTCGATGAAACCATATAAACCTGATATGGTCCTTACCAATTGTCCGGGCTGCAATATGTTCATGGACAGGTGGCAATACACAATTAAGGAAATAGACGGAAGATCATATGGTGAAAACGGAGAATCCATACCTATCCTTACTTATGAAGAACTGGCCGGCCTGGTCCTTGGGTTTAACCCCTGGGACCTTGGCCTCCAGTACCATATGGTACAGCCTGAACCACTTCTCAGGAAACTAGGTATTGAGTATGACAGCAGTGATAAGTTCAAGACAAAAGAAGGCAGGCAGATGCCTGTTCCTGAAAATCTTATAAATGCCTGATGATGAAGGAAGTTGTTGTGATAGGAGGAGGTGCTGCAGGAATGGAAGCTGCAGGCCAACTGGCAGGAAACGGGTTCAAAGTCACATTACTTGAAAAAGAAAATCAGACAGGAGGTCACGTTAAGAACTGGTACCACCTTTTCCCCGACAGGAAACCGGGGAACGATGTAATCAGGTACCTTGAGAACAGGATATCAAATCCTAACCTTGAATTAATGAATGGCACTCAGGTTAGTTCAGTTAAGAGGAAGAATAATACTTATACTCTTGTTACAGACAGTGGTAAAACAATAAATGCAGATGCAGTTGTAGTTGCCACTGGGTTCGATCTTTTCAAGAGTGAAAAGAAAGAAGAATATGGTTATGGCATATACGAGAATGTTATTACTTCAGCTGATCTGGAAAAGAAGTTCAGGAAGGGAGATTTGAAACGAACCGACGGAACACTTCCTGAAAGAATTGGTATAGTTCATTGTGTGGGTTCAAGGGATGAGAAGTCAGGTAATGTTTATTGTTCAAAGCTTTGCTGCGTTACTGCCGTAAAGCAGGCAATCGAGCTCAGGGAAATGATCCCTTCATCGAGGGTTTACTGCTTTTATATGGACATCAGGATGGGAGGAGCTCATTATGAAGAGCTTTATATGGAATCACAGGAGAAGCATGGCGTGAATTATATCAGGGGAAAAGTGTCGGAAGTATCAGAGACAATTTCCGGAAAGCTTTCAATAAAAGTTGAAGACACTCTTGCCGGAAGGCCCCTCAGGATGGAGCTTGATATGATAGTTCTTATGGCCGGTATGGAAATTTCGCGTGGAAGTAATGAAATTATCAGGATGCTCAACCTTAAGACTGGCGAAAACAGGTTCCTGAGCAGCCTTGATAATCATTATGGCAATAACCTAAGCCATCTTCCCGGTGTATTCCTTGCAGGTAGCTGCACAGCGCCCATGAATATAACTGAAACTATTTCACATGCACGTGCAGCAGTATCGGAAGTAATTGAATACCTGGGCAGACAATGAATAAGTTCGGATTTTCAATAATGAAGGGCCGCCAGATCGACTTTGATCAGAACGACAGGAGCATTGCCGATTATATATATTCGAATGAACCCTCTTTCAGGTTGTGCATCGAATGCGGAGGATGTGCTGCAACATGCACAACCGGGAGCCATACAAAGTTCAGCCTCAGGGAAATGAATATTATGATCAAGCGGGGTGAGAATGATATCGTGATAAAAAATATAAGAAAATGCATGCTTTGCGGGAAGTGTACTCTTGTATGCCCGAGAGGTGTCAATACGCGTAACGTTGTGAGTCTTGCTATTGAAGCAATAAGGAAAGCAGAAGATTATGCATGATATTTTTGTTTTGCCATTCAACATAGGACTCTACTTCATACTTATGTATGTTGTAGCAAGGAGCATTATATGGTTCCGTGATCTTTCAAGGCAGGACAAGCTGAGACTCCAGAGGGGATTTTTCGGATATGCTTTTGTACAGAGCCTGAAAGAGATATTCATGGAGAGCCTGATTCACAGGAAAATAATAAAATCAAATTTCAGGCTTGGATACATGCACATGAGCCTGGCATTCGGCTGGTTCCTTCTGATATTCTTCGGAACCATTGAAGCTGATATTTTCGGAAGTTCTCATCTTAACCCTCCCCATAAGGCAATATTTTTCAGGTTCTACAATCCCGAACATGGCAGATCCGGTATAGAAGCAGCTTACGGTTTCCTGATGGACCTTATACTTGCTTTTATTCTTTCGGGTTTGTTCCTTGCAATAATAAAGCGTTTCTATTCGCGCACTGTGGGGATGAAGAAAACAACAAAGCTTAAGCCTCTCGATAAGATAGCTCTTACATCCTTATGGCTCATCTTTCCAAGCAGGCTGCTTGCCGAGAGTTTCACAAGCGGCACATATGGTACCGGCAGTTTCCTCACAGGCAACCTCGGCAACTGGCTGGCTTCATTTCTTCCTGCCGAGTCACTTGCATACCCGTTCTGGTGGCTCTATTCATTATCACTTGGCACTTTCCTGGTACTTCTGCCTTTAACACGTTACATGCATATTCCCACTGAGCTTTTCCTGATATTCATGAGGAATTCAGGTATAAGGACAGGCGATAAGGCAGGTGCATTTACAGAGGTACAAACATATTCATGCTCTTCATGCGGGATCTGTATTGATGCCTGTCAGCTGAACTTCTCACTTGGTATCCGTAATATACAGAGTGCATACCTGCTGAAGGCTTTGAGGAATGATGAAGATGTCAGCAATATTGCTGCAAATTGTCTTGTATGCGGCAGGTGTGATGTGAAATGTCCTGTTGGCATTGAGCTAACTCCGGTGAGAATGATCCAGCGCAGGGATCAATTGCAGGAGTCAATCAATATATATGGAGGTTATTTCCGGAAAAAGAAAGCAATAGCCTCTGTAAAAGAACAGGTGGCTGTTTATAATTTTCTCCCTGCTGCCAGCGAAGATAAAGCAGATGTAGTATTCTTTGCCGGATGCATGACACATCTGTCGCCGGCAATCAAAAATTCAATGTTGAAAATACTCAAAACTTCTGGGCTGAAGTATAAATTCATTGATGAGGATGGAGGTGTTTGTTGCGGAAGACCATTGATGCTGGCCGGAAAGGACAGGGAGGCGAGGGAGCTCATTAACTATAATTCAAAAGCAATTGCTGCCACAGGAGCAGGTTTGCTTGTTACTTCATGTCCTATTTGCTTCAAGGTTTTTAAAGAAAGCTATTACCTCGACATGGAGATCATGCATCACAGTCAGTTCATTAAGATGCTTATTGATGAGGATCTTGTAAGAATGAGGTTCAGCAGGAAAAAGGTTGTTTACCATTCACCATGCGATCTTGGAAGAGGATCGGGTGTTTATGATGAACCAAAGGAAGTTCTTCAGCATGTCTCGATCCTGGAGAAAACACCTTATGAAGACGGGAACTCCTTGTGCTGTGGTGGCAGCCTTGGCAATATGAAGCTTAATTCTTCATCAAAGAAAAAGATTGCTTCAGATGCAGTCGCATTAATGACAAAGACAAACCCGGATATCCTAGCTACAGCATGCCCGTTATGCAAAAAAACTTTTGCCATGGCTTCTGATATAAAGGTTGCCGATATTGCTGAATTAGTTGCAGATTCCCTGGTGCCGGATCATAAAAGGATCAAGGGTAAAAGATTCAGATCTGTGGGCCAGCTGGCAGGATTATAATTGTCTTCCTATCCATACTCCATTTGAGAGGGTTTTGTGAACAATCTTTAATTTTTCAAACAAAGGTTATACTGTGATTGTTAATAAGACGTTATAGTCAATGTCAAAACATTTATTAACTACATTCATGAAGAAGGGAAACATATTATATGTGTTGTTGGTATTTGTGGGTGTTGCCTTTAGTTCATGCAGTCACAGCACAAATAAATTCTCAGAGGAAAATCTGGCACAAAATGCTATTTTGCAGCAACAGGATGGAACAATATCACTTGAAGTTGAAAAAGCTGATACCTATCACGATGTGAAAAATCCTGAAAGCAATACGGCAGAATGGAGCGTTCTAGTTTCAAAATCAGGCAGATACGACATTTGGCTTTCGAGTGCAACAAAAGATACAACGAGGCTTGAATTCGATAATTCAGTGATGCTCACCGTCAAGGACGACCTTATTGAGGCACATCCCTCAATTGACAAGGTCATCCATAATTCAAGCGATGTTTCTTATCCATACTTCAGGGCGGACTCCTTTATGGGGTCATTATACATCAGGGATACCGGATTGTACAACATCCAGGTTATCAGCGATAGGATACTTCCTGAAGATGAACCGGCAGTACATGACAGTGAAAATGCCACAAAGATATTGTCAGTATCACTTACACCGTCGGATTAAATTATTTGCCTGAACGCATCAGAAGAGCCTTGGATTATCTAAGGCTTTTTTGATTTGATCCATTCACGTGCATTTACAAATGCCTTCATCCACGGGGTAACATCATCAGATTTTCTGCCGGAAGGATAGTAGCCGCACTGCCATGGAAAAAACGAACGCTCAAGATGCGGCATCATGACAAGATGCCTTCCATCATCCGAACAAAGTCCCGCAATATCATAATCCGATCCGTTAGGGTTGGCAGGATAAGAATGCCTGCTGTACTTCATTGTAACATTGTACTTATCTTCTGCATACGGCAGCCGGAACCTTCCTTCACCGTGCGCAACCCAGATGCCAAGCTCCATGCCGGCAAGATTGCCAAGCATGACGGATTTGTTCTCTGGTATACTGACTTTAAGGAACGCTGATTCGAATTTATTTGAGCTGTTATGATAGAGATGAGCCTTTTCCTTATGGCCTGGTTGCAGCAAGTCTAGAGCTACCATTAGCTGGCATCCGTTACATACACCAAGGGATAAAGTATCTTCCCTGGTGAAGAACTTTTCGAGGGCTTTCGCCGCTTTCGCGTTATACATAAAGGCGCCTGCCCATCCTTTAGCTGAACCAAGCACGTCGGAGTTGGAAAAACCACCGACAAAAACAATCATGTTGAGATCTTCAAGGGTTTCCCTGCCGGAAATAAGATCAGTCATGTGCACATCCTTGACATCAAAGCCTGAAAGATGCAGGGCATAAGCCATCTCCCTGTCGCCATTGACTCCCTTTTCCCTTATTATCGCCGCCTTTATTCCTGACCTCTTTTTTCTTCCCGGATCAATGCCAAGTGATTTGAATGTGCCCTCAAATCCATCTGTTTTCCAGTTAAGCTTGTGATTTTTGTAACTGGTGAAACGCTCCTCTGCAAGTTTCTCTCCCGACTGTTTCCTGTCAAGAAGGTATGAGCTTCTGAACCATTTGTCGCGCAGTTCATCAATATCGAAACAGAACGAATCATCATTATTTGAAACAATAAGATTTCTTTCTTTTACCGGGTAACCGATTGAATAATATGATATTCCGTTTTCAAGCAGCTTTTCAGCAATTTCAGCTTCATCTCTGACCTGGATAATGATTCCGGGATTCTGGCTGAACAGCATTTTAATGCTATCAGTTTCATCCAGGGCAGTGAGATTTACAGCAAGCCCGCCTTCGGTATTTGAGAAGCACATCTCGAGAAGGGTTGTAAGCATTCCTCCCGCGGAGATATCATGACCGGCTAGTATCTTTCCTTCTGAAACCAGCTGCTGTATTGTATTGAAAACATCACTGAAATATTCAGGGTCTTTTACTGTCGGAGCTTCCGTTCCGAGCAGGTTAAGCACCTGTGCAAGGCTGCTTCCCCCGGTTTTAAATTCATCACTGCTGAGGTCAATATAGAGCAGGCTTGTTTCAGGGTCATTGACAATGACAGGCTCAATTATTTTCCTTATATCAGATACCTCACCTGCTGCTGAGATTATGACAGTACCCGGTGAATAGACTATACCGTCGTTGTACTTCTGGGTCATAGAGAGGCTGTCCTTACCTGTAGGAATGTTTACTCCAAGAGCTTTTGCAAAGTCTCCTGCTGCTGTAACAGCTTCATACAGCCTGGCATCTTCACCCGGGTTTCTGCACGGCCACATCCAGTTGGCTGATAGTGAAATGCTCTTCAAACCGTCTGGCATTGGCGCCCATACAATGTTCGTAAGCGCTTCGGCAATAGACAATACAGACCCGGCTGCCGGGTCAATAAGACCAGCAGCGGGTGCATGACCTATGGATGTCGCCATTCCTTTCACTCCCCTGTAATCGAGGGCAATAGCACCCAGGTTATTCAATGGAAGCTGAAGAGGACCTGCACACTGCTGCTTTGCTATCCTGCCTGTAACGGACCTGTCGACTTTGTTTGTAAGCCAGTCTTTGCATGCAACCTCTTCAAGCTGAAGTACATTGGATATATATTCGTAAATCTTATCTGTTGAATATTTAATATCGATGAAATCACTTTCCCTTGCTTCATCTTTCATTATTGTCCTTGGAGGATTGCCAAAAAATGATGCAAGATCAAGATCGATCGGCTTCTCACCTGACACAGGGTTCTCGAATGTGAACTGCATATCGCCGGTAACAACACCTATAACATACATAGGAGCTCTTTCCCTGTCAGCAATCCTTCTAAGGGTATCAGCATCTGCCGGCTTCATGACTAATCCCATTCTTTCCTGCGATTCATTCCCTATAATTTCTTTTGCCGAGAGTGTCGGATCACCCACAGGAAGCTTGCTGATATCTATTTTTCCGCCTGTTGCTTCAACGAGCTCTGAGAGACAGTTAAGATGTCCTCCGGCGCCATGATCATGTATCGAGATCACAGGATTGCCGGTGGATTCGCTCAATGCACGTATTGCATTATAGACTCTCTTCTGCATCTCCGGGTTTGCTCTCTGAACAGCATTCAGCTCAATTGAACTGTCGAATTTGCCGGTGTCAACTGATGAAACCGCCCCGCCTCCCATGCCAATCCTGTAATTGTCACCCCCGAGCAGTACTATGATATCACCTTTCTTAGGTGTGTCCTTTACACTGTCTTTCTTCTTGCCGAGACCGATACCCCCTGCAAGCATAATGACTTTGTCATAGCCATATTTTCTGAGGTCCTCCTGGTGCTCAAATGTAAGCAGTGAGCCGCAGATGAGAGGCTGCCCGAATTTGTTGCCAAAATCACTTGCCCCATTGGATGCTTTAATTAATATATCCTCAGGGGTATGGTATAACCATGGTCTTTCCTTAAAAGCTTTTTCCCATGGCCTTCCACCATCCGGACGCGGATATGAAGTCATGTAAACAGCTGTCCCGGCAATCGGGAATGCTCCTTTGCCGCCTGCAATTCGATCCCTTATCTCACCACCTGTTCCTGTGGATGCGCCATTAAATGGCTCTACGGTTGTAGGGAAATTATGTGTCTCAGCTTTGATGGAAAGAACTGATTCAAAATCGGATACTGAGAAGAAATCAGGCTTATCCTGGTTGTCAGGAGCAAACTGCTCAACAACCGGTCCCTGAAGAAATGCACAGTTGTCCTTGTAGGCTGATACAACCCTGTTTGGATTTTCTTTGGTTGTGGATTTAATTATCTGGAAAAGAGTCTGATCCTTCTCTTCACCTGATATAATAAATGTACCATTGAATATCTTGTGCCTGCAATGTTCTGAGTTGACCTGTGAAAAGCCAAATACTTCGCTGTCTGTAAGCTTCCTGCCAATCGAGCTGCTAAGCTTTTCAAGGTAACCTATCTCATCTTCATTGAGTGCAAGACCTTCTTTCCTGTTATACTCCCAGATATCATCGATGTACATAACAGGCTCAGGTTTCCTGTCTATAGTGAAAAGATCCTGGCCAAGCTTTTTATATACCGACTGGAGCATAGGGTCATATACAGGTTCTGCAATTTCAGAAGGTGAGAATTCTTCAATTCTCGAGATGCCCGAGATACCCATGTTCTGGGTTATTTCAACAGCATTTGTACTCCATGGTGTGATCATCTCCTTCCTTGGACCGACAAATATTCCGCTGATAGTATCATTGCCTGTAAACGCAGCTTCATCAAACAACCATTCGAGCTTCCTGATATCAGTATCTGAAAGGTTGACCTTAGTGCCTGCTGCTATTATTTTCTGATTTTTGCTTTTGAAGAAGAGGATCATGATGGGCTAATATATGATTGTGCAAATATAGCTCTTTGAATCATTTTTCAGAAATTGAGATTCAATCAGCTTATTAGCGGAAAGAACATGCTTTATTAATGTCAGTCACGACGGGTAAGTCCGCTGCGCCTGAGAAATGCATCCATGGAAGGCTCCCTGCCTCTGAAACCAACATACAGATCTATAGGCTTGGCGCTTCCGCCTTTTTCGAGTATGTTTTTCCGGAATGATTCTGCTACTTCCCTGTTGAAAATTCCTTTTTCAAGAAAGAGATCAAATGCGTCAGCATCTAACACCTCTGCCCATTTATAACCGTAATAGCCTGCTGCATAACCACCACCAAAAATATGCCCGAACTGGACACTCATATTCAGTCCTTCAACAACCGGGAAGAGTTCCGTTTTCTTCATCGCTGTAGATTCAAAAGCAGCTACATCTGAATTAATGGGTTCATCTATAGTATGCCAGGCCATGTCTAGAAGGCTGAAGCTCAGTTGCCTGAAACATGAATATCCTTCGTTAAAAACTGCAGCATCTTTAATTTTATCTATCCATTCACCCGGGAGCTTTTCCCCTGTTTTGTAATGTGCAGCCCAGGTGTCAAGCCATTCCTTCTCATACGCAAAGTTTTCCATGAACTGGGAGGGAAGCTCAACAAAATCCCTGGCAACACTCGTTCCCGATAAGCTCTCGTAAGTGCAATCTGTAAGCATCCCATGGAGCGCATGACCAAATTCATGAAGAAAAGTTGTAAGCTCCGTAAATGACAGGAGCGAAGGTGTATTTTCGTTGGGCCTTGTAAAATTTGCAACTATCGAGATTAATGGCCTGATGTCTTTACCTCCTGCCTTCCGCTGGTCCCTGTAGCTCGTCATCCATGCACCTCCGTTCTTTCCCGGTCTCGGGAAGTAGTCGATATAAAGAAGTGCCATCAGCTTCTTATTGTCATATACTTCAAAGACTTTCACTTCAGGATTGTACACCTGTATGTTATTGTTCCTTATGAAGCTCAGACCGTAGAGTCTCCCGGCAAGACCGAAAATTGCTTCTTCAACCTTCTCGAGCTGGAAATAGGGGCGGAGCAGTTCATCATCAATGTCATAAAGTTTTTTCTTGAGCCTCTCTGAATAAAATGACCAGTCCCACCGTTCAAAGCTTCCATCAAGCCCGGATTCAAGGGCGAATGTATGCATGTTGTTATAATCCCTGTGTGCAGCAAAGGAAGAAGCATTGTAAAGATCATCGAGGAAGCTTGTGACTTTCTCCGGTGTATCTGCCATGCGGTCACCAAGGATCATTTCTGCATAGTTCCTGAAACCAAGCATACGTGCAAGCTCGAGGCGCAGGCTGGTTATTTTCAGAACATTGCTCCTGTTATCATTCTCATTACCATGAAATGATCTGGAGGAATATGCTTTCAGCATCTTCTCGCGTAGCTCTCTTTTGGTCGAATATTGCATGAAAGGTACGTAACTTGGATAGTGAAGAGTAAAAACCCAGCCTTCTTTGTTTCTCTTCTTAGCCTCAGAAGCAGCCATCGATATTATGCCTGCAGGCAAACCATCCAGCTCCCCTTCATCTGTAAGGTGCAGCTCCCAGTTGTTTGTTTCCTCAAGCACATTCTCTTCAAATTTCAGTGCAAGCATACCAAGCTCTTCTGTAATCTCCCTGAATCTTTTCCTTTCTGAATCTTTCAGTCCTGAGCCACCAAGCATAAAGCTCCGGTACTTCTTTTCAGTAAGTATTCTTTCTTCTGTTGAAAGAGATGATGTATTTTCTTCGAATATTTTTTTAATTCGTTCGAAAAGTTTGTCATTCAAGGTTATATCATTTGAAAAGCATGTAAGCAGGGGCGATACCTCCTGGGCCACCTGTTGCAGTTCTTTACTGGTTTCAGCACTGTTGAGATTAAACAGTACAGAGGTAATTCCGGAGAGCGTTTCGCCTGCTGCATCAAGAGCTGCAATTGTGTTGTTGAATGTCGGATTTTCTGGGTTATCTGCAATTAAATCAATTTCCTTTTTTGCAAGTTTTACGGCCGCTTCGATTGCAGGCCTGTAATGTTCTGTACTGATTTCGTTGAATGGCGGTGTTGTATATGGTGTTGACCATTTCCCGAGTAGAGGATTGCTCATAGTGTATATTTTAACAACATTAACAATGTATTTACAGGTATTGTTAAAAGTCAAGAGACGCCTTGACGGGCGTCTCTTGATTATAGTCGAATGCTTCATTTTCAGAAAGGCAGGTCATCAAGATCGTTAATGCTTTGTGCATCATCGAACGATTGCGGAGATGTCTCTTCAGCAGGATTACTGCTTCTTGCCGGAGCACCTGCATTCACTCTCTCGATCTTCCATGCATCGAGGTTGGTAAAGTAGCTCACTTTCCCGTCGCGTTCCCAGCGGTTTCCCTTAATATTGAAAGTAACCTTTACTTCTTCATTCATGAAAGACTCGTTTATTATATCGCAACGGTCCTGGGTCAGCTGGAACTTGATGTAGTCAATAAAAAGTCCCGACTGTCCTGATTCTTTTTTCTCGATGACAAACTCACGCTTTCTGAATTTGTCACTTACCTGTGTAAGAGGAGAGATGTCGATGACCTTTCCGTTAATGTCAAAAGCCATTTTTATTATTTTTCTTCGTGAATTATTATTTTTTCGATTTTGTCGCCTCTTTTTATCATGTCGATGACCTCCAGTCCTTCAGTTACCTTGCCGAAGCAGGTATGCTGCCTGTCGAGGTGCTTTGTGTTTGTCCGGCTATGACAGATAAAGAACTGGGAACCTCCCGTATTTCTTCCTGCATGAGCCATGGAGAGCACACCCCTGTCATGATACTGGTTGCCGCCTTTGAGTTCACAGTCGATCTGGTATCCCGGTCCTCCCGTACCAACCCGCGGGTCGTTCATGTCTTTTGAATAAGGACAGCCGCCCTGGATCACGAAGTCGGGGATTACCCTGTGAAATGCAAGACCATCGTAATAGCCTTTCTTTGCAAGGGTAATGAAATTATCAACTGTTTTCGGCGCGTCATCTTCATAGAAGCTGACACTCATATTACCTTTTGATGTCTGTATTGTAGCTGTTTTCATTATTGTACTATGTCAAGAAGTTCAACCTCGAAAATAAGGGTTGAGAAAGGCTTGATCACATCACCGGCACCTGTAGCACCATAAGCAAGATCCTGGGGAATAACAACCCTGAATTTTGAACCGACAGGCATAAGCTGAAGTACTTCAGTCCAGCCCGGAATAACATTAAGAACAGGGAATTCTGCAGGTTCGTTGCGTTTGATCGATGAATCGAATTCAGTTCCGTCGATGAGTGTACCTACATAATGAACTTTAACTGTGCTTTCAGTTGTAGGTTTCGGCCCGTTACCCATTTTTATAACCTCGTACTGTAAACCACTTGCTGTAGTTGTCACACCTGGTTTCGCTTTGTTCTGCTCAAGGTAAGCCTCGTTTGCAGCTATATGATCTTTATAAAGCTCTTTGTCGAGAATTGCTTTCTGTTCAGCCCTGAGAACCTCGCGGTCGTTTATGAATGCCATGATGAAATTACGGGCATCCATGTCTTCCATGAGCGGTTTGCCATTCTTGCCGTCTTTCATTGCTTTTGCAACAAGCATCGGGTCGAGTTGCAGGCTGTCCTGTACAAGAGCATTATAGTTAACAATACCGAATGCATATGACAAAGAATCTTCCTTTGATTTCATTTTTGCATTACTGAAGCTCGAACTGCATGCGCCTGTAAAAAGAGCAGTAATGACTGTTAGAACTACTAATAAACGAGTGGTTTTCATACTTGATATTTTTAATTTTTAGAAAATTTCCGCTAAGATAATACATTGAAGAACGTAAAAGCCCTATTTAAGATAAATTTCACATTTTTATGGCCCTGATTATTTGCCTCTTGCCGGGAGGACCATCCAGAAGGGTAACCCTGAATCCGCATGAATGGAGAGCTCTTTTTACTTCACCTCTCGATGAATATGTCATAAATATGCCATCTTTCCTTGTTACTGCGGAGATTTTTGAGAAGACCCCTGGTGTCCACATCTCAGGTTGTTTGAGCGGACCGAAGGCATCAAAATACACAAGATCATAGCTGCCATAGACAATATCTGTGACAAGGTCCCCCTTTATTTTTTTCAGAAAGAAATTATTACTGATTTGAACGAAAGATCCCCATTGTGCCGAATGAATGAGTCCGAACAGGTCTTTTCCTTTTTCACCAATAATAGCATCATAATTGAGCTGTGAAATGTATTCTTCTCCGAGGGGATATTTTTCTATGGAAGTATAATATACGATCCTGCCTTTTTGAGCGGCTTCAATTGAAGTAAGAAGAGCATTGAGCCCGGTGCCAAATCCTGCCTCAAAAATGTTTACAGGTTCTGATTCACAGTATCTCAAACCGTTGCGAATAAAAATGTGCTCCGATTCCTGGATGGCTCCGTGTATGGAATGATAATGTTCATCAAGTTCCGGGACATAGATGGTATGTGAACCATCGGATGTAATTATTAGCCGGTTCATCAGGTAAATTTACACAACTTTCAGGGAATGCCTAGGTAGTATTACCACTCGGAATTATACCAGGATCTTACATCGGTGGGTGTCATGCCTGCGGCAAGTGCTGCATCGATTCCAAGCTGGCTGTCCTCGAATACCTCTATATATTCTGGTTCGACATTCATTATTTCAGCGCACCTGAGGAACGTCTCGGGATGAGGTTTGTAATTTGTAACATCATTAGCTGTGACAATGATATCAAAATAGGGCTTAAGACCTGTAATTTCAAGGGTCATATCAACTGCTTCCCTGTGGCCCCCGGTACCAACCGACATTGGTATCTTGCCGTAATATTTTTTTACAAGCGCTGCAACAGGCTCAATCTGCTTTATTGTGTGATGTTCCAGGTCGAAGAGCCTCAGCTTTTCATCGATTATCTGTTCAGCAGTTATATTTTCGAGGCTGCAGGTCCTTATCACTTCGCTTGCAATAACCCATCCGGGCATGCCTGAATAACTTTTCAGGAAGTTATTATCGATCTCAGCTCCATATTTCCTGGCTGCCAGTTGCCAGCATTTAAAATGCAGGGGCATAGTGTCCGCCAAAGTTCCGTCAAGATCAAATATAAGTCCCCTGATCCCTGGCTTAATGTCAAATTTCATGTTTGATCAATTATAAAAACTTGCCCTTCCTCTATTGTTCAGGGAAGGGCAAGAAGGGTTTATTCAATCAGAGGCTGCTGCCTCATATTATTTCTTATAATTCTTCAGATACGCTTTTACCTGGTTGTATACATTTTCACCTGTGAATCCGAATTTCTCATCAAGGATCTTGTATGGCGCTGAATATCCAAAGCTTTTCATCCCCCATACAATACCTTTCGGACCAACAAGCCCCTGGAGTGTAACAGGCAAGCCAGCCGTCATACCGAAGACCGGTATGTTTGAAGGAATCACAGATTCCTGGTACCCGTTATCCTGGTTGCGGAATAGCCCTTCCGAAGGTGCAGAGACTATGCGTACTTTCAGGTTTTCCTTTTTAAGGAGTGATGCGCCTTCAACAAGTGTGGATACTTCCGAACCGCTTGCAACAAGGATGACATCTGGTGTGCCCTGGCAGTCCTGTACGATGTAGGCTCCTTTTCCTGAATTAAGGGCATCAGCATACCTGTCATTCCTGTCCGAAGGAAGATCCTTGATATTCTGGCGTGAAAGTATGAGAGCTGTTGGAGTAGAGAGGTTTTCGAGAGCCATCTTCCATGCAACGTTCGTCTCGATGCTGTCGGCTGGCCTGAGAACAAGCATGCTGTTATCGCCATGATGGTTCTTAAGATGTTCCATAAGCCTGATCTGTGCTTCGTGCTCAACAGGCTGGTGAGTTGGCCCGTCTTCACCTACCCTGAATGCATCATGTGTCCAGATGAATTTAACAGGTATCTGCATCAGGCATGAAAGCCTTACTGCTGGTTTCATATAGTCGGAGAATACGAAGAACGTGGCGCATGCGGCAATTACACCACCATGGAGTGCCATACCATTCATTACAGCAGCCATTGTGAGTTCTGAAACACCAGCCTGCAGGAATGCTCCGGTGAAATCACCTTTTGTGAATGCGTGGGTGTTCTTGAGGAAACCATCGGTCTTGTCAGAATTTGAGAGGTCCGCTGAAGAGACTATCATGTTCTCTACTTTCTTTGCAAGAACCGACAGGACTGCAGCTGATGCTGCCCTTGTTGCTGAACCTTCTTTCTGCTGTATCTCTTTGTAATCCACTTCCGGTTTATAACCGTCATAGAATTTTTGTATCTTTTTGTTGAGCTCAGGATTTTTGGCTGCCCATTCTTCCCTTTTCTTTTTCCATTCAGCAGCTTTCTTCGATTTTTCTGCAAGCATGTTGCTGTAGAGCTCTTTAACTTCATCAAATACCTTGAAAGGATCAGCAGGATCGCCGCCAAGGTTTACCAGTGATTTCTCAAATGAGCCACCTGCTTCACTTACCGGCATTCCATGCGTAGAAGTTTTCCTTTCGAAACTATTACCATTGCTGTCAAGGAGTCCTTTACCCATGATTGTCTTTCCAATAATTATTGTGGGCTTTTCAGTCTGCTTTACTGCTTCGCTGAGGGCTTTTCTTATCTGGTCTTGGTTATTGCCTTCAATCTTAATAACGTTCCAGCCCCAGGCAGTATATTTCATTGCAGTATCCTCGATGGTTACCGATTTTGTTTCGGTGGAAAGCTGGATGTCGTTTGAATCATAGAACATTATAAGGTTGCTGAGTCCAAGGTATCCTGCAAGCCTGCCGGCTCCCTGTGATATCTCTTCCTGTACGCCACCGTCTGAAATGAATGTGAAGATCTTATGTGCAAAGAGCTCACCGAAACGTGCCACGAGAAATCTTTCGGCTATTGCAGCGCCAACAGCCATTGTATGGCCCTGGCCAAGGGGACCGGAAGTGTTCTCAATTCCTCTCATAATATCCAGTTCAGGATGGCCTGGGGTCGAGCTTCCCCACTGCCTGAAGTTTTTCAGCTCTTCTGTTGTGAAATGACCTGTAAGTGAAAGGATCGAATAGAGCATGGGTGACATGTGTCCAGGATCGAGGAAGAACCTGTCCCTGTTGATCCACTTCGGATCTTTGGGATCAAAATTCAGGAACTCAGAAAACAGAATATGTATAAAATCGGCGCCGCCCATTGCCCCACCCGGATGACCGGACTTTGATTTTTCAACCATTGCCATCGAAAGTATTCGGATGTTGTCGGCTGCTCTTTGGTTCAGATCGGTTTTCATTATTATGGAATTTAGATTAGAATTTTATTTGTGGCACAAAAATAAAACTATTGACGATACAAAAAAATACCATACCTGTTATTACTAATTTAATGGCCATCACCAGCCGGGCTTCTCAGGCAGCGATTTCCTGAAATCAGCAATAAGCAACTGCTCATAGTCCTGGTTGTATCTCCCTTCAATGAACCTTGGATATGCTTCAATAATGAACTTTGCCCACGATTCGTCTTCATCACCTGGTATAATAGGAAAAAAATGTATTGCGTTTGCCTCAGCTGCCTTCAGGTCACCTATTGCATCTCCTACCATAAGTATCCTGTCATTACTATACCTGCCAGCTGTTGCCATCCTGATATGCTCACTTTTGGTGCCGTCTTCCTGGCCTGCAATGGCCCTGACATATTTTTCAAGGTCATGTTCCTTCCATTCCCTTATAATTGCATCAGCAGGAGTTTGTGATACAACAACAAGATCAGCTTCACCCGATGCAATCTCAAGTGCCTTGCGCACATTTGCAAATGGAGGTAGATTCCTGAGCCATAATCCAATCTCATTATTTACTGCTTCCGACCATTGTAAAATTTTATCCAGATCTTTGTTGTTAATATTTTCACAATAAGCTCTGAGAGTGTCATTTGATAATTTATTTTCAGACTGAACCCACTGTTTTAATTCAGCAGTCCCGGGAAGTTTTACTCCTGAATTTTTTACTTTTTCATCCTCGGTTAGCATTTCAAAAACCCTTATCAGAGAAATGAAACGGTTGCTTCCCCTGTATGCAGAATATAGATTAACGAACTCCCAGGTTTTCCTGAGTATTCCGGCAACAGGCCACAGGTTGAACTGCTTCAGCGCAAGCGGTATGAAAAACTCTTTTTGCTTGACTTCCATCGAATCAAATACACATCCATCTGAATCGATACCAATGAAGAACTCTTTTGCGGGTTTAAATTCTTTAAGTGCCTTATGCAATTTCATAGGATAAGATAAACAAGCGGCAAAGTTAGTGATTTAGACCCGATTTATTACTACCCTCATTTATACTGCTTCCTGCGCTCATACTCTTTATTACGGCCTTCTCTATACTGATTCTAAATTGCGAAATATGGTAGTTTTTCACTTTTTTTAAAAAGTATTGTTATTAATTTCACACTAAATTTTATTGTTAATTTATTAACAGTAAAAAAAATTACCATTTTCAAAAACCAAAAACCAAATTAAAAATGTATCAAGTAGGAAATCTCGTTAAGGAACTGTCCGAAAAACACGGCCGTGAGAGGAAGAGCCTTATGCCTATTCTGCAGGAGATTGTACAGAAGTACAATTATCTTACGGATGAAGCTATGGTTGAAGTTGCCAGGGAACTCGACATCTCTGCTGCAGAGGTTTACGGAACAGCATCCTTTTACACCTTTCTCGACACGATGGAGAGAGGAAAGTATGTAATCAGGGTATGTAAGACAATTACATGCTCAATGAAGGGGAAGATAGATATCATCCACACCCTTGAGGATATTCTCAAGATTAAGGTGGGAGAAACAACTCCTGACAAGCAATTCAGTCTTCTTGAGACCAATTGCATAGGATGGTGTCACAAGGCTCCGGCAATTCTGATCAATGACATGCCGTATACAGAGCTTACCCCAGAAAAGGTGACGGAGATAATTAAAGGTTACATGCAAAAATAATCCGGCTAGATAATGAAAAATAAAGAATTAACCAAGGTTGACCTCATTTTTGAAAAAGTAGATTCAAAAGAGGTTCTCAGGAAGATAAGCAAGATGACCAGCGCCGAAATCATCCAGAATGTGCTGGATTCAGGTCTAAAAGGACGCGGCGGAGCCGGGTTTCCAACAGGCATGAAATGGAAGTTTACAGCTGCCGAAAAAGAAGCTGATAAGTATGTTGTATGTAATGCCGACGAAGGTGAACCCGGAACTTTCAAGGATCGTGAGATACTTGACAGGGTTTCTTATAAGGTTTATACCGGCATGGTAATAGCAGGCAAGGCTATCGGCGCAAAAACAGGTATAATCTACCTGCGTGGTGAATACAGGTATCTCCTTGCCAAGCTCCTGATGGAACTGGATGCTTTCAATAAAGAGCTGAAAACTGAAAATATAGAATTTAATATCGAGTTCAGAATGGGAAGCGGTGCATATATATGCGGTGAGGAAAGCGCTCTTTTTGAATCGATCGAAGGTAAGCGTGGAGAGCCCAGGAATAAGCCGCCATATCCCACTGTTTCGGGTGTTTTCGGAAAGCCTACTTCAATTAACAATGTTGAAACTCTTGTAACTGCAGTCATGATAATGGTACACGGACCTGAGAAATTTGTCCAGCTTGGTACCAAAGACTCAAGAGGCTCGAAAGTTTTTTCAGTATCGGGCGATACCCCTACACCAGGCATATTCGAGCTTGAGCTTGGAATGAGTGTACAGCAGTTTGTAGATGAATTCGGCGATGGAGATACCAAGGCAGTGCAGGTTGGTGGAGCATCAGGTTTCTGTGTCCCAAGGAAAAAATTCGGTGAGACGATCATCGGGTTTGAAGGTGTTCCGACAGGTGGTTCAATGAAGCTTTTCAACAGCTCAAGGTCGATGTATAATGTTCTTCATAATTATCTCGATTTCTTTGCTGAAGAGTCATGCGGACAATGCACACCATGCAGGGTAGGCTGCCAGCAGCTACTGAAAGGCGTTGAAAAAGTGAAAAAAGGTGAAGTCCAGTCTTCTTACCTGAATGAGCTCATTAAACTCGCTGATACCATGAAGATCTCGGCAAAATGCGGCCTTGGCCAGTCAGTAGGTAATGCCTTCAGAACGATTGTCGGTAATTTCAGGGAGGAGATCATCTATTAACCATCTAAAACTAGTGAAAATGATAAATCTAACAATAAATAATCAGAAGATCTCGGTTGAGGAAGGAACAACGGTTCTGGCAGCTGCAAAAAAGCTGAATATCAACATTCCCACTCTCTGCAACCACGACGATCTTTGTGTAGCCGGCAACTGCCGCGTCTGCGTTGTTGAACAAACCGGCGCAAGGACGCTCATTGCTTCATGTGCAACTCCTGCTTCAGAAGGAATGGAAATCAATACAAATACCCTCAAGGTCAGAAACGCCAGGAAGCATATTGTTGAACTCCTGCTTTCAGAGCACAGGTCCGACTGCACCAAGTGTTACAAGAATCAGAATTGTGAGCTTCAGTCACTTGCAAACGAGTATGCTTTTGGCGATCATATTCTGCTGGATCTTGTTGAAGACAAGCATTATACAATCGACAGGTCATCAGCTTCATTTATCAAGGATGACAGCAAATGCATCAGGTGCCAGAGATGCGTGAGAACATGCTCAGAGCTGCAGTATGTATCTGCTATTGCAGTTGCCAACAAAGGAGCTCATCAGAAAATTTCATCTTTCCACGACAGGCCGATGAGCCACGTGGTATGTTCTAACTGCGGGCAGTGTGTAAACCGTTGCCCGACCGGCGCACTCACTGAAAAGACCTATATAGACTTTGTATGGGATGCAATCTATGATCCCGACAAACATGTTGTGGTTCAGACTGCACCTGCAGTAAGGGTGGCCCTCGGCGAAGATCTCGGCTATGATCCGGGCGAAAGGGTAACAGGCAAAATGGTGAACGCTCTTAAGCAGCTTGGATTTGATTCAGTTCTTGATACAGATTTTACGGCTGACCTTACAATAATGGAGGAAGGAACAGAACTTCTTACAAGACTTAAAAAAGCTCTTGTTGACGGAGACAAAACTGTTTCACTGCCAATGTTCACTTCATGCTCACCGGGCTGGATCAAGTTTATCGAGCATAAATATCCTGAGTTCCTCCCTAATCTATCAACATGCAAATCACCGCAGCAGATGTTCGGAGCTCTTGCCAAAACATTCTATGCAAAACGCAGGAATATCGATCCTTCAAAAGTTGTGTCTGTTTCAATAATGCCGTGTGTTGCCAAGAAGTTTGAGGCAAACAGGCCTGAGATGAGATCAAGCGGCTACAAGGATGTAGATTTTGTGCTTACCACCCGCGAGCTTGCAGTTATGATAAAGCAGGCAGGCCTTGACTTCAGGAACCTTGTTGAAGCTAAGTATGATTCAATAATGGGCGATTCCACCGGCGCTGCAGTTATTTTCGGCACCACCGGAGGTGTAATGGAAGCAGCTCTCCGTACTGCTTATGAAATAGTTACAGGAAGGGAAGTTCCATTCAGCAATCTGAACATCACTCCTGTAAGGGGTATGGAAGGTGTTAAGGAAGCTACTATCAAGATTGAAGGATGCGTCGATGACTGGAAATTCCTCGAAGGCGCTGAGCTTAAGGTAGCTATTGGTCATGGACTGGCAAACGCAGACAAGATCATGAAGCTCACAAGGGCCGGTAAATCCCCCTATCACTTTGTTGAGATCATGGGTTGCCCGGGAGGTTGCATCGGTGGCGGTGGTCAGCCTATCCCAACCAACATGGAGATCAGGAAGAAAAGGATGAATGCAATCTATTCGGAAGACGAACACATGGTTCTGAGGAAGTCACACCTTAATCCCGAGGTTATTGCTATCTACAAAGAATTCCTTGATGCTCCAAACAGCCATAAGTCTCATTCTCTTCTTCATACTCACTATGTAGAAAGAGAGAATGTATAACAGATTATGAGGGTTTAAATCCTTAGAAATCAGCATTAACGCCCTCCCTTAAAGCATAAGGGAGGGTTTTTTATGTTTAGCCGATTATATCCAGTATTCCCTGTATGTCAATGTCTTTAAGTGGATTGTTGCTTGTGATAAATGTTTCGGCCAGCTTTGATTTCATTTCCTGCAGTCTCCTGATCTTTTCTTCGATGCTGTTGCTTGTTATATACCTGTAAACAAAAACATTCTTATCCTGGCCAATCCTGTGAGCCCTGCTCATTGCCTGCATTTCTGAAGCAGGATTCCACCATGGATCGAGAATGAAAACATATCCGGCCGCTGTAAGGTTCAACCCCACGCCCCCCGCTTTAAGTGAAATTAGGAATATCTTTTTTTCAGGATCTTCCATGAAGCTGTTAACTATTTTATCCCTGTTTGTACTGGCTCCGGTGAGCATTGCAAAACCGGTTCTTTTGTTTCTTAGCTCTGATGCGAATAATTCCAGATGACGTACAAATGATGAGAAAATAATAATCTTATGTCCTTCTGATATGACGCTGTCTATATCCTGCAGAACAGTCTCGAACTTTCCTGAACCGGCGCTGTAATCATCATATGCCATTGCCGGATGGTTAGATATCTGCCTCAGTTTCATAAGTCCCTGGAGTACTACTATTGCCGATTTCTCCATACCTGCTGAAGTGATGCTCTTCAGGATGCTGTTCCTTACTGCCGACTTTTCTTTTTCATAGAGGTTCTCCTGCTCTTCAGTCATGTCGCAATAAACTGTCTGTTCCGAGATGGGAGGGAGGTCTTTTGCAACCATCTCCTTGGTCCGCCTGAGGATAAAAGGCTGAATAATCTTCCTTAGGTTAGTCTCTTTCTCATCATCACCCTCCTTTTCAATTGGCCTGGCAAACTCCCGCCTGAAGAAACCAAGGTCACCAAGGAGACCTGGATTTACAAAATTGAGCTGGGTCCACAGGTCGGTTAATGAATTTTCAACAGGTGTCCCGGTAAGAACCAGCTTGTAATCTGATTTAAGCCTTGTGAATGTCTTGTAAAGTTGTGACCCGGGGTTCTTTATTACCTGGCTCTCATCGAGAATGATATAATGAAAGCTGAACTTGCTTATTGTATCAATATCCTGCCTTATAGTATGATAACTTGAAAGAATAATATCATAAGCAGTGAAGTATGATGTTGATTTTTTCCTGTTGATCCCTTTGTAGGTGCATACTCTCATGCCAGGGACAAATCTCCTTATTTCATTTTCCCAGTTGTACACAAGCGATGCCGGCACAATAAGAAGGGAAGTGAGTTTAAATTCGGGCTTTGAGAAGAGATCAGCCTGGATCTCAGGGCCTTTTGCATGAACGTCATTTTCTTTATTATGCTGAAGCAGAGCCAGGGTCTGGATTGTTTTTCCGAGGCCCATGTCGTCGGCAAGGCATCCGCCAAGCTTTGATGTTTGCAGAAAGTTGAGCCAGTTAAGTCCTTCAGACTGGTATCTTCTCAATTCTCCTTTAAGTCCGGCAGGGGTCTGTACCTCAGGTATCTGGTCAGGCACGAGAAGTTTTTTTAGTTTCTCAGATGCTGCAGAATCAAGCTGAACAGTATCGGTAAGAAGTGCAAAATGCTGTTTATGTATTTTAAACGAATCACCGGATTCCTTCCCAAGCTCAAAGATATTCCTGTAGATTGTGAACCATGTCTCGGGCAATATTGCAACTGAACCGTCGGGAAGTTCAAATTCCCTTATGTTCCCAAGTATGTTTTTCCTGAACCTGATGAACGGTATTTTCCATTGGCCTATGATGACTTCAGCTTTAAGGTCAAACCAGTCGTTCACAAGTTCACTTTTCATCTCCATGCTGACAGGCAGAAGGTTAAACTTAATATCTGTTCTTGATGCCAGTTGGAACCCTGCCTCCCGGAGATCATTATAGTTCCTGTTGATGTTTTCTATCAGGGAATATATTTCAGAACTTTTTTTGTTATCGCCGGCCAGTGAGTGAAAATGTATATCATCTTCTGAAAAGAAGCCCAGTTCTCCAAGTGTTTCCCTGCATCGTTTCTCCCATGTATAATCCCTCTGGAACTTCAGGAATGTCAGTTCTTCATCCTTCCTTTCAAAAGTTGTGAATCCTTTTGAAGTTTCTGAAGCATAGATCTTAATACCATTGTAATTGTACCTCAGTATCAAAACCGGGACACCTGACAAGCCAGGATCGATATCAAGCAATGCATCCTTTAAAGGTGAAATGTCTTTAATTTCAAATCCAGTACCTTCAACCTTGAAATTATTTACTGCATTAAGTACGAATGAGCTGAAATACTGCTGTTCATTCTTTTTTGGAATAACCACATTCTCCCTTGTAAGAAAAGGCTTAAGCTTTGAGCCGTCGATATCAGCAACAAAGTAAATCAGTTCCTCCTGCTGGATTATACATGGCGACATGCACAATATCTCTGTCGGACAATTGCGAAGATCAATTCTTCTGCCTCCCGATTCCAGGTTCAGGTTGTATGTCGTCTGATCAGCGTTCCTGTTAAAAATAAAGACAGGAAAAGCATCTTCTTCGGCAGGAAGCAGCAAGTCTTCAGAATGCAGGGTTACACTCATGTGCCTGCGTTTATAAACAGGTACATCTTCATTCCTTGCTAATGAAAGACTCCTGTAGATCCTTCTTTCAATATAAGGACGTATGAATTGTTCTGTCTTTTCGGGTGTTACTTTTTCGATGAACTCCTTTACATTCTTGTTCTTTGAGAATAGCTTGAAAAGATTCCTGTCGGTATATTCATTTATGATCTTTACAAGATCTCTTTCTTCATCAGTGAGGAGGCTTAATGTGTCAATATTGGGAAATGGTGACAGACATTCAGTGAGCCTGTAGAATCCCATTTCCTCAGTTATTATATAAGGAAGCAGGATGGACCCCCATATCCTGTGCTCGGTAAGCAGGAGAATAAACTGCCTTTTATTTTTTCTGATTCCGTTTTCCAAAACTTAAGTGTGGGTTTAATCTGCAATGTTGCGTAATGTTGATCATATTTCAAAGTATTTTCTTCATAGATTTGTTCTTTATTTCGGGGTACAGGACAGTGCTGAGGAAAATAATTCATATCGATATGGATGCATTCTTTGCATCCGTGGAACAGCTGGATAATCCTGAACTGAGGGGAAAGCCTGTTGCTGTTGGTGGTAGCGGACCACGAAGTGTTGTAGCCGCAGCCAGCTATGAGGCAAGAAAGTTTGGTGTACGTTCCGCAATGCCTTCAGTAACCGCTAAAAAGCTTTGTCCCGGTCTGATATTTGTAAGTCACAATTTTGAAAGATATAACGAGGTGTCTGAACAGATCCATGTGATTTTCGGAAAGTACACAGACATAATTGAACCTCTCTCAATTGATGAAGCTTTCCTTGATGTCACCTGCGATAAGCTGAGCATCGGTAGCGCCACATTGATTGCACGACTGATACGAAAAGAAATTTTTGAAACCACAGGGCTGACTGCTTCTGCCGGTGTTTCAGTGAACAAGTTCCTTGCAAAGATCGCATCCGATATCAAAAAGCCTAATGGCATGTTTGTTATAAAGCCTGATGAAGCTGAAAAATTTATTGAGAACCTTGGAGTGGAAAAATTCTATGGCATCGGAAAAGTTACAGCAGAAAAGATGCATAAGCTGGGGATCCATAAAGGATATGATCTAAAGCAATGGGACCTGCCTTCACTCGTAAGGAATTTTGGAAAATCGGGAGCATTTTTTTATGATATTGTGCGCGGAAAGGACGAAAGACCTGTAGAGCCTGATTCAGAAAGAAAATCGATAGGTACCGAGCTTACATTTGAGAAAGACCTTACAACATCCTTTGAGATCATTGCAGAGCTCTATAAGCTTGAGAACGAGCTTATGGAAAGGATAGGTCATGCCGGTACAACTGGTAAAACCGTGACATTGAAAATTAAATTTTCTGATTTCAGGCAGATTACCAGGAGCAGGACAGTCCCGGGTTATATAAGGGATTTCAGCACCCTGCACCGGGAAGTAACAGCAATAAGGAAAACAATCGACCTTGAAAAAGTCCGAATAAGGCTCCTGGGAGTCACAGTATCAAACCTGGAGACAGATGAAAATGCCGATCTGCAGTTAAGGCTTTTTGAATAGTTTCAGAACAAGCCTTCTGTGGTCAGGTATCTTTCACCTGTATCATAGTTGAAGGTGAGGATTTTTTCACCCCCATGAAATTCATCCATTTTCTGGTTCACTGCTGCAAGCACAGCACCCGTGGAGATTCCCGCAAAAATGGCTTCTTCCCTTGCTGCTCTTCTTGTGAATTCATAAGATTCCTCCTTCGTAACAGTGATGATGCCATCCAGGAGCTCTTTATTCATTATTGAAGGAATGAAACCGGCTCCAAGTCCCTGCAATGGATGAGGCCCGGGAGTGCCGCCGCTAAGCACGGGCGAAAGAACGGGCTCTACTGCGTAGACTTTTAACTCGGGGTAAGTGTTTTTCAATATTTCTGCACAGGCTGTAATATGACCGCCTGTTCCGACACCACCGATAATGTAATCAAGCCCTTCAGGAAAATCCTTCTTGATTTCCTGAACTGTCGTTCTCCTGTGTATTTCAAGGTTGGCCATGTTATCGAATTGCATTGGTATCCATGAACCCGGAATTTCATTTCTCAGCTCCCTGGCCCTGTCAATAGCTCCTCTCATTCCTTTCTCCCTTGGTGTAAGTTCAAAGGTGGCACCATAAGCAGACATTATCTTTCTTCTTTCGACAGACATAGATTCAGGCATTACGACTATGAGCCTGTAACCTTTAACAGCTGCCACCATAGCAAGCCCGATGCCCGTGTTTCCTGAAGTAGGCTCAATTATCACTCCTCCTTCTTTCAACAATCCTGTTCTTTCAGCATCTTCAATCATTGAAAGTGCTATCCTGTCTTTAATGCTTCCGCCCGGATTGAACTTTTCAAGCTTGATCCAGACAGATACCTTATCACCAAAAAGCCTGTTTATCTTAAGGTGGGGTGTGTTGCCTATAGTGTCGAGAATTGTGTTAGCTATCATGATTTTAAATTATAAAGTTTATTGGTTCTGAAAATGATTTGTGTTCCCTTACAATGACTTCGCTCTTATGATAAACAACTGAGAAGGGCGCAATGCTCTGTGTAAGGAAAACATTTCCTCCGATTATGCAGTTTCTGCCGACAACAGTTTCACCTCCGAGAATCGTGCTTCCTGAATAAAGAATCACATTATCCTCGATTGTGGGGTGTCTTTTCTTTGAAGCTTTGTTTTTGGCAACACTGAGTGCACCCAGTGTTACACCCTGGTACATTTTAACCTTGTGCCCGATCTTTGTTGTTTCACCTATTACTATGCCCGTGCCGTGGTCGATCGAGAAAGGACATCCTATTGATGCCAGGGGATGAATATCTATTCCTGTCCTGCTGTGTGCTATCTCTGTGATCATTCTTGGCAGGAAAGGCACATGCATCTTGGCCAGGCAATGAGCAATCCTGTAACAGAAAATTGCATAGAAACCGGGGTACATTGTAATGACTTCTGCAAGGTGTGTCGCCGCCGGGTCTGATACGAGAATGAAGTTTGCATCCTTTAAAAGCTTCTCCTTTGTTGAAGAAAGTTTTTTCAGGAAATTATCTGTGGTGGTCTCCTTTTTATTAACAAGGCCGCTGAGAATTTCTTCAAGAAGGTGCCTTATGGAATATTCAAAATTATCGCCATCAGGTGCTTTTTCTATTTCGAGATCTTTGTTTATAGGGAAAAGTATTCCGAAGAGTTCGGAAACAAGTTTTTCAACATTTTTTCTGTCAGGTAGGCTCACTTCATTTTTATTATTGAGAATACAAACATGAAATTCATTTTATTTGTTCAGAATTCTGTGTTACAAAACTAAGCTAAACTGAGACAATTCTATTGCTGGTATCCCATTTCTTTGATAAGTCCTTCTTTGAACCAGGTCATTACGGGATTATCATCGTGAAGTGAAATAAAAAATTGAGGTCCCTGACCGGAAGTTGTGATCTGCCTTATCTTTTCAACAACTTCGGCATAGCCAGGTTCCATGGCCTGGCATGCTTTGAAAAATTCATCGAGAATGATAAACCTTTTTTCATGATTTATAAAAAAAGGTATGTTTCCTGGTACACATCTGCTGAAGTTCCTGAACCTGCCGGCAGCATTGGTACGTATCATTCCGGCCACGGTTAATGGTTCTATTCCCCTGTGGAAATAGATTTCAAGATACCGGTATATTCCTGCAAATCCGAAGGCATCGAGGTCATCGGCAAGAGAAAGAAGTTTTAGCAGGTTGTCATTATTTTCTTCAGGATAATCCTTGTTGTCGTGTTCAATTATTGTATTAAGCAACCCGGGAAAGTCTTTTTCATCCAGGTTGTTGAGCTCAAGAAATCTCCGGCATAGCTCGGCGCTTTTCCAGCCATGCCTGGGACCAGGTTCGTAAGCCATACCTGCATCATGAAGGTATGAAGCTATGATGAGGCTGTCAGTTAACCGGCTGTCTTCCGGAGTGTTGCCGGGTAAATTCAGCAGTTCAACAGCATACCTCCATACCCTTCTGTGATGATCGATCCCGTGCGACGGAAGCAGCGATTCATTGTAAACAGTTAAGAAGAATCCTTCCAGGATTTTTTTGAACTGCTGCTCTGAGGAAATTATTAGCCGTGAAGGATCCATATTTAACAAAAAAAGCAAAAGACAGAGCCTTTTGCTTTTGAACAGGCCTTTGTTTAAATTAACGGTTAATCATCTTTTCAGCCATATCAAGGATAGTTGTATCGTCAATAGTGACAATACCTCCGTCAGGACCCTGCTCAAAGTGAATTCCAACGCTCTGACCCTTATCAAAGTTTTTCCCTCCGAAGTAGTTCCTTACTGTCTCCTCGCTAAGATCAAGATTAGTCGCAATCTGACGGATACTACCGGAGGGCAATGCGTCTTTTATTTTTCGCAATTCATTGAAAGTGATTGTTTTAGTCATGGCTTTCATATTTTTAAGTTTTATTTTTGGATCTTCGTAATACGTAAAGGTAAAACATATTTTTTAATAAAAAATTTGAATTACTTCACTCTTTAAATATAACTTAATAACATTATCGTTTATTCTGTTTTAACCTGTTTATTTCATGTCCATGTTGTCATTATTATCAATAACCGACAGGTCTCTTATTATATAAACGTCATAATCGCCCAGATAGTTGAATCCTGCCTTTTTATAAAGATTTATAGCTTTTATGTTGTTCCTGTTAACTTCAAGTTTTACCTGGTACCCCTTTTGCTTTATGAACCTGAAAGATTCCTTCAGAAGAAGCCAGGAGAGCTTTCTTCCCTGGTAATCAGGGTGAATTCCGAAATGATGCAGGTGTATACGCCTCCCGTCGCAGGTCATCCAGCATGTTCCGCATATTTTCCCCAACATTAATTCCTCCAGGATAAGCAGCTTGCCGCCTGAAACGAGGGTTTCGTTTATTACAGCCTCAGTATCTCCACGGGACTGGTTGCTAAGTCCCGTCAATTGCCATAATCCGGCAACATCTGCATAATCATCTTTTGCATAATCCCTTACCCTGAATTCCTCATGTCCTGTACCGGCACCTTTTTCTTCTTCTTTCATAGCCTGCTCATCAGTTCCAGGAAAACGTTCAATGCTTTCTTCTTTTCATCATTAAACTCATAGTCAATATTTTCTGTCAGGTATTTTTTAAGGTCAGCCCCCCTGATGACACCAGCATTCCCGAAATTTTCAACAACCTTGTCGATATTGTCTATTCCGAGTTTAAGGGCACTGTTAAAATCTGCAAGAAACCCATCATCAAGCTGCCTGTTTGCTGTCCAGCATGCGAATACAAAAGGAAGACCCGTAAATTCCTTCCACTCCCAGGCCAGGTCGAACTTATGACTGAAGGAGTTTTCATATTCAAAACACTGGTCGCCGATCAGTACTGTGGCCTCACCATGCCGGATGTTTGTAAAATCAAAATCAGTCGAAGTGTTTTCCCATACAAACTTCCTGTTCCATTTATTTTTTGCCAGTACCCTGGCGAGGTTTACCGATGTTCTCGACCTGTAGTCGAGATAAATTGTTTTTATATCATCAAAAGGTGTGTTGCTGAGCAGCTCGACAGTCCTGACATAGCCATCTGCACCAATGCAGTAACTGCTAATTATATGCGATTCATACAGGAAAGGCAATGCACCAACAGGAATAAGGCCGATATCCGCTTTCCCTGAGATCAGCTTTGATGCACATTCCGACGGATGATCGGTTTCTATAACAGCTTTTGAACTGAAACCGGACTCTGCAAAGCCGTATATAAAAGGATATGTATTAGCGTATTTAACCGCCGAAATTCTGATTTTTTCCATGGTTTTTTTTTCAACATCTAAAATACTACATTTGTGCGTATAGTTATAACAATCATACGCTGACAAAGTAGATGGAACTTAATTTCCTTACAGCAATTTCTCCTATTGATGGACGGTACAGGCAGAAGACAGGTGAGCTTGATCTGTACTTTTCAGAATTCGGTCTAATAAGGTACAGGCTTATGGTCGAGGTTGAATACTTCCTTGCTCTGTGCGAAATTCCACTTCCCCAGCTAAGCGATTTCAGGAAAGAAAATTATAAGGTACTGAGATCAGTATATGAGGATTTTACAATCGAAGACGCTGAGAAGGTAAAAGAGAAGGAAAAGATTACGAACCACGATGTTAAGGCAATAGAATATTACCTTAAAGAGAAGTTCTTTCAGCTGGGATGGGGCAAATGGATTGAGTTCATTCATTTCGGACTTACATCCCAGGACATAAATAATACTGCAATTCCTTTATCGATAAAGGATGCATTGATGAACGTATATTTTCCACTTCTGTACGAGGTGAGGGAAAACCTTGCCACTCTTGCCGAGGAATGGAAAGACATACCCATGCTGGCAAGAACTCATGGCCAGCCAGCTTCTCCGACACGGCTCGGAAAAGAAATCGAGGTGTTTATCTCAAGGCTCGATGGCCAGATAAAATATTTCGGCCAGATACCATACTCGGCAAAGTTCGGTGGTGCAACCGGTAATTTCAATGCCCATAAAGCTGCATATCCCGAAATTGACTGGATAGCTTTCGCAAACAACTTTGTTAATGATGAATTGGGCCTTGAAAGATCGCACCCTACAACCCAGATAGAGCACTACGACAATCTTGCCGCCTTGTTTGATAATCTGAGCCGGATAAATGTAATCCTGCTCGATCTTGCAAAAGACTTCTGGGCTTACATTTCGATGGATTATTTCAGGCAGAAGATCAGGAAAGGGGAGATAGGATCTTCAGCGATGCCTCATAAGGTTAACCCTATTGATTTTGAAAATGCAGAAGGTAACCTTGGTTATGCAAATGCAATCTTCGGTCATCTTTCAACCAAGCTGCCTATATCAAGACTGCAACGCGACCTTACTGATTCTACCGTTCTAAGGAATACCGGGGTCCCTGTCGGCCATTCTGTTCTGGCTTTCAATTCGCTCCTGAAAGGATTCAGCAAGCTGATTGTGAACCAGGAAAAAATCCGTCTTGACCTTGATAATAACTGGGCAGTTGTCGCTGAAGGTATACAGACAATACTTCGTCGTGAAGGGTACCCTAAACCGTATGAAGCGCTCCTTGATCTGACAAGGACAAATGAGAAGATAACCAGGGAATCGATCAGTAATTTCATTAACACTCTCGATGTAAGTGAGGATGTCAGGGAAGAGCTGCGCTCATTGACTCCTTTCAATTACACCGGATTATAATTCTGTTGATGGAAAAAGCAAGATTATTGCTGAAATATCTGAGACCTTATAAATGGTCTGCAGTAAAGAATATTCTATATAATGTAGGCAGCGCAATCTTTGCACTGTTTTCCTACACTCTGATTATTCCTTTTATAAGGATCCTTTTTGAGAGAACAGGAACTTTACCGCACCCGGGTGAGCTGACCTTTTCTATTGAATACTTCAACAACCTGCTGAATTATTATTTTTCGCACCTTGTCAGCACCAAAGGCCCTGGCGGGGCACTTATGATCGTCAGCCTTTTCTTTGTGTGCGCAAGTCTCCTGAAAAACGGGTTCATCTTTATGGCCAATAACAGCATGGCTTATATAAGGGCATGCACTATAAGAGATTTGCGTGCAAGTATATATAATAAGGTACTCAGGCTTCCTTTATCGTACTTTACCAATTCAAGGAAAGGCGATATTATGACCAGGATCTCCAATGATGTGCAGGAAATCGAAATTTCAGTTATATCATCCCTTACTATGATATTCAGGGATCCCTTTACGATCCTGATCTTTGTTGTCTATCTTTTCATAACTTCATATACCCTCACCCTCATTGCACTCGTGCTCCTGCCTGTTACCGGATTCCTTATAAGCCGTGCAAGCCGTTCATTGAGAGCTTCATCGTTTGTGGGTCAGCAGCATCTGGGAAGATTATTGTCTGTTTTCGAGGAAACTCTTTCGGGCCTTCGTATCATTAATGGCTTCAATGCACAGGAGAAGATGAGGGAAAGTTTTTCGAATATAAATGAAAATTATTCGAAAATTTTTAAGCGTGTTAACAGGAAAGCTTACCTGGCTTCCCCTTTGAGTGAATTCCTGGGCACAATAGTTGTTATGGTTCTGCTCTACCTTGGAGGATTGCTTGCCCTTGGCGGCAAAGGAGGTATGTCATCAGAATCGCTGATTGTCTTTGTAGCTATCTTTTCACAGATACTTCAGCCCGCCAAGAACATCTCTGTTGCATGGTTCAGCATTCAGAAGGGAATGGCATCAATAGACAGGATTGACCAGGTTCTTGAAGCTGAAGAGACAATCACTGAAAAGCCTGATGCCCTGCCTGTTACTGAATTTCGCGACAGTATTGTGTTCAAAGATGTCTGGTATGCATATAATGATGAACCTGTTCTAAGGGAGATCAATCTTACAATAAAAAAGGGACAGACAGTGGCCATCGTTGGCAGGTCAGGTGCAGGAAAGTCTACGTTAGCAGATCTGCTGCCGCGCTTTATCGATGCCGGGAAAGGCAGTATCCTTATCGACGGTGTAGATATTCGTGATCTTAAAATGAAGGATCTAAGGAGCCTGATGGGTATAGTAAGCCAGCACCCTATATTGTTCAATACCACGTTCCGGGAAAATATTGCATTTGGTAAAAATAATGTTGATCAGGAGATCATTGAGTATGCGGCCAGAATTGCCAATGCTCATGATTTCATCATGGAAACCGAAGAGGGCTATGATAATTCAGTTGGTGAGTCAGGCAGTAAACTCAGCGGAGGTCAGCGCCAGAGAATAAGCATTGCCAGGGCAATCATGGCTAATCCTCCTATCCTCATTCTTGATGAAGCAACATCTGCACTTGACACAGAGTCGGAGAGGCTTGTCCAGGATGCAATAATGAAGCTGATGAAGAACAGGACTTCCCTTGTAATAGCTCACAGGCTCTCGACTATACAGCATGCTGATGTTATAATCGTTCTCGACGATGGACGGATAGTTGAGACAGGCACTCATGCCGAGCTCATAAACAGGAAGGATGGTTTCTACCAGAAGTTAAGAAGTTTTCAGGCAATCTGATAAATACAATTTCTATGAAGAGGGTATTTTTGATAGTGATGATCCTTGTTTCAGTATATGCAGGATTATTTTCCCAGAAGGGCAGACATACTTTTAAACTTGGTGAAACAGAATTTCTCCTTGACGGTAAACCTTTTCAGATCATAAGCGGTGAGCTCCACCCGGCCCGGTTAGCGGCTGATTCATGGAGACACAGCATCCGCATGGTAAAAGCTCTTGGGTGCAACACGGTTTCGATATATGTTTTCTGGAATTATCATGAAAATCCTGAGGGCGTATTTGATTTCGAAACAGGAAACAGGAATATCCAGGAATTTATCAAAATTGTCCAGGAAGAAGAGATGTTCCTGATTGTTCGTCCTGGTCCCTATGTTTGTGCTGAATGGGAGTTAGGAGGTATACCACCATATTTATTGAGAATCCCGGATATAAAGCTCAGAAGCACCGATGAGAGATATATGGCTGCAGCCGGACGTTATATCACCAGGCTGTCTGAGGAGCTTAAGCCCTGGCTTGTAACTAATGGCGGCCCGGTAATAATGCTCCAGATTGAAAATGAGTATGGAAGCTATGGTAATGATAAAAACTACCTGACCAGAATCAGGGACCTCTGGCAGAAAAACGGTATCAATATTCCTACATTCACAGCTGATGGTCCTTCAGAAGAAATGCTGAAGGCAGGTACTTTGCCAGGCAGCGCTGTAGGATTGGATTCGGGTTCAGAGAATAAGGATTTTGAGCTTGCAGCAAAAATAAATCCGGGTGTTCCGGTATTCAGCAGCGAAACTTATACGGGCTGGCTTACTCATTGGGGTGAACCGTGGGCAAAGAAGGATTCACTGAAGCTGATGAATGAAATAAAATACCTCATGGATAACAGGAGATCATTTAACCTGTATGTTCTTCAGGGGGGAACGAACTTTGGGTTTAGAGCCGGTGCAAATACCGGAGTCAAAGGGTATGAACCAACTGTAACAAGCTACGATTACAATGCGCTTGTTACCGAACAGGGCCAGCCCACACCTCGCTATGATGCCATCAGGGAGCTGATAGGTTCTTATAATCCAAAAGGAAAGAAAATGGTTGATGTTCCCCAGGCTCCTGATCCAATAGAGCTTACACCCTTTTTCCTGCAGCCTTTTACATCATTATGGGACAACCTGCCTCAACCTGTAATAAGTGAGAATCCTTCATCTTTTGAGTCTCTTAAACAGGATGATGGGCTGGTGCTTTACCGTACAGATCTGGCTGATACAGCCGGTGGGTTGCTGAAGATTCCTGGTGTTCATGATTATGCACTGGTATTCCTGAATGGAAATTTCATCGAAAAGCTCGACAGGAGGGAAGGTACTGATACAATACGGATACCATCGACTTCAGGTAAAGCAGTTCTCGACATTCTTGTTGAATCAATGGGCAGGATCAATTATGGTATGGACCTGGCCGACTATAAGGGCATCACCGGCAAAGTACTGCTCAATAGCAAAGAGCTGAAGAACTGGAAAATTTACAATTTCCCGCTCGACGACAGGTTTGTGTATAATCTAAGGTCGGGAAGGACACTTAACAGGCCGGGTATGTTCTTCAAAGGTAATTTCATGATCACACGGGATGCCGGCTTTAAAAGGTCGGATACATATATCGATTTTTCTAATTTTTCAAAAGGCATTGTCTGGGTTAATGGACATAATATCGGCAGATACTGGAACATCGGGCCACAGACGAGGCTCTTTTGCCCGGCTTCATGGTTGCGTGACGGTCTTAATGAAGTCATGATCCTTGATTTGCATGAAACGAAAGCACAGATGATCAGTGGTCATACGACATTGAAATAAACATAAAAATCAACGGTTATGCGGACAAAGCTATTACGGGTCGTATTTCTTTGTCTTGCCTTTTGTCTTCCAGCGGCAGGACAGAAACAAAATCTCCCGGTACAAATAAATATAAATCTTTCAGAAGTAAAAGGCCCGATGAATCATATCTGGGCCTGGTTTGGCTATGACGAGCCAAACTATACTTATATGAAAGATGGCAGGAAGCTTCTTGGGGAAATCTCAGATTTCAGTCCTGTACCAGTTTATGTGAGGGCTCATAACCTGATGACTTCAGGGGATGGAACACCTTCATTCAAATGGGGTTCGACAGATATGTACAAGGAGGATAACAACGGAAATCCTGTTTATAACTGGAAAATTGTTGATTCGATCTTTGATACTTACATAAACCTTGGCATGAAACCGCTGGCAGAGATTGGTTTTATGCCGGAAGCTCTTACTTCAGGTCCGCAACCCTACCGGCACTACTGGAAGCCTGGTATGGATTACAGGGCAATTTACACCGGTTGGGCTTACCCACCCGTAAACTATGATAAATGGTCTGAGCTGATCTTTCAGTGGGTGAAGCATTGCGTTGAACGTTATGGCCAGAAAGAGGTTGAGACATGGTACTGGGAGTTGTGGAATGAGCCTGATATTGATTACCTGAAAGCGGAAAACAAGGTTGAGACATACTGTAAAATGTATGATTATGCCTCTTCTGCAGTAAAAAGGGCACTGCCTTCCGCACGTGTTGGTGGACCTCATACAACAGGAGGTGGTGCCAGGTTCCTAGACGCTTTTCTGAAACATTGTATTTCAGGCATTAATTATTCAACCGGAAAAGTAGGCGCACCGTTGGATTTTGTTGCATTTCATGCAAAAGGATCGCCTCAGCTTGTTGATGGTGTTGTAAGAATGGGCATGAGGAATCAACTTAAAAATATATCGGATAATTTAAAAGTTGTTGCATCATACCCTGAAACAAAAAACCTCCCTGTTATTATTGGTGAATCAGATCCTGAAGGATGCGCAGCCTGCGGAATGTACACAAACCCGGAAAATGCCTATCGGAACGGAACACTCTATTCAAGCTACACAGCAGCCTCTGTTTCGAGGATATTTGATATTAATGAAAAGATGGGAACTAACCTGATCGGGGCTGTTAACTGGTCATTCGAATTTGAGGATCAACCATGGTTTCATGGTTTCAGGGACCTTGCAACAAACGGTGTCGATAAACCGGTACTGAATGTATTCAGAATGTTCTCTATGATGAAAGGAGAGAGGGTGCAAGTATCAGGCGATCTTCAGTATACAAGCGACAGTATTATTGCCGGCAGTGTAAGAGGCGAGCGCACTGACATAAATGCATTTGCCGTTAAAGGTGATAAAGAAGTTACTGTGATGATCTGGAATTATCATGATGTTGATTTACAGGATGAAGGTCAGGATGTAACTCTTACTCTTAAGAACATCGGTTTCAATAAAGCCACCCTGACCCATTACAGGATAGACAGCAATCACAGTAATTCATACGAAGCCTGGAAAAGAATGGGTTCGCCACAGGCTCCTTCCCCCGAACAGGTTAAAGAGCTTGAACAGGCAGGTAAACTTCAGATGCTGTCAAAGCCGGTAAGAGTAAAAGCTAAGAATAATGAGCTTCAGCTCAGTATGAAGCTTCCAAGGCAGGCAGTTTCACTGATCAGGCTTACTTATTAGTTCCTGTTCTAAAATCCTTTGGCCTGTTTAATCAATCCAGTATTACAACCTTATTCCTGGGTGCAAATACATTCATAATTACCCATGCAAGTATGTAAGCGCTTGCAGCCACTGCAAACATTATTACATATCCTGTCTCCACATGACCTGCATTTTTGTAATGATCGAGAATTGCACCGGCCACATAGGAAATAGCAGCTCCTCCTAGGGCACCGGCCATACCGCCTATTCCGGTCACTGAGCTTACAGCCCTCTTGGGGAAAGCATCAGACACTGTTGTAAAGATGTTGGCAGACCATGCCTGGTGTGAGGCGGCCGCAAGTGCAATTAACATTACCGCTCCCCATGTTGATATTCCCGGTGTGGATGCAAACACTATCGGAGTGACAAGGATAGCAAAAAGGAGCATTGTGTATTTCCTTGCATTAAAAGGCGACATGCCTTTTTTTATCATTAGTGAAGATATCCATCCGCCACCGATGCTTCCGACAGTTGTTGCGGTATAAATAAATATCATAGGCAATCCAAAATTCTTGATATCAAGACCTGTTCCCCTAACCTCGGCAAGCCACCCGGGTATCCAGAAAAGATAGAACCACCAGATGGGGTCCGTAAGCCCCTTGCCAATGAAGAAAAGCCATGTTTGCCTGTATTTCAGTAGGTTTACCCACTTTACCTTTTCTTTTGATTCTTCATTTCCGGCATTGTCGCTGTTGATATATGCAAGTTCAGCTGCTTTAACCTTTTTGTGTCTCTCAGGAATCTCATATAGCGTGAACCAGAACAAAAGCCATATAAACCCGATGGCACCGGTAATAATGAAAGCAGCCTGCCAACCCCAGGCTACAAGTATAGCTGGAACAGCAACAGGTGCAAGTATTGCTCCTATATTTGTTCCGGAATTAAATATTCCTGTTGCGAGAGCTCTTTCTTTCTTCGGGAACCATTCAGCGACTGTTTTTATAGCAGCCGGGAAGTTTCCTGCTTCGCTGAAGCCAAGCATTGCTCTCCAGAAGCCGAATCCAAGGGCGCCTTTTGCAAGTGCATGTCCCATGGCTGCAATACTCCATATCACAACAGATATGCCATAACCGATCTTAGTACCAAACCTGTCAATAAGCCTTCCAGCCAGAATCATCCCCAGCGCGTATGCAGCCTGGAAGCAGATTACAATATAAGAATACTCTTTCTCCCCTATGCCCAGGTCGGTTTCAAGCAAGGGCTTAAGTATGCCGATTACCTGCCTGTCAAGATAGTTGACTGTGGTGGCAAAGAAAACAAGTGCACAGATCGTCCACCTGTAACTGCCAATTTTTTGCAATTCTGACATAATGTTGGTTAGGTTAGATTGGGATTAGTTCTTCAGACATTATATGTCGATGAGGCAGTTGTTCCACCCCTTCCTGTCCAGTTGGTATGGAAAAACTCACCTCTTGGTTTATCTGTTCTTTCATAGGTATGTGCCCCGAAATAATCTCTTTGTGCCTGTAACAGGTTGGCAGGAAGCCTACCGCAACGATACCCGTCATAATAGCTTAGAGCAGCAGAGATTGCCGGTACAGGGATACCTGATATAACAGCCGAAGAAATTACTTTCCTCCAGCCTTGCTGTGCATTTTCAATCTTTTCACTGAAGAAAGGATCAAGGATCAGGTTATTGATATCATGATTATTATCGAAGGCTTCCTTGATTTTGCCAAGGAAAACCGACCTGATTATACAACCTCCGCGCCACATCAGCGCTATGCCTCCATAATTCAGCTTCCATCCATTCTCCTCAGCTGCAGCTTTCATCAGCGCATAACCCTGGGCATATGAGACAATCTTCGAAGCATATACTGCATTCCTGAGGTCATTTATGAAACTCTTCCTGTCTCCTTTGAAAACAGGATCAGGACCATTCAGTAAACCGGAAGCTTTCACTCTTTCTTCTTTTATTGCCGAAAGGCATCTTGAAAATACCGCTTCACCGATCAGTGTAAGTGGAATACCAAGGTCAAGGGCTGAAATAACGGTCCATTTACCTGTGCCTTTCTGTCCTGCAGTATCAAGTATCTTATCAACGAGTGGTGTTCCATCGTTCTCTTTATATCCAAGAATATCCCGTGTAATTTCAATAAGGTAACTATCAAGCTCTCCCTTATTCCATTCACTGAATACATCATGCATTTCATCAGCGCTCATCTTCAGCATATCTCTCATTATCTGGTACGCTTCACAAATCAGCTGCATATCGCCATATTCTATCCCGTTATGGACCATCTTCACAAAATGACCGGCGCCGTTTTCCCCAACCCAGTCGCAGCATGGGGTTCCATCTTCAACCTTTGCCGCAATGGCCTGGAAAATTGGTTTAACAGCAGGCCAGGCATCCTTAGATCCTCCGGGCATTATTGACGGTCCGAGAAGAGCTCCTTCCTCACCGCCCGATACACCGGTGCCGATATATAATAATCCTTTGCTTTCAACATAAGCTGTTCTCCTGTTTGTGTCAGGGAAATGCGTGTTGCCACCATCTATTATAATATCACCTTTTTCAAGGAAGGGTATGATGTTTTCAATCATCTCATCAACCGCATTTCCTGCCTTTACCATTAACATCACCTTTCTTGGTCTCTTCAGGGATTTTATTAATTCTTCAACAGAGTGAGCTCCTTTAATATTCTTACCTTTTGCCCTGCCATTTATGAAATCATCAACTTTCTGTGTTGTCCTGTTATATACGGTTACAGTGAATCCCTTGCTCTCCATGTTAAGCACTAGGTTTTCTCCCATTACTGCCAACCCGATTAATCCAATGTCTGAAAGATTGTCCATAGTATTTTAATTTAATTTTCCTTTTCTTATTGCTGCAACCTTGCCCTTGAGGTCCACAGTCCAAGGGCAGGATTTGATATAAAAAAAATTTTTTCACCATCCGGCATTACGTTATAACCTTCTTTCAGCTTTACCGGATTGTATTTATTCATCATCATTTCTAAATCTGCATATCTGAAACCAACTGATTCAATTTCATTTTGGGTAAGGTGTCCGGGGCAGTATGTGACTGAAAAACGTCCCTCCGTGCTGCCATGGATGAAATGTGCTGCAGCGCTCAGGTTATTCTGAAGATCCTCATTCTCTTTCACAGCCCTGAGCGTTGCCGGTGTACCCCTGTAGCCATATTTTCTGATCAGAGCGTCGATTGCCTTGTCTTCACCGAATTTTTTTACTCCGGGTGCAAGTACGATAAGTTCACCTTCATCTGCCATTGCCATGCGTGTACGGTATATGCTTTTATTTCCCACCCAGGTTGTTCTGAACTCCTCAGGATCAAGGTACACGACAACTTTTTTCAATGGTTCTTCAAGAACTTCAAAATTCAGTTTAAGCGAAAGTTCTGCTGCCATACTGAACACCTCTTCATCATCCCCTATATACAAACCCTTCATTACTAAATTTCCGTACCTGTCTCTGCCTATTACTGTGAGTACATAGATCACAGGCAGATGACTTATAAATTGTTGTGAAGCATAGTTAAGCAATGATCTTACAGGATTTGAGGCTTTACCCATCAGTTTTTCCATTCCATACACCGCTCCGATGAAATGGCTCTTGCTTATGCCTTCATGGCCTCCTGTCCCCACAAACAGGTTTTTGTTATAGTTGGCCATGCCAATAACCTCATGAGGAACAACCTGCCCAGTTGAAATTATAAGATCATGACCTCCCCTGTAAACAAGCTTATTCAGCTGGGCCGGCCAGGAATAATCAAGAGCTCCGGCAGTGATTTCAGAAACAAACTCACCTGGCACTGTTCCAACAGTCAGTACATCATTTCTCCAGTCATGAACACGGAATAATCCGAGGGGAACATCACCGAACATTCTTTTGAGCTCTCCGGGTGTCATCGGTACATGTGTGCCAAGTGCAGGCAGTATATCCCTGAGATCTGCCCTGTAATATTTATAAAGCAATTGCGTAATATCTCCTGCCCGTGAATGTATCCTTGTATGATCGGGAGGTACTACCAGCACTTTCTTCTTCCTGCCTGCTTTTTCAAGAGCACTGTAAAGCCCTGCTTCAATCTCCTCTTTATCAATTATATGATTCTCAGATCCCGAACTGTAATAAATCATTAATCTTTTCCTTTTTCTGAATTAATTCTGGGTGGCTCAGACTCCTGAATAAGCACTGAAACCGCCATCAACAGGTATAACAATTCCGGTGACAAATTGTGAGAGGTCAGATACCAGGTAGAGCAATGTTCCTGAAAGTTCTTCGGCAGAGCAATACCTGTTCATTGGTGTCCCTTTGATTATTTTCCTGCCCCTGGCAGTCATTTCACCAGTCTTCTCATCGATAAGAAGGAACCTGTTCTGGCTGGTAAGAAGGAACCCCGGCGCAATTGCATTAACCCTTATACCAGTCTTTGCAAGATGAACAGCCAGCCACTGAGTGAAATTGTTAATTGCAGATTTTGCAGCTGAATATGCAGGTATTTTTGTAAGGGGCCTGAATGAGTTCATTGATGAGATGTTTACAATCACTCCTGATCTCTGTGAAATCATATCTGTTGTTAGTACCATGCAAGGGAGAAGTGTGCCCTTGAAATTAAGATCAAATACCTTATCGAAACCTTCTGTTTTAAGCCCGTAAAATGTATCCTCAATGTTTTCATCGCCGAACATCTCTTCAACCTTCGTAGTTGCAGCGGGAGAATTTCCTCCGGCACCGTTTACAAGGATATCAATTTTCCCCAGCTGTTCATTGATTTTTTTCCTGGCTTCTTCAAGCGATACCCTGTCGAGCACGTTTGCTGCAAAACCAACAGATTTCGTACCTGTCTCTCTGCTGATCTCTTCAGCTACCTTCAAAGCAGCTTCATTATTTAGGTCAAGAATAGCTGTCTTTACACCATGAGCTGCCAGTTCCTTTGCCATTGTTGAACATATTATACCGGCCCCGCCGGTAATCACTGCAACCTTATCCCTGATATTGAAATTGTCCATCAAAATATTTTTAAAAACCGAAGTATTCTTTTGCGTTCCTGTATGAAATCCCTTCAATAATCGACTTTAGGATAGTTTCATCTTCAGGTATAGATCCTTTTTCGACTTCTTCACCAACAAAATTGCAAGCTATTCTTCTGAAGTATTCATGGCGGGGGTAGGAGAGAAAGCTCCTTGAATCGGTAACCATTCCAACAAACCTGCTGAGCAGTCCAAGAGAAGTGATATCACGCAGGTGTTTTTCCATGCCGTTTTTCTGATCTAGAAACCACCAGGCTGCACCATATTGCACCTTTGCAGGTGATGTTCCGTCATTGAAATTGCCTGCCATTGTTATCATCATCTCATTGTCGGCGGGATTAAGATTATAAAGTATTGTCCTGGCCATCTGGTCAGTTTCGTCAAGTGCATTTAAGAAACCCGATACTTTTGCTGCTTCAAGTGGTGATCCTATTGAGTCGAGACCTGCATTAGGTCCCGTTTTCCTGAAGATGCGCTTGTTATTATCCCTGATTGCACCCACATGAAACTGCTGAGTCCATCCCCTGCGGTGATTCATCCTGCATAACTCAACCATAGCAGCTGTCTTGTACTTTTCATCTTCTTCAGAAGATATTCTCTCTCCCTTGATAAGCTTCATAAAAATATTTCCTGCCTCTGATGCTGTGACATTGGCAAAGTAGAACCTTTCCATTCCATGATCAGATAAGCGACAGCCCATGTTATGGAAAAAATTATGCCTGTTATCGAGAGCGTCTATCATTTCATCAAAGCTCCTTATTTCCCTGCCTGTCGCAAGGCCAAGCTGCCCGATATAATTTGTAAATAATCCCGGATCTTCAATTTTTATGGCATTGTCAGGCCTGAAGGTTGGTAATATCTTTATTTCAAAATTTTTCAGTAGAGAATGATGCACAAGATCATCAACAGGGTCATCGGTTGTACAGACTATTTCAACATTTGCCTTCCTGAGAAGTGATTTTACACTGAAATCATCAGAAGTAAGCATCTGTGAAGCTTTATTATATATCTTTTCCGCTGTTTCAGATGATAACAGGTCAGTTATATTAAAATACCTTGCAAGCTCGAGCTGGGTCCAATGATAAAGAGGATTACCTGCGGCGTAAGGTACTGTTTCAGCCCACTTTAAAAATTTGGATTTATCATCTGCTTTGCCTGTACAAAAGGTCTCATCAACTCCATTCATTCTCATTGCACGCCATTTATAATGATCTCCCTCAAGCCATGCCTGGGTAAGGTTCAAAAACCTTCTGTCTTCTGAAATCATGGCAGGTGAAAGATGACAATGAAAATCTATAATTGGCAGGCTGACAGCGTATTCATGGTATAATCTCCTTGCTGTTCTGTTAAGAAGGAGAAAATTTTCATTTATAAAAGAACTCATAATTTTCCGGCAAGTTGGATTATTTGATAATTTTGAGTTTGCTGAAATTAATCGGACACGAAAGGTATCATTTCAAATTCAATAAATCAAGAGAATTGACGATAGTTCAACTGCACTCTTATCTGTATTTGGTAAACAAATCAGGTTCAAAAACAGAATTGCGGTATGCAGGTCATCCCGTTTCATGTAGGCGGAGTATGCAGCTCTGTTCCTTGCTTCAGAGGCCAGTAATTTTATTAATGGCCACATATTATATGTCGATGGCGGAATACTGGCACAATTCGGTTATGTAAAAGGCGAGAACCAGATTTAGCTTTCAGCATGAAGAAAATAAAATCCGGTATGCCTGTTTGCAACCGGATTTTAAGGTTTAAGAAAAGGTTAAGAATTATGCTGGTTTTATTTTTCCGTTAGATTTTCATCAAGAGGTTTTGAATAAAGATCTTCAACTGTTGGTCTGTATTCACCAGGCTCGTTAATTTTTTCTTCAACACTGTCTTCCCCTGCTTTTGCGTTGAAATATAAAACAGCAGCAAATATAGGCAGAAGCGGCATTGTTAAAGCATTAACAGCTGCCGATAAAAGTATAAAAAGAGGGCTTGTTAGGTAACTGGGAGCAGCCTCACCAGGATTAAGAACGTTCCCGATGATGTTTCCCGAAAAAGGAATCATGATGATTGCTGAAAAAATGACGCTGATCACAAGCAGCATAATAAGGAAAACAGCTGACCAGCCGATATTTGACCAGAAATTCCTGTGTAACAGGCTGAAAATCCTCGACAATATTTTGCCGATGTTTATGCCCTCTGTCATCATAACCGGCAGCACGAACAGGTAAAGGGCAAGAAGGTAAACTGCCGCAAATAATGCCCCGACAACCAAAAGCAGAATGCCTATTGCTATTGCTGCAACTCCAAAGAATGTCAGCAAAATCATAATGATCAGAAACGGGACAAAATATTTAAAAGATATAATTACAGATTTAAAAATGTTGTTCTCCTCATCGACAGGCTTGTTCAGGACAAAATGTTGCAGAACCGTTGTAAAAAAGAGGCTTATAAGCGAAAGACCTATAATCGGTACTATCATCTCTCTCATTTTTTCAATCAATACCTGGAAATCTGTAGTTGACTGCAGCTGTTCAATGTTAAGGAGCGATGAGAAATACTGAAGCACAATCGACATTGCAAATGCCGTTGCATACAGTATCAAAAAATATTTTTTGTAAAATTCCCAGACAGAGCTCATGGCACTGTCCATCGTGTGCTTTTTATAAAGTGGATGCATCCGGTAATTTCCCATTTCTGTTTTTTTCTTTTTTCAAATATACAATTTTAACAATTTCATCCAATCACCGTCTACTTGCCTTTTCGCCATTCCCTGAGAATGGTCCCGATTGAGAAGAAATCAGATTTCCTTTTGCTGAAAATTCCTTCATTCACAGATTTTATATCTTCAACAGTATAAAATGCATGTGGGTTGAAGCTGTTAATGACGCTGATCACATCATCGAGATTGTTCCTCTGTACAATTGTGTAAATGAGATTAACGCTGCTCCTTGCTCCATGTCCTTCAACAACTGTTGCTCCGAAACCATTTTCATTCAAAAGATTTACGAGTTCACTGCCTCTTTCATGTGCAAAGACCCGGATCATCAAAATTCCCATTGCCAGTTTTTCCTCTATAATCATTCCGACAAAATTACCTGTTGCAAAGCCAGCTGCATAGGCAACATAGTTTATATAATTATCAAGATTCTGCATTATCTTGCTTATAGCTGTTATCCAGATAAGAACTTCAAAGAAGCCAAGTATAGGGGCTATGTACTTTTTTCCTTTTGATACAAAAATAATTCGCATTGTACCAATTGATACATCACATATCCTTGCCAGGAAAATTAACAGGGGCATTAATAAATAACTGAAAAGATCAGAGTCAAAGAATCCGTCCGGCATGATTTAAGATTTTTCTGCAAAGTTAAGCCATAAAGTCAAATGCAGGAATTTTATAAAGCCATTGTTGATCAATCTCTTTTGATCTTGTTTAAACAAATTTTACTGTATGCTTGTTATCACCATCAAATCTCAAAGAGTGATTTTTAATTATATTTACATTTACACTAACCAATACCCTCTGAAAATGAAACTCAGCGTTAATTCTTTCAGGTTCATAATGGCGCTAATGATAATAGTGGCCATAACATCATGCACTGGCAAACAGAAGCAGAATAAGCATTCCGGAGTGGAATATTACCGGCAGTTACAGTTCAGTGAGACTCCTTATGATATTGAAAAGGGCACTCACAGGATAAGTGATGAAGAAGCACAAAAGGTAAACAGCTACAAATTCACTTATGATGATAAGGGAACACTATTATCTGTTGAATATGTCAGGAATAATAACCTTCTTGAATACTCCTCAATGGGTGTTCCTAAAATCGCATTTGAATACAATGGCAATATGCAGACAAAATACTTCTATAACAAGGCAGGGGAAAAAGTTGAGAGGAACGGTGTGTTTGCACTGGAATATGCTCGAAACAACGATGGCGACAGGGTTGAAATGATGTTCTACAACAAAGCTGGGCAGATGGTTAATAATAGTAATAATATTCATCATTATGTCTGGCAGAAACTTCCTGATGGTATGATCAGGGAAAACCGTTATAATCTGGAGGGTGAAGAAGTTGTTATGAACCCATTCTGTCCGTTCTATGAGCTTCGTTTTACATACAACGACAAGGGTTTTGTAACGCGTATGGCTAATTATATGGCCGACACACTCTACAATTGCACCGCTGAAAACTGCGGCGATATAGGTGTTTCATATTTTACTTTCACCCCAAATGAAAATGGTGATGTGGAAGCATTCGAGGTTTTCAATGTTACAGGCCAGATGTCGAACCTTTACTGGGGTTGGTCAAAACGGCTGAGCAAGTTTGATGAAAATGGCAATGTGATTGAAACAGCATACTATGACCAGGATAATGAAATGGTAAGTGGCAAGTTAGTGCCGGTTACAAAATATTCCTATGACGAACACGGAGCTGTTATTGAGATCAGTAGCTATGACAAAAATGGAAACCTTATCAATGATCCAGCAAATGGTGTTGCAATAACAAAGTATTCTTATGATGAAGCAGGAAACAGGACTGCTACTGCGAGGTTTGATGTGAATAATGTTGCAGTTATTATGTAAAATTGGCTGCCATGAAAAAAATGAAATATCTCCTGTGCTCAGTTTCAGTTCTGCTCCTGATGGCAGGCTGTAAAAACCAGGTACAACCACCCACAGAAAAGATGGTTCCTGCTGATACTTCTGTTGTATCTGTAATTGTTACGCCAGACACTGAAACAAAGCTCCTTCTTGATGAGCTTGTAAAAAACGGCGACTATGTGAACAGTAATAATTTCCCATCACTAATAAAAGCTTCAATTGTAAATGAAGAACTTGGCAGGAATAATCTGATAATCGATATCCGGTCAAAAGATAAATACAGTGCCGGTCATATTAAAGGTTCTGTGAATAAGAGGTTTGAAGACCTTCCTGAATACCTCCAGTCTGGCATAAGACCATTTGAGTATGACAGGATAATAGTTGTCGACGATGATGGGGCATTGTCAAGTTATACGGTATCGCTGCTCAGGCTTATGGGATATGGAAACATTTATGCAATGAGATGGGGGATGAGTGCATGGAATAAAGAATATGCAGACAAAGGATGGCTGTCAGGTGTATCAGGTAAATATGAATCTGCTCTTGAGAAAAATGCCCATGATAGAGTGCCCGGAACTTCATTGCCTCTTCTTAAAACGGGCTTTACCTCAGGGTCTGATATAGCTGCTGCCAGGTATAAAAAGCTCTTTGGTGAAGGAACGGGAAACGTTATCGTTTCTGCTGAAGAAGTGTTTTCAGATCCGTCTAAGTACTATATCATCAATTTCGAAAGAAAAGATAAATACGAAGATGGCCATATTCCCGGGGCTGTCAGGTATAAACCCGAATCAACACTCGGCTATGTTGAAGAAATGGCTTCAATACCCATCGGTAAAACAGTTGTTGTTTATTGTGGAACCGGGCATAACTCTGGTTTTGCGACGGCTTATCTACGTTTGTTCGGTTATGATGCCCGGACACTGAGGTATGGAAATAACAGCTTTATGTACGACAAGATGAATAAAGACCGTAAAGTGCTGTCATGGCTGCCTTTTACAGCTGAAGAAGTTAATGACTATGAAGTAGTTAAATAGTATTTTGCCTTTACTCTATTATTTCCGGCTTGATCAGTGTATCACGCCGGAATTTATTTTTTATCTCTTCATCATCTTTGTCCGATATTATGTAGACTTCTTTAACCCCTTTCTGGGCAAGTAACATCCAGGTACGAGCGGACAAAGATGGGTCTCCTGATAATAACAGCACCGGGCCTTTGTTCTTTCTTATTGCTGAAATGTTCTCTTCTGAAAGTATACCGGATGGTGATATAGTCAATACATCTTTAATGCCGTCAATGCTTCCGATGCTGTCAAGCCTGACAACAAGTTTTTTCCCAACCATGGCAACAACTTTGTCAGAGGAAATAATGTTTTTTCCATCAACCGATGGCAAGGCGTGTCTGAATGCATCGGGTCTGAACCTGTTTGTACCTGAAAATCTAAATACAACAGAAATAATTACCACAAGTATCACAGCCCCGGTAAGGCCATAGCTTTTTATTACTTTTCCAAGCATTGCATTTTCCTTTTTCATTGAAGAAAAAACTACTCACAGCCTCCGTCAAGCTTTTTAGCTGCCAGTTTCTTTGATTCCCTTAGCTTTTCCTTAAGGCTGTCTGGTAAGCTGTTTATTTCAGAAAAGAGCCTTGATGCTCTGGTGCGTGTTTCAAAAATAGCATTCTCCGCAGGACTTATCCTCCCGCCTGTGAACCTGCTGTTCATGATCGTAGAGAACCATTCATTCATCCCTCCTTTCATGACAAAAACATTCTGATGTTTCATACCCTTTGCGATTACAAGTGCGTACGATGACTGAGTGTCACCATTTGAGTAGATCACATTTTTAATATTGCCTGGTCCAAGGATTTCTGATGGGTCAGCTGAAATGAACTTTTCGTAAGGCAAATTGACTGCCCCGGGAAGACTGAAAGCATTGCACTGTTCTGCTGGTCTGAGATCAATCAGGCGAAGGGACGAATCTTCGTTAACGATCATCTGTGCTACCTTGTCTACGGAAAGGAATGCATTTTCATTAAATACCTCAAGTGCCACTTCGTTCGTTCTGCCTGTCAATGAGCTGTGCCCGTTGTATGGCAGGACTGCAAGGATTATGCCTATGCCGATGAGTGCTGCTGAAAACTTTTGTCTGGTTCCCATGATCAGATATCGTTGGTTATTTCAGGTCTTCTGAACCTGGTTTCTGCCTTTTCAGCAACCAGGAACATGGCAGCTGCAGCAATTATCAGGAGTAATGTAAATGATCCTGGCTGCAGGCCTAATACCTCATTTATCTTGACAGGACCTTTGTTATTCCCCTCAGCAATATTTTGAATTAGCGGATAGCTCTCGGCAAAAAGCCACGCTCCCGTAAGACCACCTGCTGCGAAAACCATTGCATCTATTTTTCCTGTGGATAATGCAGCCAGCCCAGTACCTGGACAAAATCCTCCCATAATAAATCCTGCCCCCATAATTATTCCGCCTATAATTGAAGCATAAACAAGGTATTCATTCACAAACACCATTTTAAGATCAAGTATACCAAGGTAATCGAGTAATTGTGATCCTGTAAGGGCTACGATCGCAGCTGTAAAGAATACTTTGATCACAGTGGTGTCGTAACCATAGAACATTCCTGTAAGTTTCCGGCATGAAGAAAAACCTGCCTGTTCTAGTGCAAAGCCGAAACCTGTTCCGATAATAAAGGCAATTATCAGGTCGAGCCAAACTGGAATATTTGTCAAAGGCATCATCTTTCTACTGTTAAATTTTTCACAATCAAATCCAGTTCTTCCTGAAAAAATAGGCAAAGACATAAGCTGAACCAAAGATTACTGCCATTGTCACAAAGCCACCGAGTGATAATACAGCCATGCCTGAAAGTGCAGCACCGCTTGTGCATCCCCTTGCAAGCTGTGCCCCATATACAAATAAGGCGCCACCTGTAAATGCAAAGACAAGTCTTCTTGTTACTGAAATTTTAGGGGAATGTTCAATTGTAAGCTTCAATCTTCCGGAGATCATTGCAGAAATGAAACCACCGGCTACAAGACCGAAAATTTCAATTGTAAGCCAGTTTAATACCGGCTTTGAACCATCAGCAAAATACTTGCTGTAATAGATCGAATTTTCGGCATGCTGCCTGTCAATAGCTCCTACAACCGACACGACACAGTATTTAAGTCCACCGCTTGCCCCCAGCCCCCTGCCTGAGAGTACCATTGCCGACAGAAGCACCAGCCCGAGCAATGTGCCTGCTACATAGGGATTCATATATTTTTTCTTCATGTTTTTAGGTGTTACTTCACAAAAATAACATAAAAATCAGGAGATGAATGATGCATTCGGAGGGTCAGAATTGAATATTTACAATGTTTCACTTCATTTATTCCTATCTTTGAACTTTATAATAAGAAATGGGAAGATTTAAGCTTAACCTCGAATACGAGGGGACAAGATATACAGGATGGCAGATACAAAAAGGGGGTAAGACTATACAGGGTGAGATAACGGATGCCTGCAGGAATCTCTTTGGAACATCTGAATTCGAACTTTTCGGTGCCGGGCGTACTGACAGCGGGGTTCATGCAAGGGGTCAGGTTGCCCACCTTGATGTTGAAACGGAATTGCCTCTGTTAAGGATAAAATATGGCATTAACGACAGGTTGCCACCAGATATAAGTATCCTGAGTGTTGAAGAAGCAGGTCCTAAGTTCCATGCCCGGCATGATGCCGTAGCCAGAAGCTATATCTACCAGATTAGCAGGCGCAGAACAGCTTTTGGTAAAAAATTTGTCTGGTGGATAAAGGATGAGCTTGATCTGAAGAAGATGAAAGAGGCAGCTACACATTTTACCGGCCTGAGGGATTTTGTTAGCTTTACTGACCCCGACCAGGAACAGTCCTCTACAAAAGTTAAAATACTCCACTCTGAATTGCACGAATTCGGGGATATGATCCTCTTCCACGTGATTGGCTCACATTTCTTATGGAAACAGATCAGGAGAATGACAGGTATTCTTGTTGAAACGGGAAGAGGCAATATTGACCCTGCCGAAATGGAAAATTTCTTCACAGTTCCGACAAACCTGCCTGCAAAGTTTACTGCGCCTCCATCGGGCTTATTCCTCGACAGGGTTTATTATAAGGATGATGATTTTGATAAGGACGTAAATCCTGTGATATACATTTAATCCGGATACTTGATCCTGAGATCTGCAACATTGTCATAGACATAGTAGCATGGATCATCACACTGGTCTTCACTGAATTTTACCCTGGGATATGCTGTATCGACTGCCGTATAGGTCCTGCCTTCATATGTGTATGTAGCAGTGATTGTATACAAACTGTTTAGCGGCAGCTGTATTTCCGCCTGAGGGCTTCCGAATCTAAAAGACGCAAAGTTGATGTTTTCCTCAAGAAATCCCGAGTACACTTCAACCGGGACTATTGCATTCCTTCTCTCATCGAGCTTCAGGATCACTGTTGCATTCAAAGGTTCAGTCTGAAGGCATTCATCGCAGTTGATAAACGGACTATCTTCCTCGCAGGAGAACAGGAAGATTCCGGAAATATATAAAAGTATGATCAGGTAATGCCTCATTTTAAAACCATCTTGGGGGTTTGATTTTCGTTCTGATATTATCAAAATAATAGTTATACCCGATTGAGGTCCTCAGCCATAAAGGGCCAACCTTATAAAACTCAGATTCAAGATATTCAAGGCCTGCGGACAATCTCACATTCCTGAACTGAAGTTGTAGTGCGGCAGAAGGAATTAAGCTGAATTTGCTTTCAGTGTTTTTGTATGTGCCTTTCATCTCGTTTCCAAATGAGTATCCCCCCAGTAGGGATGCTGTAAATACAAATTTATACTGGTTGGGAATTTCACTTATTTTCAGATCTTTAAAGATTCCGGCATATGCAAGATACCCTCGTTCCCAGTACTGGAAGAAAATATTATCAGCTTCTTTAACAAGAACCCTCGAGTACCATGGCTTAAAATCGATTCCTGTCAGGAAACCAGCATTCAGAAGAGGTTCCCTGAACGTAAGCGATGCTCCTGTTATTAGATCCCTTCCTGTAATTCTTGCTGAAACGTCGACAGTAATCTGGTCTATTCCGTATGATACTCTTCCCGGTATATTGTTTTCCCTAAGTTTTGTTATTATATCCTTCCTCCCGTATTTAGCTGCAACTGTATATGGATTTGAACTGTTTATTCCCTGGGAAGCCCAGTTTTTTTCTGTCCTTATAAGATATTCAACTGTACCAGTTTGTTCGGATACAATTGCAAGCGACAATGCACTAAATCCTTTATTTGTCTTTGCATTGATATCTGCACCGTGCTTTTTCAGGAGGTCCATCATCAATGTATCGCCATAATAGGCTGCCAGCAGGAAAGGAGTGAAGCCATCAATATCTTTTGCATCAGGATCGGCACCATTCTGAAGAAGCAGATCAGCAATATCAATGTACCCTGCCCAAACAGATGTCAAAAGAGGAGTGGTGCCTTCTGCAGATTTAGAATCAACTGCTGCATTGTAATAGAGCAAAAGGTCAGTAATATCGAGATATCCGTAAAGTGCAGCAAAATGAAGAGATGAAACCCCGTTAATGTCGGTATAATCGATATCTGCACCAGCTCTTATAAGCATTTCAGCAATATCAAAAAACTGGTTTTTTACTGCTACCATCAGGGCAGTCTCACTCGATAGTGTCTTTTTATCAATTTCCGGTTTATATTTCAGAATTGTTCTTACGGCATCAGGCTTGTTGTTTGAGACTGCAAAAATGAGTGGTGTGGCCCCTTCGATTGTGGTTGCATTAATATCAGCGCCCATATCCATCATTCTTTCAATTTCAGAGATATAACCTTTTGATGCTGCAATCATCAGGTTATACTGGATATAATCCTGGAAGTATGAAGGAATGTAGTCAGTTGTGTCTATTGCGGATTTAACAGTGTTCCATTGTGCATTTGCAATCATTGGAAAAATTATGATTGCTGTAAACAGGAGCGTTCTGATTTTTGTGCATTTAAAAAGCATTCACAAATTTAATTTTTTGATTCTGATTTCCGTACTAAAGATTGTGCAGGTTTATCCATTGATTAAACAAAAATAAGCTGATGCTGTTCTTTTATTGAAATTAGTATGATTTTTTTAAATAATTCGATAATATTGCTATTCATTAGCCGTTTAAATTCAGCCCATTCATGCGTGGAACATGAATATTTTGGAAAGATTTACTAATTTTGTGTAAACAGGTTTTAACATAGATGGATAGGAAAAAATTATTTCTTGCAGCCATTTTTTTATTTGTGATAAGTATAAATCCCGGTGCAAGAGAAACGAGTGTGGTTGAAGAGAAGCTTGTTGTGAATAATGTCAGGCTTAATAACAGTTCATCAATGGGTGAACAGTTTACAGCTGCTGAGGAGACAGTGAATTCCTTCCTTCATCACTGGGCGATAAATGGTGTTTCAATAGCAATAGCAAAAGACGGGAAGCTTGTTTACGCAAGAGGATTCGGATATGCTGACACAGCCCTCAAAGCTTATACCCAGCCATTTAATAAGTTTCGTATCGCAAGTGTTTCCAAGCTCGTCACTGCAATAGCAATAATGAAACTGCAGGAAGAAGGTAAGCTCTCTCTCGATGATAAGGTGTTCGGTCCTGATGGAATTTTGAATGATCCTTATTTCAGCGAACCAAAAGACAAAAGAGTCTACAGCATTACAGTCGAGCATCTTTTAAGTCATGAGGGTGGATGGACGCAGCGATATGGCGACCAGATGTTTATGCCGCAGGTAGTTGCCGAAGATATGGGTACAAAAACACCTGTAGATACCAGGACAATAGTAAGGTTCGCCCTCGACAGAAGACTTCATTATACACCAGGAGCAGGAAGGTCTTATTCCAATCTTGGATACAGCATCCTTGGCCTTGTAATTGAAAAGATAACAGGAATGGGATATGAAGAGTTCTGCAGGAAAGAAATACTGGCTCCGCTTGGAATATATGACATGTATCTTGCAGGTAACCTGCCATCAGAAAAAGCTCCGCTTGAAGTAACATACTATGAGCCCAGGGGAGCCTCTCTGAAACCTTCTATATATAACCCGGATGAATTATGCCTGGCATGTTACGGCGGCAATGATATAAAATCACTTGGTGCAGCAGGTGCATGGATTGCTACTGCGCCTGACCTTATGCGCCTTTTGCTTGCTGTTGATGGGTTTGATTCAAAACCTGATTTCCTCACCAGTGAGAGTATTTCTGTTATGACAAACCACGAAAACGGTTCTGCCCCTATTGGCTGGAAAAGCATAATTAACGACGGAACATGGTGGAGAACAGGATATTTTCCAGGAACATCTGCAATGATGAAAAGACAGGCAGATGGTTTCTCATGGGTTGTACTTTGCAATTCAAGTTCATGGAACGGACCTGAAATTTACTCCTACATCAATTCAATGATGACAAAAATCTTTTCAAGGGTACACGAATGGCCTGATTATGATCTTCTTGACTATTCTCTTCCTGTACCCCTTAGGGCAGCAACACTTACGGGTTACCCCGGTTAAGATATGTGTTTTTCAGTCAATGTAAATCTTGTCAAAGAAGAGCTTGAATCTAGGTACGGTGCCACCCTGATCGACCCGGATAAATACCGACCTAGCTTCTATCTGCATGCTTTTTCAATACCTGAAATGCCGGTGATCTGTTCAGATGATCCGGCGAAAATAAAGTTGTTCAGGTGGGGCCTCATTCCTTCTTCTTCAGGAAGCATGGAAGAAGCTGAGCGTATCAGGAATAAAACATTCAATGCAAGGGCTGAAGGTCTTTCAGATAAACGCTCATTTTCTCTCTCTTACAGGTCAAAAAGATGTATCATTCCCATAAGAGGTTTCTTTGAATGGCAGCACAAGGGAAAAGAAAAGATCCCCTGGTATATTTACAAATCAGATGACAGTATAATATCTCTCGCAGGCTTATACGACACCTGGATCTTTGATAAGACAGGAGAGGTGTTCAATACCTTTACTATTGTAACAACTGAAGCGAATGAGCTCCTTTCGGAAATTCACAACTCTGCAAAGAGAATGCCTGCAATACTCGATATAGTCCAGGAAAAGCGATGGCTCGATCTGTCTGCTTCTGAAAATGAACTTACCGACATTCTCAGGCCTTCTTCCATGATTCTGAATGCTCATACGGTAGGGCCTCTTGTAAATGACAGGAATGCAGACAGGAATACACCTGATGTGATCAAACCTTACCGGAAGCCACTTCAGACAACTCTCTTCTGATCATTGTGCCACAAAATGGTATGTGAGTTTTCCCCTCTGCAACCTGGGAGCATTAACATCAGGATTAAATTTGGATATCAATGCGGTTGCAACAGCAGTTTCAATCAGGCACTGGTCAGTTGTAGTGCTTTCAGCAGGAATTACATCAGCATCAGTAACATCACCTTTCTGGGTTATCTCTATAGATAATGTTACTTTTCCAGCTCCTTCGCACATGTAAATAGGCAAAGGAAGGTATGTGTGATTTCTTCCCGGAACATCATAATAGATCCTTGTTGGTCCCTGGTAATTTGCAGCTATTTCCTGTGAAGATTTTTCAGCTTCATCTTTCTTTACTGTCTCAGGTTTCTGTTCCTGTACTGCCAGCATTTCCCCTGCATTTTCACGTTGTCTTTTCTGCTCATCAATATAGTTATTCTCATCAAGCTGTCCGCTTTTAATGAGCTCCTCTTTAACCATATCTATGTAGTCGTCAGGGTTTATTGTGGGATCAGCTTTATTTGCAAGGTTCCTGGCAATATTCAGCATTTCATTATCGCCTTGCAAGATCTTTTCAACACTGGGATTGGGAAGATTTATAAGTTTTTCTTCATTTATTTCAGGCTGATCCTCCAAATCAGCCTCGGCAAGCTCTACTGAAAAAATCTCAACGTTATCCTTTTTTATAGACCTGATCTGAAATGTCATGAAGATTATTGCTGCAGCAAGATGTATTATAAGGGTGCCAAGGATTCCAACAAGCCTGCTGTCATTCTTTTTCATTCCCTTGAAATTCCGGATAATCTTGCCACCCAGCCTTTTAAATATATCGTCCGAAAAAATAGCCATTTTCACTATTAACTACTCTTCAAACTGAATATTGACGGATTTATTATCATCAATTCTTCTTCTTTCTCACCTTACTCTTTGTGGGCTTATCAAATTTTTGATTTTTCAGGAGCCCATTCCTGACACCATTGACAAACTTTGCCCAGGCAAAGGGGTTAAGAAGATTATTGACCGGATACTGCTGTCGTGTTGCTATTGCACTGAAATTTTGCTCCATGGCATACCTGTAACCTGCCTCCGGGGTTACTCTTACCCCTGATTCATTGTTCATTGCAACATATATGGATGCAAGATTCTCATTCATATTTTCAATCCTTGGATCAACCGGCCGCTCTTTGGTCATATCATTCAGGAATTCGCTATAGGTCTTCCACGGCAAAATTGTAATTGGTTCAATTTCAATGGTATCGGATTCAAGCATGATGTCCACTGTTGCGAAACGCCCTGTATAATCTTCGGGAATTACAGTATGATAACGTTTATAACCGAGTGCACGGAAAAATACGGTGTCTCCCGGGATACTGGTAATGGAATATATTCCCGATGGTTCACTTATGGTGGTCCTCCTTAGCTTCTTCGAAGTTATAGAGGCTCCATATACAGGTCTCATATCAATATCAGTAATGATGCCACTGACCTGTACGAAAATTTCTGTTTCTTCCTGGCTGTAAACGGAAGAAAAACTTAATCCTGAAAGGAGAATGATATATAATATCTTATTCAACAGTATACAACCTTATTAAACCTTGTCACATGTGCAAAATAAGCAATAATGCATGTAACAGAAAACATTTCAGAATAAATTCCCTTCAAGAACCATGCAAATTACATATGTGTATGACTTATTTATTTTGATATTTGTTTTTGAATAAGTTCAACTAATTTGTTTCAAGTGGCTAATTTTGCAATAAAAGTGCGCTGATAATGATGAATCAACTATTACTTGGAGATGAAGCTATTGCACAGGCTGCGCTGGATGCAGGTATAAGTGGCATGTATGCTTATCCGGGAACTCCCTCAACCGAAATAATGGAGTATATAAGATCATCCGGTGAAGCCAAAGCAAGGAATGTACACCGTGAATGGTCATCAAATGAAAAAACAGCGGTTGAAGCTGCCCTTGGAATGTCATATGCTGGCAAAAGGTCCATGGTTGCAATGAAGCATGTGGGATTGAATGTGGCAGCCGACGGTTTTATCAATGCAGCAATAACAGGTGTTAATGGAGGAATGGTTGTTGTATCAGCTGATGATCCTTCAATGCATTCATCACAGAACGAGCAGGATAGCCGTTTTTATGGAAAATTTGCTATGGTTCCTGTTTTTGAACCATCGAACCAGCAGGAAGCATATGACATGATATTCGATGCTTTCGATGTCTCAGAAAAATACAAAGTACCAGTTCTGTTCAGGATCACAACACGACTGGCTCACTCACGTGCAAATGTAAAACCAGGACAATCAGTTCCGGAGAAGCCATTGGTGCTTCCTTCTGATCCTCTTCAGTTCATCCTTTTACCGGCTATTGCCCGCAAACGTTATAGAAAGCTTATTGAGGTATATGAATCATTAAGGTATGAAACCAGGTTATCAAAATATAATTCATTCACAGACGGGAAGAAGAGAGAGCTTGGTATAATCGCATGCGGCATTGCCTATAATTATCTCATCGAGAATATTGGTGCAAGCCATAATTTCCCGGTTCTTAAAATTGCATCTTATCCTTTTCCTTCAGATCTTATTAAGGATATATATTCAAGGTGCTCAGAATTGCTGATCCTTGAAGAGGGTGCCCCAATCCTCGAAGAGCTTATTCGGGGGATTCCTGAAACTGAAAAAAAAATATTCGGCAGGCTCGACGGTACTGTGCCACGCGATGGTGAACTCAATCCATCCATAGTGGCAAAAGCAATCGGCTACCCGGTGGAGAATGGTTTTGCAATTCCTGGAATTGTAAAGATGCGTCCTCCTTCATTCTGTAAAGGTTGCAGCCATTCCGACACTTTTAATGCATTGACTGAAGCTGTAAAATCATATGGCCCGGGAAGGGTCTTTTCTGATATCGGTTGCTATACACTCGGCGCATTGCCTCCCTATAATGCAATAAATTCATGTGTCGACATGGGAGCTTCAATAACAATGGCAATTGGTGCCGCTGATGCTGGCCTCTTTCCTTCTGTTGCAGTTATCGGTGATTCCACTTTTACACATTCAGGTATTACCGGCCTGCTCGATGCAGTAAGTAAAAATTCGCCGGTAACAATAGTCATTTCAGATAATTCAACAACAGGTATGACAGGAGGTCAGGATTCAAAAGCTACCGGCAGGCTCGAAAAGATCTGTGAAGGGATCGGTGTTCTGCCAGAACATATCAGGTTACTGATCCCTCTTAAAAAGCATCATGATGAGAATGTCGAAATAATCAAGAATGAATTGAGCTATAAGGGAGTTTCTGTTATAATATCCAGGCGTGAATGTATACAGACTGCCTCAAGGAAAGCTAAATCGGAAAAAAAAGAATCAGGGAATGAAAAGTGATATAATATTATCAGGTGTTGGCGGCCAGGGAATCCTGACAATTGCTGCTGCCATTGGCCTGGCGGCAATAGAAAATAACCTTTTCCTGAAACAGGCCGAAGTTCATGGCATGAGCCAGAGGGGAGGTGATGTCCAGTCGCACCTGAGGTTGTCTGACAAACCGGTTGCTTCTGATCTTATTCCACATGGTTCAGCCGGACTTATTATCTCAGTTGAGCCCATGGAATCACTCAGGTATCTTCCCTGGCTTTCGAAGTCGGGATGGGTTGTAACGAATTCTGTACCATTTATTAACATACCCGATTACCCGCCTGTGGAAGATGTATTGAACGAGATCAGGAAGTTGAAAAATAATATTCTTATTGATGCTGAAACCATTGCCCGAGAAGCAGGTTCTGCCAGGGCCGGGAATATTGTTATTCTCGGAGCTGCTTCACCTTTTATTGATATGCCTTTCAGCAGCATTGAAAGAGCTGTAAGAAAACTTTTCGAACCCAAAGGTGCTGATATAACAGAAATAAATATCAGGGCACTTCATGCCGGAAGGCACTTTGCAGACAACAGGTAGATTTTTCAGAATTTAAAATGACCATTTATAAAAATGGCATTGGCATTATCACCGGCGTAGGGCATTGTTCCCTGGTAATTAAGCGCCATCCTGAAATTATTATTAAATGTGTATTGCAATCCTATCACTGAATACCTGTAATCATCAAGGTAATTCCATCTTGATGGCTCGCCTGGTGCAATTGCTGATGTTGTATAATCATACCTTCCGAATAATTCAGTATTTTTTGTAACTGTTGCTGCAGCGGTAATTGATAATCCCCATGAATCGTGTCCCTCCTTAAGATCAAGATTCGTTTTCCTGGCAGCTTCGATCCCTGTACTGAAAAGGCTGCTCTTAAAGCCAGCAAAACCAACAAGCATGCTCTGCCATATTCCACCTGGCCTGTCAACATCAAAATATGCCCTGAACAGGAATTTTTCATTTGGCTTAATGTTAATACCTGCTGATGTCTTAATGCTGTTGTCGATATGAGCCTTATTATAGCCCTCACCATTCATAAATGTAAAATCGACTTCTAACATGTCGTTAATAATATAATCGACTGCAAATCCAAGATCAGCAACCTCAGTGTACTTATTGGCAATTTCAAAAGATTCTGAAATGTACCTTTTGCCAACAAATCTTTGCTGGAACATTGTACCTCTTGTAGAAGTCATACCCAGTGTCATTGTAAGTTTCTTATTTGACCAGGAAACAGAAGCTTCCCTGAAAAATGGGCTTCTTCGTTGCACAATGGGAGTAGGGTTGGCAAGGTTGAGAAGCAGCGACCCGGTGAAATTACCTTCCGGCATGAAGTTATATCCAAGATACGCCCTTGTTATTGCGAATCCGTTCACAAGAGAGCTGTCGTTGTTATTAATGTATTGGTGATAGTTCACAAAGAGCTCCGTAACAGGTTTTCCGGTTACTGGTTGTTGGGCAGCTGTAAAGAACGGTTTCCAGGCCGTAATCAGTATAAACAACAGTAACACTTTTTTCATAAATCAGAGTTGTGAATGCGGGGCAAATATATGAAACATGGGCTGAAAACCAATAAAGGGCTGTTCAGCAGAACAGCCCTTCACAGGTAAGGAAATGCAGCAGATTTCCTATTCTTCCTGTTTGGATGCCTGTTTTCCGCCCGACCTTAATAGGGTGAGGTCATTCAAAACAATCTCTGTTATGTTCTTTGTCACACCTTTTTTGTCTTCATAGGTGCGGTACACTATCCTTCCTTCAACTGCAACCTCCCTTCCTTTTTTCAGGAATCTGGTTGCAGTCTCTGCAAGACCATTCCAGGCAACGATGTTATGCCAGGTTGTTTCTTTCACTTTCTGACCGTCAGCATTCTTGTAACCCTCTTCAGTGGCGAGAGTGAAATGGGTTACTTTTTTACCTGTTTCTGTTGTTTTGATTTCAGGGTCCATTCCCAGGTTTCCGATGAGTGTTACTCTGTTTTTCATTGTGCTCATGACTTTTGTTTTTGGTTAAACATCCATTTAATTTTGAATCAAACTTAAGCCATGTGCAGAAGGTGATCCGGCCATTAATCGTTTATATCCGGTTCAGAATCATTTAGAGACGTATGTAAGCGTTTAAAAACGTTTTTTTATATCTTTATCAAAACTTTACAGCCGTGGAAAAGAAATGTCTCGATTGCGGCGAAGTTATTCATGGCAGGACAGATAAAAAATTTTGCTCCGATCAGTGCCGTAATAACTATAATAACCGTGCTAACCGTGATTCAAACAATTATGTAAGGAATGTTCATGGTCTTCTGCGTAAGAACCGCAGGATTCTGGCTGATCTCTATTCCGAAGGGAAGATAAAAATCCACAGGGATGCACTTTTTGCCCTTGGGTACAATTTCTCATTCTTCACACATGTCATAGAAACTTCAGACGGAGGAAGGTTCCGGTACTGTTTTGAATATGGGTACAGGGAAACCGGAGATGACTTCGTGGAACTTAGTGAAAACAGCAGGTATATAAACTACCAGTGATCAAATCATGTCATCATCCTGGAACTGAGTCCTCCTGTTTATCGGAACAATGTAACCTGCATACCTTGCACTGCTAATCCTCATGCTGTTCATTGAGGCGCTAACTGTACCATTCCTGCCAACAGTAAGATATACATCAAACCGGGTACCTTCATTATTTACCTTCAGGCTTATATCATACCTTTCCCTCTTTACCTTTTTAGTGATTTCATAATCGCTTGCCCTGCCCCTCATGTTGATACCTGCAATGGGTCTAATGCCGTATTGCCTTCCTAAATATGCAGTGCTGATTATTGCATTTTCACCGTCGACAATTATATAATTTGACCTGGGCCGAAGGTAAACCGGACCATTATAGGTATACATCATATCGAACTTAACTATGAACTGTCTTGACTGAATAGCCTTCTCCAGTGTTGCCTGGTCGATTCCTGATCCATCCCTGGAGCCGCTGTCTTTAATTGAAGAACATGATTGAACCAGTATCATGACAATAACAGACATCAGAATATAATATGATTTTTTCATTGCAGTATTTTTCAATGAATGAATCAAAATTCATGCCATGAAGAATTCCTTCAGAATTGAATTTATTGCACCTGGAAGGCAATTTTCCATATATTCAGGAAACTGATCCTGACTATCTTCTCCATAATATCCCAGTCGATGGTGCTGGTTTCATCATTCGGGGTATGGTATTCTTCCCTGTGGCCGGGCTTAAATCTCATAATTGGTATGTTCATCTCCATAAAATTACGATGATCTGTACTCCCTGTAGGTTTGTCGGAAGGTTGAAAATCAACATTAAGCCTGATACTATATTCCCTGAGGTTCGATTCAGTGATATTCCTGTATGATTTTTCTGATGAAGTATATGTCATCACCACTTTATTTGGCTGATCATCTGATATATATCTCGATATCATATCCATGTTCAGATTTAAGATGATCTTTTCAGAAGGCCTGTCAAAAGTCCGCAGGAAATATTCAGATCCAAAAAGGCCCTGTTCTTCAGCGGTCCACAGAGCTATAATAATCGTTTTTTCGGGTTTGGTACCGGTCTCCATCAGAGCTTTGGCAATTGTCATGATTCCAACAGTTCCTGAACCGTTATCATCTGCACCGTTCCATATATAACCGTTATTCATTCCCATGTGATCATAATGTGCTCCCAATACTACAATCTCATCAGGTTTATTTCCTTCGATGATCCCTATTACATTACGCACAGGAATAGAGGTTCTGTCTACAGTTGTCTTTATATATATTATTTTGTTCTCTTCAGGTTGTAGTTGGGGAAGCCTGCCGGGATCAGGATTTGACAGGTAGTTTTGAATTTTATCTCCCGGGCCTTTCAGTATCAGGTTTGCAGCCTGGATTGAAATGGTGGCTCTCAAAGTCTGTATCACAATTGATTCTTCAGGAAGTGAATATCTTGAATTGGAATCCATTGGTCGTGGTATGTACTCTGCTGGAGACATTGCAGCCGTATTCTGAAGTGAAGGAGATCCGGGCTGACTTTGCAGGTCAACATCGAGGATCCCTGCAGCACCTTGTTGTACCGCATAACTCTCAAATTCTTTCATTGATGCTGTAACTTCAGCAGGGGAGAGTTTTGTAAGCTTATCTGTAATGCCTGTAATTCTTATTATGAATTTACCTTTGAGGCTTAAGCCACTTACCTCATCAATTCCTGAATTTTTGTTCCTGATGCCAAAACCAACGAAGATAACGGGGGCTTCAACTTCAGCATCTGCCAGAGTATTGATGCTGAAATCAATTTTATCATCAAGGTTGATTACTTTTGAAGTTCCACCATCTTTCTCTATTATTCTGAAAAGCTGTTCTTTGCCTGGTTGCCTTTTTACTATGCTGAATTGCTGGAAATATGACCTTTCTTCAAAATCATTCGATCCGGTAAGATTTATTGTTCTTATCCTGTCACCCCAGGGTTTAACTCCATAAAGTTTAAGCATACTTGAAATATATTCAGAAGCTAATTTCTCTCCCCTTTCACCCGAACGTCTCCCTTCCATCCAGTCTGAAGAAAGAAATTCAAGCTGAGACTGTAAAACATTCCTGTTTATTGAATTTAATCCTCTTATGGCCGGATCCTGGGCGTATAGACAGATTCCGGACAGAAACAGGAAAACAAACAAAGTTCTTTTTTTCATGAATTTTACTAAGATTTTGCGAAGGTAATACAATTGCAATTCAGTAAACGGTAATATATTTGACTTTCTAAAATACAATGGTTATATGAAAAAAATGTTTATTCTGATATCAACACTTTTCATTTTTTCATGCGCGGGAGAAAAAAATAAGAATGGATATATAGTGAGTATTGGTGATTTGGCACCCGATTTTACGATAGTCGAAGCAGGAGGTAATACTTACAGGTTGTCGGATCTCAGGGGAAGTGTAGTAATGCTCCAGTTCACAGCAAGCTGGTGCGGGGTATGCAGGCAGGAGATGCCTTTCATTGAGGAAGAGATCTGGCATGGAGGGAAAGAATCAGGGCTTAAGATTATCGGTATCGACAGGGATGAGCCTGTTGAAACTGTATCAGGCTTTAAAGAAGATATGAAAATTTCCTACCCGCTTGCACTTGATCCGGGGGCTGATATCTTCGGACTTTTTGCAAATAAAGAAGAAGGTGTTACAAGAAATGTTATAATTGACCGGAACGGGCGGATCATTTACCTTACAAGACTCTTTGACAGGAAAGAGTTCGATGGTATGAAAGAACGTATTTTTGAAGAGTTGGATAAAAAATAAATTTCATCTCAGATAGAAGATTGCAACCTTTTGTTTATCAAAAATGTTACTATTATGGATATTTTTTATCCCGAAATGTCGGCATGTTAATTAAAAAATGAAAGTCATGAAAAAGTTTATTGCAATTCTACTGTTTACAATGATGGTTATCCCTGCTATATCACAGGTTAAATTTGGTATCAAAGCAGGTGCAGCAACCACAACTGTTCCGGAGTACAATGTTTCTACCGGGACAATAACCCCAATGAAGGATGCAACATGGGGTTTTCACGGAGGTATTTTCGTTCGTGCGGGTTTAGGACCTGTTTACCTGCAGCCAGAAATTTATTTTGCTACAAACACTTACGAGTATAATGTTCAGACGAACTCGGTAAGTAATATTTTTGATCAGAGCTTCAACAGGCTTGAGATTCCTGTTCTTCTGGGTTTGAAGCTTGGACCGGTAAGGCTTAATGCCGGACCAAGTGCTACTGTGCCAATTGGAAAACCAAGCGCCCTGATAAATGATCCGAACTGGGATAATCTTTACAGAGGTACAACTTTCGGTTATCAGGCAGGTGTGGGAGTTGATATCTTTAATACTATAACTCTCGATGCAAGATATGGCGGCAGCCTGAGTGAAAAGTTTGGTGATTCAGTCAACATAGGTAATACAACCTTCAGCCTCAGAGACAGGCAGCCATCATTTATCCTGAGTCTTGGAATAATGTTCTGAAAAAAGAGGGTTATATGACCCTGTTAGTGCCCTTTCCCTTAAATCAAGGGAGAGGGTTTATTATTTTTACAGGTTTATATCTTATCTTATTTTGTTAACAGCATCTTCAGTGACACAGCCATCAGCAGAAAGGCAAAAATTTTCTTTAATGTTGTTTCTGGTAGTGAAAGTGAAATTTTTGAGCCAAAATATGATCCTATTATAAAGAAAGCAGCCAGTATAAGGGCATATTTAAGATTGACATGCCCTGCTTTATAATAATTCAGTGCCGCAATGATGCCTATAGGAGGCAGCATAACAGCAAGGCTTGTTCCCTGGGCAGACTGCTGGGTAAGACCAAGTATATAAACAAGTGCAGGCACCATTATTATGGCTCCTCCTATTCCTAACATGCCAGCCATAATGCCGGTTATTATTCCGATTATAACAAGTATCAGCACAGTAGTTGTTGTCATCCCGGTTGTTTTTAATGGTTTGTTTCTGTAAAGTTAGTAAAGTGCTTAAATATGCCTAAATTTGCCATGTAACTACTGCATATGAGGAAAAGGTTAATACTGGCTGTTGCCGGGTTTTTACTTGTTGCTGCTCTTGCTGCAATATTCTTAATGAGCATAAGTAACTTGCGGATTAAAACAGGTTCTGAGTCAAATATAATTTATATACCTACCGGATCTGATTATGAGTCTGTTTTTAATAATCTTGTTACTCAGCTGAAAATCAAGAAGCCGGAGATGCTAGAATGGATTGCCAAACGCAAAAAGTTCGATACGCATTTTAGAGCTGGTAAATATTCGGTTCCTGATGGAACAACCTACATGGATCTTATTGATATGCTGCGATCAGGCAGGCAGAAACCGGTAAATATTACTTTTAACAATATAAGAACACTCAGTCAGCTGGCAGGTAAAGTAGGTGGAAGGATTGAGGCCGATTCTGCCTCAATAATCCGGTTCCTCTCGGATGAGTCAAACTTTTCTTCTGATGGATTTACGAAGGAGACTGTTATTGGTGTGTTCATACCCAATACTTACGAATTCCTTTGGAACACTGATGCAAAAGGTTTTTATAACAGGATGCTGAAGGAATATAAAGCCTTCTGGAATGATGACAGGATTGAACGTGCCAATAAGCTCGGATTGACACCAAATGAAGTTTCCATACTGGCATCAATTGTAGACGATGAAGTGGCGAAGGCTGATGAAAAGCCAAGGATAGCCGGTGTTTATCTGAACAGGATCAGAATAGGTATGCCGCTTCAGGCATGTCCTACAATTAAGTTTGCACTAAACGATTTCACTATCACAAGAGTATTAACCAAGTATCTTGTTGTTGATTCGCCGTATAATACTTATAAACACAAGGGGTTTCCCCCGGGACCAGTGGGTTGTCCGTCAATTGAAGGGATTGAATCTGTTTTAAATGCTGAGAAGCATAATTACCTCTATTTTGCAGCCAAAGCTGATTTTTCCGGGTACCATAACTTCTCCAGAACACTCTCAGAGCATAACAGGTATGCAAACCAGTACCAGAGAGAGCTCGACCGTCGTAAAATTTTCAAATAGAAGGCACCACCTCAACTTCACGTTCAAGTTCAATACTGAACTTTGAAAGTACAGATCTTCGTATGTTCTCTGAAAATTCAAATATTTCAGAACCGGTTGCATTGCCATAGTTGATTATGATCAGGGCCTGTTTTCCATAAGTGCCGGTTTCCCCAATCCTTTTTCCCTTCCATCCGCACTGTTCGATCAGCCATCCTGCAGCAATTTTTTTATACCCGGGCTTTTCATTGTAAACAGGCATCCCTGGATAATTCCGGCTCAATTCTTCTGCCAGTTCTTCCGGCACAACGGGATTCTTAAAAAAACTGCCTGCGTTCCCGGTTATTTCCGGATCAGGCAACTTGTTCCTTCGTATATTGATAACTGATCTCCTGATATTTAACAAGTTAACATCTCCAAGCTTATTTACTTCTTCCCTCAGGCTCCCGTAATCAAGACGATATACAGGATTTCTCCTGAGCCTGAAAAAGATCCTTGTCACAACAAACCTGCCTTTTTCTTCTCCCTTGAAAATGCTGTACCTGTACCTGAATCCACATTCGGAATTGTCGAATGATCTTGGTTCACCATTGTCAACTCTTACAGTATCAACCTTTTCGATAATATCGCTGACTTCCACCCCATAGGCTCCTATGTTCTGAACAGGCGACGCACCTACATTCCCCGGGATCAGTGAAAGATTCTCAAGTCCGCTAAATCCATTCTCAACTGTCCATTTTACAAGGTCATCCCATACAATGCCGGAACCTGCCGAGACAATAACATCCCCTGATTGATCCTCAATGATATCAATTCCCATGATAACAGGATGAAGCAATGTTCCTTTAAAATCACCTGTGAACAGGAGATTGCTTCCTCCTCCGATTGTCAGGAATTTTTCTTTCCATTCATAATCTTCACTTAACAAAACCGATGTTTCTTTTTCAGACACCAGATGAATTATCCTTTCTGCCTTATAATCCAGGCCGAAGGTGTTATACTTTTTCAGCGAAACATCGAATTCTGTTTTCATTTCTGACTTTTTTGTAAAAGTAATTATCCTTGCTTAGTCATTTGTAATATTTTTTAGTTTCTTTGCAGCCGTTTTTTTATCCCATTTACTATAGCATGGATCTGACCACATTAGTAAATATTTCTTTTTGTATTCTTTTACTCCTTTTTATCAGCTTATTTTTTCTTACTGCCAGGAATAAAGGAATTGCTACTTTATCTGTTGTGATCGTCATAAGCTTATTATCATCTTATGTTGCTTTAAGAGCGATTGCAGGAGTTGAGGTCAGTGCACTTTTGTCAGGTCCCGCGATGTTCGGGAATATCCCTTTGAAGATTGATCCACTGTCTGCATGGTTTATCCTTGTGATCTCCTTTACGATGATAACAGGTGCAGTATATGGATTAAATTATATGAAGGCTTATATTGAAAGGGAATCTGAAATTACTCTTCATTGCATCTCATATGTTCTTGTAAACTATTCTCTGATTGGGGTTTGTCTTGTAAACAACAGCTTTGTCTTTTTGCTGTTATGGGAGATACTTGCTCTTTCAGTATTCATGCTGGTGATCTTTGACGGGAAGAATCCGGAGGTGATCAAAGCCGGGATTAACTACCTGGTTCAGTCACATATAAGCATTGTTCTGCTGATGGCAGGATTTTTATATTATGCAATTAAAACAGGAAGCTACAATTTCAGTGCTATAACCCAGTATTCTGCAAACCAGTCTTCACTTGCTGGAACTGCTCTTTTCCTGCTTTTCTTTGCGGGATTTGCACTAAAAGCGGGTTTCATACCTTTTCATACATGGCTGCCACTGGCACATCCTGCAGCTCCTTCACATGTTTCCGGGATTATGTCAGGGGTAGTAATAAAGATAGGAATATTCGGAATATTGAAGATGCTTCTCCTGATGAGGATAGATTATGCAGTTGCCGGATATTTTATTCTTTTTATTTCAATTATATCAGGAATTTACGGTGTGATGCTTGCGATTGTTCAGCACGATCTCAAGCGGTTGCTTGCATACCACAGTATTGAAAATATCGGGATAATAGGCATAGGCATCGGGGTAGGATGTATAGGCCTTGGATTTACAAACAAGTGGATGGCGATACTGGGTTTCTCAGGGGCTCTTCTTCATACGCTCAACCATTCTCTTTTTAAATCTTTGCTGTTCTACAGCGCAGGGAATGTCCTGCAGGCTACACATACAGTTAATATTGAGCGATTGGGAGGCCTGATAAAAAGGATGCCTTCTACAGCTATTCTTTTTCTTGTTGCTGCACTTGCAATTTGCGGTCTGCCGCCTCTTAATGGCTTTATCTCAGAATTCCTGATATATGGAGGTCTGTACAACTGGCTTTACAGCGCAGGCGTCATTTCACAGGTAGCAATAATATTTGCACTTACAGGTCTTGTTCTGATCGGTGGTCTTGCAATATTGTGCTTCACAAAAGCATTCAGCATCGTGTTTCTCGGTACCCCAAGGAGCGATTATAAAGAAAAAATCGAAGAAACTGGAAAACTTGGGCTCGTGCCAATGTATATGACTGCAGCATTAATGCTGGGTATTGGCTTGTTCCCGTCATTTTTCCTAAAAGCTTTACAACGACCTGTAAATCAATTCACTGGAAACATAGTCTTTAATATGAACCTCATCAGGGTTGGAGCAATTGACTCCCTTGCCACAATAAGCTGGTTATTCCTGGGCTTTATAATCCTGATAATCGCAGTTGCAGTTCTCAGGAAGTTAGCTACAGCAAAGAAAGAAGTAACTGAAGGCCCGACATGGGGTTGCGGTTATCCTTATGCAGGCAGCAAGCTGCAATACACGGCAAATTCATTTGTGAGAAGTTATTCGAAGCTTGCAAAACCGGTGCTTGATATTAAAAAGAAGGAAGATGAGATTACCGAGATCTATCCAAAAAAGAAGCATTATGCTACCCATCCATTTGACAAGGTTGAAAAAATTCTTATTGATAAACCATTGAGTCTATTAAACAGGTTTACAGATTCATTCCTCTTTCTTCAGAATGGGCGCCTGCAGAGATATATACTATATGGTATAATTTTCATTGTGGCGATCCTGCTTGTCCCGATGTTTTTTCAAAAGGTGATCTCGATGATTGAATTGCTTAAAACCCTTTAGATGCTAAGCTTTATTCTGATATTATTTACATCCTTGTTTTTTACAGGTATCATAAACCGGACAAAAAGCATTGCTTCGGGAAGGAAAGGTCCGGGAATTATGCAGCCTGTGAAAGATGTGCTCCGCCTTTTCAAAAAAGGATCGGTATACAGCGAATCAACAAGTATTATCTTCAGGATTGCCCCGTTGATATATTTTTCCTCTGTCCTGATGGCCTGCACTGTAGTTCCTTTTGGTTCCGAAAGGGGCCTCTTCAGCTTTGATGGCGACTTCATATTCTTTGCCTATATGCTGGCACTGGGTAAATTTTTTAATATTATCTCTGCAATGGACACAGGCAGCAGCTTTGAAGGAATGGGTGCAAGCAGGGAAGCTCTTTATTCACTGTTTGCAGAACCGGCATTTTTTATACTTATAGGTTCGTTTGCACTTATTACGGGCCATACCTCATTCTCCCTGATATTCAGGGATCTTTACCTTGGCACAACAGTTACTTATACTCTTGGAATCCTCGCTGCATTCGTAATTATCATGATCGCCATGATAGAAAACAGCCGAATGCCGGTCGATGACCCGAAGACACACCTTGAACTGACAATGATCCATGAAGTTATGATCCTTGATAACAGTGGTTTCGATCTTGGCCTCATCCTCACAACAGGATTCCTGAAATTTGCAATGTACGGAACAATAATCGCAGGATTCTTTATTTCCGGACTGCCTTATTCAATATCTGTTCCGGTTTACTTTGCTATTCAGATACTTTTTGCAGTGGTTGCCGGGTTAATAGAATCTTTCATGGCCCGTTTCAGGATGAGCCATAACCCTCAGTTCATTCTTGCTCTTTCATCAGTGAGCATAGTGATATTTATAGGAGCATTGCTTGTACTGGGAAAATTTGTATAGAAATGACAGACCTTTTATTGATAATATTTATAATCAGTCTCTTCTATGTTTCAATAGCCAACAGGCTCGTCACATATGTCAGGGTGCTTGCTCTCCAGGGTGTACTGATGTTTGGTGTCACATTTCTTAAGCTGAAGGATATCAATACAGTCAACCTTATCCTGATCCTTTTCGAGACCATAGTTTTCAAAGCTGTAGCAGTGCCTGTTTTTCTTTCATATCTTATAAAAAGGAACAGGATTTCCAGGGTAGCTGAACCATATCTTCCACAGTTCATTTCACTTCTCATTACGACTATGATTGTTGTAATCACTGTTCTGCTGGCAAGTTCGATTAGTGATGTCAACCTCGATAAGATGTTCTTTATAGTTTCCCTGTCCACTCTGTTTACAGGACTTTATTTCATTGCTTCCAGGAAGAAGATAATAAGTCATGTAATAGGGTACCTGATTATAGAAAACGGGGTATTTATCATGTCACTGGCTGCAGGAAATGAAATGCCTGGCCTGGTAAACCTTGGCATTATGCTCGATGTTTTTGCAAGTGTTCTTATACTTGGCATATTCCTTAATAAAATAGGCGATGTATTCAGGGAAGGAGATGTTGACGAACTGAGCAGCCTGAAGGATTTTAATATGTAAATGATGATCGGTTTTTATCTGATATTGTCTTTTATTATTGCCGGGTTAATTTTCATAAACCGGAAAAAGCTTTACAATGATGTCCTGATTGTGATTTTTGCTTTGCTGCAGACAGGGTTCACGGTTCATTCATGTTTTAATTACAATGAGTCCTTCCTGTCATTCTTTACTGTCGACTCACTTGGCCTGTTATTGCTGGTGACATTAAGCATAATCACCATTCCGGCCATTTTGCACAGCTATATTTATATTGTAAGGCATAACGAAACTCCACAGTCACGATCAATCTTTTTCTCTGCCCTTATAATACTTATTTCGTCAATAACAGCAGGGTATCTCTCCAACCACATTGCAGTAATCTGGATTTTCACTGAACTTACAACTTTATCTGCTTCAGCATTGATATACCATCACAGGAACAAGCTTGCTCTCGAAGGAACCTGGAAGTATGTGTTCATCTGTGCAATCAGTATCACATTTGTTTTTATCGGGATACTGTTCCTGAGCCTTTCACTCAGGAACACTGGTTCAGCTGATCTTTCATTCGCAAACCTGATGAAATATAGGCAATCTCTCGATCCTTTCTGGTTAAAGCTTGCTTTCCTGTTCATATTTACCGGGTTTACCGTGAAGCTTGGTCTTGTTCCTATGTATACGGCAGGTATTGATGCCAAGGATAAAGCACCGGCGCCTGCTGGAGCTCTTCTTGCAAGTGTTTTGATGAATCTTGGTTTTGCTGCTGTTTTCAGGACCTATACAGTTATTTCTTATACATCATTGCATTCATGGGTAAATACCGTTATTGTAATATCGGCGCTGTTATCTGTCTTTGTTTCAACAGTGTACATGATGAGAGTTATAAACATCAAACGCATGCTCGCCTATTCGGGTATTGAGCATATGGGAATTGTGATGCTTGGTGTTGCTGCCGGCGGTATAGGGTATTACGCTGCCATACTTCATGTAGTCCTGCATGCTTTCGTAAAATCATCATTATTCTTCCAGTTTAACCAGATATACAGGGTTTTTAACAGCAAAAGCATTGAGGATACAGGTAATTACTTCAGGTATAATCCTGCGGGAGCCATTGTACTTCTTGCAGGTTTCATAAGTGCAACCGCCATGCCGCCTTCAGGTTTGTTCGTGAGTGAGTTCCTTGTTTTTAAAGCCTTGTTTCAGGGCAATCATTTTATAATCATGCCGGCATTGTTGTTACTGCTTACAATTATAATCTATGCATTCGGCAAGAATGTTATGAAGATTCTCTTTGTTCCGGTTAAAGGCTTTGATGACTCAAAAGTACCAGTATCAAGTCCGTGGGAATCACTCACACAATATGTTTTGCTGATACTTGCTGTATGGCTGGGACTGAACCCGCCTGATGTTTTTGTCAGGCTCATAAATGATGCAGTTAATATGTTACCGGTTTAACAATGGATTTTATCAAAATATATAATAACCAGTCAGTTAAGGAAAACACCATTCCGGTTCTGCCATACTCATTGTTTCTTGAAGGCATTACCGATATGATGAAAGATCATCCCGAAAGGCATTGCCTTACATATTTCGGGGTTCCCTGGAACGGACATATACGCCTGTTCTGTTGTATCGCTGATGATGTTTTGCATGATATTACGGTATCTTCTTCGATTGTAACTCCCGGTGAAATTCTTGAAGCTTTTTCTGCCATAAATTATAATTTCGAAAAATTCGAAAGGGAGATCCATGAGAATTTTGGAATTGGTTACAGGAACCATCCCTGGCTTAAACCTGTAAGGTATGCATATAACAGGCATGACCTTTCGCAAAAAATATCAAATTATCCTTTCTTCTCAATCGATAGCGAAGAACTTCATGAAGTGGGAGTGGGGCCTGTTCATGCCGGTATCATAGAGCCCGGCCATTTCAGGTTTGTATGCAACGGCGAGCAGATATTGCATCTTGAAATTCAGCTTGGCTATCAGCACAGGGGTGTTGAAGATCTTTTCCTGAAAAAAAACAAGCTGATCCAGAGAAGCGTTTTGGCAGAATCTATTGCCGGCGACAGTGTTATTGAACATGCTTCGGCTTTCGCATACCTCACTGAACTGCTCTCAGGTATGAAATTTAACGATGAGACATTGTTCACCAGGACTATTTCGCAGGAAATTGAAAGGATTGCAATTCATACCGGGGACCTGAGTGCAATATGCACTGATGTTGCATATCAGCTGGGAAGCGCTGTTTTTGGTCGCCTGAGGACACCCGTTATAAATTTCCTGCAGGAATGGTGCGGCAACAGGCTGGGCAAGGGACTTGTAAGAGCCGGTTTCAACCCCTGGCCATTCACTCCACATCTTTCAGAAAGGCTCAGCAGTATTCTCGATGCTTTTCAACCAGATTTTACATTGATGAACAATGAATTGTCAAAACTTCCCAGCTCTCTTTCAAGATTTGAAAAAACAGGGATCATGAGGTACGAGCATCTCCTTGAAATAGGCGCTGTCGGAATGGCTGCAAGGATGAATTCTCTCGAAAGGGATATCCGTAAAAGTCATCCGTATGGTGTTTATAAGATGCTGAACCATGTGCCGGTTGTCAAGCATCATGGGGATGTGTATTCAAGGGTGCAGATAAGAAAAGAAGAGGTTTTGCAGTCAATTTCATATATAAGGGAACTGCTTAAGGATATTCCGGCTAATAAAACTTCAAGAATACAATCTGTAAAGTTGCAGCCCGGAATGTTTGCTATTTCTGCAGCAGAAGGATGGAGGGGAGAAGTATGCCATGCAGCAATCACCGGCGATGACGGCGAACTCAGGATTTATAAAGTTAAGGATCCTTCATTCCATAATTGGTTTGCACTTGCTCTTGCTGTGCGGAATAATGAGATATCTGACTTCCCTGTTTGTAATAAAAGCTTTGATCTTTCATATTGCGGTCACGATCTCTGAATATGTTGAATACTATAAAAATATTGCTTCACCAGGGAAAACAATATATTCCCGATCCGGCTTCTGCCAAAGTGCCGGGTATATTCAGGGGCAGGCCTGAGATAAGTTCAGCGGCAACAAGCCAGGATGAGCTTGCAGCCGTCTGCCCTACAGGAGCCATAAAGACAAATCCTGTCAGTATTGATATGGGAAGGTGTGTTTTTTGTGGTGAATGTGCAGCACTTTTCCCTGACAAAATTAAATTCACAACAGATTACAGGATAGCTGCAAACAAAAGAGAAAACCTCATAATACCTGAAGGTTCAGTTAAACCAGTTACTATCGATGCTGAAACGGTAAGGCGGGAAATCCGGAACCTGTTCAGCGGATCGCTGAAACTCAGGCAGGTTTCTGCCGGTGGAGATAACAGTACTGAAATGGAGCTTAATGCTGCAGGTAATGTCAATTTTGATATGGGCAGGTATGGTATTGAATTTGTAGCATCGCCCCGTCATGCAGACGGTATTGTTATTACGGGGCCAGTCTCGGCTAATATGGCTGAAGCCCTGCAAATGACCTATGATGCAATACCTTCGCCCAAAATAATAATACTTGCAGGTACTGACGCCATATCAGGTGGCATTTTCAGCGACAGTCCTGCAATTGACAGATCTTTCATTGAGAATAATCATATTGATCTTTATGTTCCGGGGAACCCTGTTCACCCTTTAACCTTCATAAACGGCGTTCTGGATATGCTGGGAATTAAAAAGCGCTGACAGGAAGTTCAATAACCTGCGGCCTGGCCATCTTTTCTTGACTCAGAAGCTCCGTAAAGAACTTTGTTTACAGGATCGTTCATTATAGCCTGGTAGCCACCATAACCGCCAAGATTCCATTGAATCGTATGTCCCCGTCTTAACAGATCCTGGATAACTTCTGTCCGGATACCGCTCTCCAGCATGAGAATGCCCCCATCGGTCATCTGCTGGCCAGTCGGTTCTGAGGAACCTATATGATAAATTCTTGGGGCATCACCTGCTTCCTGGAGGTTCATCTTAAAGTCAATGAGGTTTACTACAATCTGTGCATGGCCCTGTGGCTGCATGTCACCGCCCATAACTCCAAAGCTTACCCATGGTTTGCCATCTTTGGTTATAAAAGCAGGGATTATTGTATGAAACGGCCTCTTGCCCGGTGCGTAAACATTTGGATGTCCTTCCTGGAGTGTAAACATCTCCCCGCGATCCTGCAGCACGAATCCCAGTCCTGTGGGGCACATGCCTGAACCAATACCCCTGTAATTGCTCTGAATAAGAGAGACCATGTTGCCAAACTTATCTGCAACAGTGAGATATATAGTATTCCCGGCAACTATGTTCCCGGGATCATAAACCTTGGCAGAAACTTCAGGATCGATGAGCTTTCTCCTTTCGGCAGCATAAGCCTTTGATATTAATTTTTCCACAGGGATGCTGCTGAAAACAGGATCGGCATAATACCTTGCCCTGTCTTCAAAAGCAAGCTTTTTTGCTTCTGTGAAAGTATGTATATAATCAGCTGATCCAAAGCCCATTGAGGCAATATCAAAACCTTCCAGTATGTTGAGCATCTGCAGGGCTGCTATGCCCTGGCCGTTTGGAGGTAATTCCCAGACATCATATCCCCTGTAATTTGTGCTTACCGGATCGACCCATTCAGAATGATGGCGTGCAAGATCATCGTATGATAGAAAACCTCCCTGTTTTTTCATGAATGCATCTATGTCTTTTGCTATAGAACCCTTGTAAAACTCATTCCTTCCACCTTTTACAATTTTTTCAAGAGTTGCAGCAAGCAAAGGATTTTTGAAAATCTCTCCTTTGACAGGGGCTTTGCCGCCAGGCATATATACTTCTTTTATATTCGGGTAGTTCTGAAGCACAGTCATATTTCTTGCTATCGAATAGGCAATAAGCTCGGTCACCGGGAAACCGTTCCGTGCATAGTCAATCGCCGGTTTTAGTATGTCGGACATTGGCAATTTCCCGAACATGTCGTGCATCTCATACCAGCCATCAACACAACCCGGCACGCTTACCGGAAGTGGTCCATAGGAAGGAATGAAATCATATCCTTTTTCTCTGAAGTATTCAATTTTTAGTGATCGCGGCGAACGGCCGCTTGCATTGAGGCCATAAAGCCTGCCTTTCTCAGCAACCCAGATAATAGCAAATAGGTCACCCCCAATACCAGATCCGGTAGGTTCCACAACCCCAAGCACTGCATTTGCTGCAATTGCTGCATCAATCGCGTTGCCGCCCTTTTTCAGTATTTCTATTGCCGCCTGGGTCGCCAGTGGCTGGCTTGTTGCAGCCATGCCGTTTGTGGCAATCACCTCAGACCTTGTGGCAAAATCTCTCCCGGTAACACGGTCCTGGGCGACAGCGTACATGGGAACCACAAGGCATGCCAGGAAGATTAGTCTTGTTTTCATACTAAATAAATAGATTACCTGCCTGATAGTTATATTAAAATATATATTATAATATAAATTATAATATAACAGATCAACTTTTACTCATTGCAAGTGACTTCAGTTCAGAGGGCATCTTCTCGATAGCATATCTTAAAGCTGTCCGGGGCATAGCTCCCTTGTTTTTAATTACATAGCTGAACACTTCCTCCTGGTGTGCCTGGCTGGCTGCCTTCAGCATCCACCCGTATCCTTTGCGTACCATATCATCCGGATCAACAAGCAGTGTATCTGCTATCTCAAAAATATCTTTAAGGAACTTTCCTTTCCTAGCCGGGATAATAAGCGATACTGCAGATGCTCTTTTTACCCACCTGTTCTCTGATTCTGACCACTGCTTGAGCCGTGGCATTAGTTCAGGATACATCTCAACAATAGTACCCACATTGTGATTACATAATGTGTCGCAAGTGGCCCAGTTATTAACATATTTATGTACCCATCTCTCAAAAACATCAAAGTCTTCAGGCTTGTATTGCCTCTTAAGAGTATATGACCATTGGCATGCAACGAAGCTTTCTTCCATTATGCCTGATTTGAAAAGATCTTCGCAGAGTGAAAAAATGTTTTTCTTTGATTTGTCCTCCAGCTTCTGGAGAAAATCCTTGCCAATTTCAGCCACAAGAGCGGTTTTTAAGCCAAGAAGCTTTACCTCTTCCTTGAAAAATCTCAATCCTGAGATCCTTTCTTTTTCCGTAGAGTTTCTAACAAGTTCAGCTCTCAATTCCGAAAGAAAATCCATAACGAATCTTTTATCCGAATATACAACAAAAAACTTTACCGCTATGCTGAAAAGTTCATTTGCCTGTTTTACAGGATAGTTGTGAACTTAAAATACTAAATCTTTGTTCAAACAGGAATTGCTTCCGGCTTTTTAATAAATTTACGCTTCGGATAAAATTTATTGCTATGAAAAAGCTTATTAAACCATTTATCTTCTCGTTTATGGCTGGACTGATTTTAGTTTCATGCAAGACAACTGATACAACATCGGAAGTTGAAAATGACGACTTCAAATACTTTGTTGAACAATTTGATGATATAAGAGTATTGAAATACAAATTGCCTGCTTTTGATGAATTGCCCTTGCAGGAAAAGGAATACATATACTACCTGAGCCAGGCTGCCCTTGCCGGGAGAGATATTTTCTGGGATCAGAATTTCAGGCATAACCTTCTGATAAGAAAGACACTGGAAGCTATTATTGAGAACTATAATGGTGACAGGCAGACTGCTGAATACAATGCATTCCTAACTTACGCAAAAAAGGTCTTTTTTGCTAACGGCATACACCATCATTATTCAAGCGATAAATTCAAACCTGAATTCAGTGAAGATTATTTTGCAACCCTTATCAAAAACACTGATGACGGCCTTCCGCTTATTAAAAATCAGAAGCCTGAAGAACTTGCAGATATGCTTACACCAATTCTGTTCGACGATAAACTTTTCGCAAGGAAAGTTGAGCAGCGCCAGGGTGCTGATATGGTAGCCGAATCTGCAGTGAATTTTTATGAGAATGTAACACAGGAGGAAGCTGAGGAATTTTATTCAAAGATGATCGATCCTTCCGATCAGAGGCCAGTTTCGACAGGTCTTAATTCACGACTTACAAAAATGAGTGATAAAGTTACTGAACAGGTTTACCGTTCGGGCGGGAAATACGGTGCTGCAATTGACCAGATAATCGGATGGCTCGAAAAAGCAAAGACTGTTGCTCCTGATGACTCGACAAGGAATGAATTGAGCCTTCTCATTAATTATTATAAGACAGGTGATCTTAAAACCTGGGATGAATACAATATTGCCTGGGCCAGGAATACGGATCCTGCTGTTGATTACATCAATGGTTTCATTGAAACTTATGAAGATCCCCTGGGTATGAAAGCAACCTGGGAAGCAATTGTAAATTATACCGATGCCGAAGCTTCAAAGAGAACAAGGATCATAACTGATAATGCACAATGGTTTGAGGATAATTCACCTATCGATGCTAAATACAGGAAAGAGAAGGTTACAGGAATAGCTGCACGTGTTATCAATATCGCAATGCTTGGTGGTGACTGCTATCCTGCTTCGCCTCTGGGAATAAACCTTCCCAATGCTGACTGGATAAGGAAAGAAGTAGGTTCAAAATCTGTTACTCTGGCGAATATCACAGGTGCCATCGATAAGGCATCACAGGGCAATGGTTTCCTTGAAGAGTTTGCAGAATCGGCAGAAGAAGTTGCCCGCGTTAAGAAATACAGCTCTGTTTCTGATGCTTTGCACACAGACCTTCATGAATGTGTGGGCCATGCCAGCGGAAAACTTGCTGACGGAACTGATCCAAATGCTCTTAAAAACTATGCTTCTCCTCTTGAAGAAGCAAGGGCAGATCTTTTTGCTCTTTATTATATGATGGACAAAAAGATCACTGACCTGGACCTTCTGCCTGACCAGGAAGCTGCAGAAGCTGCCTACGATAGTTACATAAGGAATGGATTGCTCACACAGATAGTAAGGATTAAACCCGGGAAAGATATTGAACAGGCTCACATGAGATCAAGATCGATGATAACCCACTGGGTTTATGAAAAGGGCAAAAATGATAATGTGATATCTATGATCAGCAGGGATGGCAAGACATACGTGAAAATTAATGATTATAAAAAGCTCCGAACTCTTTTTGGTGATCTGTTGAAGGAAATACAGAGAATTAAATCTGAAGGCGATTTCCAGGCCGGGAAGGATCTTATTGAAAATTATGGGGTTAAGATCGATCCGAAGCTTCATTCAGAAATACTTGAGAGATATGCAGCATTGAAGCTTGCTCCCTACACAGGGTTCGTAAATCCTTACCTTTTCCCGCAATACGATGATAATGGAAAGATAACAAATATTGTCGTGGAATATACTGATGATTACCTGGGACAGATGATGTACTATGGTAAAAACTATTCATTTCTGCCCACTGAGAATTGAGTAAATATGAATTGATCCGAAAATCACATCCTTTAAAACTCAATTATCTTTTCAACTTTGTTGCTGCGGAGGTACTGCTTCAGTATTGCATGAACATCATGGTTGTCGAAAGATGTTATAATGCAGTCGTGTATGGCGGAGAGGCCAAAGCCGATCTCATTGATATTGATATACCCGTAACCTGAATATTTGCCATTCATGATCTTCACAGCGCACCGCTCATCAGTGCAGCGGCCTTTGTCGATTATGAAAAAATTCTTCATCGTGAAGGTGAATTCATCTGAAGCTTTTAGGGCTCTTTCGTTGTATTCCGAGGCGATTTCACTACCGCAGCATGCGCCCTTGCACATTCCAACCTGCTGGTGAAAGCAGGCACCGTCAGTGTCGTATAGGCCGCAAAGCTTCTGGCAAAGATTGAACTTTTCAACCATCTGCTCAAGCCTGGCTTTTACCCGTCCTCTTGATGTGAATACAGATACCGGTATTTCCTCAGAATTTGTCTGGCCGTACCTGTAGTTTATATATCCTTTGCTGTCTGTAAACCTGTAAATGGCCCATTGGAACCTTGATTGTCGCTGTGCCCTGTTGTAAACAGGTTTATTTGTCTTTATTTCGTACGATTCCTTGAGAAGTGCAATAAGCTCGCTGCCAGTTGTCTCCCAGTCAATATCGGATATCAGGTCGCGCATTTCCATTGCCCTGTTTGTGGTATTGTTCGAAAGGTGGGTGCTGATCCTTTGCTGAAGGTTCCTGCTCTTCCCGATATAGATAAGATCGTGTTTCTCGTTATAGAAATAGTATACCCCGGGCTCCTCGGGTATTTCTTCCAGCTTGGCGGTATCGAGGTTCGGATTTAATTTTGACAGCTTGGTTTTTTTCAGAAGTCTGAGGCATGGATCATTCTGCATGTCCTTTGCGAGAAGCATCTCAAAAAGCTTCACAGTTGCAAATGCATCACCTGCTGCCCTGTGCCTTCCGTTTATCTGTATGTTCAGGTCCTTGCATATATTTCCAAGGCTGTATGAAGTATGCCCCGGGATAAGCTTCCTGCTTAACGCTACAGTATCGAGCAGTGGTCTTTTGAAATAAAACCCAAGCGATTTAAATTCTTCCCGCAGGAAGGTGTAATCAAAACGAACATTATGTGCAACAAATGTTCTTCCTTCGGTATACTCCACAATCTTCCTCGCAATTTCGAAAAAGCGGGGTGCATTTTCGACCATCTCATTTGTTATGCCGGTAAGGTTTGTAATATAATATGGTATATTCCTCTCAGGATTGACCAGGGAAACAAACTCACCAGTAATCTGCTGTCCGTCATGCTGATAGATAGCAATTTCTGTTACTTTCTCAAGTCTTGCACTTCCCCCTGTTGTCTCAATATCAACTATGGCATACATGAGATTCTGAACTGGAAATTCTGTTTGTGAATATAATGAGAAATGAGCATTCAGCTTATATTATTAATTTTGGTAATTAAATTGATTCTGATGAAAGAATATTGCGGAAACTATTATGTGCTGAACGGAGAACTGAAAAATACCCAATCATTTGATACTGATAATGTTTATAAAGGCCATTCCATTTATGAAGTAATAAGGCTTACGAAGGGCATACCTGTTTTTTTCAACGATCATATGGAGCGTCTTGAGACAAGTGTTAGGCTGAGGGAGCGACTGATGCCCGCCGGATCTGCTGAATTGAGAAGGTGTGTTCTGATGCTGACTGAAAAAGAAAGGAAAAAGGAGATCAACATTAAAATAGTGTTTAACTACACCTCCAGCAAGACCAGCTATCTTGTTTATTTCATCGAATCATCCTATCCTGCACCTGAACAGTATCAGAAAGGTGTAAGAACTATACTTTTCTATGCTCAAAGATCGGACCCACATGCTAAAGTTCTCGATTTCAGACTACGTTCCAATATTCATCAGGAACTTTTTGATGAGAATGCATATGAAGCTTTGCTTGTTAATGATGAGAACCTGATAACTGAAGGAAGCCGTTCAAATATTTTTTTTATAAAAGGGGATGTCCTTTATACTGCACCGGATGATCTGGTTTTAAAAGGAATCACTCGCAAATATATTCTTGAAATATGTGTTGCTGAGGGAATAAAAGTTCAGTTTGAGCCTGTCAATGCTGATGATCTTGGCATGTTTGATTCAGCTTTTATCTGTGGAACTTCACCGATGGTATTACCGATTTGTTCCGTAAATGAGAAATATTTCAACACCTCGAATTCACTTATGTCGCACCTCAGAACACTTTATATTAAGAAGGTTGAAGAGAGCCTCCTTTCATTTACAAATCAGCAGCAGGGATTATAAATGCTATATTTTACCTATATTTGAAAATAATTTTACTTCAACGTTATGGCCAGTATAAGAAATCTTAAAAAAGACATAGACTTCCTTGTTTTTGAGGTTATTTCAGATTGTTTTGTTTTTTCGGAAGTTCATCCCGATACCAAAAACGATGAAGTATCTTCAATAATAAATGATGCTGTCTCTCTCAGAAATGACCTTATTGCAAGGGTGAATAACCCGGATGGTAAGGATAATCCAAAGATTCTGAAGACATTTTATAAAGATGTCGAAAAGGACCTTCTCAAAGGTGTTGATGATCTTTTTGAGAGGCTCAGCGGTCTTTCTGCGAAGAAAAAATAAATTCCTTATAGATCTTCCTTCCACAGCCGGAGCAATTGCCGGTTGAATCTGCATTTACATTGATTGTCCTGTAACCTGATCTTTCTGTTATTGTTTTCCCGCAGGAAGGACAGTAAGTATTTTGTCCCTTATTCAGATTCAGATTCCCGATATAAACATAATCAAGTATGCCGGAGGCTGTATCATAAAGCCTTTCAAGAGTCTGGTTTGACGTGGCAGGATCATCACGCTTGTACATTGGATAATACCTGCTCAGGTGCAACGGAACATCCGGTCCAAGTTCGGCAGCTATCCATTCAGCCTGTTTTTTCATGCCTTCCTCAGTATCATTGAAGCCCGGAATGATAAGAGAAGTGATCTCAAGGTGCCTTCCTGATCGTGATACAAGTTTTAAAGATTCCAGAACAGGCTGAAGGTTGGCTCCGGTAAGTTTTTTATGAAATTCCTGGTCAAAAGCTTTCAGGTCTATGTTGAAAGCATCAGTAAAGCTTATTATTTCTTTGAGGGGTTCGATATTGACATACCCGTTGCTTACGAGGACTGTCTTATAACCGGATCCTATTACTTTCCGTGAAATATCCCGAATAAACTCGAAAGAGATAGTTGGTTCATTGTATGTAAAAGCAATTCCGATGTTATGTTCAGATGACGACATTGCGCTGATGATCTCTTCTGCTGTTATTTTTCTGCCCGAATCATGAGGCACAACCTGGGAAATGCCGTAGTTCTGGCAAAAATCACATCTCATATTGCAACCAAACGACCCCACCGAAAAGATGTTATGACCGGGAAAAAAGTGATAAAGAGGCTTCTTTTCAACAGGATCGAGCGAGTAACCTGATACAATGCCGTATGTAGTCAGTACAATTTCTGTCCCGTTATTCTTCCTGACACCACAGATACCGGTTCTGCCCGGAGCCACATTACAATAATGGGGGCAGAGTGTACATTTTATTCTTTCGCCCTGAGGTATAAAATACGCCGACATCACGATTAGTTTTCTGATGCAAATTTACCGATTTTAAGCCTTATTTAATTAATAATAAGACTATTTGGACTAACTATTTGTGCTTTCAGGGAAGCAATAAGCTGGATTTATAGTTCGTCAGCTTTTATCTCATAGCTGATGTTATTTCTTTCTGCAAATGAGATAAGCATGTCTATAATATTCTCATTTGTCTCATAATGGACCTGGCCAAGCCTTAAAATTGTTTTTTCACCTTCGCCCTTCCTGAATATAATGCTTAGAGGTAGGATCTCTATACCGGAAATCTCTGTGGCATTCATTATTTCAGGTTTCCTGAGGCTGCTTTTCCTTAACGTGATTGACGTGGGATTGATCTCTATGTATCTGAAAGCTTTTCCCAGGCCTGCCCAAACCTGGTATCCTCCAAAAGCAATAAGGAAAAGTATTGATACCAGTAAGCTCCAGTCATACCTTGACTGTGTAATGCTGTAAATTATCCAGTATGCGGCGGTTGCGAGGCAGGCAACACCAAATAATATCCTCAGTATTCTTACAGTTCTGTTATCTTCCACTGTCCCCAGCGGGAAGGATTTTTTTTCCATATCAGATATTGCCTTTCAACCCGGTTTGTTCTGCTACTTCCCTCATTCCCATAATGCAGTCTGTTATAAGCTGATCAAGGCTAATCCCAAGCATGGTTGCTCCATTTTCTATAACTGAACGATCAACTCCTGCAGCAAATCTTTTGTCATTCCATTTTTTCTTAACTGACCTGGCTTCCATGTCGAGAACGCTCTTTGATGGTCTGACCAGTGCACTTGTAGCAACAAGTCCTGTAAGTTCATCCATAGCATAGATGGTCTTTTCAGGCAATGTTTCCGGCTTTACATCAGTTACAAGACCCCAGCCGTGGCTCATTACTGCCCTGATATATTCCTCAGGCCAGTGGTTCTCCCTCAGTATTTTCTCAGTCATTTTACAATGCTGATCCGGGTACATTTCATAATCGAGGTCATGGATTAGTCCAATAACACCCCATTTCTCCTCATCTTCGCCTGCTTTCCTTGCCATATAACGCATAACGCCCTCGACAGCAAGGGCATGTTTTAACAGGCTTTCTGATTTGTTATATTGTAGAAAAAGCTTAAGCGCCTCTTCCCTTGATGGTTTAATTTCAGCCATGGCTAATTACCTGAAAAGTTTGCTCAAATTTAATCCCTTATTTTGATCAGAGGCACAGTTTTATTTATCCTTTTTCCTTTGATCCTTATATAATACATCCCCGGCTTGAGATTCAGCCCGGTGAACAGGATCGTATTGCCACCCGTAATTATGTTTTTTTCAGATTGATAGAAAAGGGAACCATTCACATTAAGGATACTTATTGTCACAAGATCTTCAGAATGACTGTTGATGTATATTCTGAAATCTGTGTTGAATGGATTGGGATAAATGCCTAGTGACTCATTGACGTCGGTATTTTCGATCATCAGACTTGTCGTATCATTTCTAAGGTAATCATCATTGTTTCCAACGCCAAAAACTTTAACATAATAAACGCCTGATCTTGAAAGGTCCATCTTGTTGGTGAATGTGACAGTTGTATCTTCTCCCGGGGATAATCTCCATTTGAATTGCTGGCTGACGGGAGAGCTGTTATTTATCGTGTATGCCAGGTTGAAAGATTTTATTGTATCGGACCCGGAGTTAGCAACCTTGACACTTAAATCACCCCTGCCAACCTGGTTTATATCAATGGGCTCAATTATTCTTTCAAGCTTAAGATCCCTGCGAATATATTTTACTGAACCTGAGGCTGTAAAATCTATAAGGTCGAGCCATGCGCAATCAGAGCCCTGGGTAACTGATCCGTCCTTATTGTACGACCACACTAAATCGTTTAAGCCTGGCTGTACCGGCACTTGAATTGTGGTCCAGGGTACTTCTCCTGACTTTTTCTTCAATATTTCCTTACCGTTAATCCTGAAGCTGAAGACATCAAAATCCGGTTCCGAAGAGACTTTGTATCTAAATTTTAATGTATCATTCGCAGGGTAATAAATTTTAATGGAAAGGGTTGTTGATCCCATGCTACCGATTTTGCCTGATTTTGCAGCTTTAATGCCGTCGTATGAATTGTCGCCTGTAATGATCCATGGAACCTGGCTGTTATTGAGCCAGGGGAACAGCTTAAATGAACCGGCTTCAAAACTTTCCCTTACTTTTCCTATCCTCAGTGTGAAACTTTTCTCAATATTGAAAGGAGGGCACAGGAGGCTTGAATATAAACTGATATAATCACCCGACATAAGGTCAGGGGAAAGCTTTACCCTGACAGGAATAAAGGTCGTCTCAGAGTGTTTCAGTATGCCTGATTTAACACTGGGATTGTCAATATCTATTGCCGGGTTGGCCGATGACAGGCTGAAATCACCTGAAGCATCGCTTGTTCCTTCATTCCTGATAATGAATGCTAAATCAAGTGTCTCCCCGGGATCAGCAATAAAATCTCCATTGCCTGTTTTATCATCGTTTATTGTAAATGTTGGAATGCTCAATACAGGGGAATGTAGAAGCAGTTCAACAGGTATGATCTTTTCAGTCGCGTTGCAGGTAATTTTTATTGACACCGGTGCAATCTCAAGGTCGGGAACATTGCCAACAACCCTCATCATCAAGCTGTATGTTATGATTCCCGAGCTGCCTGGTTCAATGCGCTTCACATTAACCGTGTCCTTTTCAATATTAAGCCATTCCGACCCTGGAGTAAGTCCTATACTGATATTATCAGCAGCAGAATTCCCTAAATTTTTAAGAACAAGATCGAGGCAGAAACGCTCACCGTAATCAGGCTGGCCATCATTATTTCCTTCCTTGTCATTTACTGAATATGATTCAAGATTGAGGAATTCACCTTTTAAATCCGAAAAGAATATCGTTTTAATTACCGGGTACCTGTTTTGTCCAGTTATAACAACAAGGCATGAGTCATTTGAAATGTCAGGAAGATTCAGGGTTGCGGAGCCTGAGCTTCCGGCAAATGTTGCATCCCATAATGTATCGGAATGCGATACAGCTATGTATGAAAAAGGATCTGCATTAAGCATCAGGGTTTTAATGCCATTTGGCAGTGTGTCTGGCAGTGAAATATTGAATTTCCGGGGCTTTCCAAGAATTGGGATAAGGCTTGGGTCACCGATAATATTGTATGTTTCCCAATAATATTTCTTCCTTGTGCTTGTACTAGCACTTACCGAAAGATTCCCGGCATAATTTATCTGCCCTGCTGTATAAGACCACTCTCCGGGTACTTCCCCATGGGTATGGAATAACCTGTCGAAGATGCCTTGCCCTTTATTGTTATAAGCAGGGTTTTCTGAAATTGGTCCTGCACCAATTGCCCAGAAGTAATCTTCATCCCAGTACGAATCGTTTGAACATCCGATAAAAGTTACAGCACCTTTTTGTTTTTCAAGAACCATCCTGTTGCCAAATGAAGTGGATTTATCGAATTGTCCTGTGAGGCAGGCATTGCTTATTATGAAAGGATACATGTTCCTGTTCTCAAATCTGGTGACATCCGATGCAAGGATGCTTAAGTTCAGCCAGCCAGAAGCAGAACCGTGACCTGAGTAGTTGATGAACGACAACCCACCGATGTTTATCATGCTGTCGATGATATTCTTTTTCTGGGCTTCAAGGATAGTTAACACTTTTACAGGATCAGTTTCACTGGTATGATAGAAGTATTTGCCTGTTATGTAATTCATGGGGGTCAGGTAATTCGTAACCTGGTAATGTACCTGCCCATTCATGTATTGCTTGTGGGCAACATCGTAACCGGTTGTGGCAAGTGCATTATTGTAAAAGGAGTTAGTATCAGCAAATTCGAATTTTTCATACTGTATTATTTTTTTCAGTACAGACGAAAGTTCTGAAGTGTCGCTTGCAGGAATCCTGCCGATGTACATCTCAGGCAGATAATCTCCATTCCCATCAAATTCGCCATAATAAAGATCAGTTATATTTCCTGATGCAGCCTGGCTGTTAGGTACTTTGTTTACATCGCCTATGATCATCAGATATTCCGGCGCCGGTATTTCATCTGTTGCAGCAAGATATATCTTCTTCAGGGTGTCTTTTAATTCGGAATAATTATTACCTGCAAGACCAGTTCCTTTGAACAGAACCTGCATCCTGAATCCTTTCTGTGTTTTCCAACGGATAAATGGAGCAAGCTGTTTCCTGAACATTGTATCAGTAAGAATGATCATCCCGGCAGGTCCTGTTGAAAAATCCCTTATGAGATCTGGGTTGATAACTCCTTTGCTCACCGACTCGCTGAATAGAACTGATTCCTGTTTAACAGTTTTTGGAGCATTGCCTGTAAAAGCAACATCTATTTTCATCGAAGTGATAACCTCGATTGTATTCTTCCCCGGATTATACCTCACCGGCCTGATATAGATGTTTGCCAGGGTTCTATTCCTTGAGATGCCTTCATAAACTATATTGACTGTATCACTCTCAAGTAAAGTTCTCTTTTTGTAAGTCGCCTTATCCATCCTGAATATCTTCCGGTCATCCTGGACAGCTTTGATCTCGCTTTCCTGGGCAGGATAGAGAAGGCCAGCCATCTTTCTTCCAGGATTCAATCCGGAACTTTTTACTTCGCTGATCCTGATGGTGATTTTACTGTTTTCAGGAACCGACAAAAGCTTGCTGAAAACAGGAAGTTCAGGCATTCCTGCCTCTGTGGATTGTATGTGCTCCGGAATAGCAATGCGATAAAATGTTCCGTTTTCATTTTTTACGCTCTGAAGGGTCAGGCGGGGAACTGAGTAGTATATGGTCAGTGAGCCATCTGGATTGATGGTCTCATTGATGTTTCCACCAGAATTAAATTCATGGGTATAGGATTGTCTGTTCTGCCCTTGTGAATTCAGCAAAACACACATAAATAATAAAGACAGGAAAACTGTTTTCCCTTTTACTAAGAGTATCAATGTTAATTAATTAACATTAAAAACTTAAACCCTGCAATAATTTAATAAATTTACCGATAATAAAGGTACAAAGATAATAAATGACATTTATGCTGTCTGAAAACAGCACCTGAAGAATTTTTTACAATATTTATCCCGGAAAGAAAAAACATTAATCATGAGCCAATCAGTAAAATACCTGCAAAAACTATTGTTTATAACCATAATATCAATTGTATCGATGAAAGCCAATTCCCAGGCTTCACCTGTCTTTGACAAGGTCAAGACAGCTGAAGGAGATGTTGAAATGCATTTCATTGGACATGGTTCACTGATGTTCAAGGTTAATGGAACCGTGGTTCATGTTGATCCTGTATCAGCCAGCGGTAATTATAATTTTCTGCCTCAGGCCGATATTATACTTATAACACATGAACATCCTGATCATCTTGATGCAGCTCTTATCGGAAAGCTGAAGAAGCAAGGTACGCTAGTCTTCTGTAACCAGAATTCGTCAAAGACAATAGGATGGGCAATGGTGATGAAACCTGGCGACAGGCAGGAAGTTAAAAACATTGTTATAGAAGCCATTGATGCCTATAATATAGTTAATGAACGTGCCCCGGGGTCGCCTTTTCACCCGAAAGGACAGGGTTTGGGATATATCCTTACAATAGGAGGGAAGAGGTTTTATGTTGCCGGTGATACTGAGAATACTCCGGAGATGAAAGCATTGAAAAACATCGATGTGGCATTCCTCCCTATGAACCTTCCGTATACAATGACACCCCAGATGGTGGCAGATGCTGCAAATGCCTTCAAACCGAAGCTGCTTTACCCTTACCATTATGGTCAGACGAACACTGATGAGCTGATTAAGCTTATGGAAGGTTCCGGTACCGAGGTAAGAATACGGGAGCTAAAATAAAAACCATAAGTGCCCTGGAGTACTTACAATACTTAAATTTTAAAATACTTAATCAGTAGCCGGGAAGCTTTATGAAAACCATTCCCTTTGCCTCTTGCCAAGGTCTCCGAGGATTGTGGTAAGGGTATTTGCGTTTTCAATAACCTGGAAGTCAAACATCCCTACACAAACGAAATCAGCACCGTTTTCAAATGCATACCTGAACCCGTCTTTTGGTCTTATAGCTCCTGCTGCCAGGGTCTTAAATGCTATGAATGGTTTCTTTACATTCTTCATCACCTCAACAGTGCGATTCGGATGAAGATCCCACATGTTGTCGCAATACTTATTATGATCTGTGAATGAAGGTCCGATTTCGATGTATTGCTCACGGTTCTCTTCCGGAAGCGCCGACCAGTATTTATCATGATGGAAGGCCTTCATATAGAAATCAGTATTGAATCCTTCTTTTTCACACCATTCTACAGTTTCCAGGCAATGAGCGCCAACACCTGCCTGGAAGCCAAGGCTCTGGATGTAGCTGAACACCTTTGCAAGCTCGTCATATTTCCCTTCTTTTACGTAGGCATCACAAACCCTTCCATGAACATAAATTGCACTGGCGCCTTTGTCACGGCACAGGTTAATATTCGAAAAGAGATCATTTTTAGGAAGGGTTGCCATGCAGATCGCCTGCATCTTGCTGTTATATTCCTTCTTGTATTTGTTAAACTGATCCATAGCTTCTGTGACATTCACTATGGTATTTACACCGGCTGCCTCGGCAAGCTGAAGGGTGCGGAAAATCTTGTCCTCGGTATAGTAGTTCTTTATCAGGCTGTCTGTATATATAAGGTCCCTGGCATGGGCATGGCTTATTATCATATTGCAGCCAAGAATCATCCTGCTAACATTCAGTTTTCCGAGTTTGCCTGAAGGAACAGGTCCGGTTAATGCTTTTAGATCCTGTGTTATATCAGATTTAACTTCCGGGGAATAAATGTTATTGATTCCCGGCAGAAGAGCTACTGCAGGCAATGCTGCAAGTCCTTTGAGAATTTCGCGACGTGATTTTGATTTGTTTGATACAGGATGTTCGGTATTGATTGCATTTAAACCGGAATCCGGATTAACACTGCCTTTCTTTCTGAATAGTTTCATGGGTCTTTATTTTGGTTACTTCAAGCTTCAAACGAAACTGTACCTGCATTCCCTTCACAAACCCCGTCTTTTAAATATGAAAGGAATGAAATTAATAAAGATTTCAATAAAACTAATGGGTTATATAAAAAATAGTTGCAACGATCTTTTTCTTTCAAAGAGCGATCATCCTCTCAATTTCTGATTTAAGGGTTTCATATGATTTAACAATCTTCAGATCGCTGTTTGAAGCTGCAATGTTTGCAGGAGGGTTGAACAGGATACCCTTATCCGCCTGGCGAAGCATGGAAAGATCGTTGTATGAATCACCGATTGCTATCACATTGTAATTGAGCTTCTGCAGGGCTTCTGCAACCATTTTCTTGGAGTCTGGCTGCCTTAGTTTATATCCTGTAATTGTTCCAGAATTGTCGGTTATTAGATTATGACAGAAAATTGTCGGATAGCTGAGCTGCTTCATAAAGGGGCCTGCAAATTCGGTGAAAGTGTCAGAAACGATCACAACCTGCATTTGCGACCTTAGCCAGTGAAGGAATTCCATAGCTCCGGGCAAAGGTCTCAATCCTGAGATAACTTTCTGAATGTCTTTAAGTTTAAGACCCTTATCTTTTAGAATGCCGATTCTCATTTTCATCAGAATGTCATAGTCACTGATGTCTCTTGTGGTAAGTTTCAGTTCATCAATCCCGGTTTCTTTCGAAACCCCGATCCATATTTCAGGAACAAGTATGCCTTCAAGGTCTGAACAAACGATATGCATGTTTAAAATGTTGTGCTCTGAAGCAGCTGCTTTAATGATATATAATTATTATCGATGGTTGAATATTTTTCTTCCTTGCTGATTACCGAACTCAATGAATAGGGGAGATCCGGATTCATTTTCAGTACTTTGAAAATCTCTTCGGAGAATTTTGCCGGGTGAGCGGTCTCGAGTGCAATGAAGGTTGTATCAGTATTGTTTTTTGATTTCGAGAGGAATTCAGTGATACCTTTCCATGCGACAGCTCCATGCGGTTCGAGTATAATCCCGTACTTATCATATACCTCTTTTATTGTCTGAAGCGTTTCTTCATCTGAAACGCTTACTCCAAAAAGTTCATTGAACATGCTCTGCAGATCAGGCTGTTTGAGCATCAACCCTTTTTCGTTCATTATACCCCCATAAAGGGCTATCATCCTTGCGAAATTACTTGGATGCCCCACGTTCATTGCGCTTGAGATACAATTCCTCGAAGGAACCACAGGAACATATATTCCTGTTTTCAGAAATGTTGGAACTTCATCATTTTCATTAGTTGAAATGATAAACTTCTCAACTGGTAATCCCATGCGGGATGCAAGTATCCCGGCAGTAAGATTTCCGAAGTTGCCTGAAGGAACACTGAATATGACCTTTTCTTTTGCCGAAGCAGTTGCCCTCGACCAGGCATATATATAATAAACTGACTGAGGCAAAAGTCTTCCAATATTGATCGAATTGGCAGATGACAAAGGGATATGGGCCAGATCGGGATCGCGGAAAGCTCTTTTTACCATATCCTGGCAATCGTCAAACTTCCCGTCAACAGCAACAACAGTTATGTTCTTCTGAAGAGTTGTCATCTGCTTTCTCTGGATCTCCGATACTTCGGTCTTAGGAAAAAGTATTACAACCTTAATATTATCCAATCCATAGAAGGCATTTGCAACAGCGCTTCCTGTATCTCCTGATGTTGCTGTGAGTATCGTGAGTTTCCTGTTATCCTGCTTCATAAAATGCTGCATCAGCCTGCTCATCATCCTGGCTGCAAAATCCTTAAATGAAGCAGTTGGACCCTGGTCGAGACGGAGTATGTACTTCTTTCCCTTCGCCCTGTTCACAGGTACTTCAAAATTGTAAGCATCCCTGCAAAGTCTTTCTATATCTTTCTCATCAACCTCATCACCGATATACTTGATGAGTATTTCGGTTGCCATCGCAGGATAATCCAACCCGCGCAGTTTATTAAGATCATCCTGGCTGAGTGCAGGCAGTGACTCAGGAAGATATAAGCCACCATCAGGTGCCAATCCCAGCAATAGAGCCTCCCTGAATGATACGCCAGGTGCCCTGCCGTTAGTTGAATAGTATTTCATATTTCCTTATCAAACGTTAATAACCCTCATCATATCCGCAAAAATACCTCCGGCGGTTACATCAGCTCCCGCACCATAACCTTTTATTACGAGCGGAAGTTCATTATATCTTTCAGTAGTAATAAGAACAATGTTATTCGAACCTTCAAGATTGTATGAAGGATGGTTCGGACTTACAGCCACAAGCCCGACTGATGCTTTACCATTCTCAAGTTTTGCAAAGAACCGCCATTTTTTATTTTCCTTCACAAGTTTTTTCCTTTTTCCTTCGAAGTCTGCATCCAGGCCCTTCACCTTTTCAAAAAAATCAGCCAGGTCACCTTCAAAACATTCATCAGGCAGGAATTTCTTTACCGAGACATCATTTTTTTCAAGCTGATACCCTGCTTCTCTTGAAAGAATAAGGATCTTTCTTACAACATCCGTGCCGCTCAGGTCGATCCTCGGGTCCGGTTCGGAATAACCTTTTTCCCTGGCTTTCTTTATCGCCATGCTCATTGGTGTTTCAGGGCTGAGCTCATTGAATATGAAATTCATTGTTCCCGACAATACAGCCTCTATCTTAAGAACTTTGTCTCCACTTAGAATAAGGTCATTGATTGTCTTGATAATAGGCAGCCCGGCCCCGACAGTGGTCTCATACATGAGTCTTACGCCTTTCTCGGAAGCAATTGTCCTCAGGTTATGATAATAACTGAATTCCGACGAGCATGCAATCTTATTTGCTGTTACAACCGATACATATTTTGACAGGATCTCAGGGTACCTCATAGCTACCTTTTCATCAGCGGTACAGTCAATGAAAACAGAGTTCCTCAGGTTGAGCAAAGTCATATTTTTTATGTATGCATCCAGATCTGCTTTCTGTCCGTCGTTTGCCAGAGCCTCCCTCAGGTTTACACTGGAAATGCCTTTTGTGTTGATAAGCATCTTCCTGCTGTTTGTTATCCCGATAATATTAATCTTCACCTTATGCTCGTTGAAAAGCACTGATTGCTGCTGCATTATCTGCTTTAAGAAACTGTTCCCTACTAACCCGGTACCTGCAATGAACAGGTGCATCTCCTTGTAGCTTGAAAGGAAAAACCCGTCATGGATAACATTAAGCGCTTTCCTGAGATCGTCATTTTTTATTACGACAGAGATGTTAAGCTCTGATGAGCCCTGTGCTGTTGCAATAACGTTAATACCGTTTCTTCCCAGAGATTTGAAAAGTGTTGCAGAAATACCTGGTGTATTTTTCATTCTTTCGCCAACGATGGCAATAATTGACAGGTTTTTTTCAACCTGCACCCTGATCTCTTTGTTGAATTCAATCTCATTCCTGAATTCTTCAATTATTGCCTTCTCAGATATTATTGAATCTGCTGGTGTTACTGCAAATGAAATCGAATATTCTGATGATGCCTGGGTTATCAGAATAATATTTACACTCTTCCTGGCAAGTGCCCCAAAAAGTCTCATTGAAGTGCCTGAAACGCCGACCATACCTGTGCCCTGGAGTGTAATGAGGTCGATTTTGTCAATCGACGAAATTCCTTTGATCGGGCTTTTTTCACCATTATGATCCTTCAGGCTTATAATTGTCCCCTTTGAAGATGGATTGAATGAATTAAGGACTTTAATGGGAATATTCTTTTTATAAACTGGCCTCAGCGTTGGAGTGTATATGACTTTTGCCCCGAAATGAGACAACTCGATAGCTTCAGAGTATGTAAGGTGTTCAATTGCATAAGCTTTCTCAACATTCTTCGGATCTGCACTCATGAACCCGTCAACATCAGTCCAAATTTCAAGAATGCTGGCATCAATAGCAGCGGCAATAATGGCTGCTGTATAATCAGAGCCCCCTCTGCCAAGCGTTGTGGTATCGCCTTCTGAATTCCTTGCGATGAACCCTGGCACAATAGTATACCTGTATTCACCGGAAATTCTTTTTCTAATAAGTTCGTTTGTTGCCTGAAAGTCTACGCCGGCAAAACCAAAATTACTGTCGGTAAGAATAATTTCCCTGGCATCTATAAAGCAACTGTTGTCAAGTATGCTTTGCAGTATTGTTGCAGAAACAAGCTCGCCTGCGCTCATGACCTGGTCAAGTGTGTGCCTGCTTAGTTCCCTTACCATGTAAACACCTTCCAGTGTGGCTTTCAGGTCAGAATGAATTTGCCTGATATTTTCTAAAATACTTTCCTGCTTATCTCCGGGAACAACCTGTTTTACAGCTTCCTCATGGCGCATGATGAGTTTGTCAAGCACAGGCCGATAATCATTCTTCCTTGCTGCTGCCAGTTCTGCAATATTCCTCAGTTCATCTGTAATGCCCCCGAATGCAGATACCACGACCACAGCTTGTTCATCCTGCGATTCAATTATTTTAACAACCTCCCTGATCCTTGCAGGTGTTCCTACTGATGTCCCCCCAAACTTCTGGACTTTCATAAACATTCTCTTTGAAATAAAAATGCATCTTTAACGAGATGCATTTTTAAAAACACAAATTTAAATAAATTCGGCTATTGTATTCTGTTTTTCATCTTTTATTAATTAAATACAGCTATTTACTATAAAAGCATTACATTTTTTTAATACTGATTTACATTCTGGTATTATTTTGAAGCTTTTTCAAGTCTTTTCAAGATTGAAAAGATGAAAGCTGCAGATATTAGACAGCAAACAATAAATACAAGCCACAATGTACTCAGGTTGACTTTATCCCAAAGTATTGTTCCGACAAAAAGCAATTTGTTGCCAACGGCAGTTGCAAGCAACCATCCTCCCTGCATCAAACCCTGGAACCTTGAAGGTGCAACCTTTGAAACAAACGACAAGCCCATCGGACTGAGAAAAAGTTCGGCTATTGTAAGCACAAGGTAGCTGCTCATGAGCCAGTATGGCGAAACCCTTTCGGTATCAGAGATTGGAGTGCCATGTAATGATGCAGGTGAAGGAGCCCCTATTGATGACATGAGAATAACAATGAACCCGAGTGCCGCAATAATCATACCTATTCCAATCTTCTTTGGAGTGGAAGGCTCAATTCCTTTTTTGTTCATCCATGCAAATGCAGCCATTACAGGGAATGTGAGCGCTACTATGAACAATGGATTGAAAGTCTGGAATACCTCTGGTGAAATTGAGCTCAACGGTCTGTCGAACCTTTGAAATAACAGGTAAGAAAACACAATTCCTCCTGCAAATAATAGTCCACCCCATGCCTTCATATTGGATTTCATATCGCGATACAGGAGCATCACCATTCCTGCAACTGCAGCTATTACAGCCAGCATTGAAGGAAGAGTAAAGAATAACTTCGTAAATGGATCAACCTGTTTCAGGGTATAATCTCTTGCAAAAAGAGTTAATGTCAGACCATTCTGATGGAAAGACATCCAGAAGAAAATTACAACAAAAAATACCAGCACGAGTGCAATTATCCTGTCTCTTTCTTCTTTAGTAGAAGTCATTATTATCCAGGTTACGAAACCTGCAAACAGTCCAAATGCAAATCCTGATGTCCATCCTACATTCTCGATGAACTGTAGAAGGAATGCTGTCACTCCCATTGCGATTACTGCAAAGACAAGAGGAAGTGGTTTGAAATCAACCTTTTCAGAGGATGAATCGGTTTTCTTTTCCTTATTAGGAAGCAGCTTATTGAAAAAGATATAAACTAGCAGTGATATCACCATCGCACCTGCTGCTATCATAAAAGCAAAATTGTAACCCCTGTTGAAAACATCCAGGTACTGATGAGCAAATGTTGCCAGGTCAGAAACATGGCCTGAAAGACTAACTTTGTCTGCCAGACCCTGAAAAACTGCCGGATCAGCAATAGTTCCGTTCAGATACTGGTGACAGAGTGAAGGCAGACTGGCATCGTGCAGGAATCCATTGGTCTTAAGCCACCAGTTCCTGATTCCTTCTGCAGCAAAGGGAGCAAAGAATGCACCAACGTTGATACCCATATAAAAGATCATAAAAGCGGTATCTCTCAGCTTCGAATATTTTGGATCATCATACATCTGGCCCACAACAGCCTGCAGATTACCTTTGAACAGGCCATTGCCTAATGCAATTGTCATCAGACCGATTATCGTAATTGTCAGAGTCATCCCAGGTATTGCCATTATCACATAGCCAGCAAACATTATTACAATACCAGCAAGTATTACAAGCTTATATTTTTTTGTTGCATCAGCAAGGATACCACCAACAAGCGCAAGGGCATAGATTGCAAAATAAAACCAGCTGTAAATGTTGCCGGCTTCTTCAGCCGGAAGATTGAACTTGGCTTGAAGGAATAGCACAAGTATGGCCATCATTGTATAGAAGCCAAACCTTTCTCCCATATTGGAAAAAAAGGCTACAAACAGACCCTTTGGATGGTTCTTAAGCATATGATTCTCTTTTTAATAATTGTTTTTCAGGTTAATTTTAAACAAATATATCAAATTTTCACTGAGCTGAAGGTGGCTGCTTTAACAGATTATTCCTGTTACAGTATAAAATACCTACATTTGTAATAAGTAAGGCAATTGATGAAAATCTTTAGCTGCGGACAAATAAGGAAAATAGACGAATATACTGTCAGGAATGAGCCTGTTTCATCAGTCGATTTGATGGAAAGGGCAGCAGGGAAAGTATCTTCCTGGCTGATGACAAGGTATTCAAGATCTGAGAGGTTCATTGTTTTTGCAGGTCCCGGTAATAATGGTGGCGATGGTCTCGCTGTTGCCAGGATGCTGAAAGAAAATGATTACGATGTTGAAGCCTATTTTCTAAAGTCAGGCAAAAGGTCTGATGACTTTGAAATTAACTATAAACGTCTTGAAGATTCAAAAATAATAGTTCATTGCATTGAAGGTCAATCGGATGTACCATTACTTCCACGGGATGTAATAATTATTGATGCAATTTTTGGATCAGGATTAAACCGGCCGGTTGAAGGAGTGGCAGCTCATTTGATTAAAGTTATTAATGAATCAGGAAGAACTGTGATCTCAATCGATGTGCCTTCCGGACTTTTCTGTGAAGATAACTCAGGCAATAACCCCGGCTGCGTGATTAATGCGGATTTCACCCTGACTTTCCAGTTCCCGAAGCTGGCGTTCATGTTTGCTGACAACAATAAATTTACCGGTAAATGGGAAGTTCTTGATATCGGCCTTCACCGTGTGGCCATTGATAATGAGCCGTCTGAGTTTAGTGTATATACAATTCATGATGCTTCATCCACTCTTCATGAACGCAAAAAGTTCGATCATAAAGGTGTTTTCGGACATTGCCTGCTTGTTGCAGGTTCTTATGGAAAGATTGGAGCTGCTGTTCTAGGTTCAAAGGCTGCCCTGCGGGCAGGGGCAGGACTGCTTTCATGTTACCTGCCTGGATGCGGTTACCAGGTTCTGCAAAGTTCTGTTCCTGAAGCAATGGTTATTACAGATAGCTCACAGATGGTCGTCTCTGATTTTCCAGGGACTGAAAAGTTCTCAGCAGCAGGTATAGGTCCTGGATTAGGAACACAGCCGGAGACTGCCAATGCATTGAAAAGATTTTTGGATGACTGCTCGCTGCCTCTTGTAATTGATGCAGACGGAATTAATATTATAGCTTCAGATAAATCACTGCTCTCAAAATTGCCTGCCCGGACAGTCCTTACGCCTCATCCGGGTGAATTTGACAGGCTGGCCGGGAAATCTGAGAACGGATATCTGCGACTTATGAAGCAGGTGGAACTTTCAAAATCTCATAATATTATAATTGTTCTTAAAGGGGCATATACATCTGTGTCACTTCCTTCCGGAAAAGTTTTTTTCAACAGCACCGGAAACCCGGGCATGGCAACTGCCGGAAGCGGGGATGTTCTTACAGGTATTATTCTTTCACTGCTGGGGCAGAGATACAGTTCTGAAGATGCTGCATTGCTGGGAGTTTTCATCCATGGGCTGGCTGGTGATATTGCGGCATCGGAAATCTCTGAAGAATCTATGATGGCATCTGATATAATTAATTATATGGGTAAAGCGTTTAATAAGATCAGGTGTTCTGTTTATGAGTAACTATTTGATTGAAATATGAAGTTATGAGAAATATCAAAAAAGCATTAGGACTGGCAATGATTGCTGTTGTATTATCATCCTGTTATCCAGGGAGGAAATACAATTCGGATACAGCTGTTTCACCTCTTTCACAAAAAACGAGCGTACAAAATGGAAATATTGTTTACGGCCTTCCAAGGACAGTTTTTAATGTTGTTGTGGAAATGAAAAGAACGATAGAGATCCCTGGTCCATATTCAAAATATGCTGGTGAGTTGCTGGGATTGAACAATGTAATTAAAAATGAAAATGAATATTGGGAAATAACCGGACTGAAGGTTGAATCTCTCCAGGAAATCGATCCTTCGCAGCTTTATATCGTTGAAGGCACTACAGCATTTGAGACAAATGCACTTTCACTCAGGAACGAAGGCCTGATAATGAACATCAATCCCTCTGATTATTACACATCCGGGAACCAGGAAGGAGTTGAGTTGAATGAGAGAAGCAGGTTTGTTTCTTCAGACCTTGGTTCCGATGAGTATTTTATGGTGCAACGTGATACTGCATTTAAAAGAGTAAATGTTGATTCCACATTCATCCGCATCCCTTATATTGTTGAAAAAAGAAAGCAGCTGCCAGACGAACAACTGGCAGAAAGGGCAGCTCGAAGGCTTATGGAAATGCGAGATGGTGAACATTTTATACTTACCGGTGAAGCAAATGTATTTCCACAAAGCGAGGCTGTTATAAATGAAATGAACCGTCTTGAGAGGGAGTATACGGAACTTTTTACCGGAAAGACTATAAGCGAAAAAAGGTACTATACAGTGCAGGTAATACCTGATCTGGCTTCGTCTGGCAAAGCTGTACCGCTTTTCAACTTCTCGGAGCTTACAGGTCCGGTTGCTGATAATAAATCAGGAGATCCTGTTCTGATTGAATTAAAACCGGAGAAAAAGACAAAGGAACTCGAAATTTTGAAAAGTTCCATTGACCAGGATGATGAAGACAGGACTGATATGCTGTATTACAGGGTGCCGGATGTTGTAAGCCTTAAGATTCATTATGGGGATGAAGTTTTATTCAATTCCCGCAGGCTTGTTTACCAGTTTGGCGAAATAGTAAGGCTGCCTTCCAATTTTATAATTGGGAAATAATAAGATAAGATTCGGAGATTACTGGATTTTACCTTTGAAGTTTTTCTGGTAATCTTCCCATTTCTGGCTCGTATAAGCCTTGTCGGCAAAGAAACTGAGCAGGACTTCCATTTCTTTTGCTGGCTTATAACCTGGCACCGGCGATATTTCTGCCTTACCATCTGGTTGAAATGTCATGAATACGACTGTGGGATATGACAGTTGTCCCTGAAGAAGTGCAACTGCAAGCTGGTGGGCTTTCCCTGCCTTTCCGTCATTGATAAATGTCGTGCCAAGGAAGGTGACACTTTCTGAACCTTCCGCATCAAATTTTACCGGATAGAACCTGGTGTTCAGTATGCCGGATATTACAGGATCTGTGAAAGTTTCGGCATCCATTTTCTTGCACCAGCCGCACCAGTCTGTATATGTGTCGATGAATAATGGTCTTGGAGAAGCTTTTACAAGCTTTTCAGCTTCCTGGATTGTATACCATTTAACCTTGCCCGGAGCGTTCTGTGAATAAGCATTGTTTAATAAAAATATCAGGGCAGAAACTATTACAATCTTTTTCATAATATGATCTTACTATTTATATGCAAAGTAAAACAATTTTCCTATTCATTGATCCTCATATTTGTCATGCCATTGTGATAGATTAAATACGATTATATTGTTGAATTCAGATGACCTTCTTACAGTTATATTTTATACATTTATGCCCTTAATCTGAAATCGATGGAAACTATAAGAACTACTTTGAGAGATTCAAAGACTGCAAGATGGTTCGCTTTAGGTGTTGTATCATTTACAATGCTCTGCGGATATTATCTTACCGATGTAATGGCACCCCTGAAGCCTATGCTTGAAAAAGAACTTTTATGGAACAGTACTGAGTACGGTTTCTTCACAAGTGCATATGGGTGGTTTAATGTGTTTCTCCTGATGCTTATCCTGGGAGGAATAATCCTTGACAAGATGGGTGTTCGGTTTACCGGGAAAATGGCAACAATCATAATGGTGGTAGGTACTGCAATAAAGTACTGGGCTATTTCAACCAAATCGCTTGACGGCATGGAACTTTTTGGCATGAAGATGCAGGTGGTTGTAGCTGGTCTGGGTTTTGCAACATTTGGTGTTGGGGTTGAAGTAGCTGGAATAACAGTCTCGAAAATAATAGTGAAATGGTTTAAAGGGAAAGAAATGGCTCTTGCAATGGGTCTTGAAATGGCTACTGCCAGGATGGGAACTGCGCTTGCGCTTGCCACATCAGTACCAATAGCAAATGCTTTCCGAAGCGTTTCTGCTCCCATCCTTGTATGTCTCATAATGTTATGCATAGGTCTTATTGCATTCTTTTTCTATACTGTACTCGACAAGAGGCTCGATGCATCAATGCAGGCAGTAGCTTCTTCTGAATCTGAACCTGAAGAATCTTTCAGTCTCAGGGATATTTTTTTTATTATTTCAAATAAAGGTTGGTGGTATATAGCAATCTTATGTGTCCTGTTCTATTCTTCGGTTTTCCCGTTCCTTAAATATGCTTCAGATCTCATGGTGAATAAATTTAATATTGATCCTGAGCTGGCAGGAACCATTCCCGCAATGCTTCCTTTCGGAACGATGTTACTTACCCCTCTTTTCGGCAGCGTATATGACAGGAAAGGAAAAGGCGCCAGTATAATGATTATTGGAGCTATCCTCCTTATTTTCGTACATGCGATGTACTCAATACCGGCATTACGCCAGGTTCCTGTTGCAATATTCCTTATTATCATTCTAGGGATAGGTTTTTCACTTGTGCCCTCTGCAATGTGGCCTTCAGTGCCTAAGATTATCCCTGAAAAACAGCTTGGCTCTGCTTATGCCCTGATTTTCTGGGTTCAAAACTGGGGACTGATGGGTGTTCCTCTCCTTATTGGATGGATTCTTGACAAATATTGTATTAAGGGAACACATCTTGTTGATGGGGTAGAAGTCCCGGCATACGATTACACAATACCGATGATGGTCTTCACAGGCTTCGGTATCCTGGCACTAATTTTTGCTCTTCTTCTTAAAGCTGAAGACAGGAAGAAGGGTTATGGCCTCGAATTGCCCAACATAAAAAAATAATTTATTTCTGAAGTCAAAAGAAAAGCTCCCGGTCAGGAGCTTTTTTTTTGCGATCTTTGTGTAAAATCAATCTTTAATGATAACAAATGAATTTGAAAAGGCTAAAGCCATAGATCTTAGAAATTCTGTCGAGTATTCAAATGGCGGAATTGTAAGTAAAACTGTTATCAAAAGGGAAACAGGTAATATATCTGTTTTTTCATTTGATAAAGGAGAAGGACTTACCGAGCATACATCACCTTTCGATGCAGTGATAATGGTTCTTGATGGAAAAGGCGAGATCACTATCGGTGGTGTTCCCGCCATAGTCGATTCAGGACAGCTGATTATAATGCCGCGCGATATTCCACATGCTGTGTATGCTCAGGAACGTTTCAAGATGATGCTCATCATGATAAGGAGCAAATAAGCGATATTTTTTAAGATTTTACAAAAACATAATTCATGGGTTATTTGTTTATTTAGAATGGTTCTAACTTAAACAAAAATCTATGAACCGGAGAGATTCACTTCAAAAAATTGTACTTGGATCAACAGTCTTATTCATTGCCCCGTCTTTATTGCAGAGTTGTTCCAAGGATGATGCGAATGATCCGTCAAACGTACCTTCGCCGCCTGCGCCGGGACAAAACATTACTATCGATCTTTCCTCACCGGATAATAATGTGCTGAATAGCACTGGCGGAAGCAAGATCGTTCAATCAATCCTGGTTGCCAATACCGGCTCTGGATATATTGCATTATCAAGTGTCTGCACACATCAGGGTTGTACTGTTGCCTATAATGGAAGTACTGTTCAATGCCCATGCCACGGATCTGAATTTGGAACTACAGGCAGTGTTCTGCAGGGACCTGCAAACAGACCCCTGAAAAGCTATACTGTAACAAAGGCAGCAAACATCCTGACGATTGTTACCTGACAGCAGTCAGAGAAGAAGAACTGAAAATTTGTGTTCAGATTATCCTCTTATTATAAATGTGGTATTCACAATTCCAGGGGATTAAGCCATTTTAATAAGAATGGACTTCATTGTGTCAGTTACATCTTCCTCTTCGTCAACACATCTTTCAAGAATTTCAAGGATTTTGTTATTCTTGAGTAATTCTTTTGTGTCTTCTTCTCCTTCGAAAAGGTGTAATGCACCATCAAAATAAAGTTCATCTGCTTTATGTTCCAGGTCTGTAACCACCTCGCAGGCAGAGGTGAGCTCATCTTTGTACTTCACCGGATCTTTCAGGCAATGAATAGCTGCCTCAATTTCTTTAGCAGCAGTATGAATGAGCTCTGCCATTGACAGGTATACAGGAATTAGCTTTTTTGGCTTGTAGAGGCATATTCTCCGGCTGACCCCGTTGATAGAATCAAGAACATCATCAATATGTGCAGTCAGTTCATGAATGTCTTCCCTGTCGAAAGGTGTTATGAAAGATTTATTAAGTTGCTCGTAAGTCTTATCAGTGATCTCATCACCTTTATGCTCAAGGTCCTTTATCTGCTTGTTGATTCTCTCGTGAACTTCAGGATCATTGCTGGCCATAAGTTCTTTGAGCAGGGCAGAAGCCTTCACCATGTTCTCAGCGCTTTGTTCAAAAAGAGGAAAGAAAGAATAATCTTTTGGCACAAAAAATTTGAGAATCTTATCAATACCCATGACTTCAGAGTTTAATTATACTGTGAAAATAACATTAAAAAAATAATACATCACTGCCCCTATTACTGCACTTACAGGGATGGTAAGAATCCAAGCCCAGAAGATTTTCTTTGTAACTCCCCATTTGACAGCTGACAAGCCTTTTCTTGCTCCAACACCTATTATAGCTCCGGTTATTGTATGTGTAGTGCTTACCGGTATGCCGAAGTGAGTCGAGAAAAAGAGAGTGGAAGCTCCTGATAATTCTGCACAAAAGCCTTCATATGGTTTCACCTTTGTGATCTTTTGTCCCATTGTGCGTACAATGCGCCAGCCACCGAAGAGAGTACCGAGGGCTATTGCAGTCTGACAGGATAGCTTCACCCATAATGGCAATGGATCATCGTTTGTTATTATCTGGCTGATTATGAGTGCTGCCCAGATTATTCCCATTGACTTCTGGGCATCATTTCCTCCATGACCGAGGCTTAAAGTGGATGATGAAAATATTTGTAACTTCTTAAATACACTGTTTACGTTTGAAGGAGTTGCTTTTCTTAATAGTGTAACAACCAGGGATGAAAAAAAGAATGAGATAAGCATTCCCATAACGGGTGCAATGAAGATAAAAGCAACGATTTTAATAAATCCGGCATAAAAAACTGCTGAAACACCTGCGTGGGCAATAGCCGCACCAACAAGTCCCCCAACAAGAGTATGGGAGGAGCTTGAAGGCAATCCAAACCACCAGGTTATAAGATTCCATGTAATTGCAGCAACAAGAGCGCCTGCTATGACAGTCATATTGAGGACTCCGGGGTTTACAACATCCTTACCGATTGTTGCAGCTACTTTCATAGGAAATATTGTAAAAGCAATAAAATTGAAGAATGCTGCCAGAATTACTGCGGTTAATGGTGAAAGTGCCTTTGTAGAGACAACAGTTGCAATGGAATTGGCGGAATCGTGGAAACCATTGAGGAAATCAAAAATCAGAACCAGTGTTACAACAATTACCAGTGATGTCATCCAGTCAATTATTTATGCCATTTCTGAACCGGATAAGATGAAATTATTATCCGGGTTTTAAAGGGCACCCAAAATTAAGAGAATGAAATGAATTTCAAAATTATTCTTATTAAGGATGAGATTTTTTTTGCAGAAATGGCATACTCAAATAAGCTATTAGTAAGAAATATAAGGGGTTATGCCATCTTGATCAGGATAGCTTTCATCGTATCGGTTACATCTTCTTCCTCATCAACACATCTTTCGAGCAACTCCAGAATCTTACTTGTAATAATAAGCTGTTTTGAATCATTTTCCTTTTCAAAAGCTTCTGAAACTCCTGAAAAATATAGTTCATCCGCTTCATGTTCATAGACGGAAATTTTATCACAAACCTCAAAAATCATCTTCTTCTTATTTACAGCATCCGGTAAACTGGCAACTGCTTTTTCAATCTCAATTGCAGCACTGTTGATTATTACAGCCAGCTCTGAATACACGGGCATCAGCCTTGCTGGCTTATAGAGGTAGATCCGCCGTGCAATCCCATTTATTGTATCAACAACTTCATCAATGTGCGCTGTAAGATGATGTATGTCTTCCCTGTCGAAAGGGGTAATAAATGATCTGTTTAGCTGAACATAAGCTTTTTTCGTAATTATATCACCATCATGTTCAACAGCTTTTATCTCTTTAAAAATCCTTTCATGCTCAGCCCTGTAATTTGTCGCCATTAGCTCCTGCAACAGTTCAGTCGCTTTGACAAGATTTTTTGCATCGCTTTCAAAAAGTGGGAAAAATGATTGATCTTTTGGAACGAAGAACTTAAGGAACTTATCGATTTTCATAAGTCAATTATGTGAAATACAATGGCTTTCATTCAAGTAGCTGACATTAAAGTTTACTAAGTTATACTTTTTTTGGAATATTCTTCAACAGTTTTGCTGATTGATGGTTTTATAATCAGGAGAGCTCAGACGATTATTATCATTGTTTTTACATTGAAATTGTTTTAATTTTATTGTTTATTCATATACAAAAATATCCAGCAATGAGTGAGATACTAAAACTTGAACCAAAACAAGTCTGGAATTATTTCCATGAAATAACCCGGATTCCCCGCCCGTCAAAAAAAGAGCAGCGGATAATAGAATACATGAGAGATTTTGGAAAAAAGCATAATCTTGAAACTTTGGTAGATGAAGTAGGTAATGTCATAATCAAAAAGCCTGCAACAAAAGGAATGGAGAATAAGAAAGGAGTAATTCTCCAGTCACATCTTGATATGGTTCCCCAGAAGAACAGTGACAAGAAGCATGATTTTGAGAAAGATCCTATAGAAACCCTGATAGATGGTGATTGGGTAAAGGCAAATGGCACAACGCTCGGTTCTGACAATGGTATTGGTGTGGCTGCAACTATGGCCGTACTTGCCTCAAAAGACCTTCAGCACGGTCCTCTGGAAGCTCTTTTTACTATTGATGAAGAGACAGGCATGACAGGTGTGTTTGGTCTTAAGGGTGGTCTGTTGAATGGTGAGATACTGCTCAATCTTGATTCTGAAGATGAGGATGAACTGTGTGTCGGTTGTGCAGGTGGAATAGATGTAAGCGCTACCCTTGACTACAATGAAGAGAAAGCTCCAAATGGATATGTTGCATACAAAGTTTATGTAAAAGGTCTCAAAGGTGGTCATTCAGGGGTGGATATAGCTCTCGGACGTGCAAACTCGAACCAGCTGATGGCTCAGTTCCTGATGCAGGCAGGCTCAGATTTTGCTATCAGGCTTTCTGAAGTTTCCGGCGGCGACCTCAGGAATGCAATCCCGAGGGAAGCATCATCTGTAGTTCTTGTTGAAGATTCCAAAACAAAGAAGTTCGAGGAATTTGTTAAAAGATACGATTCAGTCTACAAGGCAGAATATAGTGATACTGAACCAGACCTTCTTTTTGCTTGTGAAAAAACAACAACACCTGAAAAGGTTATGGCGAAAGATGCCCAGTTCATGATTGTCAGGGCGGTATTTGTATGCCCGAATGGTGTTGTGAGGATGAGCCAGTCTATAAGTGGACTCGTTGAAACATCAAATAACCTGGCAATAGTAAAAGCAAAGGCAGGAAAATTTGAAGCACATTGCCTTACAAGAAGTTCTGTTGATACTGCCAAAGAGGCCACTGCCTGGAAAATTGCAGCTGTATTCCATCTTATTAGAGCAGATGTGAAGCTTACAGGAGGATATCCGGGATGGAAGCCGAATATGCAATCCCCGGTACTGAAAGTCACTTCAGATGTGTTTAAACGCCTTCATGGCAAGGAACCTGGTGTTAAAGCGATTCATGCAGGTCTTGAATGCGGGTTGATACAGGGTGTTTACCCCGGTCTTGATATGATCTCCTTTGGTCCAACAATCAAATATCCACATTCTCCTGATGAGAAAGTACATATTCCCTCGGTAGGAAGATTCTGGGACTTCCTTGTTGAAACATTGAAGAATATTCCGGCAAAGAATTAGGATCATTCAACCATAAAAACAAAAGAGAGTGCCATTGACACTCTCTTTTTTTTGTATCTAATGAGGATTATAATTTTATTTCGACAAGGATATCATCCTTCATCACGTTGGTATTGTTTCTTGCAGATACTTTGGTAACCGTCCCTGAAGCAGGTGCCATTATTTCATTCTGCATCTTCATGGCTTCAAGAATAACAACAGGTTCACCACGCTGGATTGTAGCACCTTCCCTTACAAGCACATCAATGATCTTGCCTGGCATAGGTGCCTTCACATATTCCTTTTCAACTTTTTCTTTTTTAGCATTAAGGACCTTCATCCTTTGGAGCGAAAAAGGTGTTTCTACTGTAAATGTGTAACTGATGTCATTGAAAAGGATTTCGTATTTATTTTGCCTTGACCTTATGATTTCAACAGGGTATTTCCTGTTTTTCCAGAGGATATAGGTTCCATATTTCTCATCGCTTTTCAATTTAACCTCATAGTCTCTTTTACCGATCCTTATTGTCTGTTTCAAGGGGAGTGAAAAGCTGAACTTCCTGTTCTCCGAGGAAAGGGCATAGAGCTTTTTTATCTGGAGTTTGTCACTTGCCATCAGGTAGAATTTTAGAATTGGTTCATTCTTTTATTAAGCAGCCATGGATTGATATCTTTTCCATGACTCAGATCAACGTTCTTTTCAGTGCTCAAATTTTCTTCCACAAAAAGCTTGGTTGCTAGCCATGCTGCCAGCATTTCCTCATATTCACTGTTGTAATAAAACTTCTCAAGATCCTTTTCAATGAAAGCTGTAGTAAAATCACCGTTGATGAATTTCTCGTGTCTTACAAGCATTCTGAAGAACGGCAATGTTGTTTTTGTACCTTTTATCCAGACCTTGTCAAGGGCCATTTTACAATTCTTAAGAGCTTCTTTCCTTGAACTGCCGCTTACAATAAGCTTTGCAATCATTGAATCATAACTGGCAACAATTGATGAACCTTCACGCACTCCTGTATCAACCCTGATACAAGGATCAGAAGGCATACTGAGACTCTGTATCTTGCCAGGGTCGGGTGCAAATCCTGCCTGCACATCTTCCGCATTAATACGGCATTCAATTGCCCATCCTTTGAGCTTTATATCTTTCTGTGAAAACTTCAGTTCCTCACCGTTCGCAACCCTGATCTGTTGTTCGATGAGGTCAATGCCCGTAATAATCTCAGTTACAGGATGCTCGACCTGTATCCTTGTGTTCATTTCCATGAAGTAGAAATTCTTGTGAGAATCAAGGAGGAATTCAACTGTGCCGGCAGAATAATAATCCACAGCTTTTGCAATCTGGACAGCCATTGTTCCCATCTTATCTCTCAGCTCATTATCGAGAGCTGTTGAAGGAGCTTCTTCAAGCAGCTTCTGATGCTTTCTTTGTATTGAGCATTCCCTTTCCCCGAGATGAATAACATTCCCTTTCTGGTCGCCCATAATCTGGAACTCTATATGTTTGGGATTCTCAATATATTTCTCAATAAAGACAGAAGGATCGTTGAATGCCTTTTCAGCTTCCTTGCTTGCAATGACGAACATTTTACCCATTTCATCCTGCTTTCTAACAATCCTCATTCCGCGACCACCACCGCCTGAGGCGGCTTTGATGATAACAGGATAACCAATCTTTTCGGCAATTTTTACTGCTTCTTCTTCATCTGAAATGTTACCCTCACTGCCCATCGCCATAGGAATGCCACCTGCAAGTGCAATCCTGCGTGCAATGGTCTTGTTTCCCATCTTATAAATGGCATCGGGCGAAGGACCAATAAATATTATATTATTTTCGAGGCATTTCTGAGCGAAATAGGCATTTTCAGCAAGAAACCCGTAACCAGGATGAACTGCATTGGCGCCTGTCTTCAGAGCGATCGAGATCAATTTGTCAATATCAAGAAAAACCGGGATTTCAGAGGAATCTTCCGTATTATCGTAAACCTCATCAGCAAAATCGACATACATTGCATTTGGTTCTGCAGCAGTCCTGATGACAACAGTGCTGATTTTCATCCTTGCAGCTGTTCTCATTATCCTTATGGCGATCTCACCCCTGTTGGCTATTAGTATCTTCTTTACTTTCATCTGTTGCTTATGGGTAAATCTTTGCTAATGTATATACTGTTTCAGATCTAATTTATCTTGTTAATCAGAGAGGCATGTTCCCATGTTTTCTTGAAGGAACTTTAACCCACTTATTGCTTAATGCTTCAAGAGCTGAAATGATCTTTTTCCTTGTAACTGCAGGATCAATAACCTCATCTATGTATCCGCTTTCATCAGCAATAAAGGGGTTTGCAATTTTATCCCTGTATTTTTTAACAAGCTCTTTCTTCAGTTCAGCAGGATTTTCAGATTCGGCAAGCTCTTTCCTGTAAAGTATAGCAACTGCACCGTCAGGCCCCATTACTGCGATTTCTGCAGAGGGCCATGCAAAGTTGAAATCTCCGCCCAGGTTTTTGCTGTTCATAACAATGAAGGCCCCACCGTAAGCTTTTCTCAGGATTACAGTAATCTTAGGTACAGTAGCCTCACTGTATGCAAAAAGCATTTTTGCCCCATGTCTGATAATTCCTGCATGTTCCTGGTCAACACCCGGCAGAAATCCAGGTACGTCTTCAAGGGTGACAATAGGGATATTAAAAGTATCACAGAACCTTATAAACCTTGCTCCCTTAACAGAAGAATCTATGTCGAGCACCCCTGCCAGCACTTTGGGCTGGTTCGCAACAACACCTATTGTCTTGCCCTGCAAACGTGCAAAACCTGTTACAAGACTTGCTCCAAAAAGTTCTGCAGTTTCGAAAAAGCTGTTTTTGTCAAATATCTGGTTAATTACATCTTTTACATCATACGCCTTGTTCGGATCTTCCGGTACAATTTCTCTCAGCTTCTTGTTGAATTCGGAAACTGAACCGTCATCAGGCACTATTGGCGGATTTTCAACATTATTTGATGGCAGGTATGTAAGGAATTTTTTCAGTGCCAGAATTGTATTCTCTTCATCATCGTATATCATCTGGGCAACTCCACTTTTGCGGGCATGTACTTCAGCACCTCCAAGTCCTTCAAACGTAACATCTTCATTCAGAACTTCCTTTACAACATTGGGGCCTGTAACAAACATGTAACTTGTATGATTGACCATAAACACAAAGTCAGTCAGGGCAGGAGAGTATACTGCTCCGCCTGCGGCAGGACCCATGATTACTGAAATCTGAGGTATGATACCTGATGAATGTATGATATTATGAAAAATACCTGCATAACCGCTCAGGCTGGCAATGCCTTCCTGTATCCTTGCGCCTCCGGAATCAATCAAAGCAATAATGGGAGAGCCCATTTTGAGAGCCATTTCCTGGATCTTAGTAATTTTTCTTGCATGAACAATGCCAAGCGAACCTCCCATAATAGTGAAGTCCTGCGCATATGCAAATACCAGCCTTCCGTTAATCTTCCCATGCCCAACAATCACACCGTCACCGTAAGATCTTTCTACTTTTCCAAATTCGACAGGCTGCGCAGCCGGTGTGACAAAGGCATCAATCTCTTCAAAAGTGCCTTCATCAAAAAGAAGATTAATTCTTTCTGTGGCAGTCAGTTTGCCTTTTGAATGCTGCTTTTCAGCCTGTTTTGGGCTATACTGCTTTTTTATAGCTTCCTGGCGCTCTGCAAAAGCTTTATAGTATTTGCGTGACAGATCCATACTTCTCTTTTAAGACGGGTCAAAAATAAATAATATAGTCAGATAATGCAATATTGTCGACCAAAATGAACCGGACTGTGTAATTAATTAAATATCAATCAATAAAATTCGACCGAACATAAAAGATCCTGCATTGTATTCAGGACGGTCTGAAAAGTCCGGCTTCGTTAGAACCAAGCAGTGATGCCTTCAGAATAGTCTCAGTAGCAGGGTTCAGTATTTTAAGCATAGAATCTGTAACAACAGGGAAGTGCTTCATACTTTCCAGCTTGTCACCAATAAATTCAAGATCTTCCATAGTAGTCTTCCAGTGACGTTTATCGTAAACAGAAAGGTCAAGCGGCCTGGAGTATGATCTCAGTGATTTATCGCCGTTCACATTAAAATAAAAATCAAAATACGACATTATAAGTTCCCTTAACGTGCGATATACCGGCTCTCTGAAACGAAGTGTTGTGAAGTTCGATTTGGCAATTGATCCCCAGTGATTGTCATACATGAATACTGCAATTACATGATCATCATCATTATAAGCTTTCATGTCAACGATAAGCGGTCTATGCCCGATGTGTTCAAGAGCAGCAGCTGAAAATAATGCACCTTCAAAGCAATGTGCCGAACCGGTCTGCATCACAAGCCTCGGAGAACGGCATTCATATTTCGGGTTATATTCAATTGAGTCAAGGTAATCCTGGATCTTTGCCGGACTATTTAACTTTTTAAGGAAATCTGCTTCAGTTTTGTTCCATTCCATTGGAAAGATTTTATTGATTATCCGGCTATTGATTTCATTCCTGCCTTATATCCTGAAAAAGCATAATACAGGATAATAAGATATGAGGGTACACATATCCAGTATGCTGACTGTGTTGAAAACGTCATTGCAATTTTACCATATAGCAGAGGTAGCAACGCACCCCCAGCTATGGCCATGATCAGCATAGCGGAACCTGTTTTTGTAAATCTCCCAAGCCCGGCAAGTGCAAGCGGCCATATTGCAGGCCATACAAGTGCGTTTGCCATGCCTAGCAAAGCAACAAATAATACAGTAACCGGGATGACAATCTGTACGGGTTCGAGAGTAGAGATATCGATAAATGCCATGGAGAAGGATTTATCTGCAGGGATCAGTATTGCGCAGAGTGAAAAAAGAACTCCCATTATAGCTGACCCCTTTAATGCAGCTGATTGTGAGAAGTATTTTGGAATGCAGATTATTCCGGCCACGTAGCCTATAATCATGCTGACTAAAGTAAGTGATGTGAAATATTGTGCCGATGACATGGATATTCCGATAGATTCACCATACCTGATAATAGTGTCGCCTGCAATTACTTCAACTCCGACGTAGAAAAACAATGTGATTACACCCATTATGAGATGGGGGAACTGCCATATGCTCTTTTTCGTGGTATTGTTTTCCTTAATTGATTCATCTTCTGCTTCCGTATCTACTTCAGGTAATGGGGCATATTTCAGGAATATACCCAGTAGTACCAAGATAATTGCCATAACAATGTAAGGACCAATTACCCTCGATGCCAGCTCATCAAGCAATGTTGTGCGGGCAAACTCATCTGCTGCGATGGCAAGCCTGTCTTTAATTTCCTGCGCATCGCGCATTATGAAACTTGCAAGAATGATTGGAGCAATGGTTCCTGCAAACTTATTGCATATGCCCATTATGCTGATCCTTTTGGCTGCACTTTCACGAGGTCCTATAATTGTGATATACGGGTTGGAGGCTGTCTGTAGCAAAGCAAGGCCTGTACCCATTACAAAAAGGCCAAGGAGAAACAACCCGAAAGTCCTTGACAATGCAGCTGGTATAAATATTAATGCTCCAAGTGCCATAATCCATAATCCTGCAGACATTCCTGTCTTGAATCCGGTTTTTTTAAGAACGGCAGATGATGGCAGAGCCATGAGGAAATATGAGATGTAGAATGCAAAGGTTACAAAATAAGCCTGGAAATCATTTAGTTCACATGATGTTCTGAGGAAAGGAATAAGAATCCCATTGAGCCATGTTACAAATCCAAAAATGAAAAAGAAGAGGCCGATAATAAAAATTGATAGGATATAATCCTTCCTGCTCATTGCTGGTGAAATATTTCTTGACATATCAGATTTTCACAATATTAGAAAAAGAAGACAAACAAATCAGTTCACTTCCCTGAAATTTCCCTCGACTTCATTCCCAGGTATCCTCCATGATGCCTGTGAGCATAATCAAGTGCACTAAACCCTATTTTTTCCATAAGCATTACAACAAGGGCATCACCAATAACTGTCATCACAGTTGTTGATGTGGTTGGCGTTAGTCCAAGTATGCAAACTTCTTTGGGAGAGCCTGTTAAGAGATAACAATCGGCTTTTAATGCCAGTGGACTGTCTGCATTGCTCGTAATAACAATTACCGGTATTTCAGGGTAAAGATTGTTTTTGAGCTCAATTAGTTCTGTTATTTCACGGGTTTTACCTGAGTTTGATATTGCAAGAATTACATCATTGCTTTGGAGTATTCCCAAATCTCCATGCTGGGCTTCGCTTGGATGGAGAAAAATTGCCGGCGTGCCAGTTGAGCTGAAAGTAGTGGCAATATTATGCGCTATCTGCCCGGCTTTGCCCATCCCGCTGGTTACAAGCTTCCCGTTTTTACTATGTACCTGCCTGTAAATTATTTCTATTGCTTTTTCAAAATTTGGCGATACCGGTATATTTCGAATGGCATCAGCTTCATTATCAAATATCCTGCGGATCTTTTCCTCCATCGGGTTTTTTATTTATAACGGGATAAAGTTATTAAAATTTGAAAATGAAATTTTTATTATCACTTCTCCAGAACTGCAATATGGAGATGAGATCTGAAGATTTCTTCGCGAGTCATCTTAAGTCCTGCAGTTTCTGCGAGCTTTCGTATCCCTCCATTGTTAATATAGCTTCTATAGCTCAGATAATGGTCCCTGCCGGCAAAGAATTCAAGTATCTCGCGGATAATGCCTGCAAATAATTTTGTTTCAGGTATATGGTCGGCAACTACTATCCGGTCAGAAATTTTGGAGGCATTTCTCAACAGGTGCACCCGTTCATCAATGCTCACTTCATGGAGAACATAAGAAAAGATTGCAAAGTCAAAATGGTCCTTATTATTGAAAGCAAAATCATCAAGACTGCAATGAAGAAACCTGATCTTGTCAGTAAAGCTGTCTTCGAGGTTGGTAAGTGCAGTTGCTATATTGATATACGATAAATCAATACCAGTAAGGCTGCGGCACTTACCTGCAAGTCTGTATGTTAATCTGCCGGTACCGCAACCAATATCCAATACAGAAGCTCCTTCGGATATGAGGTTTGCGATCCTGTTAAAAGATTCCTTTTGATTTGGGGCAAGCAGCCTGTCATAGATCCATCCGTCATACCAGTGCCTTTTGTTTTTAACGTTCATCATCACGTAAAGAATCAATTAAAATTGACTAAATTTGGTAATACAATAAAATTATTAACTATGGGACAGAAAGGTAAGGAAATAGTCCGGATGAACGTTGATGAACTTCTTGTTTTATTGAACAAAGCTCTTGCTGATGAATGGCTTGCATATTATCAATACTGGACTGGGGCAAAGGTTGTCAAAGGGCCAATGAAGGATGCTGTTATTTCCGAACTGACACTTCATGCAACTGAAGAACTGAGCCATGCAGAGCTTATTGCAGCACGTATTATCCAGCTTGGGGGAACACCTGTCCTCTCACCCGATGAATGGACCAAAATCTCCAATTGCGGATATGAAAAACCCGAAGATCCCTATGTGGAAAAAATACTGGATCAGAACATTAAAGGCGAACAATGTGCAATAAGGGTTTATAATGATCTCCTTAATATTACCAGGGAAACCGATCCTGTTTCATATAACATGTTTCTTACAATCCTTTCACAGGAAGTTGAACACGAAGAGGATCTTTCTGCTCTCAAGGAAGATATCGACCTGATGCTGTCAAGGGGCAGGTAATAAAAAACCCGGTTTGTGACCGGGTTTTTTATTCACTTTTGAGTTTCAGTTTTCCTCGTACTCATGCCAACCAAGGCATAAAGAGGACAAAAGCCAACAAAGCCAGTAATGATGAAGATGCCTGATAGTATCAATAGTACTATCGCAAGGGTTCCGTTTATTACATTCGTAAAGTACAGAATCCCGATGACAACAGCAATCAGTATTCTGATCGCCCTGTCTGCAGAAGCCATGTTCATTTTCATCTTTTAAGTTTTAAGTTCGTATTATCATAATTCCTTCGCAATTGCCATTGCGGCTATGGTTCCGTCTGAAACTGCTGTGGTGATCTGCCTGTATTTTTTGCTTATAACATCGCCAACTGCATAAACACCCGGAATATTTGTCTGCCTGTCCTCATTCGTGACAATATATCCCCATTTGTCAAGTTCAAGGCCATTATTGAAAAGATCAATATTTGGCTTCATTCCTATGAAAATAAAAACGCCGTCGCTGATGAGCGTGGTTCGTTCACCTGTCCTGACATTTTCAACCTCTGTAAAAATTTTGTCGTTTTCTCTCCTGAATGATCTTGGCTCGGAATTGTATACTGCAGTTACTTTTTCATTTGTAAGGAGTTTATCCACTGCCTTCCTGTTAGCTGTAAATGAATCAAGTTGCTGAACGATTGTTAATTTGCTTGCAAAGCGGCTGATCAGATCCGATTCTTCTACGGCAGAATTGCCACCTCCGATTACAACCACCTCTTTGTTGTCAAAATATTTGGCATCGCATGTTGCACAGTACGAAATGCCTTTTCCTCTTAATTCTTTTTCTCCGCTTGACCCGGTAGAGTTTGGTTTTGTCCCGGTTGCTATTACAATCTTCCTCGCTTTTATTGTTTCGAATTCATCAATTATAACCTCTTTTTTATGAAGATCAACCTTAGTTATATCTACTGCGACCTTGTAAACTGTGCCACACTGTTTTGTCTGTTCGCTCATATTGTGCGATAGCATATAACCGGCCTGTGGCTGTATAAACCCGGGGTAGTTTGAGACTTCGTGTGTTGTTGAAACCTGTCCGCCGGGCAATCCTGTATCAACAAGTACAGTATTTATTTTCGACTGGCACAGGTAAAGTCCGGCAGTCAGACCCCCGGGACCTCCGCCAAGCACAATGACATCATATTCTGACACGGCAGGTTTGATAAGATTCCTGATTTCGGCAGCCCTTTCCGGCCTGATCATTTTTTCAAGGTTAGATATAATATCCTTCTTCCTGATCGCTCCTGTGAGTCTGTTATGAACCTCTTTTCCATTCTCGAAGAACAATAGGGTAGGTGATGATTTAACTCCAAGTTCATCAGCAAGCTGACGATTACCCTGTCTGAATATTTTATAAAATTTAATATCGTTACCGTATAAGCCGGCTAGATGCTCAAATTTTGATGCAAGGGCTTCGCATGGCGGACATTCTGTGGAATAAAAATCCAGTACAACCTTTCCGGATTCCAGGACCTCACTCCGGAATTCCTCTGAATTGATCTCTTTCATATTTGGATTTCAGGTATCAGTTATTTAGCAGGACATCTTTTATTACCTTTTCGAAGGTTTGCTTGGGAAGTGCTCCCATTGCAGCCTGTGGCTGGCCATCTTTCGGAATAAAAAGAAGAGTTGGTATGCTCTGGATTCCGAAGACGGCTGCAAGTTCCTGTTCATTTTCAGTATCAACCTTGTATACCATGATCTTTCCTGAATATTCCTTAGCCAGTTCCTCAAGAATTGGAGCCACCATTTTGCATGGACCACACCAGTCTGCATAGAAATCAATTATTGCAGGAAGAGAACCTTCATATTTCCATTCCTTTGAATTCTCATAGTTGAATACTTTTTCCTTAAATTCCTGTGTTGTAAGGTGAACTACCTGGTCTGTTGTTTCCATATCGAATTAAATTGATTAAGTTTCTGTTTGTTAAAACGATGCAAAGATAATCAAAATTTTTAATAAATCGCTATAATATCACTAAATAAATCGTAATAATATCACTATTGTCCCAGGTAGGCTGAAAACCCCAGCTCCATTAGCTCCTTAACCGGCCTGCAATCTGGTGAACAGATCTTGCCTGAATGGTTCCTGGCAACTGAACCACAACCTCCGCCACACGCCAGCTGCAGGTTGCACTCAGTACATTCTTTTATTGTTGTTACATCTCTTGAACTCCACTCTTCTGCATTGGATTCGTTGAGCCTGTGTTCCGGAAAATAGGTACCCAGGTTCTCGCCCTCTTTCCCAACTGTTGCAGTGCACGGGTATATTCTGCCTGTGTAATCATACGCCCATTCAGTTTTGCATGCCGGGCACGAATCGAATAATGGCTCGGGGAGATTGCCGTTTTCTGCAAGGTACCTGGTTATAGAATAAGCAGGTTTATGAAACTGCAGAACATGTGGATTCGATTTCGTGATTTCCGAAAGTTTTTCATACAGGGAAATCCTGTCGAACAATTTCCCGGAAGAAGACTGGCAATGATGGAGTTCGTAGTTTCTTCCGATCTGTGTTTTAAATAACGGATTGGCAGTCCATCCTTTCTCAATAGCAAAAGATGCAAGTTCAGGGATATTACCAATATTCTCACGATCTGCAACAATCCTGAGATTTACAGGTAACCCTTTTTCCAGACAGGAATCTATGCCTTCAACAATTTTGTCAAAAGTTGCGCCCCCTCCTTTGAGATACCTTCTGCTATCATGCATTTCTTTTGTACCATCAAGAGTAACCTGTATTTCCCGGATCAATTCAGGGGAGAACATCGAAGAGTATTCTTTGAGTGTGTATCCGTTTGTGACAATACAGACCCTCAAACCGTTTGAAGCAGCTTTTTCCAGAAGATAACTAATGTTATCCTTTTGTTTGCTGCCAGGCAGCAGAGGTTCACCTCCGAATATTGTGACATACTTTTTTCTTCCGGCAAATTCTGTCCTGATATGATTGTAAAACGAATCAATTACTTCTTTTGTAAGCTCATTGTATGCATTTGTATACTGATCCTGGTAGCAATAACTGCAGGCGAAGTTGCATGAATAATTTGTTATGAAAAATAATTGTACTTCATCTGATTCTCTGGAATCAAGAAATGACAAATATTTCTGAAGAAATTTTTTCTTTTCTTCTTTTTCATCAGTAAGATAGCCTTTTGCAGTGAGTTCCTCAATGAATTCATCATCAGCTGAACCGCCATTTTTGATGGATAATATTTTTTCAGCTTCTTCCTTATCAAGAATATCGGCATTTCCTGACAGCAGGTTGACAATGAAATAATTTGCTGAATTCCTGATCTGTGAAATGATATTGTATTTTGAATATTTTGCCATTGGAATAATTTTTAAAAAAAGCGAAGCCTCATCGACTTCGCTTTTTTAGGAATGCTTACAGTTCTTAATCGTGACAGCCTGCTACTGTTTTTGAAGTTTTAGCACAACACTGGGCAGTCTTTGTTGCTTTTGCATTCTCTTTTTTTCTGATCACACTCTTCATTGTTGTTTTTATTTAAAGGTACAAAAAATCTTCTATTTGACTTTCAGAACATCATTAATTGCTTTAACCAGTGAGGATTTGGGAACGGCTCCCATAACTACCTGGGGTTGTCCGTTGACAGGAATGAAGATAAGAGTTGGCAATGCAGTTATACCAATTTTCTGGGCAAGTTTCTTTTCTTTCTCAGTGTCTACCTTATAGACGACGATCTTTCCTGAATATTCTTTTGAAATATCTTCAATCACAGGTGCCAGCTGTCGGCATGGAGCACACCAGTCTGCATAGAAGTCTATGATTGCAGGCTTATTCCCTTCATATTTCCATTTGTCATTTTTTTCATAATCGAATACCATTTCCTTAAACATGGCGTCATTAAGATGAATGATTGCTGTAGTTGAAGAAGCGGAAATGGATTCTGGTTTAGCTCCTTCCGGTACAATTGCACGTGCCGATGTCATTAGGAACATCATCGTACCTAATATGATCAATGTATTTATTTTCATTTTTATTAATTTTTAAAATTCTATTTGTAACCTTTTAGTGTCCAGCTTGCAACAGAAATTTTACCTTTCTCATAGAAATCTGACTCTTCGATGATTTTAACATCCCTGAATCCGGCTTTCTTAAGTTGCTTTAAGTAGACATCCCTGGTTACTGATCCTGCCCAGCACTCGGCTATTGCAACAGGATCATTACTATATTCCTCCGGTACCGGATCCCTTGAGTATATATCACTGATTACAAATCGTCCTCCTGTTTTCAGTATACGGTAAACCTCATTCCAGACAGACTGTTTGTCAAGAGAATGATTAATTGTGCAATTCGAGATAACTAGATCGACGGATTGTTCAGTTAAAACTAACTTTTCCAGAGCGCAGTGAATGAACTTCACATTGCTCATTCCAAGTCTTTGGGCTGTATCAATGGATTTCCTTATCATCCCCTCCGAAATGTCTATCCCGTAAACAAAACCGGAAGGGCCGGTTTTCTCTGCAAGCCTGATTACATCAGTGCCACGCCCGCTGCCAAGATCAACGCATGTCTCGCCTCCCGAAACATTAGTATGATTCATTGCACCGCCACATGAAAGGCAGCACTTTTCTTCGGCAAGCTCTGAATATCGTCTGTCAATTTCCTTATACTGCATCTCTCAGGGTTTGCATTTATTACATGGTGAACTTGTAACCAGGAACCCAAGTATACTTCCGGTTATTACACTGCTTAACGGATTGCTGGTAATTGCACATGCACCGCTTTTGCATCCGACAAAGTAAAAATAAAGAAATCCTGCTAATCCTCCTATTACAAGGCTGAGAAAGGGTTTCCAGAAATATGCTGATCCGAAAAACTCCTTTACATTTCCTGGCTTTGGTTTTACTTCACAATCATTATTCATATATCTACATATATACATACAACGATGCAAAAATAACAAATATTTTTAAATCACAATACTATCACCTAAATCTTTTTAATATCACTCAAAATTTATTAACTTTGCAAAACATTTATCTGGAACAGATGGGTAGAATATTCAAAAATGAACTTACTGAGGAACAGCTTGAGGAATTATTCAGCAGCGATGAAAAATGTTATGAATTCCTTGCCGGGGTGAAATGGGAGAATGGCTTTGTTTGCAGAAAATGTGGAAATACAAACTGGTGCCAGGGTAAAAGCCCTCATTCAAGAAGATGCACAAAATGCAAATCAGAGGAGTCAGCAGCAGCAGGAACTATATTTCATAATTGTAAGTTTCCTGTAAGCAAGGCTTTTTATATTGCTTATAATGTATGCAAAGGGAAAGAGGACCTTTCAACATATGAGTATGCAAGAAGATTGTCCCTGAGACAGATGACCTGCTGGAATTTCAAGACAAGGATCAGGCATGCACTTGAGAATATTGTTTCTATTGATGAAGGAGAGTCTACTCCAATACGAAAAATACTTGCATCACGGTTTACTCATTAGACTATTTCTCTACCAGGGCAACAAGCCTGAAAGTGTCATCAGATGCAGTTTTCATAATTTGACTTATCTGTGGCGGAAGATTTCCTGATAAAGCACCTCCATCCAGTAGCGAAACATATGTATGCCCGTCATCTTTCTGATATACTGATATCCTGCATGGCATCATGACAGAAATTATCCTTTCATCATTTAATTCCAGCATTTTCCCGGAATACTCTGGTTTGCAGATCTCAATGACTTTAACAGGTTTAACGTGCTTACCTGACTTTGCGATGGATTGCTGCAGGTCGTGAACAGCAGGTACGCTCCATCCATCCTTTTCTGCTGCATTCTTCAGAGATTCTACTGTTTCTTCAAATCCCAGCCTGCTGGCTTTCTCGATGATAAATTGATTTTTCATCTTTCTGAAATATTTTTTTATAAAGATAAGAAATAGATAGCTTTGGAACCATTATATCAAATTGAATGGTCCTGGATTGCTTATAGCTGTTCAGTCACATGAATTGAGAAATAAAATATTTGAAATGTTTACATTTGTTGGTTAAAACAGTTTCTGACTTGAAAATTCTTATTCTTTGCACAGGTAATAGCTGCCGTAGCCAGATGGCACAGGGATACCTTAGATCTTTTGATAAAGTTCTTGAGGTACATTCCGCAGGTACCATTCCTGCACCTGCCGTAAATCAACTGGCAATAAAGGTAATGCTGGAAGACGGAATCGATATCAGCAATGAAAAACCAAAATCAGTTGACAAGTATACCGGCGAAGAATGGGATTATGTTATTACCGTTTGTGATGATGCAAATGAAACATGCCCGGTCTTTCATGGAGCGGTTAAACAGAGAGTTCATAAAAGTTTTGAAGATCCTTCCCATTCATCAGGTATTGGAGATGAAATTCTACAGGAGTTCAGAAAAGTAAGGGATCTGATAAAGATTGAATTCAGAAAATTCTATGAAAGTGAAATCATGAATAATATGAATAAAAATGAAAACAGAGGATATTAAGATTATTGTCAGGGAAAAATATGGAAAAATTGCTGAGCAGGATACCGATACGACAGGATGCTGCGGATCATCATGCTGTGGATCGGATGTTGATTACAGCATATTCAGTGAGAATTATGAAAAGAAAGATGGATACAATCCTGATGCAGACCTCAATCTTGGCTGTGGAATACCAACAGATTTCGCTGGGATAAGGAAGGGTGATAATGTACTGGACCTTGGCAGTGGAGCAGGTAATGATTGCTTTGTGGCAAGAGCCCTGGCAGGAGAGAATGGAAAAGTGACAGGGCTTGATTTCACCCCTGAAATGCTGAAGAAAGCAAAAGAAAATAACTCAAAATTGGGTTATGAAAATGTTGAATTTGTGGAAGGAGATATCGAAGAAATACCACTCAGTTCAGATAGTTTCGATGTTGTCATTTCAAATTGTGTCCTGAATCTCGTACCGGATAAGTCGAAGGCATTCAGTGAAATATACAGGGTGCTCAAGCCTGGGGGGCATTTCTGTGTATCAGATGTTGTAATCAAAGGCTCACTTTCTGAAAAACTCAGGAAAGATGCTGAAATGTATGCAGGCTGTGTTTCCGGGGCAAGTGATATTGATGAATACCTTGGTTATATAAAGGATAGCGGATTCAAAGGCATCTCCCTTCATAAACAAAAAGAAATAAAACTACCCGAAGATACTGTCCGGGATTTTAATATTGAAAAGGAAACAGGGATATTCAGCATTACAGTGACAGGATATAAGCAATAATTTGATATTTTAACTATGGACAAACAACAACAGGCAATTTGTTATTTCAGGGATCATTTCAATTGTGCCCAGGCTGTTTTTACTGTTTTCGGAAAAGAGAATGGCCTCACTGAAGATCAATGCCTTAAAGTTGCATGTGGTTTTGGTGCAGGAATTGGCAGGCAGCAAAATATTTGCGGAGCTCTTTCCGGGGCTGTCATGGCTATTGGACTTAAATACGGGAAAGCAGCAGGGGATGGCGAAGAAAAAAAATCGGATACATATTCAAGGACGCGCGAGCTTTTCAAAGAATTCACCGGACTTAACGGTAGTTCCTGTTGTCGCGAGCTTCTTAATGGCTTTGATATAAATAATCCTGCAGACTATGAAGAAATCATCAGGCTTAAGCTCTTTCAAATTAATTGTGAGAAGTATGTCAATGATGCTGTGCTCATAACAGAAAAACTATTAAAATGATCCATTGATTTAAAATTGTAAAAAAAATATGCCATCAGAAAAAAGACTAAAATTCACTGACCGTTATCTCACACTTTGGATATTCCTTGCAATGTTCGCCGGTGTTTTTGCAGGGTGGTACAACCCGCATATTGCAGAATTCTGGAACAGCATGTCATCCGGAACCACAAACATACCGATTGCAATCGGACTTATAGTGATGATGTACCCTCCACTTGCAAAGGTCAGGTATGAAGAACTGGGAGATGTTTTCCGTAATCCAAAAATTTTAGGCTTGTCATTGTTACAAAACTGGCTTATCGGACCTGTGCTGATGTTTTTTCTGGCAATATTGTTCCTTCCCTTTAACATTGATTATATGTACGGGCTTATCCTCATTGGTCTTGCAAGGTGCATTGCAATGGTGATAGTCTGGAATGATCTTGCAAAAGGGGATACTCAGTATGCTGCAGCCCTTGTGGCTTTCAATTCCATATTCCAGGTTCTGTTTTTCTCGGTTTATGCATTTTTCTTTATTGCAATCCTTCCCGGATGGTTCGGGTTGCCGGTGAACAGTGTGGTAGAACGGATAACGATTGGCCAGATTGCCAAGAGTGTTTTCATATATCTCGGAATACCGTTTATAGCCGGTTTCATGACAAGATTTATTCTGATTCGTGTAAAGAGCAAAGAATGGTACCACTCTGTTTTTATTCCAAAGATAAGCCCCCTGACCCTGGTGGCTCTGCTTTTCACAATTCTTGTAATGTTTTCTCTCAAAGGAGAGTACATCGTTAAAATTCCTCTCGATGTCGTTCGCATTGCAATCCCGTTGCTGATATATTTTGTTATAATGTTCATATCATCTTTCATGATGGGCAGAAAAGCAGGAGCTAATTATGAACAATCTGTCACACTTTCATTCACAGCTGCAAGCAATAATTTTGAACTTGCCATTGCCGTCGCTATTTCTGTTTTTGGTATAAATTCGGGGGAGGCATTTGCCGCTGTAATTGGCCCTCTTGTTGAAGTCCCGGTTATGATAGGCCTTGTTAATGTTGCCTTCTGGTTCAGAAAAAAATGGTTTTAAATAAAAAAGGCGTTTTTGGCGCCTTTTTATTGTGATCCCGACAGGATTCAAACCTGTAACCTTCTGATCCGTAGTCAGATGCTCTATTCAGTTAAGCTACGGGACCAATAATCCGCCGCAAATATAACAATTTTTCTTTTATCCATCCAGTATATATATATGAACGCTCATTTTGAGTGATCATTTTACAAGTATTATAATAACCCGATTGAACTGATTGTGTCTTTGTTTTTCATTTTTTAAAAATGACTACTTTTAGGTTTAATTAAAACTAAAATCGACAGCAATGAAGAAAGCAGTGGGAATAACAGTTAAAGTACTTGCAGGCTTATTGTTACTGATAATTGTTGCACTTTTTACATTACCTGTGCTTTTCAAGGACAAGATCAGGGTTAAGGTGGAGCAGGTAATTAATGAATCTCTTAATGCAACAGTAAAATTCCAGGATTATAATCTTAGCTTTTTCAGGAATTTTCCCAACCTGTCATTTTCAATGAAAGAACTCTCAGTCACAGGAGTTAACGAGTTTTCAAATGATACCCTGGCCGGGTTCCGGAACTTCAATCTTACATTCAATCTTGCCAGCCTTTTTAAAGACTCTGGCTATGAGGTCAAATCAATACTTATCGAAGATGCCGTAGTTAATGCCATTGTTCTGAAAGATGGAAAAGCAAACTGGGACATAGTAAAAGATACTACAACAACTGTGGAGAGCGCAGATGATTCAGGTTCAGATATGCTCATTCGTCTAAATGATATTGAAATAAGGAACAGCGATATTGCATATCTTGATTATGAATCAGACATGCAGGCATATCTTCGGGATTTGAATTTCAGGATCAGCGGCGATATGACAACAGGAACAACGGATCTCACTATGAAAGGTAATGCTGGTGATTTTACTTTCATAATGGAGGGTATGAAGTACCTGACCCAAGCAAAGATTGATACTGAAATTGATTTGTTTGCAGATATCGACAGTATGAAATTCACGTTTGCTGAAAACTACCTGTCAGTAAATGACATGCGCCTGAATTTCTCAGGATTTGTTGCAATGCCTGGCGATGATATTGAAACCGACCTGGAATTTAGCACACCAGGGACATCATTCAAAACATTATTGTCACTTGTTCCTGCTTTTTATATGAACGAATACCAGGATCTTAATGCCACTGGTGAATTTGCCTTAAAAGGTTCTGCAAGAGGAATCTACAGCGACGCCGACAGTACATTGCCTGATATAGCTATCGATATGTCAGTGTCAAATGGATTGATCAGCTATCCGGAGCTTCCTGAGAAAATCAGGGCAATCAATATGAAAGCAAGTGCTTTTGTTGATGGTAAGGATATGGACAAAACGACATTCGACATGCCGTTGTTCCATTTTGAGCTTGCCGGGAATCCTTTCGATATGACCTTCTTCCTGAAAACACCAATGAGCGATCCGGATTTCAAAGGATCGATGAAAGGACAGATTGACCTTGCTGCATTGTCGAGAGCTGTACCAATGGATAGCATTACCTTGTCAGGGATAATAGACATGTCACTTGAAATGGCTGGAAAAATGTCGATGGTCGAGAAAGAGAAATACGAGGATTTTACGGCCATGGGCAATATGAAAGTAAGGGATATGCTCGTTGCAATGACTGGGTATCCTGAAGTTAAAATCACTGAAGGTGCCTTTGGCTTCTCTCCGGCATATTCGACAATGTCAAATACAAAACTTACAGTAGGAGGAAAGAGCGATTTTCTCCTCTCTGGAAGGCTTGAAAATTATATCAACTACATCTTCAACGATGGAATCCTGAGGGGAAATCTTATAATGAAGTCCAACCTTGTCGATGCTGGTGAAATTATGTCAAAAATGGCTGTTGACTCATCAGCGGTTGAGGATACCACAGCTCTTGCGGTGATTCAGATACCTAAGAATATTGATTTTACTTTCGATGCCGCAATCAATAACTTCTCTTATGATAGCATTAAAGCATCAGCTGTGAAGGGTAGTATTATTGTCAGGGATGGAATAATGAGCATCAGGAACGCCGGTATGAACATACTCGAGGGCATTATCCAGATGAATGCAGATTATGACACCCGTGATTCATTGAAGCCGCTTGTGAAGGCTGATTTTAAAATGAAGAATGTGGGAATAAATCAAGCTTTCAGCACCTTCAACACTGTAAAGCAACTTGCTCCGGCAGCAAAAGGCCTTGATGGAAAAATCAATGCCGAACTTGATTATACAAGCCTTCTGGGCCAGGATATGATGCCTGTAACTGCGAGCATTAATGGTTCTGGCAAACTTCAGTCTGACGAAGTAACCCTTCTGGAATCAAAAACTTTTGATAAGATGAAAGATGTGCTGAAGCTGGGAGATAAATACTCCAATACTTTCAAAAATGTCAATATCAGTTTTAAAATTGCAGATGGAAGAGTTTTTATTTCACCTTTTGACATCAAAACCGGTAACCTGAAGATGAACATTGCCGGAGACCAGGGGCTCGATCAGACAATCAATTATGTTGTAAAAACGGAAATTCCCAGGAGTGATCTTGGGAGCTCTGTGAATTCGCTGATAAACAATCTGTCTTCACAGGCGGCTTCAATGGGAATAGCTTATCAGCCTTCAGATGTAATAAAAGTAAATCTGAAGGTAACAGGAACATTCAAGGATCCACAGGTGGCACCTTTCTTTGGAGCAGGAGAAGGAAAATCATCAGGTGTTGCCCAGTCAGCAAAAGAGACTGTAAAACAGACAGTTACTAATGCTGTTGATGAAGGTAAGGTGAAAGCCCGGGCCGAAGCTGAAGCACAGGGTGCAAAATTGGTTCAGGAGGCTGAAGACAAGGCAGCACAGATAAGAAGAGAGGCAGCTGATACTGCCGAAAAGATCAGAAAGGAAGCAGCAGACCAATCACAGAAGGTAATAGATGCGGCAGCTTCAAAGGGAGCCCTGGCAAAAGTTGCAGCCAAGAAATCAGCAGATCAGATTAACAAGACCGCTGATAATAAAGCAAACCAGTTGGTTCAGGAAGCAGATGTGCAGGCGAACAAGATTGTTGAAGAGGCAAAAACAAAAAGCCAGGCGTTGATCGACAAGATTTGAGAATTCAATTGCGTGTATTAAAGAACTGCGCGAGTCAGCATGGCTCATTAAGACAAAAAAAAAGCTGCCATATCAGGCAGCTTTTCTTGTATTGAATATCTTAGAATTTCTTCTCGCGGATACGTGCTTTCTTACCTGTGAGGTCACGGAGGTAGAAGATCCTTGCCCTGCGAACCTTGCCATGTTTGTTAACCTCTATTTTGTCAATGAATGGTGATGCAACCGGAAAGATCCTTTCAACACCAATGTTGCCTGACATCTTCCTGACTGTAAAAGTCTCGGTATGTTTGCTTCCTGATCTCTGGATAACAACTCCGCGGAACTGCTGTATCCTCTCCTTGTTACCTTCCTTAATTTTATAGTGTATTGTCACGGTATCACCAGCTCCAAACTTTGGATATTCATTTTTTACCGCATATTCTTTCTCGATCACATTCATTAAGTTCATCGCACAATGTATTTTGTTCTTATAAAATCGGTCGCAAATGTATAAATTTATATTTGATTCTCCGAATATTTTTAATTTTTTATTTCAATGCGGGTTGGTGTAGTCCGATTATAACTGCATACCAATCAACTGATCTATTTTTCTTTCAGCTTGTCACCTGTTTCTTTTGCAATAACCCTGAGCCATTCCTTACTGTAACCCGGCTGTGATAACTTAGGATTGACAAACTTGTAACCAGCCGGCAGAGGCTGTTTTTCCTTAACGTTCCCATCAACATATTTTACAAATAAATATTTGTACAGATCTTTCCATTCACTCACTGTCTTATCACCGGCTTTTACAGAATAATCGGTAAGGTAGCTTATTGCTTTATCAGGATTCTCCTTGTACATTGATTCAGCTGTCTTGTCAATATTCTGAGTTTCAGAAAAATAGCCTTCTTCAAGTTCCGACTGTTTTTTCTGAAGGTCACCAATAAGAAGGCTTGTACGTGTATAAGCAAAATTAGTTACCTGGTTGAATACCCAGAATGCTGAATTGTCGCTGAATGTCATCATGTCTCCGTTGCCGACAGCAAATGATTGTGGAACACTCGTGATGCCGCAATACATTGGAGAGTAAACAGTATAATAGGTATCATCAACGCCAAACCATAGAATTCCGCCGACAGGATCAGGTAACCATGAGCGGCTCTGGGCTACGAATGAAAAGCCTGTCTGCTGTGTGGAGATTGCTCTTTCGTGAACATAAGTGACTCCATCGACTTCCCATTCCATCGGTCTCCACCTGACAGTGCTACCATAAGGTCCTGCGCCAACATCTTTTGTCATATCCATTGGTGTCCCCTGGTAGTAATTCCTCATCATTCCCATCAGATCTTTCTGGCTTAATTTTTTATCAGGTTTTATCCAGAGTGGCATGCGGTTCTTAAGATTTTCCCCCATGGCATAATCGAGATATTTCCCCATCTGGCTGTTTACCATATTGAATCCTGACCATACCCTGGCTTCACAGAATCTTGCAGCACTGAAATCGAGAGGTGCATAAGTGTCACTGAAGCTGAATTCGGCATCTTTCCCGCTGAACCATCCATAGCTTCGGGCCACATCGAAGACATCATAAGCGTAAACTGTTTCTATTGCAGGATCGTTGATCTTATTGAGTTGTTTTGAGGTAATTGATTTAATCCCGTCAGCAAGAGGAAAGGTTGTAATACGTGGGTGATTGGCATGACCTGAAATATAGCCTTCCGGTATGCGACGGGCAACCCATACTGCGCCTTTTTTGCCCTGTCCTTTGCCGATAAGCTCAAGTATCCATGCTTCATTGGCATCAGCTATCGAAAAAGATTCGCCTGTGCTCGCATATCCGTAGTTGCTAACCAACTCTGAAAATGTAGCAATAGCTTCACGTGCATTTCTGGCTCTCTGGAGTGTCATATATATAAGTGAACCATAATCTACAAGGCCTGTAGAATCGGCCAGTTCTTCCCTGCCACCGAAGGTTGTCTCACCTATTGACAGCTGATGCTGGTTCATATTGCCAACAACAGAATATGTGTGGGATGCCTGCGGTATGCGCCCCAGGAATTTGCCTGTATCCCATTCATAGATGTCTACCATTGATCCCTTTGGCCAGTCTTTTGCAGGCCAGTAATACAATTCGCCATAGAGGACATGCGAATCTGCTGAATAGGAAATCATCACCGATCCATCAGTAGATGCACCTTTTGTAATAAGAAAGTTCGTACATGCATTCGTTATCTGTTGTGGCAGAAATCCTGAAAGGAGTGTTGCCAGGATAAGTGCTAAGAATTTTTTCATATAGTAGTTAATTAAATTCAATTTAAGCGAGTTCAAATATACCAGCTTTGGATCAAACAACAAAAACCAGATTATCATATGATTTAATAAACAAAGCCTTCAGTCTAAAAATAAGATTACACCTGCTTTATAAATGGCCCAAAACCATCAGTTCATAAGCAAAAATTTAGTATAATTGTATAATTAAAACTTAAACAATATGAAACCGACTCTTTTAGTTCTTGCAGCAGGCATGGGATCACGTTATGGAGGTAATAAACAACTTGATGAAGTAGGTCCCTCAGGAGAAACGATCATCGATTATTCCATTTACGATGCTATACGGGCCGGGTTTGGAAAGATAGTTTTTGTAATTCGTCGGGATATAGAAGAACAGGTGAAGACGAGGTTCGTAAAAAGGCTCAAGGGGAAAATAGAGGTAGATTATGTTTTTCAGGAAATAACGAATCTGCCGGAAGGTGTTAAAGTCAATCCTGAAAGATCAAAACCATGGGGTACAAGTCATGCAATACTGGTAACATCTGAAAAGATACATGAACCATTCGGAGTCATTAATGCTGATGATTATTACGGCGTTGATTCATTCAGGATTCTCAGGGATTTTCTTATGAATGACAAAGATCCCAACTGCTATTGCATTGTTGGTTATAAGATGAAGAATACTCTGTCGGAGCATGGCCATGTTAACAGGGGTGTCTGTCGTGCTGACCAGAATGGATTGCTAGTAGATATTGCTGAAACAAGGCAGCTTGAGAAAACACCCGAAGGTGCCCAGGCTCCCGGGCCAGATGGAAAGGTTCTTAAATTTACAGGAGAAGAGATTGTCTCTATGAATCTCTGGGGTTTTAAACCATCATGCTTCACATTCCTCGGTAAGGAATTCAGGGAGTTCATCAACAATCAGGGGATGGATCTTAAGTCAGAACTCGATATACCAACATCAGTTGATAAGTTCGTCAAAAACGGCGAGATCAAAATTAAAATTCTGATGAGCAATGAAAAATGGTTTGGTGTAACTTACAGGGAGGACAAGCCGATGGTAGTTGAAAGCATCAGGGAAATGATAAGGAAAGGAGTGTACCCTGAATCAATATATTAGGCTATTTTCATTTGCATGAATCATTTGTAATTGGCTTCAACCAACGGATTAATGAAGCTATTCTATCCTGAGGGACTTTAGTCCCATCTGATTACCAGCTGAAGCTTAAAGAATATTGGTTTGAGTTATTTGCATTATCTGTAACTTTCAGCGAAAGATTGTGTTGAGAGCCTTTTGCCAGATATTTATCGTCAAAGCTATAAATCAGCAATTCATTTTTCGGGTCATATTCGAATAGTGCCCATTTGCCATCTATTTCAGCTTCATATGATCTAATTCCGGAGAAATCATCCTTTATTTTTAAGCGCAACTCTTTTCTGCTTGTAAGATCAATCCCCTGTGTCATTCCTGGTGCACTGATTGACGGCAATATTGTATCTATCCCGACAAAATAATCTCCAAAAACCGAAATATCAGCTTTCAGGAAACCTTCATTCCAGGCGCTGCTGACCGGCACCTTGCTCATGTTTTTATTAAGACGTACTATCAGCATATTATTTTCCTTACCGGCAGGTATTATTTTAGGTTTTATAGACAATGAAATTGCTTTCTGGAGCGGTGTCAGGTTATTATGGATTGAATGAAGGTCTGATAACATTACAGGTGTTGCTGGACTCTTTTTGTAATTAAAGTAAAGTGTGTCATAAAGAGCTCCTGCTGGTATGTTTATTGAAATGTCTTCATCAACAAACCTGTTCGATCTGCTGTAAGGCATTACTTTCCCTTCCTTCTTAACAGGTTTGGTACCGGCAGCAGGAGACACAGCCTGTACATTGAAGGAAAGTACAGATTTATTATTGCTTAAATCCCTGACTATAAACTGGACCCTGTGTATCTTATTATCGTTGAACCTGAAAATACCCCTGTTCAGGAGGTTTTTGTAAGTGCTCAGCTTATCATTCGGCAGTACATAAGTTCTCTGATAAGTGACATTGTCACGTATGTAGGATTCGTAATCCATGTGACTATTGACATACCTTGACTCGTCAAAAGAAAAGCCATCCATTTCATAATTGAATACAAGGATGCTGTCAATTCTTAGCTGAATTGAATATGCAGCACATTTGTTTGTGCTTCCATCAAGGAGGTCATGAATTCTCAGTCCAAAACCTGCATCCCCTGAAATTTCAAGATGCTTGTCGGCGGGGAGATTATATTTGCCATTGCTGCCTGTAAGACTGATTTTTAATGTATTACGGCCATTATTAACAAATGAATTTCCGATAGGGTAAACTGCAAGGCCTGTAATTACAGGAGGAATATTGTCTGATGCTCCGATCTGAAACAGGAGTGGGTTCACAGGAAACTCGTTGTCTGCTTCCCTAATTTCATAATGAAGGTGTGGACCGCCGGAGCTTCCTGAATTACCTGATAATGCTATGAGCTCACCTTTTTTAACCGGAAATAATTCTTTAGGAGGAAAGAGTGTGATTGTGAAGCTTTTTCTTTCGTATTGTTTTTCTTTGACATACGCTTCAACTTTATCTGTAAAATTTTCCAGATGACCATATACTGTGCAATACCCGGATGGATGCCTGACATAAAGAGCTTTTCCGAAACCGGTAGGAGAGATGCTTATCCTGTAAATATAACCATCAGCTGAAGAAACAACTTCCTGACCTGTTTTTCCCTGTGTCTTTATATCAATTCCTGAATGGAAATGATCAGCCCTGAGCTCACCAAAGTTGGAAGAGAGAAGTACCGGTATATTTACAGGAGGCCTGAAAATTGTCTTGTCCTTGGGGGTGTGGTCTAAATTGCTGAAAAACAATAATGTTATTACGAAATATTTTAGAGGTAGCATATGGTCACGATTATCCTGCAAAACTAATCGTCTGTACAATTGGGACAAACAAAATTCCTTAAATTTTTGAAAATATCATTTACTATACTAATTTTGTCCTAAAGATTTTGCTATGTCTGGCCAGGGTTATGAAGAGTTAATAATTTTGAACAGAAAAATTGATGAATTGTTAACCCGATATCATAATCTGAAGGCTGAAATGCTTAAGATAAATCGCACGAATGAGGAACTTCAAGCCATGGTCCGGTCGCGCGATGAACGAATAAGAGAATTGGAAATTAAGTATGAAAAGGTAAAATTTACCGGAGCATTGTTGGGAGATGGTGAGAATGCCGGTGAGGCAAAAAGGAAGCTGAATGATTTAGTGCGGGAAATTGACAAATGTGTTGCTCTTTTAAACAGATAAGGATATAGCAATGGATGATAAGCTTTCAATCAGAGTAAATGTAGCGGACAGGTATTATCCATTGAAGGTTGAACGGGAGAATGAGGAGAAGATCAGGAAGGCTGCCCGGATGATAAATGAAAAGGTGCTGCAGTACAAGCAGCGGTACACCGATAAGGATGTACAGGATTTTTTGGCAATGGCCGCACTTCAGTATGTGATTAAGCTTAATGAGGAGGAGGAAAAACTTGAGAAAGATTATCTCCCTGATGCACTGAAAGAACTGATTCAGAAAGTTGAAACAGTTCTTGAAACAAAAGAGTAACAAAACGTTCTTTCAAATAGAAAAAAGAAATTGCCCGCATTGTTTCTTCATTCATTTTTGAAACTCAACAGTTAAAACTTTGGAGCAACCTTAGTTTAGCGAGGACAGGCCGCATCCTTAGGGATCATGCTCAGGCGTGACAGTGGAAGTTCAAACTGGATTAGTAGCTCCAGCCATTCAGACATGGGGTTTTATAAAAGCTGAAGGAACTTTGCGGGTTTTTTTTAATATATATTCAAACTTTAAGTAATATATGTTTTAATATATATAATAATATATATTTTAATTTAATTGGTAATGAACTTTAATAATAGGAACAATGACTAACGGACTGATAATCACATTCTGTGTAATATCACTCGTTGCCGGTTTTGGAATATCCTACCTGATATGGCAGACAGCATTAAGAAAGAAAAGCCGTAAAATTGTAAGCGAAGCTGAAGCTGAAGCTGAAGTTATAAGGAAGGAGAAAATACTCCAGGCTAAGGAAAAATTCCTTCAGCTTAAATCGGAGCACGAGAAAGTAATAAACGAGAAGAACAGCCGCATAGGACAGGCTGAAAACAGGATCAAGCAAAAGGAACTAACTCTTACTCAAAAGATCGAAGAAGCACAAAGAAAGAAAAACGAAGCTGATGCATTGAAAGACAGCATAACAGCACAGATTGAGCTTCTGGATAAGAAAAATGAGGAACTTGGCAGGTTGCACCGGCAGCAGGTTGAAAAACTTGAATCCATTTCAGGTTTTTCTGCTGAAGAGGCAAAAAATCATTTAATTGAATCATTGAAGGAGGAGGCCAGGACAGGCGCCATGTCATATGTGAATGAAATACTTGATGAAGCAAAGATGACTGCCAACAAGGAGGCCAAGAGAATAGTGGTTCAGACAATCCAGCGTGTTGCAGCTGAAAATGCTATTGAGAACGCCGTAACTGTCTTCAACATTGAATCAGATGAAATGAAGGGCCGAATAATCGGGCGTGAAGGAAGGAATATACGGGCGCTTGAGGCCGCGACAGGTGTTGAAATTATTGTTGATGACACACCTGAAGCTATTGTGCTGTCAGCATTTGATCCTGTAAGGAGAGAGGTGGCACGTCTGGCACTTCACCAGCTTGTTACAGATGGCAGGATTCATCCGGCCAGGATTGAGGAAATCGTTGAAAAAACGAAGAAGCAGGTCGAAGAAGAAATACTTGAAGTAGGTAAGAGAACTACAATAGACCTTGGAATTCATGGTTTACATCCGGAGCTGATCAGGCTTGTCGGGAAAATGAAGTACAGGTCATCGTATGGTCAGAACCTGCTGATGCACTCACGCGAGGTTGCCAACCTTGCATCGATAATGGCTGCAGAGCTTGGACTTAATCCTAAACTCGCAAAAAGAGCCGGTTTGCTGCATGATATTGGGAAAGTTCCGGATGATGAACCGGAATTGCCACATGCAATACTTGGAATGAAGATTGCTGAAAAATTTAAGGAAAAACCGGAAGTATGCAATGCTATTGGTTCTCATCATGATGAAACTGAAATGACAACCCTGATTGCACCGATAGTACAGGTGTGTGACGCAATATCAGGTGCAAGACCAGGCGCAAGGAGGGAAGTTGTTGAATCCTACATTAAAAGGCTTAAAGAGCTGGAATCGCTTGCTTTACAGTATCCCGGTGTCATGAAGACCTATGCCATTCAGGCTGGAAGGGAACTCCGTGTTATCGTTGGGGCTGAAAAGGTCAATGATAAAGAGGCTGAAAATCTTTCTTTCGAGATTGCGAGGAAAATCCAGAACGAGATGACCTATCCAGGGCAGATCAAGATTACCGTGATCAGGGAAACCCGGGCTGTTAACTATGCTAAATAATTATGAAATAATGTACTAAGAGGCACCCTGAGCAGGTGCCTTTTTTGTTACATATTCGTTTATTCCTATATTTGTGGCCTCAAAAAAATAGAAAATGCCTGGAGTACGACTTCTGAACATAGTTGGGGCACGTCCTCAGATTATCAAAGCCTCAGCAATTAGCCGGGCAATCAGGAACAGCTTTCCACAGATTGAAGAAATAATAGTACACACGGGGCAACATTATGACCACCAGTTGTCTGAGGTCTTTTTTGATGAGCTTGAGATTCATAAACCACATTTTAATCTTGGTGTGGGTTCAGCAGGGCATGGAAGACAGACCTCGCTTATGATAAGCGGCATTGAGGAAATCCTTCTAAGTGAAAAACCTGACTGTGTTGTTATATACGGAGATACCAATTCGACTCTGGCAGGTGCAATTGCTGCCTCCAAGCTCCATTTTCCCGTTGTCCATATTGAAGCAGGTCTTCGATCGTTCAATAAGATGATGCCTGAAGAACTGAACAGGATTATAAGCGATCATTGCTCGACACTTCTCTTTGCTCCAACAAATGCAGCTTTTAAAAACCTGATGGCTGAAGGATTTCGTCCGGAGAACAGTCCTCCTTATACAATTGATAATCCCAAAATATATTTCACCGGGGATATAATGTATGATAATTCACTGTTTTTTGCCGGGCTTGCCGAAAAAAAGAAGAAATCACTATTGTCAAAGCTTCGGGTTGAACCGGATAATTACATACTTGTAACTATTCACAGAGACCTTAATACAGATGATCCGGATAGGCTTCAGAAAATTCTTACTACTCTCAGGGACCTGGCTGAATCAAGGAAGATCACAATGGTGATGCCGTTTCACCCCAGGACAATCAACACACTTAAATCAAGGATTCCTGATTTTTATAAGGAATTGCAGAGTTCGGTTTACACGAGAGTAATACAACCTGTTTCATATCTTGAAATGATACTTCTTGAGAAAAGCTCCAGGATGACGATTACCGACTCGGGCGGCGTGCAGAAGGAATCTCATTTTTTTCGGAAGCCATGTCTGGTGCTTCGGAAAGAGAGTGAATGGATAGAGCTTGTCAATAATGGCACAGCGAGGCTTGTTGATGCAGATACCGGGAAATTGAGGGAGGAATTTAATTTTTTCATGGACAGTAATCCCCAGCTTGATTATCCAACTTTTTACGGCGATGGGAAAACAGCTGATTTCATTCTTAAAGAAATCATGATGCTGTTTGAAAAAGAATGAAAATTATGTAACAAAAATCTCCCTGGAATTCGCTATATTTCCTATAAAAATTATGTATGGAAATGAAATTAAGGAATAGCAGGGTGCTTGTTACTGGTGGTGCTGGTTTTATTGGTTCAAATCTGGTTGATTCACTTCTTGAGGCTGGGAATAGTGTTACATGTCTCGACAATTTTTCAACGGGTAAAAGAAACAATCTCAATTCTGCTCTTTCAAATCCAGAGTTCAGGTTAATTGAAGGCGACATAAGAAATTATGATGATTGTTGCAAAGCGCTTAATGGTATTGATATAGTATTTCACCAGGCTGCACTTGGTTCAGTCCCTAGGTCGATTAAAGATCCTGTTACCACAACAGATGTAAATATTGGCGGTTTTGTAAAAATGCTGTTTGCCTCAAAGGAAGCCGGGATAAAAAGGTTCATTTATGCTGCAAGTTCCTCAACTTATGGTGACCATCCTGACCTGCCAAAGGTAGAAGATAAGATCGGCACTCCGTTATCGCCATACGGAATTACTAAATATGTAAATGAACTATACGGGAACAATTTTTCGAAAACATATGGCATTGATGTTATTGGCCTGAGATATTTTAATGTCTTTGGAAGGCGCCAGGATCCTGATGGTGCTTATGCAGCAGTTATTCCTAAATTTCTAAAGCAACTTAAAAGTCATGAATCACCGGTAATCAACGGTGACGGCTCTTTTTCACGTGATTTTACCTATATCGATAATGTTCTGCAGGCCAATCACCTTGCTGCGATTGTTGATAAAAAAGAAGCATTGAACCAGGTATATAATGTAGCCTTCGGAGAGAGGACAACACTCAATCAGCTTTTTGGTTATATCCGTTCAATTGCCTCAGTGTATGATCCTGAAATTCAAAGTGTTCAGATAATTCATGGTCCTGAAAGAGCAGGCGATATTCCTCACTCACTTGCTTCGATTGATAAGGCTCAGCGATTGCTTGGCTATACCCCGGTATACAGTGTATCAGATGGTTTAAAAGAAGCGGTAAAATGGTTTTGGGAAAATTTGTAACTTATACAACAATTGTTACTTTTGTTGCACCCGGATATTGTTCTCCGGAGTTCATCATTTGCCGCTGTCCGATAGATATTATCATGTGACTGACGGCGCGCAAGCATTAAATTTCATTCAAAAGCAACCTAAACAGAACTTTATCCGTCAGTTTATTTGGTAACCTTCCTGATTTTTCTAAAATTTGATAAAGTTTAACCTGACTTATGCTATCTGATATTAAAACAAGAATACTACTGATTTTTAGAAATCATTCCCTGCCACGCTGGATGGTGCTTCTTATAGACATGTCAGTTGTCTACTTCTCCTTCCTTATTGCGTATATGCTCAGGTTTAATTTTGAGACTTACTCTTTTGACCTGGCTGTAGTTTTCAGGCAGGCATGGATGGTTCTGTCAGTTTATACTCTTTTTATGCTGATTTATAAGTCCTATTCAGGAATGATCAGGCACACTACCATCAGGGATACATACAAAATAATACTTACCGGCTTTTCATCAATGGTTGTTCTCATTCCCCTTACACTTTTAAGCAGGCAATTTTCATGGAATGAAGTTTTCAATATTCCTCTTTCAATAGTCATCATTCACTCAGGTGCCATTACAATTCTTCTGTTTTTTTTCAGGGTTTTTGTCAAGATATTTTATGAGTTCGCATCCTCTTCTCCAAATGTGAAGAAAAATGTAATTATTTATGGATCAGGTGAAACGGGAATTGTGGTCAGAAGAGTAATTGAAGCAGACAGAAGGCAGCAATATAGAGTGAGATGTTATATCGATGATGACAAAAAGCTTCATGGTAAGAAGGTCAATGGTTATCCTGTTTATTCCAGAAATGTCCTGACCAAAGAGTTCATAGCGAAAGAAAATATCCAGGCATTTATTATTGCAATAAATAAGCTTGCCCCTGCGAAAAAGAAAGATGTTATTGAATCTGTGATTGAATTAGGTTGTGAGATACTTGATACGCCATCCTTTGATACCTGGCTCAATGGCCAGTTTGAAATAAAGCATCTTCAAAAAGTAAAGTTTGAAGATCTGCTTGGAAGGGACCCGATTCTCCTTGACCTGGAAAAGATTCAGAATGGATTGAAAGGGAAAACAATTCTCGTTACAGGAGCCGCTGGGTCCATTGGTTCTGAGATTGCAAGACAACTAATGAAGTTTGAAACAGGAAGATTGATACTGTTTGACCAGGCAGAGACTCCTTGCTTCTTTCTTGGACAGGAGCTTAAAACCCAGGCAACGGGCATAAACTATAAAATTGTCATTGGTGATATAACCCACAGTGAGATAATGGAACAGGTCTTCATGAAATACAAGCCTCAAATTGTATTTCATGCAGCTGCGTATAAACATGTTCCATTGATGGAATTGCATCCTCACGAAGCTTTCAGGGTAAATGTGGGTGGAACTAAATTACTTGCAGAACTTTCGATAAAATACAACGTTGAAAAGTTCGTTATGATTTCTTCTGACAAGGCAGTTAATCCCACAAATGTCATGGGGGCTACTAAAAAGCTGTGCGAAATATTGGTTCATACCTTGTCTAAGCGCCAGGATATACGAACACATTTTGTCACTACAAGATTCGGCAATGTTCTTGGCTCCAATGGTTCTGTCATTCCATTGTTCAACCGGCAGATTGCTGAAGGAGGACCGGTTACAATCACTCATCCTAATATCACACGCTTCTTTATGACAATTCCTGAAGCATGCCAGCTTGTTCTGGAGGCAGGTTTTATGGGGAATGGCGGCCATATATATGTTTTCGATATGGGCAAACCGGTAAAGGTGCTGGATGTTGCTATCAATCTTATTCGGCTTTCCGGATTAGAGCCTTATAAAGACATAAAAATTAAATTTGTAGGTCTGCGTCCGGGAGAAAAACTCTTTGAAGAGTTATTTTCAACTAATGAGCCAATGGCTCCAACTCATAACCCCAAGATAAATATTGCGTGTGTGCCTGATATGGATTTCGAAGTTCATTACCAGAAGATCTCAGATGTTCTTGAAAAATTATATACTTTAAATTCAAAGCAGTTAATTACGGAGATGATCAATATTGTTCCTGGTTATATCAGCAAGCATGAACTTATAGATTCATGATTTGTTTAAGATTTCAATGATAATCATGAACCTGTCATCCTTCCTTGAATAAAAGTCCTATCAGGATTCAGTATTATCCTGACAGTTCGACTATTCGGTGTGATATGGAATGATGATCAGAATAAACTTTCATGAAGTGACGTAAGATATTGGATGAAAAAGGTTGCATTAATATCAGGAATAACAGGACAGGACGGATCATATTTGTCTGAATTATTACTTGAAAAAGATTATGAGGTCCATGGTATTATAAGAAGATCAAGTTCTTTTAATACTTTCAGAATTGATCATATCTACAACAATCATGAATTCCTGAATAAGAAATTCTTTCTTCATTATGGCGATCTTACTGATTCGAGTAATCTCAACAGGCTGCTGGAAAAGATACGCCCCGATGAAATTTATAATCTTGCTGCTCAGTCTCATGTACAGGTATCTTTTGAAGTTCCTGAATATACAGCTGAAGTTGATGGTATTGGAACTCTGAGGTTTCTGGATGCCATCCGTGAAACGCGCCTTAATACAAAATTTTATCAGGCTTCAACATCTGAATTGTTTGGTAAAGTTCAGGAGATTCCACAGACTGAAAAGACACCATTCTATCCACGAAGTCCTTATGCGGCAGCCAAATTGTATGCTTACTGGGTTGTTGTAAATTATCGGGAAGCATACAATGTATTTGCTTCAAACGGGATCTTATTCAATCACGAAAGTGAACGAAGGGGCAAAACCTTTGTTACAAGAAAAATTTCTGTTGCTGCTTCTAAAATTCTATTGGGGCAGCAGGATGTTCTCACCTTAGGTAACCTGGATTCCAAACGGGACTGGGGTTATGCTCCTGAATACGTTGAAGGTATGTGGATGATCCTCCAGGCTGATCAACCTGATGATTATGTGCTTGCCACAAATGAGACTCACACTATCAGGGAGTTTGTGGAAGAAACATTCAGGGTGCTTGGCGACGAAATTGAATGGAGAGGGAATGGTGTTAATGAAAAAGGGATCTTAAAATCAAATGGGAAGGAAGTCATCGCCATCGATCCTAAATATTTCAGGCCAACAGAAGTTGATTTGCTGATAGGTAACCCTGCAAAAGCTAAAGCAAGCCTGGGTTGGTCACCTAAGGTTACATTTAAAGAGCTTGTAAGGATCATGGCTGAAGCGGACTTCGAGAAAGCCAAAAGGAGGCAGGATTAGTTGTACGTTTATGGTTCATCCTTCATCGTTCATCGTTTATCTTAGAATGGCTTAAATAGATGAAGGTTGTTAGGTTTGAAGATTTGGAGATCTGAATTGAAGCAAGAGAGCTTTGCAGGGTAATTTTCAAAATTACAACTGCATCACCCTTTAATAATGATTTCAGATTTCGTGATCAAATAAGAGCTTCATCAGGATCCATAATGGATAACATTGCGGAAGTTTTTACCGGGGAGGGAACAAGGGAGTTTTGTCAATTTTTATCTATTTCATCAGGGTCAATTGGTGAAGTGAGATCTCAGTCATACAGAACTTTTGATAATAGGTACATCAGTGAAGAAACTTTGAATGAACTTCAGGAGCTAACTGACAGTTTAAGTAGAAAGATTTTTAATCTTATGAATTACCTAAAAAAGTCAGATTTCAAAGGTTTAAAATATTCACTCTAACAAGGTACAAGAAACAAAGAACTGAAACGAGGAACAAGGAACGAGGAATGAGGAATGAGGAACATTTCCATGTTATGCAAAAACGCTCGAAGATATACATAGCTGGACACAACGGTATGGTTGGAAGCGCCATCACAAGGAATCTAAGGGAAAAAGGATATGAAAACCTTGTCTTCACCCCGTTTCCTCCATATGATCTTACAGATCAGAAAACAGTTGCTGATTTCTTCAGTAAAGAAAAACCGGAATATGTGTTTCTGGCTGCTGCAAAAGTTGGTGGTATTGTAGCAAACAACAAGTATCGAGGACAATTCATCTATGAGAATCTGATGATCCAGAATAACATTATCCATCAGAGTTATGTAAATGGTGTAAAAAAGCTGTTGTTTCTAGGAAGTTCCTGTATATATCCCAGGGATTGTCCACAGCCAATTAAGGAAGAGTATCTGCTGACTGATGTACTGGAATACACAAATGAACCTTATGCAATCGCAAAAATTGCAGGAATTAAATTGTGCGAATCCTATAATCTTCAATACGGGACAAATTTCATTCCAGTGATGCCGACTAATCTTTACGGTCCAAATGATAACTATGACCTTGAAACATCACACGTCCTTCCTGCATTGATACGAAAGATGCACCTTGGCAAATGCCTGGAGAGTAATCATTGGGAATCAATTGAATCAGATCTTGATAAAAGGCCAATTGAAGGAATATCGGGCAAATCAGATAGGGCTGACATAATTAATATTTTAGAAAAATACGGGATAGCTGCAAAACAACCAGCAACCAGCAACCCGGAACCAGTAACCATTAATCTTTGGGGCACAGGTTCTCCTTACAGAGAATTTCTCTACGTTGAAGATATGGCCGAAGCATGTGTCTATTTAATGAATAATGTTGATTTTCCTGATTTGATACCTTCAGCCATCAGCCATCAGCCCTCAGCCGAGATAAGGAACACCCATATCAACATCGGAACCGGAAAAGATCTGACAATAAAGGAACTTGCCGGGTTGGTAAAAAGGATAATTGGATTTGAAGGAGAAATTGCCTGGGACAGTACTAAACCAGATGGTACACCTAGGAAACTTCTGGATGTCTCAAAACTGAACAAGCTGGGCTGGAAAGAAAAGGTCAGTCTTGAGGATGGGATCGGGATGGTTTATGAGAAGTATGCCAGTAAAGCGTAGACTAAAAATGCAAGGTAAGATTAACGGGCCTGGTATAAGGTACTAGGTGCTAGATACTAGGTGCTAGGTATAAGGTGCTGAACCAATACACCCAGTACCCAGGAACAACGGACAAAGCATTAAAAGTAAATCACTGTATTGCCTGCAATCTCCGTCATAACCGCCTGCTACAATCACGGAAAATACATCCACGAGATGATTGGTTCCGTTTTAAACCAGACATTTCAGGATTTCGAGATCATAATTGTGAATGACGGTTCTACGGATAATACAAGGGAGATCCTGGATGAGATAAATAATGAAAAAATCAGGGTCATTCATTCAGAACATAAGGGACCATCACATGCAAGAAACGTGGCAATATCAAACTCAAGATCTGAAATAATTTTTAATCTTGATGCTGATGATAAAATAGCTGAAAACCTGTTTGAAATAGCTTATCTTATTTTTCAGGCGCAACCAAATGTAGGGATTGTGTATTCAGAAACTAGGTTTTTCGGGTCCCGGAATGGGATAATGCGTCTAGGAGAGTTCAACCCTGAACGGATGTTAAAATCCAACCAGATTGTATCTGCAGCTTTTTTCAGGAAGGAAGATTGGCACAGATGTGGAGGTTACTCGGAAGAGTGTGAATATGGTCTTGAGGACTGGGATTTGTGGCTGAGCATTATTGAACTAGGAAGGGAGGTAGTGAAGATTCCTGAGACATTGGTGAGCATAAGGTCCATCCAATCTATGAAGGATTCAAGATCAGGTCTGAGGAAATCTGAAAGGCTTAAATCGTTAGGATCAGTAGATCTGGTATTCAAAAGGCATCAGGAACTATATTCATTGCATCCGAAAATTTATGGGACACTGAACCATGAAATAGAAAAGCGTAAAAAAGAAGGTCACATGGAGAGATTATTACGGAACCGGATATTCAATATCAAGCAACGCATCAATATTATTGTTAACTGTTTTTAATGGTTTCAGACAATCCAAAATTTTCTGTTGTTACTCCTACCCGCAACCGTCCTCATCTATTGAAAAGATGCATGTCAAGTATTTCAAGACAGACATTCAGCAATTATGAGCATATCATTATTGATGACGGGTCTGATGATGATACAAAAGAAATTATTGATGAGAATAGGTCTGATCATTTAATTTACTTTAGACACGAAAATTCGAGAGGTGTAGCAGCATCATATAATACGGGATTGAAAAATACGAAAGGTGAGTTCATCATTTTTCTGGATGATGATGATGAAGCAATGCCTTCACTCCTTGAAAAATTGAACGATGAATTTTCATCAAAGGGGAAAAATGTTGGATTTATCATTACAGGTATTGACAAAGTAGTTGACAGAGAAACTGGAATTGAGAAAGAGTCTGTTGTGATCTGGCCTGAAAAGTTTTCCAGCAGGGAACAAGCTATGATTGCCGCTAGTTCAGTGGGTAATGTTGGGGTGTGTATCAGAAAGGAATGTTTCGACAAAGTTGGTTTTTATGATGAAAAGATTTGCTTTGCTGAAGATACTGATCTTATATTCCGGATGCTGCGATCATATGAATTTAGCGCCATTAAAGATATCCTGGTGAGAAAGCATAAACACTCTTATTCCCAGCTTACAAGTAATGAAAATTATTCAACCAGGATACGGGGAATTGAAATAATTCTTCAACGTTACAAAGATATGATTGAATCCCTGCCGAATCTTCATTCTGTCCATCATTCATCATATGCATATCTTTGTTACAAATCACATATGCGCAGAAAAGGCAGAAAAGCAATGCTTGAGGTTATAAAAAGAAATCCCGGTAGATTGAAAAGCTATCCTGACCTGGTCTCATTAGAGATGTTCGGAACTCATGCCGGTGGTACCATACTCGGTGTGCTATTCAAAAAAATGAAAGCGGTTTCGATTTAGTGGAGGTCAGAACACTTAAACCAGAAGATTATCCTGAATGGGACAAATTTGTAAACCTGTCACCCCAGGGAGATATATTTGATTACAGCTGGTGGCTGGATACTGTAACACCAAAATTCGAGATTAATGCATTGTATGAGAATGGTAAAATTGTTGCAGGAATGCCATTAGCTTATGATGAATATGGCAGGATAAACGAACCTCCGCTGACCCGCACCCTAGGCATACTTTTCACTCCTGGAAAAGATAAAAAATCATCCTCGAATCAAAGAAAATGGGCAGCATTACTGGTGAATCACATGCCAGTTGGGAAAGTTGCACAATTCTGTACACATCATAATTTTATTGACTGGCTGCCATTTAAGTGGTCGGGTTTTAAACAAACAACAAGATACACGTACCTGATTGATTATTCAGGGAAAGAAGAATCAGACCTTTGGAATGGTTTGAACCGCGGCAAAAAAAGCATAATAAACAAAGCAAGTAAAAATGGGGTCAGGGTGGTTGAATCTGATGATCCAGCAGTTGCTTATGCTTTTCTCGAAAAATCTTATAAAAGACAGGGTTTGAATGTCAGATATACCAAAGATATTCTGATCCGGTTGGATAAAGTCATCAAAAGGAATATTCACAGGATAATATTGAATGCTACAGGATCCGATGGATCGGTACATGCTTCTATTTATGTTGCCTGGAATAATAGATCAGCATATTATCTCTTAAGCGGAAGTGATCCGGATAAAAGGCACTTGGGTGGTCATACTCTTGTCTTATGGAATGCAATAAGATCTCTTCGCAGTAAATCAGAATATTTCAATTTCGGAGGATCTGATATAAGGAATATAGAACAGCATGTAAGTGGATTTGGAGGGATTTTAACTCCCTACTTTCATATTTACAATGATAAAGTTCTGCACTCGACAGATCCCCACTATCATTTCGATAATCTGATGTACCATCTTACGGGATTGATTAAAGCTTCCGTAATGCGGTTATTCAGGAATTGACTGCAATGAAAGTAACTGTAATTATTCCATCATTCAATCATGCGAAATACCTGAAACAGAGGATTGACAGTGTCCTGAATCAAACCTTCAAAGATTTTGAACTTATAATACTGGATGACGCTTCAACAGATAAAAGCAAGGAAATTATCAGTACTTATCTTATTAATAATCCGGAAATCAGGGTCTATTTTAACAATAAGAATAGCGGAAGTCCTTACAAGCAGTGGAATAAAGGAGTCAGTCTAGCAAACGGGGAATATATCTGGATTGCAGAGTCTGATGATTATGCAGATTTTAGATTTCTTGAGAAGGAGCTTTTTGAAATTGAAAAATCAAACCGTATTGGCATTGTATATTGTGATACAAGGATTCAAAATGATGATAGGGGAATCAAATATTTGTATTCTGCAAAGAATTCATCAAAAAATGATTGTGTAAAATTCTTAACAGAAGCTGATCTCGTCGAAAATCCAATACCAAATGTAAGCAGTGTCTTGTTCAGAAAATCAGCTTATGTCGGATCAGGGATGGCTGACCCGGGATTGAGGTTCTGTTCCGACTGGTATCTATACCTGAAAATAAAGCAAACTTGGGATATTATATATCTGCCAGAGGCTTTAAACACTTACAGGCTTCATGAGGATTCCGGGTATAATTTACATTACAGAAGCAATAAGTTTCTAAAGGAGAAGATTCAGATTTATGCCTGGTTATTAAGAGGAATGTCCTTAAATGCCAGGATTTTTTATAGGATTTTGAAGGGTATTACTAAGAGTTTGGGATTAAGAATGATGCATATGCTGCATCTGCCATCTTTCATTATCCCTGAAATTCCAAGAATACCCAGGAAATTGTCTCATTGCCATGAGCTCTGCCTTCTCCTATGCCTGATCTTGCCGTCATAATGTCAATATACCACAGAGACAGACTTTCATTTGTAAAGGAATCAGTTGAAAGTATTCTTAACCAGACCTTTAGTGATTTTCATTACTATATTACATTTGATGGTCCTGTTAATCAGGAAGTAGATAAATATGTATCTTCTCTGCAGGATGGTAGAATAAGATTTTACAGATTAGAGCAGAACAGAGGCCTTGCAGTGGCTTTAAATTACATGCTTGAAATCATTCTTAAGAATCCGGAATACAAGTATATTGCAAGAATGGATGCTGATGATGTTTCAATGCCAG
>DATGYZ010000033.1:0-101069 GCA_035297425.1 Bacteroidales bacterium | reverse complement strand
ATCTCACCAATACAGCTGTTATCCCTTGGTACATCACGGAAACCAAGAAAGTCTACACCTTCCGCAGCCACAATTTTTAGAAATATATCGATACACATGGCTGCAGCATCTTTATTCTGAGGAAGGAAGAGCATGCCTGTTCCGAACTGCCCTTCTGATGGTACCTGGAATCCCTGGATGAGGTAGAAATCCCTTGGAACCTGGATCAGTATACCGGCTCCATCGCCTGATTTACTGTCGGCGCCTTCAGCACCCCTGTGGATCATATTTGAAAGCACATCAAGACCCTGCCTGATAATTGTATGTGATTTTTTCCCTTTTATGTGTGCAACAAACCCGATGCCGCAACTTCCGTGTTCAAATTCTTCCCTGTATAATCCGGATTGTTCAGGTCGTACTGTTTTCATTTTCTTGTTTTGTATTTTAATACTTTCTAAAAAAAAAGCCGTTCTCGGTTATCTTGAGAACGGCTGCTCTTTATTTTATAAACCAACACATTCTCAAAAGCTCAGTTTATTAATCCTGAGGTTAACAAATAATAAATTTGATATAATTAAGGTCATTTTGATTATTAATTGTTTGCAAATATAGGTTTAAACTTTAAAACATAAATAAAAAATAATAAAAAAATTTATAAAATATTTTAACAGTCCTCTTTGAAAGACAAAAATAAAGATTTTAGGTCGAGGAAATTACTTATTATCAATACTTAAAACATTCATGGCAATAGCCCTGCAAATATATGACATTATCGCTGCTATAGATCTCAAACTATCTCAGATAAAGCAAGTCTGTTGAACTTTGTATCTGATTTTTTCTATATTTGTTTCGGTTTTGAACTGGATTTTAAATTAAAACTTTTCAATGCGACCTGATTTGATCTATTGCTTACGAGTAAAAGCCGCTGGGTTTACTTGTAGTTTTTACCTGGAAGAAAGCACGTGTTTTTTAAACAATATGGGGTACTTTCCCGTTAAAAACCCGCAAATCACTACTTTATCTTTACTAAATAGAAATATTATCTCATAATTAAAATTTAATACCTAACCTTAATTATTATTAAATGAAAACCTTAACAAGACTATTTACAATCATTTTGGTCTCTTTCTGTACTATGCAGTTTGCGAATGCTCAGGCTACCGCAAATGGTAATGCTTCAGTAGTTATAATTGCGCCAATTGCAATTGGAGAGACAACCCCAATGAATTTCGGTACAATAGTTCCAGGAACTGTTAACGGTACTGTGACTCTGACAACAGCTGGTGCACGTAACCTTTCAAATGTTACTGCAGTTGGTGCCGGTTTTGCTGCTGCGGTTTTTACAGTTACAGGACAGTCTGGTTACACTTTTGTTGTCGACATACCAGCTGCAGGTACTGCATACAACATTTCAGACGGAACAAACACATTGGCAGTAAATGGATGGAGTAGTAACCCTGCTGACGGAGCTACAGGTACATTGACTGGCGGAACTGCAACAATTACTGTAGGGGCTGTTCTCGCTGTGCCTACCGGGACTACAGCCGGCACTTACAATAGCGTGAAAGCTCTTGGGCAGACATATCCTGTTACAGTAAATTATAATTAAACATCGCATATCAGTATGAAGAGGCTTGAAAATCTATTTTTCTGCCTTCTTTTGCTATTGGTTGTACCGGTAAAATTACAATCACAGAACCTTTCATCTGCTACTGTTACAGGCCATGTAACTGCAGAAATCATACCGGTTTATACTGCAGCTGAGATTGCACAGCTTAACTTTGGTCGTTTTTCCCCGGGACCGGATGGTGGTGAGATAATTATAAGTCCTGATGGAAATCTGTCAGTTCTTGGAAGTATTTACAAGGGAACCGGTATTCATAATGCCGCTGGCTTTTATGTGTCTGGTGAAAATTACTCTTCAGTTACAATAACTCTGCCAGATCAGCCAGTTGTAATACAGCATGTTTCTGGCACCAGGACAATGATAGTAAAAGACTGGAATTCCAATCCGGGAATAGGAATGGGGGCAGGAGTGCTTCAGAATGGTTCAATGACAGTTTATGTAGGTGCTACACTTGAAGTTGGCTCTGTTGAAGATAATCCTGTTGGTATCTATGCAGGTACATACTCTATTACCTTTGATTTTAATTAAGTTCAAGACTTATGTTCACCCAATTAAACGATGAAATAGATGATTAAAGTCCTGAAAACATTTATCACGTTCATTCTATTTACACTGCCTGTGGTAATTTATGCCCAGGGCGATCTTCTGATAACGCCCAGGCGGGTCGTATTTGAGGGAAATACAAGATCAATCGATCTGAACCTGGCAAATACAGGCAGAGATACGGCGGTTTATGCAATTTCACTTGTACAGATCAGGATGACTGATGAAGGTGCCTTTGAAACAATTACGGAACCTGAACCCGGTCAAAAATTTGCTGATCAGAATATCCGTTTTTTCCCGCGGCAGGTTACTTTGGGTCCCGGCGAATCACAGGTAGTTAAGGTACAGCTTTACAGGCAGAACCAGCTGGCAACCGGTGAATACAGGTCCCACTTTTATTTCAGGGCTGTAGAGAATAAGAAACCATTGGGAACTGAGCAACCTTTATCGGATCCAAATGCAATTTCAGTAATGCTGAAACCAGTATTCGGAATAACAATACCTGTCATAATACGGGTCGGAGACATTAAAGCTTCGGTTACTATCTCGGATTTAAGTTTTAGTATGGTCAATGATACTGTCCCTAACATATCAATGCTCTTTACACGAAACGGCGATGCATCCATTTACGGAAATCTTACTTTCTATCATGTATCATCTTCCGGAACTGAAACAAAAATAGGTGTGGCTAACGGAGTTGCAGTATATACACCTAACAAATCCAGAAGGTTCAAGCTTAACCTTTCAAGGATTCCCGGTGTGGATTATACCAAAGGAATGTTGAAAGTTGTGTTTACATCATCGACAGACATTAAACCTGAAAAGTACGCTGAAGCTGAGACCCCTCTTGGCAAATAAATGACCGCTGATGAAAATATTTACATTAACCTGAAACATACTAATAATAAGCATCCTGGATGAATGCAGTCAATAAAATAAAAAAAATACAAGCCAATGACTGCATTTCGGGTGAGATCTTAAAACCTCTGACAGCAGGTAAGCTCCCTGCTGTTTTTCTTTTTTTTGTACTTGTAAATCTGACCTGTTTTGCCCAGACCGGGCCGGGTGGTGTAGGGAGTGCTGAAAGTTCATCGTCTCTGAAAATGTGGCTGAGAGCAGACCGGAATGTCAGCTATGATAACCTGAAAAATGTAATCTCATGGACTGATTTCAGCAGTAACGGTCATGTTCTTTCAGGCAGCGGGACGAATCCTTTGTTTGTCGGGAACAGCCTGAACCTGATGCCTGCTGTAAACTTCAATTCAGACGCTGCAGGACTTAAAACGGCAGCCCTTACAGGCAGTTTATTATTCTCTTCAGCTGGAAATACAATTTTTTTTGTTAAGAAATCAGTCTCTGGTTCCTGTTTCTTTGACTGGCAAAGTTCAGCCGTCAACCAGGTATCCTTTACACTGTCGGGGAATAAGGAAGTTTTTAACTTTCCTGATAATTCAACTGGAAGTCTTACAGGAAACACAGATATAAGTGGTAACTGGCATATCCTGACAAATACTATTGATGGTTCAAACCAGTCAATATATCTTGATGGAATAACTGATGCTGTAAAAGCCAATACTTTATCACTCAATACATCCTCATCTGCAAATCTTTTTATCGGGACTCTTGATGGAACTGCAACAGGAGGATGGACAGGTTTAATTTCGGAGTTAATAATTTTCAACAACAGCCTGAACACTGCGTCGAGAATTCTTATTGAAAATTACCTGAGTGCAAAATACAACATACCTGTAAGCAATGATCATTATGCGGGTGATGATGCAGGTAATGGAAATTATGATCAGGATGTAGCAGGGATAGGCGCGGAAACAGATGGTAAAAACAGTGCTTCAAACTCTTCAGGCATGTACCTGCGGGAAAGCTTCTCCAACCCTCTTACAGGAGGGAATTACATTCTTTCAGGTCATTCAGGCGCATTGAAGCAGGTTACCTCATCAGATGTTTCGGGAGGTGCTGAACTCAGGTGGAACAGGTCATGGTTTATCGATAAGACCGGAACAACAGGAGCGCGTATCTCTTTTGACCTTAGCGAAGGTATTGACGGCGGAACACCGGGTAATCCAACCGGATATGTTTTACTGTACAGGCCATCAGTTTTGGTGAATTTTGCTCCGGTGACTTCAGTAACAGCTTCAGTTGAGAACTCCGACCAGATTTACTTCGATATTGAAAATGCAGATCTGAATGACGGTTTCTATACACTGGGTACGACAAGTCCAAATAACAGTCCCCTCGATGGTATTAAAACCTGGTACAATTATTCTGTGGACAATACGGACGACTGGGATAATTGGGAGAGATGGACTTTGGATCCCGATGGGTCAATGCTTATTAATCCCAGTCACCTGACCCCGGGAGCTTCGGATGATGTTGTGATTATGAATGGAGGAACAATCAATATTTCAGGTACAGATCTTAAGTCAGCATCTTCGGTTGAAATAAGGAAAGGAGGGGTCCTTGTAATTTCCACTGCTTCTCCCAGCCCGGAATTCGATATTATTAAAGGCGAGGGTACCATAAGATTATCTGAAAACAATTATCCTGGAGATGGGGTGAATGATACTGATTTCAATGAAAAAGGAACCGTAGAATACAATGGGAATAATTATTTTCTCAGCAATACTCTGACATATAATAATCTGATAGTCAATCTGGCCTCACCGGCTTCCCTAATAACCCTGAAAAGCAACCTTACTGTAAGAAATGATTTCACAATACAGCAGGGAATTTTCAAAATAAACGATGCTGCAAATAATGTCAAATACATTATTAACGTATCAGGCAATGTTACCATTCCTGACGATAAAGGGCAGATCGCAACCGGAACAGGAGACCCGGCAGGAGGCGCATATTCTTATACCGGCCTCCTGCCGGCCAGCGGGCATTTTCATGATATTTACCATGAACTCAATATTGCCGGCGATTTTATTAATCACGGCATCGCAAGATTCACTAACCTTACTGCTCCACTTTATAACAATTTTGCCTCAAACGGAGCAGTTACTGTGCGTTTCACGGGCGAAGGAGATAATTCAGTTGCACTGTACGGGGCAACATATTTTTACAACCTAATAATCGATAAAGGTTCTTCCCAGGCATATGTAACTACTTTATATTCGGCGGCAAGCGGATATTTCAATTTGTTCGGAGGCAATGCTGCCGGTCTTAATACTTCAGCACCGTTTACTGCCAACAACCCGGAGGTGCGTAAGGCATTGTTTATAAAGAACGGGACTCTGAAGCTGACCGGGGATTTGCTTTTACATTCTCTTTCAGAGGGGAATATGGCAGGTGGTTCAGGTGATTTTTACATCGGAGCTAATGCATCCCTTTGGATAGCCGGTAATGCAGTGTCAGTTTACTCCACTGCAAATGATAATTCCCAGGCACCGGCAGGAGCTTCAGGTGTAAATACAAATACCTCAGAGCAGGGCATTTCGGTACTTGGCAAGCTCAGGCTGACATCCGGGGTGATGGGAACACACAACTCATCAGGTATCATTTTCAGGAATTCAATTACAGGAACTCTCTATGTTGAAGGAGGGTCGCTCGATGTTTCACAGGTTCATTCAACAACCGGAGGCTCTGGTAAAGCAATATATATTCAATCGGGTGGTAATGTGACAATCAGGGGTGACCAGACTGAAGCTGGGCAGATTGATCCTGTGTTTCCCCTTCTCGCATTTGTCAACCCGGAAGATAATTTCAGGATGTCAGGCGGGAATATTACAATCAAAGACATTTCAGCAGGATCAGGTTTTGGAAACAATTCATTCTATGTTAATTCTTCAGTAGATAATGTCGATGTAACCGCAGGAAATGTAAATGTTGATGTTCCCGGATCATTGTTTCAGGTATATTCAACAGCCAGTATTCGCAATCTCAATATCCACAGTTCCGACAATGCACAGGTAACATTAATGATGAACAGCGATCTGAGTGTCACTGGAGACCTTCTTGTCGATGAACATTGTGTGATCGACATGGTTGCATCTGGTGTTTCGAGAACCCTTTCAATATCAGGCAACCTCACACTTGGATCAGATGGCAGTTCCACCTCATATTTTACTGCAGGTACTGGTACTCCTTCCACATCAGTCATATTTAACGGGTCGGGGAATTCTGTGATTAGAATCAATAACCCCGGTACCTCAATATTCGATCCTTTCAACCTGGTGATCAATAAAAACAGCAGCAGCGATGTAGTACTGGTATCATGTGCTTCCGGAGCCACTCAACCTTTAAATATCAAAGGCGATTTTACAGTTACAAGAGGAAAATTTGATTATGGCAGTTATATTGTCGACGTAAAAGGAAACCTTGTAAACCAGGGCGTTATGGGAGTGTGGAACCGCCAGGGAAGGATAAGGCTTAACAAGACCTCCTCTCAACAGACAATTACAGGAGGGTCGGGCTCAGGTATCCTTTTCGGACATATCGAAGTTCAGCACAATGACAATTCCGATAACAATGTGAAGTTGAACTCCAATGTTTCAGTCGATCTCCTGACACTAACCTCAGGAAGGATATTCATTCAGAATTACAAACTTTCAGTAGATACCAACTTTGTAACATATACTGAACCTGGTACCCCTTCCAGCAGAATGATTTATTCTATGAATGATCACGCAAACAGGGGTCTTCAGCTTAAATTGGATTACAATTATGTCAACTCGACTGTCACTTTTCCGGTTGGCACGTGGGATGGGACAAATTACAGGTGGGGCAAAGCAGTTGTTAGTATTGGCGCAATAGGCCTTGTACACGGTTACCTTACGATAGCTCCGGTTCCAATGCAACATCCTTCACAGGGAGGAGGTGGATGTACAATCCTGGCATATTACTGGAAGACCATTGCATCAGGTTTGAGTTCAGTCACAGGTAATGTGCAATATGCTTTCAGCAGTCCATTGGCAGATCCGGGAGGCGGTGCAAAAGAGTTTTACCTAATGAATGGTGTATGGAATTCAGATGATAATTTCCCGGCTACAAAAATTCTGACTTTTGAAGCAGCGGATCTCCATGGATTTGCTACCGGGGAATTTACTGCAGGCAAACTCGGTTGCTTCAATCAGATCAAGTATGTATATAGTAATGGTACAGGCGGGGGTAACTGGAATACCGGTACCACCTGGACAGGCGGAACAGTGCCTGCAAGTTATGACATTGTTGTCATAAGAAGCACTGACAGCGTTATTGTCAATACAAACAATCTTGATGCAGGTAAAGTAATAATAAATTCCGGTGGTGTACTTGATGCAGGAACCCGGACAGGTCTTGACTATGGGATCATTGAAGGGGGAGGCAAATTCAGGATCGCTTCAGACAATGGCACAACACCTGTGCTGCCAACCGGAGATTTTGATCCCTTCCTGCTTAATGACACAGCAGTATTTGAATATTATGGATCTGGAAACTACACATTACCAGCCCAGGATTATTACCCGACACTCAAAATCGGGGGTACAACAACTTCTGTGAAAACATTGCCAAATAATAATATAATCATCAACCACAATCTGCTGATTTTCGATGATCTGAATTCTGGTGTAATTCTTGCCTTGAGCCAGGATGCAGCATCCGGTTATGATCTGACAGTAAAAGGCGATCTTAAACTCAGGCGCCAGGCTGTTTTCAGGTTCCCGGCAGCGGGAGCTATCAGGCATGTGACGGTTAATCAGTCAATTGATCTCTCGGGTGATAATACAGCCAGCAAGATAGAGATTCAATCATCAGCAGGGACTTATTCAAATTTCCATATCCTTGATGTAAAGGGAAATATTCTGCTAAGCGGGAATTCCCTGATCAGCCTTTTTGTCAATACGACTAACAGGCGTGCGGTTGATGTTTATTTCACAGGCAGCACAAATTCACAGGTATCATCCGTTTCCGGGTCACCCGTACCCGGTTTCAATAAAATTTTTGTTAATAAAGATCTGCCTTCAGGCGAAGTGCTTATTAATACAGGTTTCTCTTATTCAACAGCAGCAATTCGTCCATTAAATATTACCAGTGGTAATTTGATTCTGAATAATAATGCAATTAATGTTGCCCTTTCTGCAGGCGCAGGTAGTTTCACAATACCCCAAAACGGAAGTTTATCATTACGTAATGGTGCCGATGGTACCATAACCGGTGCCTCGACAGGACTCATTCTTGATGGAATCCTTTCTTTGGAAAATAACAGCAGTTTATTAATAGGGAGCGGGTCCGAGGATAATTTTATTGAATATGGGTCCTCAGGATTTTCATCATTGAATATTTCGGGTACTGCATTACTTGAAGTGGGCTCCCAGATAAGAAGAAAATCCGGAGCAGAATCAGGTTCTCTGAAATACACCCAGACAGGTGGGACAGTGCTGGTCGGCAAGAATTCAGCGCCGGTTTCGAACAGGGCAGTCTTTGAAATTCTGAACACCGGAACATTTACATATACCGGGGGCAATCTGATTATAGCGAGAAGCCAGTCAACGGCGGCTCCTTCAGTTTATCTTGCCCCGGTATCATATTCTCTTGCAGGAGGTATTGACCTTACATTTGGTCATTCAGGCACCCCGGCAGGATCTGAATTCGGACTGTATTCTTCTATTCCTTTAAAAGATATTGTTATTTCAGCTGCCGGCAGCAATAAATCTGTTAAATCCTACTCGCCCGGACTGACAATGGATTCCCTGATAATTGAAACAGGTCAGACATTCAATTCTGCCGGTAATGATCTCATATTGAAAGGTAATCTACATAATTCAGGTTCATTTATTTCAGGCAATAATACTACATTTTTTTCCGGCAGCCGCCAGAAATTAACAGGGATGACTTCCTTCAGCAATCTGACAATCAGCAGTGCTGATTCTGTAGTTTTAAAGTCAGATATTGAAGTGACCGGTGCATTGAATATTTCAACAGGTAAATTTTCAGACTGCTCCCATACGATTGTTCTCAAAGGCGATTACCTTAATTCCGGTATCCAGTTCAGTGTTGATAATTCAGCAGGCGGAGTACTTATTAATGGTTCAGTAAGACAGAAAATCGCAGGAGCTGGTATATTCGGAAGAATCAATATCGATAATATATATGGCGCCGAGCTGCAGAATGATTTTTCTCTGGTTGACCGGAACATTTATCTCACCAGGGGATCGCTTTATATCAGGCAGTACAGGCTGCAGCTTGGTCAACAGGCAAATGTTGTTGCCTTAGGAGATGATTTCAGTAAAGATAAAATGATCATCACAAATGGCGCATTGAGCGATAAGGGCATTGAGAGAGGATTTAATAATGCAACTGTGACTAATTTCATCATACCGGTGGGAGTAACCGGAAAATATACACCAGTTACAATTTCAAACATTAACTCTGTAGGGAATGGTTTTTTCGAGGTTAGACCTGTTAACCAGGCGCATCCAACTGTTACCGATCAGTCAAACGTGCTGCATTATTACTGGAATGTCCAGGTTTCGGGTTTTGTTTCTTTCAGGAGTAAAGCTGCTTTTTCTTACAGCGAAGCGGATGTAACAGTGACACCACCCTCAGTTGAATCCGATTATATACCTGCATACCTGAGCCAGGCTAGCTGGGCTAAGTTCGATTCGAGGGATATTAATGCAATCCAGAACATAATTGAATTCAATCTTACTGAAAGTCCTTCCGGTGACTTTACCGCAGGGATCTCAGCTGCCATACCAAACAGTGTACCTGTATTTTACACTACAGGGGACGGGAAATGGGATGACCCCATATGGGCACGCGAGGATGGTGGCCCCGCAGGCATTCCAAACGGTTATATCGTAAAGATCAGGCATAATGTTGAAATTGACCAGAATATCAGGTATGCCTATAAAACGATAATTGAACCGGGAGGTGTACTGGTACTTGGAAAAACAATCGGTCATTACCTTGGAGAAGTAAGCGGTACCGGTACTTTGTCAATTGCTTCCTCTAGACTGCCTGCAGGGAATTATGATAATTTCTTCACATGTACCGGCGGTACGATGGAGTATACCGGCATCGACAGCTATGAAATACCTGCATCAGCACTGAATTATAAAAACCTCATTATCAGTGGCGGCGGCACTAAGTCAATCCCAGCATCTGATATCACAATATGCGGATTTCTACAGATTAACGGATCTACGTTTGATAACTCTGCGAACCGGAAGATTACCCTTAATGGTGATTTTGACATAGTTACAGGTTCCTTTATATGCGGTACCGGACCAGATGCAACCCTGGTGCTTGCAGGATCTGCAGCCCAGACAATATCAGGAGATCATACAAATGATATCAGTTTTAACAATATCACAATAAATAATCCAGGAGGCGTTGTTCTTGACAACAATGTTAATATATCAGGTCTTCTTTCCCTTACAAACGGCAGGATAATTACGTCAGGCTTCAGGTTAAGGATGGAATTGTCAGCAATAACATTCCCGCAGGGCGGGTCAGTCGCATCTTATGTGGACGGTCCTCTTACAAAAGTGCTTTCAAGCGGCAGCAGCTTCACTTTTCCAATCGGCAAAGGAGCCAGGTATGGATATTTCACAGCAACGAATACCTCAACTTCAGGGCCTTCATCATGGACAGCCGAATATTTCAGTTCCGGGAATCCTTATCCTGCGACAAGGGTTAGCGGCGAGTACTGGATCGTTACGCCGCCAGGAGGCACTTCTCCTGTTACATTGAGGTGGGACAGTCAAAGTGATATCAACGGGTTGTCAGCAGGAAACATCTCAAACATCAGGATTGTAAGGTATAATGGATCCTTATGGCAGGTGCAGAATTCCTCTGTAAACAGTGGCAGTACGAATACAAACGGGAGCCTGACAACTACATCACCAATGAGCTTTTCTGACGGTGTCCAGGTCTACTTTGCTCTTTCATCATCAGTTGACCTGCTTCCATCTGCCAACTTTATTTCATCAAATATTTCCATATGCAGAGGTGAATCGGTGAACATCCAGGTAGGTCTTACAAATGGAACCAGCTGGCAACTTTTTTATACGGTCAACGGAGCAGCAGTAAATGAAAATGTAAATACTCCTCTTCATGTTTTAAATGTCACACCACTGGTTACAACAACTTACACGCTTACAAATGTTATTAATCAGGTTCCCCAGAGTGGTAATGCATCAGGTTCGGTTACAGTAACGGTTAATGACATGCCGAATGTGGTGATAAACACTCCTTCTGCTGTTTGTTATCCAGCAACAATCGACCTCACCAGTTCTTCAGTGACTGCAGGATCCACACCTTCAATAACTCTTTCTTACTGGCTTGATGATGCTGCAACCCAGGTCTTCAGCAATGCTGCCACTGCTGTTGCCGGTACCTATTATATAAAAGGGACAAGCATATACGGATGCTCGGATATAAAAAGTGTCCAGGCACTTGTTAATCATCCCGTTGTTGTAATAACAAACCCTTTACCAGTCTGCTCTCCTGCAACTGTTGATATAACAGCAGCTGTTGTAACTGCCGGCTCATCTCCCGGAATCACAACTTTTGATTACTGGCTTGATGCAGGTGCTTTGAATGTTTATACCACTCCTGCGACAAGCAACAGCGGAACCTATTATATCAGGGGAACTGATGGTCTGGGGTGTCACGACATCCAGCCAATAACAGTAACGGTTAATCCATTACCCTCTGCAGCAATATCGTACCCCGGATTACCATGGTGTCCTAATGCCGGGGCTCAGAGCGTAATACTGACCGGTAGTACGGGCGGCACTTATACTTCAACCGCAGGATTAACCATTGATGCATCAAGCGGAACTGTGCTGCCCCTAGCAAGTACTCCGGCAGATTATACTGTAACTTATACTATTCCTCCTGCTGGCGGTTGTGGATCTGTGTCTGCAACAACAACAGTTTCAATTTTAACTATTCTGAACTGGACAGGTACTTCAGGTACAGGCTGGGGAAATCCCGCGAACTGGTCATGCGGCATGGTGCCGACTTCAACTATTAATGTAAATGTCCCCGATGTCGTCAATGATCCTGTTTTGGGATCTGCAGTTACTGGTATTGTTAATAACCTGACTATGCAAAGCGGTTCTATATTAAGTGTTTCAGGAACACTTAAAATAAAGGGCAGCATTGCTGTAAGTGGGACAATGTACATTCCCGGTACTCTTGTAATGGAAGGAAATGCACCACAATTCATTCCTGCCGATGTATTTGATGGTGACTCAATCAGGAACCTTGTTGTAGATAACAATGCCTGTGTAACACTCCAGGGACCTTTAAAAATTATGGGTTCTGTTAAGCTTAATAATGGTGACCTTGCATCAGGTGGTAATCTAATCCTTGCATCAGGCCCGGGAGGAACAGGTTTTATTTATGGTTCAGACACGTATAATGTTACAGGTAATGTAACAATGCAGAGGTTTCTTGACAACGCATACGGTTACAGCTATTTCAGCTCACCTTTCCAGGGAGCAAAAGTTTCCGAACTTATACCGGAAATTCCTTTGGCACAATCTTTCCCACTGGTTTATAAATATGTGGAGGACAGGTACTACTCGGGAATTCCGCTTACCGGTTGGGAACGATATGACAATGCTGACAGCCTTCTTAGGAAGATGCATGGCTATTCGCTGAATTTTTCAAATAACACACCCCTGACTGTAGACATGACAGGAGTTGTTAATAACGGACCCCTCGGACTGACTCTGTTTAATCATAACCAGCAGTATACACAGGGGTTCAACCTGGTAGGGAATCCATATCCTTCTGCAATAGACTGGGATCTTGTTGCTGCTATGAACCCTGATTTAGATAATGCGGTTTATCTTTATGATGCAACGGACAGGTATAATGGAATGTACTCTTCTTATGTTAACGGAGTGCCAACAGGAAAGGGTTCTCATATTATCCCTGCAATGCAGGCTTTCTTTGTTCATGTTCCTGATCCGGTCTTTCCTGCTGTATACCCTGTAACTGCTGTTCTGAATATGGATAACAGTGTAAGAATAGCCGATACACAACATGAGTTTCTGAAAAAAGCCGTCAGGAGTGTTTCAAAAGTTGAAACCAAAGGTATTAAATCACTTATCAGACTTACAGCAGGATTCTCAGACAATGCCTTGACTGATCCGATAGTTCTCTATTTTGATGAAAAGGCAACTGGTGCTTTTGACAGCAGGTTGGATGCATTGAAACTATTGAATACCACCACATTATGTCCAAATTTCTATTCAATTGCAAATGATTATTCGAAGCTCTCAATAAATTCAATCCCGCTTGAGTCAGGACACTTGCCAGAAATACCACTTGGGATCAGGACAAAACGAAATGGCACCATAATTTTCAGGGTAAGGGACATTGAAGGAAATTTCCCTGCCTCCGTAATCTACCTGTATGATTCTTATGAAGGGACAATAACTGATATTACAGCATCTGAGTACAGGTTATATCTCAATTCAGGAACATATGACTCAAGGTTCTCTCTGCGGTTTGAAAACCTTTCAACTGATAGAAAGGATATCACTCTTCAACCGGTTAAAATATATGCATCGAAGGGAAAATTAAATGCTGACATCAATTGCCTTGCAGGATATCACGGAACGCTGAAGATTACAAGCCTTACAGGTCAAACTTTATTAATAAATGATATTTACGAAAACAGCCATTATGAATTCACACATAATCTGCAAAGCGGTATCTATCTAATAAGTTTTGAAACAAAAGGGTACAGGATGTCTCAGAAAATATTTCTTAATCCTTGATGAAATCCGGAAGCTACATATTGTCAATCAGGATTATTGCTCTTGCTGGCATTTTAATTATATCGTCACTGGCAAAATTAATGGCTCAGGAGGATCCTCCGGTACCTATTACAATAACACCAGTAGTAACATCAGTGGCATTCGGAACCCTGTATGATCCCGGGAACGATGGGGGATCGGTAACGATCAACCCACAGACAGGAATAAGAACACAATCAGGACTGATCGCGATCGGCGGATCATTTACCAGGGGTGAGTATGAAATATCGGGAACACCAGGCACATTGATCGTATTATCCTATACTGCTGACATTGTACTTAACAGGAGTGGGGGAGGAGGAACGATCGACATGCATATTGAAATCTATCCATCGCCTTTTTTTGTTGTAGAAGCCCCTCCGGTGGTAAACAAAATTTATATAGGTGGTACCCTGACTCTGAATGCCGGGGTGTCTGCCGGGACATATAGCAGTGAGGATTTCACTGTTACACTGAATCAGCCCTGATTACGAAGTTATTTACCTGTGAAATGTCTGAAAAGAAACAATTATACACCAGGATCAATTGCAAGATTGGTGTAATTTCTTTCCACAGAGTTTTCCTTATAGCTTTTTTACTTCTGATTTGCAGTCCCGTTATCGGTCAAACAGATAATGATCTGGTTGAAATTTCAGTTTTCACCGAAATTCCAAAGATAGGCGGATCAGAAATCCCTGCAGTCATAGATGGCGAGGATATTTTCCTTTCGGTGACTGACATTTTCAATTTCATTAAAATAAGAAATGCACTTTCAGAAGATGCCGAATCTGTGTCAGGTTTTTTTATTTATCCTGAAGCTTTATATGAAATAAGCAGGAAAGAAAATGTAATCAGGTACCAGGAGAAAACTTACCCTGTTAAGGATGGCGATTTAATTAAATCTGAAACAAACCTTTTCCTAAAATCTGATTATTTTAAATTATTCGGTCTTGATTGCAGGTTTGATTTCAGGAACCTTGCCGTAATTGTGCTAACAAACCTGGAATTGCCAGCGATCCGTGAGATGAAACAGGAAGAAATTCGTAAAAATCTCAACAGGCTTAAAGGTGAGATTACGGCAGATACAACAGTGAAGCGCAGTTATCCTTTACTAAGATTCGGAATGGCAGACTGGTCTGTATATTCCTCACAGGAAATCAAAGGAAGGACTGATAACCGTTTAAACCTGAACCTCGGAGGCATGCTGGCAGGAGGAGAATTCAGAGCTTCATTGAATTACAATTCACTAGCACCATTTTCTGAAAAGAATCAGAATTATGTGTGGAGGTATGCAGATAATGACAATAAATTATTCAGGCAGGTAATGGCTGGCAAGATTGCTGCACAGCCGATTGCAACCCTTTCGAATAATGTAATCGGGGTACAGGTAACAAATACTCCTACAACCTACAGACGATCATTTGGCACATATACTTTAACTGACAGGACTGAACCGGGATGGATAGTTGAGTTATATGTAAATAATGTGCTGGTTGATTACCTTAAGGCAGATGCATCAGGTTTCTTTCAGTTCCAGGTGCCCCTGGTTTATGGTAATTCAATTATCCAGTTAAAATATTATGGTCCCTGGGGTGAAGAGAAAACGAGGGAGCAAATTATCAACATCCCTTACAACTTCATTCCGGAAAAAACAATTGAATATAAAATAAGTGCCGGTTTCCTGGAAGATTCACTGTTCAGCAGGTACTCAAAAATTTCTCTGAATTACGGTCTTTCACGGCGACTGACAATCGGTGGCGGTATGGAGTATCTCTCTTCATTAAAGAACACCCCTTTTATGCCATATGTAAATGCTTCCTGGAGTGCTTTTAATAATCTTCTACTTTCTGGTGAATATACTTATGGCGTAAGACTAAGAGGAACATTGTCATACCGGACACTGTCAAATATTCAGGTTAATCTGGATTACACCAGGTATGATGAAGAGCAGGAAGCTCTTTTTTACAATTATCTTGAGGAACGGAAAGGTTCGGTTTCAATTCCATTGAAAATAGGTAAATTCTCTGCATTCAACAGACTGTCTTTAAACCAGATAGTACTTCCATCCACGGGTACCTTGATTGAAGGTTTGAAATTACCTCCATCTTATTATACAACCGGGGAATGGACATTTTCGACTTTTTTCAATGGTTTCAATTCCAACATTTCAACATATGCAATCCTGATGGGGAAGAATGATGCACGTTTTTACAGCAATATTTCGATGGCTGTCAAATTACCAGCGGATTTCATTCTTCGTCCCCAGGTTAATTATGATTATACTGACAAAAAACTGATTACAGCAAGGATGGGAGCCGAGAAGACTATTGGTAAAAATGCATTCCTGACTGCTTCATTCGAAAGGAGCTTCATCACTGGCGATAATATGGCTGAGCTTGCTGTCATTTATAATTTCAGTTTTGCCCAGACTGGTATTAGTGCAAGGAATACCGGGAAGCGGACTTCATTGATTGAATATGCCAGGGGAAGCCTCATATACGACAGGAAAACAAAATATACCGGCTTCGAAAACCAGTTCAATGTTGGAAAAGGTGCAATCTCTGTAATACCTTTTCTTGATCTTAATGGCAATGGAATGAGAGACCGTAATGAACCAAAAGCAGATGGTTTGAATCTTAGGGTAAACGGAGGAAGAGTAGAAAAGGTGGATAAAGACACAACCATCATGATATTAGGGCTGGAGCCTTATACAAATTGTTACATTGATCTCGACGAAAACAGTTTTGACAATTTAACCTGGAGAGTCCCTTTAAAAATATTAAGCGTGGCAGTTGATCCTGAGATTGTAAAACATATTGAAATACCGATTTCTGTTGTAGGAGAAGCTTCGGGTAATGTTACGATAGGGAATAATAAAGCTGGAGAAAACGGTGGCATAATTGTAAGATTTTTTAAAGACAACAGGCTTGCGGGGAGCACAATGACTGAAGATGACGGATTTTTTTCCTTTTTTGGCCTTATGCCTGGGGAATATAATGTTCTGCCTGATACCAGCCAGCTTGCACTTCTCGGGATGATTTCTTCCCCTGGTTCAAGAGATTTTTTAATTTCCCCGGAGAAAAATGGAGAGGTTGTCGAAGATCTAGACTTCAATATCAGCAGGATCGTCTCAGATACTTTGCCTATGGCGATATCCCCTCCGGAACCGGTTCTGAAAAGGGATACTACGGTTCTTATAGTTCATGAAGTTGTCGAGGAGCTTGTGACTATCTCAAAAGACAGCTGGGCAATTCAGCTTGGTGCCTTCAAGAACAGGACAAATGCTGAAACTCTCAGGAAAAATCTGGAAAAACTGCTGAACCGCCCGGTAAACATTGTAATTGCTGATGGCTACTTTAAAGTAAGGATAAATGAGATTCCTGAAAGAGATGAGGTTGACAGGATCGTCGAAAAACTTCATGATAATGGGTTTACCGAGCTCTGGGTTATTAGCCTAAAAGCCAGGCAGCAACAGGTGATTATGAGAGAAAAGCAGGATTCAGTCATACAGGTGATAACAACAAGGGTGGAAGAACCTGAAATATTTGAATCAAAGATTTTCCTCCCGATGACTGAATCGTTCTACAAGCTTGAAAAGCCCAAAGCCGCAATTGTAGATCAAACTGTGATTACAATTATGAAAAACCGGACAGGACTGGCTGATGTCAAATTCAAGGATATAAGACCTGCCGTCAGGATTGTAACAAATGATACAACAAATATTGTTATACCGGCTGAAAAACAGCCCGTTACTGTTGAATCCCCCATCTTTTTGAGGGACGAAATTAAGGTTGACAAGATTAAGCTTCATTACGAAGTTCCTGAGGTTAGAATGAAATCAGTTGATGAGGTTATAACTGAAAATGCACCCGAGCCGGTAAAAGTGCCGGTGATATCATTACAGGTTGGTATTTATTACAAGAAATCGGAAGCTGAAAAGGCCCGGAAAAAGATTATGTCAAAGCTGAATGTGCCTGTTAAGGTGGTAGAGCAATGGGAGTACTATCGGGTAATAATTACAGGATTCCACAGCAGGGAAGAAACTTACCAGTATTATCCCGAGCTTGCAGGATTAGGATTCCCTGGGCCAACCTTGATTGAAGAGTAAAGGACCCAGGATTCAGTTTACTGCGACCACTTGCTTGGCTGCCTTTCCCACCTGTGTTTCCTGAGCTCCTTCATCAGTTCCGCAGGGAGCGGACCTGCATCGCTCGTCCTGGTATTGCTTTCAACATGTTTTGCCTTTCGCATGCCAGGGATTATGGTGCTTACTGAAGGTTCACCCAGGATAAACCGTAAAGCCATTTCCGGCATTGTCATTCCGGAAGGCATAAGAGGTTTCAGTGCTTCAGCCCTGTCGATGCTTGCATTAAGGTTTTCCGGAACAAAATAAGTGTTTCTCCAGTCACCTTCAGGCCATTTTGAATCTTTAGTGAGTGTCCCGGTAAGTGTTCCTTCGTCAAAAGGAACACGTGCTATCACTCCTACATTCTTCTCCCTGCATGCAGGAAATAAATCATCTTCAGGATTCTGATCAAAAATATTATATATCACCTGAACAGTGTCGAAAAAACCTGTTTTAACAGCTTCTATCCCATTCCAGGGTTCCCACCTGTTAATGCTTATTCCAATGGCTCTGAACAGACCTTCTTCCTTAAGCTTCAGTATAGTACTCAGAAGGCGCCTGTCTTGTAGCCAGCTGTCTTCCCAAGTATGGAACTGGACAACATCAAAAGAATCAAGACCTGAATTCCTGAGGCTGCTGTCGACATATTTTTTTATATGATCAGGAGGGAAACAGTCATCGAGCTGGTATTCTCTACGGCTGGGCCAGCGGAAGTTTTTAGGTGGAATCTTGGTAGCGGTGTAAATCTTCGTTCCTTTGTTGGCTCTTACCAGCTCGCCAAGAAGTTTTTCGCTCCTGCCTGCCCCGTAAGCCCAGGCTGTGTCGAAGAAATTACAACCATCGTCAACAGCATGTTGTAATGATTCCATTGATTCTTTATCATCAGAGCCGGTCCAGCCGGCCATACCCCACATGCCATAGCCAATTTCACTCACATCCCAGCCTGTTCTGCCAAGCTTTCTGTATTTCATTTTATATTTTTATCTGAAGTTACAAATAATTTGCAAGAAGGATGGTTTAGAGATGTTCATACCGGAACCTGCATGTTTTCCTTCATGCTTATCAGACAATCAATTTGCTTTCCTGAGAGTGTCCTCTTCCATTTAAAATATTTCTTCATCGATTTTATGAATTCATTCTGTGATGGAGTAAGATGGTCATGATTTTCTTCAAAAAAACTGAATACCTTTTTTATCTCTTTAGATCCCATATTTTCTTCTTTTTCAGTTTTACATTGCGAAAATAGGCTGTATGGATCATCACAGGATTAAAACTAAATTAAGTTAGTATGAAGAATAAATTAGAACAGGCTTTTGTTAGGGTTGCAGTGAAACGGAAACATTAATTCGGATGAAAAATTGTTGGGCTTATGTTAAACATTTTAAGATTTTTTAAAGATTCGAATCCATTTTAATGCAAAATTCTTGGTATCCTTGTAGTCCACTTATATTTATCATTATGTACTCAAAAAAATTCGACATCTCCAGATTAAAGGGAAAACTTGGTAATATCAGGGATTGGATGGCAAGTCACCATCTTCCTCCCAGAGTGCTTTTCATATTGATGGGAATCATCTCAACAATATGGTTTCTGATCAGAGTAATTCCTAAGCCACAAAGGGCTGCTTATCCATGTATGAGAGTTGCTGCGCCTTTGATGTCAGGCCTTGTGACTTACCTCCTTGCTGTGGCAGGTTTTACTGCAATCTCAAGGAAGACAAAGAGCAAGATCCTTAATGTCAGGTATGCTGCCACATTCATGCTTGTTTTTGGTGTTATCCTTGCTATGGCAATAGCTCCTGCAAACAATCAGCAGACTGAACTTAAAATGGGCCCTGATGACGGTCCTAATCAGCCTATTGGTAAGGCAACTGGTATTTATCCTGGCAGGGTTGTCTGGATATGGAATCCTGATGCAACAAATGAGAAGTTTGAGCATGGTGACTTTGCAAAGTACGATTGGTATTTCAGTCCTCAGAATAATAATCCGGATGTAATCGCGAAGATGTATCGTGACGGAATTCTCAAGCTTACCGGTGAGAAGAATACGAAAAAAGCATGGGAATCTGTGTTCCGGAATTTCAATATGAAAAAGCTTAACCAGGACAGAGGTTACAAACCAGGTGAAAAGGTTTTCATTAAAATTAACCAGGGACAATCGAGATGGGTACTTGTACAGAAGGATAAGGATAATGGTTTCTACCTGCCAAAAACACTTGAGAAAAGTGAAGAGAGAAGAGTTTCCAATTTCGTTCCTACCGAGCAGGGTCCATATGTTGTAATTGAGGTATTAAGGGAACTTATAAACGACTATGGAATTCCACAGGAGAATATTTCAATCGGAGACCCAATGTGTCCAATCTGGGGACATAATTACGAAGTATGGTCGAAAGAATTTCCAAATGTGAAATATCTCGATAAAAATACAACCAATTTTGGCCGCACACTTGTTAAGGTAAGCGAGAAGGATCTTTTGTTCTATTCAGATAAAACAATTACCGACAAGCTTTACGATGTACTCGAACAGGCCGACTATCTGATAAATATGACAAACCTGAAGTCACATATGATAGCAGGTGTGTCGCTTACGGCAAAAAGCCATTTTGGAGATATTGGAAGAGCTACAGCCGGACATCTTCATTACTCTCATCCTGCAAACAGGAGAGCAGGAAGATATGAAAATACCGGTTATCATAAATACAGGGTTTTTGTTGATCTTATGGGAAGCAAATACCTGGGGCAGAATACCGCTATCTGGATCGTGGAAGGATTATTTGGCGGTGGCGCAAGTGAGATCAAGGGCCCTGTGAAGTATTTCATGGCTCCTTTCAACAATGACTGGTCAAATTCTATATTCATGTCTCTTGACCCTGTTGCAATCGAATCGGTTGGATATGATTTCCTCAGAACGGAATGGAATGGACAGAGAAAGCATGATGCAGTAAATAATGAATCAGAATTTCAGCCTAACATAAACGGTGTTGATGATTATATGCACCAGGCAGCTGATCCTGCAAACTGGCCGGCAGGGATTGTATATGATCCGGATAACAGCGGAAAACCGGTACCTGTTCTTGGAGTACATGAACACTGGAATAATCCTGTTGATAAACAGTATTCACGTAACCTCGGCACAGGAAATGGCATAGAACTTGTATCTATTCCGGAAGACCTTGTAAAAAGTAAAGGCAACAGTAAAGCGAAAAGAAATTAAACCAATATAGGTCTTCATAAACAAGCTAACTACTATGATTTTAAGAACAAAAGCAATGATCAGGTTCGCAATTGTGCTATTACTCGGCGGATTCTGTACAACCTCCGGTTTCGGGCAGGCAGGTACGGTTATTCCATTGAGTGAGGGGGTACAGGCGAAGAAATTTTATGCATCGACTGTCGATGGTGATAATATCCTGTGGTTTCTCACAGAGGCAGGCATCGTCAGTTTTGATGGTTCGAAATGGGAAATTCATGACAAGAACAGGAAAGTTTCGCCAACCGGGATGAAAGCTATCGGCTACGATTTCTCATCTTATGGTCACGAATTGTGGTTTGCTACCCCGCAGGGTGCCACTGTTGCAACATTGCCTGTTGATGCAAGGTCGGGTGCAACAACCTATTATCTTGAGAATTCCAAGATACTTAGTGAGAATGTACTTGCACTTGTTATCGGGAAACCAGAGCTGAGATGGTTCGGTACAGATAAGGGTATTTCGGCATTCCAGAACAAAAAATGGCTTGAGAACAGCTACTTCAGAAAATATCCTGAAGGTATCTTCACAGATTACCCTATCACTTCAATGGCAACAAGCCCTAATGGTGATTCTCTTTATGCAGGTACTGTCGGCGGTGGGGTTATCAGGGTCTACAAAAATGATGTTGACGGAATCTCCGGTGCTTCAGAATATGCTGAATGGGGCCCGATCATTATGCCTTCAGATAATGTTTACAGCGTACATGTTTCTGCCGACGGCACTCAGTGGATCGGTACCGACAAAGGTGTTGCCAGGCACAAGGGCGGCAATACACTGGAAGGCTGGACAGTATTTTCAAAAGCCGAAGGACTTGCCGATGATTTTGTACAGGCAATAACTTCTGACAAAAGTGGAAAAATGTACTTTGGTACAAAGGGTGGCCTGTCAGTATATGATGGAACGAGCTGGACTACCTACTCAACAGGAAACGGTCTTGCAGGTGATAATGTACTTACTCTTGTTATTGACCGCACAGGTGGTGTATGGGCTGGAACCGACAATGGGGTAAGCTGTCTTAAGGGTGGCAAGATAACCAGCTACAGGTAAGAATAAAGGGTATTTTCCTTAGCCCTCTAAGCCCCTTCCTTTTGATCAGGAAGGGGTTTTTTATTTTGAGCCATTTATTCCTAAGGCAATGTAAAATATATATTATAATATATATAATAATATAACTCTCTCAAGGCTGGATAGAAAAGAAAAAGCCCTCCTTCGCTAAAGCTACGGAGCAAAATAACAACAGAGAATAAGTGGACATTGTCCACCGTAGCCCGGAGTAGTTTTAGCGTAAAGTAAATTTGATTTAAAGAAAAAGCCCTCCTTCGCTAAAGCTACGGAGGGCGAAGGTGGAGATTAGGGGAATCGAACCCCTGACCTTGTGCCTGCCAGGCACACGCTCTAGCCAACTGAGCTAAACCCCCGGATTCTTAACAGAACAAATGCTTCAGTACCGACAACAATCGGGACCTGACAAGCTGCCACAAATGTAAGTAAAAAGATCAAATTATTTTAACTGATCTTTACTGCCTGTTATGTTTTTTGGATTAGGACAGCATAATTTGTATTTTTGCCGGTCAATGAATGATTTATGATTCGGAGCCTTGATTGTTGGCACTATTCTTGGTAACAGAATCCCATAATCAGGATTATTCGTAAGATCTGCAATGTTCGACAACCTCAGGAACATATTGAATTTTGATGAAGTCCTTTTCGAAAAACGGAACAAGGATTATGGTGCCTACCAGCTGAGAAAGAGATATAACTCTGTTGTATTCTTCAGTATTATTATTGCCTCATTGATTTTCAGCATAGCTGTTATACTTCCATTTATCCTGAGACCGGCCGAGAAGAAGGTGATTGCTGGACGTGCAGGGTATATTCCGGTTCAGATGGAAAACTTTGAGCCACCTGAAGAAATTTTCATTCCGCCTGTCTCACCTCCACCACCTGCCAGTCATGTGCAGGAAATAGTTAAATATATTCCACCTGAAATTGTTGATTCAATAGTTCCGGTGAACGCCCTTCTGCCAACAAACGATGAACTGGCCGAAATGACAGATGAAGATGATTCATTCTCTGAATCTGGTGGTTCAGGAAATGATGTAGCAGGTACACCGGGCGAAGGAGGTGACGAACCTTTCTTCTTTGTTGAAACAATGCCGTCATTCAGGGGAGGTGACATAAACAAGTTTCGTGACTGGGTGCAGAAACGTACTAATTATCCGCAGGAAGCTATTGCAAGAAAAATTCAGGGTAAAGTATTCCTGACCTTCATCGTTGAAACAGATGGAAGTGTCAGCAATGTTATGGTAGTGAGAGGTGTCGATCCTCTGATCGACGCCGAAGCAGTCAAAGCCATTGAATCATCTCCGCAATGGACTCCGGGTCTTCAACGTGGTCAGCCTGTAAGAGTGAGGTATTCAATAATGCTTAACTTCCTGTTTTAGATATCTTGTAAGCTTTTGAATTTTGTTTTTTTTATTTTGGCACAGGTTTTGAATTCGTTTGTTAAACAAACATCGCAATGAAAACCAATGGGGCATTTAAACAACAGTTAAATTCATAAACTCTTGTTTTTTGCACTATTTTCTTATCTTAGCCAACATAATCTGAATCCATATGAAACAGCTTTACCCACTTATTTTCATCACTGTAATTATCCTTGCCGGTTGCGGTTCGTCAAAGAAACAACTTGAGCGCGGAAATTACGATTCGGCTATTGGACAGGCAGTGAAAGATCTGCGCAGGAATCCCAGAGATGAAAAGCAGGCCGAGATCCTGAATCAATCTTACAGAATTGCGAACGAGCAGGATAATGAAAGAGTCAGAGTTCTTAAAATGGAAGGCAGGGCAAATGCCTGGGATGAGATTTATCTTATTTACAAAGCACTTAATGACAGGCAGGCTCTTGTAAGAACAGTTACCCCAATAAACCTTAAGGGAAGATCCATCGATTTTCCATATGTCGACTATGTGCCTGAAATGGTAGCCGCCAAGAGAAAGGCTGCAGAATTTTATTACGCACATGGCAATGAGCTTATGAAGAGTGGTCTTAAAGATTCATACAGGCAGGCATTTGCAGAGTTCCTTCGTGCAAAGGAATATGTGGGTGATTATGAAGGTGTAGACCAGAAAATAATGGATGCAAAGTACCTGGGAACAAGCAGGGTACTTGTGTCGATACAGAACAGTTCCATAATTAAATTTCCTCCGGAATTTGAACAGGATCTTCTCGCTCTGGATCTGCCGATGTTAAATTCTGAATGGGTCGAGTATCACACACAGAACCTCGGTGGCAATATACAGTACGATTATTTTGTAAATGTAAATATCAAGAACATTGCGGTATCTCCCGATCAGCAGATGCAGAGAGACAGCGTTATGAAGAAAGAAATAGAGGATGGCTTCTTATACGTGCTCGATAAGAAAGGCAACGTTATGAAGGATTCTCTTGGGAATGATATCAGGCAAAAGAAATACAAGACTGTACAGTGCGCACTTGTCGAAACTGTACAGACAAAAGCGTGCAACATAATTGGCGATGTTGAAGTAATCCAACTTAATCCTTCGAAGACTGTTAAAAAAGATCCTATTGCTGCAGAGGCGAGGTTTGAGAATGTCTCATCAAGAGCCCTTGGCGATATTCAGGCTCTGAATCCTCAGCAGATTGAAAGAACAAAAAGCTCAATTGTTCCATTTCCTTCAGATATCGAAATGGTGATGAGATGTTCCGAATCGTTGAAGCTAGCCATCAGAGGAGCCATCCAGAGTGACAGGCGATTCATCATGTGAACCGCAGGGTGATCATAAACTCAGGATATGCCGTAAAATGAGTAATTTTACGGCATATTTTTTACTTGAATGATCGAAAACAAGGAACTTAAAGAAACGGCTGTTCTGATAGGTGTTGTCTTCCCGGGGCAGGAAGAAAGTGAGGTCACAGATAACCTTGATGAGCTTGCATTTCTGACAAAAACAGCCGGTGCACTTCCGGTAAAAAGCTTCATTCAGAAAATCGATGCGCCAAATCCAAGGACACTTTTAGGATCAGGCAAGATAGCTGAGATTGCAGATTTTATAAGGGAGAACAGTATTGATATAGCAATTTTCGATGATGAGCTATTCCCAAGCCAGATCAGAAATATTGAAGAAATTTTCGGATGCAGGATACTTGACAGGACCAACCTGATCCTCGATATCTTTGCGCATCATGCAAGGACATCTCATGCCAGGACTCAGGTTGAGCTGGCACAGTACAAATATCTTCTTCCAAGGTTAACCGGAATGTGGACGCATCTTGAAAGACAGAGGGGCGGAATTGGCTTGAGGGGTCCAGGTGAGACTGAAATTGAGACCGACCGGAGGATAATAAGGGAAAAAATAGCTTTGCTGAAAGAGCAGCTTAAGAAGATCGATAAACAAATGGCTACCCAGCGGAAGAACCGCGGTAAGATGGTGAGGGTTTCACTAGTAGGTTATACCAATGTGGGTAAATCCACAATTATGAACCTTCTTAGCAAATCAGACGTGACAGCTGAGAATAAACTATTCGCAACTTTAGATACAACAGTAAGAAAGGTTGTTATCGGGAATCTTCCTTTCCTTCTTTCCGATACAGTTGGCTTCATTCGCAAACTGCCTCATGACCTTGTAGAATCGTTCAAATCAACACTCGACGAGGTACGGGAGTCAGACCTTCTTCTTCATGTTGTGGATATTTCACACAAAGGTTTCGAAGAACAGATTAAGGTTGTGAATGAAACCCTTAAGGAACTTAATTCTTTCGAAAAGCCAACACTTATTGTATTCAACAAGATAGATGCCTTTACATACACTGTTAAGGACGAATATGACCTTACTCCTGTGCTGCGTGAAAATTATTCACTTGATGATCTGAAAAGATCATGGATGGCATCAGGATCTCATTACAGAACAGTGTTCATATCGGCAAAATCGAAGGAGAACATCGAAGAGCTGCGTTCAATTTTATACGAGGAAGTAAGGAAGATTCATGTGAAGAGATATCCTTACAACAACTTCCTGTTTGAAGTGCCTCCTGAGGCAACAGAATAAAATTGAAAAGGCTGTCTCTTCTGAAGACAGCCTCTGTATTTTCAATTATAAAAAGATCAATAGAGTTTGTTTTTTGCCATGTATTCAGCAATCTGAACTGCATTTGTGGCAGCGCCTTTGCGGATATTATCTGAAACAATCCAGATATTGAGGCATTTCTCTCTTGAATGATCCCTTCTGATTCTTCCCACAAAAACTTCATCCCTGTTATGTGCGAGAATAGGCATGGGGTATTCGTTTTTTGAAGGGTTGTCATAAATTACAACACCAGGGAATTCAGCCATCAGCTTTGTAGCTTCAGCGAGATCATACTCTTTTTCAAATTCTATGTTAACAGCCTCTGAATGTCCTCCAACGACAGGGATCCTGACAACTGTTGAGGTCACACGAATGGTATCATCGCCAAGTATTTTCCTGGTCTCATCAAGAAGCTTCTGTTCTTCCGTTGTATAATTGTCGGGTTGGAATGAGCCACCGTGAGGAAAACAGTTCTTATCAATAGGATGAGCATAAGCCATCTCACCTTTGATGCCGGCACGTTCATTCTCCATCTGTTTAACGGCTTTTACGCCTGTCCCGGTAACTGACTGGTATGTAGCAACTACGAGCCTGCTGATCTTGTATTTTTTATGAAGAGGGGCAAGTGCCATCACCATCTGTATTGTAGAACAGTTGGGATTGGCAATTATCCTGTCTCCCTTCTTTATTACACTGCTGTTTATTTCAGGAACAACCAGAGGCACTTCCTTATACATCCTCCAGTAGGATGAATTATCAACTACAACGGTTCCGTTTTTTGCAAATTCAGGAGCCCAGTCCCTTGATGTTGTGGCACCGGCTGAAAAGATAGCAAAGACAGGTTTTGCATTTACTGCATCCTGCACACTGACAACCTTAACAGGTTTACCTTTAAACATGATCTCCTTGCCGACGGATTTCTCCGAAGCTGCCGGAATTAATTCTGTTACAGGGAAATTTCTCTCTTCAAGTACTTTGATCATTGTCTGTCCAACCATGCCGGTGGCACCCACTACTGCAACTTTCATTTCTTTCTGTTTTTAATTGTTTAAGTAGAAGTTATAATTGATTTTATCAATTACTTTCTGGTATAAACATCTGGTTTAAAGGTTAAAACTTGATTTTAATTATTATTTGTCATAAATTAAGGTCGTCAAAATTAACTTTTTTTTCCATTCATTGCTCGCTGCATGAAAAAAGTTATTTTGTTCATCATGTTTATGCCATACCTGGCATCATCCCAGGTGAATATTGATTTTGAATCAGGCATTCCTTCTACCTGGATCCAGGTTCCTGCTCAAAGATGGAAAGCTGATAATGTTCAACCAATAAACGGGAATAATTCTCTGCATCACGCATATGACAATACTGAAAACGGTATTGATATAATTTCAAAGGAGCTGACAGATTTTCACCCGGCAGAGGGTAAATCAACATGGTCCTTCAAAATCAGGCATGGTTACGATCCCTCGTCCACAAACAACTGGGCAGTTTACTTGGTTGCAGAGACCGGCTCAAATATTCAGAACGGGTTTGCCATCGGTGTTAATCTTACAGGATCTGATGATTCTTTGCGGCTTTACATGATTAAGGATGGGAATATCAGCATTGTTTGCAGGACAGATGTAAACTGGCAAACTGATGTTGGCACAAGTACATTTGCCGAAATTGCCGTTGAAAGAACTGTAACGGGATTATGGGAAGTAACTGTGAAAGACAGGACCGGGCATCTGCTATCCTCAACCCAGGGCTTTGTTAATTACATCTTCAGCAAGTATTATTTTGCTGTTCAATACAGGTACACATCGACAAAGGATCAGCTTTTATGGATTGATGATATCATCATTGGAGGCACTTTCTATCACGATGAGCGCCCACCTGAAATTACCGGATGTTTGCTAGTAAGTAAAAAGTCGGTAAGATTAACGTTCGATGAAGAACCGGTGACCGGCAGCATCAAGAAGGAGAATTTCATTTTAATGCCCGGGAATGTAAACCCTTCCGGGATAATCAGGCATGACCCGCTGAATTATTCATTGATCTTCAGGAATGACTTTGAAAATAAAAAGGAAAACGTACTTACCGCGGGAAACATATGTGATAAAACGGGTAACTGTAAAGAGACTCAAAGTTTAACATTCATACCATCATGGCCTGAACCAGGAGATATTGTGATAAGTGAAATTATGGCAGATCCTTCACCAGTGGTATCGCTGCCAGATGCGGATTATATTGAGATAACGAACAGAAGCGTTTTCAGCTTCAATCTTGATAAATGGCAACTTATTGTTTCCGGCAGAGCTTACCTTTTTCCTGATAAGGATATAAATCCAGGTGAAATTCTGATACTTTGTGACAATTCAGATGTGCCTGTATTTACAAAGTATGGTAAAATAGCAGCATTCAGCTCGTTTCCTTCGCTCAGGGATGATGGGGACCAGGTTTGTATTATTGACAGTACAAGTGTTTTGATAAGTGGTATTGAGTATTCTTCCGGGTGGTATGGAGATGTTTTGAAAATGAAAGGAGGGTGGTCTCTTGAAGCAAGGTCTCTTGATTATCCTTTCTCAGATGATGGTAACTGGATGGCATCAATGTCAATGAAAGGAGGTACTCCCGGGGCGAAGAATTCTGTTCCTGACGACTATAAAGATGATTTTTTCTATGGTGTTAATAACGTTTACTCAATTGATTCCATAACAATTTTCATTCGCTTTCAGGAACCACTGATTGATCTTGAATTCCATCCTGAACTTATAAGAATAGATGGCAAAGAGATAGTAAAGATTGAGCATGCTGATATCCTGAGAAAAACATTTATTGCAACCTTGAAATCGCCACTGGAAGATGGTCAGGAATATACCTTCAGGTTATTTTCTTCAGCCACAGATTTCGCGGGTAATATACCATCAAGAACTGCATTTGATTTTGGAGTTACGGAGAATGCTGAAAAAGGGGATATCCTGTTCAATGAATTATTGTTCAACCCGGTTGCAGATGATCCAGATTATATTGAGTTTATAAATGTTTCATCAAAAATTTTCGACGCATCGAGATTGCAGGTCATCAGTATAAGTGAAGATTCCGATACTTCTTTATTATACAGGCTTTCAGAAGAAAAAAGGTGTATTCTTCCCGGATGCTATTATGTGATAACTCAATCAAAGCAGAAGCTCCTTAACCGATACTTCAGCTCAGATATAAACTGCATATTTGAAGCAAGCCTGCCTTCAATGCCTGATAACAGCGGGCATCTTGTTCTTCTGAACAGGGAGCTTCAGAAGATTGATGAGGCTATTTATAGTGATAAAATGCACTCCAGGCTGTTGTCGGGCCATGAAGGGATATCACTTGAAAAAGCTAACCCTGATCTTGCTTCCGGAGATGCAGCCAGCTGGCATTCTGCAGCTGAGAGTTCAGGCTGGGGAACTCCCGGACTTCCGAATTCTGTTTTTTCTGCGGTTCCGGATAGTGAAGAAACTGTAGCTTTTTCATCTTCAGCAATCTCACCCGATTTTGACGGGCAGGATGATATCCTTGTCATCAGGATCAATCTTACAGGAACAAATAATGTGATATCCATAAATGTTTATGATGAAACCGGCAATCTTATCAGAAAGCTGGCTTCGAACATCTATACAGGACCCGAGTTTATTACGAACTGGGATGGTACGTCAGCTGATGGAAGCCCGGTAAGAAGAGGCATTTATATTATCCATATAACGATGTATAATGAAACCGGGAAAACTCAGCAATGGAAAAAAGTATGTACAGTTTTGCGATGAGCAGGATAGCAATCATAACCAGGAGAATCTCCCAAAATTTTTATCGAATATTTAATTATACTTAAAACAGTAAATATTCTTTGCTGAACCTCGCATGACGATACAAAATAATTTAATTTTAAGTCTCTTTGGATAATAAATTAACGATAAAACTTAAAGTAAGATGAAAAGGATTATTACAGCTATCAGTCTAATGTTGTGTTTTGGGAGTATTGTTTTCAGCCAGAGTGCGGATGAGAAAGATGTTGCTGCAACAGTTGAGAAGATCAGGATGGCAATTGTAAATGCCGATAAGGCCCAGCTTGAAGCTCTTACCGCTGATCAGCTTATATATGCTCATTCAAACGGCAGGGTTCAGGATAAAGCAGATTTTATTAAGGAGATACTTGATCCTAATGCAATTGATTATACCTCGGTTACTATAACCGATCAGACTATCAGGATTATAGGGAACGCTGCTGTTGTAAGGCATATCTATTCAGCAGAAACTTTGACTGGTGGTAAACCCGGAAGTCTTAAGATAGGCAACATGATGGTACTTCAGAAGCAGAACAACAGCTGGAAGCTTATTGCCCGGCAGGCATACAGGCTTCAATAGCATTTCAGGCTCTCGCCTTCCCTGACCTTTGTCAATTTAACCCGAACTAAGCCAGGTTATATGGGACAGGGTTGGAGAGAATAATTAAAACTGAATAATAGAGTTACCTTTTAAAAAGATGTTATCAGTTCAGTTATGATGGCAGAAAGTTTTTTCTCGGTTTTTGCTGCCTCATGCTGAACTGATTCATGTGTAGTAAACTCAATTTTTCCTTCCACTCCAAGATCTGTGATCACGCTCACTGCAAAACATGGTAATCCCATGTGCCTTGCAACAATAACTTCCTGGGTGGTTGACATTCCTACTGCATCAGCGCCGATAATCCTGAAATACCTGTACTCGGCGGGGGTTTCAAAAGTAGGTCCGGAAGTGGAAAGATAAACACCTGTAAAAACTTTAATATTTTGTTTATCCGCAATCGCCAAAGCTTTGTTGATAAGGCTTTTGTCATATGCTTCGCTCATGTCTGGGAAACGTGGCCCAAGACGGTCGTCGTTATTTCCTATCAGGGGATTTGGAAGCAGGTTAATATGATCCTTTATAATCATAATATCTCCGATCCGGAAAGATGGGTTCAGTCCACCTGCAGCATTGGATAAAAGCAGGTATTTTATTCCAAGGTATTTCATTACCCTTACAGGAAGTGAAACCTGTTCCTGTCCATAACCTTCATAATAATGGAACCTGCCTTTCATTGCAACAATCTTCCTGTTTCCAAGATCGCCGAAAATCAGCTTGCCAGCATGTCCTTCAACAGTAGATACCGGAAAATGAGGGATGTCTTTATAATCAATTTCAATTGTGTTCCTGATGTTTGTTGTTATACCACCCAAACCTGTACCCAGGATTATACCTGCATCAGGGTTCCTGATACCTCGTTTGTTAAGAAAATCTTTCGTTTCTTCTATTTTTTCTAACATAATCAATTATCTGTTTATCAAAATGTTCCTTGTCTTCTTTCCTGAATTCTATTCCTATTGGTATAAAGTATAAGACCTCCTTAATATTGTCAGGCAGGTTATTTAATACCCTCAGTCTCATTGCATCTTTCTCTGTTGTGATAATATATTTTACAGGTTTGTTCAACTCTTTCCAGGCTGAAATTATGGCTGTCACATCATTTTCATTAAAGCTGTGGTGATCAGGGTAAGAAAGGTGCTTGATTTCAGAATAGACCCTTTGAAGGTATTGAATGAGCGGTGCCGGATTTGCAATTCCTGTGATGATAACAACACCATTATCCTGGAAGGAATTCCATTCAAGGTTGTATTTCCCTGCCGTTTCAAAAACCGGGAGAGGCTCCCGGTACTTCAATGATGTAAAATACAGGGACTGATAAGGCAGAACAGGGATGTCGCTCATATCGATTCTCTTCTGCATGGGGGATAGTTCTGAAGGGCTCTTTGTTACCATTATAATATCAGCCCTCCTTATATTGTTTCTGTATTCACGGAGGCTGCCATATGGGATCATGTGGTCTTTATGCAGAGGCCTTGCATAATCAATAAGCAGTATCATCAAACCTGGTTTTAACTGCCTGTGCTGAAATGCGTCATCCAGTATCACAACTTCTGTCTCTGGTCTGATTTTAAGGAGATTGTTTATTCCGTTAACACGGCTTCTGTCTGCAGCTACCGTTACTCCCGGCATCTTTTTTAGCATCTGCAGTGGTTCGTCACCGATCTCGTCTACTGATGATTCCTCTGTGCCAATTATAAATTCATTGGTTTTTCTTTTGTAACCACGGCTGAGGATAGCCACCCTGTATTCACCTGAAAGAAGCCTGGCAACATATTCCGTATGGGGTGTTTTGCCGGTACCACCGATAGTAATGTTACCAATACAGATTACCGGAATGTCAAATTCTGCAGAACCCAGGAAACCGGAATTATACAGGAAGTTCCTGATGCCGGTAATGATGCCATATACTATTGATAAAGGGTAAAGTAGAAAGTTTCGGTTATTAAACATGTCAGCCCGGTCATCAGTGAATATCCATAAAAAAAGGTAACCTTGCCTGGATGCCCTTCATCTCGCCAATCTCCCTGAGCATATTGTAATATCTGACATTTTCGCCAAGTTCGTTTTTAATAAAGGCTGCCCTTACTTCACCGCTGAGCTGACCTAATAGTTTTACGTATGGATCCTCAATTTCCGGCAGTTCCCGAATACTGTAATCTTTTATTCCTGCAAGTTCCGCAGCACCATCGATCGCCGTTTCGAGACCACCGATCTCATCAACAAGGCCAATGCTGAGTGCATTGCTTCCGCTCCATACTCTTCCCTGACCGATGCTATCGACTCTGTCAGGCTCCATTTTACGGCCTGCAGCAACCTTGCCGACAAAATTGCCATACACCTGCTCTACACTCATAAGCATAACTTCCTTTTCACGTGAATTAAGAGGCCTGAAGACTGAGGGGAAATCTGAATTGGTGTTGGTTCTGACAACCTCAGTCTTAAGACCGAGCTTATCTTCCATAAGACGGTTCATATTTGGAAGAAGACCGAATACACCTATTGACCCAGAAATTGTTGTCGGATTGGCATAGATCTTTGTTGCAGGTGCCGAGATATAGTAACCGCCTGAAGCAGCATAATTACCCATTGAGACAATAACTGGCTTGACCATGGCTGCAAGCTGCAGCTCACGCCACATAATATCTGAAGCTACGGCGTTACCTCCCGGTGAATTGACTCTCAGAACAATGGCCTTAACAGTTGAATCTTCTCTTTCTTTCCTGATAACTCCTGCAAACTTGTTACCTCCTATGTTTGATTCATTACCATTACCTGTGACGATATTACCTTCAGCATAGATAATTGATATTTTAGATTTTGCAGGACTTTTTTTCTTTTCAGGAACTTTACTGTATTTGGTCATTGAAACGGTCTTCAGATCCTCACTGCTTTTTATGCCGGTAAGGCTTTTCAGTGTGTCGGTAAGAACATCCCTGTATATCAATCCATCGATAAGACCGACATTTAATGCTCCTGATGCAACAGTTGCATCGAGGTTATCGGCTATCTGGTTCAGCTTTTCTGCAGGTATATTCCTCGCGCTGGAAATGTTTTTGACAACATGATCCCATATTGATCCTGCATAAGCTTTGATCTGGGTTTTGTTCTCCTCGCTTAGCTTGTCCAGGATGAAAGGTTCAACTGCACCCTTGAACTTACCATGGCGTGTGACCTGTACTTCGACTCCAATCTTCTCCAGTGCATCTTTGAAGAACATTACCTCACTACTTAATCCCTTAAAATCGATCATTGCCCCAGGGTTAACATATACCTTGTCAGCTGCTGTTGAGAGGTAATAACACTCCTGTGTTAATGCATAATCCGTATATGAAATAACAAATTTGCCTGATTCCCTGAATTTGATCAGGGCATTCCTGATCTCTTCCGTTGTTGCCCAGCCAGAGCTGAGAAGGCCGTTTTCTATGAGTATGCCTTTAATCTTATCATCCTGAGAAGCCTTCCTGATGTTTTTCAGGATCTCATTCAGCCCCGGGGAAGAGCTAATCTCCATGTTGATTATATCAAATCCAGCCAGAGGGCTTTGAGATGTCCTGTCAGGGATCGGTATTCCTGTTTTGAGAACAAGAATTGAATTTTCGCTGATAGAAACAGGCTTATCACCTGAAGCTACCAATGCCGCAAGTGATCCCATCAGAATAAAGAAAAACAGAAAGGATGCAATGATTATACCTGTTATTGTAGCAAGTGTATACTTCAGGAACTCTTTCATTTTATTAAAATTTAGATTGGAATTTAAATATATGAAAACAAAATGACTTGTAAAGTTATTATATGTATTTAATACATTTGAATTTAAGTAAAAAATAAGTCATGAAAATATATTTGAGCATTGGCAGTAATTTGGAAGACAGGGAGTTTAATATTGAAGATTCGCTTGAGAGAATTATTGAGAATATCGGTATAATAACAAGGTGCTCTTCGTTCTATGAAACAGAACCCTGGGGTTTTCAGACAGATGAACAATTCATCAATATTGTTGCAGAGGCAGAGACTCAATTAAATCCCGATGATCTGATGGATATGATCACCAGAATTGAGAACCGCATGGGCAGGATCCGTGAAAAGGTCCAATACACCTCAAGGATAATTGATATTGATGTTTTGCTTTACGGTGACATGGTAATAAGCACTGAAAATCTTAAAGTGCCTCATCCTCTCATGCATGACAGGAAATTCGTTCTTGTACCGATGAATGAAATAGCGCCTGATGTAATACATCCTGTCCTGGGCAAAAAGATCTCAGAGCTTCTTAAAGTATGCAGTGATACTGGAGAAGTTAAAAATCTTTCAAGATTCCCCAGGATCAGCGTGCATTGATATTAAAGCATGCCATTATCTGCAAAGCTGTAGTATTCCTTGTCTGCAATTATCAGGTGGTCGAGAAGCTGAATCTCAAGAAGATTGCCGGCATCTTTTATTTTTTTGGTAATATTTGAATCTGAATCGCTTGGATTCAGATTTCCTGAAGGATGATTATGGCAGACGATTATACCTGAAGCCAGGCAGTCGACAGCCCTCTTCATAATTAATCTCACATCGGTTACTGTGCCACTTATACCTCCCTGGCTGAGCTTCATCCTTCCAATCACCTTATTAGACCTGTTAAGAAAAAGCACCCAGAACTCCTCATGCGAAAGATCAGACAATAAAGGCTGGAATATTGAAGCGACATCCTTTGAGCATTTAATCTGAGGAACATCAGGTATCTCAGATATTTTTCTTCGTCTGCCGAGTTCGAGGGCAGCAGCAATTGCAACAGCACGGGCTGTACCGATTCCATGTAATTTTTTAAGATCTGAAATCGAAAGCTTGCCTAGAGTATTAAGATTATTGTTTACCATTGAGAGAAGTTCACGCCCAAGATCTACTGCTGATTTATCTTTAGTGCCCGAATTAATCAGGATTGCAAGCAATTCAGCATCGCTCAGGCTGGAGATTCCTTTCTCAATTAGTTTTTCCCTGGGTCTGTCTTCAACAGCCCAGTCAGTAATTTTGAGAGACATGCAGCGAATATTTCACCCTAATTTATAAAAACTTTTTATAAAAGTCAATGAAGTTGAGATATGACTGGTGATTAAGATGCCTCGGAATTTTAAAAACAAAAAAGCCGTACCGTAGAGGTACAGCTTCCTTATATTTTTTTATTCAGATTAAAGGCTGTTAACGTGCTTAACGATTGAAGACTTAAGGTTTGAAGCCTTTTTCTTATGAATAATGTTCTTTTTTGCCAGCTTGTCAAGCATTGAAGTGAGCTTAGGAAGTAAAACTCCCGCTTCTTCCTTGTTTGTTGAGGAACGCAGCGCCTTGATAGCATTACGTGCTGTTTTTGCGTAGTACTTATTATTGTCCCTTCTGACTTCCGTCTGCCTTATCCTCTTTTCTGATGACTTATGGTTTGCCATGCTTATTATTTTATTATCCTTTTTAAAAAGTTGTAGTCCATAGGGGAATCGAACCCCTGTTACCAGGATGAAAACCTGACGTCCTAACCACTAGACGAATGGACCATGTAAAGAACTTAAAATGCGGATGCAAAGAAAGGATGTTTTTTTAATTCTGCAAAATAATTTGATTAAAATTTAACAGATTAGCTGCTTTATGTCGTATCCGTCAAAATCGCCGGAGCTCATCATCAGGAAAACAGGTTTTTCAACCTTCAGTTCACGGATTTTATTAAATAAATCTGCAGAATTATCGAAAACACAGAGGTTGTCCTGGTCAAAAGCTTTTTTGATTTCTTCTGGAGAAACAGGCTGAAGTTTCTTTAAAGCAACGGCATGCGGATTGAAATAAACAAGCGCCACTGAAGCATCTTTCATCGTACCTTCATACAAAGGCAGGAAATCCCGGCTCAGGCTTGAATAAGTATGAAGTTCAAGGCATGCAACAATTTCCCTCCCCGGATATCTTGACCGGACTGCCTGCACTGTTGCCCTGACCTTTGACGGTGAATGCGCAAAATCAAGGTAGACGACCCCCTTATCGTTTTCATTTAACTTCTGTAATCTTTTAGAGGTACCTTCAAAGCTGCTTATGGCTGAGTAAAAGACATCCTCAGATACACCTGCAGCCAGGCAGGCTTCCTTCGCTGCAGATAGATTCTGCATGTTATGTTCGCCGAAAACCTTAAGTGGAACTACCCTGTTATGCGTCGCTCCGAAAAATCCAAGCTTGTTCTGAAAATAGCCATGAACCGAATATGGAATTTTCTTTATTGGGCTTGCAGTTTCATCTGCCAGTTTTTTTACAATCTCATCACCCTCAAAATAAATCAGTGTTCCGGATTCTGAGATGAGACCGATAAAGATCCTGAACTGGTCAACGTAATTTTCAAAGGTTGGAAATACATTTTTGTGATCCCATGCAATGCCGTTTATAACAGCAATATCGGGCATATACAAATGAAACTTTGGTCGCCTGTCAAGTGCTGATGTCAGATATTCATCTCCTTCAAAAACGGCAATTTCAGATTCATCAGATAATCCAACCATTGTTTCAAATCCATCTATCTGTGAACCGACCATATAATCAAACTTAATGCCTGCTGTCTTCAGGACATGCATTATCATTGCAGTTGTGGTCGTCTTGCCATGGCTTCCTGCAATTACAATCCTTTTTTTATCCTTTGTTTGCTCATAAAGGTATTCAGGAAAGGACATTATCTTTAATCCTGCTTCCCTCGCTTTTATAAGTTCCGGGTTATCTTCCCTGGCATGCATCCCCAGTATTACAGTTTCGATTGATGCTGTTATTCTTTCCGGGAAAAACCCATATTCTTCAGGAAGAAGCCCATATTTCTCAAGTCTTGATCTAGCAGGTTCAAAGATCTCATCATCAGATCCTGAAACTTCATAACCTTTAAGTTTGAGGGCAATAGCAAGATTATGCATTACTGCGCCCCCGATAGCAATAAAATGTACTCTCATCCCTGTTTAATATCTCCTTCGCAAAGGTACTGATAAACATGATTCATATCCGGTTCAATCGTTATATTTGTATTGACATGACAGCTGCTTAAAATGGACCTGATTCCTTCAAAGCTAAGAAATTTCAGGGTGCCTCGCGGGTACAGGAGTGGTCACCGGATTGAACTTCTCAGGAGCGGGAAGCAATATTTTGATGCTCTTGAAACGCTGATCGATGAAGCAAAACGGTATATTCACTTTCAGACTTACATCGTTGATGATGATGATACAGGGAGAAGGATCGTTAATGCTCTTGTGAGGGCTGCAAGCAGGGGTGTCAGAATCTACTTCCTGCTTGATGCATTTGGAGGGAAGAGCTTTTCGAAGAATCTTGTCAGCATGGTAGAGGATGCAGGCATATTCTTCAGAAGATTTTCACCTGTTATAATTTCTCCCGGTTTTCATTTCAGTCTGCGCCTGCATCACAAAGTAATACTTGTTGACGGGGAGGTAACAGTGATAGGGGGAATTAATATTGCCAACAGGTACAGTGGAAATTCAGTTAAAGAATGGCTAGATTTTGCAATACTTATAAGAGGCCCTGAAGTAGCACATACACTTTTCATCCTGAAGAAGCTGTGGAATAAGACTTTTATTTCAAGCAAGGAAAAATCGAAAGAAACAGTTCACATTCCTGAGATCTTTGATGAAAATGTCAAAGTTAAAGTTATTCAGAACAACTGGTACAGGAATAAAATTGAGATACTGAAAGGATACAGGGCTGCACTCAGGCATTCAAAATCGCACATGATTATTTTTGCAAGTTATTTTCTGCCGGGCAGGCATGAGCGAAAGCTTCTCAGAAATGCTGCCAAAAGGGGCGTTGATATCAAAATTGTTCTTTCAGGAGTTTCTGATACCTGGCTTTTCAAGAAGGCTACGATCTTCCTTTACGATTTGATACTCCGGAACAACATCAGGATCTTCGAATATCTGCCATCTGTGCTTCATGCAAAGGTTGTCACAGTAGATGGAATATGGAGCTCGATAGGGAGCTATAATATGAATCACCTTAGTGATTATGGAAGCGTAGAAACTAATGCAGATATTCTCGATATCGGCTTCTCAGAGAAATTTGAGAAGATACTTCTTGACATCATTGAAAAAGATTGTCGCGAGATTACAGTAATGGAGCATACCATGAGAAAAACCTGGCTATTCCAGTTCCTGGGCTGGATGTCATACCAGATTATGAGGTTCCTAATGAGAATATTGTTCCTGATGACAACACGGAATACAAAAAGAATGTCAATGTGACAAGGTGCCTAAACTGTTCTGTTATTTGAAATGTTTATTATCTGATAATGATCCATGAAACTTCAGCTTTTCAATATTGCAAATTTCAAGGTCGACGGAGGGGCAATGTTCGGAGTTGTTCCCAAGGCGCTCTGGTCAAGAGTTTATCCTTCTGACGAAAACAATCTTATTGTACTCACTCTGAGATCCCTCATTGTAAAGACAGGTGATCATGTAATACTTGTTGATACCGGGTGGGGTGACAAACAGGATGATAAATTTTTCAGGCAGGTTTATCAGCATGGGGGAGAAGGTCTTCTTCAGGGATTAAAAAACAGGGGATACAATCCGGAGGATATCACAGACGTCTTTCTGACTCATCTGCATGCCGACCATTGCGGTGGTGCAGTTTACCGGTCATCTGACGGAATATACATGCCGGTCTTCCCCAATGCCACCTTTCATGTAAGCAGTATACAATGGAACTGGGCCATCAAGAGCAACCTGAGGGAAGCAGATTCATATCTGTGTGAAAATATTCTTCCTCTTAAAGAGAAAGGCCAGCTCAATCTTATTGATGAAGAAAGTGAATTATTCCCGCATTTTTCCATTATGATCTGCTATGGACACACCCCGGGATTAATGCTACCTGTTATAAAGTACAACGATAAAACTATCGTCTATACCGGTGATCTCATCCCTACTATAGCCCATATCCCGCTTATATGGAACATGAGTTATGATATTGAATCGCTTAAGACAATCGAAGAAAAAAAGAGACTATTCGATAGTGCAGTGAAGGATGATTATTTCCTTGTATTTCAGCATGATCAAAATGTTGAATGCTGCAGCCTGAAGATGACCGAGAAAGGAGTGAGGATAAAAGAGAAATTCAGTTTTGATGACGTTATTAAGTGAGTTTCCATTACTCACTTTTTATTGTCTATATGGTTCTTTAAATAAAAAGGTTTAAATTGAGATTGCCTTAATTATAATTGTGTTTAATACCTGAAAACCATGGCAGAATTCATCTATGAAACGCCTGTGCAGATCCAGAAGGATACTACCAGGTACCGGCTGCTCTCAAGAGAATATGTTGTTGAAATCGATCAGGATGGAAGGAGGGTGTTAAAAGTGGATCCACAGGCTCTCGAGCTTCTTGCAAGAGAGGCTATACATGATCTTTCTTTCTATTTAAGAACTTCACATCTTGAGAAACTTTCAGCTATTCTCAAAGATCCTGAGGCAACCGAAAATGACAGGTTTGTAGCTTATTTAATGCTTCAGAATACTGTGATCTCCTCGAAAGGAGATCTACCCTGGTGCCAGGATACCGGTACTGCCATTGTAATTGGGAAAAAAGGAGAAGATGTCTGGACAGGAGGAAAAGACGCTTTATATCTTTCAAGAGGTATTTATGAAACCTATAAAAATAAAAATCTAAGGTATTCACAGGTGGTTCCCCTTTCAATGTTTGAAGAGAAGAACACCGGATCCAATCTTCCTGCTCAGATAGATGTCTATTCTGTCGACGGGAGGATGTATGAATTTCTTTTCATTACAAAAGGGGGTGGCTCTGCCAACAAGACATTCCTTTACCAGCAGTCAAAATCACTGCTGAATGAGGAATCTCTGACTAAATTTGTAAAGGAAAAAATTAAAGATCTGGGTACATCAGCCTGCCCTCCTTATCATCTGGCCCTTGTGATTGGAGGAACATCAGCCGAAGCAACCCTGAAAACAGTAAAGGAAGCTTCCGCAGGTTATCTTGACAATCTTCCTGTTACAGGTAACCTCAGCGGGCGGGCATTCAGAGACCTTGAATGGGAAAAGAAGATTGAAGATATTTGCCATGAGTACGGTGTCGGGGCACAGTTTGGCGGGAAATATTTTGTTCATGATGTCAGGGTGATCCGCCTTCCTAGGCATGCTGCTTCCTGCCCTGTGGGATTAGGAGTCAGCTGTTCTGCAGACAGGAACATTAAGGCTTTTATCAGTTCCGAAGGTATTTTTCTTGAAGAGCTTGAAAGGAAGCCAATGAGGTTCCTTCCGGAAAGAGCCCCTGAGATGGAGAAGCCTGTGCAGGTCGATCTTGATCGTCCTATAAGCGAGATACTTTCACAACTAACCAGATACCCTGTAAAAACGCGCCTTAGTCTGACAGGCACTCTTGTAGTAGCCCGCGATATTGCACATGCGAGGATTAAAAAGATGGTTGATGAAGGAAAACCCATGCCTGATTATCTTAAGAATCATCCTGTTTATTATGCAGGTCCAGCCAAAACACCTGAAGGATTGCCTTCAGGAAGCTTTGGTCCTACAACTGCCGGCAGGATGGATACATATGTTGATCAGTTCATGAGCCTTGGAGGTTCTCTCATTATGGTTGCAAAAGGAAACAGGAACCGCAGTGTTGTTGACGCCTGCAAAAAATATGGTGGCTTCTACCTGGGATCAGTCGGAGGTCCTGCCGCAATCCTTGCATCAGAAAATATCAAATCGGTAGAGATTGTCGATTTTGAAGAGCTGGGGATGGAAGCAGTTCGTAAAATTCGTGTCGAAAACATGCCGGCATTTATACTTACAGACGACAAGGGAAATGACTTTTTCGATGAATACAATCTTTCGTAAGGACTTTACCTCATAATTCTTCAATCTTGAAAATATCATGCCTGTCAAGATCGAGCCAGTATTTTATTGTATTTTTTCTTACGAGCTCCCAGTAGATGTCGCTGTCGAGGCCATAAATAAAATTGATTCTCTTAAGCTCCGATGATATTGTATCGGCTATTTCAGTCCTGAGTGCTATCCTGATATACCGGTCCTTATATCTTATTTCAGCCATCGGCATTCCTTTGTCTTCAACCTTAAGAAGACCATGCCCCGGTGTTGCCCCTGTACTAACCTGTAATCCATCATTAAGGCAGCTCATCGGAGGTGTTGACCCCGCAAAAGAGACAACAGTAAATTCATCAACACCGGTATTGAAGTATTCTCTTGCACGGATGCCCATCTTAACTCCGATTATGGCAAATGTGCCAAGGTGCCTGTGCAGCTCATTTGCAAGAACCCCTGATGACCATTCATCCTTCCCGTAAGCATCTATAATCCTGGTGACATAAGGTTCCAGATCAGCAAAATAAAATGAAGGTTCGGATGGCATTTCCCTCAAAACCTGGTTTCTCTCCACAGTTTCACCTGATATTATTTTAAGGAAAGCTGATTGAAATTCAGCTTTTTTGTTTTGATCCGGAGTGTAGCTATTTTCATTTCCGCTTAAAAACAGTGCGGGGTAACGTATGTAGACAGGAACCATCTCATCAGAAGCCTTGTTTATAATATTATTAAATGATCGAGAGAGATATTCAGCGTAAATTCCACTGGCATCCCTGATCCTGTTTACAAAAGAGCTGTCAAAAAATTCACCCTTCCAGTCTCCTACAACTGCAACAGGAATATCACTCTTCAATACAGTCTCAACGGCCTTCGGGTCTGAAAAGGTTATGTAATTTCTGCTGTCAGCACTTATGACTATCTGCTTTATTTTTCTTCTGTAACCCGGTACTGCAAGTATATCTGCTGCTGTTTTCAATCCTGCAAGACAAACAAGTGTTACCATCGATTGCTCATTTTCAAGTACCCTGCTTATTATAAGCTGATTGCTTATACGGTCTGATTGAACTTCACTCTTTGCCTGGCTCCCGATACCGATATACATTCCCTCATGATGAAAATCTATAAGCAGCTTTGAAATTTTTTTGTAAGCAGCATCTGAATTCATCGATCCTGATGATACAGTAATAGCAAGCACTCTTATATCGGGTGACGAAAGCAGCATTGTAAGAGCTCTCATGTCTTCATCTGAACCCTCAGTATCGGCAATTACATAATGGCGTGGCTTCCATGGATGTGCAATTGCACCTGTTGCAACAAAAATTGTAATCAGAAGGAATAGAATTTTTTTCATTGATTTGAGATATAAATACAAAAATACAAAATTGAAAAGGAGTGCTCACCAGATATGGTAAACACCAAACTTTTTATCTGAATGTTAAAAAAGGATTTTATTATCTTGTACTGATTATTGTTTTTTTAATATGAACAGGCAGAAGGTTATTGATGAGTTGAGGCTTCAGGCTGGAAAAACCTGGGATATAATTGTGACAGGTGGCGGTGCAACTGGTCTCGGAATAGCACTTGATGCCGTTACAAGAGGGTACAGCACTCTGCTTCTTGAACAATCCGACTTTGCAAAGGGAACTTCATCAAAAAGCACAAAGCTCGTTCATGGCGGGGTAAGGTACCTGGCCCAGGGGGATATTTTTCTTGTTATAGAAGCATTGAAAGAAAGAGGAATACTTCTGAAAAATGCTCCGGGAATTACTAAAGACCAGGAATTTATAATACCCCTTTATTCAATTGCAGATACAATAATCTACACTACCGGACTCAAGTTATATGATTTGCTTGCACGAAAACTCAGCCTCGGCAGATCTGTCTTTATTAGCAGGAATGAGGTTTTGCTCAGACTCCCGAATCTTGAAAAAAATGGATTAAAAGGAGGCGTTATATACCATGACGGACAATTCGATGATTCAAGACTTGCAATCATTCTTGCAAAAAAATGTTCTGATCGCGGAGGTTTCCTTCTGAATTATTGCAGGGTAAATGGTTTTATCAAAAGTGGCGGAATTATTGCAGGTGTTGAGGCAAGGGATGAAATATCCGGCGAACAATTTTCATTTCAAGCCAGACTTGTAGTAAATGCTACAGGAGTTTTCACAGATACTATAACAGAATTGGATGATCCGGCTATGTCACCTTCTATCAGGCCAAGCCAGGGAGTTCATATTGTTCTTGACAGATCATTCCTGGGAAGCACTTCTGCATTGATGATTCCAAAGACACCCGACGGAAGGGTACTGTTCATTATTCCATGGTATGATAAAGTAGTTGCAGGAACAACAGACACTCCTGTCGATACTGTTACAAATGAACCGGTTCCCTTAAAAGAAGAAATAGATTTTATCCTGGAAACAGCCGGCAAGTATCTTGTCAGGAAACCAGAACGGTCTGATATTCTGAGCACATTCGCTGGTCTCCGTCCTCTTGCCATTCAGCATAAAGAAACAGGCAAGACAAAAGAGATATCGAGGAGACATAAAATTTCATTCTCACATTCAGGCTTGCTATCGATAACAGGCGGCAAGTGGACAACATACCGCCGTATGGCCGAGGAAACAATAGATGCAGCAATCAAAAAGAAAATTCTTGAAAAAAGAAAATGCCTGACATCGGACCTGAGGCTTACTGATAATTATGCAACTCATGATGACAGGCTGAAAATCTATAATGAAGGAGCCGCCGAAATCAGGCAGATTATAAATAATGATCCCGGTTCGGGACAACTGATTGACAACAGATTGCCATATTGCAGGGCTGAGATAAGGTGGATTTGCAGGAATGAGATGCCTGTGACTCTTGAAGATGTGCTGGCACGAAGAACCCGTTCATTGCTCCTTGATGCCAGGGCAAGTTTGGATATAGCTCCGGAAGTTGTTTCAATTATGTCGGTGGAGCTGGGTTTTGACGAAAACTGGAAAAATAATCAGCTTGCCGCTTACAGGGAGTATGTAAAGAAATATTTATGAAATCAGATATTATGAAAAAGTATATTCTTTCAATTGATCAGGGAACGACAAGTTCAAGGGCTATTCTTTTTGACAGGAGCGGCTCGCCAGTCTCTTTTGCACAGAAGGAGTTTACACAATTTTTCCCTGAACCGGGCTGGGTGGAGCATGATGCTGAGGAGATTTGGTCAACCCAGGCAGGAGTTGCATTCGATGCCATAGCAAGAGCCGGGATTGACAGCAAAGACATTGCTGCTATCGGAATAACCAACCAGCGTGAGACAACAATCATCTGGAACCGCAAAACAGGGAAACCACTTCATAGAGCTATCGTGTGGCAGGATCGCAGAACATCAGCTTTATGTGACAGGCTCAAATCGGAAGGTTATGGTGAAATCATCCGTAAGAAGACAGGCCTGATAATTGATGCATATTTTTCCGCAACGAAAATTAAATGGATACTTGATAATATTAAAGGAGCCAGGGAGGCTGCAGAAAAGGGTGAGCTGGCTTTTGGTACTGTCGATTCATGGCTTGTATGGAATCTGACAGGTGGTAAGTTACACATCACTGATGTATCAAATGCATCACGTACAATGCTATTTGATATTCATACTCTTCAATGGGATGATGAGCTTCTTAAGATTTTCAATGTTCCATCATCAATGCTTCCCGAGGTACGTCAGTCAAGCGAAGTTTATGGAAACACTTCGGGGCTGTTCTCAACAGGTATTCCTATTTCAGGCATTGCCGGCGATCAGCAGGCTGCCTTGTTCGGCCAGATGTGCATTAAGCCCGGAATGGTAAAAAACACATATGGTACCGGCTGCTTCATGGTAATGAATATCGGAACAAAACCGATAGAATCGAAAAACAACCTTCTTACAACAATCGCATGGAAAACAGATAATAAGACTTACTATGCCCTGGAAGGAAGCATATTTATAGCCGGCGCTGTAGTGCAGTGGCTGCGCGATGGTCTTGGAATAATAAAAAATTCTGCTGATGTTGAAAAGCTTGCAGGAAATGTGAAAGACAGTGACGGAGTTTATTTTGTACCGGCTTTTGCGGGGCTTGGCGCTCCTCACTGGGATCAGCATGCAAGAGGAACCATTGTAGGCATAACTAGGGGTTCAACTGCATCGCACATTGCTAAGGCGGCACTAGACAGTATTGCTTTTCAGACACTTGATGTGCTTAAGGCTATGCAGAATGATTCTTCAATAGAAATTTCTGAACTAAGGGTCGATGGCGGCGCTACTGTCAACAATAAGTTAATGCAGTTTCAGTCTGATCTGTTACAGGCAAAAGTTGTAAGACCTGCAGTCACTGAAACAACAGCCCTCGGAGCTGCTTACCTTGCGGGATTGGCAGTGAACTATTGGTCAGGACTTGACGAGATAAGTACCCAGTGGAAGGTTGAAAAAATATTTTCACCCGAATTAGGTAATGCCGAAATTACTGCTCTTGTCAAGGGCTGGCATCGGGCTGTTAAAGCAGCTAAAGCCTGGGCAGAAGAATAAACCCTGAAGTATTTTTTATAGTAAAAACCTAACCTGTATATTGATATGAATGAATTTTTTGCTGAATTTTTCGGAACTGCTATGATAATTGTTTTTGGAGGGGGAGTATGTTCAAATGTATTACTTTCCGGAACCAAAGGACATAATAGTGGATGGATAGTTATAACCTTTGGCTGGGCTGCCGGTGTTTTCACGGGAGTAATTATTGCCGCTCCCGTTAGCGGCGCCCATCTTAATCCGGCAATTACCCTGGGACTCGTGCTTGCCAACAAATTTGAAATAGCTAAGATGCCTCTTTACGTGTCTGCACAGATGCTTGGTGCAATGTTTGGTGCCTTCATCGTCTGGCTTGCATACAGGAAACACTTTGAGGCCACAGAAAATTCTGATTATAAGCTTGCAATCTTTTGTACAGCACCAAATATAAGAAGCCTCTGGCATAATACAATTACTGAGGTCATAGGTACATTTGTACTCACCCTTGCAGTTCTTTATATGGCAGCTCCCGAAATAGGACTTGGTTCACTTAATGCTCTTCCCGTTGCAATAGTTGTCCTTGGGATAGGGCTTTCTTTAGGAGGTCCGACGGGGTATGCAATCAATCCTGCACGAGACCTTGGTCCGAGGATTATGCATTACCTCTTACCCATCCCAGGCAAGCGTGATAGTGACTGGGCATATTCCTGGGTTCCGATCCTGGGACCCTTCGTTGGTGCTTCTTTTGCAGCAGGTGTTTTTGATATTTTTCTCCGTTTTTAAGAACTTTTGATCATGTATTAAGCAAAAGAACGATGTTTTTTGTTCTCTTTCAGAGCAAGATGCTTAACTTAACATCAAGTTAGGCTGGTTTGATTTATAAAAGCTTAAAAAATTATTATCTTTGTTTAATCAAAACAATAAAAAAATTTATCATGAAAAAAATTCTCGTATTCTTAGTAGTAGCATGCTTTTCCCTGACACAACTGACAGCTCAGGAGTCTACATTTGTAAAAGGTGACAAAGTTGCTAACATCGGACTTGGACTTGGTTCCACACTTGCAGTTGGATCTTCATCTATTCCTCCTTTATCAGCATCATTTGAAGTTGGCGTTGTGGATAACATTATTGAAAAAGGTACAATAGGAGTAGGAGGGTTTTTAGGTTTCTCTACATATAAGTGGGGAAGCTATAAACTTACCAACATAGTAATTGGTCCAAGGGGTACATTCCATTATCCGCTTGTTGAGAAGCTTGATACATATGCTGGACTTATGATTGGCTATAACGTGTTTACTGATAATGATCCCAACGATTATTATAACTTCGGTGGCCTTGTTTCATCATGGTTCATTGGAGGCAGGTATTATTTTTCAGAAAAAGCTGCAGCAATGCTCGAACTGGGTTATGGTGTATTCAATGTTAACCTTGGTATAGCCCTGAAATTCTAAGAATTATAAATCAATAAATAAAAGCAATTTACCTCTAAGGTAGATTGCTTTTTTTTTCCCATAAAAGGTTGAATCATTTGAAAGAATCATATTCATATAAAGCTGTTTTTTATGCTGCCTGTACAGCTCTCGTTTTTTTTGGTGTTGTACTTCTTTCACTTGGAACTGTATTGCCTGATGTATCCTCCAAATTCGGTCTTGATGACCTTGCATCATCATCAATAGTTCTTTTTCTTCCTGTTGGTGTACTTACCGGTTCTCTTGTATTCGGACCATTTGTTGACAGGTTTGGATACAAGCTCCTCCTGGCAGGAAGCTCTTTCATTGTTATATCTGGTCTTGTTCTCCTGGGTCTTGCCAGTGATACATTTGTCCTGAGGATAGCAGTGTTTATGACAGGTTTCGGTGGAGGAATTCTTAACGGTGAAGCAATAACCCTGGTTTCCGACATCTCTCCCGATGATAAAAAGGATGTTAATCAAAGCTTTCTGTCTGTGTTTTTTGGACTGGGTGCTCTTATTGTTCCATTAGTAATGAGATCCCTGAGAAATATCTATTCGTATGAAACAATACTTGCCGGAATTGCTGCTTTCATTCTCCTGCCGTCAATTACATTTTTATTCATCAGTTTCCCCCCTCCAAAGCAGCCTCATGGTTTTCCTTTCAGGCAGGGAATAGATCTTCTAAAGCAACCTGTATTGCTTCTTTTCAGCTTTGTTCTTTTTTTCCAGTCAGGTATTGAAGGAATTACAAGTAACTGGACAACAACATATTTTGAAAAATCATTGCTGGCTCCAACTAACATTGCATTGCTTGCACTGACGTTAATGGTTGCAGGTATGACTGCAGGCAGGTTTGTTGCAGGCTTTGTGGTTTCAAAAGTAACAACATGCAAGATAATTGTTGCCGCATCAATTATTATGATTACCGGGATTATGGCAATTATTTTTCTGCCTTCAGCCAGATTGCCGGCAATGTTTTTATTGGGTCTTGGATTTGCCCCTGTCTTCCCGGTAATACTTGGATCTATTGGAAAACTATACCTTGCTCTTTCAGGTACAGCTTTCAGCATTGCTCTTTTTATTTCGCTGCTCGGAAACACTGTACTGAACTTCATTATGGGATTGCTTGCCAAAGAATACAGTATGAAAATGTTGCCTTTCCTGCTGCTGATTTCAGTAATTTTGATGATATTTTTTTCGCTGACAGCGATAAAGAAAAGCGGTTTGAAAAAATGAAGCAATACACACGCGTCAGGTAAATTTTCTTCAAGACTAATAGTGATTTGTCAATATTATATTTGCACGATAATTAATATATTTGCTCAAAATCAGATTATTTGAACAAGGGGAATAAGATAAAAGCCTATATTATCATGCTTTCGTGGCTGATGATTTTTGCTCATTCAGTCCTCCCTCATAACCATATTGATGCTGATATTTTGCCGACGAATGGATCAGTTGATGCTGATAAGTCTGTTTGCCTGCATTTTGTTTGTGATTGTTCTTCTGATGAAGAATCATGCAAGATCTCCGGTCTGCTTTTCTACAAGTTCCAGGATGATACTTTTATTCAGGCAGAATGGGACAGCCTTATTGAGCCGGTTACTGTTTTTTCAAAATATTATTCCTGTCCGGGATCAGTTTTCCTCTGTATCGATTATACAGGTGTTGTTTCGCCAAGGGCTCCTCCTGTAGCCTGAATTTTCAGCATACATTTTTGGGGATAATTATCTGATTATCTATTATTTCATTTTAATATTTCAATGAAAAAACTATATTTTATTATATCTGTAATTATTATCATTCCCTTCATTTTTGTTTCATGCAATAATAGTTCAACTGAGAGTACCGGAACTGAGGAGAATGAACTTCACCAGGAGGCCGAAAGCAATGATACTTCAGCAGGGCATTCCCATGACTCTACCGAATACTCATTGATGACTATCAGGAAAGAACCATTTTCCTTCAGCATCAAGACAGGCGGAAGGATTATGGTTGACAGCAAGGACATTGTTATAATTACTGCAAAAACATCCGGGATTGTCAGCATGGTTAATGATTATTTATTCCCGGGAGTTAAGATTGGCAAAGGTGATATAATGTTCACTATATCTGGCTCGCAGCTGGCAGAAGGCAATACTGAACTCACCTTACGACAGGTGAAAGCCGACCTGGATGAAGCTTCAGCAAACTATGAAAGGGCGAAAAAGCTGATTGCAGATAAGATAATTACTGAAGAGAACTTTCTTTCAGTAAAAAACAATTATGACAAACTGCTTAATGAATATGAAAACCTCTCATCAACAAGCGGCAGTAATGGCAACGTTGTATCGTCACCAGGAGCAGGTTATATAAAGGAATTATTTGTAGTGGAAGGTCAGAAAGTTGAGCCGGGTCAGGAGCTGGCCTCGATTGTTTCCGAGCATAATCTTGTTCTCAGAGCAGACATTTCACCCGATAAGCTTTCAATTATACCATCCGTCGAGAGCGCCAATTTTACAGTAGGGTATAGCAAAAGGTTATACAAAATTTCTGAAATGAATGGCAGAAAAATTTCTCATGGAAAAAGCACCGGAGAAAGCTCATTTTATGTGCCTGTTTATTTCAGGATGGATTTTATGCCGGAACTTATCGATGGTACTTTCGCAGAAGTTTACCTTATCGGGAAAGAAGCTGTTAATGCTATAACAGTGCCCGATGATGCCCTTCTTGAGGAATATGGAAAATTGTTTGTATATGTTGCCGATGATGATGGTGAATTCCTTAAACGTTATGTTGAAACAGGTAACGGTGACGGGGAAAAAACAATGATAATTTCCGGCCTGGAAGAGGGTGAGAAAATAGTTTCATCAGGTGCTTACCATATTAAGATATCCCAGACTTCAACAGCAGTGCCTTCTCATAATCATAATCATTAGGAGATGCTAAACAGGATAATAGGTTTTTCGCTTAATAACAGGCTGATTATCATTTCCGGAGCTCTTCTGCTCTTTCTTACAGGCACCTGGATAGCTTTGCAGATGGAGATCGATATATTTCCTGAACTGAGTGCACCTACAGTTGTTGTCCTCACGGAAGCCAACGGTATGGCGACTGAAGAGGTTGAACAGCTTGTAACTTTCCCGATCGAAACAGCAGTAAACGGAGCAACAGCCGTAAGGAGGGTTAGGTCTAATACATCTATGGGATTTTCAGTAGTTTATGTTGAATTCGATTGGGGAAAAGATATTTATAAGGCCCGCCAGAATGTGGCTGAACGTCTTGTTCAGGCTACAGGCAAATTGCCGGAGGGAGTAAGCACTCCTGTTATTGCACCTCAGACTTCCGTCCTCGGAGAGATGATGATCATAGCTCTTACCTCTGACAGCCTGAGCTCAATGGATCTCAGGACAATGGCTGACTGGACAGTCACTCCACGACTTCTTGCTGTTGGCGGGGTAGCACAGGTTAATGTTATCGGAGGCGAGTCGAAAGAATACCAGGTCCTTGCCGATCCCTATAAAATGAATTTTCATAATGTAACCCTTGCAGAGCTTATTGAAACCTGCCAGGGTAACAATGTAAACACCCGGGGTGGTTTTATAAACCAGTATGGAAATAAGTATATTATCCGGGGCATTGCCAGGACAAATAAAATTGAGGAACTGTCAAATTCAATAGTAAAAGTATCCGGTAATGCGTTGGTCCGCCTCAGGGATGTTGCTGATATAAAGATCGGGGCATCACCAGCATTAGGTACTGCTTCATACCGTGCTAAGGATGCTGTGCTGATGACCATTACAAAACAGCCTGATGCAAATACAGTCAGTCTTTCTGAAAAAATAGAAAATGAGATAAAAAAAATCTCTGAATCGACAGGATCCTCGGTGAAATTTCATACTGACATCTATAACCAGGCATCTTTTATCAATACCTCTGTCAGGAACGTTATGGATGCCCTTGTTGAAGGAGGGATCTTTGTTGTAATTATCCTGTTCCTTTTCCTTTTCAATATCAGAACCACGCTGATCTCATTACTGGCTATCCCGCTTTCGTTGCTTGTTACAATCATAACCCTCAGGTTCCTTGGTATAACGATTAATACAATGAGTCTTGGGGGGATGGCTATTGCAATAGGCTCGCTTGTTGATGATGCCATTATTGATGTTGAAAATGTTTATAAGAACCTGCGACGGAATGTTTTGCTTCCCAAAGAAAAGAGAGAAGAGAAAATTTCAGTAATCTATAATGCATCAAAAGAAATAAGATCATCAATCTGGAATGCCACCCTGATTATAATTATTACTTTCCTTCCATTGTTCCTGCTGGGTGATCTTGAAGGCAGGATGCTTAAGCCGCTTGGTATTTCTTTTATTGTTTCCCTTTTTGCATCATTAATTGTGGCTATAACTGTAACTCCTGTATTAAGCAGCTACTTCCTTACTGATGAAAAAAGGCTGTTGAAGGCTGTTTCCGGTTCCTGGACTGAACGAACCTTAAGCAGAATTTACACTAAGGCGTTGCAATCTACTTTGAAAAGAAATGTAGCTCTGGTAGGAGCAGTTGCAGTTGTATTTGCAGCATCCCTGCTTCTTCTGACAACTGCCGGCAGTTCCTTTTTACCTGCATTCAATGAGGGGGCACTTACTATTAACGTCAGTCTGATGCCGGGCGTCTCACTTGAAGAATCTTCAAAAGCAGGAATTGAAGCTCAGAAAATCCTGATGGGAATACCAGAGATCAGGTCGGTTGCAGCAAGAACAGGCCGTTCCGAATTATCGGAGCATTCATTTGGTGAAAATGTGACCGAAATAGAAGCACCCTTTGAGCTTGAAGACAGGAGCAGGGCTGAATTTTTCTTTGATGTAAGATCCCGATTGCGGTCAATCGCCGGTGCTAATATCGAAGTCGGACAGCCTGTTTCTCACAGGATGGATAATATGCTGTCAGGTACAAGGGCTAATATCGCCATAAAAATTTTTGGTGATGATCTCAATGATCTTTATAAGATAGCCGTACAGGTGCGGAATGAAATTTCTGGTATCCCGGGTATTGGTGATCTTAATGTTGAGCAACTTGTGGAATCACCTGAGATTAAGATTAAAGCCAGAAGGGAAATGATGGTGAGATATGGAATTGACATTAACAGCTTTAATTCTTTTGTAAGTTATGCACTTGGAGGTGAAACAGTATCAGATGTATATGAAGATGTAATGCGATTTCCCATGGTGCTCAGATATAATGACGAATCAAGAAATTCTATTGATGCTATAAGAAATTCAATGATCGATACTCAGGATGGCAAAAAAGTGCCGTTATCATTTATTGCCGATGTGGTGTCATCATCAGGTCCGAATTCAATAAGCCGTGAAAATGTAAAAAGGAAAATTGTTATTTCAGTAAACGTAGCGGATAGGGATGTGGGAAGTGTTGTGAAGGATATTCGTGAAAAAGTGGCCCGGAATGTCAATCTCCCCGAGAATTACTATATAGAATACGGGGGTCAGTTTGAAAGTGCTGCAAATGCTACACGAAGCCTTGTTCTTGCTTCACTGATCGCAGTATTGATAATATTTGTTATTCTTTATTATGAATTCCGCGACAGTGCCCTTGCGGGAATAATCCTCCTCAATCTGCCCCTTGCGCTTATTGGTGGAATTTTTGCGGTGAAAGCTTCATCGAATATTATCAGTATACCAGTAATCATTGGTTTCATCACCCTTTTTGGTATTGCAACACGTAATGGAATTTTGCTGGTTTCAAAATACAAACAGCTGAGAAAAGACGGCAGAAGCCTTACAGAAAGTATCATAATCGGTTCTGTTGACCGTCTGAATCCTATACTTATGACTGCTCTTACAGCAGCACTTGCCCTCATACCCCTTGCAATGGGAGGTAACAAGCCAGGCAATGAAATCCAGAGTCCAATGGCCATAGTCATCCTTGGTGGGCTGCTAAGTTCTACAATCCTCAACATATTTGTAATACCTTCGGTTTACCTGCTTATTGAAAGGAGGAAGGAAAAATGAAAAACAAAATATTATTACTGCTGGCATATACATTGATTTCCGTAAACCTCCAGGGTCAGGGTATGGAAGAGCTGCTCAGGAATGCAGCACTTAATAACCCCCGGATAATTGCATATGGCAAGTTGCTGGAAGCAAGAAAAGCTGAGTCAAAAACGGGTATTGCACCAGCTGATCCGTTTATTTCAGGATCATATATGCCTGGCCAGGATGCCACGCCGGGAAGAAAAAAAACCTGGGAAATAAGCCAGTCATTCTCCTTTCCAACAAAATACCTTCTCCAGAAACAAATGAGCAAAAGCACAGTATTGCTTGCCGAACAGGAATTCGGTCTTGGAAGGATGCAGATCCTTCTTGATGCTGAACTTTCATTCCTCGACCTGGTTTACAATTCAAGGATGCTTACTATTCTGCAACAGCGTAAGAATGCCTATGATGAACTGCGAAATGCCTGGGAAAAAATGCTTGATAGCGGTGCAGCTACTATAATGGATTATAACAGGATTCTCATCGAATTGTCACAATTAAATCTTCGTATCACCAGGGTGCAGGCTGACATAGAAATGCTTAATGAAAAAATAAGGTATATAACAGGAAATAAATTAACTCTTTTATTTGTAAAAGATTACCCAGCATTCCCGCAAATTGAAATTGACCAGCTGATAAATGATAAGCTGAAAATTCATCCTGCATACCTGATACCGGAAATGGAATACCAGATCAGCCTTCAGAACGTGAAACTGGCCAGGAATGGAAGCCTCCCCGATCTGCAGATCGGTTACGGAGCTGAATTAGTTCCTGGAGAAAATTATTCAGGGCCTGTCGGAGGTCTTTCAGTTCCATTATGGTCTAATTCCAATAAAGTAAAAGCAGCTTCTGCACAGGCTGAACATGTTGCCTCATTAAGGGATGCTGAAATTCTCAGGCTGGTTTCTGAAGTAAGGAATGAGTACTCAAATATGAAAGCTTTACAGACCAGCCTTAATGAAATCAGGAATATAGTGGATACAGGTGAATCAAAAAGATTGCTCGATAAGGCACTTGATGCCGGGGAGATATCACTGACAACATATTTCTCATATATCGAAAGCCTTAATGCTTCTGAAGACAGGTATCTTCAGACCGAAAATGAGCTGTTCAGATCAATGGCGACACTTACTGATCATCTTTTGCTTAATTATTGAACACTGGTAGTGTCCTAGTTTTTGATGATTCTTATTCGCTTGTATGTTTTTTCATTACTTAATTCAAGAAAATATATACCGGGCTTTAAGTTTGATATATTTATTTCCTGTAATGGTCTGATTGTTTTTGCCTTTGTCAGAACAACACCCATGGAATTCATAAGCTTTAATATTCTGAAATCCTTATCCATGTAATTAATAAAGATCATATCACTTGCAGGATTGGGATAGACGCTGATATCAGCCATTGAAGTCTCTCCTGTAAAAGTCGGTATATCTCCGGAATGTGGAGATGCATAGCTCTCGAAGGCGCCTATTGATGGTGGATCTCTTCTTGCCTTAAAGGCGAAGTCATAAGTTAAATCTACGAGCTTTAATGCTCTCATTATGCATGGAGAGCCGTCGAGCAGATCGAAATTCAAGGTTGCCGGGTCAGCAAATTTTGGATCTTCTGCTGAAGTAATGCTATGGCCTCCATCCGTGATATTTATTGTTTCCCTAGAATAAAAATTATAATCGCTTTCAGTTTCTGGTATGCCTGAATTGTCGACAATTGCATTTCCTCCGCACATGAATATGCAATTTTTAATAAACGGCTGGGTATTAAATGCACTCTCCATTATTACACCCGTTCGGCCAATATTATAGAAAGTACAATTTTTAAGTGACAGAGACACATCAGGATGGATCAGCCGGAATGCCACCCATGGGTTACTTATTACCGAATTCATAAATCGGACCTGAGTGTCCTGGGAGAGCACTTCCACTACGTATGTTATTCCTGCAATGGTTGAAGCTGTCAGGTGTACAGAATTCTCAGAAATATATTTCGAACCTGCAGATTCAATCCTTACAAGCGGCGATTCATCATTATCATTATTGCCAATCATGCATGATAAGGTTCTTACATAACTGCCATGAAGTCTCACTATATTATTAGTATGATCCGAGCTTGTATTTGATGTCATGCGCATATCAACATCCTTAAAGATAAGCGGCACATTGCTGCTTGTCATTGTCCTTGTTGCATCAACATAAATTCCATAACTATTTGAATTTCCAGACCATATCAGATGTGTCTGACTGACTCCTCTTCCTTCTATTATAACACTTCCTCTTCCCTGCATGTATGCACCTGACCACTGGGGGTTGATAGAAGTCTCATTGAAGTCACCGGATGAGATTCTCACTCTTGATCCGGCCGAAATCACATTTGCGCTTAACATCCTGCCCAGTGTCCGTTTTGGAGCATCTGCGTTTGTGCCGGAGTTGGAATCATTACCGGGCGTATTCCAGTTTCCGACAAAGAAAACGGGATGCAGGACTACAGGCTCCGAAAATGGTGTATGTTCTGCCAGGCTGCATACTATCGTAGAGTTATGCCCGGCCCCGCCCATGCAATCAACATATAACCTGTTCTCATACGTAAATATGTTTGGAATATAGGATGTTGTTGTTTCAGATCCTGTATCCCTCCAGTTAATAAGTCCTGCTTTCTTCCAGTTTATTCCGTCATTACTTGTATAAACATGTGTATTGAGTTCACGCCATGCATTCTGTGAATCGCCATATTCCCTGGCTGTCGTGAATATAAATGTATCACCAATCTTTTCACCTAACCATCCTATATGCATCGGGTCATAGTCAAATATCTCATTATTCACCCTTGTAAAAGAGGAAAAATCTTTCTTCCCTTGCCAGATTCCACTTTCTGAACCTGACTTGTTATTTGGCATCTGAGTGTCAGTGAATGTATAGAAATAATTTTCATCGAAAAGGATATCACAGGCACGATATCTCTGGAGCCCTGTGAGAACATTAAACCCCGGAATTGAATTGATCTCGGTTAAGGTGGCATTATCTTTCCAACCTGCTATTCCATCCCATTTAATGATACCTGCCTTACCGTTATTATCGCCTGTTAAGATGTAAACATAACCTGTATATGGATCCTGCCTCATTGCATGAACATGCCCAACCTGGTTTTGCCCGTTTGTGTTCCATTCCACAACCTTTGTCCAGGTAAGTCCCTTGTCAACAGATTTCATTATCCTTACCCTGTCGTTAGTCGATCCTCTCACCCTTGCCGAACCGAAATTATATTCCCCCAATAAAAGAGCTCCTGAACCTCCGCCAGAAGGCAGGTCACGGGTAAGTTCCAGCAGACCTCTTAGTAACCTTATATTTGGAGTGTGCCTGCCAGCAGGTCCATTATTTTCTCCGAAAGTAAATACGTTGGATAGTGTTGATCCCCCATCAACACTTCTTAAAAGGTAATGTACATTAACACTGTCTTTTACAAGTACAAAGATCAGGTCTTTCGTTGTTGTTGAGTACATCCTGTTTTGTATTTCAAAAGATGAATTAAGTGATGTCACACTTCCTCTTCTTTCAAAGCCCTGACCGTTAATGGATTTTCTTAAAACAGTCCTTTTGCTATCCAACCCGGTGCCATAAATATAATTGCCACTGATGCAGCACCAATGACCGGGAAACGAGTTTATTGTTTCCAGACCATTTTGTGCTTCAGAGTTATTTGTATGTACTAAGATTATAAATATGGATACAGCCAGCCTTACCAACAAGACAAAACCGGAATGGTTAGCACGCACAGAATTCATAAGAAATAATTTAACAGCGATAAGGGATAGTTCAGAAAAACTGACAATTTTCTAAACAAAATGTTCTACATAGCTGCATATTTTTTGTTATTATTTGTAAAATCTCATTCCAAATAAGTAGTTTTAAACCCATAAGCATAAACCATTAAAAATTTAATGAAATGAAAAAATTCACCTTTGTCCTGTCATGTTTATTATTGTCAGCATTGTCATTTGCTCAATCACCTGATTTTTCAGGCAAATGGAGCCTTGATGCATCCAAAAGCAAGCTGAATCCTGATTTTAGTATGGCTCCAGGAAAGATGGCAATCGAACTTAACGGGAACAGTATGAAAGTTGAAAAAGTATCTGACTTCCAGGGCCAGAGCTCAACAACAGTTGATCAGTATACTCTTGATGGAAAAGAATGCATAAATAAAGGTTTTATGGATTCTCAGAAAAAATCAAATGTAAAATGGTCTGATGATAAGAAATCAATAAATGTCCTGTCAAAAATAGCTTTTGATGGTGGTGAAATAAGCACCACTGAGGTATACAGGATGGAGGGTCAGAACCTTGTTGTTGATTCAAAATCAACTTCATCTTTCGGCGATATGAATGAGACATATGTTTACGTGAAACAGTAATTTTCCTTAACCTTTTACATCACCACAGTCCGGGGTCAAACCTGACTGTGGTTTTTTATTTAGGTGAAATTAATGGTTATCATCCACTGATAACACCTTAAAAAATATTGAATTAACCGAAATACATGATTGTTTTTTTATTTAGGTTTACGTTAATTATTACTGTAACCCTTTTAAAACTATCATTTTATGAAAGCATTCACAGTAGTTCTGTCTCTTTTCATCACTTCAATGGTCTTCTCCCAGAAAGGTTCCTATTCATGCCAGTGGAGGAGCTCTGAAGAAAAAGTTACCCTGCCGGCCCTCCAGTATTCTGAAAAAGGCAAGTTCCAGTACCAGCTTTCGAATGACAATGCAAATTTATTTGTCGACCTTAAGATAACCGATAAGAATGTTCAAAGGCAAATCCTTACATCCGGACTTACACTATGGATAAGTCCTGATGGTAAAAAAGTTAAAAAAAGTGGTGTCAGATATCCTGCCCAGCAACCTCCACAGGGTCAGGATGCTGCAAAAATGCAGGGTCCTCCTAGAGGCAGACCTGCACCAGCACAGGCAAATACAATGGAATTAATCGGTCTTGGGAATAATGATGGATTTATTACTGTACCCGGAGATAAAGGGTTCTCTGCCATAATCAAGCAGGAGCTTGATGGGGTAATGATATATGATGTTAAGCTGCCTCTTGCTGAAATTACTTCCCCGGGGAGCAGCCTTGAACCGGGAGCTCTTGCAGTGGGTTTTGAATACAAGGGGTTTTCAGGTCCCGCAACCGGAGGTGCCCGTCCTTCCGGTGGTGGCGGTCGAATGCCATCAGGATCCGCCAGGCCGGGTCCTCAGCCCGGCGGCCCCCAGGGAACACCTCCGGCAGAAACAAAGACCCTATTCTGGCTGACTGATATCAATCTTGCAAAAGCTGAATAAGTAAGAATTTTGGCCCAGGTACAAAAAAATCCTGTGCTGTATTTCTGTTAAAAATGATTAATTGAAACCTGCCGAACTATAAAAGGTTTTTATCTGACAGGTATTTGAACGACATTTGCGATGCTATGTTGCAAAAATCACCCTGAAACACCCGGTACCTGGAATGAAAAAACTTTTTAAACTTCTGTTCGCAGTCACAGCCTTTGGCTTTCTGAACCCTTGCGTCTTTGGTCAGGAAAATAGTGTAGAGCTTTTAAAATCATCCATTAACGTTTTTCTCGATTGCAGGTGTGATATTAACTATATCAGGGAAGAGATCCCTTATATCAACTATGTTCGTGATGTTAAGGAAGCGCAGGTTTATGTGCGGGTGACTTCGCAGAATACTGCAAGCGGTGGTGAGCAGTACACTGTTGCATTCCAGGGTTTACAGGAATTTACCGGGATGAATGATACTTTAAATTATGTCAGCTATCCCGATGAGACAGTATCTATTACACGTGCCACCCAGGCAAGGATACTCAAGGCAGGATTAATGCGTTTTGTAGCTCATACTCCCATTGTAAGAGAAATACAGATAACACATACAGGTACTATCAAGTCTGAAGAGGTCATCGATAAATGGAATAACTGGGTGTTTCAGCTTCAGACAAGTCCCAGCTTCAATGCAGAAGAATCATACAAAACATTGAACCTTAGGAACTCAGTCAGCATCTCCAAGGTCACACCTGATATAAAGCTTGAGATTGATTTTTACAATAATTATAACAGGCAGAAATATATTACAGGTTCTGTCGAGAATATCTATGTTCGCAAATCGGAGAGCGCCAGTATGTTGTTCGTTAAAAGCATTGGCGAACACTGGTCTGCAGGATTCAGGGCTGGTCTTGGCGCCAATTCCCAGAGTAATCAGAATTTATATGGCAGCTTCATGCCCGCAATTGAGTATGATCTGTTTCCGTATTCTGAGGCAACCCACAGGCAGATGCGAATCCTTTATAGCGCTGGATACCAGTATAATGATTATATTGATACTACTATTTACAACCTGATGAACGAGCAGCGTCTGCGCCAGGAACTTTCACTCGGATATATGATACAGGAGAAATGGGGATCAATCAATGTGTCCTTGTCCGGAAATACTTACCTTCACGACCTCTCAAAGAACAGCGTGGATGCTTATGTTTATGTACGCCTGAGACTGCTAAAAGGCCTTTCACTTTCACTCAGTGCAAATGGTGCTTATATAAACGACAGGCTTAATCAAAGGAAAGGAACCCTAACTGAAGCTGAACGGTTGCTCAGGCTTAAACAACAGGCAACAAGCTTTGAAATCGGTGGATCGGTTGGTCTGAATTATACTTTTGGATCTATCTATAATAATGTGGTAAATCCACGTTTTGACAGATTATAGATTCATCCCTAATTTCCGGTGGTACTTTGAGGGCTTAGAATAATTAGACTTTTTGCAGGTACTTTCCTTAAAACATGTTAAATTCATGGGCACTAACCATAACCTTTGGAAACATGTTCAGAAGAAACTTTATCAAAACAGCAGGTCTTGGTTCCATGGGAGCCATGGCTGCCACGGGTAATTTACCGGAACCTGCCATCTCAGCTGTCAATTCAGTGCCTGAGATGAAGATAAAAAAAATCGATGTTGTACGTGACCAGAAGTACCAGGGAAGAAGCCTCCAGCAGATGTGGGTAAGGCTATATACCGATAACGGGATTGTTGGGGTTGGGGAAACTTATTGGAATACAGAAGCCCAGGTAGGTGTTCTTAAAGATAAAAAAGACATGATACTTGGTCATGATGCCATCGAAATGACAACTTTCATGGATGATTTCAGGAATAACAGCTGGGGGGGATCAAGCGGCGCTGACATGAAGATCATTTCTGCACTTAACATGGCACAATGGGATATTCTGGGGAAAGCTGCAAACATGCCTGTTTACAAGTTGCTTGGCGGAAAATACCGTCCTGAACAGCGGCTTTATAACACCAGTAATGCTGTGGCGGATATGACTATGGAGAAGGATGCGGAAAAAATGACAAAGTTCTTCATGGACAAGGGGATCAAGGGTGTAAAGATCTGGCCATATGATACTGTTGCTGCAAAGAATAAGGGAAGCTATATTTCTCCTTCAGAACGAGACAAATGTCTTGACTGGATTAAAAGAATAAGAAATACGGCCGGCAAAGATTTTGAAATTGCCATTGAATTCCATACAAGGTGGAATCTTCCATCAGCTCTTAACATTGCGAAGGACCTTGAACCGTATGATGTTATGTGGCTCGAGGATATCCTTGGAGAAGATAATATGGATTCTTACTCCATACTGTGCCGCGATACCACCTGTCCTGTTGCTGTAAGTGAAAGGCTGGCAACAAAGTTTCGTTTCAGGGAGGTTCTTGAAAGAAAAGCAGCCGATATCATAATTCTTGACATCGCATGGTGCGGCGGGATATCGGAAGCTAAAAAAATAGTTGATATGGCCGATGCTTATTATATACCATTCGCCACCCATAACTATGGAGGACCTGTGTTGTGGATGTCTTCTATACACCTTGGTACTGCAGCCAAGAACTGCTATATAACAGAGAGCAGCTGGGAGATGTATTCAACAGTTTTCCCATATTTCATCAAGAATACACCAGTACCTGTCAACGGGTTTGTAAAACCTCCTGAAGGTCCGGGTCTTGGAATTGAATTCAGTGATGAACCCATAAAGAATGGAGATGCCAGGGTTGAAATTATTGGAGAAACCAGGTAGTAATTGAATCAGCCTTATTTAAATTGAAATATATGTTACGCAAGCTATTATTCTTATTTACCTTCTTGCTGTTAATTCAAGTCAGCCCTGCTCAGAACATTCATACCTGGGAAATGCAGGAGGTCATTCTTAAAGCAGAAAAAATCTATAACAATTATTATGCTGATGTTACCTGTTGGATTGAGCTTAGAGGCCCCGGTTTCTCTAAACGTGTTTATGGCTTCTGGGATGGAGAAAACATCTTTAAAGTAAGAATAGTTGCAACTGCTCCCGGTAAATGGGAATGGATTAGCGGCTCTGATCAGCCTGCCGACGCTGGCCTGAACGGAAAGAAGGGTGAATTTAATGCAACCGCCTGGACGGTGCAGGAAATTCAGCAAAATCCCAATCGTAAGGGTTTTGTCAGAGCTACATCAAACGGTCATGCTTTACAGTATGCAGATGGCTCCCCGTTCTTCCTTGTTGGGGATACGTGGCTTGCGGGTGCAACATGGAGGCTTCCCTTCAGGAATGCTTCTTCTTCTGAAAATTATGACCCATCTCCAGGCATTGGTTTCGAAGATGCGGTAGCCTGGCGCAAAAAACAGGGTTTTAACTCGGTGAGCATGATAGCTTCTTTTCCAACCTGGTTTGCGGACAGCCATGCAAACACCTATGCTGACAAAAATGGTATTTACATCAGGAATGCCTGGGAGAAGTTCGGATATCCGGTGAATGAGAAAGAAGTTACCGGGAAAGACATGAGAGATGAGTCGGGTAATATGCCCTTTGAAATGTCAAAGGAACATGAAGGTGTTGCAGATTTCGAAAAGATAATCCCTGCATACTTCAGGAGCCTTGATAAGAAAATGCAGTACCTCTCTGATATGGGGTTCGTACCACTTCTTGAAACGGTAAGAAGGGACATCTGCCCTGCATGGAAGGCTTACTCATCCGATTTTAATGAATCATATTCACGATATGTGCAGTACCTTATTTCAAGGTATGGTGCTTACAATATCCTTTTCAGCGGAATACATCTCGACTGGATACCAAAGGAATACAGCCTTACTGCTGACGAATTTAATGAAGCACTTAAATATCATCTGAAGAAATATGGTCCTTTGCCTTTTGGCCAGCCTCATACAACACTAATCAACAGTTCAACACTCGAAACTTTCGGCCACGCAGATAAAGTTCCATGGCTGACAATGCATAGTGTTGGAAACAATCCCCGCGATCACAGGATTTCAGATATGCTGCTTGCTCAGTTTAATCTTGTTCCGGCATACCCGACAATAAACTTTGAACCATATTACACCGGATGGGATCATTCACTGAACAAGCCGCACGGTGAGCGACCTCCTGCTGATTCTGACCGTGATAATTATTTTTCAAGAGCAATGATGTATGTTTCGGTATTGTCTGGTGGATTATCAGGACACGTGCATGGGACAGCTGCATATGACATTACAACTACAGGCGAGCCCGAAGGATTCAGGCCTCATATATGGGTAGCCCTTAAGTACAGATCGGGATGGTATATGGCTCATCTCAGGGATTTTATTTTGTCTGAAGGTCAGGGATTCCAGGATCTTAAGCCGGCCCATTCAGACATAAGTGGCAGAAAAGCCCCGGGCAGCTTTGATGATGGTCTCGATGGCTGGTCATACATGATGAGAGATGATGCAAAAAAGCTGGCGCTTCTTTATTTTGAAAATAAATCAATGCTGCCTCAGCTTTCAGGATTTCTCCCTGGAAGAACCTATTCGCTTCGATGGTTTAATCCTGAAACAGGTGAATGGAAAGATCCGATAAACTTAAAGACAGACAGGAGAGGAACACTCGTAATTGCATCTTTCCCGGATAATAAGAATCCTGTCGGAAGAGATTGGGCCCTTAAAATAATTTTGATTGAATAAATTACCTTAAATATACTTAATGAAAATATTCACCGGCTGTCTGGTCCTTTTATTGCTTACTTTATTTACTGCTGCAGCTCCGAAAACTATCAATGTGTACACATCGGAGAAGGCTCCCCAGGTTGTTTTTGCGCTTGATGAACTTGAAAAGGCACTGTCGAAGAAGGAAATGTCAATGATAACCCTGCCAATTAGCTCTTTGAATTCAAAACAAGCTGAATACTCTGTCTTTATTGCCAGGGAAGATAACAGGCAGATTAAAGGGAAAATAAGGAGAGGCGGGGAATTAGAAAAGGAAGGTTTCAGGATTGTAGTTTCAGGAAAACAAATAGGTGTTATCGCTGCGGATGATGCCGGACTGATGTATGGTATTTTAGAACTTTCGGAGATAATTAGGACGTCCGGTCCGCAGGGTGTAAAAGAGACCATCCAGAATCCATACATGAAGATAAGAGGTGTAAAATTCAACCTGCCTCTTGATGTGAGAACCCCCACTTACACAGATCCCAGCGATGCAGCCCAGAAGAATATGGCTGAAATGTGGAACTTCGGCTTTTGGAAAGAATATATCGACAGCCTGGCAAAGTTCAGGTATAACCTGGTCTCCCTCTGGAATCTCCATCCTTTTCCATCAATGGTAAAAGTACCTGATTATCCTGATGTTGCTCTTGCTGATGTGAGAAGATCCACCGTTCAATGGAAGGAAAATTATAGTCTGAACGGACAGCATTTCGATGATCCTGAGATTGTAAATAACTATGAGGTGCTGTATAAAATGACGATCGAGGAGAAAATCGATTTCTGGAGAAAGGTTATGGCTTATGGCAAGGAAAGGAATGTAATGTTTTACATCATTACCTGGAATATTTTTGACTATGGTGTAGAGGGCAAATATGGCATCGATGACAATGTGGATAACCCGGTTACCAGAGATTATTTCAGGAAAAGTGTTAGGCAGATGCTGCTCACATATCCCGATCTTGCTGGAATAGGTCTCACAACAGGTGAAAATATGTACGGTCTTTCAACTGCTAAAAAAGAAGAATGGGCTTTCGATACTTACGGCAAGGCAGTGCTTGATGTAGCTGTAATGCAGCCGGCTAGGCAGATAACTTTTATCCACAGGCAGCATCAGACTGGCACTCCGGAGATTGCTGCAGTGTTTAAACCATTGACAGATCAACCCAATATTGATTTCGTGTTCAGTTTTAAATATGCTCAGGCGCATGTATACAGTTCAATAAATCAGCCAGTGGAAAGCTTTGTGGAAGATGTCAGGAAAGGAAATGGCAAAACACTTTGGACATTGAGAAATGATGATGTATACTATTTCAGGTGGGGAGCTCCCGATTATATCAGGAGCTTCATTAAAAACATACCTTATGATATTTCGGAAGGATTCTATCTTGGCTCAGACCAGTATGTCTGGGGAAGAGATTTTCTGAGCCGGAATACTGGAAATAATCCCGGAACTGAGATAGCAAAGCACTGGTACCATTTTATGGTATGGGGCAGGCTTGGTTATAATCCCGCGCTCACCGATGACAGGATTGTTAATTTACTTTCAGATCATTTTCCCGGGATTAACGGAAAATCCTTGTTTACTGCCTGGCAGAATGCATCAATGATCTATCCTCTTGTAACTGGGTTTCACTGGGGATACCTTGATTTTCACTGGTATATTGAAGCCGGTCAGTCACAGCCTGACCAGGCTCTGACTCCAACTGGTTACCATGATGTGAACCGTTTCATTACTCTTCCACCTCATCCCGGAACAGGCTATATGTCAATTCCTGATTACACTGAAATGGTCCTGTCAGGGAAAGTCCGGAAAGGTATTACCCCTGCTGATGTTGCAGAAGAAATTCTACTGAAATCGGATAGCGCCCTTACCATTACGGACAATATTAAGTATACTGGTAACCCGGAGCTCAGGTATACAATAAATGATATAAGGTCGATGGCTTACCTGGGTAAGTACTATGGTCATAAAATAAAAGCTGCCACATCACTCCATATGTTCAGGAACACATTGAAGCCGGCCGACCTGGCGGATGCTGTTAATGAACTCAGGGAATCAGCCCTCTGGTGGAGATACTACTCTTCAACATCATTGGGGATCTATAAAAATCCTCTCTGGACAAACAGGGTCGGCTATGTTGACTGGAAGAAAAACTATAGCTATGTTCTTTATGATATAACAGCCAATGGAGGCTCAATAGATATCCCGTCAATGGTAAGGACACCAGGCGGTACTGTGCTTGAAGCTGAAGACGGAAACTTTTCCTTTCCTTCTTTCAGTGGAAATTCATTGAAAGGATTCTCAGGAAAAGGTTATGTAGACTGTAATGATATTGATGCAGTGCAGTCGGTGAAATTAAATTATGAGGCAGCTGAACAGGGTTCTTATGTTCTTGAGATCCAGTATACTTTAAAGAGGCAGCAGGTTTTTTCAACAGCGATAAATATTAACGGGCAAAAAACTGCACCTGTCGATCTGTGGAACTCAGCATCTGAAGGCACATGGGTTTATGACAAGGTAGAGGTTGAACTCAGCAGGGGACAGAATACTATTGAACTGTTTCCTCCTGGTGCTGTAGTGCTCGATTATGTCAATGTTCTTAAAAACTAGATTGTCAAAGCAGAATCATTCAAAGTACCTGCTTCTGTAATTTCAGCAGGATTTTCTGAATTTTTTTTGATTGCCCTTCTGTACATATCAAGGTATTCGGCAGCACTGTCATCCCATGAGAAATGTTTCGACATTGCATTACTTATAAGCTTTGCAATATGTTCTTTCCTGTTATGGTAAGTATCCAGGGCAAGCCTTATGCAATCTGATGCTGACTTACATGTGGCATCCATGAACTTAAATCCTGTGCCTTCTCCCGTTTCAGGTTTGTAATTATCTATTGTATCATCAAGCCCTCCGGTTGCTCTTACAATCGGCAGTGTGCCATATTTAAGTGAATATATCTGGTTAAGACCACAAGGTTCATATATTGAAGGCATCAGGAAAAAGTCGCTTCCTGCCTCAATGAGGTGGGCCAGGTCATTATCATATCCTATCACAACCCCTGCTTTGGCCGGGAAACGTTCCGGCAGTCCGGAGTAAAAGCTTTCAAGACTGTTTTCTCCCGAACCGAGAATTGCAAACTGGACATCTTCTTCATTTAAAAGATCGTCAATGCATTCTGCTATTATCTGAAAACCCTTCTGTTCAACAAGCCTGCTGACAACTCCGATCACAGGCACATTGCTTCTTTTTTCAAGACCCATCTTTTCCTGGAGTCTTTCTTTGCAAACGGCCTTCCCGCTAAGATCAACGGCCGAATAGTTAGCCGGAATAAGCTTATCTATCTCCGGGTTCCATTGGGAATAGTCAGCGCCATTAAGAATGCCTACATAATCATCGCCTTTCTGGTTCAGGAAATACTCAAGGCCATAACCGCCTGGTGCTTTCCTGGTCTCAGCAGCATAGCCTTTGCTTACTGTATTAACAATGTCGGCGAAGTGAATTCCTCCCTTAAGAAAGTTCACATCACCATAATGCTCAAATTTATCCTGTGTAAAATCCTGCCAGCCCAGGCCTGTACTGAAGTAGAAATTTTTGTCATATCTGCCCTGGTATGCTATATTGTGAATCGTAAGTATTGTAGCTGCTTCACTGATAGAATGATCTTCAGTGTAGAACCTCCTTGCAAAAGCCGGTAACAAAGCAGTATGCCAGTCATGAGAATGAATGATGTCCGGATGAAAATCCAGGGCCCTGCAAAGACTCAGCGCTGCACTGCTCAGGAATGCAAAACGAACAGGGTTGTCAGGGTAATCATTGTATGCATTATCATGATACATTCCGGGCCTGTCAAAGAACTGGTTATGTCCCAGGAAATACACAGGAACATTCCCGGGAATCTCTGATCTGTATACAGCACATCCAAGTGTTTCGACCCCCAGGGAGACACCTAAATGGCCAATTTCAGGCCTGATGTTGTACTTTGTTCTGTCTATCATTGAATACAGGGGCATAATAATTATCACCCTGTTTTTCCCGTTTTTTGCGAGGTGTTGCGGCAAAGCTCCAACAACATCACCCAGACCTCCGCTTTTTGCAAAAGGAGCGCACTCGGCAGCCACCATCAATATGTTCATACTTCAATTTTTTATACAGGCTGGTATTGAGCAGTCGGCATTTTTAGCTGAATTGAATCACTTGATCCGAAAATAAGTCCGCAGATCAGTGTGAGGTATTCTCTCAGGTGTCTTGTAATAAGAAAATTGTGAAGAACATACTGTTTGGCGTTTATCCCCATTTCTTCAACCTTTTCAGGGTGTTTTAACAGGTACCTGATCCTCATAGCAGCTCCTTCCGGGGTATTGACAAGGAAGCCTGTGTAATGATTGATTACCTGTAGCCTTATGCCTCCCGTATCTCCTCCAATAACAGGTTTGCCCTTCCAGAGACCTTCTGTAACAGTAAGGCCAAAACCTTCCTTGAGAGATTTCTGCAGTATGATGTCCGATCCTCTCTGCAAAGCGTTTATAGCCCTGTGGGCATCGGGTGGCAGTTCAAGAATATGAACATCAGGGTCATTACCTGCAAACGACTGTACTTCCTGCAGAACCTGCTGACCTTCAGGGTCATCTGATGCGCCTCCTCCTGCAAGTACAAGCTGAACTGGAACATATTTTTTTATAAGCCTGTATGCCTGTATAACCCCTACGGGATCCTTGAACCTGTCGAACCTCGATACCTGTGTTATTATTGGTATATCTTTTTTCAACCCCCAGTTCTCAAGGTAAAATGATATCTCTTTCTCAGGAATGTCAACGTTCTTTTCACTCAGCGGATCAATGCTTGGCGGAATAAGGTAAAGAGGATGTGAAAGTTGTTGAACGAAAGTTGATAAAGACCAGATGCTGGCATCATAATCCTTAATGAAATCCCTGAGGAACTTCCATACAGGCCTGTAAGGATGACTGACATCGATATGACAACGCCATATCCACTTTCCCTTCCTTTCATTTTTGCAAAAACTCAGAAGAGCGGCAGGTTGAGGATCATGAATAAATACAATGTCAGCTTCTGTCAGCTTTGACCTTAATCTTTCAAAATTGACAGCATTCGTCTGTTTGTACACATCCAGCAGATGGTCTGAAACTTCATCGCGATTGCCTTGCAAAGAGTTGTGGAACTTTTTTGTGCACTGGTAAAATTCTCTTTCTCCTGTAATTATTTCCCATTCAGCATCAATACCAAGCTCTCGTTTCAATGGAATAAGCCTGTTTAAAATCTCTGCAACACCTCCTCCTTCTTTTGTTGAGTTGATATGAAGTATTTTCATTCCCCTGAGGGGATATGCCAGTTGCCTGAGATGATCGATGACCTCGTTGCCAACCACGCGTGCATATTGTTCCAGTAAATTTTCCATCAGGCTGCTCCTTTAAAATATTCTGTAAAAACGTTATTCAGTTCAAGACGCAATTCATTCAACGGAGTGAAGTACGGATCAATGTTGTCGAGGCTGGAGATCAATCCTTTATATTTATCACCAAAGCCTTCAAGCCATACAGAGAAATCATTTTTTGTATCCTGTGTTCGTCTGCGTGAATCTATAAAATGATAAAAAAGACTTCCGAGCGACATTGTCGGTATAATTTCAATCAGCTGGGCAGGATCATTGTATTTCTTCCCAGTATCAAAAACAACTATTTGTGACCTTATAAAATGAAACTCTTCACCTGACTTCACCCATGGTACATGTTCAGACTCATAAAGTCTTTCTTCAACAATATCCACTACGGCTTTCCTCAGATCTTCAATGTCAGCGTAAATGCCGGGATCGACCATAGAAAGTTTTTCGGCAATTTTCAGATCATGCATATTGCGGGCGCTCCATACTGCAAAATCATTCTGAAATTCGGGATCATCAAAGTGCGGGTTAAGCAGGTTTCCCCAGAAATGATGGTAAAGTGAACCCTGGTGTATTGTCACAAGCTGATCTCTCAGCTCCCGGAGATTCTGTGCCTTAACGCCAGTTGCAATGGCTATTAATGCACAGTCCATAATGTTTATATCCTGATTATTCATTTGTGAGATAATATTTCTGAAGAGGAATGTTTAACTTCTGATAAAGCAACGCTGCTGCCAAAACTTTGTTCAGGTACAGGAATAATTTTGGATTGTCAGCACTGAACAAAAATCAAAATTGCCCGGTTGGTATTTCAGGCAGTAATTTCTTAACTTTCAAAAATTAAGATGAGGCGGAAACAGGAAATGTGTTATTTGAGAGGCGCGGATTTCAAACAAAGCTATTTACCTGATTGTTAGGGCTAAAAAACTGATCCATGAAAACCTGTCTTTTAAAGTTCAGCCTGACGCTGGGGATCCTTCTTCTCCTATCTCCATCAATTTATTCACAATATGGGACAGATGCTCAAATTGTTACAGATGAACAAAGCGACCGTCTGGAAACTATTCAATCAGCCAGGTTTGGAAAAAACTTCAACAGTACTGATGATTTTGACCGAAACCTGCTTATGTATGCTGCTTCTAAAGGATACCTTCAAGCCTGCAAGATTCTTGTAAGAAGAGGAATCGATGTGAATCACATGGCAGTGGATGGACTTACAGCGCTGATGTATGCTGCCGGAACACCCTATGTTAAAGTTGCCAGATTTCTCCTTGAAGAAGGTGCAGAAGTCAATTCACAGGCTATCGATGGGGTAACAGCTCTAATGATAGCTTCCGAAAAGGGAACACCTGAAACTGTACAACTGCTGCTTGATTATGGTGCTATTATCAACCTCCAGGCTGCTGACGGGTATACTGCGCTGATGATCGCTGCACAGAACGGGAATTCATCAATTGTTAAGCTCTTGCTTGATAAGGGGGCAGACCCGAATATGCAGGACAGGTATTCCAGGACAACTGCTCTTATCCAGGCATCATTATCAGGACAAACTGAGGCAGCGAGCATACTTATTCAAAAAGGTGCCAATCCTGATATTGTAAATAAGGAAGGATCAACAGCACTGATGATAGCAGCTCTAAACGGGCATACTGAATTCAGCAGACTGCTGATCTCTAAAGGTGCTGATGTAAATCACAGGAGCAGTGATGGCGCCACAGCACTCCTCATGGCTTCATTGAACGGACATACGGAAATAGTTAAAATGCTTCTTGGCAGCGGAGCAAAACCTGAATCCGCTTCCGGTGAAGGTATCAATGCACTTTTTATCAATGCCCCCGATGAGCTTATAGCAAATATAAGGATGATGCTTGAGAGGAAACTGCAGGTAAACACTGGTGAGATGATGACAGCTATGATTTCCGGAAATGCGGATCATCTCGAAGCAGTAAGGCTTAAATCGACCAGGAACGACAACCCTGCAATGCTTTCCAATTCTCCAAGGGCTACAGCTTTAATATCTTCCATTAGCAATGGACATACAGAGCTGATCAAACTTCTACCAAGAAAGAGTACTTCTTTTGACTTGCATAATACTCTTACATTCAACTCGCTGATGCTTGCTTCAATTAACGGGTATGCAGAAATTGTGAAACTGCTGGCGGATAACGGTGCAAGCCCCAACCTGACCAACAACCATGGAGAAAGTGCACTTATACTCGCATCCCGGAGCGGTCATGCGGATGTTGTGAACATACTCCTGTCCAGAGGCGCTGACCCTTCAATTTCAGATGCCGAAAACAAAACAGCTGCCGATTATGCAAAGAATGCCGATGTCAGAAAAATATTTGAACATAATAATTAACCACTGTCCGCATGAAGATTGTTGTACTTGACGGTTATACACTAAATCCTGGTGATCTTAGCTGGGAAAGGCTTGGAATGCTGGGGGAACTTGTTGTATATGAAAGAACAGCATCTTCAAAAATCCTGGAAAGGACAAAAGGTGCGGAAATCATTCTCACGAACAAAACACAGTTGAAGGCTGAAATATTAAACCAGCTAACCAGTGTTAGATATATTGGTGTACTTGCAACAGGATACAATGTTGTTGATATACATGAAGCCGGGAAACTTGGAGTAGTTGTTACAAATATTCCGGCTTACAGCACCAGCTCTGTTGCACAGCTTACTTTTGCACTTATACTGGAACTATGCCATCATGTTCAGAAATTCAGCGACTCTGTGATGGAAGGAAAATGGTCCTGCTCCGTAGACTTTACTTACCGCGATTATCCTCTGATGGAACTTGAATCCAAAACTATAGGTATTATTGGTTTCGGAAACATAGGGCAGAAGGTATGCAATATTGCTTCTGCCTTTGGTATGAATGTCATTGCATTTGACAATCATGAAGGCAGGACTCCTGCCTGCAATGGTTCAAGACAGGTTTCACTTGAAGATCTGATGAAAGAGTCAGACATTGTAACAGTTCATCTGCCGCTTACTCCTGAAACAACCGGAATGATAAATAAACAAACGCTAAGCCTTATGAAAAAGACAGCTTTTTTTATTAATACTTCGAGGGGTGCGGTTGTTGTTGACCAGGATCTTGCTGATGCATTAAATAACGATCTGATTGCAGGAGCCGGTCTTGACGTTCTCTCTGTGGAACCTCCTCCACGGAACAATCCTCTTCTGAATGCAAAAAATGTGGTGATTACCCCACATATAGCCTGGTCCACGCGTGAAGCAAGAGAAAGGCTGATGAATTCAGCTGTCACAAATGTTGAGGCTTATCTTGGCGGCAATCCTGTTAACGTTGTGAACCTGGTGTGAGATCCGGAACGTTTATATACCTGCTTATAAGATTTATCAGATCTTTGCGGCTTATCGGTTTGGAAATAAAATCATCAAACACATTGTTCATTTTCTGATCTTCAGGGAAATATGCTGTTTGTGCTATTATCAATATTTCAGGCCTGAATTCCCTTATATGCCTGGCTGCTGTAGTCCCGTCCATTACAGGCATCTTAAGGTCCATCAGGACAAGTTTGATCTCAGGATCATTTTTGCACAGATCAACGGCTTCCCTTCCATTATTTGCATGAAATATCTCCAGCTTATCATTCTTAAGAACTTCATACAAGTATTTAAAGTTGCTGTACTCGTCTTCAGCAATCACAATCCTGGTCGCAAGTTCGTCAATTCTCGTCTTTGTCGCAGCAGGAATTTTACCAGGTTTCACATCTGATTTAACCGGTATTTTTACAGTAACTGTTGTTCCTGCATTTAGTTCAGAATCAATTGTTATTGTTCCATTGAGAAACTCGGTAAATGATTTGACGATTGTAAGCCCGAGACCTGTTCCGCCCTGGCTTCTGTTAAGTCCTGTTTCTATCTGCAGGAAAGGATCGAAGATAAGATCCTTCTTCTCAGGTTCCACGCCAATACCTGTGTCTGAAATAATGAAGCTCAGAATATCATCTTTAAGATCAAGATCGATGAATACAGAGCCTTTCTTTGTAAATTTTATGGCATTATCGATAAGATGAAAAAATATTTTTTCAAGCTTTCCTTTGTCAGACAGGATGATTGAATTCTCCTCATCGATATGTTGATTTACCCTGAATTCAAGATCTTTCAGCTGAGTTATTTCCATGAAGCTGTCTGCAACTTTGTAAAGAAGGGAAACAACATCAAATCCTGATATTATGACAGAAAGCTGCTTTGATTGTATCTGAGAAATTTCAATTACGTCGGAGATGATCCTTATTAGCTTCTGGCTGTTTACCGCTATTATCTTAGAGAATGAGCTTTTCTTGTGCATCGGTTGTGAAGGATCTGCAAGCAGCTCAGAAAACCCTACAATCGAATTAAGTGGTGTCCTTACTTCGTGTGAAATATTCTGAAGGAAGGCGGTCTTAAGCCTGTTACTCTCCTCGGCTTTTTCCTTTGCGGCTGTGAGCTCCATCTCAACTTCCTTATACTTTGTTACAGTTTCTGTATAAATTATTATTCCGCCAATTGAGCCGTCAGCTTCCTTCCAGGGCCGGCATTCCCAGGTTCCCCATTGTTTCTTTCCCTCTTTATCTGTGAATTGTTCCTCGAAAGACCTTACTACTTCGCCGGCAAGGGCTCTTTGATGTGCTTTCTTCCACGATTCAGGAAGATTGGGGAATACATCATAGTGGTATTTGCCAATAACATCATCTTCAGTTACCTGGTTGTCAGAAAGGAATCTCCGGCTTACATATATATGCTTAAGATCCTTGTCAAGCACTGCAATCGAATGATCGTGCTCAATAACATACTGTAGCAGGTAATAAGAATGGTTTAACTTGCGTTCGAGCTCTGCCCTTTTCAGATCAGCCTCCTCTTTGCTAAGATCATTTTTATCCGGGGTATTTGTGATTGCCATACGCTAAATTCCTGCAGAATAGGAGAATAATTCAAATTGTCTTATTGATTAAGACAACTTTATCTATGAATGGTTCAATTGAATATCGCCTATTCCAGCACCCGCGTCCCGTACACGAATTTGTCTTTCCACCATGAATCGTCGAGAGAGGTTATTGTAACTCCTTTGCCCGAAGAAGTATGGATAAACCGGTTATCACCTATATATATACCGGCATGTGTGATATAGTTACTTGTTTTGTAGGATTCCTTAAAAAATACAATGTCACCTTTCATCAATTCATCCCTGTTCCTGATTACCTCTCCAATCTTTGATTGTGCCTGCGAATTATGGGGCAGGGTAATTCCATATTCCTCGAAAACCTTCATTACAAAACCGGAACAATCGATACACCGGAAAGAGGTTCCTCCCATGCAATGAGGCACGCCAAGATAGGTTCTCGCTGTTTCAAGCAGATCATCTGCAAGGAAACTTATCCTGTCGTTCCTTCCCGAGCTGCCTTCCTCTGTGCTCTCTGGTTTCTGCCTTATTTCTGGTGCTTCAATATCTTTAGTTCCTGTAGGATTAACAACAGGTACAGACACGGCGCTCTTCCCGGAAACTGGGGTGTTCACCCTGCTTCCTGAAGAAATCAGTCCCGGTGCACATGAATAGAGCAGAAAATGGCATAACATGCCAGCTGCAAATAAGTATGTTATGAATTTATTTTTTGACTTCATCAGGAATAAAAACTTTGTTGGTAAGTTTTTATTTTATATTGTTAATAACTTCTGTTTTATATACAGAACAGGATGCCGGAATGTTCATTACCGGTGACCTGGGTTGGATAAAGCATGATTGAAACATTTGCAGGAACAATTATTATCTTTGCAAAGATATTGCTTGAAACAATAATATATATTAAAATATATATAATAATATGTATAATAATATATATTTAAATATAGTTCATACTGATATTTCAAATTGTTCACCATACTGTTATCTTCAGCCTGAATTCAAGAAACCAATTATTTTAAAATGAAAAAGGATAATTATACCAACATCTTCTCACGTACAGTTTTTGTAATGCTGGTTCTGGTGATTTCATTTTCCTGCTCTGTGCAGGCTGCCAGGATTGCATGCGTGGGAAACAGCATCACCTACGGGCATGGGTTAACAGACAGGGAAAAACAAAATTACCCTTACATACTGCAGCAATTACTGGGGTCCAAGCATACTGTGATGAATTTCGGGACAAGCGGTTGTACATTGATGAAATCTGGTAATAAGCCTTACTGGGATGATCCGAATTTTAAAGCAAGTACAGATTTCGATCCCGATATAGTTATAATAATGCTGGGTACAAACGACGCCAAACCTTTCAACTGGGAACATAAAAATGAGTTTTCTGCTGACTACCGGAGTCTAATAGAACATTACAGGTCGCGTGGGGCGAAAGTTTATATTGCTATTCCTGTTCCGGTCTACGGTGATGGTAATTTCAGCATTGATGCTTCAGTTCTCAATAATGAGGTTGTACCTCTTATCAGGAAGATTGCAGCCGATAATAATTGCCCCGTCATTGATACGAACAAAGCACTCAGCGGAAAGCAGGAGATGTTCCCGGACGAAGTTCATCCTGATGCTGCTGGTGCAAATCTAATAGCTCATACTGTTGCAGAGGTGCTGATTGCTGATAAGATCTAATCAATCGGTTTTTTCTTTTTGATTCTCCTCGTATGGAAGTGAGAGGCAGTCAAATACCTTCATCAGGTCATTCCTGTTTTCGGATATTACATGCAGTTTATCACCGGGTTGAAGTATTGTAGCGCCATTTGGTACTATGTACTTGCCATCCCTTTGTATTAAAGAAATAAGAGAAGTAGGAGGTATAGCAAGCTCCACCAGGGGCCTGCCGGTTGCAGAGCAACCCTGGGGCAAAACTATCTCGGTCAGCAGGTTCCTTATGCCATCTGTTATCTCAATATCGGTTTTAGTTCTTTGTTTGGCTTTTTCAGGAACAGTTACATGAAGGAACCTGGCAACAAACGCCAATGTTGTTCCCTGTAATAATACGGAAGTGAGTGAGATGAAGAATACAATATTGAAAATCATGCTGGCCTTTTCTGCACCTGCAATGAGCGGATAAGTTGCAAAAACTATGGGGACCGCTCCTCTAAGTCCGACCCAGCTTATGAACCACCGGCTCCTGTTTTGAATTTTAAACATTGATAATGTTATAAATACGCTGACAGGTCGTGCAATTATAATCAGGAAAAGTGATATGACCATTCCCACCCCGATGACAGGTAAAATATTGCTTGGGAAAACCAGCAAACCCAGGGTGATGAACAGCACGATCTGCATCAGCCATGCAAAGCCATCGAAAGACTTTAAGTACTTTTTTTTATGTATTAATTCCTGGTTTCCCAGGTAAATACCGCAGAGATATACGGCAAGGAACCCGTTTCCTCCAACAAAATCAGTAAAGGAAAATGTAAAGAGCATTATTGCAATGATGAGAACGGTATATAGACCTTCAAAATCAAGCTTGATTTTATTGATTGCCTCTTTACTCAGCTTTCCGGACAAAAGGCCAAGAGCAGCCCCGAGTATAAGTTGCCTGACAAGCATAGGCAATACGCTGGCCAGGTTCGCATCAGGAACCGTTACAAGACTTGTGAATGCAATTGTGAGTACGTATGCCATCGGATCGTTGCTTCCGCTTTCAAGCTCCAGCGTCGGTCTGAGATTATGTTTGAGCCCAAGCTTTTTTGATCGCAGAATCGAGAACACAGCTGCAGAGTCTGTTGAGGAAACAATTGATCCAAGAAGCAATCCTTCATAAAAAGAGAAATCAGTAAATTTCCACACGAAAAGACCCAGTATCACTGCCGTAAGCATCACGCCAAGGGTTGATAAAGCCACCCCCTGCCAGACAACAGGCTTTACAGACTCCCAGCTTGTATCCAGTCCGCCTGAAAACAGGATCACGCTTAAAGCAATAATCCCGATGAACTGTGCAGCTTTTGGGTTATCAAAATAGATCCTTCCTATTCCTTCGGAACCTGCAAGCATCCCGATTACAAGGAAAAATACAAGCACAGGTATGCCAAAACGGTAAGAAGTCTTGCCGGCTAAAAGGGAGACAAAAAGCAGGATTGATCCTACAAGCAGGATATTTTCTGATGTGATATTCATTCTAACATTGCTGCATAAAAATACTCAGAAAAACTGGTATTTCCTGCTGCTTAATTGATTAACATTGCACCTTATTGTCGGAAGCCAAACTGTTTTCATATTTCTCCTGGTATGAATCTCGTCCTTAAAGAACTTCGCAGGCACAAGCTTCGAACCCTCCTGAGCATAGGAGGTTTTACCATCACAACTGTTTTTCTTGTAATACTGTATGGGATGAACAGTGCACGGAATGACGATTCTTTCGGTATTCTCAGGAGCACAGGTACTCATTTCATAGTTTATATACCAACTGACGAAAGATCCTGTACCAGCCAGGATGCAAACATTAACCTTATTGCCGAAGGAGTGAATACAATGATGCTCGATAATGAGCTTCTCGGAACAATAAGGAATGTATCCGGCGTCAGGGATGCTGCCCCATGCCTCTTGTTTAAAATGTATCATGGAAATTTTCATGGTGAAGTCTCACTGGCAGGAATCGATACAGCAAGTATCGCAACTAACAGCAATACATGTTCAAAGTCAAACCTTATAGCAGGAAAATACCTGTCGGCAAATCCGGGTGAGCTTGTTGCTGAGCAGGCTTTTGCTTCTGCACATGGATTGTCTCTTGGTGATACACTTAATTTATTTGGCGGAAGAATGAGAATTGCAGGAATTGTCAATTCCGGCATTAAACCTGTAAAGGCTGATTTCTATGCCCCGATAGAGCATGTCAGGACAATCATGAAGGATAAGCTCTCATGCAATGCTCCGTCTTTTGATCTTAATATTGTCCTGGTTGAAGTTTCAGATTCAAGACTGCAGGATAAGGTGATGAAGAACATTGGTGACATGCTATACAAATTCACAATATCGAGCTACAATTGTTACGAACCAGCTTACAGGGTAATGTCGATCCTTGACAGCTCTTCGTCTTTCCTGACAATCTTCATTGTACTTTTCCTTATAATCTTTTCGGCAAGGACACAGGTAAACTCAATTGTTGAAAGAATGAGGGAGATAGGAATACTTAAATCTCTTGGCTGGTCAGACTATACTCTTTGCAGAAACATTATTATCGTTTCATTAATCCAGGCTTTTGCCGGTGTCACGGCAGGTATACTTCTTGGTTATATAATAACAGTATTGCTGCAAAACTCCGGATTACCTGTTGCACGGCTTGTAAGTTTCAGATTCGATGTTCTGAGCATACCGGTTGTTTATCTTTTGTCAATGTCGGGTGCCCTGATCGCTTCCGTTTTTGCTTTGATAAGAATCGTAAGAAACAGGGCAGGCGATATAATCAAAAATTATACTTTCTGAGTACATGAATGCAGCTTATATAGAATACCAGTCACTGTATAAAGTTTATAAGACGGGCAATCATGAGCTTACAGCTCTTTCTGATATTAACTTCAGAATAGAAAAAGGTGAATTCGTTATTATTAAGGGCAGGTCAGGGGCTGGTAAATCAACCTTGCTTTCATTGACAGGCGGATTGATCAAACCTACTTCGGGCAAGGTAATTATCGATGGCAAAGTGATTAATGAATTAAGAAACAGTGAACTGAGCAGGATGCTGGGATCTAAGATCGGAATCATATTCCAGGGCTTTAACCTGCTTCCATCTTATAGTATTTATGAAAATATTGAAGTTGCACTTGAACCACTCGGTTATGCAAAATCGGAGATGGAATCGATGATAATGCCGATCATTGAAAAATTCAACCTTACAGACAAGCTTGATCTGTTGCCGGAGCAACTGAGTACCGGTCAGCAACAGAAGGTCGCAATTGTAAGGACACTGGTAAAACAGCCTGAGATAATACTTGCCGACGAGCCCACGGGCAGTGTTGATACTGAAGCTGCAGCAGAAATTCTTGAAATCCTCAGTTCCGCCTGCCGGGAAGGCAAAGCAACTGTTATCCTGGCAACTCACGGTAACATTGAACTTCCCGGAGTGAGCAGGATGGTTGTTATGAACGAAGGCAAACTGACAGACTCAGACTCAATATGAAAATTCATGCTGGCACCTTATTTAGAGGGTGTGGTCATGTCATAAAAAAAGGTGTCTCATTAATTTGGGACACCTTTCTTTATTAAGTATTTATTGTACTAAAAATCAACAACTGCCCAGAATGCTTTCTTAGGTTTGAGGTTCTCGTCGAAGAGAAGAGGATATGCTTTTTTGCCACCCCTGTCAAGCCAGCTGCCCCTGTCTGAAACGTTCCAGAAAGTAACACCTGTGATTTTCTTTTTGTTGTCACGCAATACGTTGAAAGCCATTTTATATTGCTCAAGCTGTTTCTGCTCTCTTTCTGCAGTGAATGTGCTATCAGGATCGTTCCTGCCCATATTCACAGTTATATCAAGCTCTGTAAGCTGAACATCAAGTCCAAGAGAAGAGAATTTGTCAATTGCTGCACGGAGGTTTTCTTCGGTGGGATCATTGAGTTTCCAGTGAGCCTGGAGCCCTACCGCATGTATTGGAACACCCTGGTCGAGGAGTCCCTTCAGCATGTTATAGATTTTATCTCTCTTAATTGGATTTTCTGTGTTGTAATCATTGTAGAAGAGGATTGCATCGGGGTCTGCTTCATGAGCCCATTTATAGATAAGAGGAATGAAGTCAGTGCCAGCTACTTTATACCAGGGTGATGATTCCCTGTAAACCTTTGCTGCAGAAGTATCATCCACTACGATTTCGTTTAATACATCCCATCCATAAACTTTGCCTTTGTACCTTGATACAACTGCTGTTATATGGTCTTTGAGGTTGGCAAGAGCTTCTTCTTTCGGAAGGAGGTTACCAAGTGAATCCTGGTACATCCACTGACCAGTCTGGGCGTGCCAGCACAATGTATGGCCACGGACTTTCATGCCGTTTGCCTGTGCAAATTCAACAATCTTGTCAGCGTCTGCCCAGTTGAATTCACCTTTTTTTGGCTGGATGAGAGCGGGTTTCATCACGTTCTCAGCTGTAAGGCTGTTAAAATTCTTTTTGATGAGCTCACCCTGTTCCCCCTCTAAAGAACGTGGTGATACTGCTACTCCTATAGGAAAATAATCCGCATAAAAATCTTTAAGACCTTTTGTCGAATCCACTCCGCCACCCAGCTTGCCAAATCCGTTACAGCTTCCCAACAGGATTATGGCAGTGATAAAAGCAAAGCCGGAAGCAAGAGCAATAAGGGCTTTTTTAATTAATGATCTGTTTTTCATTGAGTTACAATTTTAGGGTTAATCAATCCAATTTAGTTAAATCATTTTAATTACAAAATTTATTTTCATTATGACAGAGAATGCCTTTCACAGGCTCGTAAAAAAAAATTATTTTTATTTCAGCTTAATTCAATTCTGTTTAATTTGGAACTCTTAATTAATTTCATCAGGCTATGACAAAACGCAATCTGTTTCCACTCTTTTTTCTGATCCTTGCAAGCTTATTTACAATTCCAGTTAACGGCAAAGATTCACCCGGGGTTACAAAAGAGGCTCTCGGGAATCAAAATGGGAAAGAAGTTTATGTTTTCACGCTTACGAACAAAGCAGGCAACATTCTGAAGCTTACTAATTTCGGGGCTAAAATTGTAAGGATTGAAGTGCCCGACAAAGATGGTAACAGGGATAATGTTACTATGGCCGGTGAGACATTCGAAACAATTACAAAAGGAGATCTTTTCGGAGGAGCAGTCGTGGGCAGGTTTGCAAACAGGATAGGAAATGCAAAATTCACTCTTGATGGTGTCGAATATAAGCTTCCTGTGAATAATAAGCCAAATACATTGCACGGTGGGCCAGGCGGATGGTACTCGAGAGTATGGGAAGCCGAGATTCCCGCCGGAAAGAAGAATTGTGTAAAGTTTGCATATGATAGTCCTGATATGGAAGAAGGTTTCCCTGGTAATGTGCATGTGGAAGTATTATACACATGGAGTGACAAGAACGAGATCATAATCGATTATTCTGCCACAACTGATAAGAAAACTGTAATAAATGTTACAAACCATGCTTATTTCAATCTTCACGGGGCAGGAAAAGGATATATTCACGACCACATTCTGACGCTTTATGCGCCTTCATACACACCAACCGATCCAACTAAAATCCCGACAGGTGAAATACGCAGCGTAAAAGATACACCATTCGATTTTACAATTCCTCATGCTGTTTCGGAAAAACTGGGAACTAATTATGATAATGCAGTGGTGAACGGATACGATCACAACTTCGTGCTTGACCCTAAGGCAAAGCTTGCGGCCCATGTCTATGATCCCCAGACAGGCAGGGTAATGGATGTCATAACAGACCAGCCTGCAATTCAATTTTATTCAGGGTCGGGGATGCCACGACAACAGGATCCTGCTGCAAAACCCACAGTTACAAGATCAGGTTTCGCCCTTGAAACTCAGCATTATCCCGACAGTCCAAACCATCCCGAGTTTCCGTCAACAGTTCTGAACCCTGGTGAGAAATTCAAATCAAGAACGATTTATAGGTTCTCGGTTCAGAAATGACATAGAGAATAATATTTATACGGCTCGTATCCTTTCCAGGAATAAATTCTCTTTATATGGAATTTTAATTTGTTTTTGCTGGATGTTTATCAGATGGTAAATTCATCACCTGCAGGAAAGAATTAAGCCTGTTCCGGAAAACGCTCTCCGGCAGATGGAATTGAAAATACCAGGATTGAATTCAATGCTTCAGATTTTCTTTCTGATTATGATATAATCCTTCAGGGTGTCACATCAGATGGTAAATTTATTACATGCAGGAAGAAATTAAGCCTGAACAGATAATGCCCCAAAATATAAATATTCTTTTACCATGTTATCATTGGTGATAGATCTGTTTTATAAGTAAGCCGGCCCGTGTCCTCAGACAAATAAAAATCCTAACCTGTCGGAAATTCCGAATCTTTTTCATTTTCATTCCTTGTTCAGGGTTGCCAGGGATAAGCAAAGCAAGTGGTGCCATCATAGCCATAAGTTCAGGATGATCGTAAAGGCAGCCTGGTAACCCCTTCATCAGACTGTTAAATGTGTATCCGGGGTAATCCCTATTGAAATCAGGTATTTCTCGGCTCAATTACAGGGGAATGTACTAATACAATCAGACCCGGGATTCAGCACTTTTACATCAATAAATATTATCAGCAATGAAAAAGTACGCTTTGCTAATTGCAACAATCTCCGGGATATTGAGTTTCAGTTGTTCAAAAGATGAGGACTATCTGTTTCCGGACACGATAATGAATGAAATGGAGCTTAAAGCAGTGAATCACTCTGTTTATGGAACCGACAGCATTATTTATACCGACAACAAGGTCAGTAACATCCGCAGTTACAAAATTCAGAATGGCGCCATTTTACTGGATATTTCTTACAGGTTTGAGTATGCTGATGACGAAATCACCATACATGCTATTAGGAGAGGCTTTGATGAAGATATTTATACTCTTTCTTTCTCTGAATCCGGAATAAAGACCATACGGTCATCTTCAGGAACAATCGATATAACATTTTATTATAACGAGAAGAGACAACCTGTATATTTCCTTTATCACAGGATGAGCAGTTCTAAAAACATCATGGTTGACTCAATTTCAGTTGCTTATGATGAAAAACAATCAAACATAACAGGAATGACCTGGTATAGAAAAGCGGCGGGAGTCCCTGATGAATCGGTATTCAGTTTTGCTTATACCCATGATGATAAGAGAAATCCTTATTCAGGATCAGTGTATTATCTTGCATGCGCATGGCAGGGTCCTGATGAGATAATAAGTTATTTCAACCGGAATAATATAACATCCATTGGAAAGCATCGCCTGACTTATGGGTACGACAGTAACAATTATCCGGTTTTCATGGATGTAAATATGTTTGGCAGGACCACTTTCTTCTACCAGGAAAAGTCAGTGAACTAATATTTCCTGTCAGGGCTTTCTGCTGCTGATGGTTGCACTGCAATGTACAATTTACCACCTTATACTTGCTAGTCAGGTGCATCTTTACTAATATTGTATATTGCTATACTTTAATTATTCTACTACTCATGAAAAAAACCTTTGCAATACTTGCAGGAATATTGACCTGCTCCATGGTTCATGGACAGTCTCAATCAGATTATGTGCCTCTTAAAAAACTGTTCGAAAAAGATTTTCTTATTGGTGTTGCAGCCAACGAACGTACTTTCACAGGCGAGACAGGTAAGTTCCTTCTCGAAAATTTCAATACAATAACAGCCGAAAATGCGATGAAACCTGAGAATGTGTTGTATCGCAGGCCTCAGCCACGCCCTGCAGGACAGCCAGGTCAACCGGGTCAACCCGGGCAACCAGGCCAGCCGGGCCAGGCACCACAGGGAGCAAACCGTCCGCAGGGAGCACCTCAGGGGCAGCCCGGACAGGCACCTGGCAGACCACAGGGAGCACCCCAGGGTCAACCCGGCAATATGGGTGGATTCCAGCCTCTTCCTCCAAAGCTTGATTCAGTTAACGGTCTTGTTTTCAATTGGGCGAGCGCCGACGCACACGCAGATTTTGCCAGGGCAAACAATCTCAAAATGCGTGGTCATACTCTTGTATGGCACAGCCAGACCCCTGCTTCATTCTTTACCGACAGCAAGGGTAACCAGCTGACAAAAGAGCAGCTGTATGCAAGATTAAAAGATTATATGACAGCAGTAATAAACAGGTACAAAGATGTTACTTTCTGCTGGGATGTTGTAAATGAAGCATTGTCAGATACAGAAGGCCAGATTTACAGGACCAGCAGCAAGTGGTATGAGATCTGCGGAAAGGATTATATAGCACAGGCATTCCGCATTGCAAGAAGTGTTAACCCTGATATTAAATTAATTTATAACGATTATAATATCGTTGATCCCGCAAAAAGGGAAAGAGCCTATACTATGCTGAAAGAGCTGAAAGATGCCGGTGTTCCAATTGATGGTGTTGGTATGCAGGCCCACTGGAGCTATGAAGTCACTCCTGAGATGATACAGGCTTCCATCGACAGGTTTTCATCACTCGGACTCGATATTATGATTACCGAGCTCGACCTTACGACCTATTCCAACTATCATGGCGAAGGAGGCAAAAACCAGGTGCAGGAAACACATGAATTTACGGACGAGCTGGCCCAGTTACAGGCAGACAAATACAAGAGTTATTTCGAGGTTCTCCACAAGAATGCAGATAAGATATCCTCAGTCACATTCTGGGGTCTCGATGATGGCAGAACATGGCTGAATGGCTTCCCGGTACGCGGCCGCCGTGATTATCCCCTTCTTTATGATGCACAGCTTAAACCGAAGAAAGCATACTATAGTATCAAATCGATTTACCAGAAATAGCATAAAATGAAAACAGGTTGTATTGCAGAACAGAAGCTGAGAAAAACTTATTTAAAAAGTGTTAATGTTACACTTATTTTGCTGTTCTGCATTACTTCTGTTTATTCCGGTGACAGGGGAGGATGGCTCTCACTTTTTAATGGAAAGGACCTTACCGGCTGGCACCAGCTTAATGGTAAAGCCGATTTTAAAGTCGAAAAAGGTGTATTAACCGGCACTATGGTTGCAAATACACCCAATTCGTTTCTTGTTGCCGATAATGAATACAGTGATTTTATTCTTGAGCTGGACCTCCTGGCGGACGAAGGTATGAACTCAGGCATTCAGCTTCGCAGCATCAGCAAACCGGAGATAATGGGAGGCCGTGTTCATGGCTACCAGTGTGAAGTTGATGCAACACCAAGGGCCTGGAGCGGTGGTATCTATGATGAAGCACGTCGCGAGTGGCTATATACAGGCGATCTTAACCCGGAAGGGAAAAAAGCCTTCAAACAGGGAAAATGGAATCATTACAGGATCGAATGTATCGGTACCAACATACGGACATGGATAAACGGCAAACCCGTAGCATGGGTTATCGACGACATGGATTCACGTGGATTGATTGCATTACAGGTGCATGCTGTTACTGCTGAGGCAGGTCCGGGCAGTAAGATCAGGTGGAAAAACATAAGGATCAAAACAACAAACCTGCAAGCTGATCTGAGTCCGGGAATCTTTATTGTGAATCTCATTCCTAATACATTGTCTGAAGCTGAAGAAGCAGAGGGATGGAAACTTCTCTTTGACGGAAAGACTACTAATGGCTGGATAACCCCAGGCAACGATAAATTTCCTTCGGAGGGCTGGAAAATTACTGACGGGGTGATCACTACTGTACCCAACAGGCCTGATAATCCGGTAAGAGGCAGTGATATTGTGAGTGAAGAAAAATTCGGAGCTTTTGAGCTGCAGTTTGAATTCAATTTCACCGAAGGGTCGAACAGCGGAGTGAAATATTGTATCGGCAACGGTGGTCCGGGAATAGGTCTCGAATACCAGATACTCGATGATCAGAGACATCCCGACGCTAAAGCCGGGGTTGATGGAAACCGTACACTGGCATCATTGTACGACCTTATTCCCGCAAAGAAGCAGGCAAGGTTTACAAAAGGGCCGGATAATTGGAGCTCCGGACGAATTGTATTATACCCTGACAACCGTGTCGAACACTGGTTGAATGGCATAAAAGTTCTTGAATATGTACGAGGTTCTGAAGCTTATCTCTTGCTTGTCAGCAAAAGTAAATATGCGGACTATAAGGATTTTGGTATGGTAAAAGAATCACCTGTCCTCCTGCAATATCACCAGGATGAAGTGAAGTTCAGGAGTATTAAGATCAGGAAGCTATAGGGTCTGGGTGTCTTGGTGTCTTGGTGTCTTGGTGTCTTGGTGTCTGGGTGTCTTGGTGTCTTGGTGTCTGGGTGTCTGGGTGTCGGAACTTCGAAAGATTGTGCCGGAAAATTAAAATGACTTAGTCAACACAGCTTTTATATTAGAACTTTCTGTTTGAAGTGTATTATTTATATTCACTAACCGGTATTTGAATCATTTTAAATGTTAAAGTTCATTCAATAATTTAAACTAACCAACATGTTGAAAATCGCATTAAAAACATTAATGGTAATGGCAGTAACAATCTGGATAACTGCCGGTTCCTGTACCCGGGCCAAAGAAGAACAACCGGGAAAGGAATTCACTGTACAGATTACTGACAAACCGATGACATTCACTAACCCCCTGACTCTTAATTTCGGAACAGAACGTGCCCGCAGGGCAGGCGAGCCTATTGTTCTGATATACAAAGATGATTATTACCTGTTCATTACAGGTGGCGGAGGTTACTGGTATTCAGCCAATTTCAGGGACTGGACTTATGTTGTTTCTCCAACCTTTCCGAGAGGTGTGCCTTCAATTGCTACCGATGGTAATACTATGTATGCCTGCAGTATGAACTCGAAAGATGTTTTCTCGACTACAGATCCGAAAAGCGGTGTTTGGACCCAGGCCGGAACTTTTGACAGCGACAGGTACGGTGATGCCAATATTTTTATCGATGATGACGGCCGTTTCTACATGTATTTTGGCTGGTCACAGATAATGCCATTCCGTGTTGTGGAGCTCGATCCCAAAACTTTCAAGGAAATAGGGGAACCTAAAGTTCTGTTTTTTGGAGATTACAAAGAGCATGGATTTGAGCGCAGAAGGGCTGAAGATGTAATTTTCCCTTATTTCAACCACAGGCCTTACTTCCCTGAAGAATCACCATGGATAGAAGGACCGTGGGTTATCAAACATAATGGTAAATATTACCTGCAGTATGCTGCCATAGGTCTGGAGTTTTCTTCATATTCACACGGGATCTATGTATCGGATAGCCCCATGGGTCCATTTGAATATTCACAGCACAATCCTCTGACATTTAAAACCACTGGTTATGTACGTGGTGGCGGTCATGGCAGCACCTTTAAGGACAAAAACGGACAGTTCTGGACAATCTGCATGATACCTGCATGGTATGGAGGCAGGGGCGGAGGTGAGATTGTAATGTACCCCTCAGATGTGGATGCTGACGGCGTGATGCATTCAAATACAGCTTTCGGTGATTATCCTCAGTATTATCCCGGTATTAAGCCTGATGCTGTTGACAACAACTTTGCCGGCTGGATGCTCCTTTCAAACAAAAAATATGTTGAGACTTCCTCGACCCTTACAGGCTTTAATGCAGCAAATGCAGTTGATGAAGACTTCATGACGAAGTGGGTAGCCAACACAGGCGATCCGGGCGAATTCTTTACTGTCGATCTTGGCAAAGAATGTGAAATCACTGCTGTACAGGTAAATTTCGACAGGCACGACACCAAAGTTGAAGTAGGAAGAGGTTTTGGTCCTGCTCCTGCACTTACACAGTACCAGTCATTCATAGTTGAGGTATCAAATGATAAGACAACCTGGAATAAGATAGTTGACAAAAGCAATAACACTGCTGACGTAAGGCATGACTATACAGAGCTTGCAGAGCCAGTTAATGCCAGGTATGTTAAGGTGACTAATGTGTTCACTCACGATGGTGGTAAATTCTCGATTCAGGAATTACGCGTTTTCGGTAACCCTGACAAAGCCAAATTCACTAAAGTCTCAGATGTATTTGTTGCACGCAACCCGGAAGACCGCCGTGATGCAACTATTACCTGGAAACCAGTTGAAGGCGCAGATGGTTATGTGGTACGCTATGGTATTGAGCCCAATAAGCTTTATAACAACTACATGGTTTATGATAATTTTACCATCACAATCCACAGCCTCAATGTCAAGCCTGAATATTACTTTGAAGTGGAAGCTTTTGAAAGCGGGACAGATTATTACAGGGAACCCACAGAGCAGACTATGGGAAGAGGCGCAGAGATCGAGCTCATGAAAGGCAGGGATATGGTGGAAAGAAAAATGATAAAAGAAGGAGTGAATGAATATGTCTTCGACAGCATCACTCCCGGTGAATATACATTCAGGCATACTTTCGGTCCGGTACTCTGGAGAGGTGAGCTTACCAATGCACAGCTTATTGGTTCCGGTGAGAATGCAACAGTTACCGATACTCTCACATATCTTGGCAAAGGACTTGATGTTCTTGGACAGATGGAAATGAAGGTTATACCTGGAAAGCAGTTTGGTAACTTTGTGGTTACACTGAACTATAATAAAAAATAATCTGAATGATTTTTCTGAAGTATAGATGATTCATTCAAAATGATTTGAAAACCCCGGTAACTTGCCGGGGTTTTTTCGTTATGTGATCTCATGGATGAACTTCTTGAAAGACCGCTCCGGAAGATGCCTTTTGGATCAGAGTTTTCAGGGACTGTGGCGATGATCCGGTGTATAAAATATTGAAACAAAGAGGGTATCCTTTTGGGACACCCTCTTCATATTTTTATTATAAACCTGCTTTTATTTTCTTGGGGAAGGTCCGATAAATTTCGGGGTTGTTGACATAGTCGAAATTGATTTGTCGTTGTCGGCATCAAGCACCATGAAAGCTGGATTTTCCTTGGTAAAAGCAGTCCAGGCACCATCTTTATTGCCATTAGGATTGCCATATTTTGCAAAGTTCGTCCAGAAATCAACCATATTTTCGCTCAGTTGTTTGTCACCTTCTGTAAAAGGCCTCCAGCTGTGTTTGAATGAATTGAATACATACCAAAGATCTGAGGAATGGAATGCTCCGTTTTCATCACCAGGAAGTTGCCTTGCAAACAGGTAAGCATAAACCGGCTTAGTGCTCTTCTCTGCGCGAAGTGAGCAGAAATCAGCAATTGCCTGGGTTGCATCATTCATATCATTTGCTGTATAACCGAACATGTATGGTATATCAGCAATCTCACCAGCTACAGCAGCCTTGGAGAATGTGTTAGTTAACACATAGTTGTCAATTACAGGGCTCCATGAAACGCGTTTATTTGTTGCAGGAGTATAATCAGCCGACATTTTGCGCAGAGTGTCAAAAGGAAGAACGCGCATCTGTTCGAGAGTTGTTATTCCGAAATGATCCATCATAGCCTTGTTAGCAAGTGCAGCTGTATCGAGCAGCATACCTGGCCTGGCTTCGCTCAGTCCGCCACCACTCATGCTTATGGTCTTGCTGATAAGATCTTTTGAGAGAGGAGAAGCTGAAAGAGATTGTACACTTCCTGCACCTGCGCTCTGTCCGAAGATTGTAATGTTAGCAGGATCGCCGCCAAACTGTTCAATATTGTTGTGTACCCACTTAACTGCAGCAATCTGGTCCATAAGACCATAGTTGCCGGATACACCATCAGGACTTTCTGCTGATAAAAGAGGATGTGAGAAGAAACCAATTGAGCCAAGACGGTATGTTACTGAAACCAGAATAACACCGCGTGAGGCCCAGGCTTCACCACCATCCATTTCGGGTTCGAATGCAAAACCTTCGCGATAGCCACCGCCATGTATCCATATAGCAACAGGAAGCTTTTTAGCTGTTTTGCCTGCAGCCGGTGTCCATACATTCAGATAAAGACAATCTTCACTCAAAGGTACGCTTCCGCTGGCACGCCATTCCCTTCCGTAGAAACTTTCCGGATCCCAGGGAGTCTGCATAGCTGCTGCACCATAGGTGTCAGCAACCTTTACTCCTTCCCATGAAACAACGGGCTGTGGTGCTTTCCAGCGCAGGTCACCGACAGGTGGTGCTGCAAATGGAATACCTTTATAAGCAATAATCCCTTTGGTCGGGGTTTCTACACCCTGAATCTGGCCACCTTCGATATTAAGGACGGGATTTGAGTCACTGCATGATACTAGCAAGAGAGCTGTCATTGCAGATAAGAAGAACGAGATTTTTTTCATATCAGTCCGGATTAAAAATTAAATACTGTCAAACTTGATAAAAATACATAAACTATGAAACTCTTGTTATAAAAATCAGTCATAATTATTCATTAAATCTTTCAACAACCAGGGTTCAAACTGGAAGCATGACAACTTTTATATATTTAAATTGTTCAGATTGCGTAAATAAAATTATAAGTCTTATGAGTTTCTGTTACGATTACCCCAGGCCGGCTGTCACGGCAGATTGTGTTCTTTTCAGCCATAATAATGATGACCTGAATGTTCTGCTGATCAGGAGAGGTAATGAACCTTATAAGGATAAATGGGCTATTCCCGGAGGTTTTATACAAATGGATGAAACATTGGAGCAGGGAGCTATTCGTGAACTGGCTGAAGAGACAGGGATAGAAAATGTTCATCTTATGCAACTTCGAACATTCAGTGCTGTCGACAGAGACCCAAGGGGAAGAACAATATCAGTTGTTTTTTATACAGTAATCAAGTCTGAGGATTACACAATCAAAGCCGGCGACGATGCTGCCGATATAAAATGGTTCAGTACAGAGAACCTTCCTGAACTGGCATTTGACCACTCGCAGATATTGAAGGCAGCCCTCGATAAAGTACGGGAATAATATTCAAGGCTCATTTTTCGGGTATTATTTTATTTGCTTTAGACAAGTATACTTCTGATATTTACTGGAACAGAAATATTGTATACAATTCGTCAGCGGATATTTTGACGTGTTTCCTTAAACAATCTTTTATGACAAAAAAAATTCTTTATCGTATGTTTTGCATTTTGTTGTCTTTAATGTTTACTCTTAATGCAAACTCTCAGGTTGCGGGTAACTCATCAGCTACAAATGCAACTGCAAAAAATTTAATAACATTAGACTGGAGCCGTACTGCACAGGAGATTGATGGTTTTGGTGCATCAGGAGCGTTTCATATGGCTGCAGACCTGATGAATTTCCCTGAACCTCAGCGATCGCAGATTCTCGATATCCTTTATTCCCAGGAAAAGGGTGCCGGTCTTTCTGTTGTAAGGAATTTTGTTGGCGATGGAGGCTCATGGGGATCACCAACAAACGGACCTTCCCCTTCAATTGAACCTCAGGAAGGTGTATGGAACTGGTCTGGAGATGAAGATGAAATATGGCTTATGAGGGAAGCCGGGAAGAGAGGGGCAACACGATATGTCAGCACTGTTTGGAGTCCGCCTGCATGGATGAAGGATAATAATAATGTAATAGGGGGACATTTGCGTCCGGATAAATACCAGGCTTTTGCCGAATACCTGTCAATGTATGTGCGGGGCTATAAGGAACATCATGGAATTGATATTTGGGCTATTTCACTTGCCAATGAGCCGGATATCACAGTAAAATATTCATCATGCTACTGGACGGGAAAGGAATTTCATGATTTTTTAAAGGTACTTATCCCTGTATTTGAACGTGACAAAATAATGGCAAAAGTCATTGTTGGTGAGCACAGTGCCTGGACAGAAAACCCGGTACTTGAATCTTTGGCAGATTCAGTAACAGCAGCCCGCGTAGATATTGTTGGTGTTCATGCATACGGAACTGCTGACAAAGGCGCATTTCCTCCAATCAGCCAGCGTTCGGGGCCTCTAGTTGAAACACTTCATCACAAAAAGAAAATATGGCAGACTGAAGCAGCTAACCTCGGTGCTAATTTCTCAGACATACATGACGGTATATATTGGGCTAAGATCATTCATACCCATGTTGCTCAGAATAATACAAGCGGATGGTGCTACTGGTGGGCAGTCAGTCCCTATCCTAATGGCGGAAGCCTTGTACATATGAATAAGGACAATACTTTTACCTTCGATAAGCGTCTGTTTACAATAGGAAACTATAGCCGTTTCGTTAAACCAGGTTTTTTCCGTATACCACTTGAAGCCGAATTTGCACCCGGTGTCCTGGTGTCTGCATATAAAAATCAATCTCAAAATCAGCTTGTTATTGTCGCAATTAATGAAAATGACAACAATAAGGACCTTGAGCTGAGCCTGGCAGGAATTAATGCTGCATCAGCATTGCCGTGGAGAACATCATCCTCAGAGGACCTTGCAGGCCTTCCGAATATTGAGATCCGGGAAAATATTCTTAAGGCAACCCTGACTCCAGCCAGTGTTACAACCTATGTAATTAAGGTAACACCAGTCAAATGAAACAAAAAACCTGGAAGCAAATACGCAAGGTTTAAGGACGTCAACCCGCAGACACCTGTAGACATGGAATTTACAGGATGAAGTTAATTATTTGAAAATTAATAATATATTCAAAAAATTTCACTATATTGCAACATTAATTAAATAAGTAATAAATGTATAAAGGCACAGTAAAATTTTTTAATGAATCGAAAGGTTTTGGATTCATTAAGGATGAGAATTCATCAAAAGAGTATTTCGTACACTCCTCAGGGTTGCACGATAACATCACAGAAAACGATGTTGTTACGTTCGACGTTGAACAGGGGAAAAAAGGATTGAATGCAGTTAATGTTAAGATTGCCTGATTATATCATGTAAGCATTAAAGACCAGGAGTCCCGTTGGTTAACGGGACTTTTTTTTTGATTAAATAATTTTTATGATGGAAAAGAAACATGAAAAATTCGAGACTCCAGACATATCACAGTTGAAAGAAGTAATAATTGATCACAGGACCAGGATCTATATCCGGAAGGAAGCCGATCCTGAAGAGGCCAAATTCAGGTACCTGAACAGAAATACAGCCAAGAAGCTGAAATAAGCCCCTTTCCCTTACTAATAGCAAATCCTTTGTAGCGAAATATTGTTTCATATTAATGAACTTTGTAGTAATTTATGGTATCTACTATAGTGTAGAATAACAGGAATTATACTGGTGGATTCAGGATTTGATCATCTGGTTAAAAGATTTAAATCAGAATTCGGACTTATCTTTAAGGTGAGTTCGGGATTATTCCTGTTTATGTTGTTCTTCGAACCCTTCCCTGTTTCAAAACTTAATTTTAATAATCATATTCTTTTCTATGCAGGAATCGGTCTTATCATTTTCTTCTCAGCAATATTTTCGACCATAATAGTGCAATTTCTCGGACGGGTTTTTCCTGAAAATATTGAAACCAAGCCTGAAATAACTTCATTCATTAGGGACTTTCTTATTTTTCTTTTCAGCTCGGCCGGAAGTTTATTCTACCTGGTGTATGCAGGGCAGTTAGAACTTAATATTCTCATTTTATTCAGGGTTTTTCTGATTTGTATCTCCCCGGGGATAATTCTTGAGATTCATGATAAGATCGTGAACCTTAAAGTTGATGTAAGAACTATGACCTCAGATAAAAGACAGGCTGAAATTGAAATTGAAAGATATAAAAACCACTTTCCGGCGAAGGAGGTTGAATTCAAGTCTGAAAATGCAAATGAGAACTTTATTCTGGATACAGATGATGTGATCTTTATAAGGTCAGCTGATAATTATGTTGAAATAGCCTACATGGAAAGTGATTTGCTCAAAAGAAAGCTGATAAGAAATACTTTGAAAAATATCGAACTTCAGCTTATGGCTTACCCAAATTTCATACGGTGTCACAGGATCTGCATTGTAAACACCCGTCATGTTGAAAATCTCAAGCTTATAAATAACAACTATGTATTGTCTGTCAGGGGCTTTGGTGAGAAACTTCCTGTTTCCCGGCAGTACCTTATAAGACTTAGGGAAGCACTGGAATAAATCTGCCCCTGGGACTGTTTATTCACCCCGTTCACGGTTAAGTTGTCACAAATTATGTATGCTGGTCACTGCTTTTTGGCAGTGTCTCGTAGTGATCCTAATTTTGTCTGCGCTTCAGATTAATGAGACATAAGAACACAATGAAAAGAACATAAGAAATGGAGAATAATAATAAAACAAAGAATCAAGATATCTCATGGCAAAAGATTGTCATGAAATATGCTAAACCTGATGCCGGCAAGAGCATTTTGCAGATCACCAATTCCCTGCTACCATATATCTTTATGTGGTTCCTGATGTATAAAAGCCTTTCATATCCATTCTGGATTACACTTTTGCTTGCCGTTGTAGCAAGCGGATTTCTGATAAGGTTATTCATAATTTTTCATGACTGTGGGCATGGATCTTTTTTCAGGTCACGTGAAGCATCCACAATAACCGGTATACTGACAGGGATATTGTCATTTACTCCTTATCGCTCATGGCACAGCCAGCATGCAATTCATCATGCAACTTCAGGAAACCTCGATAAACGTGGAGTGGGTGACGTTCTTACATATACTGTTGATGAATATCTTAATTCCACAGGCTGGAACAAATTTACTTACAAAGTTTTCAGGAATCCATTTTTCCTTTTCACGTTAGGGCCTGTTGTAATGGTGATCAGTAACCGTTTCACAAGAAAAGGGATGAATAAAAAAGAAAAAAATAATATTTATCTGACAAATATTTCAATAGTGTTAGTAGCCTCCATTATCAGCTTGTTTATTAGCCTTAAAGCTTACCTGCTCATCCAGCTGCCCGTGATTTATTTTGCACATCTGTTCGGTTTATGGCTTTTCTATATCCAACACCAGTTCGATGATGTCCAGTGGGAAAGAGGGGAAGTATGGGATTATAAAACCGCAGCTCTCACGGGATGTTCTTTCCTGAAGCTGCCGCGCTTGTTGCAATGGTTTACAGGAAATATAGGTTATCATCATGTTCATCATCTCAGTTCAAGGATTCCCAACTACAACCTTGAAGCCTGCCATAATGAGAATGAAATGTTCAGGAATATCAAACCTATCAGATTATCCTCGACTTTCAGAGCACTATGGCTTAGCCTGTGGGATGAGAAACAACAAAAGCTCATAAGTTTCAGGGAGCTGAGAAAGATTCTTGAAATGAAGGCACTGGCAGTGAGCCGCCAGGCATCTTAATCCAAAGATACCCGGAAGAACAACAAATCGCTTATGCTGTTATACATAGAATAATTTCTATTGAAAATGGGAACAGCAACACGTCAAAAAAGCAGCCTGGGTGAGATTCTTGGAGAAGAGCTTGAAGACCTGATGAATCACAGATGCAGAACCATAGATAAAAGCCTCCTCCACCAGCCATCTCCTCATTATATCGATGAAGTTTTTACAAGCAGTAACAGGAATCCGAAGGTATTACGGAATTTAGCGTCAATATTTAATCATGGCAATCTCGCCGGAACAGGCTACCTGTCAATACTTCCGGTGGACCAGGGTATTGAACATACAGCCGGAAGTTCCTTTGCTGCCAACCCGTTGTATTTTGATCCGGAAAATATAATCAGGCTGGCCCTTGAAGGAGGGTGTAATGGAGTGGCAACAACCATGGGAGCACTTGGCATTCTTTCAAAAAAGTATGCTCACAAAATACCTTTTATTGCTAAGCTTAATCATAATGAACTGCTTACATATCCGAACAAGTATGACCAGGTAATGTTCGGCTCACCGCAGGATGCCTGGAACCTCGGTGCAGCAGCTGTCGGGGCAACAATCTATTTCGGATCTGAGGAATCGAACCGTCAGCTGATTGAGGTCTCCGAGGCTTTCGAAATGGCTCATGAGCTCGGAATGGCAACAATCCTTTGGTGTTACACCCGCAATAATGCATTCAAAAAAGACGGGATTAATTATGAAACCGCAGCAGACATTACCGGTCAGGCGAACCATATTGGCGTTACTATCCAGGCTGATATAATAAAACAAAAACTGCCGACTGTTAATGGTGGCTTTCAAGCAGTTAATTTCGGAAAATCAGTTCCGGCAATGTATGACAGGCTTTCCAGTGATCACCCTATCGACATGTGCCGTTACCAGGTTGCAAACTGTTATATGGGACGAATTGGACTTATCAACTCAGGTGGTGAATCGAAAGGAGAAAATGATACTATTGAAGCAGTCAGGACAGCTGTTATCAACAAGAGGGCAGGAGGAACAGGTCTTATCATGGGGCGCAAAGCTTTCCAGCGGCCAATGTCAGAAGGAGTGAAGCTGCTGAACCTTGTCCAGGAAGTATATCTGGATGATGATATTGATATTGCCTAGATCTGTTGGAGAATGCAAAAGACATGAAAAGTTGGCGACTCCCGGTATTTTCCTGACTTCTCCAAATAACTCATCAGCCACATCTAAGTATTATCTGATTTCGTTGTCTTCCATTGTCACAGTCTTTATTCTCACAGCATAACTTCTTGGCTGGACTGATGTATAGTACTTTATAGCGTATGCCTTCGTGAATTCAGCTCCGAGGTAAAGTATGGTAGCAGAATAATATGTCCATAGTAAAAGAATGACCAGCGAACCTGCAGAGCTATAAGTACTGTTCATATTGCTGCTGTTTATATAAAAAGTAACTCCGAATTTGCCTATCATAAATAAAATGGAAGCGAACAATGCTCCGGTAGCAACATGTCGCCATCTGATGTTGACATCAGGTAAGACTTTATAAATAAATCCAAATAAAATCGTGACTATAACCAGAGTCAATATAATGTTTGCTGCATAAACAAGATTTATAGCAATTTTGGGGAATTTTGCAACGAACTGATCCATTAACCCATCCAGGAGACCATTGATAATCAGAATTATAAGCAGTAGTAATCCCAGGCAGGTAATGATCAGGAATGATACAATGCGGTTAACCAGAGTTTGCTGCCAGTTCTTATTCTTCTTTACCTGCAAATCCCAGATTATATTCATTGAATCCTGGATTTCAGTAAAAACCGTTGTTGCCGCAAAAAACAACAGCGTAAATCCAATGACTGCCATAATGGAATTACTGCTTAATGAGGTATTCCTGATCAGTTCCTGTACCTGAAGAGCGGCCTCACTTCCTATCAGTACTTCTATCTGGCCGTAAAGGGACCCTTCAATTGCCTGCCTGCTGAAAAAATTGCTTGAAATAAAAATTATAACAAGCATCATTGGACCAATGGAAAATATTGTATAGAAACTAAGAGATGCGCTTAGCTTAAATACGTTGTGCCGGTAAAATCCTGATAATGTCTCACTCAATATATCATAGAGATCTTTCTTCTTCATAATTAAATAAATAATAAACAGGCATTTAGTTATTTAGTTTTCATCAAAGATTCAATTTTATCACCCTGGATACCGGCTATGTGATCCTTATTGGAGGCTCCGTCAAAATCAAAAGATTCACTGTTGCAGATCCAGCCTGTGGATCAACAATTAAGTCTACATTCACCGGTTGCGTATGCCGCAAATTCAGTTTGTAATTCTAAGGCACATCAGCTTGTTTTGATCTCTGACCAGGAGCTTCCCGTCAGCAAGCGCCATGGGTCCCCAGTTTTGCCCTGTTCCAAGTATCTCTGCGGAAGCCAGGGGTTTGAATCCTGATGGATCAGGCTGAATAAGATATAGAGTTTTACTTCCATCGGTAGCCAGTATCAGCCCGTCTGCAAGTATCATACTGCCTTTGTCAAAGGAGGGTTTTCGCATTGTTTTCCACATAACCTTGCCATCAATGCTCATGCAAGACAGTCCATCGCGCCTGTCGTTTGTTGAGAACTGGGCATAGAAATAACCATTGTACAATATCGGTGGTTTGGTGTGATCACCGAAATTATTATGTTTAAAAAGTTCTTTTACATTATAGCTGCCATCCGTTTTTTTCTCGACTTTGATCATTGCAGTTCCCATGTCATATCCACCCACTGCAAGTACCCTGCCTTCACCGGCATCAAAGGGCGGAGCTATCTGGATAACATTCTCCCAGTTATTATATTCCCAGAGAATTTTCCCGGTTTCCGGCTTGAAACCGATTATCCTGCCACTTGAAACTTTAGCTTCCCTGTGCATATAAGTATTAGTCGCTGAAAAAATCATAACAAGGTGATCCTCTCCTGCAATCTTAACTATTGATGGAGCAGCATAAGTTTCATTTCCGATAGCTTCAGTCTTCCATTTAATTTCTCCTGTCTGCTTATTATAAGCAACAAGCCCAGCATTTGGATCCTTCGAATAACTAACAATTAACAGATCACCATATATCAGAGGGCATTGGGATATTGCCCAGACAGGAATTTTTGTTCCCCCGAAATCTTTCATAATGTTCTTTTTCCATACCGGTTTATGAGAGTTAACATCAATGCAGTACAGGTCACCATAAGGACCGCAGGAATACACCCTGTTCTCATCAATAAAAGGAACGCTTCTTGAGCCAGGATACTGGATTGTACCCGGAGCTTCGTAACTATAACGCCATAGTTCTTTCCCTGTGTTAAAATCAAAACATCTCATAATATCCCCTGTCCTGTCTTCCCTGTCTAACATGTAAACTTTATCACCTTTTATAACAGGCCCTCCATAACCCGGACCGACATTTACTGTCCAGAGTACTTCAGGTCCTCCCGAGGGCCATTTCCTGAGTAACCCCTTCTGCGGCGATGAGCCATTCCTGTTTGGTCCAAGGAATTGGGGCCAGTCCTGGGCACTGACACCTGATGTCAATAAACAAAGGAAAATTGCTGCAAAGAGGAGATTCATGCTTTTCATTGTTGATGTTTTATGTAAATTTATATGTAATTTCATTATATTACTATAACATCACCGGCATTAGCCGATCGAAAAGTAATCAGTTATAAGTACCAGGATTTAGTCCAAGCCATTGAGCCAGGATGTTACCAGCGACACTTTCTAGAGAGGTCGAGGCTGATATAATCTTATGAGAATGAATTTTTTGTATTTAGTTTCATAAAGTCTTATTTTTGAATAAATGGCATCTGATCAACAGATTTTCAAAGCTTAATGAAAAAACGGGCGGGAAAGAATAGAATGGACCGGGAAAGATTTATAAAAAGTATTATCGGTACTGCTGTTTGTTTTTCATGTTTTCCATATGATAGCCTGGCAATAGACGAGAAATTACAGGACAACAAGAACAAAGAATATCTGGCTGGGGTTTGTGGTACATATTGTGGAGCCTGTCCGGCCTATATTGCTAAACACAGCAATGAAGAGCAACTGAGGCTTAGGATGCAGAAGAGAATTTCTTCAGGGCAGGTGAAGACAAAAACAATACCGGATCCTGCCTGGATGGATGGCCTTCTTTGCGACGGATGTATGAGTGGCGGACAGCTTGCGCCACATTGCCAGAGATGTGCTATAAAGAGTTGTGTAGCCGGCAAACAAGATGTTATCCGCTGTTCAGACTGTACTGAATTACCTTGCTTTCGTATCACAAATATGATAAATACAGGTCTGCTCCACCGAGCCGAATACCTGCCAAACCTTCAGAAAATTCGTAAGATGGGCGTTCAGGAATGGGTTAAATATGAAGAAGAGCGCTGGCTTTGCCCAGGGTGCGGAAAGCCACTAAGCTGGTATGATCCCGAGTGCCCCGCATGCGGGGAGAAAAGGTCCGGGAAACTATTCCCTTTGGCTATTAATAATATCTGATCCTTTCTGGAGGATTCTGTCTGGATTTCCAAATTGCCTTTGATCAGCAGTATTCAGCAATGTGAATCACGTTACCATGTTGAACAAACCGGGTATAATTTGTCTTTCTCTTAATATTTTTTCCGGGATTACCTGCCGGGGTGACCAAGATTAATATAACATGGTGCTGACGTATTGCATGAAATAGTGCCATCATCATTTAATATCAACTCCTGGACATATACTGCACTTCCGCGCATGCCTGTTCCATAAGGTATGCTGCTGAAATAAAACATGTAAGCATGACCGTTAGAAAGCTGGATATCAGCATGGTTACCCCTGCTTCCAGGTACCATCGTGGTCCTGGCCGGCCTTTGAGGGTTTCCTTGCCCTTCATTAGCCTTTGTGGAATCTGCCGGTAAAGGGATTCCTGCAATAAGATATTCATCCTGCTTGGACCAGTTGAGTGCGTCACCGGAACTGAAAACAGACAGACCCTTCCATTCATCAACTATCATAAAATATTTTCCATGCCAGAATATTACATTCGGACCTTCTCCAACAGTATTTATATCAACTTTCCCTTTATCTGTCCAGTTATAAAGATCAGGGCTTTCAGCATAATAAATCGATTTATTATCAGTCTCGTTATTGTACCATAATCGCCAAATCCCGTCAGGCATTCTCCAGATACAGGCATCAATAACCTTTCTTACAACCAGCTTAAGTACAGACTGGTAATTCCAGTTAATCCCATCTTTACTTGTCAGGTGGACTATATCACGTGGATGGTCCCAGTTATCAAATATTCCGGGAACATATGTCAGGTACATATGGTAAGTGCCTTCATATTCAATAACTTCAGGGGCCCAATAGGTTGGATTTTCATCGGGATGATAATCTATGTTGCAATCCCCGATGTACTTCCAGGTTGCACCTCCATCCTCGGATGCTGCAATTCCAATCGGAGATCCATGTACAGCCTCGATGCCTCCCAGCCCTTTAACATTGGAACGACGGCTGGTATAGTACATATACCACCTGTTGGTATTACGATTAAAACAGACCATCGGATCTGTTGACCCGTTAAATACAGGATCGATGTAAAGTTGTTTATCAGCAAGGTTATAAATGACCTGATCCTTTGTTATTGACTTGGGAAGATCCTGTGCAACAGAATCAAAACAGAAAACAACAAGAATTACTAGCAAGCCTAAAAGTATATTCAAATTCTTTTTCATATAGTAGCTTTTAGCAGTCCTGTTGTTAAATGTAGTTCTTCTTTTTCATATTAACCAATTAAGAACCTGCTTTGGATGAGTATTCATGAAGGGAATTATCTCTCACACTGATTTATCGGGAGGATTATTTTATGATCCGTTTTGGAGGAAAGCTCAAAGAAAAAGCCTGCCATGCTTCTAAATAAAGGTCACCAGATTGAGGATTACGGTTCGCTTCGCACTGTGATCCTCAGGGGGAAGGCTTGACAAAGAAGATTGTGGATTACAGTTCGCTTCGCTCACTGTGATCCTCAGGGGGGTGCTTAACAAAGAAAAAGCCCTGCCACGCTTCAAAATTAAGGTCAACAGATTGTGGATAACAGTTCGCTTCGCTCACTGTGATCCTCAGGGGGGTGCTTAACAAAGAAAATCCCTGCCATGCTTCCAAATAATGGTCACCAGATTGTGGATTACAGTTCGCTTCGCTCACTGTGATCCTCAGGGGGGTGCTTAACAAAGAAAAAGCCCTGCCACGC
>DATGYZ010000032.1:0-187432 GCA_035297425.1 Bacteroidales bacterium | reverse complement strand
CCTTATAAACAAAGGCAAAACATTAATATTCCCTAACCCGGCAAAAGACTATATCAAAATAGCAAACTTCGACCCGGGAGATAAAAAACCAGTCATCCAGTTCTTCGATATCTCCGGCAAACTATGCCAGGAGACAAAGCTTAGCAACTTTGTCAGGAGCATGAAGATACCTATCAGCCTTAAACCCGGCATGTACATCACACGACTAAAAATTGGCGAAACAGTGCATTATGTCCAGAAGCTGATAGTGGTGAACTGATCAAATTTTAAGCAGCACATGTAAAAAGGTAAGGTCACTTTGACTTTATCTTTTTATTTTTATGTAATTATTTGCTTTATGAAAAAAAAGCTGCTTTTCATTGCTGTATCGGTTTTACTCATTTCAGAAATATACCTTGGCTGCGAAATTGTCTTTCCTGCACTCCAGTCCTTCCTTACAAGAAACAATGAAGTTGATGCAAACATTCTCGTTATTGAAGGATGGCTCTCATTTAATGATCTCAGGCTTGCTGCTTCAGAAGCTAAAAAAAAGGAATATGATTATGTAATAACATCTGGCCTTGAATCAGTGCCTGAATACTATGGGATGCACAGGAATGGGTTACTTATCTTTGATATTCCTGATACACTTACAGACATCCGTAAAATTGAGGTTACAGCAAGAAGCAATGATAATAGAGCTGCTGACTTCAATGTACTAGTTAATGGCACAGTATCAGGTACTTTTTCAGTTAAAAAATACAGAAAACAATGCCGTATTGACTGGAATGGAACCCGGGTAAATTCTGTAGCTGTTGAATTTATATCTGATACAATTTCTGTACTTCTTATTAAAAATATAATACTGGATAATTTACATATCCCTTTTCTGAATAACACAGAATATATTATAAAAAATCTTGAGGAAAGCCATAAGATAATCAATGACTTCAGCTCAAATTCAGAGCTTGCGGCGAAAAGATTACTGGCATTTGGAGTTGATTCCACAAGGCTGTTTACTGCAGCTGCAGAAAAGGTAAAGATCAACAGGACACTTTCAAGCGCAGTTGCAGTAAATAACTGGTTAAAAAAGAAAAATATTCCAGTCGTCGGTATTAACATTATCAGTTCGGGTACTCATTCCAGGAGAACATGGATGACATATAAGAATGTTCTTGCAGGCGAAACGAAGGTAGGGATAGTTGCTCTTCCTGGCAGTAAAAAAGAAGGTAAGGATGGAAGATACATTAAAACTGCCAGGGAAACAATTGCATTTCTCTACTACAGCCTTGTTCTTGCTTTTCATTGATCATTCAGAAACAAGAAAATCAATCCTCCTGTTCTTCATCCTTTCTGACGAGGGAAATTCAGGAGCCACAAGCCTTAATCCTCCGAAACCTGCTGATTTGAGCCTATCCCCGCTAATTCCCTGCTCAATAAGATATTCGACAATGCTCTCAGCCTGCCTTGAAGATAAATCTATATCAGCCTTCTGGTTGTTTGTTCTTTCAGTGTGCGCTACAATTTTCAGCTTCATTTCAGGGTTTCTTTTCAGCAACAGAACCAGTTTATCGAGGATAGAAGCAGCATCAGGTGAAATGCTGAATCCGTTATTGACAAAATAAGAAGACGAAGCTGTTCCATATGTCCTTTTAAAATCCCATAGCTCTGCCTCCCCTTTGTCAACAGGAATATAAGTCCTTATCAAAGCATTTCTGAATCCAAAAGACAAAGCATCCTTTAATGAATTGTAGGCAGCCATAAAGTCCTGTTCCTCGGCAATAACGTACGAAAATGTGCCGGCTTCACCAATCCTGATCTTCCTTACAGGGTACTGTGGACTGACGTTTAAATCTTTAAGTGGCACTTCCGTTGCAGATTCAAGTACCTGAACAACAAAAACCGGCTTACCAGACAGTTCTTCACTGTAAGAATAGATATTATTGATTTTGATGTTATTTTTCCTGCCTGAAGCTGATATTGTATCTTTAGCAATGTCAGTACTGTCAGTTGAAGCGCCGGTCATTATCTTTCTCGAGACACATACCTGCATTTTCTTACCTGTATTTTTATTTATGATGTTGGCCAGGAGTCTCACATCTACAGGTGCTGATTCATTTGTTGTATAAGATAATTCAGGTCCCTGGCCTTTAATGGTATTACCTACTTCCCAATAGTAATTAAATGTTTCAAAGCCGGGTGAATCAGGCTCAGCCCTGAGTGTTACCTGCTGACCAGTTTTAATATTCTCCGGAGCAATAATATATGGCATTCCGTCATGTACTATTTCTAACCCGGCTGATATCTTGTTAAAGACTACATTTCCTGTCTTTCGGTCAATAATATCCTGTCTCATGCTATAGCTCCCAGGACCATTGAAACAATGTTCTGCCGAGTAACCTGTCATCTGCTTTCCTCCAAAATCCCACCTGAACTGAAGACTCAGCGGATCAATTTCAATTGAACCATCATCAATGAAAGTAAAACAAAACCTTTTTTCTGATTGCTTCTCGCAATAAAAGAATTGCGGATAAACAGTTTTGAAATAAAATATATCCACATCTCCATTCCTGTCGGAAGAAAAATATCCGCTGCCTATCAGATCATCAGCCACAAAACCGAAGTCATTACCAGATGAATTAACCGGTGCTGCAAGAGGTACAGGACTGATCCAGGCCGAGTCCACCTCTCTGGTAAAGAAAATATCCTTCCCTCCTTTTCCCGGATGTGTGTCTGAGGAATAAAACAAACCTCCGTCAGAATTGACATATGGATATGCTTCATTTCCAGAAGTATTTACAACTGGGCCCAGGTTTACAGGGTTATCCCAGTAATCATTTCTCCATTGACTGTAATAAATATCCGATCCACCGTAACCTTCTGGCTTATCAGATGCAAAATAAAGCCTTTTACCATCTGGTGACAGGGAAGGAGTTGTCACATTCCAGGCCTGATCATTGAATCGGAGTTCCCTTATATCTTCCCATCTGCCGTTCTTCAAAACAGCACTGAATAAACCCAGCTTGTTAGTTGAAGATGAAATATCACGAAAGCTGCCGTTCACTACCAGATTTCTTGAAAAGTAGGCTGTGTCACCTGAGAAATTGAATGTAGCAGGACCATTATTTAGATTAGAATTGATCTCACCTTCGAGAAGCCTTGGTTCAGATTTTTTTGTTGTTGTATCTGAGAAGAATATTCTGAAAAATGGCTTATTATCGGCTATAACATTCCGGCCGAAACTCTTTTGATGGCGGTTGGAACAAAATATTACTCCACCCTTATAGTACACTGGTGAAAAATCATCTGAACCGACTGCACTGAATGGAGCTTTTGTAACATAATAATTTTCAGTCTGCCCGTTAGCAGAGACCAGGAAAGCTGTTACAAAACCAATTATACAGCAACAATTCCTCAGCATTAAAAAATGAGAGGATTAACAACGTCGGCCTTCATCTGAAGATCAAACCTGAGCATTATCTCATGAGTTCCTGTGCTAAAATGCCCAAGTTTGCCGAAATCAAGATAATAAGAGTAAGCAGCTTTAACCTGGTCATTTATTGCAACCTGTACCATTGAGGCGAATGATCTGTTGGTCCTGAATGATACCCCTGCCCATACTTTTTCCAAAAAGTTAAAATGAGCATTTATATCGAGAAGCATCTTTTCACCGGGTGAAAGAGAGAGCAGTGCAGATGGTTGAAAACGAATTATTTCAGACAGATCAATAAGATATCCTCCCTGGAATAAATAGTAATACTGCCCCGGATCGATCCTCAATGAATACCTGTTTTTATCTGTGTTAAACCTGTATCCAAGCAACCGGGGAACAGAGAATCCTGCAAAGTATTTTTCGTTGTAATAATATGCGCCAAAACCAAAATCAGGCACTATGAATGTTCTTGAGTCGGACAGCATCGATTCATCTCCGGGTTCAAGTGCAACAAGCTCTGACCATGCTGTATTAGTAGCTAAAATGCCCGCTTTTAACCCGAGGGATAATGATCCTTCACCAGCTTTCGTAGTGTATGAGTATGATCCACTCACAGATGTTTCTCTGGTAACACCTATTTTATCACGCATAATTGAAAAACCAAGGCCTGTATTTCCGTCAAATACCGGGCTATCCGCAATTAGCATTATTGTTTCAGGTGCACCTTTAATACCTGCCCATTGCCGCCTGAATAAGCCGGCAATGCTGAGTGATTCTCTCAGACCTGTAGCAGCAGGATTGATAAGCACAGGGTTAAGAACATACTGATCGGGTACAGGAGCTATCTGGGCTGACAGATATCGAAACGAGAATATGACAATCAGGACAACTATTAATTTTTTCATATCACCGGCGTATTACAATATAACCGCTCCATCTCCTGCGATTTCCGCTCGAAAAGACATAAAAGTAAGTTCCGTCTGGTATTGGTTTGCCATTATAATCAATGCCATTCCAGTCATTTTTATAATCCAAAGATTTGAATAATATGGTTCCTCTTCTGTCAAAGATGTATAATTCATTGCCAGGGATCCCCTCAATACCACGAAGAATCAGGTAATCGTTTCTGCCGTCTTCATTAGGTGTTATTAAGGAAGGAATTACAAGGTCCCTGACCGTTATGCTGAGTGTGTCTGACGATGTAGGACATGCCTTATTATCAACTGTCCATAACAGTATGTTTTTCCCTGGCTCAAGATCCCTGATCGTCGTTCGTGGAAGAGAAGGATCATTAATTACACCTTTTCCTGCCAAGACAGACCATCTTCCTGATTCTCCAGGCAGAAGTTGATTTGCAGCAATATCTGTGGTGAATCTGAAATCAAGTTCCTGGTCAGGGCCGGCATCGGCTACAGGCTTTTGTGCCACGATTACTGTAACAGGCTTTATATCTGAACACTGGGCTGCATTTGTACCCCTTATATAATAAGTTCCTGCCGAAACAGATGCAGGGTTTACAACAGGTGAAGTACCGGCAGCATTCATCCAGTATGTTATGGTAAGTGAAGTTGTGGATCCTGAAATTATGGCAGGATTTGTCAGGTTCACAGTTGCCGGAAAACATACCGGTGATGGATTTGTGATTACAAGAACAGGTGCCCCTGGTATCTGGGGTATTATAACAGCAGCAGAACCAGGAGAAATGCACCCTGAAGCATTTGTAACCGTGAATGTATATGATCCTGGAACCAACCCACTGATAGTTGCAGATGTTCCTCTTCCTGACATGGTTATACCAGCAGGAACACTATTGACTACCCAGTTGCCGCTGGCAGGCAGGTTGGAAAGAACCACACTTCCTGCTGGCTGAGGACATGTTGGGGCAGTAATAGTCCCTGTTGTCGGAGCAACAGGTGTCGGAGGTTGCTGATTTATAACAATATTGGCTGATGAAGATGACGTACATCCGTTTGCACTTCTCACTGTAAAATTGTAGGTACCTGAGACAAGTCCGGTTATAGTTGTACTTTCACCGGTACCTGTTGTTGTTACGGTCCCTGGGTATTGAATAAGTGTCCATGTTCCTGCTGCCGGAAGATTTGTAAGTGTAACACTTCCAGTAGCGATAGTGCATCCGGGATGTACAATGGTTCCACCCAGAGGAGCGGCAGGTATTGCTGGTTGCTGGTTTATAACAACAGGTGCTGATTGCTGCGATGCACACCCTTGTGTTATGACGCTAAAAGTATAATTGCCGCTTTCAAGTCCGGTTACTGTTATTGAAGAGCCTGTTCCTGTACTGGTAATATTTCCGGGATTCCTGACAAGTATCCAGCTGCCCTGGGAGGGTAGTCCGGACAATGTCACCCGTCCTGTCGATGTGGTGCATGTTGGATGCTCAATCAGTCCTGGCACAGGAGCTGCAGGTATTGCATTGACAGCCAATGCAAAGGTGGTAATGGCAGCCACACAGGGCTCTCCTACTGGATTATTGGTAGTGAATGTAATAATCACAGTCTTCCCGATATCTGCCGATGACGGGTTGTAGGTGAAAGAGAACGGAGATGAGATTACATTTGTATTAGTGATAGATCCTGCACCATCATCAGTAATGGTGACGATTGTTGCATTGCCTCCAAAGGTATTGCCCGATATCGTAACTGGAGCTGATGCGCATGTACTTCCATTCCTTGATGAAAGGGAAATAGATGGACCATTTACACAACCACATGAAACGGTAAATTCATCACCGGATGTCGTGCACCCTGACCTGTTCCTTACAGTTATTCTGTGATTGCCATTCCTCACTCCAACGAAGGTTGGCGAATCTGAGAAATTTCCGTCATCAAGCCTGTATTCAAATCCTGACCCTCTTGGGCTTGTAATTGTCACAACTGCTAAGCTTGCGCCAAGGAAACAATCGATCCGGATAACAGGTTGCGAGGGTACCGACGGTGCATCATCAATCCTTACCTGGCTTGACAAAGGTGACCTGCAACCATCTGAGCTGGCAACGCTAAAGTTATAGTTACCAGGAGGAAGGCCAGTTATCTCGACTGAAGCCCCTGTTCCCTGTGTTGATACATTGCCGGGGTTCCGTGTCAATATCCAGTTTCCAGATGCCGGCAAACCTGAGATTATAACACTGCCTGTTGGTGTTGTGCACGACGGCTGAACTGGTGTTCCCGGAACAGGTGCAGGCAATGTTGGAGGAGGTGAATTGATGATTATATTAGCTGATGGAGCAGACTTACAACCTGCCGGGAAAGTAACAGTAAAGCTGTAAGTGGCTGCTGATAATCCCTGGATATTTAATATGGTGCCGTTTCCTGTGCGGGATATATCGCCTGGTGTGCCAGATACAGTCCAGGTACCTGTTGATGGCAGTCCTGTAAGCTGGACACTTCCTGTTGATGTCTCGCATGTTGGCTGTGTAACCGTCCCTGGCACTGGCGCCGCTGGAGGCTGAGGTGCATTGATTATTGTAACAGGCTCAGATGCAGGAGACGTGCAACCATCTACAGAACGTACTGCAAAGGTATATGTTGCCCCGGCTTGCAGATCGGTTATAGTATACGTTGTACCGTTCCCTGTTCTTGTACCCGAAGGTGTTATCAATATAGTCCATGTTCCCTGAGAAGGCAATCCGCTAAGGCTTACTGTACCGGAAGATGTAGTGCAGGACGGCTGTGTTACGTTACCTATGCGCGGTGCCTGAATAGCAGGAGGATTGCTAATTAAAACATCTGATGATGTGGCAGAAGTACATCCCTGTTCATTCCTGACAGCAAAATTGTAAGTACCCGGTGCCAACTCTGAAATTGTTGTTGTTGTGCCTGTACCTGTCCGGGTTCCTGAACCTGGATAAATAAAAATTGTCCAGGTACCCTGAGAAGGCAATCCGGTAAGGTTCACTGTACCGGTAGCAACAGTGCAAGTTGGCTGGATCACGGGACCAATCCCTGGTGCCATAACAGAAGGAGGATTGTTAATCACGACATCTGATGACCGTTCGGAAGTACATCCCTGTTCATTCCTCACAGCAAAACTGTAAGTACCTGGCGCCAGGTCTGAAATTAACGTTGATGTCCCTGTGCCTGTACGAGTTCCCGCACCAGGGTATGTGATTATTGTCCAGGTACCTGCAGGAAGATTATTAAGCGTCACACTTCCTGTTGGAACAGAACACCCGGGCTGAACAACCGATGCCGGCTGTGGTGGTGATTGTACAGGAGCCTGGTTTATAACAACATTCTGAAGTGGATCGGAGGTACAACCACTGCCAGTTGTAACTGTAAAGCTGTAGGTTCCCGGCAACAGGCCGGCAACAGTAGTTGTTGGTCCGGAACCAGTTACCTGGATATTACCGGGATTACGGTTAAGAGTCCAGTTTCCTTCAGGCAGACCATTCAGGACGATGCTTCCTGTCGGGGTTACACAGTCTGGTTGAGTAATTTGACCCGGAACCGGAGCTGAAGGTTTGGCGCACTCTGTGTATGTATAGAGGGATATCGAATCATCACCAGGGGTATTTTGGTATGCACCAGACCTTATCACAGCAGTAAAGCCATTCAGCGGGTTAGCCGGGGCTGAATTCTGGGTCACCTTGTAGGATACGATAAGGGTACCTGTATAATTTGCAGGAATCAACTTGCTCTGATCCCCGGTAAACCTCCCATTCTTGTATGTCCATGAAAACAGGTTTGCTGCTGTACCTGTTATTGCATCAAGTGGATTATTTGTTCCTGCCACACCATTAGATAATGTAATAATAACAGTAATCCTTAATTCAGTCATTGCAGCAGTCCCGGTGTTCCCTGTATTAAATGTAAAAATACCAGTACCTCCTTCTTCAACAGGACGTAATGGAACAGGATTAATCACCGGTGAACTGACAAAAGCATTATACTCAACCTGAGCATTGAGCAGTACAGGAAGAAACACTGCAGCAAGAAATGTAACTTTTGTTATTAAAACCTTGAACATCAAGACAAAATGAATGTTAAAAACCTTCAAAAACGCAGTAATCAGGCATGCTTTCGCCCCGTCAGTCACATAAGACCAACAATTGAACTTTTTTCAGACTACAATATCTATTGCAGTTACTGATCATATTCTACATTAATTTCTGTCTATACGATCAGTTACTTTATATTTTTGAAGTGAATTCTTAACAAATCAACAACAAGCATGAAATCAGGCTACATACCAAGGGTTACCTCTGTAAGTTGCTCAGCTTCTGTTTTGTCGAGCACGTACTCATATTCGGAGATATGATCCGTACCTGAATAGGCAGGCATGATCTGTAATCTGTTGTCCCTGTCTACAAGTATCTCAAGACCATAATTTTTAAGTCTGAATTCCAGCTGATGTTCCTGGTCGACTGAAAGATCTTTTCCAAATTCAATGCTTCCAGATTCGAAAGACTTTAATTCCAAACCCATTTTTTTAACTTCCGACAACACAAACTTTCTTGTTCCCTGGCACACCATATTTTTCAAATATATCTTCATGTCTTTTTATATTCCAAGATTTTTTTAATCTGATTTTTCCCCCTGTTCTAATAATTCTTTCAATTAATGACATCCTAATTCACAACTAATGTAAACTTATGTAAATCAGGTATTTTTAAGGATAAATATTACGGAGATCAGTGACTCACAGGACTCATTCTGATCGTATTAAATTTTCTGGCTTCTATATATCTTTTTTCAACTATATCCCAGTTTATTAGGTTCCAAAATGCATTTAGATAATCTGTACGTCTGTTTTGATAATCCAGATAATAGCTGTGCTCCCAGCAATCACAGGCAAGAAGAGGGATCAATCCCTTCCTGAGGGGATTCCCGGCATTACTTTCCTGGATTATCTCAAGAGTGCCCTTGGGATTCCATAGCAGCCATACCCAACCAGATCCAAACAGCGATAATGCTGCTTTATTAAAAGTTTCCTTGAAGTATTGTACAGAACCGAAATGACCCGTAATGACTTTTGCAAATGAGCCTTTAAGAGTCGTCTCATCAGCAGGTTTAAGCGATTCAAAAAAGAATGTATGGTTCCATACCTGTGAAGCATTATTAAATATCGGACCTTCTGCTACCTTGATTATCATCTCGAGATCTGCATCCTCAAATTTGGTCCCGGAAATAAGAATATTTAAATTGTTCACGTAAGCTTCATGGTGTTTACCATGATGAATATCAAGCGTTTTTCTTGACATCCTGGGTTCCAGTGCATCTGGTTTATATGGTAAAGGAGGTAATTCAAAAAACATTATCACCAGTATTTTTCCGACGTTGGTTATATCTCACTTATTCAAATCAAAAGTACGGATATGAAAAGTGGCCACGATTAAGAGGATATTAATCTTAAATTAAGATTGAATGAAGAAGAGAGGCACCTCAAAAGATAGAAATCCGGCTTGAAAATTACAAAGTGTCAGTAAAGATGAAAGCTGGACTGGAGTAGAAAACAGTGTATTATTCCTCTACGCTGAGAGAGTAGCCAAAACCCTTTTTCGTATGTATGAGTTTCTTTTCGAAACCTTTATCGACCTTTTTTCTCAATGAATTGATATGAACATCAATAACATTTGTTCCTGAATTGAACGAGAAACCCCAGATTTTTTCTGCAATAAGGAATCGGTCGTATACCTTACCCTGGTTACTTAACAGAAGTTCAAGTATTTTATATTCTGTTGCTGTAAGATTGATCTCCAGGCCATTACGTTTTACTTTTCTTGCAATAGTGTCCAGTTCAAGGTCAGCAACAGTTAGAACAGGATTAACTATTGCTTCACGGTTTCTCCTGTTAAGAGCCTTTACCCTGGCAAGAAGCTCCTGGAAGCTGAATGGCTTAACCAGATAATCATCCGCTCCATATTCAAAACCGGTAAGTTTATCTTCAACAGAATCGAGTGAAGTAAGCATAATGATCGGTGTGAGAATGTTGTGCCCGCGAATTTTCTTGCATAACTCAAAGCCAGAAATACCGGGGATAACAACATCAAGTATCATCACATCATATTTCCTTGTAAGTGCAAGCTTTTCACCGATTGTACTGTCAAAAGCTATGTCAACAAAGCAATCATTACTCTCCAGCCCGATCTTTACAAATGAGGAGATTTTCTGGTCATCTTCAACTAAAAGAATCTTCATTGCGCCCTCTTTGATGTATGCTTAGAAAATGAATTTGTAAAATAACAAAATTTTTGGCAAAAATCACAGTTAATCAAGGTTTATTATAGCACTCATTCATGAAGAAAAGCATTTCAAATGCTTATTTTTCATGGCATACCTATATATAAATGCACTTCGGAACCAATAATCCTTTTTAGTTGCCATTATGCAGAGAATTCATTAAAATTTTATAACTTTACGAATGACCCCTGCATTTGAAACCTTAAATAGCTAATATTTTGAATTTAAGAATCCATATCTAAACTTCTGATAATTACTTTATGGGAAACAATATCCATGATTCAATAGATATTCTCATAGTAGAAGACAACCCCGGCGATGCCAGGCTTATCAGGGAGGTTTTGAATGATACTAAAGTCTACAGTTCACTTCATATTGTCAATGATGGAGTAGAGGCCATGGATTTCCTCCATAACAAGGGGAAATATGCAGAAATGCCAAGGCCTGATATCATCATCCTTGATCTTAACCTGCCGAAAAAGGACGGGCGTGAAGTTCTGGCTGAGCTTAAAGCAGAGGAAGATCTTAAACACATACCTGTAGTGATAATGACTATATCACAAGCTGAAGAAGATATACTAAAAACTTACAAGCTGCATGCAAACTGTTATATTACAAAACCAATCGATCTGAACGAATTCATAAAGGTAATAAAGTCTATTGAGGACTTCTGGTTCTCAATAGTCAAGCTGCCATCCAAAAATGAAATAAAGAAATGGTAGACTCGATGCTGCGGAAAGATGTAAAGCAACTTAGGATTCTTATCATCGAAGATAATCCTGGTGATGTAATAATCATAAGAGAACATCTCAGAACTGCCGGGACTATCTTTTCACTTGTTAATGCATTTTCGCTTAATGATGCTGCTCAACTTCTGAGCTCTGGTACCTTCGACATCATCCTTCTTGACCTCGGCTTACCTGAAAGTTCAGGAATTGATACTCTGAGGGAGTTCTTCAGGCATGAAATTGTTTCCCCGGTAATTGTAATGACAGGACTTGATGATGAAGAAACTGCCCTGACGGCTCTCAGGGAAGGAGCCCAGGATTACCTGGTAAAGAACAGCATGAGTTCTGAGAACATAATCCGTTCCATAAAGTATAGCATAGAAAGAAAGAAGCTGGAAATGCTGCAGAAGAAAAACAGCCGGCAGCTTGCAATTCTCTCAGGCACCACAGCTTCTCTCTACGAAGGTGATGAAATCTCAACAACTTATTCACTAATATGCAGAAGTATAAGGCAACTCGTTGAAAAAGCAATAGTTAATTCTGTTGAATTCGATGATTTTAATACATTCCACCTGTCTAATATCGAGCAGCTGTTGATGTGGCGTGATGAAATTCTCCGCATTACCGAAACTGATATCTCTGAAAAACATTTTAACCTATGTGATCAGGATGAGAATATTATCAGGCTCTTCATGGATGGCAGGATCCATCCGATTCCTGAAGCGATTTATCAGTTGCTTGGAGGCAAAGTCCGTAAGGAATCCTGCCGTGATATTGAAAATATCCTGGGCATTAAGTATGTATATGTAATTGGTTTCTTCAGAAACGATGTGTATTATGGTGGTGTACTGATTTTCTCACCAAACGTCATTGAGGATGATGACAAACAGTTTATTGAGAATATCTGCAGCCAGGCTTCACTCAGCATACACAGACGGATTATACAGAAGAATCTTGTAAAAAGCGAGGCCATGTATCAGAAGCTCGCTGAAGAGCTTGAGGAAAAGGTAAAAGAAAGAACCAGTGAGCTTGAAATTGCAAACCTCCAGCTTCGCAAAAGTGAAGCCCAGCTCAAAGAGCTGAATGCCACGAAAGATAAATTCTTCAACATTGTTGCTCATGACCTGAAAAATCCTTTCACAAGCCTGCTGGGAGCCACTGAGCTTTTGTACAACAACATACAGAACATAGACAGGGAGAAAATACGTAAGCTTGCCCAGATACTTAATGACTCAGCAAAAAGTGGTTATGCGATCCTGCTTAATCTTCTTGACTGGTCCAGATCCCAGACTGGCACCATTAAGATTTATTTGCAAATGATCAACCTTAAAAAGATTATTGAAGACAACATATCTGAACTCTACCTTAATTCTCTTGACAAACAGATTACAATATCAGCGGAGCTAAGTGATGATTTTAATCTGATTGCAGATAAAAATATGCTTAATACAATACTCAGAAATCTTCTGAGCAATGCCATAAAGTTTACTCCCCGTGGAGGTAAAGTTACCATAGGCGTAGAATCAAGGGAGAAAATGGTTTATGTTTCTGTTAAAGACAATGGCATCGGAATATCCAGGGAAAATATTGATAAGCTGTTCAGGATAGATTCAAAATACAGCCGTCCCGGAACTGAAAAAGAAATAGGTACCGGCCTCGGATTAAAGCTCAGCAAGGAATTTGTGGAAAAACTTGGCGGAAAAATATGGGTCGAAAGTTCGGAAAACCAGGGTAGCAACTTTGTATTCTCAATACCTCTCAATGAAACCACTGTAGCTGCCGAGCAAGGAGTTATAGGGTAATTCAGAAATTTTCCTTCCTAATCTGTTTCTTTTTCTTAACCTCATTTTTATTGCATATTAATTCAAACTTAATGCCTGAAAAAAGATTTCAGGCTAAGTTAGCTTCATGAATTTTCCATCATTTGTACTTAATACTAACCATAATTCCGCTGAATGAAAATCTATATCAAGAACATGGTTTGCGATCGCTGCAAAATGGCGGTCCGGGAGGAGCTGGAAAAACTTGGTTTGCATTTTACTTATATTGATTACGGAGAAGCTGAGCTGAAGGAAAATCTTTCTGCTGATAATCGGGATCAGCTTAACGCAGCTCTGAAGAAAACAGGACTGGAACTTATGGACGATAAGAAGAGCATGCTCATTGAAAAGATCAAGCTCATCATAGTTGAACTTGTCCATCATTCAAGTGAACCGCTCAAAAAGAACCTGTCTGATTATATCAGTGAAAAACTGAAATACGATTATACTTACCTGTCAAATCTTTTCTCTGAAGTGCAGGGAACAACAATAGAGAAATTCTATATACTTCACAAAATAGAAAAGGTTAAAGAACTTCTTGTCTATGATGAATTAAACCTGAAGGAGATTGCCTTCAAACTTCATTATAGCAGTGTAGCCCATCTTTCAAGCCAGTTTAAAAAACAGACAGGTTATACTCCATCACATTTCAAACATCTGAAACACAAAAAACGGGTACCACTGGAAATGGTTTAACTACCCTCCAAAACCACTGTATACCAATACTAAAGAGTGAAATATGTAACTTAAACATATTTTAATGTAAACAGGATTTTTTATAAAGTTGTCACCTTTGTAACAGGTTTTGTGTAATGTTTTATTTAAAATCTTAAAAATATGGGAAACTTACTTTATGTTATTGCTGTAATCCTTGTCATTGCATGGCTCATCGGATTGGTTGGATTTCACGCAGGCGGACTTATTCACATCCTGCTTGTAGTCGCAGTTATCGCTATACTTCTCAGGATCATATCCGGCAGAGGAGTTTAATCCCTGTAATATTCTATTTATTCATAAACTTAAAAACAAAACAATGAGTGCAGGAAAAGTATTATTAGGTGTTGTGGCAGGACTTGCTGCAGGTGCTTTGCTGGGTATCCTTTTTGCCCCTGATAAGGGATCTGAAACAAGAAGGAAAATCGCTGAAACCGGAGAAGACTATCTTGATACCGTAAAGGAAAAATTCAATGAAGTTGTCGACAACATGAGCGAAAAGTTTGAAAAGGTAAAAGACACCATGGACAGGGAAATGCCAAAGGTAAAAAACGCTAAAAAGGACATAGAATCAGCTATGATCTGAAACAATATTTATCAAAATAGTACCGGAATATAAAATGTTGTGAATCATGGAGGAAAAATCAAGCTTCGAAACTCTTCTTGAAAGAGCGGAAGAATTCACCAGGACAAACATAGAGCTGATAAAACTGAAAGCTGTTGATAAATTCTCGGATGGGGCATCTTCTGCAGCATCCAAGATAGCGGGAGCATTCTTTTTTGTAATGTTCTTTCTCCTGGCTAATATAGGTTTGTCACTCTGGCTTGGGAATGTGTTGGGTGAAACCTGGTATGGCTTCCTGATTATAGCCGGATTTTATGGCATTTTATGTTCGGTACTGTTTTTTGTAAAACATAACTGGCTGAAAAAAATAGTTAGCAACAGTATTATTAAACAAATGCTTAATTAAACAGTATGCAAAAAATTACCAATGCTGCTGAACTGAAGGAGGCAATAAAATCGCTTGAAGAGAGAAAGGTTGCTGAACTGGAATTACTAAAGGAGGAGTTTAACTACACAAAAGAAAAGCTCAGACCGACAAATGTTGTAAGAAACACTTTCAACCAGATATTTACCGGGCATAATCTGATAAGAACAGTGCTGATCACTTCACTGGGTATTACTGCAGGTTTTATCAGCAAAAAATATTTTCAGGGATTGACAGGACGTCTTTTCAGAAGATTATTAGGCCATATGATCTAGATCTTCATTCTCGCATCTTAATAGCTGCAACTAACGCATTTTCAGTATTGACATTTGTTCTGAAAATGCATTTTTTTTTAATCCTATGGACAGATATGTAAAACTGCCTTTCTACGCAAAAGCTTCGCTGCTGATACTTGGCATCTTCACGTTTGGTTCCATGATGTATGTTGCCCGGCAGATTCTTGTACCCATCATAGTAGCTGTAATAGTTGCAATTCTCCTCCATCCTGTAAAAAATTTTTTCATGCGTCTTAAACTTGGGCGTGTAGCTTCGATCATCATTACTATCACAATTGCTTTCCTCCTTGTTGCGGGACTGGGATTGTTCATAGTTCTTCAGTTCAGCAGATTCACTGAGACCTTCCCTGCTCTGGTTGGAAAAATTGATTCTTTCATGACTGAAACAATTTATTGGATCTCAGGGTTTTTCGACATCAGTACATCCAGGATGAGCAACTGGATTGAGTCGACTAAAGCTGACATTGTTGCAAAAAGTGCCCAGGCTATAGGCCAGACTCTTGTTACTATAGGCGGACTCTTTGTAGCCTTGCTTCTTATACCTGTTTATATATTTATGATCCTGTACTATGAACCTATCATCATAGAATTTATAAGAAGATCTTTCCACGATGGGCACAGGCATAAGGTAAGTAAAATCATCTCGGAAGTAAAAACTCTTATACAAAGCTATCTTTCAGGACTCTTCGTAGAGATGATCATTGTTGCAGCACTTGATATTGCTGCACTTCTTATACTTGGCGTGGAATATGCCATTCTCCTTGGCATCCTTGCAGCTTTGCTGAACCTGATCCCATATTTAGGAGGCATTATTGGGGTTGCTCTTCCAATGATGATTGCTTTCGTAACTGAAAACTCACCCTGGGTTGCTGTATGGGTGCTGGTGGCATTTTATATAATTCAACTCATTGACAATAATTACATAGTTCCTAAAATTGTTGCATCAAAGGTAAAGATCAATGCACTTGTCTCGGTAATCGTGGTAATTGGTTTCGGAGCTTTATGGGGCATTCCCGGAATGTTTATGTCAATTCCGCTCACAGCAATTATCAAGCTTATCGCTGATCATGTAGATTCACTTAAACCATTTGGATTCCTTCTTGGTGATACAATGCCGGAACCTGCTGGTGAAAATGATATCATTGAAGCTCTGCCTCCGCACAGGAACAAATCAATAACAGGATGAAATTCATCACATTATTCCTGGTGTGCCACATATTTCTAGCCGGCATAGTGAAGGGACAGGAAAACATAAACCTTCCTGATTCTGTGATCATTCGCCACGACTCAACTTCTGTGATTATAGAAGATACCATCAAAATAAAGCAGGATTCTATAAATTACACCAATATTGAAAAGCTTTCAGAAAGATCAAAGCTGACTGAAAAGATCTACAGTTTCCTTTTCAGACCTCTCAACCGGAAACCTTCAGGTACTCCGGCAGATCAAAAAGAGGAGTCAGCTTTTCACCGGCGTGCCCAGGGTAAAATAATCCGCTCTATAAGGGTCGTCACGCTGGATCCCTTTGGATACAGTCTTCATGATACTACGGCGATTCCTGAAAATGTGATCCTTAATACAGGCAACTGGCTCCATTCCAAAACAAACGACCCGGTAATAAGAAATCTCTTAATGTTTGGCGAAGATGAAAGATATGATTCATTGCTTGTCAAAGAATCTGAAAGGCTTGTCAGGTCGCAGAAATATATAAGGGATGTATACCTGTGGGTGAATCGTGCTACACGTGATTCTGTAGACGTCATCCTACGGGTGCAGGATGTCTGGTCAACAATTCCTTCTTTCAGAATGAGCAGTTCAGTTATTGGCTTTGGACTTAAGGATCTCAACTTTGCAGGAACAGGCTCAACTTTTGAAGTTGATTCCAGGTGGAGAAAAGGGTTTGGCAATGTTACCCATCTCAGCTATTTTATGCCAAATATAAGGAACTCATATATAAGCGTTAACCTGCAAGCAATGATTGCACCAGGCGGAACCCTGAGCAAGAGGGTCGCATTCGATAATTATTATTATGCACCTGTCAGCTACGATCCCCATTATCTTTTATCTGAGAACAGGAATATCATTAAAAGCATTGAAATAAACAGACCTTTCTACTCTCCTTATGCAAGGATAGCAGGCGGCCTGTTCTCAGGACAGATGATAACAACACAAAGCTACATAGATCCTACTGATACCCTAAGGTTAGTGTCAGCACGTACCAATATTAACGATCTCTGGATCGGAAGATCATGGAGAATAAACACACCGGTCTTTACAGAAGGAATAACCAGCTTCGTCCTTTCCGGAAGGTACGTTAGGGTTGCAAGCCCCCGAAGACCCCAGGAAGCCATGATGCAAAATCTGTTTAATACAAAGAACTATCTATTCTGGAGCATGAGCCTTACATCCAGAAAATATTACAGGGACAGGTACATATTTAATTACGGGAAGACAGAAGATGTTCCGGCAGGAATCCTTGTGGGAATCACCCTCGGCAAAGAGTACCATGACAGGAACAGGTTCTATGCAGGAATGAATGCAGGCTGGGGAAGCTACCTTAGGTTTGGATACATGAGTGCCCATTTTTCATACGGAACTTTCAAAGGAACTGAGGGTATCCAGCAGGGAATTTTGACCGGTAAGATTACATATTTTACAAAACTACTCAACCTCGGTGAATGGAAGCTCAGACAGTTTATCAGGCCTGAATTTGCTATTGGCATCAAAAGATCACCTGCTGAAAACCAGCCTCTACATATCGGGATTAAAGGTTATGAAGAGATCGAGTCGATGGCTTCAAATTTGTTCCTGATCTCCCTTCAAACTCAAACTTATGCACCCTGGAGCGTTGCCGGCTTTAATTTCGGACCATATTTCTTCTCACAGCTAAGCATTCTCGGGCAGGATCCTGTGAACTGGACCAGGAGCAAGCTTTATTCATTGATGGGTTTTGGTGTACTTATCAGGAATAACTACCTGATGTTCAATTCTTTTCAGGTTTCGATATCCTTTTATCCTTACATACCTGACAGGGGTTATAATATTTTCAGATCAAACACTTATAAAACCACCGATTATGGTTTTCGCGATTTCTCTCCAACAAAACCCGGAATTGTTGAATGAAACCCTAAGCTAAGGAGCAGGTATAACGGAAACTTTATAATGCATATTTTGTTAAACACACTGGTTATTAATCTGGTTTGAAAATGTTTATCGACTACTATAAGGCACTGGGACTTGATAAAAATGCATCACAGGCACAGATTAAAAGTGCATACAGAAAGCTTGCAAGGAAATATCATCCCGACCTTAATCCTGATGACAGGGATGCTAAAAAGAATTTTCAGCTTATTAATGAAGCCAATGAGGTCCTAAGCGACCCTGAAAAAAGAGCTAAATACGACCAGTATGGTAAGGACTGGAGACATGCAGAAGAATATCAGCATGCAGAGCAATCTACAAGACAACAATATGCCTCTGGAGGATCCGGAAGGCGGGGAAATTTTACAGGTGCAGGGAACAACACTGAATTTTCAGATTTTTTTGAATCACTGTTTGGCGAATTCCGAGGAACTTCCCATGGAAGAAAGGTTAAATTCAGAGGTGAAGACTATAATGCCGATCTTCATCTTAGCCTAAGAGATGTATATCAGTCAAGAAAGCAGGAACTCGAAATAAACGGAAAAAAAATAAGGATCACCATTCCTGCAGGTGTTGAGAATGAACAGACTATAAAAATAACAGGAATGGGTAGTCAAGGTATCAATGGTGGTCCCAATGGTGATCTATATATCAAGTTCGTAATTGATAATGACACTTCATTCAAGAGATTAAAGAATGACCTTTATAAAACTATTGATATCGACCTTTACACTGCCATTCTCGGAGGGGAGACAATTATTGATTCAATGGACGGAAAAATCAGGATAAAGGTTAAACCCGGAACTCAGACAGGTTCAAGGGTAAAACTCAAAGGCAAAGGCTTCCCTGTTTATAAAAGTGACAATGAATTTGGTGATCTGATAATCACATTCAATGTTAAGGTTCCTGAAAATATCTCTGCCGAAGAGAAAGAAATTTTTACGAAGCTTGCTGAAATCCACAGGAAAAGACAGGAAAAATGAAAAACGTTTATCAAATAACAGCAATGGAATTCTGTTCTGTCAATAACATTGATCCTGCATTTATTTTAACTCTGGATGAATCTGGAATCCTCAGATTCGAACATTCCGGCGATGACCTGTTTATTAATCATGATCAGCTCCCTAAACTTGAAAAAATAATCATGCTTCATTATGATCTCGATATAAACCTTGAAGGTATTGAAACAATCCTTCACCTTCTTGAACGCTCAGAACAGATGAAGAAAGAGTTATCAGAACTCAGGAACAGGTTACGTCTTTATGAAGATCTTGATTTGTTTAATGATTAATAATCAATATGTTAGGTTGTTTTATGCATCTTAACATCATTTTAACTTGATCTTAATTCATACTTAATGTCCTCCCCCTCTATTTCGTCTACTTTTGAAATACCAAGACAGATTAACCTGAATTAAACATTTAATACGGGATTTTTTGTGAGGAATAAAAAGGGAAGAATATGACAATATCTGTTAAAAACATGGTTTCCACGCGTTGCATAATCAGTGTTAAGGCAACCCTGGAAAAGCTTGGAATCGAATATAATTCGGTGGAGCTGGGAGAGATTGAGACTGGAACAAATGTTTCCGATGAGAAACTAAAAGTACTGGATCAGCAACTAAGACGTATCGGACTTGAACTAAGGGAGAATAAAAAATACGCTGTTGTTGAAAAGATCAAATCAGCTATTGCGGAACTTGTAAACTATACCGATGAGCAGATGAAAGTCACACTTTCGGAATACATTAGTCAGAGATTGAACACAAACAGCACTTACCTTTCAAACCTGTTTTCAGAAATTGAAGGAATATCAATCGAGAAATATTTTATAAAGAGGAAGATTGATCATGTAAAACAATTGCTGCAGAATGATGATCTGAATCTTAAAGAGATCTCATATATCACAAACTATAGCAGCGTTGCTCATCTTTCTTACCAGTTTAAGAAGATCACCGGATTTGCACCTTCAGAATTCCGGATGATAAGCAAAGAAAATCCTGCAATGCAGGAAACAGTTTATTGAAGCTTCTCACAAATACTCCTGATGGATCAGTACATAAGCAATAATACGGTACAGTTATTATTTAAAACCGGATTGCTTATACTTGTGCTAGTCTGTAGTTACATTCTTTTCAGGTATTTCTACACCCTGGTATGGAAAAAAATAAGCAGGACCAAAAGTTCATTCGATGACTATCTGCTTAAAATGTTCCGTGCACCCGTTTTGCTCCTGGTTTATTCTGTAATCCTGAATATATCGGTTTATACAATCTACAGAGATATTGAAATACTTCCGGCTCTCCTGAAAATAAGAAACCTGCTTATTATTTTCATCCTTGCATGGATTTCTGTAAGGATGATAAATGCAGGAGCATTTTATATCCAGTCACGGTATGATCTTGGATTGTCCAATAATCTTAGGGCAAGAAAAAGCCTCACCCAGGTAAAAGTGTTTAAAGCAATCGCAGTGACAATCATTGTTATTGTTGCAACCGGAGCAGCATTAATGACATTTGAGCATGCGAGAAAGATTGGGATAAGTGTTCTGACGTCAGCAGGGATAATCGGGATAATAGTAGGCTTTGCAGCCCAGAAGAGCATTTCGATGATACTTGCAGGCATACAGCTTGCAATAACCCAGCCTGTCAGGCTAGATGATCTGGTGATTGTTGAAGGTGAGTTCGGAAGAATAGAAGAAATTCAGCTTACCTACGTTGTAGTCCAGATATGGGATGAACGAAGAATGGTGCTTCCGGTCACATGGTTCCTTGAAAAACCTTTCCAGAACCTGACCCGAACAACATCAAGCACTACAGGAACCATCTTCATTTTTGTTGATTATGCATTCCCTGTTGATTACCTGAGAGAGGCATTGCCCGATATGCTTAAAAACGACAGGAACTGGGATGGAAGGACAGCAACCGTGCAGGTAACTGATACTACCGAAAGATACAAGGAAATCAGAATATTGCTGAGCAGTGAGGATTCCTCAAAAAACTGGAACCTTAGAACATCTGTCCGTGAAAAAATTATCGATTTTATCAATGTTAAATACCCGGATGCATTCTCCGGAATCAGAATTAAAGCATAAAAAAAAGGATTATTATGGAAAGAAAAAAAATAGGAATGGCAGCCGATCATGGTGGTTATAACCTCAGGAAGTGGCTGACTCAAAAACTTCAGGAAGAGGGTTATGAAATAGTGGACTACGGCAATACTGTATTGGATACCCAGGACGACTATCCTGATTTTGTTATTCCGATGGCAACCGACATAGGCAATGGCACATTGTCAAGGGGAATAGCTGTGTGTGGAAGCGGTGTGGGTGCCTGCATTGCTGCAAATAAGATAAGCGGTGTCAGGGCGTGCCTTATAACTGATACTTTCTCAGCCCACCAGGGGGTTGAAGATGATGATATGAACCTGATATGTCTTGGTGGCAGGATAACTGGCAGCTACCTGGCGGTTGAACTAGTCAAATCTTTCCTTGATGCTGAATTTTCCGGGCTGGAACGTCATAACAGGAGGTTATCAAAGATTAAATCGCTTGAATAATGGCCAAATGTGGGAATAATGTAAATGTTATTTAAAATATTATAATCGATTAGAGCATTGTCAGATATAAATTTGCCTAGTACATCATAATGATGTTCAGTAAATTGGCAATTAATGAAAACGGGAACAAAACAGAATTTCCCTTACTTCCAGGTGAGCGAGAGAGCATTATCACCAGCTGAAATTGTTCTCAATAACGAATTTGACGGCATCATCGCCATGCTTGCCGATAAAAGATCAATTCCCGCATTGATAAACCTGCTGGATGATGATGAATCATATATCAGATGGATAGCTGCGGAAAGCCTGGTACGCATAGGAAGGAGAAGCATGTTCCCGCTGCTAAGGTCAATCGAAAATGGCAGGCAGTTCGTATTTCCCGCAAAACCTTTTTATGTGCTCCAAAGCCTTATGAACAGACGCGAAAAAAAAGAAATGAATCATCTGCTTTTATGCCTCGAAAAAACAGAGAGTCCCACTGAAATCTACTAAATACCTTATTACCTGATTTTTACTCAAAGACATACTATAAAAAATTGCAACTTTTATAGTAAATCGTGTAATGTATTCATGCCAAAATCATATCAACTTTAATAAAAATTAATCACAAACTGACATGAAAATGACAAAGACATATCAAAGGACAAAGAGGAAACAGGAAGAAACAGAAGAACTTCCAGGCTACCCTGAATATTCATACGCTGAAGACATTTACATCAAAGGGAAAGAGGAAGATGAGATTGATCCTGAAAATACCTCAAGAAAGAAAAACAAATCCTACATTGAGGATGCTGATGATGATCTCGATATACCAGGTTCAGAAATGGATGATGAACTTGAGGAAATTGGCAGTGAAGACGAAGAAAACAATTATTATAGCCTGAGCGACAATGACGATCTGGAAGATCTTTATTGATCTGCAGAAGTAGCAAAGAAGAAGTTCAGCTTCTTTGCTACTTTTTTATTTTATACACCGTAATAAGGGTGCCATCTTCATTTGCCCTAGTAATATCAACAAGCTTCAGCTTAACCTCGAAATCATCCTCATAAAACAAATTAATACCCTTCCCGAAAATTAACGGCTCAATTGTAAGAACAAGCTCATCAACAAGCGAAGCCTTTAAAAATGAAGAGGCTATCTTCGATCCTCCCACGACTGTCATCAGCTTTGTACCTGAAGCTGAAAACCTTTTTACGATCTGCCCGGGCAATTCACTAGTAAATTCAAGCTGACCTTCTATATTCCGGGAACTGTACAATTCTGGCCTGGAAGTCATCACAACAATTAGTCTTGATTTTGATGGACGTATTATGTTTTGAGTATACGTACTGCTCCCCATCACAACAAGATTTGAATTTTTCCAAATCCTGCGGTAATGCTTTTTATCGCTTACAGATGACCAGGTTCTTACTTCCGGGTCATCTCCCCTTGTTATTTTCCCGTTGAGAGTCGATACGAATACAAGGACTACCTTCATATGAATTAAAAACAGGTCATTCCTTCTGAACAGCGATCTGGGCGGAAAGATAATTCTGTATGCCCACCTGTTCAATGAGAGTAAGCTGGGCTTCAAGCCAGTCAACATGCTTTTCTTCCTGAACAATAATACTATCGAGCAGTTCTTTGGTACCATTATCAGAAAGTTCGGCAGATAACCTAATACCTTCATTGTAATTGGCAATGCCATGGACCTCAGCTTCAAGATCATTTCTGAACTGATCCTCCATCACTGACCCGATATTGATTTGGTTAAGCTCACTTACAAATGGTTGCCCTTCAAGATACAGAATGCGGCTAATCAGTTTTTCAGCATGCCTCATCTCATCAATCGATCTTTTCTCAATGAGCTTATGAAGTTTCTCATAACCCCAGTTCTCACACATCTCTGCATGTACAAAATACTGGTTGATAGCTGTCAGCTCATCTCTCAGAAGCATATTCAGATGCTCAATAATCCTGTCATTTCCTTTCATATCAAATGGGTTTTAGTTATTCATATAACAACTAAGATGACCAAAGTATTTCAGATATTTTTTATCTCATTCACAAGATTTTGCAAGGTCGCTTTTGCATCACCGAACAGCATCCGGCATTTATCATTGTAGAACAGGAGGTTCTCGATAGCTGCATACCCCTTTCCCATTCCGCGCTTCATTACGATAATATTTTTTGCATCCCTTGCCTTAATAACAGGCATACCATAAATAGGGCTTGAAGGGTCATCTTCTGCAGCCGGATTAACAACATCGTTGGCACCGATTACAACAACAACGTCGGTATTTGGCATATCAGGATTGATCTCATCGCTTTCGACAAGCTGTTCATAAGGCACATCGGCCTCGGCAAGCAGCACATTCATATGACCCGGCATCCTGCCTGCCACAGGGTGAATAGCGTATTTTACATCAACACCCCTGGCTGAAAGCAGCTTGTCGAGTTCGTGACAAATATGCTGGGCCTGGGCAACTGCTAAACCATATCCCGGCACGATGACAACTTTCCTTGAAAAGCCTAACAATATGGCGGCATCACTGAGTGTTATCTCTTTAATTGTTCCTGTCACCGATGCAGTACTATCCCCTCCTCCTCCGAACACGCCTGCAATTACATTCAGAAGCGACCTGTTCATTGCTCTGCACATAAGGATCGTGAGGATAGTTCCTGCTGAACCGACTAGTATCCCTCCGGTAAGCATAACCTGGTTATTGTAAAGGAATCCCCCCATGGCAGCGGCAACACCTGTAAATGAATTCAGAAGCGAAATAACAACAGGCATGTCTGCACCGCCAATAGGCATGACAAACAGGATACCATACAGGACTGAAACACCAAACAGGATATATACGAGCGAGGTAAGTTCAGATGATGCATGCACGTCCCTTGTCATTATATAGGCAACAAAGGCTGCAATAAAGAACATCATCATGAAGTTTAAATATTTTAGTTCGCGCACACGCAAATCACCTATCTTGCCATCAAGCTTGCCAAATGCGATCATGCTTCCTGCAAAAGAAACAGTACCTATAACAAGTCCCAGGAGGATCGCAAGCACATAGCCATTTGCCATGCCCGACCGCTCGATCAGTTCTGCATTTACATGAGGGAACTCCATCAACGATATTAATGCGGCTGCTGCACCACCCATACCATTAAAGAATGAAACCAGCTGAGGCATTGCAGTCATTTTCACCTTCCTGGCAATAATCCACCCTATAATGGTACCGATTGTAATGGCTGCAGCGATGAGGCCAATGTTCCTGACAGGTTCACCATCCTTCCTGTGAAATAGCAGGGTTGCAATAATTGCCAGTACCATGCCTGTTGCAGCCAGTATATTACCACGCCTGGCAGTTAGAGGATGACTTAACTTTTTCAATCCCAGGATAAACAACACTGAAGCAACCAGATAAGTCACCTCCATTACAGAAATACCGATATTACCTTGTGTAAGATCACCCATAAAGAACAGAATATATCTTTGTGCCTTATTTTCCTTTTTTGAACATCTCAAGCATCCTGTCAGTTACCACAAACCCTCCCACTACATTGAGGGTCCCGAGTACCACAGCAATGAATCCCAGGATAATCGATCCTGTTGTATCTGCATGACCCATAACTATTATTGCTCCGATAATCACGACCCCGTGAATAGCATTAGCTCCTGACATAAGCGGTGTATGCAATATTGCTGGTACATGACTGATAACTTCAATGCCCAGGAAAATTGAAAGGACCACCAGGAAGATCATTTCCCTGTTCACAAGAAAAAAATCAAGAATCTTCTCCATTATTCAATTTTAAGTATCTGTTTAATCCTCTCACTGACAAAATCACCATTATAAAAAGCCAACGTTCCTTTGATTATCTCATCACTAAGATTTATCTCAGCGTTACCTTCCTTGTTAATTACCAGTTTCAGAAGATTGATAATATTGTTTCCGAACATACGGCTTGCATCTGAAGGCATCTCTGAAGGGTAATCTGTTTTACCGATAATTTTTATCATGTTAACAGATATGTTCCTTCCATGTTCAGTAAGTTCACAATTTCCTCCTGTCGATGAAGCCATGTCAATAATGACAGATCCGGGTTTCATTGACCTTGCCGTTTCAGCTGTTATAAGAACAGGCGCCTTTTTCCCGGGTATCTGTGCAGTACAGATTATTATATCAGCAGCTACTGCGCTCTTCTGTATCATCTGACTTTGTTTTTGCCTGAACTCTTCAGTTTGCTCAACAGCATAACCTCCTGCTGCTGAATCCTCTCGTGCACCTTCAACTTCAATGAACTTGCCACCAAGACTCTTAACTTCATCCCTTACGGCCGAACGAACATCAAATACTTCAACAATGGCACCCAGCTTTCTGGAAATTGCAAGTGCCTGCAAGCCTGCAACACCCGCCCCGAGGATCAAAACACGGGCAGGTTTGATCGTCCCTGAAGCAGACATGAACATCGGGAAAAACCTTGGCAGCAATGATGCCGCATGCAGTACCGCTTTGTATCCTGCTACCGTGGCCATTGAAGATAGTACATCCATGGATTGTGCTCTTGTGATCCTTGGAATAAGGTCAAGAGCAAGGTATGTTATTCCTGCTGTCCTCATGGTCTCAATCCATGCACCGTTCTCATATGGATAGAGTAAAGAACATATCACCTGACCTCTTCTGAATACTCCTGCCGGTTCTTCCACAGGAGGATTAACAGCAAGCAATAAGTCAGATCCTGAAATCAACTCTTTTCTGTTTACTATTACGGCACCTGCCTTGACATAATCCTGATCGTCAGAGTAAGCTCTTTCACCCGCACCTGTCTCAACAAAAATGCTAAGATTCAGTTTCTTCAGAACAATTACTTCTCCAGGCAATATTGCCACCCTGTTTTCGCTGCTGTTTTCCTTTAGAATACCAATTACCATAGTTCAGAAAAATATGATTAATCGATCATAAGATGATCATTCAGAAATGATTATAAAAGATACTAATTATTCCCCTAACCTGTACCTGCCCGAATTGCTTTTATCCTATTTTCCGAAAAAATTTCTCAGCCAGAATTTATATTCTTCATTCCTCCAGTGGATGCCCTTTTTCCCGGTCTGGCCATGTCTTTCGCCCGGGAAGAGCATCATTTCAAAATCTTTTCCTTCATCCTGGAGTTTTGAAATCAGGTATATTGAGTTCTGCAAATGAACGTTGTCGTCAATGTCACCATGGCTTATATACAATTTGCCGGTGTAGTTCTTCACAAAAGGAAGTACTGAACCATCTGAATAGCCACCGGGATTATCTTCAGGCTTATCCATAAACCTTTCTGTGTAAACATTATCATAAAGCCTCCAGTCTGTAACCGATGATACTGCAAAGCCATGTGTCCAGAAACCAGCTCCTTTTGTAAGAGCCAAACAGGTCATATATCCTCCGTATGAGCTGCCGGTAATTCCTATTCTTGAAGGATCTGCCCATGGCTGTTGCCTCAGCCATTTTACAGCATCTTCGTAATCAAGTATCTCCCATTTACCAAGGCTCCTGTAAAGATAATCCAGTCCCTCCTTCCCGAACTGCCCTGATCCGCGATGATCAACTTTAAAAACCACTATGCCATTCCTTGTATACCATGAATCACTTCTGGACCACCTGTTATAAACATTCCTTGAATCAGGCCCACCGTAAATGGAGAATATTACCGGATACTTTCTTGATTTATCAAATCCCGGAGGATAAGTTATTGTCGCAGGCATATTGAACAGGTTGTCGGAAGTCTTGATCTTTACCATCTCTGTATAAGCAACATCCCCGGCAGGTTTTGTAAATACATGGATATCTCTGAGCTTCTTACCTTTCCTGTCGTAGGCTATAATAGATCCCGGGTCAGAAATTGTACTCCAGGTGTCGATATAGTAGCTTCCGCCTGGTGAAACAAAAACTGAGTGTGTTCCGGGTCCTGAAGTCATGCGGAAAAGGTTACTCCCGTCTAATCCTACCCTGAACGAATGCTCATCAGTAGATTCGGCACCTGTTGCAGAAAAATATATAGTTTTTGCATTCTCATCAATCCTGTCTATTGAAGTTACCCTGAAGTTGAAGTTTGTTAGGGTTGTCAGTTTACCGTCCCAACCTGCGAGATAAAGGTTCTCCCATCCATTGCGATAGCTTCTGATTATATATCCTGAGCCGTTCTTCAGAACCTCTATATCTTCCCTGAATTCAACCCAGGTTTTATTTCTCTCTTCGTAGATATTTTTGAAATCACCAGTCTGGGGGTCTGCAAGTATTATGTTGAACTGATTCTGATCGCGGTTTATTACCTGTATTGCCAGCAGACGGCTATCCGGTGTCCAGAATGGCCATGCCAGGTACTGATCAGTATTGTAATCGGTTTTGACCCATGTAGTTCTGGCAGTCTGAATTTCTGCTATACCCATCTTAACCTTTGGATTGGGATCACCTGACTTGGGATAAGGAGTTACCTCAAGGGTTCCATGGATCCCATCATTTTCATCAAGCCTGTTCAGAGTAAATACAGGTACATCTGTTTCATCAGTTCTCAGGTAAGCTATCCTGCTTCCGTCAGGCGACCACCAGAAAGCTGCATAATGACTTGCTCTTCCAAGTATTTCTTCCATATACACCCATGAAGCATAACCGTTGTATATCCTTTCTGTTGCATCAGTTGTAAGCCTTATCTCCCTTCCTTGAATTAAATCATATACATAAAGGTCCTTGTTCTTTGTATAAGCTATTTTTGAACCATCCGGGGAAAAACGGGGATTGATTTCAGGAATATTGTCATTTGTCAGACGCTTCTGACCAGAGACTCCCGATTGTACGAGGTAAAGATCATTATCACGAATTACTATTGCACTTTGCTGATCCTCACTTATTGCGCTGAAACTTACATTAGGTGCGGATTCCGACAGGTTACTACCGGGTTGAGCCTGACGGAAAGGAACAGCCTTCCCGGATTTTACATCAACGCTCTGAATTATTGTATTACTATTGCTGTCAACACTTCTGAGAATGTAATGAGTATCATCGGCCCACCCTATAACTGAAATCCTGTCAGATCCAGGTCCCTGGGAAAATGAAATGATTTGTGATAACAGAAACAGGCTGGGTAAAATCAGAAATTTTCGTTTCATACAGATTATTAATGTGTGTGTCATAAAGCAAAAATACTAATAATAGATCAGCTTTAACTGCCTGTTTCGAATGAGCGTTAAACGCAATTATGCCACTATAGTTTAATCCTCACTGCATTTTCTGGAACAATTTTCATTTAAATTGTTATATCATTTTATTTTCCAGAATGTTAGAACAAAATATCTTTAGTTATTTAGAAACAATTTAATTTACTGTTATTTTATTAACATTGTTATTTTATTAACAGAATTGATTATATATTTGTACGGTTTTTTGAAAATGGTAATTTCAAATTAGTAGTTATTCAGGGAACAGCAAATTGCATTGCAATGACGATCAAGGAGATATCCAGTAAAATTAAAGGGCAGATAGTCTGCTGCGAGGAGAGGAATTCCACAGATGTCGAGTATGCTTTTTCCTCAGACCTGATGAGCGATGTGCTGACAGTCGAAAAGGAGAACCTGGTACTTATTACCGGTTTAACTAACCTTCAGACTGTCCGTACGTCGGAAATGTCTGATATTAACTGCATCATCATTGCCCGAGACAAAAAGGTAAATGATGAGATTATATCCCTTGCAAGGGAGAATAATATTGTTCTGATTCAGAGTCCTTATTCAGTCTTCCGTATATCCGGAGAATTGTACAAGGCCGGGATAAAGCCAATATTCTGAAATGTTGCTTAAACATAATATAGCAGGTGGTGATTTCTCGAACGCAGGAAATATTGCAAGCTCTGTAAAGAAGGTCCTGCGCCAGCTCAACATTGACCACAGCATTTCAAAACGCGTGGTAATAGCAATGTATGAAGCGGAAGTGAATGTTGTTGCCCACGCATGGGCCGGGACAGCGCTTATTGAGATCGATAATGAAAAAATAAACATCACTGTTGATGATAAAGGGCCAGGTATTGAGGATGTTGAAAAAGCAATGGAGGAAGGCTTTTCAACAGCATCTCCTCATGTAAGGGAGATGGGGTTTGGTGCTGGCATGGGATTATCAAACATGAAGAAAAACAGTGACATGATGAAGATTACAAGTAATCCCGGCAAAGGAACAAAAGTTGAGCTTATAACATACCTTAAAGCTGATGCTTAAAAAGGAGCAGAAATATGAATCACATCATGCACTTGGGGTAAGGGCAGAAAAATGCACAGGTTGCATTCATTGCATCACTGTTTGCCCCACTCATGCTATAAGGGTAAGAGGAGGTGTTGCTGTCATCTCGCATGACAAATGTGTCGATTGCGGTGAATGTTATAAGGTGTGCCCGGTTTCTGCCATTGCAGTTGAACAGGATGACCTCGGCCTGATTTCCGGCTACCCGGTAAGGGTTATCCTTATCCCGAGTGTATTGATAGGCCAGTTCTCTCACAAAATACCTGTGGCCGATATTCACAGGGCACTAGGGGAACTCGGGTTTACTCATGTTTATCATGTTGAAAATACAGTTGACATGGTGCTTGAAGCATATACTGAATATGCATCAGAGACTGAATTAAGACCACTGATCTCAACTTTCTGCCCTGCCATTGTAAGATTGATCCAGGTAAGGTTTCCTTCACTTGTAAACAACCTCATTAAGGTCAACCCACCTATTGACATGACCGCCCTGTATTACAGACAGCAGCTTGAAGCCGAAGGTTACGACAGGAATGAGATTGGTATGTTTTATGCAACCCCTTGTGCTGCCAAAATAGCTGCTATCAAGAGCCCGGTGGGTGAGACAGAATCAACTCTCACTGGTGTTATAAACATGGATTTCCTTTATAACAAGATTTGCGGGCTTTTGGGAAAACAATCCCAGTCAGCAAGCATGCCCGTCACAGATAATATGCTAACCTCAAGTGGTATCCTCTGGAGCCTGACAAGAGGAGAAGCCGATCATTCAAAAAAGAGAGCGCTTGCAGTAGATGGAATAAGAAATGTTACTGAGATACTCGAAAGCCTCGAAAAGGACACAATGGGAGTAGCTGATTTTCTTGAGCTCAGGGCATGTGATGAAGGTTGTGTCGGAGGTATCCTGATGTCGGGAAACAGGTTTCTAACAGTCGAGCGGCTAAGAAAGATGGCAGCGGATAAGGCAGTAAACAACAATGAGCAAAGGATCGCAGAAGGATTCATCAACCTTCGTAAACACAGCTTTCTTGGTAATATAGAGCCTCGAAATGTGGAAATGCTCGATGATAATCTGATGGAAGCAATGAAGAAAATGGAAAGGATCCGCAGGATGATGTGCTTCCTTCCGGGCTTTGACTGCGGTGCATGTGGTGCTCCCAGTTGCCAGACCCTTGCTGAAGATATAGTCCTGAAAAAAGCAGCTGTGTCAAACTGCATCTTCATGCAGCAGATAATGTTGAAACGTGGAATGATTGGCATAGAAAAGGCTTTTTCAATAACGGAAAAGATATGGGGTACCGAAAGACTCGAAAAAAATTGTAATAAACCGGGAGCTGAAGATGAAAATTGGTGAAATAGTCAGAAAGCTGAATCTCAAAGTCGTTGCCGGGGAGAATGGACTTGGCAATGAGGTGACCGGAGGATATACCTCTGATCTTCTTAGCGATGTAATAGGCAATGCAAATGCAGGTTTTGCCTGGATAACACTTCAGACACACCATAATATTGTTGCTGTTGCTTTGCTAAAGGAGCTTTCAGCAGTAATAATCGTAAAGGGACTGAAAGCAGCTGAAGAAACTGTGAAGAAAGCGGATGAGGAGAATATCCCTGTCCTCTCCACTGACGATGATACATTTACATTTTCAGGGAAGTTGTTTGAATTATTAAAAGGATGAAAATATACAAGGCTGATCTTCATATCCACACTGTATTATCACCATGTGGGGATCTGAGCATGAGCCCGGTAAATATAATATCAGAAGCAGTAAGGAAAGGAATTGAGATAATCGGCATCACGGATCACAATTCCACAAGACACTGCAAACTGGTAAGCAGGCTGGCTGCAGCCCATGGAATATTCACGATGATGGGCGCAGAAGTCACAACAAGGGAAGAGGTACATTGCCTTGCGTTCTTTGAAAATACTGATACACTTGATCTGTTCCAGGAATACCTGGATGAGCATCTGCCTGATATCAGGAACATTCCTGAATTTTTTGGTGACCAGGTACAGGTTGATGAGAAAGAGAACATTATCTATACTGAGGAAAGAATGCTTGCAAACGCACTTGATATCTCTCTTGAAGAAATTGAAAGCTTTGTCCATTGTAACGACGGAATTTTTATTCCTGCGCATATAGACAGGCAGAAGAATGCGATTTACAGCCAGCTTGGCTTCATTCCCGCCGGGCTGAAAGCTGAAGCGCTCGAAGTTTCATGGCGGAATTCGCGAAACAGCTTTGCGGAGGGAAGAAGCGATCTTGCAGGATACAATCTGATAACGAACTCTGATGCCCACCTGCCGGAAAGCATAGGCAGGGCATTCACTGAGTACTGGCTTGCGGCCCCATCATTTAAAGAGATGAAGCTGGCATTCCTGAAAAAGGGAGAAAGGAGAATTGAAAGATGACTGAAATATCACTTAACATACTTGATATTGTCCAGAATTCAATAAGTGCCTGCGCTGATGAAATAAGGATTGAAGTCAGCGAAGACTCAGCTCTGAATGTTATGGATATTATTGTGAGTGATAATGGCAGAGGCATACAGGCATCGGTTTTACCGACAGTTGACGATCCGTTCACAACAACCAGGACTACCAGGAGAACTGGCTTCGGATTACCTCTTCTGAAACATCACACTGAACTAACAGGCGGTAACCTGAACATCGAATCGTCTGTTAAAGGAACTGTAGTAAAAGCCAGGTTCGGATTGGATCACATTGACAGGCAACCAGTTGGTGATATTGCAGGGGTGTTGATAATTCTCATTTCGGCAAACCCGGATATTGAGTTACTTTACAGCCACAAAACAAACAGAGGAACTTACAACTTCTCGACAGTGGAAATAAAGAATGTTCTGGAAATGGATAAGCTAAACGACCATACCCTTCTTGAAGCTATGAGGGAGATGATTAGAACAAACCTTGAGAACATCAGTGCATCAGTAAGTTAAATAGCATAAATATCAATTGATATATACAAAATTTAATCAGTATTTAAACATAAGGAACATGTCAAAAATCACATCACTGGCGGATCTGAAAAAGAAACGCGAAGAACTACAGTCAGGCCTTGACCTCCGGGTCAGGGCTACCGATCCTGACAGAGTGGTGCAGGTTAAGGTTGCAATGGCAACCTGCGGAATTGCTTCAGGCTCTAAGCAAGTTATGGAGTTTTTCCTCGACCAGCTCGAGAAAAGGAACATAGCTGCAGTTGTAACACAGACTGGCTGCATGGGTTATTGCTACGCTGAACCTACCATTGAGGTTAAGCTTCCAGGGCAAGACCCTGTTGTATATGGTTTTGTCGATCTTAAAAGAGCCGACCAGATTATTGAGAAGTATATAAAGACAGGTGAGCTTGTTGACGGCATTATACCTGTGAATTACAGAAGTATTGATTTAAAAGAATAAGGAGACCAGAATTATGTCGAAATACAGCATGCATCTTTTGGTTTGTGGTGGCACAGGTTGTCACGCTTCAGAAAGCGATGCCATTGTATGCAACCTGAAAGATGAACTTGAGGCAAGAAACCTATTAAGCTCCGTACAGGTAATCAAAACCGGATGCTTTGGTTTTTGTGAAAAAGGTCCGATCGTTAAAGTGATGCCTGACAACACTTTTTATACACAGGTAAAGCCTGATGATGCCCAGTTGATTATTGATGAGCACATCGTCAAAGGAAGAAAAGTTGAGCGTCTGCTCTATCTTGATCCCGTCAGGAAGGAACATATTTCCGATTCAAAGCATATGGACTTTTTCAAGAAACAGATGAGAATAGTTCTGAGGAACTGCGGTTTCATCAATCCTGAAAATATCGATGAGTATATAGCCCGTGACGGATATATGGCACTTGGTAAGGTTCTTTCTGAAATGACACCTGAAGAAGTTATAAAGGAGGTAAAAGATTCAGGACAGAGAGGCCGAGGAGGTGCAGGTTTTTCAACAGGGCTCAAATGGGAGCTCGCAAGAAAGAACCAGTCTGACGAGAAATATGTGGTCTGTAATGCTGACGAAGGTGACCCCGGTGCATTCATGGACCGTTCGGTTCTGGAGGGAGATCCCCATTCAGTACTTGAAGCAATGGCTATTTGCGGGTACAGTATCGGCGCCACAAATGGTCTCATATATGTAAGGGCTGAATATCCTCTTGCCATCCACAGGCTGAAAACAGCTATCAGGCAGGCTCATGAATATGGTCTTCTTGGAAAGAATATATTCGGAACAGATTTCAGCTTCGATATCGAGCTTAGATATGGAGCAGGAGCATTCGTTTGCGGTGAAGAGACCGCTCTTATCCATTCGATGGAAGGACTAAGAGGTGAACCTACATTCAAACCTCCATTCCCTGCTGAATCTGGTTTCCGTAATAAACCAACTAACGTTAACAACGTCGAGACATTTGCTGCCATCCCTGCAATTATTCTTAAAGGCGCAAAATGGTACAGCAGTATCGGCACAGAAAAGTCAAAGGGCACAAAAGTTTTTGCACTTGCCGGAAAGATCAATAATGTCGGTCTTATCGAGGTTCCTATGGGTACCACACTTCGTGAAGTAATATTCGAAATAGGCGGTGGTATCAGGAACGGCAAAAAATTCAAAGGTGTCCAGACTGGCGGTCCTTCAGGAGGATGTCTGTCTGAAAAGCATCTCGATACACCAATCGATTTTGAAAACCTAACAGCAGCAGGATCAATTATGGGATCAGGAGCCATGATCGTTCTTGATGAGGATGATTGCATGGTTGCAATGGCTAAATTCTTTCTTGAGTTCACCGTGGAAGAATCGTGCGGCAAATGTGCACCCTGCCGTATCGGCAACAAGCGCCTGCATGAGCTGCTTGGCCAGATCTGCGAGGGTAAGGCAAAACCGGGTGACTATGAAAGGCTGAGGAATATGAGCAATGTAATAAAAGACACTTCGCTCTGCGGACTTGGTCAGACATCACCCAACCCTGTTCTCTCAATGATGGAGAATTACAAGGATGAGTACTTTGCTCACATCGACCATAAAAAATGTCCTGCAGGCCAGTGCAAGAGCCTCATGGAATACATCATCAATGCCGAGAACTGCGTTGGTTGTACAGCATGTGCAAGGGTTTGTCCTGTTAATGCCATTTCAGGCGAGAGAAAAGAAGCTCATTATATTGATGCAGCCATATGTATTAAATGCGGTTCCTGCATGGAGAAATGTAAGTTTGATGCAATATATATTAGTTAATTGAAGAATAATGGAAACAGTAAAGCTTACCATTGACAATAAAGAAGTAGTCGTACCAAAAGGTACTACAATATACAATGCAGCAAAGGAATCGGGTGTTGACATCCCTACCCTCTGCTATATGCACCTCCACGATCTGAACATCGAGAACAAACCTGCCGGATGCCGTATCTGCGTTGCAGAAGTACAGGGAAGAAAGAACCTTGCTCCTACCTGTGTTACAAAATGTGAAGAAGGCATGGTTGTGAAAACACATACTACAAGAGTGCTTAATGCACGCCGCACTGTAATGGAATTCATCCTTTCAGATCATCCCAAAGATTGCCTTGTATGTTCAAAATCCGGCAACTGTGATCTTCAGAATATGGCACACAGACTGGGTATCAGGGAGATCCCCGGACAGGAATATGCAGAAACATCAACTTACCGCCAGGACACATCTCCTTCAATTATCAGGAACCTCGACAAATGCATAATGTGCCGCAGGTGCGAAATGATGTGCAATGAAGTGCAGACTGTTGGCGCCCTGAGCGCTGTCAACAGGGGATTCATGGCAACAGTTGCACCGGCATTCGAACAGAATCTCGAACATTCACCATGTACATTCTGCGGCCAGTGCGTTGCAGTATGCCCGACCGGTGCACTGACAGAAGTTAACCATGTACCGCAGGTTCTGAGAGCCCTGGCAGATCCGACAAAGACTGTTATTGTACAGACTGCTCCGGCAGTGCGTGCAGCTCTGGGTGAAGAATTCGGGATGGAACCGGGAACACTTGTTACAGGTAAGATGACCGCTGCATTGAGGGCGCTGGGCTTTGATTATGTCTTCGATACCGATTTTGCTGCCGACCTGACAATAATGGAAGAAGGTACTGAGCTTCTTGACAGACTCAAGAGGCATCTCAGCGGAGATACAACAGCCAAGATACCTATACTTACATCATGCTGTCCCGGGTGGGTTAACTTTTTCGAGTACTACTTCCCCGATATGAAGGATGTACCTTCAACTGCAAAATCACCACAGCAGATGTTCGGAGCAATTGCCAAGACATATTTTGCCGATAAAATAGGGGTGAACAGGAAAGACCTTGTTGTTGTTTCAATAATGCCATGTCTTGCTAAAAAATATGAATGCCAGAGAGATGAATTCGCAGTTGACAATAATCCAGATGTTGATTTTTCAATCTCAACAAGGGAGCTTGCAGCATTCATAAAAGAGGCTAACCTTGATCTCAAAAATCTTGAGGATGAAGAATTCGATACTCCTCTCGGTGAATCAACCGGAGCAAGTGTCATCTTCGGAGCAACCGGCGGTGTTATAGAGGCTGCATGCAGAACAGCATACGAGGTATATACCGGCAAGAAGCTTGAAAGAATTGATTTCACAGAGCTCAGGGGAATGGAAGGTGTAAGGTCTGCAACAATAGATTTTAACGGGTTGCCATTAAACATCGGGATTGCTCATGGCCTTGGTAATGCAAGAAAGCTGCTTGAAGATGTCAGGGATGGCAAATCAAAATTCCATGCAATAGAAGTAATGGCTTGTCCGGGTGGATGTATAGGTGGAGGCGGACAACCTATTCATCATGGAAATTCTGAGATTATTAAAGCCAGGGCCAGGGCAATATATGCTGAAGACCGCAAGAAGCCTCTCAGAAAATCACATGAGAACCCTTTCATCATAAAGCTTTATGAGGAGTTCCTTGGTAAGCCCAACAGTGAAAAAGCTCATCATCTTCTTCATACTCATTATTTTGACAAACAGAAGAAGGTTATTATTAAAAAATAGATAATATAAAAATTTCGGTCATGTCTCATATAAAAATTGAATTAAGAAAAGAGGATGTGGATTTCATAAAAGGAGTTTGTGATACCTTTAAACACGATCCACAGGAACTTATCAATGTTCTGCATTCATGCCAGGAACATTTCGGTTACCTTCCTGCTGAAATCCAGGAAGTTGTTTCAGAGGAACTGAATATTCCTGTTGCAAGAGTTTACGGAGTTGTGACTTTTTATTCCTTCTTCACCATGGTGCCGAAAGGAAGGCATCCAATCAGTATCTGCCTTGGAACAGCATGTTATGTAAGGGGAGCTGAAAAGGTGCTTGATGAGTTTAAGAAGCAGCTTGGGATCCAGGTAGGCCAGTGCACAAAGGATAATAAGTTTTCACTTTCAAGTCTAAGGTGCGTGGGAGCATGCGGGCTGGCACCGGTTGTTCTAGTAGGTGACAAAACTTATGGCAGGGTATCACCTGACGAAGTAAAAAACATACTGAAAGAATACGAGTAGAAATGGTTTAGGTAAAAGAAAATCCGGTCTCTTTTTGGGGACCGGATTCTTTTTTTCCCGGGATCAATATATCACTGAAAGATATTATCTCCGTTTCCTGTCGACATCGACATCTTCCTTGACAGTTTTGTCACCATCATTATCCTGACGGATCTTCTTTTCCCTGTCAATAGAGACGCTATCATTCTCGCGATGTTCTTTTACCCTTACATCTTCGTTTCCATCATTTCCCTTCCTTACACGAACATCCTTCCGGTTTTCATTTGTGTTACAGGAAGCAGCCACAAGGCTGAAAACAAGAATTATCGAAAAAATTGACTTTCCAAAAACTGTTTTCATCTCAATTCAGTTTTAGTTTAACCTTTTACTCTACTATCAATAAGACTATTGCAGATAGCTTTCAGGAATTAAACAATACATCCAGGGATTTGGTTCAATAAAGTTTTTGAATAATGAAACAGGCAATGAGTAATGGTCCAGAATCAGCGTCTTCCTTTCTGACCCGGTTTATTCAGGTACCAGAAAAAGTAATCCTTCTGACGCTTCTTGTCTTCAGTCTTTCTTGCAACATATACCTTTTTGCCGGTATATGGATCGATTCCGTTATAGTAGATAAGTGATGAAAGCGTCATTGGAGTCGGAGTAAAATCCTGTACCTGCTCGGGTCGAAGCTTCATATCTATCAACTCATCTTTAAGCGCTTTCATATCCTGTTCCGAACAACCCGGGTGCGATGATATAAAATAAGGTACAATCTCATAATTAAGTCCGGTACGCTTCATTATTCCGTCAAAAGAAGTTTTCAGTTTCCTGAAAAGAGAAAAAGGTGATTTCCTCATAAGTTTCAGAATGTCAGGCTGGGTATGTTCAGGGGCTACTTTTAACCTGCCGGAGACATGGTTCACAACAAGCTCACTAAGATATTCTGCTTCGTCGCGGCCTGCCTTTTTGTTCCATTCAGGAAAAAGAAGATCGTACCGTACCCCACTTCCGATAAAAATCTTTTTGATGCCATTTATTCCTGAAACTTTCCTGTAAAGGTTTGTCAGCCTCTTATGGGATGTATCAAGGTTATTGCAAACAGAAGGCCAAATGCATGAAGGTCTTGAGCATTTCTCACAAACCTTTTCATCAACACCTTTCATGCTGTACATGTTGGCAGATGGCCCCCCAAGGTCAGAGATATAACCTTTAAAACCTGGCAGTTTAGTTAACTTTTCTGCTTCTTCGATGATCGATTGTACCGACCTGCTTACAATATGCTTTCCCTGGTGAGCAGCAATAGCACAGAAGCTGCATCCTCCAAAACACCCGCGATGTATATTTATTGAGAACCTGATCATCTCATATGCAGGAATTGGATCCTTGCTGATATATTTGGGATGCGGCAGGTATTTAAAAGGCAAGGAATATAATTTATCTGCCTCCGCCTCTGTCATTAAAGGTGCAGGTGGATTCACAATGATTATCCTGTGCTCTGAATCTTCCGAAAGTCGAGCGGCAGAAGTTGTGTTGGACTGTTTCTCGAAAATCATGAAGTTTTCTGCCAGAGCTTTTTTGTCATCTCTGCACTTTTCAAATGAATGCAGCTTTATGTCTTTCCAATGATTACTGACGGGCAATTTTTCATTTTTTTCTATCGAAATGACTGTCTGGCTGATTGTCTTGAGGGAGCTGAAAGGGACACCCTTCTTCATTAACCTCACAACTTCCCTTACCGGCTGCTCGCCCATTCCGTAAATAATCATATCAGCACCGCTTGAAGTAAGCATTGAAGGTACAACCTTATCCTGCCAGTAATCATAATGTGCCAGCCTTCGCATGGAGGCTTCAATACCTCCAAGGATAACAGGAACATCAGGAAAAATTTCCTTCAGAATTTTTGTATAGACAACTGAGGGGTAATCAGGTCTGAAACCGGCTTTTCCTCCAGGGGTATATGCATCATCTGACCTGAGGCGTCGTGCCGCCGTATAATGGTTGACCATCGAATCCATGTTCCCGGCTGTAACTCCAAAGAAAAACTTCGGCTTGCCCAGTTTTCGAAAATCCCGTTTGTCGTCTTTCCAGTTCGGCTGGGGTACAATGGCAACCCTGAGGCCTTCATCCTCAATAACACGACCGATAACTGCTGCTCCAAACGACGGGTGATCCACATACGCATCACCCGTGAAAATTATCACATCTGCTTCTTCCCACCCAAGACTATCCATCTCTTTCCTGGTGGTCGGCAACCATTCATTATTGAAGTATTCAGCTTTCACGCCGCAAAGGTAATGAATATCTTAAGCTTCAGCAGATCAAAACATTCCTTTTTCCAACCTTACCTTATCACATGTCATTAGTATCATCAGACACCTGGACTCACGACTCCAGGACGCCAGACGCCAGGACACATGAAGCGAATGGCCTGATTGTTGCAATTACTATTATCGGTAAAGTTGAGTATATTGGATTGACAAAATTTCATAACGAAGTTGTGATCATGGAAGTTGCAAAGACTATAATGCAGCATAAGAGAATAAATAAGCTGGTTTCCGAAAGAAGGCTGAAACCTGCACTTGACCTTTTATCGGAGATGATCAGCAGCACCCAGGCAGGCAACCTGAGTGATGAGTATGAGAATATTGTAATGACTTACAAGAACATGCTTACATATACCGTTGACGGGGTGCCCGATCCGGAAAGACATAAAGTATACATAAAGCTTATACAGTCAATACTTACAATTGCAGACAGGGTAAAACAGGACATATTGTCACGTAATTCAGGGTGGCATACATACTGGGTTAAACAACAGGCAGAAAAAGAGTTGCGGCTGAGCGGAAAAACGATAATAGATACAGTTGACGACCTTGTGTTCAAATCAGAACTTGATGAGTGGCTGAAAATTAGCAGGGAAGCAATTCAGAATCCGCATGGTGAAAGAACCAACAGGCACAACAAACTGATTAAAAACATATTCAATCACCTCTGGCTTACGGATTATTATGGTGATGCAGAAAACAGCCTTATCAGGATAATTCAGAAGTCTGATAATTTCAGGTGGCATGAAAGATGCATTTTCACAACAGCTATAACCCTTAGTTCCCTCAGAACCTGGCAGGCAGAGAAATTATATCACCTCGCCGAACTGTACCAGGCAGGAGAAAACATGGTTCATGAAAGAGCCCTTACAGGCCTTGTTCTGAACCTTTACTATTATAATGGCAGGATAAACCTTTACCAGGAATTAACAGAAAAGTTACTGCATCTGAGCTTTGATGACAGGTTCAGAGAGCACTGCAGGATCATAATTTTGCAGACAATAAGATCGAGGGAGACAGAAAAGCTTGGCAAAAAGCTGCATGATGAAATTCTGCCCAAGGTTGAGAAACTGAAACCGCTTATTGAGGAAAAGCTTGACCTTGATAACATTCTTCCGGATTACAGGAACAATGAAAAAAATCCTGACTGGTCAGACATGTTCAGTGACTCTGATGATGTTTTTAAGTCCATGGAGGAGCTTACCAAGCTTCAGATGGAAGGAGCAGATGTTTATATGACAGCTTTTGCCAACATGAAGCATTTTGATTTTTTCAAGGATTTCCAGAACTGGTTTGTACCGTTTTATCCAGGGCATGAAACAATGGATGAGATATACAAAGATGAGATACTTGGTCCCGGTACAAACGAGCTGGCAGAAGCTCTTTACAGGACACCCTTCATATGTAACAGTGACAAATACTCACTTCTCCTTAACCTTAAGCAACTGCCAGCATCCCAGAAAACAATGATGCTTAAGGTATTCAGAATGGAGCTTGAGGGACTGCAGCAGCTGAATGAAGAGGAATCCATCACAGATACGAACAGGAACTTCAGGATAAATGCAACGCAGTACATTCAGGATATCTACAGGTTCTTCAAGCTGTCTCCTTACCGTAAAGAGTTTGAGGATATATTTTCTGGCAAGCTTGATATCTATAATTCGGAATTCTTCAGGCTTGTATTCAGGGATACTGAAACAGAAACTTCTATTGCAGATTTCTTCTTCAGCAGGGATTTCTATGACGATGCCCTTGCACTTTACCTGAAACAGGCTTCAAAAAACCCTTCCGATGCACAGATATACGAAAAGACAGGTTATTGCTACCAGGAGCTCGGTGATTATCAAAACGCACTGAAATACTATAAACTGGCTGAACTTATTGACCGTAAACCATGGACTATCAAGAAGGCAGGATTATGCCTGAAAAAACTTGGAAGGACAGAAGAGGCTCTCGATTATTATCTTGAGGCTTGTGACCTTGAACCTGACAATCTTCATTCCGTAATGATGGCCGGCCATTGTTACCTCGACCTTAAAAAATATGAGGAAGCGCTAAAATATTATTTCCGTATTGAATACAGCGATCCTGAAAACATTAAAATCCTGAGGCCCATTGCATATTGCTATTTTGCCCTGGGTAAATTTGAAGAATCAGAAAAGTATTACGACAGGATGGCCGAGAAGAAGCTCAATGCACATGATCAGATAAACAGGGGCCATCTTGCGTTATGCAGGGGCAACAGAAGGGAGGCAATTAATTTCTACAGGCAGGCAGTAACAAGCGGAGAGCTGACAAAAGACCAGTTTATTGAAATATTCAATTCCGACAGTTCGATGCTAACCGCTCATGGAGTTGATCCTGAAGATCTGCCGATAATTGTTGATTATCTTCTTTTTGTCTGAACTGATTATCTCAGGCTGTCATGAGATATACTATCACGACCAAGACTGTCGCGATGGAAATCGCGCTGCTGTCTGAAATGTTCCCTGTCAAAACGTCTGTCATAATTGCCGCCTGTAGTATCTCGTCTCGGACGGTTCATCCTCATCTGGCTTTGCATGTCCTGGAATTTCTCATCCCACTCTTTGAGACGGTTAAGCTGTTCTTTTGTAAGTTGTGAATCAAGTTCTTTGCGGAAAGACTTCATATTTGTTTCCATATCTTTCCTGAAGGAATCCTGAAGATCCCTGTTTACAGCAGCATACTTGTTAAGCACTTTCTCAATATTCTCCTTCTGGGTTTCATCAGGCTGAATAATGTTATAAAAACCTTCCCTGAATCTTTCTTCAGAAAATACAATGCGCATAGGTTTAAGCTTATGGTACCTGATCTGTGCAGATGTCAGCATACCAAGAATAAATCCTATAAGAAGGGTTATGATTATGAGGATTATCGGTCTGGATTTCATAATTAATTTCCGGTTAAAAGAAGTACCATGTCTTCATTCTGAAGGTCAGTAAGACCAAGAATTGCATTGAAAGAAAGCGACCCTTCCGAGAGGAACAGGGAGAGGAGCAGAATAACAATTGCAGCGACACCTGTAAGAGCAATCCGTGAAAATGCAATGCTGAGAAATCTTGAGAATTCAATTTCTCTTGTAAGCTTAGTCTCTTCACTGAAAAGCTTTTCCAGTACCCTGCCTTTAAAGCCATTACGGAAATCATAGGAGACAACTTCAGAGTTGATCAGTTTCGTTGCCTCATCATGATCATTTCCAAGGGCTTCGATCATTAATTTTTTAATCTCTGATGCTTTCATACTTACTTATAGTTTTTTCAAAATTTCCTTCAATTGTTCCTGTGCCCTGGAAAGCCTCGAAAGAACTGTCCCCAGTGGCAGATCGAGAATTTCAGCAGTCTCCTTTGTGGAATAGCCCTGGAGCATCCTCATTGTTACTATGATCCTGAATTTCGGATCCATAGCTTTCAGGGCTTTCTCTACAACTTCAACCGCATCTCTTTTTTCTGGGGAATCATAATCTGGCACCTCAAATTCATGCATCTCATTATTCCCCGCCTGCGAAAACATTGAAAAGAACCTTTTCCTTCTTTTAATTTCATTCAGAGTCAGATTTACAGCAATTCTCTGAATATATGTTGATAGTTTAGAATCTCCTCTGAACTCAGGCAGTGAATGGTAAAGCTTGATAAACACTTCCTGTCCGATATCCTCCGCATATGCATTGTCCCCCAACATTCCCTTAACAGTCCTTGCAACCATTCTCTGGTATCGTTCAACAATCTGTCCGAAGGCGGACTTGCTACCATCCAAAGCCTCCTTTACGAGCCTGACCTCATCAGTTTCATTATACGATTCATTGATCATGCTTCAACTCTTAGACAATCCTGTTAAGCTTTATATTCCGTCTTTGTTAATTTTTATTAACAAAAGGAAATAAATATGCGGATGGTTAATATTTTTCAGAAAACAACCTTGTAATCCTTTGAATATCTGATTTTAAACAGTTTTTGATTTTCAAACCCGTCATCGACGCTTTTTCTCTCAAAGATAAATTCATTCTGCAGCAGCCTTGGATTATGCATTTCGGGATGGTTTACAAACTCAGTTCCGTGAAGTGCGATTCCGCTGATAAAATAGTAGGCAATATCATATCCAATCCATGCATAACTTGTCTCAAGAGGCATAGTCAGAAATTTTTTCAGGTAGTTCAGGTTGAACTGCTTTACATCAGGTGATTCATAATCAATCCTGTATGGAGACAGAATAACCTGGTCCAGGTCGAAGAATATCCTTGGGTCGAGATTATCAAGCAGGTAGAGCATTGAAGGATAACCATAGACCCTGAGATTGAATTTTCTTGAAAGAGGCTGAACTATTGTCAGTATCTCGCTTACCACGGGCGGATCTTCAGATGCTATTATAACAATATTCTCACCATTATCTGATAATGAGTGGCTGATCCTGTTAATTGAATCATTCCCGAATGATGAGCGGGGATAGAAGATAAGCTCTTTGAACCTGATGTTTTCATAGTTCATCTTGTTGTTCAGCTCATTGAAAATGAAGCTACGGTACCTTGTAACATCCGGATCTATCCTTGCAGAATCAGTATGAATGAAGACGATATTGCTGTTGTTAAATTGACCGATTTCACTGGCAAGCGCTTTTTGTGCCACTTCAAGTGATGAATTTGCCATGAAGGTTGTCGGGTTCCCTGTAAGAACATTGTTATTGATTAGCGACACTGGTGAAACAACCGGTATTCCCATCTTACCTGCGTACCTGGATACAACATACAGGCTCCTTGAGTACACGGGGCCTATTATCAGATCCATATTTTCAAGTCCGCCGCTTGTAATTAGATTATGAACCTCCATGGTATCTCCTTTAATGTCGAAGGTGTGGAGTGTTATATCAAGACCATGGGATCTTAATGTATCTGCAGCCATAAGTATACCGTTATACATCTCTACAAAGTCGAGGCTCTGAGGATAGATCCAGTCATCTGAAACATTGTTGATCCTGTATTGCTTTTTCCCTTTCACAATAACCGATGAATCGATAGTGGTCCTGCTGGAGTTCTCTGGCAGGAAGAATGGAAGAAGCACTGCTATATCCATATCACCTTCAAGTTTGCCGATGTTGGTATATCCCTCCGGCTTTAAAGGTTTTTCGATAACTTCTTCCTGTACCGGAACTGAATCAAGCACTTCAGCAACAACAGGTTCCTGTTCTGTTACAGTTGATGGGATTCTTATGTAATCACCAACCTGGGGAAACCTCACATTCCTGTTTTCCTTCCTCAGCTCCCTGAGAGTGATCTTATATTTCCTTGCAATTGAAGAGAGTGTCTCACCTTTTTCAACCTTATGCAAAATATATTTCTGCTGCTCCTGTACCGAGAATTTTTCCCTTGGCGCCATAAATTCCCTCCTGGGAACTGCAATTTCAGAACCTACTGAAAGCTTGTTGATCTCGATACCCGGGTTGCTCTGCATTATTTCAGCTTCAGAAACACCATACATTCTAGATAGAGAATAGATGGTCTCCCCTGCCTTGAGGCTGTGGTAAACAAACCTGCTCTCATCTTTGGAAGTTGATTGTGACACTTTAACAACGGATGCTGACTGTTGTTTGACAGGTATCCTTAAAACCTGACCCTCTTTTATGCCGCCTGCAGCAGAAGGATTTGAATCATCCAGCTCCTGGAGGCTTATTCCGTAAGCCCGAGTAATAGAATATGCTGTCTGTCCCTTCTTTACGGTATGAATATAATACTGGGTGCCTGCAATAACAACTTTTTCAGATGACCTTTCAACAGGCACCTGTGCGTTTGAAGGCAGTGCAAGAATAAACAACAGGAAAAATATATATGAAGAACCTTTAAATATTTTCATCAGGCATGAGCGTAATTTCAGCTACAAAAATAAAAACATTTACAATCCGGTTGTAAAATAAAACCGGAATCAATCCTTCCCGAAGTATATTTCCTGGTTTATAAGGTTTTCAGGAATGAAAGACAGTTCTTTTCCACCCTCTCGTTAATATCGGTGATATCTGCCCTCCTGAATATTTCTCCTGTGATCTTTTCATACAGCTCAATATACCTATCAGAGACCTCTTTAACATATGCTTCAGTCATTTCAGGTACTTTCTGCCCTTCTTTCCCCTGGAATCCGTTGGCCATAAGCCATTCCCTTACAAACTCTTTCGAAAGTTGCTTCGGTGGAAGTCCCTGTGCAAACCTGTCTGCATAGTCATCTGCATAGAAATATCGCGATGAATCAGGGGTGTTGATCTCATCAATAAGATAAATCTTACCGTCTTTCTTCCCGAATTCATATTTTGTATCAACGAGGATCAGTCCTTGTCTTGCGGCAATTTCAGTACCTCTCATGAACACTTCCATTGTATATTTTTCCAGAAGGTTGTATTCATCTTCAGGCACAAGACCTTTTTTTATTATCTCTTCACGGGATATATCTTCATCGTGAAAACCCTGTTCTGCTTTTGTTGTGGGAGTTATGATTGGTTTTTCAAACTTCTGGTGTTCCTTCATGCCATCCGGTATCCTGATGCCACAGATCTCCCTTGCACCTGCCTTGTATGTTCTCCAGGAGCTCCCGGTAAGGTATGCCCTCACAATCATTTCAACCGGGTAAGGCTTGCAAATATGACCGATTGTCACATTCGGATCCGGGGTTGCTATTTTCCAGTTTGGTACAATATCTTTTGTTGCATCGAGAAACAGGCTGGCGATCTGGTTAAGGACCTGTCCTTTGTATGGGATTCCCTCAGGAAGAACAACATCGAATGCAGATATCCTGTCAGATACCAGCATGAGAAGATACTTGTCGTCAATGTTATAAACGTCACGTACCTTGCCCCTGTAAACACTTTTTTGTCCGGGGAATTTAAAATCTGAAGTTACAATCGTCTGTCCCATATTATTGGTTTTAGCTTGGTTTCCTGTTGTTTTCCGGTTGTGACTCATCATTTTCATAAGCCCTGACAATGCTCTTTACAAGCTTATGCCGTACTATATCCCTCTCATCAAATTTTATAATTGATACACCTTCCATGTTTGTAAGTATACGCATAGCCTGGACGAGTCCTGATTCACTTTTTCTTGGAAGATCAATCTGAGTACTGTCGCCCGTAATTATGAACTTTGAATTTACACCCATCCTTGTAAGGAACATCTTGAGCTGGCTCATTGTGGCATTCTGTGCTTCATCGAGGATAACAAATGCATTTTCAAGAGTACGTCCGCGCATGAAGGCAAGAGGTGCAATCTGGACAGTTCCATCCTCGATCCATGTCTCAAGCTTTTTAAAAGGAAGCATATCGTGCAGGGCATCATACAAAGGCTGGAGATAAGGATCGAGCTTCTCTTTCATGTCTCCCGGAAGAAATCCAAGCCTCTCTCCTGCCTCAACTGCAGGCCGTGTCAGAATGATCTTCTTAACTTCCCTTTCCTTAAGAGCCCTTACTGCAAGTGCAATTGATGTATATGTTTTACCTGTGCCGGCCGGACCTTCAGCAATAATGAGATCATTGTTTTTGTAATCATTTATAAGAAGCAGCTGATTAACTGTCCTTGCCCTTATAGGTTTTCCGCTTGTTCCAAATACTATAACCTGCTCAAAATCACCCTTTGAGGCAGACCGCATATGCTCATCATCGAAGAAATATTTTTCAATATCCCGTTCGTCGAGCCTGTTATATTTCCTGTAATATTCAATTAATTCATTGAATTTCTCGGCAAAGAGAGTGATCTCTGCTTCTTCACCAAGGCATTTGATCTCATTTCCTCTTGCAATAATCTTGATTTTTGGGAAAAAACTGCGGATCTTATCCAGCAAAGAATTATTAGTACCAAAAAACACTACAGGATCTATATCCTCAAGAAATATTACAATCTCTGTCATTCAACTTGCTATTTATTCCTTTCTGCCCACAGCGGATTAACCCTGAAATAAGCCAAATGTTTATAAAAATGAATATTTGATCATTACAAAGTAAGCTTATTTTTTACCAGAAGATTATCTTTGTTCCAAGTTTTTTCCTATGCCCGTAATTACCCTGACCACAGAGTGGAAGCCTGACGATTTTTATTATGGGATCATAAAGGGCAGGCTGAGTACGCTTTGTCCCGGTGCTTCAATTATCGTCAATGCCGGGAACATAGATCCTTTCGACATAGCACATGCTTCATTTGTCATAAGGAATACATATCGCAGCTACCCGGCAGGGACAGTACATATTATCTGCATACATTCAGAAGCCGACTGCGAGAGGGAACATCTTATCGTGTGTGCAAAAGACCACTATTTTGTAGGAACAGATAACGGCATCTTTAATCTCATCCTGAACTCAGAGCCCGATGAGATCATCAAGATTGCATCAGGTGATATAACTGATGAACTCGAGATCTTTGCTCAGGCTGCAGCTGGATTGTGCAATGGTTTAAAAGCCAGCCAGATGGGAACAAAAGTGGATACTCTCGTTGAAAAATTGCCTCTCAGGGCAACTATCGACAAGGATGTTGTTACAGGCAGCATTATCTTCATCGATTCCTATGGAAATGCCATTTCAAATATTACCCGCGAGGTTTTCTCCAGGGTTTTTGAGAATCGAGACTTCAAAATACTCATTCAAAGCAACAGGAATCATACCAGCCACATTTCTGAAAGGTACAGTGATGTTCCTGTGGGTGAACTTCTTGCACGCTTCAACCAGCTCGATCTCCTCGAAATAGCTGTAAATGGCGCAAACGTCTCCGAGCTGCTCAGCATTTCGACAGGATCTGTTATCCGGGTGGATGCATTGAACAAAAGCGGTTCACCGAACCGTTTATTATAAAACTTATTATGAATAAAAGAGAAAAAAGCCTCAGTGAATTTAACAGGCTGCTCGATATAATTGATGAACTCAGGCAGAAATGCCCGTGGGATATGAAGCAGACCAACGAAAGTCTCAGAAAGCTGACAATTGAGGAGACATATGAGCTTGCCGACGCTATATCATCTGGTGATGATGATCATATTAAAACAGAGCTCGGTGACATAATGCTGCATATAGTATTTTACGCAAAGATAGGTTCTGAAAAAGGAATTTTCGACATGTCTGATGTGCTTGAGTCGATAAACAAAAAGCTGGTATACAGGCATCCGCATGTATTTGGTGATGTCCAGGTGAGCAATTCATCAGATGTTGAAAGAAACTGGGAGAAACTCAAAATGAACGAAAAGGATGAATATAAACCTGTACTCTCGGGTGTTCCTTCATCCCTTCCGGCGATAGTAAAGGCTAACAGGATACAGGAGAAGGTTCGCGGTGTCGGCTTTGACTGGGAAAAACCCGAGCAGATATGGGACAAGGTGAGTGAAGAGATCGGGGAACTGAAAGCAGAGATAGATAACCACAATACTGAATCTATAGAATCGGAGCTTGGCGATGTACTCTTTTCAATAATAAATGCCTCCAGGCTTTATGGTATTGACCCTGAAGCAGCCCTCGAAAAAACAAACCGAAAGTTCATTAAGAGATTCAATTTCCTGGAGAATGAAACTATCAGAAAAGGAAAGTCGCTCCATGACATGAGCCTCGATGAGATGAACATAATCTGGGAAGAAGCAAAGAAAGAGGATATAGTTTAGTTCCTGGGTTCCTGGTTCCTGGTTAACGGTTCCTGGTTAACGGTTCCTGGGTACCGGTTGTGGGTTTCAGGTTTTAAAGTTTTAATTCAGTGTTGAGACTATTGCTAAAAAGTTTACTACTTTTCCGGAACTGACCCGCATAAAAAATGCTCAACTTTAAAAGTCACTGCATGAAAGGTATACTGTTTCACATGTTAATTTACAGTGTTGCCCTCGCATCTTGTTCAACGATGCAGAAACAGGCAGCATCTAAGGTTCCTGATGTATCTGCGCAAAAAGATTATCTTACTCTGGAAGAAGCCGTTAAGGCACTGAAAGTTCCTGGTGCTGCTGCCCCTTTTATGAAAATTACCTGCGAATTGCCGGCACTTCCAAGATCATTCAGCCCTCCCTACAGGTCGATCACACCGGTTAAGCTTTTCGATAACCTTTATTGTGTTGGCACCAGGACTGTGGGTTCCTATATTATCGATACAGGGGAAGGCCTTGTTATGATGGATACAGGCATAGGTGATGAGGATGTTTCAATGATGGTTGAAGACATGAGAAAGCTTGGACTTGATCCGTCATCAATAAAGGTAATTTTCATTTCTCATGAGCATTTTGATCATTATGGAGGAGTGCAGTACCTTAAAAAAAACATCTGCCCTTCAGCCCTTGTTGCAATGAGCCTTACAGGCTGGAATATGCTTCAGAATGTGCCTTCGGAGTGGGCTTATATCAGCAAAAGACCAGAGAAAGTTGACATTTACCTCTCTGATGGTATGAAAATTAAAATCGGGAATGTAGTTATCCATTCCGTGGCAACACCCGGACACAGTCCTGGATGCCTTTCATTCATCTTTCCTGTTACTGATAATGGTGAGAAGCATATGGTCGGCATGATGGGCGGATCTGCTGTCTGGCCCACCCAGGCAGAAACAAGACTTTACAAGGCATCGATAGAGTATTTCAATTCATTTGCACAATCAGAAGGCTGCGATGTAGGGTTGTTGTTCCACCCGCGGGAACAGGATTACATATCACTTCGTGAAAGGAAGCCTGGTCAACCAAACCCGCTGGTGATCGGAAAAGAAAATTTCGACAAAGTCTATCTGGAAGGATTCAGAACACGGTACAGGCAGATGCTTGAGTCGGGGAACATCTCACCATACCAGGCACTTTAAATTTAATAATATATATTATAATATATATTTTTTTATATATTATAATATACATTTATTCGGGATTAAGCAAAATTTGGTTCCCTAAAATGAATTCCTCTGCACTGGCAGACAACTTGTCAGTTGACTGGTTTTAGTTGTTTTTATCGTAGAAATTTGAATTTAACCGAATGAATAGTTTAACTTTAATTAAAATTCTGATCCTAGATCCAATCTTATGGACATCCTGTTCGCAATAAAGATACTCATGCTTATTGCTCTCCACTGGGCGCCAAGGATACTTTGCATTCTTATTATAATTTTCCTGAGCCTCTTTTCTTTTGATGTTTTCGGCCAGGATGCAAGCTTCTGGAAGACACTTATAGCATTCCTGGTTCACAATATTCCATCTTTTGTACTAATTATTATCCTGGTATTATCATGGAAATGGTCCTGGATAGGTGGTCTTAGCTATATTGCTCTTGGTTTTATATATATTCTCTGGATGGCAGAAAGAAGCAGCTCCGACTTTATTGCATATTCGCTCTTCGCAATTGGAATACTCTTTCTTTCAGACTGGTTTATGCGTAAGCAAATCAGGAAAGCACAGCAAATTTATGCTGAAAGTCAATGAACTTTTCCAACATACCTTTATAGGAGATTTTAAAATGTATCTGAAAAAAATCAGGATATTGAACAGACCTCTCAGCCTGTGGATCGTATCAGCAATCCTCTTTGCTGCCCTGGGAGGTCCCATGGCTTTCAGCAGTGCAGGATTGACAGCGAGAACTGCATTGATTATCACTATCCTTATATCAGCAATAACATACCTTCTTATTGTTTATTCACGGCACATGTTCAGATTAAAAAATTACAGCAGATAGAAATTAATAACATGAGAACGAAAGCACGAGAAATTATAGCAGATCCTGACTTCGTTGCGTATTGCGGACTTTATTGCGGCGCATGCCGGTCTTTTCTCAGTTCGAAATGCCCCGGGTGTGCTGAAAATAAAAAAGCTTCCTGGTGTAAAATAAGGCAATGCTGCATTGAGAACAATCTTAAGAGCTGTGCAGACTGCAGAATTATTGAACATACCCGGTGCAGCAAATACAACACATTTATTTCCAGGATTTTCGGTTACATCTTTAACTCGGATCGTGGAGCATGCATCGACCTCATCAGAGAAATCGGCTATGAAGAGTATTCTCTCCAAATGGCCTTAAACAAAAGACAAACGATAAGAAGAAAATAAGCCCGTTAAACATTTATTGATAATATGGACATCAAAGTTATAATTATCTTCTCCTTTTCAATTATTTACGGTTTGTTTGAGTTCATTATGAGCAGAAGGGGAAAAAAGAACATCGAAATATCTAAGTCCGGAGACAAAGGAAGCATCCGGATACTGGTTGTTGCCATATTTGCAGGTTACTGGCTCTCCTTTATGCTTGCATCTTCAAAAACAGGAAGGATCTATCATTTTAACTTATTTTTCATTACAGGGGCAGTCGTGGCATTAACCGGCTTTATTATCCGGATAAAGGCAATACTGTTGCTCCGGCAACAATTCACTTATACAGTGACGAAAGTTGAGAACCACAGTCTGACGGATACCGGTTTGTATAAAGTCATAAGGCACCCCGGTTATTCAGGACAGCTGTTAATATTCCTGGGCATTTCAATTTCACTATCAAACTGGATTTCCATTCTTGCAATGATGGTACCTGTTCTGACTGCGTACAGCATTCGTATCAATATTGAAGAAAAATTTATGACTCAGCAGCTTGGACAGGTATATACCGAATATAAATCAAGGACAAAGAAGCTTATTCCTAAAATATTCTGAGGATGACACCATTTTCTTTTCACCAATGAAAAAAATTCCCGCTATCCTTCTGATAATGTTATTGTACATCAGTAACAGCAATTGCCAGCTGCTAACAAATCCTTCGCTGACAGTTGAAGATTTTGAAAATGCCCTTACAAACAGCACACAGCTAAGAAAGATCCTGAAAAAACATGATTTTCAATATTCTTCATACGGAGCACACAGGCTTAGTGCACCGGCAACAATAGTCAATCCGCTGATCCCCGATCTGCGAAGTCTGATATCACAAGAGTGGATACTGAAAGACAGGCAGGATCATATACTAATGAAAGTGGACATATATGAATGGGAACCTGATCACGGACCTCATCCAGATGTAATTAAGACAATAAGTCTCCGTGTCAGCAGGAATTCCGATTATACAGTTGGTTTTGAAAAGTTCCTTGAAACGATAATGAACAGGTATCCGGTAAAAAAGACAAGAAACAGGATTATGGATCAATATGTTCCATACAGGGAAAATGTAACCGTTTATGCAAACAATTCGGAAATTGAAGTACAGACAGATACATTGAGGACCACTTACGGACAATTCTACGAGATAAGCTTTGACCTGTTGAGGTAAACGCATCAGAATAAATGCCTTTTGTAAGAATTCTGATAAATTATTTCTATATTGATTCGTTTTCAAGTCCTGTTTATGAAAATTTCATTTATCTCCGCAAAGGGACGCATAATCATAGCAGTCCTGTCAATATTACTGTTTCAGTCATGCGAAGATAAACCAGTACCTCCCAAACTTACAACCAGTGAAGCAAGTAATGTAAGCGTGAATACAGCCTTTTCCGGAGGGAATATAACTAATGATGGTGGTGCACCCATTACAGAAACCGGTGTATGCTGGAGTAGAATAGAAATGCCGACAACAGGGAATGATAAGACAACCGAATCCTTTCAATCGACAACTTTTACAAGCCAGTTAACTGATCTGCTTCCGAAAACTAAATACTTTTTCAGGGCATATGCCACTAACTCATCAGGTACAGGATATGGAAATGAACTTCAGCTTACAACTCTTGGAGATATGCCAGGTTCGAATGCTCTGGATGCAACGAATATTCAACTTAATTCCGCAACTCTAAATGCTTCTGTTAATCCAAACCACCTTCCAACAAAGGTCACTTTCGATTGGGGGATCACTACTGATTACGGAAACAGTATTGAATACTCCCAAAATCCCCTCACAGGTAATAACCTCATAACTTTGTCAGCAGATCTGTCGGGATTGGCCCCGGGAAAGACATATCATTTCAGGATAAAGTCGGAGAACAGCCTGGGTATAACACTCAGCAATGATAAGACTTTTAAAACCCTGGGAGATTCTCCATCTGTAACATTCCTGACACCAACTAATATACATGTCAGGAATGCAACCTTGAATGGTACAGTTAATCCTAACTACATGTCTTCAACAGTCACATTTGAATGGGGGACATCAGCAAACCTGGGTCAAATTGTTGAACCGCTCCAAAATCCAGTAACCGGGAATAGTTCAATTGCAGTGAATGCAGATCTTCCGGGATTACTGCCAGGAACGACTTATTACGTAAGGATCAAAGCTTCCAATATCCTTGGTACATCATACTCAAATATAAGTTCTTTCACGACTCCTGAAATTGAATATACCCGGTCATCAGAATTTCCCGGTACAGCAAGAAGCAATCCTTTATCATTCGTTTATAATGGGAAGGGTTATTATGGTTTGGGCAAAAATTCAACAACAGGCGAAAACCTGCATGATTTCTGGATCTATGATCCTGTAAATCTCAGCTGGACGAGACTCGGTGATTGCCCATTCACCTTTATTAACAGTACTTCATCCAGGTGCCTTGCGGGTTCGACACTTTATGTATTTAAAGAATGGGCTTTATACTCGTATAACATTAACGCAGACACATGGCAATTTCTTCATAACACAACAGTTTCACTCTTTGCTGCTGCCAGCTTTTCAATAAACGGGAAACCATATTTTTACATCAAATCAAGTTCGGAATTATATGAATATAATGCGGCAGATAATAGTTTCTCTAAAAAAACTTCCGTAATAAATAATTATGCAGACTGGTTCTTAAATGAAATTTTCATAATAAATAATGAAGCTTTCCTGCTTCACAAGAATGACTCAAAGGTTGAGATCTATCATTATCTGTCTCAAACAGATACATGGGAAAAGAAACTCGAAAGATCATTTTCAAATACTGCGTTCTCAGCGGCATCGTTTATTGTTACACTTGACAATTGTGCATTCATCGGCCAGTCAACGTCTTTCCAGTTGTCTTCCTTCGATGAAAATGCTGATGTCACGCCTATTTCGGCTAGCAGAAGTGTCTGGAAATATGATCCCGTAAGAAATGAATTTTTACAATGTCCTGACTTTCCGGGTGAATTCAGGGCCGGTTCAGGCTGGTTTTCTTTCCCGGATCTTGGTTTAGTAATTGGAGGCGCTACTGTCGACCTTGCGTCAAAAAGGTTCGTATACCTTAAAGATGCATGGATCATAAAACGTTAAGAGAAGAAATGGATGCCAGTATATTTTTATACACGAAATAAAAACTCCTTAATATTCATTGATTTCCTTGTTATCATTAAAATAATTGAAAATGAAAAGACTCATCTTATCCCTTGCCGCAGCTATGTTTCTCATGAACCTGTCAGGACAGACAATTACACCGGAAGGTAAAAACCTGGTGGAATCATTTGTAAAGAATAATATTGATATCCAGTACCAGGATATTGATCAAAGTACAGTCAATAAGGTATTCTCTGGTACTTTTTACATAATTACAGTAGGTTTCAATGAAACAGGAACCGGAGCTTCTTCGTGCGGCAGTGATAATTTTATCAATCTGAATGGCAACACGGTTAAAATGATCGAACCTGTACACATGGATCTTGAGTGCCCTGTACTCATGTCGCTGATAAAAAAAGATTTTTTGCTTAAAGATGAAAACGGTGCAAAACTTTTTGAAGCTGCGCTTAATGTACTCTATCCAGTTGATGATAATGAGAAACAGAATGTAAAGCATCTTCGGAAGGATACGCAATGGATATTCCTTCGTGGTAAGTTCTTTGACGACTACACTGCTATCATTGTAACAACCGGTCCAACCGGTGCAGTTTCTAAAGTTGAGCTGAAACTGGCTTACACAGTAAACTAACCATATTACCTGAAAGGTGCAAGAGATATTTATAAACAGGTTAATTACGACCTCATCTAAATAAAATTAACATGAAAGCACTTAAAGTAACTTCTTTTATCCTGATGATCCTTGGTGTTTTGTTTTACCTGTTTGGAATAATATCAAGGATCCAGCATTGGCCGGATGGTTTTTCAGGGAAAATCTCAGGTCAAATTACCCTCTTTATTGGTGTTATCCTCTACCTAGTGTATTTATTCAGATCTCAAAAAGTGCAGAAATGAAATCTCCGGAAGGCTTGCGTAATCCATTGTGATTCAATGCAAGCTTCCCGGAGAAATTCAGAGTGCAGCATGAAGATTATTCAGCTGCGAAAACAACCTTGTAGGTTTTAACCACTCCTTTATAGTCAGCTTTGATTACGGCAGTCCCTGTTTTATTTTCCGCCTGTGTTACAGCAACCTTCACTGCCGGGTCGCTTGCAGATGCTGTCACTACCGGTACTGCAGTCCCTGTTGAAGGAAGCTTATAGGTGGTCTCATAGAGATCAAGCCCGACAATACCATTTGCATTTGTCGACCTTACCGGAGTGGCAGGAAGATTTAGCTTCTCACCATTCACCATAATGCTCATTACCGGTGCTACAGGACGAACAATCTTGTTTTTCGCCGAGCTGAATCCAAGTCCACTGAGATCGAACAGGGCACCTGTTTCGCTGCTTTCGGCAACAAGGAAAATAGCATGCTTTTTATCAAGCTTGTCGACAAATGCTGAAACGTCAACAGTGAACTTTGTCACTTCCTGTGGTGAATTTGCCGGCACATTTATAACACCTATCTTTTTGCCCTTCCATATTTCGTTATCCCATGGTCCGTCAAGCCAAATGTTCACTTTAAATGCATTACTGCTCTTTGGAGTGAGGAAAAGGTTGAATGCAGTTTTGTTCCCAGGCTTTACACCTTTGAAAGCTTTTAATCCCTTCTGGTCTTTATCAAGGCCTCCGAAACCAAAATATTTATAACCGATAATATGACCATTCTCAACGGCTGTTACCGGCATGTTGTTATCCCATATATCCCATGAGTCCTGCTGGCTTCCGGGATTTGAAAGATAACATGCATAACCGGCAGAATAATACTGGTAAGGATCCAGTCCGTAAATGTGAAAACCTTCTGAAGTCACCTCAGCGCCGGTATATACTTTCCCCTGGCTGTCTTTTGCAGTCCATGTATTATCAGCTGAATATGGATCATAACCCCTGATAACCACTTTTCCGCCTTCTGCCACCGGCTTTTCATCCCATACAATCTTAACAGGTGCCACCATCGGCTGACGCGCATTTCCGAATCCTCTTGGAGCTCGGTGATAAAATACATACCACTGATCGTTTATAAGCTCGAGGCTTCCGTGTGTATTATGGCCAGAATAACCGGTCTTCAGAGTTGTTCCATCCTGACCGGGAACCGGGCCACGTGAATCGACAAGCACACCACCGGCCTTCCATGGGCCAAGGGGAGAGTCGCCATAAGCATAACGTAAAGCTGAATTGGTACTGCTCAGTCCATAATCCGGACCTGAGTAGCCGCTGTAAACCCATACATATTTATTGCCGATCTTACGGATTGATGCTGCTTCAAAAAAGTTAAAAGAACCAAGATCCTCCCCGGGATAGACATTTGGATATACAGTGCCTTCGGGGTCTCTTAAAACACCGTAACGTGAACTCGAAGGAATGAAAAAGTTTATTGCCTGTGTACCGGGCCTGAGTGAGTACATTGTGTTCTGGTCAAGCTGGCCGGCTGTCGATCTCTGGAATCCATAAAAGCCATAAGCCCTGAAACCAATTCCATAATCAGGATCCTTCGGGTCGGTAACATATTGAATGTAGACAGAAGGATCAAATCCCATTGTACTTCCTGGTACAGTAGCCAGACCGTCAGCTGTCATGTTCAGCGGAGTAAAAGGACCATCAGGACGGCTGCCTTTAGCCACCATGGCTTCCCTGTTACGGCCACGGCTATGAGGGTATAGATAATACTCCTTGGTTCCGTCTTTTTTCCTGACTTCAACAAGATCAGGAGCATACATTACATCCCACTGACCACTAACCGGATAAGTAAAAATGGGACCTTCATCACGCCAGTCAGAAAGATCTTCAACCGGTGCCGACCATGATCTGATATCAGGTCCGCAATAACTTGTAGCCCTCACATCATGTGAACCGATTATGTATATACGGTATTTGCCCGGATTGTCAGGATCTTCGAACACGCGTGGTTCGCCATCTGGCAGATGCTCCCAGAGAGGCAGATATGGGTTACCCCCACCACGGTAGGTTGTTGCTTTCCCTGCAGGATCTTTTTTGGGTTTGTCGCCTGTTGCTCCTGCTTCCCTGAAAGAGAAGAGAAACATTGCAATAATTAATATTAGTAGCTGTGGCCTGATTGAATGGATCATACCTTTTTTCATTACAGATTTTTTTATGGTTACCAAATCACGTTCATGAGCTTGTGATGCAATTGTTCTATTATTGAATAAAGCATCAACAGACGCAAACTTAGAAAAAAATCGGGTTGATCAGTTCCAGAAATTAGTACTTCATACAATGTTTTCAGAATATGATTCGAACTTTACAGGCAGAAAATGATTTATATACCTTTGAAACTAAAAAAATGCGATATATACTTCTGCTTTCAGGGTTACTTTTTTTCAGCCAGGCTTTCGCCCAAAACATTGTTTCATTTAAAGTAAAGGAAGAATCGGGCGAACCACTTTCAGGGTCGAGCATAATAATAAAGGGAAGTACAACAGGAAAAATAACAGACGCAGAGGGCAAAGCAGAATTCACGAATCTTCCTGACGGAACAATCATTTTCAAAGTATCATTTGTAGGGTATACAGAAAAAGAAATCAAAGTTTCATTTCCGGGAGATAACAATAAAATACTTATAATAGAATTAAGCGGAGGAAAAGAACTGGAGGAAGTGGTTATCGCCACAACAAGGTCATCAAGACTGATACAGGCAATACCAACCAGGATTGAAGCTGTAACGAGCGAAGAGCTTGGAGAAAAAGCGGCAATGAATTCCAGCAATATTGGCATGCTCCTGCGGGAAACAACAGGAATCCAGATGCAGCAGACTTCCCTGAGTTCAGGCAATATGAGCATTCGTATACAGGGATTGGATGGAAGGTATACACAGATCCTGAAAGACGGCTTCCCTCTTTACGGTGGATTTGCAGGAGGATTGTCAATTATGCAGATTCCTCCACTCGATTTAAAACAGGTAGAGCTCATCAAAGGGAGCAGCTCAACTCTTTATGGTGGAGGAGCAATAGCAGGGCTCGTGAACCTTATAAGTAGAACACCCGAAGATGATCCTGTACTGGATTTCATGCTTAACCAGACAAGCGCAAGAGGGACTACAGCTAACTTGTTCTATGCAGGGAAGAAAGAAAAAACAGGATTCACATTTTTCAGTACTTTCAGCAATCAACGACCCTCTGACCGCGATAATGACGGGTTTTCCAATATGCCCCGATCACAGACACTAAATATTAATCCGGAGTTGTATTATTACATCAATTCCGGAACACAGCTAAGTCTCGGAATAAATACATCTTTCGACACACGTGATGGCGGGGATATGGAAGTACTAAAAGGCAACGCCAGCCCTCAGCATGTATTTTTTGAAAAAAATAATTCTGAAAGGTACTCAACCCGGTTGAGCTTTCGCAATACTACCGACAACAGGACTTTGAGCCTTAAACAAAGCGTTTCATATTTCAAAAGAGAGCTTTCGATGCCTGAATACAACTTTAACGGCAACCAGGTTTCAAGCTTCACGGAAGCTTTATATAATTTGCACAAAAATAAGAATACGGAATGGCAAGTGGGAATAAATCATTACCTGGAAAAGTTTAAAGAAGAAAAAACCGTTTCAAACTCAAGGAACTATGATTATAATACCCTTGGAGCATTTATTCAAAACACAACTGACCTGGGGCCGGTATTTGTATTTGAGGGTGGCCTGAGAACTGATTACAGCAATGGTTTTGGTGCATTTGTTCTGCCAAGGATTGCATTTCTATTTAAAGCAAATAAGAATCTGTCATCACGCATCGGAGGGGCAATGGGCTATAAGCTACCGACAATTTTTACAGAAGAGGCAGAACAATTATACTTCAGAGGAATTGATGCGGTAAATAAAGGCGTCGAGGCTGAAAAATCAATTGGTGGTAATTTTGACATTAACTACAAGGCTTCGCTATCGCAGAATATGACATTCTCGATTAACCAATTCTTCTTCCTGACACAACTTCAGAATTCACTTGTATTAAGAGAGGACATGCTATCGGGAAGATATTTCTTTGAAAATGCTGACGGGAACATTTTAAGCTCTGGTTTTGAAACAAACGCAAGGCTGACATATTCAGATTTCAAGCTTTATATGAATTATGCATTCGTTAATACGCTGCTGAAATACGATAACATCAATAAACAAAAGCCCCTTACACCAAAGCACAACCTTGGTTTTGCACTGGTTTATGAAATTGAAAAAAAATGGTCCACAGGATACGAATTATATTATACAGGACGACAGTTTGATACCAGTTACGATCCAAAATCTGACTACTGGATGATGGGATTCATGCTCATGCGAATGTTTGAAAAATTCTCTGTTTTTATAAATTTTGAAAATTTTACAGATACCAGGCAAACAAATTTTGAGCCATTGGTCCTGCCTCCTACAAACAATCCTTCATTTGCTGATATCTGGGCACCAACTGATGGATTTGTATTTAATGCCGGCATAAAACTGAGTATATTTTAATCCAGATTCAGATGAAGTATCTGAAACACCTTACAAGGACAGTGTGGATATTATCACTGGTGAGCATGTTCACTGATACTGCAAGTGAGATGCTCTATCCTGTAATGCCAATATACCTGCAGAAAATTGGTTTTTCAGTCTTGCTGATCGGAATCCTTGAAGGTGTTGCTGAAGCCGTATCCGGTTTAAGCAAAGGATATTTCGGTGAACTATCCGATGCTTCGGGAAGAAGAGTGCCTTTTGTCAGGGCCGGTTACTTTCTGAGTGCATTATCAAAACCACTTATGGCAGCTTTCGTTTATCCATTATGGATATTTTTCGTCAGAACACTCGACCGATTTGGCAAAGGCATCAGGACTGGTGCCAGGGATGCAATACTCTCGGGTGAAGCAACACCGGAAACCAAGGGAAGGATTTTCGGGTTCCACCGGTCAATGGACACCCTTGGTGCGGTATTTGGTCCTGCACTGGCATTGATTTTCTTATACTTTTTCCCCGGGAAATACCGGATATTGTTCCTGATTGCCTTCATACCAGGCATTCTGGCTGTAATAAGCTCCTCATTTCTCATTGAGAAAAAACAAACAACGCATAATGCTTTACCTGTAAGATTTTTGTCGTTCTTTAAATACCTTACCAAGAGTCCTCCAGAATACAGGAAACTTGTAACAGGTCTGCTGATTTTTACATTAATCAACAGCTCTGATGTTTTCCTCCTGCTTAAAGCAAAGGAAGCCGGCCTTACAGATACAACTGTTATTGGTGCCTATATTTTCTATAACCTGGTTTACGCGCTATTCTCGTTTCCTGTTGGCATTCTTGCCGACAGGTTTGGACTGAAGAGAATATTTATATCAGGACTTCTCTTGTTCTCAGCTGTTTATTCAGGGATGGCATTAAACAGTAATCTTTATATATTTTTCCTTCTTTTCTTTATTTATGGAATCTTTGCAGCTGCCACAGAAGGAATTTCTAAGGCATGGATCTCAAATATTTCAGCAAAAGAAGATACTGCAACTGCAATTGGAACATTCACCGCATTACAGAGCATTTGCACAATGCTCGCAAGTTCACTTGCAGGATTGATATGGTTAAAGTATGGTTCAATGGCGGCGTTACTGATTACAGGAATAATTGCCATTGCAGTGGTTATATACTTTATCTCAGTACCTAAAGCAGTATCAGGGAACAGGTGAACAATTGTAACATTTGTTACAATAACATTTCTGGATAATTCCTGACCTAATTCCACATTCCTTCATTAATGGAATGATATTCAAAATCTTATATCTATCTTTATTAGTATGGATGCAGGAATCTATGACACAATAAAGATTCTTGGTTGCCTTGTGATTCTATCTGCCATTGCGGCAATCTGGTTTAAACAGCACCAGGGTACGGCTATATATGCCAAATTCAAAGCATTTACAACAATCCTGATCCTGCTGGCCGGAATAATCATTTACATTGGTGTACAAAGCAATTATTCTGCAATTATGATTGCTGCCCTGACATTCTGCCTTGCAGGCGATATTTTACTGACCCGGAAAAAATTATTCATTTACGGACTATTATCATTCATGGCTGCCAATATCTGGTTCACCATAGCTTTTGTATCAATCCATGGATTTTCATTCAAAATATTTCCTTTGAGTGTACTTGCAATAATTTACTTCCTGCTTTTTATTTACTTAAGAAGAAGCCTGAACAGGTATTTAATACCCATTATAATTTATTCATGTATCATAATCATAATGACATGGCAGGCATCAGCCTTGCTTTATAATGAGAGGTCAATTCCGGCATTTTCAATTGCAGCTGGTTCTTTCTTATTCCTATTTTCCGACTTGATCCTGGCGTTGAATAAATTTAAAAAAACATTTAAAGTTGCTGAAATACTGATACTTTCATTTTATTGGATTGCTATTTTTGCATTTACGCTGGCCGGTATATACCTCTCGTGAGGACCCGGGTGCATTTATTTAATACACGTCAAAATGAAGGAGATAATAGAAAAACATCTTGTTCCTCGTCATAGGTTCATTTATGGTTTTGCAGATATGAGAGGCATGTTGCCCGAAAAATACAAATCCTTCAGTTATGGTATTTCTATAGCCAGAAAGCTTGATGACAATATTGTTGACGAGCTTCAGGATGGTCCGACACTCAGGTATTTACAGCATTATAAAGAGGTTAATGTACAGCTTTCAGAAATCACTGGAAAGATATGTGATTCGTTAAAAATGAAAAACATAATATCGCTGCCTGTAGTTCCGACAATTGCTATCGGATCGGAACAATACAGGGAATACCTGGCATCACTTTCATATGAAATATCACATAAAATGATAGCTACAAGGGCAGGACTGGGCTGGATAGGGAAGACAGACCTGCTGGTAACAAAGGAATTTGGACCAAGGGTGAGACTGGTTTCAATACTTCTCGAGAAGAATCCTGGAAACCCGGGAGAACCAGTCGAAAAAAGCAGGTGCGGTAAATGTAATATCTGCGTATTAAAATGCCCGGCAAAAGCAGCAACGGGATTGAACTGGGATATAACAATTCACCGTGATGTTTTCTTTAATGCATTCAATTGCAGAGAAAAATGCGCTGAATTAGCATGGAGACTTCTTAATGTAAACGAGCGGATATGCGGTCTTTGTGTGAGCGTATGTCCAATCGGCAGGCGATAACGATTCATTTAATAGCAATATCTTTCGTATCTTTGTATAAACCAATAATTTATGCAATGAAAACAAAATTTTTCAAGGCTGTAATGATGATTTTGTTTATTAGTCATACCTCAGGCAATTTATATGCACACTGCGATACTATGGATGGACCTGTAGTTGCTGATGCCAGGAAGGCACTTGACCAGAATAATGTAAATTATGTTCTTAAATGGATTCGTCCGGAATTTGAGAAAGAGGTTGTTGATGCCTTTAATCAGGCATTGACTGTCAGGTCTCAATCAACTGACGCCAGGGAAATTGCAGATATGTATTTCTTTGAGAAAGTGGTAAGGCTGCACAGGCAGGGTGAAAATGTTGCATTTACGGGTATTAAACCCTCAGGAACACCTGTTGATGAAAAAATTCTGGCTGCAGACAAATCAATTGAACTAGGCAACCTTGACCCACTTGATAAACTCGTTCCCGTTAACGATCAGTCTGAATTGAAAGAGAGATTCAGCAAGGTAATTACACTCAAAAATTTTGATGTCAATGATGTGGCTGCCGGAAGAGAGTATATTGAGGCTTATGTACAATTTTTTCATTTTGCTGAAGGTGAAGAACATCAAAGTCCTGTCCACGATGAAGAAATTATCCCAAACAGGCATCAAAATATACTGCCATGGGTTACAACCGGATTTTTCTTTTTGTCAACTTTAATTTTATTTATTATGCTTCTTAAAAGGAAAAGCACAATATGAAATATTTTTACTATTAAATAATGACTTGATGCCCAAACACCATATTCAGGGGATTTTTTGTAACATTTGTTACAATTTAATGAAATGAAAGTCTATACAACTTCAGGTGGAAACAGGATAATCCAGGTCCTGTCAGGCCGCAGCAATGTATTCCTGAATATCAGGTGAAAATGCCAAAATCCTTGTCGATACCGGTCCCGGTTTCTTATGGAAGATCCTTGAAAAAAGGCTTGATATGCTGGGGATTGAAAAACTTGACATGCTGATCCTCACCCACTCACATTTCGACCATGCCGCAAATGCGGCAAGAATAAAGGAAAAATACAATGCAAGAATTGTAATGCACAAGTCTGAAGCAGAATTTCTTATGAAGGGCGACAATATACTTCCATGCGGCACAAACAGGTTTTCCAGGTTTATTGTAAAAACTTTTGCCGGGAGATTCAGGAAGATTGCTGCATATGAACCTTGCAATCCGGATGTGTTAATAGATGATGAATTTGAGCCAGAAAGCATAGGTTTGAATGCTTTCCTTATTCCAACTCCGGGACACACGCGAGGCTCGGTGAGTATAATAATAGAAAATGAGATTGCACTTGTAGGTGATACGATGTTCGGTATTTTCAGAAAAAGTGTCTTTCCTCCCTTTGCAAATGATGTACCTGAATTACTGAGGAGCTGGAACAAGCTGCTGAGTACCGGATGCAGTCTTTTCATTCCATCCCATGGATCAGCCAATAAAAGATCGCTGGTTGAGGAAGATCTTTATAAACGATCCCTGCCTAAGGTAATATAGTCACAATAATACGCTTATACCTTGTCAGTCGCGGTTCACCCTTATCTGTAACCATCAGGATGAAATGTGCCGTCTCAGGCTTTTCAACCCTGGGAGCAGTTATGAAGACATTATAAGTATTTTCAGGGGTTATGCTTATTAGCTTTTTATAGCTGCCTGGTTCGGGATAATGAAACCACAGGTAGCTGAGATGATCATTATCAGGATCTTTTGTTCCTGTTGCATCAAGATAAAAACGTTCTCCGGATTTTACAGTAAGCCTGTCGGAATGTGCCAGTGCAGGCACAGGCGGATGGTTTGCCTCTTCATATGATTTGACTGTCCAGTCCATACGTGCGGCAAAATCATTCTGGAACTCTTTTCTCCAGCGCATGAGAGTGGCGTGATGGCTTTTAATTGTAACAGAGTCTCTTTTAACAACCCTGCCATATTCATTAGGAACATATGGGTTGTAGCTGTCTTCGGCATTCGTCCAGATAGCCCTCGTCTCAGGTTCTGAGGGGACACCGGAATCACCTTTCCTCTGTTTGGAAAAGTCGGGTTTATACAGCTCATACCTGCCTCCCCAACCGCCCCAATCAGGGTGTTCAGGTTCATTCAGCCCATTAGGAATAACCCAGAGGTAAGAAGGAGTATCACCTTCCATTCCCCATGCAACATCAGGGTAACAAAGACCAAGCGGACCATGACCGGTCTGTATATTTTCTGCAAGCCAGCTGTTACTGATTTCACTGTTATCAATACCACGTATAACAGTATTGATGCCGCTCCATGTGGCACCTGCATAGTAATCACCGGGTGTAACTATATAAAACAGGCCCGGAAAGTTATTTCTCATCCAGATACCTGTATCGTCCTGGTCAGAAATTGTGTACACTCTGAGTTTTGAAACAAGCCTTTCAGCATCAGCCTTTGATTTGGTCTTCCGGATCTTGTACAAGGCCTGTGCAAGTGTGTTGGCTCCTCCCCATACAGACACATAAACAGGCCGTTCATCATTTTTCTCAAGAACACTGATAATCCATTCAGATCCTTCCGAATCTTTACCGTCCCCGACTGCACCCATTCCATATACAGGCAATCCCTGCTTTACCTTCGACAAAAGCTCAGACGGCTCAGGAAATCCGGGCTCGTGCCTGACAAGGTTCGGATATACTTTTTCATATGCCATTATAGTTGATCTTATCGATTCAGGGGCTACCCTGTTCCTGAACCAGCATGAAGTTGTAGCAATAATGCCTTCAATATCGATCTGGTTTGAATAAAGCAGCAGGCGAACCATCGATTCCGAATCATCAGGTTCATTTTCGATGTCAGTCAGAACTATAAGCCTGTTTTTTTGAAGAGGCTGTGATTGCAATGCCTGGAGAAGGAACAATGAGAAAAAAAGCAGTAAAGCACGTAATTTCATGGAATTATCAATTTCATTTTTTAACCAGCCAGGTAAAGTTACAAAATGCTTTAATAATTGGAATGAAGATCAATGGAACTTGAAGGTTCACATTCCGAACCTGTAGCTTAGCAGCTGGTATAAGATCTTTGCTGCGACAAAATCGGGTGATTTATTATCAGAAGGGCATAACTCCACAATATCAAAACCAACAAGATTACGGGTGGCAATAACCTCTTTAAGGAACATCATCAGCTCCCTGTAATCCGGGCCACCAGGTTCGGGTGTGCCGGTAGAAGGCATCAGTGAAGGATCAAGGACATCAAGATCGATAGTCAGATAAACATTTTCTGATAATAAGCCAAGTGCTTTTTTATAAAGCCCCTTATCTGAATATAGCTCATGTGCATAAAATATCCTGACGGGGTCGACCAGAGGGAGCTCATCTTTTGCCATGCTTCTGATGCCCACCTGAACTATGGGAGCATATTCCCGTGCCCTGGCCATGGCACAGGCATGATTTAAAGGAGAACCCTCATATTCATTACGGAGATCCGAGTGGGCATCAAGCTGAAGGATTGTCAGATTTTTATAAAATTCTGAACAGGCCCTGAAAGCACCAATTGGAACTGTATGATTGCCACCGATAATAACAGGGAATTTGCCTTCATTAAGCAATGCCATGGTTTTATTGTACACTGCTTCTGAAAGTTTCTCAGGCGAACTCTTTTCTGTAATGGGATCGATAGTATGAATGCCTGCAAGATGAGCCTCAGAGGAGGTCTCAACATCATAAAATTCAAGATTCACAGAGGCATTGAGTATCGCATCCGGCCCTTTGTCAGAACCCTTCATCCAGGTACTGGTCTCGTCGTAAGGAACAGGAACAATTATGATTCCTGATTCATCATAGCCATATACAACCTCATTGCCTCCAAAGTTCATGTTATCAGGATTCGGAAGATTTACTGCTCTTCTTTTTTGGAGATGCTTTCTTCACTTTTTCAGCCGGAGCTTCGGATTCTTTAACTTCAGGAGCCTCAGATTTTTCTTCTTCTTTAGCTTCCTCCGGAGCCTCCTTAACAAGGAGATTAAGTTTGTGAAGGATATTATACCACTGTGCTATTTTACGGATATCGCTGGCATAAACCTTATTCTTTGAATAGTCTGGCAGAACTTCTCCAAACCATTTTGCCAGCTTTCCATTATCAGCTTTGGTATCAATGGCCGGGCCTCCATTTTCCTTGTCAAAGATCAGATCAAAAACTTTGCTCAGAGGTACGTCTTCCGTCTCAGTGAAGATTGCAATATCTTCAAGCGAGCTCACTTTTGATGTACCATGAGCACTGCTTCTCTTACCTGTTTCCAGGTGTTCGACAATGATTGCATTTTTGCCCTGAGCAAGAAACCTGAAAAGTCCCTGTTCACCCGAAATAGCCAGAATATCTTTTAATACCATCGCTTTGAAATTTGTTGCAAATTTAATCCTTTCGTGTTTTAATCTTTACTTAAGCCCTCTTTTTTTACTCAGGCGATATTTCTTTCTTTCTTGATCCTGTCGTATGCTTCATTTACCATCCTGAATTTCTCCTCTGCGGTTTTTTTGAATTCATCTCCAAGGTGAGTGACCTTGTCGGGATGATATTTCATAGCCATTTTCCTGAAAGCCTTTTTGAGCTCCTCGTCGGAAACTGTCTTTTCAACTTCAAGAATTTTATAGTATGAATCAGTTTCAGGAACAAACATGTTTTTAATAGAAGCGTAATCATTCTGGGTTATACCCATAGCGCCGGAAATCTTTCCAAGGAGTTCCAGCTCGGCATTATTGATGTTTGAATCAGCTTGTGACAGGTTGAACAGAAGGTGGATCAACTGCAACCGGGAAGAGTAATCCATATTCTGTTTTATCTGGATGCAGATATCACGCACCATGATATCTTTCTTCAACAGGTCTTTCAGCACCAACAGAGCCTGTTTAGAAGATTCCTGCCCGAACTGTGCCAGGAAAAATTTTTTAACATAGTCCAGCTCTGATTTTACAACCTTACCGTCAGCTTTCATTACGGCGGCAATAAGTACCAGAAGGCTCATTCCAAAATCACCACGGGCAGTTACTTCAGCACTGTTTGAAGAACCGGTATACTGATCTGCAGTTTCATCAAGGGCAGTTCCCGCAAGAAAGCCAAGCAACCCGCCTATCGGCCCTCCGAGAACAAATCCGAGCCCGCCACCAAGCCATTTACCGAACATACAATCAGGTTTTAATTATTTTCAGAATTTCTTCATGAATCCTGAGTATGGCAGGTATAATCATATCATTTTCAGAATTCTCAATAATATAATCAGACATTCTTATTCTCTGTTCATCGTCCATCTGAGCCTTTATTCTTTGCATAACTTCATCATGAGAAAGGTTATTTCTTTTCATAACCCTTGAAATCCTTTCACCAACCGGGGCAGTTATCGTTATAACACGGTCGACAAACTCTTCTCCGCCGCTTTCGAATAAAATAGCAGCTTCCATTATCACGTATGGTGCCGATTGCTGATCGGTCCATTTAAGAAATGCCCGGAAGACAGCAGGATGAACAAGGCTGTTGACCTTTCTGAGCATTGAATCATTGTTGAATATCAGGGAGGCAAGTTCCTTACGATCCAGGTTTCCACCTTTGTAAATATCCCTGCCTGTAATTTGTATTAATCCATTAATAAGCTGCCGGTCAGACTCCATAAGTATACGGGCTTCCTGGTCAGCCTGGAAGACAGGTACATGCAGAATCTGGAACACCCGTGAAACAGAAGTTTTACCACTGCCGATACCCCCGGTGAGTCCTACCCTGAATGGTTTATTTGCCATTTATGCCGGGATTTGATTTTCTTCTGAAGAAAGATCTACCACTGTCTTCTTCAACCGGGGCAGTAGCTTTCTGAAGTGTAAAGTACAAGGTATCGGGCTTTATCGATATTATATCAAATTCAGACCTGAGCTGAACGGCGAAGCTTCTGGCAAGACCTGAAGTAACGATATAATAATCCGGTTCTTTGCTCCCGGGGACACGTTTATAGTTTACTTTAGAGATGTCAATTGCAAGTGGCATCTTCTTGCCTGAAAGCTTCTGCCTGATGACAGATGATCCCCGTCCTTTGAGGTAAAGGTTAAGTCGCCCGGGTTCAGATTCAGATACTTCCCTGCCACGGGGAAGGTTGGTATACCTTACCTGATAACGGATGCCTGCTTCAACCTCTTTATTGAGGGAGTTCAGATACCAGAAAATAAAGGAGAGGAACAGAAAGAAGGCAAAGACAAACAAGTCTTTGTTAATACCTGTCCTCCTTTTACGGGTTTCGGAACTCCCATTCATCGTTTGGAAATTAATCTTCGACCGATGGATCCTTCATCAGTGCGTTCTTGTCGAATTTAAGTTTAATGTCGCCACCAACATCAACAAAAACATAGTTGTCCCTGACTTCATGGACCCTGCCGTAAATACCACCTGTAGTGATGACTTTATCACCTTTCTTCAGGGTGCTTCTGTAGTTGTTCAGATCCTTCTGTTTTTTCATCTGTGGCCGTATCATGAAGAAATAGAATACCACAAACACAAGGATAAGGGGAAGGAAGCTGACAAGAGGATTCGTAGGTCCTGCAGTTCCTGAAGGCTGAGCCAATAATAGTAAATAAGAAAGATTTGCCATTTTGGATTTTGTTTATTTATTTATTGATTAGTTATTTCTGTTTCTACTTCAGCAGTGATCCTGAGCAATACAACCGGGACAGAAGCGTTTGAATTTACCGTAATTGTTTTGGTCTGCATCCCATTCCGTCCTGATGTGTCAAATACAACTTCAATAGTGCCGCTTTCACCCGGTTTAATTGGTTTTTTGCTATACCGCGGAACAGTGCAACCACATGATGTTGTGACGGAACTTAGCACAAGGTCGCCATTCCCGGCGTTGTTGAATGAAAACTGGTATGAGATTTTCTCACCTTCGGCCACTTTACCGAACTGATGTTCGTATTCTTTAAATACAATCTGAGCAGTACCCGCGCTGTTAACATTTTCCTGGCCTTTACTGCTGCTGGCATTTTTGCATCCTGCTGTTACAAGAAGTGCTATTGATAAAAATAAAAAATTAACTTTTGTCATAAGAATCAATGATTTATATCAATCATTTATTTCCTCCCCCATGAGCCCGCGACCGCTTTTATTCAGCATCCCGGCATCGCGGATGTCTTTGACGATCTTATCAAGTATCCCGTTGACAAAGGTACTGCTTTTTGATGTACAGTAGTATTTTGCAATTTCGATGTACTCGTTGAGAGTAACCCTGACCGGAATCTCCTGGAATTCCATTATCTCTGTAATTGCAAGCTGCATTACAAGGATATCCATCAGGGCAATTCTTTCCACCTCCCAGTTTGTTGTATTCTTGTCGATGAGCTCGGAATATTTCTTCTCATTCATCACTGCCTGCCTGAAAAGGATCTTGACAAAATCTTTATCCTCATCATTCTTATATAATGGCATAAGTACGTTCTTAACGGCATCAGGACGAAATTTCCGAATGGTTTTCTCAACCATTGCCGATACATATTCCATATCATCATTCCAGTAAATGCTCTGTTCCTCGAGGTAAGACTGCAAATCTTCCGAAGCCAGGAACAGGTCATTTATAATACTTATAACGAATTTTTTATCTTCATTGAAATCAGGTTTCGCAGAATTGATGTATTCTCTATAACCTTCCCATGCTATGAGTTTATTGTATAGCAAACGGGGGATATGTGAGTTAACCCATGAAAGTTTGTTTGAAGAAACATAATCGTTAAATCCCTTATTTTCCCTGAGCTGAGCGATAAGCATGTTATCGATAAACCGTCTATTTGGATTAAGATCCTCGTGTGTGGGTATTCGCTTATGCATTGCTTTATCGATCTTCTCGGCAGCAATGTCTGAAAGCTCCAGAACAAGCAGCAGCAGGTAGTGGTAAAGATCGTAAGTTTTTATAATGCTGAATACCAGCTCTTTCTCTGCCTGAGACAGATTTCCGTCATTCCTTCTATTGAAGGCATACAGAGCCATGAGAGCTTTTATTCTGAGTAGTCTTCTGCTTATCATCCGATAAAGAACCGCAAAATTTAAAGCTGCAAAAATACTCTTTTTCCGGCTTCTTTTATAAAAGAAATGATCTTATTTGATGAATATTGACATTGCACATTCATTAATAAAGATCAAATATCATAGTAAAAACAGGCAGATAACACTAAGCTTATGTCATTGATATACTGTGATTTAAGTACATTTATGAAGGTCCATTTTGAATTGTTGAAAAAAGTGTTACATTTGACAATAATAATTGAAGACCCCAATACTAACTGACACAGCAATGGAAGAAGAAGCAGGAACAAAGGAAGTAGTGAACGGACAGGAAGATAAGAATGTAAAGGAAGAGATATTCACCAAGATTGTCCGTGCCGGAAAAAGAACCTATTTTTTTGATGTGAAGGCTACCAGAAAGGATGATTATTATCTAACTATTACGGAGAGCAAAAAACGTTTAGGAAAGGAAGGAAAGGTTTTTTATGAAAAGCACAAGATCTTTCTTTACAAGGAGGATTTTGAAAAATTCAGCGATGGTCTCAAGGATGCAGTCACATATATAGATGCTGAAAAAACTGAAATAGAAATTTCCACACCAATTGATGAGACCCTGGCAAAAGATGAAAAGAGTGATGTCAGCCCGGAAGAATTTACAAATATCGAATTCGAGGATCTCGGAAAACAGTAGAGGGTGAGTTTACCTTACACACAATCAAATTATGCCTGATTACCTGCTGCTTTTATCAGGTATTTTCTTAATGATACTTGGAATTATCGGATGCCTGGTCCCGGTTTTACCGGGGCCACCGTTCAGCTTTCTGGGTATAATAATGCTTCACCTGTCAAGATTCGGACAATTTACAACAACAACTCTTATCGTACTCGGTGCAATTGCAGTAGTTGTAACTGTACTGGATTATATTGTCCCCATCTGGGGAACAAGGAAGTTCGGAGGTTCAAAGTATGGGATGAGAGGAGCCACTGTCGGGCTGGTAATAGGTTTATTCCTGGGACCGGCAGGCATTGTCCTGGGTTCTCTTATTGGTGCTTTTGTCGGAGAGATGATCTACCGCGATGATTTCAGGTATGCAATCAAAGCAGGCTTCGGCAGCCTTCTTGGTTTCCTTGCAGGAATAGGCCTCAAGCTGACCGCCTCCTTTATTATGACCTTTTATTTCCTGAGAGAGTGGATTGCCTGACAGGTATCAGGAACCAAAGCCTTTAACCTTCACTCTTTTATTCCCGAGAGTAGCCACCATCACAGCCTTTATTGTATGAAGCCTGTTCTCAGCTTCTTCAAATACAATCGATCTTTCAGATTCAAATACATCTTCAGTAACTTCCATTCCATCGAGGCCATATTTCTGAAATATCTCCTCTCCCACTTTTGTTTCACGGTTATGGAAAGCCGGCAGGCAATGCAGGAACTTTACTTCAGGGTTCCCTGTTTTTCTGATTGCCTCAGAATTTACCTGGTAAGGTTTAAGCAGCCTTATTCTTTCTTCCCATACGGAGTCGGGTTCACCCATCGAAACCCATACATCTGTATAAAGGAAATCAGCATCTTTTACTGCTTTATCGACATTATCTGTGATCAGGATCTTTGCTCCTGTTGTTGCAGCTATTTCACGGCATTTTGCAACAAGCTCTTTGGATGGCTGATACTCAACAGGTGCTGCTATACGAAAATCTATACCCATCTTGGCAGACCCCACCATCAGAGAATTGCCCATATTGTACCTGGCATCGCCCATGTAACAGAACACCATTTCATTCAGTGGCTTTGTTGAGTACTCGATCATTGTAAGAAAGTCAGCTAGAATCTGCGTAGGATGGAACTCATTTGTCAGACCATTCCATACGGGAACACCGGCATACCTGGCAAGCTCTTCAACTATCTCCTGGCCATATCCGCGGTATTCAATCCCATCGTACATGCCCCCGAGAACCCTTGCTGTATCTTTCATTGATTCCTTTTGCCCGATCTGCGATCCTGTAGGGCCGAGATAAGTGACATGAGCACCCTGGTCATATGCTGCTACTTCAAATGCACACCTTGTCCTGGTGGAAGCCTTTTCAAAGATCAGGGCTATATTTTTTCCCTTAAGGTATTGTATTTCAGTCCCTTCTTTCTTTTCCCTCTTCAGATCAGCCGCAAGGTCAAGCAGGTATTTTATTTCTTCCGGGGTAAAATCAAGGAGCTTGAGAAAGCTACGGTTTTGCAGGTTAATTGCCATTGCTGTTAAAATAAAGTGAAAAGCAAAAATAATGAATTTAGTCTAAGTTCATAATTGTTAAAATTTCGAATTAGCAAAATCCATTACCTTCGGTCATCTTCATATTCCATCGTTATCCTCGATCCGTATTTCTTATCAGCCAGCTTGAATGCCTCGGTAATAACAGCCATCCGGCCGCCATTCTTAATAAAGTTCAGGCAGGCTTTGATCTTTGGTTCCATGCTCCCTTTTGCAAAATGTCCCTCATTGAGGTATTTCATGGTGTCTTTATAATCGAGAAATTCTTTCACCTGCTGATCTGGCTTTTTATAATTAATATATATATATGGTACATCAGTGAGGATATAAAACTCATCAGCCCCGATCTGTGTTGCAAGAAGTGAAGAGGCCATATCTTTATCGATAACTGCTTCCGTGGTCCTTATGTCGTTGTTCTCATCCATATAAACAGGTACGCCCCCTCCTCCTGCCGCGATAACAATATTATTATCCTTGGCAAGCTCTCCTATAACAGCTTCATTAATAACACCAATCGGAACAGGCGATGGCACAACCCTGCGGAATCCATTATCAATCTTAACCTCCTCCTTAAATATCCATCCCTTCTTAGCGGCAAGTTCATCGGCCTCTTCCCTGGAATAAATCTTACCAATACGTTTCTGGGGGTCATTGAATGCCGGATCATTCTTGTCGACAAGAACCTGTGTTACCATGCAGATCACATTCCGTTTTATACCATGCCTGTTCAGAACATTACGGAACATTCTTTCTATCATATAGCCGATCCCTCCCTGGGAATCAGCAACACATATATCGATAGGCATGCCTGCAATATTATACAGTTGCTCACCTGCATCATTCCTCATCAGGATATTTCCTACCTGGGGACCATTACCATGGGTAACAACAAGGTCATATCCTTCTTCAATGAGAAATACAAGATTCTCCAGTGTATCTGTTGTATTTTGCTCCTGCTCTTCAATGGTACCCAACTGGTTTCCCCTGAGAAGGGCATTTCCGCCCAATGCGACTACAGCAAGCTTATTTTTCATAAAAATGGAATTACCTGATTTAAAAAAGAATAGTAGTATCCTGGAACTGTATGTATTTCAACTATAAAGATACCAAATCTGAAGCTTCGGAATAAATGATATTTGCTGTCTTCCTGATGTTGAAAGCTACAAAATGTCATGTCAGGAATTGGAATTAAAAAAATATGCTACATTTACATACTTCAATAATAGAAAGACCTGGTGAGATTCAGATTAATGGCGCTCATTGCATTGGCTGCAATGACATTAAGCTCCTGCAGAAATGAAGGAGGCAAAAACATAAGTCAGGGAGAAATCCATTACGAGATAAGCTATGTTGGCAATTTTGCTTTTCCAACTGATGTCCTGCCCAAGAGCCTCGTTGTTTCATTCAAAAAGAACAAGATCTTATTCGAGATGACAGGTTATGGCAAATCAGGTATTGTAAACCTTGCTAATCCGGAGATAGACGTATACGATACATATTACAGCTTCTTTTCACTGAAAAAATATTATGCATCAAAACCAGGTGAAAAATTTCCCGGCTTCAGCGCCATGGATGATATGAAGCTTACAAAAACATCAAAAACCGCAGTCATATGCGGATATGACTGTAAAAATGCCGAGGTCAGGATACCGGGTTCAGACAATGTTTATAACATCTGGTATACCGATGAGATAAAAGTTGATAATCCAAATGCAGCCACACCCTTTAATAATATTGATGGTGTGCTTCTAAGCTTTTTCTTCAAGATGGGCAGCTCCGAGCTTCATTTCAACTGTGAATCAGTATTCAGCAAGGAAATACCTGATGAACTTTTTGAAAGGCGCACTGAATTTGATCGTGTAACAAAAACAGACATTGTTAAATTCATGAACAGGATGCTTGACACAGTGGGTTCATAAGTTCACCGCATTGTGAATAATCCTTCTTTCTCAAAATATCAAAATTATTACCTTTGGAGTGGACCAAATAAAAATCCGCGATGAGCAAGGTGACGGAGGATTCCGGTAAAAAAGCTTCTAAGAATCAAAAAACTACAGTAAAATCAGGTTCCTTTTTTACTGATGAAAGGATTAAATTCATTATAGGGATCCTCGTTGCAGGATTTGCTTTTTACCTGCTGCTTGCATGTGTGTCATATCTTTTCTGGTGGAGGACAGATCAAAGCCTTCCAGATTCACAGATCATTTCAGATTCAGAAGTTATAGTAAAAAACTGGTCAGGAAAGAGTGGTCATTTTCTTGCAAAAACTATTATAAGCTATGGCTTTGGATTCGGGGCTTTCATTATACCTGTCATAATCGGTACAATAGGACTATACCTGTTGAATTTTCCCAACATGAAGCCTGTGAAACTAATAGCAAAATTCACATTTGCCGCTATTCTGCTATCTCTCTTACTGAGCTTTGTTTTTGGCCAGGCAGATTCTTACCTAATCAGCGGACCCGGAGGGGCTCATGGCTACAGGATCATAAAATGGTCGAATGCATTTATGGGTAAGATCGGATCAGGGGCTTTGCTCGTTTTCATGACTTTCTCATACCTGATCTTTGCATTGAGAATGAAACCATCGACATTTAAGGTAAATCTGCCTCTTCACCTTTTAAAAATGAAAGAGAAGAAGGTTGCAGATCCGGCAATAACAGATGATGAAGAAGACACGGAAAATGAAGGTGAGTTAAACGGGAAGGTTCACAGGAAGGATGGGATTGAATTTATTGTGAGGGATGCAACAAAGGTAAATGCTGATGAAGAGGATGATGATGCAGATGCTGACGAAGATATTGATAAAAATGAAAATATTCCTCTGCCAAGGACAGGATCAATAATCAACGACATTGATAATCCTGTTATCCCGGGAACAATTGCTGGATCTGATCTTCCTGATGACATACCTGCCGATAAAGGTGTGGCCGATATGCAGATCATACGGCCAGATGCAGGAGAAAGCCTTTCTGAAAAAGAGGTTAAACGTATAATGGAGAATTACGACCCCAGGCTTGACCTGTCGCACTATAAATTCCCACCTGTATCAATACTTAAAGAACATAAATCAGTCAATGCCTTCAACAATAATGAGGTTTTTGAGAATAAGGAGAACATAATCAAAACACTGGGTGATCATAAGATTGCCATTAAAAGTATCACTGCGACCATAGGGCCAACGGTGACCTTATATGAGATTGTCCCCGAAAGAGGTGTGCGGCTGGCCAGGATAAAATCGCTTGAAGATGATATTGCACTGAACCTGTCAGCCCTTGGCATCAGGATAATTGCTCCCATACCTGGGAGGGGAACCGTGGGAATTGAAGTGCCGAATAAGAGCCCGGAGATGGTTTCAATGCGCTCCCTGATAACGTCGAAAGCGTTCCAGGAAACAAAGTTCGATATTGCACTTGCGCTGGGACGAACCATTACTAACGATCCGTATATCATCGATCTTACCAGGATGCCCCATCTCCTCGTAGCCGGAGCAACAGGACAGGGAAAGTCTGTAGGTATAAATGCGATAATAACATCAATTCTATACAAGAAACATCCTGCAGAGCTTAAGTTCGTGCTGATTGATCCCAAGAGGGTTGAGCTGCCTCTCTACATGAAGATCGAAAGGCATTATCTGGCCAAGCTACCTGATGAAGAGGATGCAATAATCACTGATACACAGAAGGTTATCAGGACCCTCAATTCGCTTTGCATAGAAATGGACAATCGACTCGAGCTTCTGAAAGCTGCTCAATCGAGGAACATCAAGGAGTACAATGAAAAATTCATTTCGAGAAAGCTGAATCCGGAGAAAGGACATAAGTACCTTCCTTACATTGTGCTCATCATTGATGAATTTGCTGACCTGATTATGACTGCAGGAAGGGAAATCGAAGGCCCCATAGGCAGGCTGGCTCAGCTTGCGAGAGCAATTGGCATTCATCTAATAATATCGACCCAGAGGCCTTCGGCAAATATTATAACCGGTTTTATTAAAGCCAACTTCCCTACAAGGGTGGCATTCAGGGTGTTCTCTTCAATTGACTCAAGGACTATCCTCGATGCAACAGGTGCTGACAGGCTGGTTGGAAGGGGCGACATGCTTATTTCATCAGGAAATGAACCTGTCAGGGTTCAGTGCGCATTCATAGATACGCCTGAGATAGAAGAGCTTACAGAGTTCATTGGTTCACAAAAAGGTTATGCCGATGCCATGCACCTTCCTGAATATATTGATGATAATGATTCCGGAACCATCGAAGTTGACCTCAGAAAGAGAGATCCAATGTTCGAGGAGGCTGCAAAGCTTGTTGTACAGCATCAGCAGGGTTCAACATCCCTGATCCAGCGTAAGCTCAGCATCGGTTATAACAGGGCAGGCAGGATAATAGACCAGCTGGAAGCTGCAGGTGTTGTAGGCTCTTTTGAAGGAAGCAAAGCAAGGGATGTTTTATGTACCGACTTTATTGCTTTGGAACAGATTTTGAAGCAACTGGAATAAACAAGCTCCAATGAGATTAAAAATAGTCTTCATTATACTCCTGATGCTTGCTGCGAAGGTGCAGGCTCAGGATGACCCTCAGGCAATAAAAGTCCTTGATGCATTTTCATCAAAAGCCCTTAAAGCCCCATCTGTATCAATGAATTATAACATGGTTACTTTCAGCCAGGCAGATAACTCAACAAAAACAATACAGGGAAGTGTTCTCATCAGTAAGGATAAATACAGGCTTCAGTTACCTGATAATACGATCTATTTCAACGGTCAGGTATCATGGTCATATCTTCCAGCTGAAAAAGAAGTCACTGTTACAAAAGCCGATAAGACAGATGATTCATTCATGAGCAGGCCATCAACAATATTCACATTATACAAAAGCGGCTACAAGTGCAGGCTCGTTGACGAGAATGATCAGAGTTATACAATTGATCTATATCCTGCTGATATTAAGAATGAATTGATCAGGATAAGGGCGATCATTAAAAAACCACAGCTGAATCCTGTCAGCTTTGAATATAAGAGACGTGACGGAGTTACTGTTACCCTTAATGTTATAAGCTATGACCTGACAAAACAACCGGCAGCCGATGATTTCACTTTCCAGCCGGCCAGGTTCAGGGATGTTGAAGTTATCGATATGAGATAGAGCTCAGCTCAACCTGTTAGGATAAACGATCCGTCCGTGGTACATAGTCATCAGCGTTTTCTTGAAGACCTCTTTAATATCTGATATTTCTTTGTAAGTAAAAGGCACATTCGAATACTGTCCATCCTGATCCTGCAGCAGAATGATCCTTTCAACAAGCTGGCTTATATCTTCCTCTGTTTGTTTCTCTATGCTCCTTGATGATGCTTCCACTGCATCCGCCATCATTATAATGCCTGTTTCCTTTGAAAATGGTTTCGGACCCGGATACATGAAATCGCTGATATTGAAACTATCCCAGGGACGCTTTTCTGTGAATTTGCGATAGAAATAATAAGCTATTGATGTTCCGTGATGTGTCCTTATGAAATCAATTATTGGCTGCGGCAACTTGTAATTTCGAGCAAGGATGACACCACTGTTGACATGGTTTATGATATAACGTGCACTTGAATCAGGATCAAGATTGTCATGAGGACTGACACCACTCTTTTGATTTTCAATATAATAAAGCGGTGCAGCAATCTTTCCAATATCATGATACAAAGCTCCCACTCTTGCGAGCAAAGGATTGGCCCCGGTAATCCTGGCGGCCTCCTCTGCAAGATTTGCAACCTGCAATGAATGCTGAAAAGAACCGGGTGCCTCCTCAGCCATCTTCCTGAGCAACGGCTGGTTGGTATCAGCATATTCAAGAAGGGTGGAATCTGAAAGGTACATAAACCGTTTCTCGAAAAAGAATATAGCCGGGTAACTTAAAATCAGCAATGCGCTGTTCAGGAATATAGATGTATACGCGGAAATCTCAAGGCCGGTAATTGTTCCTTCTCTGAAAAGCTTCAGGCTTGTATAAATACCAGACATTGTTATGAAAACATACAAAGCCGTGTAAAAGAGCTTGCCTTTTCTGTGTCCCCTGAGTGTAAAGACAGCCACAATTCCGGCTATAGAATTAATCAAAATGAAATCTAAAGGGGTGTCGATAAAAAAACCTGCAATGAGCAGTATCTGAATAAGTATGAAAAATGCAAGCCGCGCATCGTAGAAAGTACGTACAAGAATTACTGCTATTGTAAATGGTATCAGATTGATGTAATGCCTCCCCGGATATTGCAAAGCTATCCTGATAAGCACCATGTATGTAACAAGAAGCAGCAGCAGGAAAAAAGTTTTCAGTTCTGATTTAAGTACATCCGGAGAAAAATGAAGAAGAAAAAGGTATAGTACAGTAAAAAAACCTGACAGCAGAATTATTATACCTGTAAGAGAAAAGATATTGAAATGAGGGTAAACCCATAGTGCTGCTGTTACTATGGCTGTAAACAGGAAATAATACCTGATAGCCGGCCGTGCGACAATCCTAGATGAAACTACTTGGTTCAATTTCAATTGATCAGGTCGCGGCAAAAGTATTAATTTTTTTGATTCTCCATTGCTGACATTTGATCGGCTCGCACTGAAAAAAATGCTAATTTTGTTCAAATTGACGCCATATGGATTTGTATGTCTGTGAAAATGTTTTTGTACCGCTGAGATCAGGCCCGTCACATAAATCTGAGATGCTAAGCCAGGTGCTATTCGGTGAACGATACCGTATAACAGACAAATCAGGCAACTGGCTGAAAATTGAGACTCAGTTCGATAACTATCCGGGATGGATAGATACTGATCATCTTCAGCATTCTGAATATGACCCTTCATCTCATAATTTTGTACTTAACAGGCCTGTTACATGCATTAAATTCGATGAAACAAGAATGGTTTTGGAAGCAGGCTGTGAGATTTTTGACCCTGATTTCGGGAAGAAGACTTTTCATGCAGGCAAGAACAGCTACAGTGTCAAAGGAGAATTCAATAGTAACTATATTTCCTTAAATGAATCAATTCCCGAGACTGCTCTCAGGTTCATCAACAGTCCTTACATATGGGGAGGAAGGATTCCCTGCGGAATTGACTGTTCTGGGCTAACGCAGCTTGTCTATAAACTACATGGAATAGCGCTTCCAAGGGATAGCTGGAAACAGGCAGAATCAGGAGCTAATGTTGATTTCATTGATTCAGCAGTACCCGGAGATCTTGTCTTCTTTGACAATGAGAAGGGCAGCATTACGCACGTTGGTATGATACTTTCCAGCGGACTTGTAATACATGCCTCAGGAAGAGTAAGGATTGACAGGATCGATCACCAGGGAATATACAAATATGAGAAGAATGGATATTCCCACAGACTCAGGCTTGTAAGAAGGATATTAACCGGGAAATGATCTTATTTCGTTGCAGCAATTTTAGAATTCACAAACCGGATAATTTCTGATTCTAACCGGTCTGATTCCTTTTCTATATTTTCTCCTTCACTTACAAGCTTTTCGGCGAATGAAGGATCATCAAAACCGGAAATGTTTATACGCACATTCAGGAATGCTCCTTTTATACATGACCTTATCGCAAGGGCTCCGACGCCTGCATCTGTGATTGAATTTGGATTTCCCTGCTCAGTCATGGCTTTAACTACTTCATAGCCCCTGAAAGCAGTCTGCATGACCCTGAAAGGTACAAGAGTTGCTTTCCTTGTTGCTTCCTGTATTGCATTTTTCCTTAATATCTTTTCTGCATCTGTGGCTTTTGGCAAGGAATAAGCTTCCATGATCCCCTTGTAAGCATCGGTATCTTCATCAACAAGATCAATAAGCTGGTTCTGTATCTGCTTACCTTTTTCCGCCCATTCAGAAAATTCATGCCAGCGCTCATCCCAGCCTTTTTTGTGAGCGGAAAGATTGGCAACCATGGTACCCAGCGATGCACCGAGTGCACCAATATAAGCGGATGCCGATCCTCCTCCCGGCACAGGTGCTTCTGAGGCTGTCAGATTCATGTATCCCTTCAGGCTCAGATCAACAAGCTTCTCCTTTTTGTTGTCTTTCTGAATTACATACTCTATTACTTTTTCTGAAGGATTGAACGGATGTATGTCATTCAGCCCAAGAGACTTTACTGCAATATTAATTAGCTCCTCATCGGGCACACCTGCAGATCGATGCTGCTTTTCCAGAAAATACCTTCCCGCATCAAGCAGGGATTTGAGCGGTATCAGGCCTACAAGCTCTGAACCTGTTACCCTGAGCCCCCTGGCATCAGCTCTCTTGCAGGCTTCCTCGAAGGCTACATGAACAGGGGTTACTGATATATTTGTCAGGTTTACCGAGATCTGGGCAATCCCATATTCCCTGATGAACCATCCAATGGCCTTTACAGCCTTTAATGATCCCGGAATGTTAATTTTTTCCCCTCTTGCATCAGTAACAATCCTCCCTTTTTCCCGGATATCAAAAGCAACGGCATTTGCCCTTCTTACCGATGTGGTATTCAGATTTATATTATATGCAACAAGAAAATCCCTGGCTCCCACAGCAGTTGCTCCTGACCTGGGATTATGAACTGAAGGTCCGAAATCAGGTTTCCAGACTGGATCCTTCAGCTTTTTCTCCAATCCTTCATATTCGCCCGCCCTGCATGATGCAAGGTTTTTTCTTTCATCCGTAAAAGCAGCATTCTCATAACAATAAACAGGTATTCCAAGCTCATCCCCTATCCTTTCTGCTACTTTCCTGGCAATAACAACTGTCTCCTCCATTGTTATTCCTGAGACAGGAATAAAGGGCAATACATCAGTTGCACCCATTCTGGGGTGTGCACCATGGTGCTTCGACATATCGATCAGGCCGGAAGCTTTCTTAACAGCGAGAAAAGCTGCTTCACTGACAGAATCCGGATTGCCGACAAAGGTTACTACAGTCCTGTTTGTATCTTTGCCGGGGTCGACATCAAGCAGCTTAATTCCATCAACAGATTCAATAACATCCGTTATCTGCCTGATGATATTCATGTCGCGGCCTTCGCTGAAGTTCGGAACACATTCAATAATCCTGTTATCCATTTTGAATTGGGAAATGAGCGTTTTAAAGATCAGTTATTAACTATTTTGCCTTTCAGAATGACTGTTTCAACTAGATCGCTTCCAAATGCATAAGGCATATAATCGAATGAAGGTATCTTTTTTGTTATGAAAAGGCTGGCAACTTTGCCCCTGGTTATGGAACCATGAGTATCTGAAATTCCCATAGCATACGCAGCGTTAATTGTTGCTGCATTAATTGCTTCTTCAGGCAGCATCTTCCACCTGATACAGGCAAGCGACATTATAAGTTTCATATTACCCGTCGGTGAAGATCCGGGGTTATAATCCGAAGCAATTGCCACAGGCAGTCCTGCATCAATCATTTTCCTTACAGGAGGATCAGGAAGCCCCAGGAAAAAGGCTGAGCCGGGGAGAAGAGTGGGAATAGTTTCCGAGCCTTTCAGAACCTCAATCTCAGCATCACCTGATCTTTCAAGATGATCGACCGACAATGCATTATATTTTACACCAGCCTGCACTCCACCTGAAAAGGCAAGCTCATTGGCATGGATCTTAGGCCTTAAACCATATTTCATCCCTGCCATAAGTATCCTTTCGGTATCTTCAACAGTAAAAAAACCCTCGTCACAAAATACATCGATATAATCTGCAAGCTCTTCATATGCCACCTGAGGGATCATTTCATTTATGATGAGATCGACATATTCCCCCCGGTTGTTCCTGTATTCCCCGGGAACAGCGTGGGCTCCCAGGAATGTAGCTTTTATTTCGAGGGGTGTAGTTTCCTTAATTCTCCTTATCACCCTAAGCATCTTCATCTCATCAGCAGTGTTCAGGCCGTAACCGCTTTTAATCTCTGCAGCTCCGGTACCCTGGTCTATTATATCATTGATTCGTTCAATTGACTGGTTGAAAAGGTCTTCTTCAGAGGTTTCATGCAACAATCTGGCTGAATTAAGTATCCCTCCTCCCTTTGAGGCAATTTCTTCATACGACATACCTCTTAGCCTGTGGTTGAATTCCTTTTCCCTGCTTCCTGCGAAAACAATATGTGTATGAGGATCGCAGAAAGACGGAAAGACAAACTTCCCTGCCGCATCGATAATCTCAGCATCTTTCCCGGCACCAGTTTCAAGCTCTTCCATCTTTCCCAGGTCTGAAATGATGCCGTCTCTGATTATAATATACGCGTTGTCGATGGTTTTCAGTTCCGACATCGCCTTTCCGCTGACAAAATTCCCAATAACATTACCTGTACCGACGATCGTCTTTATGTTTTTTATCAAAAAACCACTAAGCATTTAGAAGTATATTTAGTAACCGAAGGTAGCAATTATTCAAAAAAGAGTTGACAGTTTCCTTTTTTCTTTATCTTTAAAACCCTGAACTAAACCCAGAAACAATGAAAAAGGCCCTCTTGTTCTTAGCTTTGTCGATAGTAGCTCTGTCGGCAACATCACAGGACAAAAAAGTCAAAACAGGCTGGAAATTCGGTGGTGCATTGCCCGCAGTCACATACGATACTGACCTTGGATTCCAGTATGGTGCGCTGTTTGAATTTTTCAACTATGGAGACGGTAGCCGTTATCCTGACTTTTTTGATCATACCTATACAGAAGTATCAAGGTTCACCAAGGGCAGCGGAATATACAGGTTCATGTATGAATCAAATCACATAATACCAGGGGTTCACTGGACGAGCGATCTTAGCTATCTTCCAGACCAGGCAAGTCATTTTTATGGTTTCAACGGTTACGAAGCAGTGTTCAACAAGAAGTGGATGGATGATGAAGATCCTGATTACCGCACTAGAATGTTCTACAGGTTTGAAAGGAACCAGTTCAGGTTTAAAAATGATTTCCAGGGGAAGCTTGCAGGAGAAAATATTCAATGGAGTGCCGGGTTTGCCTTTCAGAACTTTGACCTGGGTTCAGTAAACATCGATAAACTCAATAAGGGTAAAAAAGAACAGCTCCCTTCAGTGACCGATATGCCGGGATTATTCGAACGTTACAGGAGTCTTAACCTGATTCCTGAAGACCAGGCCCATGGCGGCTGGGTAAATACGGTAAAGGTCGGTATAGCATGGGATAGCCGTGATAACAGGCCTAATCCCATGAGAGGACTCTGGACTGAAGCTGGTATTGAAATGGCTCCCGGGTTCATGGGAAATGACTGGGCTTTTTCAAAGTTTTATCTTACTCACAGGCAGTATTTTACAATCATTGAGAATGACCTTTCCTTTGTTTACAGGTTAGGTTACCAGACAACTATCTCCGGGAAAAGTCCTTTCTTCTACCAGTCACAGGTGATTACTTCAATGCTTACAGGGGCAACTAACGAGGGATTGGGCGGTGCAAGCACATTAAGAGGTATAATGAGGAACAGGGTTGTCGGTGACGGATTTCTCTTTGGCAATCTTGAGCTCCGCTGGAAACCGGTAAGGTTTAACCTGTTTAACCAGGACATCTATATTGGCCTGAACGCATTCTATGATGCAGGCCTTGTTACTAATAGCATAGATCTGCCATCGAATCTTAGGTCTGTTTTTGAAGGTGACGAAATATTGTTCCCAAGTGATTCCTATTCAGACTACTTTAACCCCGGAGCTGAAAAGCTCCACCAGAGTGCCGGGATAAGCATAATGCCGGTGATGAATGAGAATTTCGTAATTGCTGTTGACATCGGTAAAGCATTCAACAAACAGGACGGCAACATAGGTTTTTCAATAGGGCTTAATTACCTGTTCTGATTAGCAATAAGAAAACCTGGTTATCAGAATTGCTGAAGGAAATAAGCAAGGGGGATTCCTATTAGATTTCCCAGCATCAATCCTATTATTCCGCCTGTAATACCTGTAACAATAACATCTTTGTTCCTGAGTGATTTTGCAACAAGAGGAACGAAGGGCGGCGAAAAGATCAGGGCGGTGGATGTTATAAGGAAGTTATCTGCATCGATCCTGAATATTCTCGCAAGTATAAGGTGAAGTATGAGTGAACCGAAGTAACACCATGTTATGAACAGGATTAGATCAACCATCTCAATCCTGATCATATTCTCGAGGTTTGCCATAGAAGATACCGTGAGTGCAAAAACAAGTATCAGGTACATACCAAGCTGAAAAGATTTATGGATGCCGTTTATCTGCCTGATCATTGATGACGCTATACCAAGGAGAGTTACTGAAAGAATGATTACGGCATTGAAAGGAAGGGCTGGAAAGATAAGTTTCAAGCCGGAAGCTATTCCTGCTGACAAGCCCACTATAATAACTGAAACACCGAGAGCCTTAAGAAGAGGTAATCTCTTCCCTTTCTCAAGCATGCCGCTGAAATCGTCGGGATCCGAGGTCTCTTTATCGATATCAGCATCAGGGCTGACACTTGTTGCTTTGGCTTCAAAAGGAAGAATAAACCTGAATATCCGTGGTGCTATTGATATAAAAAAGACAACAAGCACGGCGCCGACAACAATATCATAAGTAGTTGCAATAACAAACAGTGTAGGATCAACCTTCAGTGCCACCTGTATTGCAACAAAATTTGGTGTCCCACCTGTGTACATTCCTTCAAACATACCGGCGAGCTTCCAGCTTTCCGGGAATGTATCCTTCCAGATGAAGAATCCAACAACAACCATCACAAGACCGGCAATAAGTCCCAGTATTATCGAAAGGAATCCTTTCCTTGCATATCTTATCCAGTGGCTTACATTAAGTGAGAACAGCAACAAAGGGAAAGCAATGATTACAGCAATGCTCGGTATCATCTCCTGAACTGCTGCAATCTGGTTCACATACTCATCATCAGTGGATACTTTACCATTATCAACCAGCGTTGCAATTTCAGCAGGTGGCATTGAGGTCCTGCCTGCCAGGGCCAGTTTATATTGAGGACTTCCTTCAGGTAAAATACCAGTACTGCCAACCATAAGGCCGAACAGGTATGCAACGCCGATAGTACCAATTTTCTGAAGCAAAGTCCATTTCTTGCACAACCAGATAATTGCTACAGGAAAAAAGAGGTAGAACAGTACCAGAAGCGTGATCTTGACCATGTCTAATTTATTGAGTTATGATCAAATATATACAAAGTGATCATTCAAGAATAAAACAAATATCAAAATAGGCTTTTATACTTATTCAGGCCAGAAAAATGGTTTTTTTAGTTGCAATCTTCAAAACTTTTCCTGTATTGTTCGATTGCTTTAAGGCTCATACCCATGCTTGAGAAACCTCCGTCGTGAAACAGGTTCTGCATTGTGACCTTTCTGGTCAGGTCGCTGAACAGGGTAATGCAATAATCAGCACAATCTTCTGCTGATGCGTTCCCAAGAGGGGACATCCTTTCGGAAAAATCGATCAGTGAATCAAATCCATGAATCCCGCTTCCTGCAGTTGTTGCAGTAGGTGACTGGGATATTGTGTTTATCCTGACCCTCCTGTCGCGTCCATATATGTATCCAAAGCTTCTTGCAATTGATTCAAGCAAAGCCTTGGCATCACCCATGTCATTATACCCCGAAAGAGTACGTTGTGCAGCAACATATGACAGCGCAACAACTGATCCCCATTCCTTAATTGCATCATTTTTATAAGCCACCTGAAGCACCCTGTGAAAGCTGAGTGCTGAAATATCGAAGGTTTTCAGCATATTGTCATAGTTCGTTTGCTCGTAAGGTATATCCTTGCGAACATTCGGGGACATTCCGATAGAATGGAGTATAAAATCGAACTGTCCGCCAAAGATCTTCATGCTTTCAACTATAAGGTTTTCAATGTCTTCCATTTTTGTAGCATCTGCCGGAATGATCCTGCTGCCCGTAATTTTAGCAAGCTCATCGATAGTCCCAAGCCTCATTGCCACTGGTGAGTTTGTAAGTACCAGCTCGGCACCCTGCTGCCATGCCTTGAGTGCCACATGCCAGGCAATAGATTTATCGTTTAATGCTCCAAAGATTATTCCTTTCTTCCCTTTAAGCAGTGTGTTTTCCATTTTATCTGTGGATTAATGTTAAAAACTCAATATTCAGCTTTGTTTAATTTTTGTTTATTGCAAAGCCAAGCAATTCACAGGCATTCCTTATAGCCGTCTCGGTAACTTCACTGCCACTTAGCAATCGTGCAACCTCCATAACTCTTTCATCATTGCTCAGCAGCCTTACTTTCGTAATCGTTGAATCATTTACATCATCTTTGAAAACATGGTAATGACGTGTCCCCCTGCAAGCTACCTGCGGAAGGTGAGTTATGTTCACGACCTGCATATATTTCCCCATTGATGAAAGGATCTGGCCTACCTTATCGGCTACTTCACCGGAAACTCCTGAATCAATCTCATCAAAGATAATTGTAGGCATATTATTATGCCTGGTCAGTAGTGACTTAAGGCTCAGCATCACTCTCGAAAGTTCGCCGCCTGATGCTATCCTTGCAAGGTTTTCGGGGGGAATCTGGCGATTAGCCGAGAACATGAAGTCGGCCTGATCAATACCTGTTAGACCAAATTCTCCGGCATGGCTCATTTCTATCCTGAACCTGGCATTAGGCATCCCAAGTAGTTTAAGCATCTCCGTCATTTTCTGTTCTATGCCGGGAAGCACTTTTTTTCGCTTTTCAGATATTTCAGAGGCTTTCTTTTTAAGCTCAAGGTATTCCTTTTCAATTTCCTTTTCCAGTCCTGCGAGCTTTTCATCAGCTGTCACTATTGTTCTGACAAGCTCTGCAATTTCATTTTTCTTTTTAAGCAGCTCATTGCAATCCTGGACCTTATGCTTTTGGATCAGTGAATAGATTGTATCAAGCCTGTCATTTACAAATTCAAGCCGCAACGGGTCTGCCTCGATCCCTGAAGCCAGCCTGTCAATCTCTGCTGCCAGGTCATCCAGCTCTATGAGCGAAGAATCAGTCCTCGCTAACAATGCCTCTGCTGAAGGATGAAAAGATTTGATCTTCGACAGGCACGATTTAATGTCGCGAAGCATGGATAGAACGGAGCTTCCATCCTGTGAAAACAGAAGAGATGCCTGGCTTAGTGAATTTTTTATTTCTCCTGAGTGAAGAAGTATTTCCTGCTCAGCCTCAAGCTCTTCCTGCTCACCAGACCGAAGCCCGGCGTTTTCAAGCTGTTCGAGCTGAAAGCTGTAATAGTCGAGGTCTGACTTATTTTTATCTGCAACTTCCCTGGCTGCTGAATATTCTTTTCTGAGTTTCTGATACCTGTTATATATATTCGAGTATACAGATTTTTCTTCCCCTGTTCCTGCAAAGGAATCTATGAGGTTAAGCTGGAAAAAATTATTATTTAGCATCAGTGTCTGATGCTGGGAGTGAATATCTATGAGCTCATCACCAAGCTCCTTAAGCAGGTTGACAGTGACAGGAGTATCGTTAATGAAAGCCCTTGATTTACCTGCAGGATTTATTTCCCTTCTGAGAACAGCAAGTGATTCATAGTCAAGTCCATTATCAGTGAAGAAAGATCCCAGTTCATAATTTTCAATGTTGAATGTACCCTCGACAATACATTTTGAATTTTTATCCAGCAGCACGTTTGTATCGGCCCTGGAACCAAGGATAAGCGATAATGCTCCCAGAAGAATTGATTTACCCGCACCTGTCTCGCCGGTAATTATAGTTAAACCATTCTCAAACTCCACATCCAGGTCTTTGATCAGTGCATAATTCTGAACGGACAACTTTAAGAGCATCGTGGAATTATTAGTTTGAGGAATTTATTGTTTCATAATTCGATTTATTCGCAGGATCTATTTCGGTAAGGATTTCGATTACACGGCTTTTTTCCTCGGGAAAAGCTTCAGCAAACACATTTACAAATTCATCCGATTTTGCTTCGAGTATTACCTGCACGAAGTACATGAAAGGATCAGGCTTCCTGCGATAGACCTCCTGGATAAGCCTAAGGCTTTCAACTATGCTTATCCTTGCCTCTCCGATCCTTGATTCCATCCTGTCAAGACCATCAATATTATATTGGTACAGGAATAACCTTACCGGTTCATATTCTTTATCTAGCACATTTTTAACAAGCCAGTACCTGTTCCTGTTTCTTGACGAGTCATATGGTTTCCATCCTGGCTCAGGAGCATTCTGTGCATTTGTGACAATCTTTTCTGCAATACGGAAAAACTCCGTTCCGCCAAGGGGTGAAAAGGAATCATAATCAACACCAAGTATTATGTAGGCATAATATGCAAGCACTGAAACAAGGTTTGACCTGTGAGTATTGGGATCAAACTCAAGAGGCTGGAATTCAACATACCTGAACTGAAAATTATTATCTATAAAATTCAGCATCGTTGAATTATAAGTTGTATTATAAACCGGACGCCTTAACTGAACCTGTATGGTACCCCTGAACTCATCAGAAGAGAGCTGGTCATTGATACTAATAAGTATGTTGCAGTCTATCTTCTCGGCATAGCTGAATACATGGTTAGTCCAGACAGTATTGTTCATGAACTCATAAATATCGCGCTGCATTGTCTCAAAAACCTGCCTGTTTGAGCCCTGTATCCTTTGTGCTGAGATCTGAACGTTACAGTTAAGTTCCTGCGTGAATGCCGGAACAGACACTATAAAAAGCAGAAAGGCAATATAATATCTGACTTTTAGCAACAGTTTCATTCTGATAAATCTGCCTGCATTGAAATTATCTTATCAAGAATATCCCGGGCAACCTCTGCCTTTGATTTCAACTCAAATTTATCAATATTATTGTTTTTGTCAATTATAGTTACCCTGTTTGTATCATACCCGAAACCTGCACCTTCTTCCTGGAGAGAATTAAGAACAATCATATTCATATTTTTCCTCTTTAGCTTATCGACAGCCTCGTCAAGTCCCTTCGTTGTTTCGAGTGCAAAACCGGCAATGAACTGGTCATCCCTGCGCATCTTGCCAAGTGTGGCAGCAATATCCATGGTTGATTTCAGCTGAAGAGTCATCCCGTGGCTGTTTTTTTTGATCTTCATCTCGCTTGAAGCAACAGGGGTAAAATCAGCAACAGCTGCAGATAAAATTGCAATATCACACCCGGGAAATTTTGCAACGCATGCTTCTGCCATCTCGGCAGCATTTGTAACATTTGTTACAATTATGGAATCATCATCAGGTTTGATATCCACAGGTCCAAGCACCAGCTCGACATCAGCCCCGTACAGAGCAGCCGTTTCGGCTATGGCAATTCCCATTTTACCTGAAGAATAGTTGCTGATGAAGCGCACAGGATCGATTGCTTCACGTGTCGGCCCGGCATTTATCAGGATTTTTTTCCCTTTAAGCCTGCCGTTTTTTTTTTAACAAAGAAACCGGAAATTTCTTTCATGATATCTTCGGGCTCAGCCATTCGGCCCTTTCCTGATAAACCGCTTGCAAGCTCACCTTCTGCAGGCTCCAGAATCGTATTGCCAAATGCCTTAAGAGTCTCGATATTAATTGTTGTTGCAGGATGATTGAGCATATCCATATCCATCGAAGGGGCAACGAATATCGGGCATCTTGAGGAAAGGTATGTTGTAAGGAGTAGATTATCAGCGATCCCGTTTGCCATTTTAGCAATGGTGTTGGCAGTTGCAGGAGCTATAATAAAAAGATCAGCCCAGATACCAAGATCAACATGACTGTTCCAGTCTCCGCTTGAGCGGTCGAAAAAATCGGAAAGAACAGGATTCTTTGACAGGGTGCTGATTGTAAGGGGAGTAATAAACTCCTTTGCACTTTCTGTCATTATGACCTTTACATTGGCCCCTTCTTTAACAAGTAACCGGATGATAGTTGCAGTTTTATATGCTGCAATACCTCCGGTGATTCCGACAAGTATGTTCCTGCCTTTCAGCATAAAAACATATTACTTCTGTTTAATTGCATCAGGATTCCTGTAGAAGATCTTACCTTCTTCAAGTTCACGAAGTGAAATAAGTGTAGGTTTCGGAAGGCGCTCATAAAACTTGGAGATCTCTATCTGCTCACGGTTTTCGAATACTTCTTCAAGATTATCGTTATAAGAGGCAAACTCTTCAAGTTTCTTATTAAGTTCCTGCTTCATCTCTACAGCTATCTGGTTCGCCCTCCTGGCAACAATTATAACTGTCTCGTAAATATTACCTGTTGACTGTGTCATCAGGTTGAGATTTCTTGTAACTGTAGTTACCGGTGCATTAGATTTTCTGTAATCCATATTTTTAATTATTACCAACTTTTACTCCGCTGCTATTTGCCTCAGTGGAGCTTTTTCCTGTTTTCAGAAAACTGGTTGTTTTTTCAAATATATTATTTACTTCTTTTGAGAACTGGCTTTTTGGGAATTCCTCCATAAAGGAATAATAGTTATCGAGCGTATCCTGGAATCTCTCCCGTTGTTTTGCAGGAAAACTTCTCTCAGCATACATGAAAAGGGAGTTAAGCTTTAAAAACATCATCTCTTCCCTGTATTTTGTATTGGCATATTCCTTAAGACTGTTCTCAAGCGCTGTTATTGCAGATTTATAATTCTTCATATCATAATAAAGCCTCGCGCTCATATATGATTTTTCAACAAGCTTTTCTTCAAGTTCCGTAATGAGCGTCTTTGCTTCAGCTGCCCTTTCAGAGTCAGGATAACGGTTTAAGAAGAGCTTAAAACCTTCAATGGAACTTAAGGTATACTGCTGATCCAGTTCCGGTCGCGGTGAAAGTTTATAGTCACAATAAGAAGCAAGGTAATATGCCTCCTCGGCATGAACTCCGAAAGGAAACTGCTCTAGAAACTGTTTGAAATAGCTTCCTGCCATCATGTAATCTTTCATTCCATAATAGCTCATTGCATTCATCCAGTTCAGCTCTTCAGCTTCAGCGCTTGCCCTGAATCTTGGTATGATCTGACTCAGAAGCTCTGTTGCTTTCACATACTGGGCATCGTCATAATACTCCTTTGCCTTAGTCTTTTTAAGCTCATAATCAGAGCTTTTAAGCAGCTTCTCATATTCACCGCATGAACTGAGGAGCAAGCCGGAAAGAAGGAATATATATAATACTGACTTCATAAAAATGTTGCGCAAAATTACATAAAAAATTTAAGATCAGGTATAAAAACGCTACAATTGTACGGTTATTATGGGAATCCTGTGTTTGGAAGACCTGTATACTGTTATAATCAGTTCAATAGATCCAGAAGAACAGGCGCAATGCAGGGCTTAAAACAAATAAGTATAAATAGGTATTACCCGCTATGATGTTTATCTATACTTTTGAAACAAAAATTTAAAAAAAGGTATCAGCAATGGATATATTTGAAAAGATCAACAAGAACAGAGGTGCATTAGGTCAGTATCAGCTACAGGCTCAGGGATACTTCATGTTTCCCAAACTCGAGGGTGAAATCAATCCCAGGATGAAGTTTATGGGAAAAGAAGTTCTGACATGGAGCCTTAATAATTACCTGGGACTTGCCAATCATCCAGAGATCAGGAAGGCTGATGCCGAATATGCAGCAAAATATGGACTTGCCTACCCTATGGGGGCAAGGATGATGTCGGGACATACATCAATACATGAACAGTTTGAGGCACTTGCTGCAGATTTCACAGGCAAGGAAGATGCATACCTGCTGAATTTCGGATACCAGGGGATGGTATCGATAATTGATGCCCTGGTTGATCGGCATGATGTAATTGTATATGATTCGGAAGCCCATGCATGTATTATGGATGGACTGAGGCTTCATATGGGCAAGAGGTTCGTCTTTCCGCATAACGACATAGAGAATTGTGAAAAACAGCTCCAGAGAGCTACAAAGATCGTCCAGGAAACAGGAGGCGGAATACTTGTTATTACGGAAGGTGTTTTTGGCATGGCAGGCGACCTTGGCAAGCTTGACAAGATTGCTGCACTCAAGAAAAAATACAATTTCAGGTTCCTTGTTGATGATGCACATGGATTTGGCACGATGGGTGCAACAGGTGCCGGAACCGGAGAGCATTTTGGCGTTCAGAACGAAATTGATCTATATTTTGCAACATTCGCAAAATCGATGGCAGGCATTGGCGGATTTGTATCAAGTACAAAGGATGTTATCAGCTACCTTAAGTACAATCTCCGTTCACAGATTTTTGCAAAATCACTTCCTATGGCAATGACCCTGGGTGCTATTAAAAGGCTCGAATTCATTAAAACCCACCCTGAGCAAAAAGAAAAGCTATGGACAATTGTAAATGCATTACAGAAAGGACTGAAAGAAGCCGGTCTTGACCTGGGAAAAACAGAATCACCTGTAACTCCAGTCTTTATTAAAAGCGGGGTTAACCAGGCTACACAGATGATCCTCGACCTGAGACAGAATTATAGCATTTTCTGCTCTGTTGTTGTTTACCCGGTTGTGCCCAGGGATGTGGTAATGCTGCGTATTATTCCGACAGCTGCCCACTCTCTTGAAGATGTTGAATATACAGTTAAAACTTTCAGGGAAATTAAGAGAAAAGTTGACAGCAATTCTTATCCTGATAAACTTGCTGAGTTCCCAAGATAACATTGGTTATATTGAAAATATGAAAGAGCTGCAATCAGGTATTGTGGCTCTTTTTCTTCCATTTCGAACAAAAAGAGGCTTAGTGTGGTTATATTCATCACTGAACACTTTCATTGATATTAACCTGAACTGATTTTTCAACCCAAATGGATATAAACATCCAGAATAATGTCCTCAAGGGCTACAACATGCTGCTATATTTTGCCGGAAGCATGATAATGTTTGAACCTAATGAAGAGTGCATCACCGACTTCTGGACAAAGGGCATTCTAAAAAGCCTTCCGGTCTCCAGTAACAATCCCAACTTCATTAAAGCATCCTCACTACTCAGGGATTCCTGCCAGGATTCAGGCACTTTGGGTAACAGTATGCATGATGATTATGCAAGGCTTTTTGCCAGTAACGGATCAGCCCTCGCCCCGGCATATGAGTCTCTTTACAGGAATAATGTTCGGGCCGGTAAATATGATTCGGATACAGTAACAGATTTCTATGGTGACTATGGTTGGCACTCCAGATTCAAGGAAAATGTAAGTGATGATCATCTTGGTGTCGAGCTGTTATTCCTTACCCTTATGATAGAGCAGTATACTGAGCTCGATGATGAAGCCTGCAGGGGTGAAATGAGAAATGAGATCAGAAGATTCATAAACAAGCATATTTTATCGTGGATACCTGAATGGAACAAGGATGTTCAGGTACATGCAAAGACCTTAAGCTTTAAAGGTGTAGGCACCCTTATTCTTGCATGCATTGAGGATATACTATCGATTATAGCGGAGGGTGAGCCTGAGCCTGCAGCGAAAAACTTTAAAAATTAGGATTAAAGAAATTAAGTATCGCTCCCATATAATATTCTGTCCATCCATCAGAAATATCTTTAAAATCTTCATCCGGAATATTTGTATGTTCAACTGTCACAACCGAGTTGTCCCTTTCAGGTGCAATAGTTATAGTTACTATTGATCTTTCCTTTTGTTCGCCGAAAAACCATTCCTGCACAATCTTCCTGTCAGGAATAAACTCCAGGTTCTTTCCTTCAATATCTCCTTCCCACAGTGAAAATTCAGTTCCGGGTTCGGTGCTCATTATGGCAGGATACCCTGACCAGAGCTCAATAGTATACGGATTTGTGATTGCAGCGTATACGTCTGCAGCTTCTGTATTAAACCTGAAGGTTTTTTTGAAAGTTTTCATGTAATAATTGTTTCATTACCAGGTACAAAATAAGCCATAATATTCCAGATTACAGCATTGTGGATTTTTGCCTGTATGTTCATCAAAATATAACAAAACTTAATCAGTTCTTAATCTGTTTTACGGAAAAAAGCTGATTATTTGCATTTTGATTTTCTCAGAAAACACTAAATCATCTAACTATGCCGGCAAAAAATCCATTATCTGACGGACTTCTCAGGATTCATAAGCTTATTACCCGTGCAATTAGCGTATCAGTAGTAAAATGTGATGAGTACATTAGAATTAATTACATCCCGGGGAAAGAGGAAAAAGGGTTCAGGTTGTACCTGGAAACTCTTGTAAAGGTGATGCATGCACATCACCTGAGTGAGGATGAGATAGTATTTCCATATTTCAGGGGAAAAATTGAAGCCAATTATTCCAAACTGAAAAGTGAGCATATCGCCATGTCGGAAATGCTGGATGATCTCAGCCGGAGTATTGACAGGCTGAATGTTGGGGATATCCCATCGCTCCGGGGCAAGCTGGATTCAATCCAGAGATTATGGACACCCCACATAAGAACTGAAGAAAGAAGCTTCCCGCCTGAGATCCTGGATGGGAAAATGTCTGCCGTTGAACAGGATGATCTGGTGAAAAGAGTAAGTACTCATGGAGCAAAATCTTCCGGACCAGGTTATTTGGCACTACCTTTCGTTATTTTTAATCTCCAGCGTGAAGACAGAAAAGAGTTTTTAAAAGATTTTCCCTGGATACTGAAGCATTTTATAATCCCTGTAGTCTGGAGAAGAAAGTGGAAATCAATGGAACCATTTTTGCTCAACTGAATGCAGAGATTTTTTTAAGTTAAGCAGTAAGAAAGTTATTTTTTGTCACTGAAGGCAATAAATCCATTTACATATTTTTCAAACTCGGGGATCGTTGGATGCAATCCCAGTTCAGTATATCTTTTTGTCAAAAACATGGTGATCCTGGGTAATGAATCCAGAGATAAAGCTGATCGTCTGAGTTCCGCAATTATGCTGACATCATCGATTTTGCCATCTCCTTTGATGTCTGAGGTAATATCAGCCATTAATTCTGTCAGGCTTGCAACACTCCTATCTCCCTGGAGAATAACAGAGATGGCAAGTAAAATGGCATTTTCCTCTTTGTTTATTGTTATATCAAGCATTTCTGATTTCCCCCCGACATCCGTATTTATTCCAAATACCTTCAGGATTTCTGATTGAGCAACCTTTTTGGCATTTGACAGAGACATTCCGTTTCTAACAAGAAATTCGACTCTTTCCTTCTCAAGATGGGTGAGGATATTAACATTTATTGTTGATATATCCGTTATATCAGATAATGCGTAGAGAGTGAGCTGAGATGGGGAAAGCTTTCCTGTAATTTCATTAAAATAATAACCATTTGCAATGAACTCAACAAAATTTGATGCCAGATTTATGTTATTGATCTCGAATGATCCTCTATTATTATTGATTTGTGTGTTATACACCTTACCGGTCTGATTCAATGCAGGGTCCATTTCATACATTTGTATCGATGTGCCGTTAATGTATGGACCCTTTTGCACCAATCCCTTAATATCGCTTTTAGAATCCTTTTCGCATGAATAGCAGCCTATTAAGAAGACAATCATCAGAAAATAAGGCAAAATGTTTTGTAACTTTTTCATAATAAATAGTTATTTATGGTTCTGTACACACCGGATGGACATCTTTACATCATAACTTTTCGAATTAGTAATACTCATTGAAGTTTCCGCATTATACAGGGATGCATATCTGCTACTTGTCGTATTCTCATAATTGTAGACCCACATAAGACAAGATGCCCCAAAATAAGGGAATATTCCATTTGGATTTTGCTGGCCTGATGGAACGGCTGTGAATCCAGTTTCATTTGTTGCTCCGATATTTGGATTCATCCAGTGTACTGTTCCAACTTCTTTCAGTTTTCCTCCGGCAACGGATGCTCCTCCAAGATTATTCATGAGTTTATTCCAGTCATAAAAATCGGGCACATGCCAGCCAACAGGACATACTCCACGCTTATCAACCATTACATACCCGGAATAAAGTTTGCCATATACTAATTCAGTTGATAAATCTCCATTACAGTAATAATAATACTCCTGTGGTATCGCATCGCCATTACTGAATCTCGTTGTTCTAAGGCTGGAAGTCATCCATCTCTGATCTCCTATTTCAACTGTATTATATTCATTCCCATCAGGATCTGTAACAATGGTCGATTGTGTTGAAAAAGTCATGTCCTCGCCCGGGAATATTTCAGAACCTGAAGCAGCACGTAATCTGAAATGATATACAGTCCCGGGGATCAAATCTGCGACAAAGACACTGACTGGTGTATTCTCAATACCGGCAACATTAATAGGAATAGCTGGAATAATTTTTCCATAGCTGGTATTCTGACCGTATTCAAAACTCACTGAAACAGGGTAGTTCCCGGCATTTACAAAACCGTTTAATTTTGCTCCGGTATAAGTGATTTCAGTTGCCACCCTGGTGATTGCAACTGGTCTTAGCTGGAGTGTATTAAAAATTTTATCTTCCCCATAGAATGTTCCTGAACTGTTTACCATTTTTGTTCTGTAATGATAGGTTGAATTTGAATTCAGACCAGAGATAAAGGCATTCAATGATATATCATCAGAGCCATTAATACTCTGAGGAGAAGCCATAACGGCGGAGCCATAACTAATATTTGTTCCATATTCGAAAGTAACATATGATAATTCTCCATTAGGATTTGCAACAGCATTAAAAAGTGCAGAGTTGAATGTAATTTCCGATGCATTCAGTGTTGTAAGAGATGGACTATCTGCCAAGGTTGCAAATGACATGTCGTTACCTGTCATGTTTGCAATTGCATTAACAGATCGCACCCTGTAGTGATACCTCGTTTTTGGATCAAGATCAAGCAATTGGGCACTCACATGAATTATCTCCTGACCTGTTACAAGTGAAGGATTTGCAACAATTGTTGTTCCGTACTTATCTGTTTTCCCGAATTCAAATGATACATTAGTACTCAGGTCATTGGCTTTAACTGAACCATTAAGCACAGCACTGTTCTTTGTGATCGTGGAAGGAGGTAATGATAGAGGAACAGGCGCCTTTCCGAGTGTAGAAAAACTTTTTCCCATGCTTACTGTTGAACCACATGAATTTGTCGCTTTAACTTTGATATAATAGATTGTAGCCGGCTGGAGATTTTCAATTTCAGCCGTAACCTGAGTAAATGCATGTCCGTCAACTATCGCCGGGATTGCATTTATTGCAGTTGTCTGAAGAACAGATCCGAAGTCGGGACTACATTCAAATGATACATGTGTTGGAACATCATTGGCAAAAACTTTTCCAGTCAAAAGAGCAGATGTAGCTGTAATATTGGTAATTGATACTGTTTCAGCCCGGGGTGCTGATCCAGTAGATATAATGAATTTGTCAAGATATGATTCAAAATCGGGGACTTCTGCATTTATCCCTAGTGCCGCATATTTAGTTGTTAAGTTTTGCCTGACCTTTGCCTGCTCATGAAATGACAGAACAGAATCTCTGAGATCTGATATTATATCATTATTATCCATCAACCCGTCTGTTTTTAAACTGTTTGAAATATTCGCAAGTAGTTCAGTTAGTTGTGCGGCACTTCTTCCCAGTTGAAGTATAACAGATATAGCTAAGAGAATTGAGCTTCCTTCATTATCAGCTGATATGTCGAAAGTTTCGGAATTATCCTGGTCAAGGATTTGCATACCGAATACTTTAAGCACTTCACTTTGCGCTGAATCCTTGGCTTCCGAAAAGGGAATACCCTGGTCAACAAGGTATTTCACTCTTTCTCTTTCCAGATGAGTTAAAATATTGACATTCACTGAAGAAAGATCTCTGATATCGGATAACGCATAAAGAGACAGCTGCGATGAAGACAGGTTTCCATCAATTTCATTATAATAATATCCATTGGCAGCAAACTCACAATATTGTGATGACAAGGATATATTATTTATCGCAAATGAACCAGTATTGTCATTAATTTGAGTTATAAAGGCTTTCCCGGTTTGTTCCAGCTTTGTATTGAGTTCATACATCTGGACCGATGTCCCGTTAACAAAAGGTCCCTTCTGAACAAAACCGGTTAATTCTGATTTAATGATCTTTTCAAAATCATCTTTTCTGCAGGAGAGTGTACTAAACTGAAGCAATAAAACAATGAAATGGATTATCCGAAGACTCTTCATAACAAAAGTTTGATCTAAAGTAATAAACTCTTGAATATGAATCAAATAAATTATTCATAAATGATTTAATAAAACAAAATAGGGGAGCTCTGCTCCCCTATTTTGTCGGGGTGATCTGACTCGAACAGACGACCCCTTGCACCCCATGCAAGTGCGCTAGCCAACTGCGCCACACCCCGAAAATATCTATTTACAAAAAACAATGCAAAAATACTCAACTATTCTAATTTTACAAATCATCTGTGCCTTTCAAATAATTTATATTAAACATTAATTTTTCCTATATTTAACAGATTTTTTAAAACATCTAACTATGAATATAAGCCCCGTAACATCTAACTCTTCAGGAACTTCTTACACGAAAGGGAATCCAGTTTATATAATGGCTCTTACCCTTGTTGCCACTCTTGGCGGATTATTGTTTGGATACGACACTGCTGTTGTAAATGGCGCAGAAAGATCCATTGTAGAACTTTACATCACAAAAATCCTTGACCCTGCCAATCATTCTTATGCACTTCAGCTAATCAGCCAGTACAAGCTCCTTATGACACTGACTATCTATCTTGTATTCCTTATAATTACAGCACAGATAGTTAGATTACTTGGACTTAAAAAAGGCGGTCTGATAGGTCTGATAATTATTGCCATTGTAACAGTATGGGCAGTTTCCTTTATGGGAAAATCAGTTGCAACCGAGGGTTCAGCCCTTCAGGATACTGCTGATATAATTAAAGGATTTGTAATAGCAAGTGCACTCATAGGATGTATCATTGGAGGTGCTCTTGCAGGTTTTATCTCAAAGTCATTTGGACGTAAAAACGGACTTATAATTGCCGCTCTTGCATTTTTGCTCTCTGCAATAGGTGCATGGCGCCCTGAACAACTTAATATCTTCGGAACACTGCCTGTTTTCTCATTTTTCTTCTACAGGATTATCGGAGGAATAGGTGTTGGTATAGCATCAATGATTTCACCAATGTATATTGCTGAGATTGCACCTGCAGAAAGCCGCGGAAGACTTGTTTCATGGAACCAGTTTGCCATCATTTTTGGTATGCAGGTAATTTACTTTGTAAACTACTTTATTGCCAGGCAAGGTAACGAAGTGTGGCTTATTGAGGAAGGTTGGCGCTGGATGTTCTTTTCAGGAGCAATCCCTGCAGCTTTGTTCCTCCTCCTCTTAATCTTCGTTCCGGAAACCCCAAGGTATCTTGTTATGAAGGGACAGGATGATAAAGCTCTCAAGGTCCTCAGAAAAATATCTGGAAATGACAATGCTCCTACCATTCTCAAGGAGATAAAGGAAACAATTCATGAAGTAAGCGCACCATGGCTCTCTTTTGGCTTTTTTGTAATATTCATTGGCATAATGTTGTCTGTATTCCAGCAATTTGTTGGCATCAACGTGGTGCTGTATTATGCAGGAAATATTTTCCGGAATATGGGTGCATCGACAGATTCATCTTTAATGCAGACAATTATAGTAGGTGCTGTAAACCTTGTATTCACTGTTGTAGCTATACTCACTGTAGACAGATTTGGAAGAAAGCCGCTGATGATAATCGGAGCTCTTGGAATGGCAATAAGCATGATCCTTCTTGGCCTGTCCTTCTACACACATAATGAAGGAATTGTTGCTCTTATTTTCATGCTTACCTACACAGCTTCTTTTGCTGTAAGCTGGGGACCTGTAACCTGGGTTCTTCTCTCAGAGATCTTTCCAAACAGCATTCGTGGCGCTATGTCAATTGCCGTAGCAGCACAGTGGATAGCAAACTGGCTGGTTTCATTCACATTTCCTGTAATGAATGACAGCCAGGTACTTACACAGCTGTTCAATCATGGATTTTCATACTGGATCTATGGTATAATGGGAATTCTTGCAGCAATTTTTGTATGGAAGCTTGTTCCTGAAACAAAAGGTAAAACACTGGAGGAAATTGAAAAGCTCTGGAAAAAATAGTTTCTAATTAAATATCATAAAAAGGAGTGTCTCTGATACTCCTTTTTTTTTAGACTTTCGTGAAGCAGAAAACCTGAATGATCGCTGGATGACTGTTCATACTTTTTAAGTAAATTTGCACCAATTTATTCTATGACATGGATATATTCAAACCATTACAAATTCAAAAGGAAATCCAAAATCCACAGGAAACAAGTGTTGAAGAAACAAAATGCCTTATAATTGGTTCAGGACCTGCAGGTTATACTGCTGCTATTTACGCTGCAAGGGCAAACATGAATCCTGTTCTTTATACTGGCCTGCAGATGGGAGGCCAGCTTACAACAACTACTGAAGTTGATAATTTTCCCGGATACCCGGAGGGTGTCCAGGGACCAATAATGATGGAAGATCTTAAAAAACAGGCTGAAAGGTTTGGCACTGATGTAAGATTCGGCATCGCCAGTTCTGTTGATTTCTCAGGAAGAAAACATAAAGTTGTATTTGATGATGGTAAAGCAATAGAAGCTGATGTTGTCATTATAGCTACCGGTGCCACAGCAAAATATTTGGGCATTGAAGCTGAAAAAAAATATTCAGGGATGGGAGTCTCAGCTTGTGCAACATGTGATGGTTTCTTTTACAGGGGCAAGGACGTTGCCGTGGTAGGTGGAGGTGACACTGCTGCTGAGGAAGCAACTTATCTTGCCGGCCTCTGCAGAAAAGTTTACCTGGTTGTCAGGAGGAATGTTCTGCGGGCATCCAAAGTAATGCAGGAAAGGGTTGTAAACACCAAAAACATTGAAATACTCTGGGAGCATGAAGCTATTGATCTATTTGGCGATCATGGAGTTGAAGGAGTTGTTCTTGTCAGGAAAAGAGGAACTCCTGATGAAGAAATTGTCAGGATCAGCATCGATGGCTTTTTTCTTGCAATAGGTCATACTCCGAATTCTGCCATTTTCAGGGATTTCCTGGATACAGATGAAACAGGTTACATTAAAACTGTTCCGGGTTCCACAAAAACAAATGTCCAGGGTGTCTTTGCGGCTGGTGATGTGCAGGACCCGGTATATCGGCAGGCTGTAACTGCAGCCGGCTCAGGCTGTATGGCAGCCATTGATGCCGAGCGATACCTTACGGAGTTAAAGGATTAGTCCTGGTGCGGTCCCCTGTTATCAAGCAGATAAGAATAAAAAAGCAGGTGCGAAAGCTTTTGCATCTCAGGAGAACAATCACCCAGTGATACTTTTCTTTGCAATGCCATCTCTTTCCAGGCTGGCGGAAGAAAATCAGTCCTGCTGACCATACCATCATCAGGCCCAGGGGAACAATATTTGGTGTCTGCACCGGTAGTATTGATCCTGATAAAGCACATTGGGCATGGTTCTGCAGAGGAAAAGACTACAAGACCCGGCCTGTAGATATATACATTCATGTATTTTTTTGCTTTCCTGCTATCTTCAAATTTAGTCAGCAGCGTCATCTCTGCATGAAGATCAGACCTATTCTCCTGTATCTGGCTGTTGTGAGCAGCCTCAATAATTTCACCCTTTTCATCAATAAGTACTGAACCAATTCCATACCCGCCCTCCATTACACTCTTAAGCGCCTGCAAGTTTGCTGCTTTGGCATAAACATCATCAGAATACTCAGGCGAGGGTGTAAAATTTTCAAGATATGTTTGAATTTTCTTAAACATTACATTAACCGGGTCTTCAGCCTTAATTCCACAAGGGAGATCAACAAGTTTCTCAATAAGTTCTGACCTGTCACGTGTAATGAAATAATTATTGTCCTTATTTGTATTCAGAACCTGCTGACCATGTAACTGAATAAAGCTCAGGATAAAGACGGCTATCAGGGCTCTCTTCATCATTTCCGGAGGTTTTTTAATTCTGATGTAACTATAAAAATAAAAAAATATCCTGAAAACCAACTTTTTAAAAGCTAAAATGAACCGTTTTGCCAGTATATTCTTATTATGTAGCCTTACTTTTCAAGAAATAAAAACAATACCAGGGTATTATTTTCTTTTTATAAATATAAAGTCACCGCCTTCATCACCAACATTCTGTATTGTTCCAAATTGTGGAACAGTAGGACTGTTGTTCATTACCGCAAGTTTCATTTTTGAAAAAAGTTCCTCAGAGGATATATAATCATTTGTATTTTCCTTAAGATTCTTCACAAGGTATTGAAAAAAGACACTCTGGTCCGGAACTTCTTTCAGGTAGCCGCTTGTAATCGCTTTTCTGCTGTTAAGCTGGTATAACATTTCAATAGCAAAGGTCTCTCCTATAGCCCTCGTCTTAAAGATACCACCGCTAAAACATGCATCTGCAATGAGCAGTGTATGTTTTGTTTTGATGGCTCCAAGATAGTTTGTAAGATCTGTATTTGGTATCCAGTTTACTGGATTATTCTTTGCGGCATCTTTTGGCAGCCAGTACCCGACACCCATGCCTTCATCCCAGAAACCATGACCGGCATAAAAGATAAGCAGGTTGTCATAAGGATTTATGACTGACCTGAGCTCATGAAGCTTGCCTATGATCTCGGCTTTAGTGCTGTTCTTAAGTGTGATTACATTCTCAGGATTAAAGTTATAATCTTTAGTAAGAACATTATAAAGCTCATTGACATCCTTGACAGGCTCATCAAGTTCCGGGATCTGGGGATCATCATAATTTTGATTTCCAATAAGGAGGGCAAAATTCCTGGCGGCATACAGGCTATATTCTATTGTTATATTTTTTGTCACTGTATCATCGTCTGCAAAGATCTCAATCTTCAGATCATTCATACCAAGCCTGAGTGTAAGAGGTTCATCAATCAGAAAATCGCAGTCATCTTTCTTCACAATATTATTTGCGAAATAACCATTCACAAAATTCCCATTTCTCGATATCATAATTCTTCTGGGAGTAGATGTGGCTGTTATACAAGCCTTTAGATTAAATTTATCATTGGCTGTAGTGTATGTATCAGTGGTTGGGGAAAGAACTTTAATTGAATATCTGTTTACAGGTTTTGGTGGTTCAGCAACAACTTTTTCCGGTATCCTCTCGTACATAAAAGTGAACGAAGAGTTGTTAAGAGAGATATCTGTTGCCCTTACTGTAACAGGGTTTTTACCGGGAAGAAGGGGAATTTCAGCAAGAAACGATCCATCTGTTGCAACTTTGGCATCAATACCATTTACGAGAACTTCAAATATTCCACCTTCATCTTCAGCTCTGCCTTTGATTATCAGGCGTGCTTCAGAAGAACTTAGTGCCAGATCATTGCCTGTATCAGGTGAAGTAACCTTTATCTGTGGAGGGGTTGCGTCTTTTGCAACAGCACCCCTTGATGGAGCAGCATTTCCTGTCTGGCTTTTTGAAATACTCAGATTCTGTATTCCGGATCTCCCCTCGGAAACCTGACATAAAACATTGGATGTCAAAAAAATGAAGGCTAGAAATGAAGCAAATGCTCTCATAGTAATATTCTTTAAAATCTTACGCCTGTAGACAAAACCAGGTAAGTATTTTTGGAAATGGATTCACCATCCTCTGTCATTCCTGTTAAAAGCTTTGTACCCGATATTGTAAAAACAATCCTTTTAGACCAGAATGAAAGACCTAATTCCGGTCCGGGGGTTGTAGCAAATTTAAAACTTGTGGTACTTGCCTGGGTAGTACTGGAATAAACTTCTTTAATCACAGTATTACCTAAAGTAAAACCTGTAAGCAAGTGCATCTGAAAATTACGTTTATTAACAAGCCTTGATGTAAAATCCAGGCTAAACCGGTTAAATACAGGCTGTTCCCTGTACAGTATCTCCGGTTTCAGCACCCCCATTCCCCTGGCAAACTGGGCTGATATCCCATATCTTCCCATAACGCCTATTCTTGCCCCGAATGTTGGGCCTGGCACCTGAACTGAACCCTGAATATTAAAGATCCTGGCTGATCTTTGTTTGCCTGAAACAAGTTCAGCCCTGACAATAAAATCAACTGATTGTATAGATTCAACATCTTTCAGAACATCCCATATTACCCAATATTCAGGCTTGCCTCCAGGTACAAGGTCTCCCGCATCCCCGGATATACTTCTTAGTTCTGTGTTAAGTCCGCCGTTGATAGAGCAAAGGATTTTTACCCTGTACATCTGTCCTGGCTCTGAATTTAGTATTTTATACCTTATTTTTATAAAATCCCCTGATTGCTCAACTTTTATACTGTCGACTTTCTGTGAATAGCCTGACATGAAAATAAAACTCAATAAGAACAGTACTGCAAATATTTTTTTCATAATCTTAAAATCTCATACCGAAAGCCATTGTAATATAATTAAGAGGAGAGGTTTGCAATAATATTTTTATTCTTTTCGAATTTCCCCGGACTGTCTACCTTTTGCCCATTCAGCAATGATATACAGATAGAGAATAAAACTGCGATTAATGAAAGTCGTTTCATATCGAAGTAGATACCTGAATCCTCAGATATTTGAATATAATGCTAATGTATAATAAAATTTCCTAACATTGGGACAATTTAATTTCACTAATTTATTTCATCAATAAGACTTCAAAAATAATAAATGGACGCAGGCATAACGATTATAGGAGCGGGTGTTATCGGACTTGCAATAGCTGAAGAATTATCAGCAAAGCATGGTAATGTTTTTGTTGTTGAAAGAAATGCAACATTTGGACAGGAGACAAGCAGCAGGAACAGCGAGGTGATACATGCAGGAATATATTACCCCGCAGGGAGTCTTAAATCACTATTATGCGTGGAAGGAAGCAGGCTTCTGTACGATTACTGCAGGAAATATGATGTTCCGTTCAAAAATACCGGCAAGATAATAGTCGCGACTTCTCCTGAAGAGATAATTCAGATTGAAGCAATTCAAAAAACAGCAGCACTAAATGGTGTTCATCTCGAACTTATCGACCGGGATAAAATATCCTCTCTTGAACCTGATGTTTTTGCTTTAAAGGCACTCTATTCACCGAAAACAGGAATTGTAGATTCCCACAGTCTTATGAAACGCTTTGAAACCAACACTATTAATAACGGAGGACAGATTGTATATAAGAGTGAAGTTACAGGCATAACCCGTATCAACGGAGGATATGCCATTTCGATAAAGAATTCTGATGGCAGTACATTTTCGTTTACGACAGAAAAGATAATTAACAGTGCAGGTCTTCAGGCTGACAGGGTTGCATCGATGGCCGGAATGGATACCCGCGAGCTGAGCATTATTTTTAGCAAAGGCGAGTATTTCAGGATCAATCCACCAGTGAATAAACGCGTAAAGATGCTTATATACCCGGTTCCTCATTTAAAAATGGAAGGAATCGGGGTACATGTTACAGTCGATATGTCCGGAGGCGTCAGGCTTGGTCCTGACGTAAAATACCTTGATTCGAATATTTATGATTATACAATGTCGCCTGAAAAGCAGGAACAGTTTTTCAAAGCGGCAGTGAAGTTTCTACCTTTTCTTAAACAGGAGGATCTTTCCCCGGATATGGCCGGCATAAGGCCAAAGATCCAGAAACCCGGAGAGCCACAGAAAGACTTTTATATCAGAGAGGAATCTGAAAATGGCCTACCGGGATTTGTTAATCTTATAGGAATGGAATCTCCCGGACTTACTTCCTGTATATCAATATCAAAATATGTCGGCAGGCTTATTAAAATTGAAAAATAATTTTCGTAACTTTAATACTCTTTAATTATTTTTTTTGTTTCCGATAATGTAAAAGGAGGTCAAAAATGAAATCAAAGATGTTAATAACGAGATCATTGCTTGCATCTGTCATGATTTTTCTGGCAATAGGTCTATTTGCCCAGGACAAAGAAAAAACAACAGGCTATGTACCCCATGTAGGTCAGGCCGGAAAGGATGTAATCTGGGTACCAACACCTGAAAACCTTGTCAAGAAAATGCTTGAAATTGCAAAAGTGACACCCCAGGATTATGTTGTTGACCTCGGATCGGGCGACGGACGAACTGTTATTGCAGCAGCGAAGCTTAATGCAAAAGCAACAGGTATCGAATATAACCCTGACATGGTTGAATTTGCAACTAAGAACGCAAAGGAGGCCGGAGTAAGTGACAGGGCAAATTTCATCAAAGCTGACCTTTTTGAATACGACCTTTCCAATGCCACAGTAATAACTATGTTCCTGTTACCGGAGATTAATCTTAAGCTTCGGCCAAAGCTTCTTGATCTTAAACCCGGGACAAGGATTGTATCAAATACATTCACAATGGGAGAATGGGACCCTGATCTTGAAGTTACAATTGATGAGAACATGAGCTGGAATACAGCCCTTCTCTGGATTGTTCCGGCAAAAGTTGAGGGTACCTGGAAAATGGGTGACAGTGAAATGACCTTAAATCAGGAGTTCCAGAAATTCTGGGGAAACAATAAGCAGGGTAATAAGACAACACCTATTTCTGAAGGCAAGCTCGATGGAGCCAATATCTCATTTAAAATTGGGTCTGCTGCCTATACAGGAAAAGTGAATGGGAAAACAATGTCAGGAACAGCCACTACAGGATCATCAAAATTCGACTGGACCGCTACAAAGACAAATTGACATAATTCAAACAATACTTTTTTCAGAATCCTCAGTTCCTCGATCTGAGGATTTTTTGTAATTCGGCCATTTCATCGCGGAACCTTGCTGCTTCAACAAAATCAAGCTCGGATGCAGCTTTCTCCATGTTCTTTTTTGCTTTATCGATGGCTTTTTGCAATGCCTCAGCATTCATGTACTTAACTACAGGATCTGCTGCGACATCCGGTTTCTCTGGTTCGATATACGGCTTTATTGTTTTACCTTTTCGTCCAAGTCCGCTAAGGGCTGACCCTGCTTTTCTCCTGATCTGGGTAGGTGTAATACCCATCTCTTCATTGTATTTAAGCTGCTTTGCTCTTCTCCTCTCAGTTTCATTCATAGTCTCCTGCATGCTTTCAGTAATATTATCTGCATACATTATGACTTTCCCGTTCAGGTTTCTTGCCGCCCTTCCTGCAGTCTGCGTCAATGAACGTGAAGAACGAAGGAAGCCTTCCTTATCAGCATCAAGAATCGCCACAAGTGAAACTTCAGGCAGATCGAGACCTTCCCTCAGAAGGTTGACTCCTACAAGCACATCTATGGCTCCGCTCCTCAGGCCATCCATTATCTCTATCCTTTCGAGTGTTTCAACATCAGAATGAATGTAGCTGCACTTTATACCATACCTTGTAAGATATGACGAAAGCTCTTCAGCCATTCTCTTAGTTATAGTAGTTACGAGGGTCCTCTCACCAGATTCAGATCTACGCTTAATTTCAGCCATCAGGTCATCAATCTGGTTCCTGCTTGGCCTGATCTCTATAGGAGGATCAAGCAATCCTGTCGGTCGGATAATCTGGTCAACAAAAACACCTTCACTCTTCTCGAGCTCATAATCGGCGGGCGTGGCGCTGACAAATATAGTCTGGCCTGTAAGTGATTCGAATTCTTCAATCCGCATGGGCCTGTTATCAAGGGCTGCCGGCAACCTGAAACCATACTCAACGAGTGTTTGTTTCCTTGAGTGATCACCTCCATACATTGCTTTAATCTGCGGCACACTTACATGGCTCTCGTCAATGATTGTAATAAAATCCTCAGGGAAGTAGTCGAGAAGGCAGAATGGTCTTGTGCCTGGCCTTCTTCCGTCAAAATACCTTGAATAGTTCTCTATGCCGCTGCAGTAACCAAGCTCCTTAATCATCTCCAGATCATATAAAACTCTCTGTTCCAGCCTTTTTGCCTCTTCCCTTTGACCAGTTTCATTGAAGTGAAGTACCTGCCTTACAAGATCATCCTGTATCTCTTTGACTGCCAGGTTGATCCTTTCACGTGTTGTCACAAATATATTTGCAGGGTATACAACGTATTCATTCAATGAGTCGATATTTCCACCGTTAACAGGATCAAATGTGCTGATCTCTTCTATTTCATCTCCAAAGAATGAGACCCTTACAGCTATATCTGCGTATGCCGGAAATATATCGACTGTATCTCCCCTTACCCTGAACGTTCCATGCTTGAATTCAATTTCATTTCTTGAATAAAGACTGTCGACAAGCTTTCTGAGAAAAGCATTGCGGCTGATTTTCTGTCCCACTCTGATATGAATAGTGTTTGAATGGAAATCGTCAGGATTACCGATACCATAAATACATGAAACAGAAGAAACTACAATCACATCCTTTCTCCCTGATAATAAGGAAGATGTTGCACTTAACCTGAGCTTTTCTATCTCCTCGTTAATTGAAAGATCCTTTTCAATATAAGTATCGGAAACAGGGAGATAAGCTTCAGGCTGGTAATAATCATAATATGAAACAAAATATTCCACCCTGTTCTCGGGAAAGAACTGCTTAAACTCACCGTAAAGCTGTGCAGCGAGAGTTTTGTTATGGCTCAGGACCAGGGCCGGCCTATTGATGTTCTCAATAACATTTGCAATTGTAAACGTCTTCCCTGAACCTGTAACACCAAGCAGTGTCTGGTATGGAACACCATTTCTTAAACCTTCTGTAAGCTGACGAATAGCTTCAGGCTGATCACCTGTTGGTTGAAAATCAGATACAATTTTGAAGTTCATGATACAAAAATAGCCGATTTACACTAGAAATTACAAAAGAAAAGGCGCCTCTCCGGAAGCGCCTTTACTCACCGGTTTTCCCGGTATATCTAACCCAAATAACCTTTCAGAAGTCTGCTTCGGGATGTGTGACGTAGCCTTCTAATAGCTTTCTCTTTAATCTGTCGCACTCTTTCACGTGTAAGCCCGAATTTCTCTCCTATTTCTTCCAGAGTCATTTCCTGGCATCCTATACCAAAAAAGTACCTGATAATGTCTCTTTCTCTTTCTGTGAGTGTTGCAAGTGCTCTGTATATTTCACGTGAGAGTGATTCATCCATCAATAGTTTGTCCGCAACAGGGGAATCAGAATTCGTAAGAACATCCAGCAGGCTGTTATCTTCACCCTCAATGAATGGTGCATCAACAGAAACATGCCTTCCTGACACTTTCAGGGTATCTGTAACTTTCTCCTTGGGAAGCTCAAGAACATCTGCAAGCTCCTCAGGTGAAGGAGTACGTTCATTTTCCTGCTCAAATTTGGAGAACGCCTTATTTATCTTGTTAAGAGAACCTACCTGGTTGAGTGGTAACCTTACAATTCTCGACTGTTCTGCCAAAGCCTGGAGAATAGATTGTCTTATCCACCATACTGCATATGAAATAAACTTGAATCCCCTTGTCTCATCAAACTTTTCGGCAGCTTTAATCAGCCCCAGATTGCCTTCGTTGATAAGGTCAGGAAGACTTAAACCCTGGTTCTGATACTGTTTAGCTACAGAAACAACAAAACGTAAATTTGCCTTGGTGAGTTTCTCGAGAGCGGCTCTGTCGCCTTTTTTTATTCGTTGTGCTAATTCAACCTCTTCTTCTACCGATATCAACTCTTCCTTACCAATCTCCTGTAAATACTTGTCTAACGAAGCACTTTCCCTGTTGGTTATGGATTTGGTAATTTTTAATTGTCTCATTATGCCTCCGAAAAAATTTCCGCAAAGATATTTCTTTTATTAGTTAATAACAAATATAATTTGCTATTGTTGCCAACCAGGGGGTTGTAACGAACAACCCCCTGGAAAAGAAATCCTTACGTAAATTTATCTTAATTTCCAAATTGATAATTTATAATAGTACCATCATTCTGCACACAACCTATTGAACGAAGATTAGTTTCGTTATTACTATATCTTCTTACGTCGTCTGCATTTTCAACCCTCTTCCCGTTGACTGAAAGTATTATATAGCCTTTGCGAATTCCAAGGTCATTAAACCTTCCGTCACCTGAATCAACTACTTTAACGCCGGAATCGATATTATATTTTCTCTTCTCTGCAGATGTTAATGATTCAAGTGTTGCGCCATAAACAACTGACCCCGACTCTTTGGCAACAACATCGGTATTACCCCTGTCATTCTTCAGGACTACAGCTACACTGTTCTCTTTACCATTTCGTATATATGTTACAGTTGACTTGTCACCGGGACGATGCTTCCCAACCTGCTCCTGAAGTTCGCCAACAGAATTAACCGGCTGACCATCAAACTCTATGATAACATCATTCTTTTTCAAGCCTGCAGCTTCGGCAGCACCATTCTCTACAATATTTGTTATAAGTATGCCGCGAACATCATTAAGTTTCTGCTCTTCAGCTATCGTATAATCAACATCAGTAATATTTACTCCAATAAGTGCTCTCTGCACAGTACCGAACTCCCTCAGGTCATCAATAACTTTCTTCACTATTGTGATAGGAATTGCAAATGAGTTACCTGCGTATGCACCACTTGGTGATATGATTGCAGAAGTTATACCTATAAGCTCTCCGTTAGTATTGACAAGAGCTCCTCCTGAGTTTCCCATGTTAAGGGCAGCATCAGTCTGGATAAAAGAATCAATAGAATAATCTTCGGATGCCATTCCCAAGCTTCTTCCTTTGGCGCTTACTATCCCGGCAGTAACTGTTGATGTAAGATTAAAGGGGTTTCCTACTGCCAGCACCCATTCTCCAAGCTTAAGCTTTTCCGAATCACCATATTTGATTATGGGGAGGTTATCTGCTTTAACTTTAAGAAGTGCAATATCGCTGGCCGGATCACGGCCAATAACTTCTGCCTGAAACGTCCTTTTGTCATTAAGTGTAACTTCGACATTTTCCGCTTCATCGATTACATGGTTATTTGTAATGACATAGCCGTCAGGAGAGATGATTACCCCTGAACCATAACCTCTGACCTCTCGAGGTCTCTGCTGGGAATCCCTGCCATAAAAGAATTCCATTATTGGATTTTGTGGCTGAGCATCCATAACGGTCTTGGTTGTAACATGAACAACTGCATGTACAGTCTGCTCTGCAGCATACGTAAAATCTATCTGCCCCGGACGCTGTTGCATTGACGTCAGATAGGCTTGTGCATTACCAAGATCAATACCCGAGGAATCCCTGGTATCTGAAGGGGTACGGTCCATTATCTGGGTGTATGCAAATAAGGCTATTACTGCTCCCAACAGTGCCATCAACAAACCTGCTAATAATTGTTTGGCTTTCATATTCGTACTTTTTAATTTAAACATCACCTGTGATCATTTGTTCCTTTCACAATGCATCACAAAACTTAATATCTTTATAGTTTTTAATTTAGCTCTACAAAGATCATACAAAATTCAGGATACTAATTTTATGTTTAGCTTCATTTAACCAGACTTTAACAAAATGAAAATTTATTTTAACATACTACAGATCAGATGAAATACCACTTATTGAATCAGACACCTACTCGTACATATTTAATCCCGTCTGATACATAAAATGTGCGCAAAACAAAATAAAAAACTTCGGGGTTATATTAAGAAATATTACTAACTGTCATTAATGCAGCTATGTACAGACATTTTGACAAGAATTATTTAATTGATCAATTAGAGAATAATGCCAAAAGAAAAACTATACGGGAAAACTTTAAATGAGCTTATTGCAGTAACAAAGCAACTTAATCTTCCGGGTTTCGCTGCGAGACAAATAGCTGACTGGCTCTATAAGAAAGAGATCGGCTCAATTGATGAGATGACAAACCTGTCTGTTAAGACCAGGGAACAGCTGAAAGAAGATTACGAATTTGGCCTTTCGATACCGGTAAGGGAAACAGAAAGCACTGACGGCACAAAAAAATACCTGTATAAAGTTCTTGACAGTAAGTTCATTGAAACTGCTTACATTCCTGAGCGTGAAAGGGCAACAATATGTGTGTCATCACAGGCAGGCTGCAAGATGGGGTGTATTTTTTGCATGACAGGAAAGCAGGGCTACCAGGGAAACCTTTCTGCAAACGAGATACTTAACCAGTTCAGAAGCCTCCCTGAATTCCGGAATCTGTCAAATATCGTCTACATGGGCATGGGTGAACCGCTTGACAACCTGAATGAGGTACTGAAAAGCCTCGATATCCTCACTGCGGAATGGGGTTATGCATGGAGTCCGACAAGGATAACAGTAAGTACCGTTGGACTAATCTCAGGAATAAAAGAGTTCCTGGAAAAAAGCAGGTGTCATCTTGCTATCAGCCTGCACTCTCCGTTCGATGAAGAGCGAAAGAAACTTATGCCTGTACAGAGATCCAACAAGCTAAGTGAGATTCTTGACATCCTCAGGAATTTTGAAATCAATAACCAGAGAAGAATCTCATTTGAATATATCCTTTTTAAGGATGTTAATGACTCTCCGGCACATGTTAAGGAACTGGCGAGAATACTTAACGGGATTAAATGCAGGATAAATATTATCCGCTTTCATAAGATACCAGGGTCTGAATTCTTCAGTCCTGATGCCGAAGCAACTAACAGGTTCAAGGAAGCTCTGAATGCAAAGGGCATACTTACAACAGTAAGAGCCAGCCGGGGTGAGGATATACAGGCAGCCTGTGGTCTTCTTTCCACCCTTAACCAGAACAACCCGGAACTTAAATGAAAAAATTATTTTTACTGATCTTCCTGTTTACTGCTAAAGCAGCATTCTCACAGGGTCTCGATAATTTCCTTTCAGATACCACTCTGATACATTCATCCTTTTCACTTTATGTAGCTGATGTAGAAACCGGGCAGACTGTTTTAGACATTTATTCTGAAAAAAGCCTTGTTCCGGCATCCATACTCAAGCTTATTACTACTGCTGCAGCAATAGAGCTGCTTGGCCCTGATCATGTTTTTAATACGGCTGTCGGATATACAGGCACCCTGAACAAAGCAGGTATGCTGAAGGGCGATATTATAATCAAAGGTGGAGGTGATCCGGTGTTTGCATCACCCCGTTTCCCATTTTATTACGGCGACTTCCCTTACAGGTGGATTGATGAAATAAAACGTACAGGAATTCGTAAGGTTTCAGGCCGGGTGATCGTGGATGACTCATATTATGACTACAACCCTGTTCCATCCGGATGGCTGTGGGAAGATGCAGGCAATTATTATGGTGCCGGTGTTTATGGAGCTTCGATCTATGACAACAGTTATGATATACATTTTATAACATCATCGGCAGGAACAAAGCCTGTCATAACAGAGATCGTGCCTGAGGATTGCAGTACCAGCCTTGAGAATAACCTCGTTGCTGACGGGAATACTGACAATGGATACATTTTTTCCTCACCCTATGGTAATAACGGCTGGATGACAGGGACAATACCCGTAAACCAGGAAGACTTTGTACTTGGCGCCTCGATCCAGGATCCTCCCATGATTTTTGCAAAATCCATAGATGTGGCTCTCAGGAATGATGGCGTTAAGATCAAGGGAAGCCCTACAACTGCAAGGATTGAAAAGATTCGCCCCATCAATGAATATAAAACTGTAGCCAAGTATACTTCACCTTTTCTGAGCGAGATAATAGATACCCTTAATCATATCAGTGTAAACCTGTATGCAGAAACACTTGTTAAAGAACTGGATAAGCACTATAAGGGAAAAGGCACTTTACAAAATGGTCTCAAAATCATAAACCTTTATCTTGACAGTCTTGGAATTAAGGGAATGTATCTTGCTGACGGAAGCGGTCTGTCGCGGGCAAATGCAATCAATGCCAAAGGCCTTACTGAACTTTTGATTCACATGAAAAATAATGGCAGGTATTTCGATTATTACCTCAATTCACTTCCTGATGCAGGCAAAGAGGGAACTTTAAAAAACTGGTTCAGGGATGATGTTTTTGCAGGTAATCTGAAAGCGAAGAGCGGCTCCATGACCAGGGTAAGAAGCTATGCAGGGTATTTCACTTCAAAAAGTGGCCGTCAGATGGCATTTACCTTTATTGCAAATGATTTCCCATCACCATCGGCAAACATAGTCGCTCACTACGAAAATATACTCAGGGAAATAATCCTTTATTATTAAATAACAGAGTGCCTCAAAAGCATGATTTAAATTGACTTTTGAGGCACCCTTTGTCAGATGTGCAGTGCAGCATTACTGAAGCTTAAGCATCGATTTTTGCATATTTTGCATGTGTCTCGATGAATTCTCGTCTGGGCGGAACCTCATCGCCCATGAGCATTGAGAAGATATGATCAGCTTCAGCAGCGCTTTGAACTGTTACCTGCCTCAAAGTTCTCGTTTCAGGGTTCATTGTTGTTGTCCAGAGCTGTTCAGCGTTCATCTCACCAAGACCTTTGTAGCGCTGGATGTTAACAGATGACTCTTTTCCCTGTCCCATCTCGGCAACTGCGGCCTCCCTCTCTTCTTCTGTCCAGCAATATCTTTCCTGCTTACCTTTCTTGATCAGGTAAAGAGGCGGTGTTGCAATGTAGATCATTCCATTTTTAATGAGGTCGAGCATATACCTGAAGAAGAATGTCATTATCAGAGTTGTTATATGAGATCCGTCAACGTCCGCATCAGTCATAATTATTACCTTATGATATCTCAGGCCGCTTATGTTGAGAGCTTTGCTGTCTTCGTCGGTACCGATCTGGACGCCAAGAGCTGTGAATATATTTTTGATCTCCTCACTCTCATATATTCTGTGCTGCATTGCTTTTTCGACATTGAGAATTTTGCCTCTGAGAGGTAGAATTGCCTGGAACTTACGGTCTCTTCCCTGCTTTGCTGTTCCTCCTGCAGAATCACCTTCCACAAGATATATTTCACAATTCGAAGGATCCCTGTCAGCGCAATCAGCCAGCTTGCCAGGCAAACCCGATCCGGAGAATTCATTCTTTCTCTGCACCATCTCACGTGCTTTACGTGCGGCGTGACGTGCTGTTGCAGCAAGGATAACTTTTTGTACAATTGCCCTTGCGTCTTTTGGATTCTCTTCAAGATAATTTGAAAGCATAGCGCTTACAGCCTGGTCAACAGCACCCATCACTTCAGAGTTACCAAGCTTTGTTTTGGTCTGGCCCTCGAATTGCGGCTCCTGCACTTTGACAGAGATTATGGCAGTAAGACCTTCCCTGAAATCATCACCGTTTATATCGAATTTAAGTTTGGATGTTGCGCCTGAATCTTCAGCATATTTTTTAAGGGTCCTCGTTAGTCCCCTCCTGAATCCTGCAAGGTGGGTTCCTCCTTCAATTGTATTAATGTTGTTAACATAGGAGTGCACATTCTCAGAGAATGAGCTGTTATACTGGAGAGCTATCTCAACAGGAATTTCGGCCTTATCGTAGCTAATATGAATTACTTTCTCAATCAGTCTCTCACGGTTTGAATCGAGGTATTCAACAAACTCCTTAAGTCCTTCAGATGAATGAAACTCTTCATAACGTGGTTTACCTCCGTTTCCGTTCTCAACATATTCACGCATATCCTTGATTGACAGGATTATGCCCTTATTCAGGAAAGCAAGTTCTTTCAGCCTCGATGCCAGAATCTCAAAATTATATTCTGTAGTCTGAAAAATAGTATCATCAGGTTTGAAAGTAATAGAAGTTCCGCTTATTTCAGAATCACCAACTATCTCTACCTCAGACACAGGTTTTCCCCGTGAATATTTCTGCCTGAATATTTTTCCTTCCCTCTGAATAACGGCAGTTAAATTTTCGGAGAGAGCATTAACGCAGGAAACACCAACCCCGTGAAGACCGCCGGAAACTTTATAGGAATCTTTGTCGAATTTTCCACCGGCATGGAGGACTGTCATAACAACCTCAAGTGCGGACTTTTTCTCTTTTTCCATCATACCCGTAGGTATTCCCCTGCCGTTATCGATAACAGTTACCGACCCGTCCTCTCCTATCACAACATCTATTCTGTTGCAGTAGCCGGCAAGTGCTTCGTCTATTGAATTGTCAACAACCTCATAAACAAGGTGATGTAATCCTTTAATTCCAATATCGCCAATGTACATTGCAGGTCTTCTCCTCACAGCCTCAAGCCCTTCGAGAACCTGGATGTTTTCTGCCGAGTATTCTGCTTCCTGCAACTTTCTTTCTTTTTCTGTCATTTCACTTTAAAATTTGAACAAATACAATTATCCCGTTTACCAGGAACCGGTTAATCAACTATGATTTTTCTGTTTTTCGGAGAAAGCTTATTAACATACTTTCAGCCATCCTGAACAACACCGGAAAAATAATATTAAATTACTGATACAATGATTTTTAATTAACAGCACAAATTTATAATTAATAATCATTTTTCATCAAGAAAATGCCATAAAATAATGCACAAATGAGCATTAGAAATTAACATTCATCTGAAGAATCAATCAGAGACTGTATGTGAAGCCAACCATGAACTGAAACATGTGAGAAGGATAGTTTTCCCACTCGTAGTAACGCTGGTATGACATTTCATTTATCCTCGCCCAGAATGACAATATCTTACTGTATCTGTATTCGGTAACCAGGTTCATATTAACATGTGCGGGCTGGCTCGCTAAAGCTGAAGTTTTACGCTCACCAATTCCTGTCAGCTCAATTCCTGCCAGTATCTTATCTCTAAGGTTATATCTAATTCCCAGCAAGGCGTCCCACGATGGTTTGTTCAGCGGTATATCGAGGGTTGTCAGGGTATACTTGTAGAAGTTAAGGGCCGAAGAGAAAGATATCTTGTCGGAAATTTTCCCATTCATCTCACCATGGACATTCAGAAGATCAACATCATCCGTAATAGGTTTGAAAAAATTACCTGTTCCAAGAAGTGCATGCATTGAGTAGATGTTTGAATAAAAGAGCATGTCGCTGACCAATGAATACGAAGCAGAAAGTTCATAGGTTCCTTCAATGCCTGTATTGCCTTTCAGTCCGGCCTGTACAATAAGCTGGTGATCTGTAAAAGGCACATCAGTGTAAATCATTCCGGGTAACAGGTATGGGTTTTCCCTCACAATATTCATTGGATCATTCCTGTCTAGTTTTCCTTTTAATGCTGTAAAGAAATTGATATACGATGGCACTATATTAAACCCGAATTGAACATCTGGATATACATAAAGGCCGGCAGATTCTTCCAGACCTCTTGCTATGACTGCCTGTAATCCAAGCCTGAAGTTCCATAGTGAAGAGCTCTTGGTAACAAACGGATTGATCGCTGCAACATACTTTGGATAATCAAGAAATGAAGGCTGGTTATAATTGTCAAACTCAAGGCCTGCCCCCACATAAAACCCCCTGAAAGATTTTGACATAAGACCATCAAACCCGATATTATGCTGGTATCCCGGATCAACTCCGGTAATACCGTACTGAAGCTCAGATGAATTATAGAAGTAATTATACCTTAATTCAAAATCGTATGTAAAAGCTGAGGAGTCGAGCCTTGCAGATTCCACTGAGAGGTTTGCACCTAAGTTGCCATAGTTAAGCCTGCTTTCTTTGCGTGTCAGATTAAAGGGGTTTTCAGGTTTAAAACCATAGGCATGCCTTGTCATCTGGTTATAATCAATGGAAGCACCGATAACTCCTTCCCTGTAAAATTTCCTTCCGAAAAGAGAAAGATCATTATCCATATAGCTGGCATTAATTTTCTGCTTAGCATCATTTGTAAAATATCCATTGTTTGAATAATGCCGTCCGTAAAATCCCAAAGAACCTTTCTTCGACCGTTCGTTTGTAATGCTTACCTCTGCAAGAGGCGAATTATTGTTTCCATAACCCAGGTTCACATAGCTCCTGTAAAGCTTGTTCAATGGCTCTGGCTGCAGTGTTGCAGCTTTGATCGGGCTGACAGCATAGACAGGCATGAAAGGGTTAGTTGTGACATCATACCTGAATTCGGGCCTGAAAGCTGAAGTGTCGGATATCTCCGGAAGATAGCTTTTTTTCCTGGCTTCATTCAGGGTGGGCTTATATGGGTTGTACAAAGTAACCTCTCTCCGGAGCGGCTGCTGAGCTGATACTGGCAGAAAGAAAAGGATCAGTAAGAATGCAATGGCTATGTTCTTTTTCATGATTGTCTGATTCTTGGAATTCATATTACTTTTCAACCGCTAGTGAATCGAGTTTTGCCTTTACTTCATCGAGAATACCATCATCTTCAACAGAATAATAATCTCTCAGGCTCTGTAAGGTGGCACGCGCCTGTATTAAATCTCCCTTTTTAATGCTTATGTCTGAGAGCAGCAGGAACATTCTTGCCATCCAGTACTGGTGGGGAGTATTCTGACTGATAAAGTCCTCAATGACCTTTTCCGCTTCGGCTGTTTTGCCACTTTTATTAAGCAGTTCAGCAACCATGTACTTCGATTCTGCACCTTCAATACTTGTCACTTCTGTACCAACCTTCCGGAAATCAACAAGAGCCTGGTCAAAATTATTCAGACTGTAGTTTGCCTTGGCACGAAGGAACAAGGCTTCACGCTGAAGTTCCTCAGGGGTGCCCGATGATGCTGATATCTTATCAGAAATGGTGATTGTTTTTTGTGCATCTCCTGTCTCATAAGCAGAATGAAGCTGCCCGCCCAGCGCTGTTATGCGGTTCTGATCGCGGGTTGCCGCTACCTCAAGCTTTTCATAATAACCAAGCGCTTTATCATACTCCTCATTGTTAAAAAGAATCTCTGATGCAGCAAGCAGCGATTGCTCCATGAACTGGCTGCTCGGCTGGATTATTATCTGATCATACAGTTCAAGTGCACCGGCAGTATTATTGCTTCTTCTCAATGTTTCGGCAAGATAGAACTGTGCATTGTGCCTGAATGCACCATTGGGAAATTCACTGAGATAGTTTTTGAAGATTTCTGCAGCCCTGTCATACTTTGCAGTCATGTAGAGATTTTCACCCGACGTATAAAGCAGTGAGTCTCTTGAGTCCATGCTAACATCACCAAGACCCTCAACACTTTTCACATATGAAAAGTAAGACTCAACATCATTATTATCAACATAGGTATTTCTCAGACCTGTCAGTGCATATCTTGCTTCAGGAGTTGATTTATAATTTTCAATCACCTTCTTAAACTGGGTTATTGCTTTGTCATTTTCTCCAATATTATAGTAAAGCAGGCCAAGCTGCACTATTGCTCCGGGAACAAAGGGACTGCCAGGGTATTTGCCTATCACTGTATTGAAGTCCTGTTCACCCTTTTTAAAATCTTCAAGTACAACCCAGGCACGTCCTCTTTCAAGATAGGCATTGGGTACAAGAGGGGAAGTTGGATATTTCTCCACCATTGTTGTAAGCACGTTTACCTTTCCACGTTCATCGTTCATGAGTCCCAGCGAAAATGCTTTCTGGTACATCGCGTAATCAGCATCCTGTATATTATAATCAATTACCTGGTCGTAGTATGATATTGCTGTCTTGTAGTCGGTAGATATAAAATAACAATCCGCAATCCTGTTCTTGGCATCAGCCCTTACTTCAGGATTTACAGCAGGTGCCCCCTGGTCAAAAGCCAGGAAGTGACTGAGTGCGGTCTGGTAGTTTTGCATATTGAAATATGCTGATCCAAGATTATACCTAACAAGGGAATATTCAGATAATGAGGCTGATCCCGGCAATCCAATGAATAATTCATAATCTTTTACTGCCTGATCATACCTTCCAAGCCTGTAATTTGCTTCTGCCCTCCAGTACACTGATCTTGCCCTTATTGTCCTGTTGTACTTTTCATATTTGAGTGACTTGTCGAACATATCTGCTGCAGCATCGAACTGAAGGTTCCTGAAGAGTTCAAGTCCCCTGAAAAAAGCCACTCGCTGGTATGCCGCTTCAAGACGGGCATCTTTATTCCTGATGCGATCAAGTGATGCAAGAGCTGCCCTGTAATTCTTAAGCTGAGTATAAGTCCCGACAAGATAGTTGTATGCTTCCTGTATCCTTTCAGATCCCGGAAACTGGTCAATGTACTTCTGAAATGCTTCTATTGCCTCACCGAAAGGCGAGTTTGAAGTTTCATAGGTCAGCTTTGCGTAATTGAACAATGATTGTTCCTTTATCTGCTTGTCATAATCAAGCTCAGATGCCTCGCCGAAAGCAAATCTTGCTTTCTTCTTATCTCCTTTTTGAAGATAACAATCCCCCAGAATATTCCATATATTCTGGCTCAGGAGATCATTCCTGGCTGAGATGTCAAGCATAACCTTTATAGCCTTATCAAGATTTCCTGTCTTGTAATAGCAATAACCAAGCTGGAATTTATCTTCCCTCTCACTTATCTTCGACCCTTCAGCAAATTTCTCCAGGTAAGGCAAAGCCTCAGCATAGTTACCTTTGTTATAATGAGCATCCCCAATGAACCGGTAAAGTTCAACAGCACGCTCCTTTCCTGCAGAAGCAACAAGAACCGGAGCTATTTTCAATATTCCGTCATAATCTTTCTGGAGGTATAGTATCTGCACGATGTAAAACGGAACAATCTTACCAAAAGTCTCATCCTCCTTCAATGCTACAAAACCATCCATTGCTGTCTGGTACATCTTCTGGTCATAAGCTATATGAGAAAAATAATAGATGGCAGGAGGAGTATATTCAGTATCAATATCTTTTATTTCTGAGAACATAAGCAGGGCAGCAGGCTTGTCTCCAGTTGAATATAGCGAATAACCGTATTTAAAGAAATACTCAGCCAGCTTCGCACCCGAAAGCTCCTGCCTGTTCACTGTCTTGTAGTAGTTTGCAGCCTTACGGTAGTTGCGGTTCTGATAAAAATAATCTGCCAGATCAAGGTAGGCGCTGTTTATTTTTGCACTTTCTGGATGCCGTGAGATATAAGTAATCATTTTATACTCCGCATCGGCATTGAAGACCCTGATAGAAGATACAGCACTGTAATATTCAGCTTCAGCAATAACAATATTATCAGGTATAGCCCGGCCTTTCTCCTCTTCAATAAATTTGTCAAACAACCTTATTGCTGCAGGATACTTTTCTTTGTTAAAGAGTTCCATTGCCCTGATGTAATCAGATGAATACCGGGCAGCTGAAAAAGGCACCTGGGAATAAGCGAGGCAGGTGAGATTGATCAGCATAAAGAGGAATAAGGATTTTTTCCGGAACATCTTTGATAATTTACTCATGATTTTCATCTTTTTATCCTTTAAGCAGGTCGGCCTTTACCTGAAAAAAAGATCTTAAATTATTGTTTAAAAGCATTTTAATCCTTTCTTCACGTTACCTGGTAAAATTACTACTATTAAACGCCGGCCTAACCCGTTTATTACTGATTTTATCAACAGATAAATGTTAATTATGATTTCTTTCCTTATTTTGCATCTTCAAACAGAAAAAGATGCAGGAATCTCTTCCACTGAACGTAATTATTGACCTTGCAGAATGCACAATATGGCAGCAGGATCATCTTGTACTGTCGAATGTTAATTTTCGTGTTGAAAAGGGTGAATTCGTTTATCTTGTCGGAAGGGTCGGAAGCGGCAAGTCCAGCCTGATAAAGACACTGAATGCACAATTGCCTCTGAAATCGGGTACCGGCCTTGTTGCTGACTACAATCTTGGAAAGATAAAAACACGCGACATTCCTTATCTCAGAAGAAAGATTGGAATTGTTTTCCAGGATTTCCAGCTTCTTATTGACAGGTCTGTTCACGATAACCTTGAATTTGTGCTAAAAGCAACAGGATGGAAAAACAAGCAGGAAATCGAAACAAGGATTGGTGAAGTGCTTGAAAAGGTAGGCCTGAACCTCAAAGGTTACAAGATGCCTCACCAGCTCTCCGGCGGAGAACAGCAGAGGGTTGTTATCGGAAGGGCGCTGCTTAATGATCCTGACATCATTCTTGCAGATGAACCTACAGGAAACCTGGACCCTGAAACTTCGGAAGGTATCATCCGGTTACTTATGGATATAAGCAAGAATGGCAGGGCTGTCGTCTTTGCCACCCATAACTACACCCTCCTTAAAAAATTTCCTGCAAGGACAGTCAGGTGTTTTGACGGAAAGCTTTCAGAAGTAAGGCTTGATGAGGAAATGGAGCTGATATAATTTTTATCTTCTATACCCAGCGAAACATCTTTAACCGGGAGTTTGTTATATGCTCCTGTAAGTATCACATAAATTACGATGAGAGAAGAAAATCCTGAACTGCGCCGCAAAGTTGTTGTTGTTGGTGCCGGTTCTGTCGGGGCGACCTACTGTTATGCACTTGCACAAAGTGGCCTCGCAAATGAAATAATTATTTACGACAGGAATGAAGATCTCATGCGCGGTCAGGTTCTTGACCTGGTTCATGGACAGCCATTCTTCCCAACTGTTGTGATAAGGTCAGGATCACCAAAAGATTATGGTGATTCACAGCTTGTTGTAATTGCAGCCGGCTCCGCCCAGAAACCTGGTGAAACAAGGTTGCAACTTTTAAAAAAGAACGCAGATATAACAGGGACTATTGCCGAGGAAGTAGCAGCAAGCGGATGCAAAGGTGTAATCCTTGTTGTAAGCAATCCTGTTGACGTGCTAACATATGTTGCATTGAAAAGATCAGGCTGGGACAGGAGCAGGGTAATAGGTTCAGGAACAGTGCTCGACAGCTCACGTTTCAGGTACCTCCTCAGCCAGCACTGCAATGTTGATGTTCACAACGTACATGCATACATCCTTGGCGAGCATGGAGACAGTGAGTTTGCTGCCTGGTCGATGACGCATGTTGCAGGCATGAAAATAGAAGATTTCTGCCCTTTCTGTGGCGGATGTGAGTACTGGGAGGTTCAGAGAGAACAGATTGAAAAACAGGTACGTGAATCAGCTTATCATATAATTAACTACAAGGGATCAACCCAGTATGCTGTAGGACTGGCACTTGTAAGGATAACAGGGGCGCTTCTGCGCAACCAGCATAGTGTTCTTACAGTATCAACAATGCTGAATGGAGAATATGGTCTCAATGAAGTTTGTCTCAGCGTGCCATGCGTGGTGACCGATAAAGGGATCTCAAGGCTTATCGAATATCCGCTGTCAGAAACTGAACATGGGCTTCTTACAAAATCTGCAGCTGTTCTAAGGGAAGCAATAGTATCGCTTGAAGCGTCAAAAACGGGCATTAGCTCAACCTGAACCAGCTCAGGGGCCAGATCATGCGGTTACAGTAAAGATGATAATAAGGATAGCGTAACGCGCCAAACAAATCGCTGAATTTATTTCCATCAGGTGCATCAGCTCCGGCAAAATCTATCAATGATTTATTATGATTATTGTTTTTAATAAGCTCATTAATCAGAAAATAATCAAGCTTCCGCTCCTTTCCTGCTGCTGTCGAAGCTGAAAATAAGAGCGTCCTGCAGCCACGTATATCCACAAAAAAAGCAGCAGAAAGTGGCTTCCTGTGACCATCCCGGACACCGGTAATGCTGCCTTTCTTATTCTTTATGCAGAAGTTCATCAGACTTCTCATTCTTAAATAGTATAACGCCGGTACTTTGGCTGATCTCCTGGTGTTGTTAAGTATGTACATGTTGATGATCTCATCAGGAGTTATGTCGTGTACAATCAAAGGGTTCTTTCTTGAAGCTTTTTCTATGTTCCTGCGGCATGACTCAGAAAACTTACCCGAAAGCTCTTCAAAAGAGCCGGAAGTGTCAAGAAAATAAGAGGATTTTTCTGCTATCCTGAAACCTTCAAATTCCACTTTTTGCTCAATATTGAGATCAATGAGCCTGTAGAAATCCGGCAGAAAATCCAGAAATTCAATTATGGCACTTGATACAGGCTTGTCGGGAGAGTATGCTCCGAGCTGCTGAAGAAAAGCAGGTGTGACGATCCTCCTGAATCCGAACCTGTCTGAAACAGGTAACGGGAAAACTGAGTCATAATCATCATCAACAAGAGCTTCCCATCCCGGCGCCATTATGTCGAGGAACCAGGAATAGGGATATGGTTTCAGGCAACCTGAGTTCCTGATGCAATTGTCCCATTGTTCCCTGTCGATCTCGTTATTTTTATGATATACTATCATCTTCCTGGTACTGTAACATCCGTTCAAAAATATTTTTCACTCCATCTCCCAGTCCATTGTTAATGAAACCATGTATATGCCAGGCACTGATGAATAACCCGCCTACGTTACGTGCCTGGTCAATAATTTCCTCCATAGCCTTCAATGCTTCTTCGATATTGCTGCCTGGTTTTAACAATATTTCATCCATGAACTGAAAAGGATATATCCTCAGGGTTGTTTGTTTTTCTTCGGGAAGGTCGTAAAAATAAAATGACCGTGCAATACCCGCCCTGAAACCAGGTTCATCAGGGTAGCCCATGGAATAATCTTCTTTTATTCCTGCCTGTTGCAATATCCTGAATGAATGCGGGAAGAAAAATCTCTGTGAATGAAACCGGCTGGCAGATACCTTTCCACCAACAATATTCTCCATCCTCATTACTTCATCTGCCGCAAGCTTCTTTTCAAGAACGAAGTAAGAAGTGCATATACCAGTACAGGATCTTGCTGCAATTTTAAAAATCAGGCTCCTGTAATCTGTATTCTTCCAGGAAGGATTCTTATCATGCTTTGAGCGATCCCCAACCGCGAAAAAAAATTTCAAACTTAAGCTCTTCTTATCCACTTTTTTAAAGATGTAGCTGAAAGAATCAGGAATATCATTTTCCGGATAACTGCTCTTCCTGTGCTTTCCCGACAGCCTTCCTGTAATGGAACTTAAGATATTCCCTGATGAATTTGAGGATTCATGATCTGAATCAATCACTATGACTGATTGAAATTCATGACGACGGAATGTCAGGGACCTGAATTTTTTTAAAAGACACCTGGCCAGTTCCCTTGTCCAGAGGTCTACTACAGGAATTCCTAGAAATCCATTCCTTGAGGCAATTGAGGAAGTATGTCTGAATCTGCCATGACCATCAGGTTCATGATCAAGGTATTCTTCATACCTGCTGACAAGGAAAAATGAAGCTGAAAATATATCAAAGGGGATGTCTCCCTGTTCCTTCGGGAAAAATACCGGCAAACCTTTCCATGTTGATACCTTTACATCTTTAGAATGAATGCCCGTTTCCATCAGCAGTCCTTCAGGAATGATACTTAATGCACCTTCAATATTTTCAGAGGAATAATTGATAACCGGACATTTCCTTATTTTCCTCTTGTCTGAAGTAATTTCCCACTGCAATCCAAGGATTTCGCCAAGCAGAATTCCTGCAATATACCTCAGTCTTGGGCTATCGTTAGAGGTAAAGATACGTAAGGGCCTGGCGTCCATAATCACAAATTTATGTAATTAGGAGATACAAGTCGAGAATAAACAGCTGAATTTTATTGTAAGTAATTATCTTTCAAGATAATCTTTAAATGTCACCTGTAATAATGCTTTTCCTGCTCTTTCGGCACCCCGGTTATCTTTACCGGTTTGCCAGACTTTCATTCTAGCTTTATGATCATAAGCAACAGCTGAGCTGTCGTTAATAAAACCAAAACCTTCATTAAAAGTGTAAAAAGAAAAAGATTTTGAACCAGGATCCAGGAGGTCTTTACTGAAAGGGAATATGCTGTCAATATCCATCTGCCTGAGCAATGTTTTAGCAATATCTGTCTGGTTGCCGGTTTTAGTTACGGTTAATGCTTTTGACGACAAAGCCCCACCCGTCCATACCATGGGGATTCTGAAAACATCGTCCGACCAGGGTTCCATATCCTGACTGATTCTTGCACCATGATCAGCAACCAGTATTATCAGTGTATTATTCCACCAGGGCTGTTCTTTAGACCAGTCAAGGAACTCCCCAAGAGCTTTGTCAGTGTAATGAACCGAATTCCTGTATTTTGCCTTATCATCATTCCCAGGGAAGACAGGTTCTGCAGGTACTTCAAAAGGTTCATGGCTGGATAAGGTAAGAAGAACCTTCAGAAATGGTTCCTGCACATCACTGAATGATTCCCTGAATGCATTCATGAGAATATGATCATGTACACCCCATTTCGAATTATAAGTATTAGCAGGAAAATCACTCTTAGTGATTATCTCCTTAAACCCTGAAGCAATAACAAACGAGTTGAAGTTGGCAAAGTTAATTTCACCACCGTACCAGAATGAGCTGTTGTATCCTTCATACAAAAGGATCCTTACAAGGCTTGAAAGTGATTGTGTTTTGCGAGGTTCCTTGATTATTGATTGAGCAGGTTGTGCCGGGTAGCCGTTGAGTATTGCCGGCAAAGCTTTGTCGGTACGTGTTCCGCTGGCATACAGGTTGCTGAAAAAGATCCCTTCCTTAGCAAACCTGTTGAGGTTTGTTGTTACGAGTGAATCTTCTGAAGAAGGTCCTGCTATATAGGAGCTGAAACTTTCAAGGATAATTAGAATTATATCTGGTCTTTTGAGTTTTAATACATCAACTGTATCTGATGAATTTGCAGTATAAAGTGAATCAACAATGGTCCCTGCTTCATCCTGAGATGAAAAAACATATGGATTATCGACAGGCTTCTGAGTTACTGCAGTCGTACCCACATTCCATACCGCATTAATCGCAGCATGATTGGCAAACATGTTTTCACTGAAATAGACAGAGCCTGCATTTATCGGAGCTACCCCGAAACCTCCTCTTATGGGAATAATTAATGCAGCTGTCAGAAACAGGAAAATAAACGAGTTAACAACGGGGGATTTAGTCTTCTCAAGAACTGAAAACCGATAATGAAGTAAGCGGTTATAAAAAGCAATAAATGCCGCAGCAATTATGATGGTTACACCTCCAAGCAGAATCATTGTTAATGTTTTCACAGAAGCCATTGCTTCTGCAGGTGTTTTAAGATAGAACAATGGCGTATAATCCATCCTGAATCCCCAGTATGTATAGAGATTCGCATCTGTTACAATTATTATTGAAGTAAAAACTGCAAGGATGATCGTATATATTTTCAGAAAAAATGCGTACCATTTTACACTCGTGAACAAGGCCGGTATCGAAAGCAGAAAGGGAATAAGGAGGTAGTATCCGGTGGTTGAAATATCAAGTAACAATCCATGACTGAATGCTCCTGCAACCTCCGGAATTTTCAGTCCTGATGAATTTTGAAAGTTAAACAGCAGAAAGTACATCCTGCCAAAGAAGAAGAAAAGCATCCAGTAAAATGCATATAAACAAATGGCTGTAAATCTTTTCTTCATACAGTGAATTTATCATCCTGCACAGGGGAGGGTTTATTGCTCCGGAAGAATAATACAAGCGAGGAGGTGATTATAATCATTCCCGCCACAGTAAACCAGTCCGGTTTTTCACCCGGAACTATAAGCCAGCTTAAGATAGCTCCTATCCCCGGGATAATAAACTTCCAGAGATTAAGCTCAGAGACTTTCACGCCGGGCCGTTGAAGAAGCTTGTACCAGATTGAAAAAGCAGCAGCTGCCATGAAGCTGAGCCATGCCAGCGAAAGCCAGTAATCAACCGGCATATTCCAGTTGCTGATCCCTTCAACAGGAATAGAGACAAGATATAATATAACACCACCCAGGAACAGTGTGGACGAGCTCAGCACAAAAGGATTGATCCCGTGACCTCTTACCGAAACAATGACATTGCTTACAGAAACCCCGGCATTTGCGATAAGAAGCATAAAAACACCGAGAAGCTCAAGTGCTGTGCCTAATTTGAAAGCCTGTCTTCCTGCGCTGATAATTATTACGCCGGCAATTCCTGAAAATATCGTTATGAGCTTATTCTTTGTCAGCTTATCATTTTTGTTCATGATACTGGCAATAACTGCCGTAACAAGAGGCTGTGAACCGACTATAACAGCTCCAAGAGCACCCGGAACAATATTCAGGCCCTGGTAAAAGAAGGAATAGTTTACAAGTATCTGGAAAAGGGTGACAAGCGAGACTACCTTCCAGTTTTCCCTCACCTGCCTGATGTAAATTGCCGGGGCAACGGTAAAAGGCAGGATGAGAAGTCCTGAGATTATGAACCTTGCCCCTGCAAAATGGAATGGCGTATCATACAAAAGGCCTATCTTTATTGATGCATAGGCAGTTGCCCACAACAGGCAGGAAGTAATGGCAAGAATAACGGTATTTGTCTTTGTATTCAAAATATAAAATTAACGGGCAAATATGATAAAAATTTATTTACCCTGAGGTATCATACATCATTACCAGGAAGACAAGTAAGGCTAATAATCTTTAGCTTTGTTTCAGATTAATTAATTTCCTTATGACTGTTGCTGAATATATCGCAGACAGGCTGTACAATTCGGGTGTCAAAAGAGTGTTCGGCATTCCCGGGGGCCCTTCGATACCTTATATGAATGCATTCAGGGAAGCAGGTATAGAGTTTATACTTGTTTCAAATGAAGCATCAGCCGGGATAATGGCTGATGTTACTGCAAGGCTTTCAGGTACTCCGGGTATCTGCCATGCGACTTTCGGACCTGGTTCAACGAATATTTCAACGGGTGTTGGTGGTGCATTACTCGACAGGTCGCCTGTAATAGTTTTTACAAGCGAGATGCCTGACAAATGGATAAACCGTACAACCCAGATGAATATAAATCACCAGGAACTTTTCAGGCCACTTACAAAGGCAACATTCAGGGTTAATGCTTCCAATGTCAGCGAAGTTCTCGAATCAGCACTTACAGTTTGCTCCGCCGAGTACCCCGGACCTGTTCACATTGGCTTGCCATCTGACATTGCAGATTCAGAGATCATCCCGGGCAGAACTGAAGTACCATCATCAGTTAAGAATCCGCCGGAAAATAATATTGAAGGTATTATCGGGCTTCTGGAAAACTCAAAAAGACCGCTTATTGCAGCCGGACTGACAGCTGCAAGATCAGATGCTGGCAAAAACCTGGTCTCTTTTCTTCAAAAATTCCGGATTCCCGTTGTCATCACTCCAATGGCTAAAGGGATTATTCCCGAGGATCATCCCTGTTATGCAGGAGTCCTGTTTCATTCGCTCAGCGATTATCTTGAAGAGCTTATTGAAAATGCTGACCTCATCATAGGGCTGGGATATGATCCTGTAGAATTCAATTATGAATCATGGGTCACGGACAAACCAATTATACATTTTGATGTAACGCAGAGTGAGCTTCCTGATAATGAACCAGTATTCGGATATACCGGTAAAACAGAAGAATGGTTCTCCCTTCTGGAACACCTGGAGCCGGGTTCAATAATCTCAAGAGAGGGAATTATTAATGGAATTCACACCGAGATGGAAGCAGTTTTTGAAGGATTTAAAGGACATTTCGGACCAGTTTCTGCAATGTCGGTACTTCATGAAGAGCTTCCATCCGACAGCATCATCACTGCGGATGTCGGATCTCACCTTCACCTTCTTGGCCAGTTCTGGAACACAAATGGAAAGTCGAAGGTCCTGATGACAAACGGTTGGTCAGGCATGGGGTTTGGCCTGCCTGCAGCCATTGCTGCACAGATGCATTCACCCGGATCAACGGTGGTTTGTATAACTGGCGACGGAGGTTTCCTGATGATGGCTGGAGAGATAATAACAGCAAGAAGGTATAATCTTCCTGTTATCGTGGTCGTTTTTTCCGACGGAGAGCTTAACCTCATCAAAGTCAAGCAATCATGGAGAGAGCTACCTCCATATGGCACAATGCTCTATGACGGTGATCTGTTTGGATCTGACAGTTTTCTTGGTGTCAGGGTGCTTAATGCCGGCACATCAGAAGCAATGAGAGTTGCAGTTATAGAAGCATTATCCTCCAGCGGACCGGTGATCATAAATGCGGTAATTGACCCCGAAGATTATAAATGGCTGATCGTACGCAGATGATTACAGAATGTCTGCTTCCTGCCTGAGTAAACCGTAAATGCAGCTGTCTTTGACAATACCATTCTTAATCACATTCTGTCTCAGGGTCGCTTCATGCTTAAAACCTGCTTTCTCAAGAGCCTTTCTCGATCCTGCATTGTCTGAAAATGGTTCAGCATAAAGCCTGACAATATCGAAATTTGCAAATGCATATTTTGCAATAATTCTGATTGCCTGGGTGGCAATTCCCTTCCCCCATTCATCTTCTCTTATGAAATAGCCGATCTCACAACATTTCCGGTAGATATCATCCTTGGTAACTATACCAATACTGCCGGTAAGCCTTCCTTCCTTCTCAATTGCAAAAAACTTTGCAGGGATATTCTGAGGAATAACCATATCCAGCCATCTTACTGCATCCTGAAATGAATACGGGTGAGGAAAGGCATCCCTCAGGTTATCAGCTATCTTTTTATTATTTGCTATTAAAGCCAGTGAATGAGCATCAGAGGACAACCATGGTCTCAGAAGTAAATCGCCGGCAATCAGCTTATCATTCACTCTTTTTTTCTTTCTTCGGTTTTTGCTCCTTCTGCTCTTTGTGTGTTTTTACTTCTTTTTCAGCTTTTTCCGGCTTTTCTGCCTTCTCTGCCTTCTCCTTTACCGGTTTTTCTTTAACGGGAGCTTTTTCCTTTGCTGCCTTTTCCTTTACTTCTGCAACAGCTTTCTCTTTTTTCTGAGCTGCCACCCTGATATTTTTTTCTTCATTGGCCTTAACGGCAGCCTTGAACGAAATTTTTCTCCGGCGTCTGACGCCATATGTTCCAAGTACTATTTTACCTCTTTTAGTCTTTTTATCACCTTTTCCCATATGAGTAAATTTTAGTTTAAGAAACAATTTCGAAAGTCCAACAAAGTTAAAAAAATTCTCCTGCATGAAAATTAAATCATTTTATTCAGACTTTAAATTTTTAGGTGTAAAAACAGCAACAAATTATTTATGACATACAGAGTTAAAATTGATTAACTTTGAAGATTAAGCTAAATTAATTATGCAGACACTTAATGATCTCAGGCTTGCTGTCCTGATCGATGCCGACAATATTCCATATTCAAATATCAGGGCAATGCTGGAAGAGATTGCAAAATACGGGACCCCCACTTTCAAAAGAATCTATGGGGACTGGACCCGGCAAAGCACCTCTGGCTGGAAATCAGTTCTCCTCGAGCATGCGATCTCCCCTGTTCAGCAATACAATTATACCCGCGGAAAGAACTCAACCGATTCGGCATTGATAATTGATGCGATGGATATTCTTTATACCGGGCGTGTTGACGGTTTCTGCATAGTTTCGAGCGACAGCGATTTTACCCGGCTTGCTACCAGGTTGCGCGAAGCAGGGATGAAAGTATTTGGTATTGGAGAAAGAAAGACTCCCCATCCTTTCATTGTTGCATGTGACAAATTCATCTACCTCGAGATCCTTTCACAATCAGTACCACAGCCTGAACCTTTGGCTGAAGGAAAAAGGAAAGGAAAAGAGAAAGTAGTTGTTAAGAAAAGGAAATCAACCTCGCCGGAACCCGATCCCCAATCAATGCTGCAGGGTGTCGGGAGACTTATATCTTCTTCGATCAGTGATCTTGCAGATGAGAATGGATGGGCTTTCCTGGGTGATGTTGGAAATCTCATTCTCAAGAAACAACCCGACTTTGATCCCAGGAACTATGGCTTTCCAAAATTAACTCCCCTGATCAGATCGCTTGATTTTGAAATTGATGAACGTGAAACTGGACAAAGTAACATCAGGCATATATATATAAGAAACAAAAAGAGCTGAGCGCCCTTTTAATGTTACCCCTAACCTATCTGGTATATACTGAATTTTTTTGATTTTATCAAGTAAATTATCCTGTTTTTTTATACCGGAAAACGTATAAATTGATTCTTATCCAATATATTATGTGAACTTTTATTTTTAGTTTTCAAAAATAAATGTGACCTTTGTAAATGTTTTATAAATACATTAATATTTTCGAGTTATGAACATTTACGTAGGAAGTCTTCATTTTAAAATGAATGAAGCAGAACTTAAAGAGATCTTTGAAGAGTATGGCGAAGTAACATCCGCTAAAATTATCATCGACAAGTACTCTGGCAAAAGCAAGGGTTTCGGCTTCGTTGAAATGCCTAATGATGCTGAAGCAAAAAAAGCTATTGAAGAATTAAATGGCGCTGAAGTTAGCGGCAGGAACATTATTGTTAATGAATCAATCGAAAGAGCTGACAGAAGAAGTAATTTCAATCGTGGAAACGACGACCGCAGAGGCGGTTCCGGCAACAGGAGAGACTACAGGTAGTTTAACAAAAAACCAAAACCATGAAAGGTACTGTTAAATGGTATGACAGAGTAAAGGGCTACGGTTTTATTCAGACTGAAGATGATAAAGACATTTTCATCCACAGGTCTGGTCTTGAAGTTGCCCATACTGAACTTGAGGCCGGTCAAAAGGTTGAGTTTGAGATCGAGCAGAGAGAAAAAGGACCTGTTGCCATTAAAGTAAAAAAAGTAGACTAGATTTTACTCTTAAAAATACCTGAAGGTGTCCCAGAAATGCGGACACCTTTTTTTTATTTAAAAACTTTATCAGCGTCAATAAGTTTTTTACCCTGTTTGAAAGAAAATAAATGCAAGAAGTTAACTTTGTGATCAGGCATCAGCCTGTTTAATATTCTGGTATGGAAACGAATGTAGATACAATAAAGAGTAAGTCAGGGTTCATAATCGACATGGATGGCGTCATCTACCATGGGAATAAGCTTCTCCCCGGCGTCCCTGAATTCCTTGAATGGCTTGAGAACTCCGGGAAAAAGTACCTTTTCCTGACAAACGCAAGTGAAAGGACCCCAAGGGAACTTCATGAAAAGCTTAAAAGACTCGGTATAAAAGTAGGAGAACAACACTTCTATACAAGCGCCCTAGCCACAGCATCCTTCCTTTCCAGCCAGATTCCAAACGGCAGCGCTTACGTCATCGGTGATGCAGGATTGATAAATGCACTCTACAGCGTAGGTTACTCGATCAATAATGTTAGTCCCGATTATGTGGTTGTGGGTGAAACCAAAAGTTATAATTTTTCAATGGTTGAAAAAGCAGTTAACCTTGTTCTGAGAGGAGCTCGTCTTATAGGCACAAACTCAGACGTCAGCGGCCCTACTGAAGATGGCATAACCCCTGGCACCAAAGCACTTATCGCCCCTATCGAAGTGGCTACCGGAAGAAAAGCCTATTTTGTTGGCAAGCCCAATCCAATAATGATGAGAATAGCCCTGAACAAACTTGGTGTAAAACGTGAAGATGCAATAATAATCGGTGACAGGATGGATACCGATATCAGATGCGGTATGGAATCAGAGATAGATACACTGCTTGTCCTCAGCGGGATCACTTCACGTTCTGAAATAGATAATTTCCCATACACCCCACGCTTTGTCCTGGATGGCGTAATAAGCCTGGTCTGATTCTATGCACAAACTATATAAGAAAGAGAGAAAGGAAGTAGCCCGCTTTATGCGGCGGCTTTACGGGAAAGGACTTACCACAAGCCTGGGCGGAAATATCAGCATGCGCCTTGCTGACGGCACAATTGCTGTGACACCTTCAGCAACAGATAAAGGCACAATGAAATGGCGCCAGGTATGTCTGATATCTCCTGACGGAACCAATCTCACACCTGAACTTAAACCTTCAATGGAAACAGGGATGCATCTTTCTGTATACAGCAGGAACAATGAAATTGGGGCTCTAATTCATGCCCACCCTGTCTGTGCCTCAGCATTTACTGCCATGAAATCAAAGATCGATACCACATTGACAGCTGAAGCGGCAGCGTTCCTGGGCACTCCTGCCATTGTCCCTTATGCTTTGATGGGCACCACTGACCTGGCAGATGCTGTATCCGGAAGCATAGTAAGATCTGAAATTTTGTTGCTCGAAAATCATGGCGTTCTTACAGCAGGCAAAACCCTGCTGCAGGCATTCGACAGGATCGAAGTGCTTGAAAATGCAGCAAGGATGACCTTTATAACTGAATTAATGAGATCAAAGAAACCTCTTGGCAAAACCAGGATAAGTGAAATTGAAAAATTATTCCGATGATAAAGGGCGTTCTGTTCGATATGGATGGCGTGCTTTCGGATTCTGAAGAGTTCATATGTAACGCAGCTTTACAGATGTTCCTTGAGTTTGGGATGGCTGTTCAGCCTGAGGACTTCAAACCATTTACCGGCACTGGTGAAAACAGGTATATCGGGGGCGTTGCCGAAAAATATGGGGTACATATAGATATTGAAAAAGCAAAAGCACGCACTTATGAAATTTATATAAATATTGTCAAAGGTAAGCTGAAACCTTTGCCGGGAGCCCTTGAGTTTGTTTATAAATGCCGCGACAGGGGTTTCAGGCTGGCCCTGGCAACGAGCACCGACTACATAAAGATGAAGGCCAATCTTGACGAAATAGGTTTACCAGCTGAAACATTCATGTCAATAATAACAGGTCATGATGTGGTGAACAAGAAGCCTGCTCCTGACATTTATGTTAAAGCAGCCGATAGTATCAGACTGGAGCCGGAAGAATGTCTTGTTGTCGAAGATGCTGTTAACGGTGTAACAGCTGCAGGCCTGGCCGGTTGCAAGTGCCTTGCAGTTACAACAAGCTTTCGAAGGGAAGACCTGGCCGGTGCCGACTGGATATGCAATTCGCTCAAAGAAGTGCCCCTGGAAGCTCTCAACTGGTAAGGTTGAATTATGAACCAAATTTTAATGATATGATTAAGAACAGACTTGGCAGTTCAGATGTATTTGTTACTGAGATGGCATTCGGAGCTTGGGCTATTGGCGGCTGGATGTGGGGTGGTGCCGACAGCAGGAAGGCAATAAGGGCAATCGATGCTTCAATTGATTCGGGAATGACAACAATTGACACAGCTCCTGTTTATGGCTTTGGATTGAGTGAAGAGCTTGTCGGAAAAGCTATCAAAGGTAAACGCGACAAGGTCGAGGTACTTACCAAATTCGGAATGATATGGGATGAAAAGAAGGGTGAATATTTCTTCCCTTCAAAAGATAACAGCGGTAACGATATCGACCTTTACAAATATTCATCGGAACAAAGGGTTATTAACGATTGTGATGCAAGCCTGAAAAGACTTGGCACTGATTATATCGATCTTTTCCAGATCCACTGGCCGGATATGACAACCCCGGTAGCCGAAACGATGGGCGCTCTTCAGAAGCTTATCAAAGCCGGCAAAATAAGGGCTGGTGCTGTTAGTAATTATTCAGCCGGACTGATGGATGAGGCGTTGAAAACTTACAAAATAGCATCGAACCAGGTTCCTTACAGCATGCTCAACAGGGAGATCGAAAAAGAGGTTGTTCCTTTCTGCCTCGAAAACAATATTGGCATCTTGGCTTACAGCCCTTTGCAGAGAGGTATTCTTGCAGGTAAAATAAGTCGCGACCATAAGTTCAGCGATGGTGATTCAAGGCCCTGGACGATCTATTACAAAGAGCCAAACCTTTCAAATATCCTGAACTTTATCGAGCATCTGAAGAAAATTGCAGCTGAAAGAAACGTTTCATTGTCGCAGCTTGTTCTTAACTGGACAATGAGGCAACCCGGGATCACATGCACACTGGCCGGCGCACGCGATGACAACCAGGTGCGTGAAAATGTGAAAGCAACTGAATTCAGGCTCAGTGATGATGAGATATCAAGGATCAATTCTCTCCTGTCTGACCTGAAGCTGGAAACCAAAATCTGATTGATGAAGAACATTCTGTCGGCCTTTCCAACCCCTGAAACACTGGTGAAGGAATTACGCAACCAGGAGATCCCGTCATTCCGGGAAGCAAATTGCCATGTACATTCTCCATATTCTTATTCCTCATTCAGCGATATTGAAACACTTGTGAAAGAGGCAAAAAATGAGAATGTATCAGTTCTCGGCATTAATGACTTCTTTGTTACAGATGGGTTCAGGGAGTTTCATGATGAATGCGTAAAACATGATGTTTTTCCAATGTTTAACATGGAGCTCACGGGGCTGATAAGAGAAGAACAGCAAAGAGGCATGATGTTGAATGTGCCCGGCGAGGCAGGCAAAATTTCAGTTAGTGGCAAAGGTCTCGATTTCCCGTTTGAAACCGGGTGGATACAAAAACGCCAGTTGAAAAGTTTCAGGAATGACAACCAGCGGCACATAAACAGGATGATAACAAGGCTTAATGAGCTTATAAAAAAGAGAAACCCGGCCCTTTACATCTCTTATGATCTTGTTAAGAATGAATATGCCAGGAGTATAGTCCATGAAAGGCATGTTGCAAGGGCTTTGCGGCTAATGGCTTTAAGGAGGTTCTCTGAACCAGGTGAACAGCTTTCTTTCATTGAAGATATTTCGGGAAAGAAATCTGAATCCGGTTTGTCGGATGCAGCAGTGCTCGAACAGGAAATTCTCCGGAATATTCTTAAAAATGGCGGTGCAGCATATGTGGAGGAAGATTATGAGAATATGCCTGATCTTAAGAAATTGCTCAAGATCATCATTACTTCCGGGGGGATACCTTTTTACACTGTTCACCTTGATGATTCCTCAGGCACGCTTACGGCATTCGAACAGGATCCGGTAGAACTCGGAACATCACTTAAAAAACTTGGCATCCAGTGTGTTGAGTTTATTCCCGGGAATAATAATCCATCTCTGCTTTCTGAATATGTCAGATACTTTGACAACACTGATTTTGTTATAACTTTCGGCACAAAGCATAGCTCACCGGAAATGAAACCTGTTGCCGTTAATGGCAAAGATTCAACCGGACCTGGTACCAGGCTGAAAGAAATTGCCTGGAATGGAGCATGCATAATTGCTGCTCACCAATACCTGAGAGCAACTGGAAGACAAGGTTATGTGCTACCTGACGGGAAATACAGCGTAAAACAGAAGAAAGAGCTTACTATTCTGGGAAAACTTGTAATAGAATATTTTTTAAACAGGAAGTATGAACCAAAAAGAGCTGGTTGAGCTATCAGGTTATCAGTCCATCAGGAACACTGACTTTGCAGCATCAGGAGATGTGTCTTATAAAGAAGGAGCAGTATTGTGGCTAACCACAGCCTCAGACCAGGTACCCGGTTCAAAAATGAATGTTAAATCTTTTGAACGGGAGCATCTTCGCATCCCGGCAGCAGTCTCTGATGAAAAAAGGGATCAGATACAATGGAAGGCTTCATTGCATGATCTGTTCAGTCACAGGTATGTGGCTCATATGCACTCACCTGTCATCGATGCTTTCATGTGCAGCCGAAATGCCAGGCATTCTGTTAAGAATATTTTTGGTGAAGATTCATTGTTCATCCCATACGATGACCCGGGCCTTTCGTTGATTAAGAAAGCAGCTTCCGAACTTGCGGTATACAGGCAACATCACAATAACGAACCAGGCCTGATATTCCTTGAGAACAACGGGATAATTATCGCAGCCGATACAGCCGAAGATATCACTGTGAAACGTAATGATCTGACACAAAAAATTATTCAGCAAAACGGGCCTGTCAAAGTTGACATACTTCCATATAATGCAGTGATGGATAAAGTACTGCCTGTTCTGAGGATGCTGCTTTCGACCGGAAATCCGCAGGTGGTAAGATCAATTAACAATACCCTGGTTGAAAAGTACTGCGGAAACCAGCAGGATTTTCACAAGATAGCTATACCCCTTACACCTGCAACGATTGATGCCTGCAGAACAAGATACATGTTCATCGACCAATCCCAGAATGCTGACAGGATCATTGAATCGTTCAGGTACCAGCTGCCTAACTTCCTGAATGAATATGGTTATCTTCCTGCAATAATTGTAATCAAAGGTGCTGGCATTTTTGCATTTGCTGAAAACTATACTGAAGCAGGAAAAAGGCTTGATGCTTTTGAAAACCATATAAAAATCTGCCATTATGCACTTCAGTCAGGTGGAACCAAATACCTGACACCTGAGCAGGTCACATTTATAGATAACAACAGGACTGAAACGACAGTTACCGGGGCTGGGGAAAGAGGAAAATTTAAAAACAGGATAGCGGTGGCAGCCGGTAACGGGAAAACACTGAAAGAGATTGCTTCCGGGCTTTTTTCAAAAGGAATGAATGTGATTGTCGCTTGTAACAATGAAGCTGCGGGAAGCAGCATCATCAATGATCTGAACAACCCCGGGGCTGTTAATAAAGCTATCTTCATTAAAACTGATGCCGGCGACAGCGAATCTGCCATGAATGTAATCTACTCGGCAGTCCGTCAGTGCGGCGGGCTTGACCTTCTTGTTACACAAACATCTGTTTCTGGAGAAATTACCCTGGAGAACACTTCCATTGCCGATTTCGCTTCATTAAACGACAATAACAATAAAGGTTTTTTTGCATTGGCCAAATATGCCTCCGAAATAATGAAGCTGCAAAACCAGGCTGATCCCGAACATTTTTCAGATATTATACGCATTAATTCAGTGCCACCATCAGGGTTTAATTTTCTCAACCATGCAGATGAAGGACTTACCCAAATGTTTGCATCAGAGCTTGCACCTTTCAGAATAAAGGTAAACACTATAATGCACGGTCACTTTTTTGAAGATCCTGTGTGGTCTGATCCCCGAACCGGTATTTTAGCCGGATACCTTAAATCAGGCAGGATCTCAGGCGCCAGGAATATCGATGATGTAAGGAAGTATCTTGAATCGATGGTTCCACTGAAACGTGGTTGCAGGCACGAAGACATACTCAAAGCAGTTTTCTATATTATTGACCAGGAATATGAGACCGGACAGGTCATAAAAGTTACAGGTGGATTGTCAGTGCGGGAATTATGAAAGCCAAAGCGGTACGATTATACGGTAAAAAAGACCTTCGACTCGAAGAGTTTGACCTTCCGCCAATCGGGGAGGATGAAATACTTGCACAGGTCATCTCCGACAGTATCTGCATGTCCACATACAAAGCCGCAATCCAGGGTACTGAACATAAGAGAGTCCCTGCCGATATTGCATTAAATCCTATCATTACCGGGCATGAGTTCGCCGGTATAATCCTTGAGGTTGGAAAAAAATGGCAGAGCCGCTTCAGGAAAGGACAGAAGTTTTCAATACAGCCTGCCCTGAATGTCCTTGGAACCCTCAAGGCGCCCGGCTATTCATTCAGGTACATAGGCGGTAATGCAACACATGTAATAATACCTCCTGTCTTCATGGAGACAGACAACCTGCTTGTTTACGAAGGGGATGCTTTTTTCCCTGCTTCCCTGTCAGAACCCATGTCATGCATCATAGGTGCTTTTCACTCTGCTTATCATGTTCCGCCAGGCACTTACGAGCATAAAATGGATATCAGGGAAGGCGGGATTATGGCAATTATCGGGGGGGCAGGACCGATGGGTCTAGGAGCGATCGATTATGCACTGCACAGGAAACGCAGACCCCGGAAGCTTGTTGTAACTGATATTGACGAAAAACGTCTTTCAAGGGCTTCCTCGCTTTTTACTGCAGATCATGCTGCGGAATGTGGTATCGAGCTTCATTATGTGAATACTTCAGGTATGAATGAACCTCAGACGTATCTCCGGGAGCTTACGGGAGGATCAGGTTATGATGATGTATTCATCTTCACACCTGTAAGGGAAGCAGTCGAGCAGGGAAACGCGATTCTTGGCTCTGACGGCTGCCTTAATTTCTTTGCCGGCCCTGCAGATAAAAACTTCCTTGCCGAAGTTAATTTTTATAATATCCATTATTCATTCACACATATCATGGGAACATCTGGAGGCAATACAAGCGACATGAAAGAATGCCTCGACATGATGAGCCAAGCATTACTTAATCCTGCAGTGATGATCACTCATGTAGGAGGACTGGATGCTGCTGCAGACACGACTTTGAATCTTCCTTTTATACCAGGAGGTAAAAAGCTCATTTATACGAACATATCAATGCCACTTGTTGCACTTGAGGATCTTGCAGAAAAATCAAGGCATGATATATTTTACGAAGAAATGTACAGGATTGTTTCAAAAAACAATAATATATGGTCAGTGGAGGCTGAAAAATACCTTCTTGAAAATGCAAAGCCTATTTAAGGAAAGAGCCTGCAAACTCAGCTGAAATATAGTTTTCGTAGCTCAGGCATACGTGAGTTGCAAATGAAACTGCAGGTTTTAAAATATCCCTCCACTCATTCTCGCCTATTGACTGAAGATTTTCACGCCGGATTTTTTTCCTGAAGATTGAAGCGATAATGCCGGCATTAAAATTATCGCCTGCGCCTATCGTGCTTACAGGCCTGATGCTGTCAACCGCAAACTTCCCTGAATATGATGAGGTTTTGACAAACACTCCATCTGCATTTGCCGTATATACAAGACACCTGCAATATTGACTTACTGCCTCCCATGCCTCTTCGGCGTTGGCAGCCCCGAAAATATTCATAAAATCTTCGTCAGATCCTCTGACAATACTTGCCAGTTTCATATTTTCAATTATGAGCGGCCTGAGAGTAAGAAGGTCAGACTGGTGAGATTTCCGGAAATTGGGATCATACAGCACCAGGGCTCCTTTTTCATTAGCTTCAAGAATAAAACCCAGGAATCTTTCCCTTATCTCAGGGGAAATAGCAAAGAATGACCCGTATTGAACAATATCATCTCTTGCAGCTTCAGGGAATATGATGTCTAGTCGTTTACCATGTACGTTCTTATAAAAAGTATACTCTGCATCATTCCTCTGGTTCAGGAATGCGAGTGCAATGGAAGTGTTTCCGGGGAAGCGGTAAACAAAACCGGTATCAACACCGTTCTTAGTGAGAAAGTCATCAATGAGATTACCTGCATTATCTTTTCCATATTCGCTGATGAAATACACGGGCAAATTTATCCTGCCGAGCGTAACAGCGCTGTTGAGCACCGATCCTCCAGGTTTTGCAGCCTGCGGTTCACCATTCTTGAAAATTATATCAAGCACCGTTTCGCCTATACCGTAAATTTTCCTCATCAGATCATTAAAGATTAAATTTACAAAATCAAAATGAAAGCTAACGGCTCTTTCACTCGTTTTTGAGCCTATTAAGAAACATTGATTAAAATTTAAATCATTAATTAAATCCTATATTATTCAGTCATCTCTGTATATATTTACACTTAAAAGTTACAATTTATGAAAACAATGAGGCTCACCGGGATAAGACAAATGCAGTTAATGGAAGTTCCGGAACCCGAGATAAGGAATGGCAAAGACGTAAAGATAAAAATGAGCGTTGTGGGTGTCTGTGGTTCGGATATTCATTATTATGCCTGGGGAGCCATCGGATCACAGGTTGTAAAATACCCTTTTGCAGTTGGTCATGAAGGTGCAGGAATTGTGACTGAAGTGGGAAGCAATGTAACAAAAGTAAAAAAAGGAGATCTTATAGCTATTGACCCGGCAATGCCATGCTTTGAATGCGATCAGTGCAGGGCAGGCAGGCATCATACATGCCGGAAGCTGAAGTTCCTTGGTTGCCCCGGACAGGCTGAAGGATGCCTGAGTGAATATATTATCATGCCTGAAGACAGCTGCTTTCCGCTTCCCGCAAATCTTCAACCCGATCATGGTTCAATATCGGAACCACTTGCAATCGGACTCTATTCAGTAAGGAAATCAGGCAACATAAGGGGTTTGAATATAGGAATACTTGGTTTTGGTCCAATCGGGATGAGTGTCCTTCTTGCAGCAAAAGCATCAATGGTAAACAAGACCTATGTTACTGATAAGATAGACAGGAGATTATCTTATGCATTGAATGAAGGGGCATCGTATGCTGGTAATATTCTGAAGCAGGATATAATATCAGAGATAATGAACCAGGAACCCCTCGGACTCGATGTTGTTTATGAATGCTGCGGACAGCAGGAAGCTGTACGCCAGGGGATCAACATACTTAAGCCCGGGGGAAAGCTTATTGTAGTGGGCATTCCTGAATTTGATACCTGGAATATTGATGTTGAAAAGACCCGCAGGAAAGAGATAATGATCCAGTATATAAGAAGACAGGTCGATTGTGTGGAACCTTCAATAAGCATGATGGAGAATGGCATGATCGATGTAAGCAATATGGTTACTCACCGCTTTCCCTTCGACAGGACCGGGGAAGCATTTGACCTTGTTGAGAGCTATGGCGACGGAGTGATGAAAGCAATGATTGATTTTCCTAAATAACAAAGAACGAGAAACGAAGTCCTGCTATTTAATTCCGTGTTGATTGTTTATTCATTTTTATAACTTAGTGTAGTCAGTATTTATCTGATTATACTAATTGAATGACAACCCCGGATAACCATGAAAAACAACACTAACCAGTTCTCTGAAGAGATAAAGAAGCAGGAAAAAATCGAAAGTGATGCCATCAGGGCTGAACTTGAAAATCAGGCAACATCAAATGATCGCCGCAACTTTCTGAAAAAAACAGCACTGGGAGGAATTGCCCTTGGCAGCGGAATGCTTAATGTTCCGGCAGAAGAAACAGTTGCATTTACAACACAGAACGTCCAGCGAAACTCGGCACCATCGGGGCTGAAGATAACAGACATGCGCGTTGTTGTGATCAACAACGTGGGCAGGACACCAATAATCAGGATAGATACCAACCAGGGTATTTATGGTCTTGGTGAAGTGCGCGATGGCGCTGACGAGAGGTATGCCCTGATGCTCAAGAGCAGGATCCTCGGCCTGAATCCATGTAATGTTGAAATGATCTTCAGGATCATCAGGCAGTTTGGATATCATGGCAGGCAGGCAGGGGGAGTTTGCGCTGTTGAAATGGCAATGTGGGACCTCTGCGGTAAGGCATATGGTGTCCCTGCATGGCAGCTGCTCGGAGGAAGATTCCGTGATAAGATCAGGCTCTATGCCGACACACCAGGGGCAAGAAACCCTGAGGAGTTTGCAAAAACCATGAAAAGAAGGGTTGATGAGCAGGGATTTACCTGGTTGAAAATGGATCTCGGGATACATGTAGTTTCGAACATACCGGGATCAATTGTCAATGCAAAGTTCTGGGATGGTGCTGCAGGACAATATGATCTCAGGGATCCAATGGGATATGGCAATACGCTTCATCCTTTTACCCAGGTCCAGATAACTGAAAAAGGCCTGGCAGGGCTGGCAGAATATGTTGAGCAGGTAAGAAGTGCCGTGGGATACGAGATGCCGCTATGTGCAGATCACTTTGGTCATTTCGATATTAACAACTCGATAAGGTTCGGCAGGGCTATGGAAAAATACAGGCTTGCATGGCTCGAAGACATGGTTCCATGGTTTTATACAGACCAGTGGAAAAAAGTTTCTGATGCACTTGAGACACCAACCTGTACAGGTGAAGACATATTTGGACTGAACGGAGGATTTAAGCCATTGCTTGATGCAAGGGCTGTGGATATTATCCAGCCAGACCTGGGAACATCAGGTGGCCTCCTTGAGACCAAGAAAATTGGTGATTATGCTGAAGAGTGCGGCGTTGCAATGGCATTGCACATGGCCGGTTCACCTGTATGCTTTATGGCAAATGTGCATTGTGCTGCAGCTACTCATAATTTCCTGGCACTTGAGCACCACAGTGTTGATTCGGCATGGTGGAGCAACCTTGTGACTATGACAGGCAATCAGCCTATGGTTACAAAAGGATTTGCAAACGTGCCTCTCGACTCACCGGGACTGGGAGTGGAACTGAACGAGGAAGAGATAAGGAAACACTTTTATCCAAAGACTACAGGCTACTTCGATCCAACTCCTGACTGGGATGAGAAAAGATCCCACGACAGGCTGTGGAGTTGATATTGTCTTGGGGTCTTGGTGTCTGGGTGTCTGGGTGTCTGGGTGTCTGCAGAAACCATCAAACTCCCGAAACAACTATTTTATCAAATACCAGGCTGGGGATTCGTATATTACTGTATGTCCATGTATCATTGCCTACTGCAACCAGCTTATTCCAGAAATTAAGATGATTATCGGCAATGTTCATTTCAGCAACATTCTGCCTGAACTGGCCTTTTTCATATAATTTGCCGGAGATCCCGATTGAAAAATCACCCGTTGTGGAATTGGAGTTTCCACCAATGAAACCTGTAATAAGAAGACACTTCGGAAGATCTTTTATTAAACTCTGAAGATCCTGGCTGCCTGGACTGACTAAAATGTTTGTAATTGAACCCGAGGTTGGCGTGCAGTCAAGCTTACGGCTGTAGTACCAGTCTATCATGAAATCATTCAGAACTCCTTCTTTGAATAAATCTCTCTTCCTGGTGGGAAATCCATCATTATCATATAGTTTTGATCCTATACCTCTTGGAATAAAAGGATCCTCACTTACAGTGAACAGAGAGCTTCCAATCTTCTGTCCTTTTTTGTCTGCAAGGAATGATCTTTTCTGTTGAATACTCCGTCCTGATAAAGGATCAAGCAGGAATCCGAGAATTGTTTCAGCAATCCGGTTCTCTACAATTACAGGAACAGTCATCGTTGCAACTTTCTTTGCGCCAAATTGGTCAAGTGTCCTTGAGGCTGCTTCCTTGCCGATTGACTCGGGAGAAGGCAGGTCTCCTTTGTGTGTGCCATATGCATATGCGTATCCTGTCGGCCTCCTGTCTCCGCTATCCTGAGCATACATTGATGCCCCCACCTGGAAACCTGTTCCTTCTGTGAATCCTTCAAAACCATTGCTTGTTCTGATATATTCCTCGCTTTTTGCATCGTACTCAGCCGCTTCCACCGAAACGATCTTGTCACCGCCATATTCAAAACACGCGTTCTCAGCTTTCATTGCCATTTCATGTCTTTCTTCGGCCGAAAGTTTATCATATCCAGGATCAGTCAGGTCTAGATTTGCTGTAGACCTGCCCGAATATAACTCAGGGTCAGGCAGGGTTCTGTAAGGATCCTCTTCCATAATGCCGGCATTTTCTATAAGGTCATTTATAAATGTATCAAGTGTCGACATGCGGAAATCGGGAGTTGATTGTCTTGCATACTTCCTGTTAAAAAGAATTTCAAGATCAAGATTCCTTGTTGTAGCTTCCCTTAGTACATCAGGTTTGTGCTCGCGATAGTTTATCTCAACAATCCGGCTCTTTGATAAACTTACTTTACATTCTGATGCACCTGCTTTCAGGGTACGATTTATTACCCATTCCGAAAGTTCCGGAAAGGTCATTATCTTTTCTTTTTTCATGAGATACCTCCTTTCTGCCTGGTTCCTCCGACTGTTAATGATTTAACAAGACATGTCGGAAGCCCGAAACCTACGGTAACCCTCTGTCCTTTACCGCAATATCCAGAACCCCCCTCATACATCTTCAGGTCATTGCCTGCCATAATGATGTTTTCAAGCATTTTAGGCCCGTTGCCCATAATATTTATATCTTTTATCGGTTTTGTAAGCTTCCCGTTCTCTATCAGTTTACCTCTGGAAACGTAGAAAGCAAAATCACCCGCGCCGATATCAACCTGTCCGTTTGCAACATCCTCCACATAGATTCCATTACCCGCAGTTTTGATGATATCTTCAGGTAATGCATCTCCTGGCTGCATATAAGTATTACGCATCCTGGGCAGGGGATAATTCTGATAATCCTGTCTTCGTCCGTTTCCTGTTGGAGCAACCCCATAATATTTGGCAGAGATTTTGTCATGAAGGTAACCAACCAGGATTCCCTTGTCAACCAGAACTGTTTTTTGTCCTGGTGTACCCTCATCATCGACATTAATACTGCCCGCCATATTCATGTTTGTCCCATCATCAATTATCGTAACAAATGGTTCAGCTACCTTTTTCCCAAGCATTGTTGCGTATGTGGATGTTTTCTTTCTGTTAAAATCAGCTTCCATTCCATGACCGATAGCTTCATGTAACAATATTCCTGGCACTCCCGGGCCAAGTACTACCGGCATCTCTCCGGCAGGAGGCTGTATGGCATCCAGCGATGAAACCGCGTTATTTACTGCTATTGAGGCAACTTTGTTAATTACATCATCTGTGTAATATGAAAAATCGCGTCTTCCACCAAGATTCCATCCGGATTGCTCCTTTCTTCCATTTCTGTCGGCCGTAACATTTGCCGAGATATACCCGTGAGGTATGATATCTTCAGTTTCTACACCATCGCTGGTCACAATATACATTCTCTTCAGACTGCTTGAAAAAGAGGCACTAACCTTAACAATCTCAGGTGATAATGAAAAGCATTTCTGGTTGAGATCCTGCAAAAGGGGTAATTTTGATTTTGCCTGGATACCATTAAAGTCAGGTTCAAGTGGGTAATAATTACCTACTGGCATCCTTTGGAATTGTGATGGAAATGTAGCCGACAATGCGCATATTGTTGAAGCTGTTGTTGCAGCAGACATCATCGATTCCTCAGTGAGGTCCTGTGTAAAACCGTAACCTGTCTGGTCGCCTTTGACAGTACGTACTCCCATTCCGAGTGAAATATTACCTGCTGACTGGGTAACTTTTCCGTCTTCCAGTCCCAGGTTATTTGACACTTTAAATTCGAAATACAGGTCAGCAAAATCCCCACCTTTTGAGAGTGCTTTTTCCAGTAATTTCCGGCATAAGGATTCATCAATCCCGAATTCATTAAGGAAGTAGTTACCGGAAATACTTGCATCCGGTTGCCTGCATCCATTGAACAAGGGAAGAAACATCATGGCTCCGCCGGCAAGGGCAGAGTCGTGAAGGAATTTTCTTCTGTTAATAGAGTTATGCATTTTTTAATTAATTATTAATTAAAGGTAAGATGCAAATAACTCAAAGTCAAGTTTTTTGTATTAAATGTGGGAGTCCTGGTGTATGGGTGTCTTTCCTTTTACTGCCTGAATGAATTTCGGAATAATTATAATCAGCCTGTATATAGATAATTTCATCAGGGTCAATTAAAATAAATCCTCCTGCTGTATTGAAACGGATTTTCCGGAATGTACCTGAAAGTAATGATGAATACCCGGTCTTTATATCATTCTCCCAAATCCTGCTGAGAGATCTTTCTATCGCAAGGAGAAGGTCAGCTTTGCATACCGGCTTTAACAGATAATCGAATGCAGATGCCCTGATCGCTTCGATTGAGTATTTTTCAAATGAAGTGACAAAGATTACACAAGGTCTAATCCGGGTTTCATATGCAGGATCTCCAGTCCGCTTATTCCTGGCATCTCAATATCAAGAAACAGAAGGTCAGGTTTAATTTCTATGATCTGCTCCAGCGCAATCGATGAATCTGAAATTGAACCTGCAATTCTGATCCTTTTTTCATCCTTAAGATATTGTTCGATCAGGGAGATTGAATCTTTCTCATCATCGATAATTAAGGCAGATACCAGCCTTGCGGGAGTTTCATTGCTTTTCATGATGTTTCACTATTCTTATGGTTACCCTGGTGCCCGATGGATCGCCGTCTTCATCATATAAATCAGTAATTTCTAAACTTATCTTATCATCATAGTACCTGTTGAAGACAGAAAAAAGCTCTTCCATCAATTCCTGTCCTTTTCCTGTTGATTTATTTTCCTGTTCTGCACTTTTAATCCTGCCAATACCATTGTCTGCAATTTCAATTACGAGCGTGTCTTTTTCATTCCACAGGTTAATTTTGAGCATCCCGCCATTTTTAAGATATGACAATCCATGCTTGACAGCATTTTCAGCATAGATCTGGATTATATATTTTGGAATAAGATATTTTTTATCCACGTTTTCAGCAACTGAAATGATGTAATCAAACCTGTCCTTAAATCTCATTATCTGAAGATTAAGGTAATTATCACAAAACTGAAGTTCCTGTTCAAGAGGTATCCTGACAGATCCTGCTGTCAGCAGCATTTCCCTGTACAAGCTGGCAAATTGTCTTAACTGGGTTGCCGCCTGCTTATTTTCATGATACTCGATCGAACAGATAATAGAATTTATAACATTAAATGTAAAATGCGGATCGAGCTGATTCCTTATCAATGAAAGCTGAAGCTCTGAAATTTTCTTTTCAGTTTCATATTTTCTTTTACTTTGATTTTGCTGGATATTCCTTATAAGAAGTGTGAATGCCAGTATTCCAAGATAAATTCCCGGATGGTAGAGATAGTTGTAAGGATATGCTGGATTTTTTCCGTATCGCATTAAATAATGATTCGTACCCGCCTGTATTGAGATTAAATTATTGCTGCCTATCGATGTTTTAAGTGTAACAATGTGAGGTTCTGTCCCTGTATCTGCCGTTATAGATAAGCCATCTGAGTATCCTTCCCTGAAAAGGTAAAATTTGCTGTTGTTAAGGTCAATAGTAAGGATTTCGGTTTTTCCGTCTCTGTCAAAATCATTATAGAATGATCTGAAAATTTTTATTTCAGGGAAAGTTCTGACAGGTTTGTAATTCCTGTTTAATAATGTCATGCTTTCATTTACAAAAGCTGTTATTAATCCCCTGTTTGCATTGAACGAAGGAATATCTTTCGGATCAGCAAGATCATAATCAACAGATAAAGAATCAGATATCCGGCCATTATTATCAACAAAGTAGATTGTTGGCTTCATCTGCGCTCCAGAGTGAAGCCATCCGATTTTATATTTACCTGTACTGTTTTTGTCAAGTATTATCGGACTTAGAATTGTATACTTTGCTTTAAATTCAACAGGCTTGTAAAGGGAAGTTCAGGTTTTGATCCAGTACCATAAGGTATGCACTGTGGTCATGATATTCAGCATTTTGGGGATCAACGTTTGATGATGCTATTCCATGTGGAATTATCTCACGTTTGCCGTCATTATTTATATCAGCCTGTAAAATGGTACCTATAAAATATGAAGATTCAGGCGATTGTATCAGCGAATCTTTATCAATAAAATATGCGTATACTTTCCTCGGATAAATTGAAAATCCCGAACCTATTCCAAATACAAGGTCTTTTCTTCCATCATCATCCAGGTCATCCATTTCCGCCCTGATAATAAACGGATCAGGTTTCTTGTTGCCGGGACCAACTGAAGATATTACCCTGTTTTTAATTGTGAGCTTCGGATTACCCGGATTTTCAATGCAATGAAGAAGAATGGTGTCATTCTGCAATGTAAAGATGTACAGTTCTTTTACTTTGTCATTATTTGAATCACCAGTAATAAAAAGACAATCCCTGTGCCAGAAATCAAAAGATCCGTTAAGATTCCACTGATCAATCACATCTCCGTTTTTAGAGATCATAACTGCAGTCGTGTAGTCCTGGATTGATGCGACTATTTCCTCGGAAATCCCATCATAATCCAGGTCCTCATAATAAATATATTGATTATCAAAAAGCTTTGTTTTTGAAACTATCTCAAAAGAGTATTTTTCAAAATTTAAGGGGACGAAAAAGAAGATAAACAGAAAAGGGATAAGAGAAATAAAAAAAGGAGACGCTAATACTCTGTTTAATATTTTCAACTTTTCTCTTAACTAAGATCAGTTCAAATATAATTGTTTTTAACAATCGTTAGAATTTTATTATTCCTGGTTCTTTACTTATCAGGCTTTTAAAAGAATTTTTAAAAGAAAAAAGGGTGTCTCATTTTGACGTGAGACACCCTTTTCTCTTTAGCATATTTTCCTGTTAATAGAACTTGTATCTTTTATCTTTTATGTCTGCATTCTTCCTTAAGGCATCATAAGCTTCATAGGAGCCTCTTACCTGGAAGGTCGATTGCAGCCTTGTTTTAAGGGCTGTCATATCTTCCTCCGGAGATGTTGTTACACTATTCACAACAAGCATAAAGACTCCGTTAACTCCTTCAACCGGACCTTCAAGCTCTCCCTGTTTAGATGCTGATGCAGCAGCAATAAGAGCAGGTTCGGTCCCGACACCCTGTACCGTGAATGATCTGAAATTAATGCCAGTTGCTTCCTGGACAGGCAGGTTCATTGCATTTGCTATCTCGTCGAGACTGCCCTTCTGGTTCATGAAGTCTTTGGAGATGAGCTCAGCCTTCTTGTTTTTTATCACTGCAAACCTGATATCGTTTTCAACATCCTGCAGAGGAGCAATGCCTTCTTCCTGAGCCCTTGTGCAGTAAGCAACAACATATTTATTGTCAATTTCAAATACTGCCTGGTCGTTGTTATCAAGAACTATCTTGCCAGGTTCTGTATTAAAGAGCGACATTATCAGGAACCTTGGAGTTTCCAGTCCGGGGAGTGTATTCTGCTGAGGTCCGATGTCCGTAGCAACTCTCTTATTGAGTCCCTGGTCAGCGATAGCTTTGTTGAATTTTTCATATGTGGCATTGCTGCCGGCAAACTGGCTTGCATCGCTGTAAATTCTTTGTGTTGTGAGTGTTCCGGGAATGATTTTTCTGTCGATAATTCCCACATTATACTTCCTGGTAAGCTTTGAGCGGTCAAGTATTTCTAAAATATGCACGCCAAATGATGTTTCAGCTTTAACTATCTCCCCTTTCTGCCCTGAAAAGGCTGCATTATTGAAAGGTATAACCATCATTCCTTCCTGGAACCAGCCAAGATCACCACCAAGCTGTGCTGAACCCTGGTCATCAGAAACCGACATTGCAAGTGATTCGAATTTTGTTCCTGATTTGATCAGACCTATGAGGCTGTCTGCCTCTACCCTTGCATCAGCAAGAGTTCTTGTGGCATTGGGACTTAGAAGAATATGCCTTACATGAACTGAGTCGGGCCTGTTCTGAACATCAAGAAGTCTTGCAAGCTTGTAAGTATCATCTTCAATGTACGGGCCATATATGCTGTCCTTGTTCTCAAGCTTTATAAAGCTTTTCAGATTCTCAGGAACATCTTCAATAGGAGAATAGAAACCAACATGACGTGTATCGGCAGTAAGGTTGATGAACTCTTCAGGGTCTGAAGCAGCTGCAAACTCAGCTTTGGTTTTGATCATCCATTGTTCAGTCTGCTTAATATCTTCTTCTGAAGGTCTTACATCAAATATAACATATTCAAGATCCCTAAGAGCTGTACGCCTGTACGTTTCCTTATTAGAGTCATAGTATGCCTGCAGGTCACTTTTGTTAACTGTTACCGATGAATCGGCTATTGATGCATAATTTTTTATGATATAACTGAAGTCAACATTGTTTGAAGAAAGCATTTTGTCAAATTCGGCCTGTTTTGATGTTACATAAAGACCTTTTGAAACAAGAGCATTGTATTTTGAATTTAACCTGTCTGTTACTATTTCGTTCTCAAAGAAAAGCCAGTATTTTTTTGTAGATTCATCAACTTCGGTCTGCTTAAGGAAATTAACAAGGAATGATTTGTTAAAAGCCCCTGTTTGCGGATCTGCGAAAAGTTGCTGGACAATCGGGTGAGGAGTATTTCCAAGTACCATCTCATCAACTTCTTCATTCGATACATCAATTCCAAGATCTTCATATTGATTATCAAGGATCTTTTCGCGTACCATTTGCTGCCATACCTGCTCTCTCATGCTCTGAGCCATCGTTTCGTCAATGGCATTTCTACCCGACATTTTATAAATCTCAGTCAGATTCTGAAGCCTCGTTTCGAAATCCTGGTAGGATACTGATTCCCCTTTTATAACCCCAATTTCATAATACTTGCGCATCTTACGGCCCTGATTTCTGCTACTTCCGAAAAAATCACTGATCACGAATATGAAAAGTGAAAGGCCGATAAGTCCTGCAACCAATACACCGGCTTTCTCACGTAAAAATTGAAGTGTTGACATCTATTATGTGCTTTAAGAATTAATAGTTTAGCTTTTTTATACAGGCGACAAATATAGCAAAATTTACTTTGGAGTAACCAAATATTTCTTCATCACACTCATAGTATTCCGGAATCATCGTTTCTGATCCTGTTTCAGAGACTCATTAAAAAAACAGCTAAAATTTATAAATAGCTGTTAAAAATGGGGGTTGGTAACAAAAAAATGCAATATTTTTGAAATTTACCTTCAAAAATGATAGGGTGTATGGAAAAAACATTAAATTTGCACAAATAAATATTGTAAAAATGGCAGAATTAAGATTCAGTGCACTTAGAGAAGTTTTTAACAGAGAGCCTGTTAAACTTTCCTCATCATGTAAACTTGTCTCTGAGTATTTCGCGGAGAATGTTTTTGACCTTCCGAAAATGGAACATTATCTATCAAAGGAAGCCTATAAGGCTATAAAGAATGCCATTAACGAGGGTAAATCACTTACAAGGCAGGAGGCTGACCTTGTTGCAACAGGATTGAAATCCTGGGCATTATCAAAAGGAGCCACACATTTTACTCACTGGTTTCATCCTCTGACGGATGGAACTGCTGAAAAGCATGATGCTTTTCTTGAGATAGGTGATAATGGCAAGACGGTTGAGAAATTTTCGGGAGAGGTGCTTGTACAGTCAGAGCCTGATGCATCAAGCTTTCCAAGCGGAGGAATAAGGAACACTTTCGAAGCCAGGGGATATACAGCATGGGATGTATCATCACCTGTGTTCATAGTAGGAACAACTTTGTGTATCCCGACAATATTTGTGTCTTATACTGGTGAAGCTCTCGACTATAAGGCTCCGCTGCTCAAAGCCCTTAATGAGCTTGACAAGGCTGCTGTTGATGTATGCCAGTATTTTGACAAGGATGTCAGGAAAGTAAATGCCACACTGGGTATAGAACAGGAGTATTTTCTTATTGACGATGCTTTATATAATGCGCGGCCTGATATTATGCTTGCAGAGCGTACCCTGATGGGACATCAGTCTTCAAAAGACCAGCAGTTGTCCGACCACTATTTCGGATCCATACCGGAGAGGGTAATGGCGTTCATGGAAGATTTTGAATTCGAAGCCTACAAACTCGGCATACCTGTGAAAACTCGCCATAATGAGGTGGCTCCCAACCAGTTTGAATGCGCTCCTATCCATGAAGAGGTTAACCTTGCTGTTGATCATAACCAGCTGCTCATGGATATAATGAAAAGAATAGCCCGCAGACATAAGTTCAGGGTATTGTTCCATGAAAAGCCATTTGCCGGAATTAACGGATCCGGTAAACACAACAACTGGTCAATGGCAACAGATACGGGAGTGAACCTTCTCTCCCCGGGCAAAAATCCTAAAACAAACCTGCAGTTCCTTACTTTCCTTGTTAACGTAATTAAAGCTGTGAATGACAGCAATGAGATATTGCGTGCGTCTGTGATGAGCGCATCAAACTCATACCGTCTTGGTGGTCATGAGGCACCTCCTGCAATTATATCAGTATTCGTGGGTTCCTATCTTACAAATATGCTTGAAAACCTTGCAATGAAGGTTACAGACCGCAAGATGACACCTGCACAGAAAACTGAACTCAAGCTTGGAATAGGTAAAATTCCGGAGATACTTCTCGACAATACAGACAGGAACAGGACTTCCCCCTTTGCATTTACAGGGAACAGGTTTGAATTCAGGGCAGTGGGCTCATCTGCAAACTGCGGTGGCGCAATGATAGTTCTGAACTCGGCAGTTGCTCATCAGCTGAAAATCTTCAAGAAAGATGTGGATGCGATCATCAAAAAAGGAAGGAATAAGGACGAGGCAATATTCCAGGTACTGAAAAAATATATCCTTGAAACAGGTCGCGTTCTTTTCGAAGGAGATGGTTACAGTGCCGAATGGCATAAAGAAGCTGAACACAGGGGCCTTGCCGGATCTCCGAGCGTGCCTGAATCATTGAAGCTTTATCTTACCCAGAAATCCAAAGATATCCTGATCGGCAATGGAGTGTTTTCTGAAAAAGAGCTTGAAAGTCGCGTAGAAGTTGAATACGAGAAATTCACAAAGAAAATTCAGATTGAAGCACGAGTGCTTGGAGATCTTGCTATAAACCATATTGTTCCGACAGCAATCAATTACATGACATCACTTCTTGAAAATGTACAGCGCCTGAGAGAAGTTTTCAGTGATGAGGATTTTGAAAAACTGGCAGGGGCAAGAAAGGAAGTCATCATTACAATTTCCGATCATATCTCTTCAATAAAGAAAATGGTAAACGATATGATCGAAGAGCGCAAGAAAGCCAATAAGATCGAGGATTCATTCAAAAAGGCTCTTGCATATGAAAATAAGGTCAAACCTTACCTTAATGATATAAGGTATCATATCGATAAGCTTGAACTCATTGTTGATAATGAGATGTGGCCACTCCCAAAATACCGTGAGATGCTGTTCACCCACTAAACCAAATACCTCTAAAAAATGCCGGCATCAGAACTGTAGTTTACTGGTGCCGGTTTTATTTTGAGCAATTTATGTGTATACTTTTTAAAACCGGTGAACGTTTAATAATACCTGATTACCTGTAAAATGATTACTTTTGTATTCTAATCCCTTCAGGATATATGAAACGACACTTAATCCTTTTCATAATAATCTTCATTGTTTTTATTTGTGATGTCAGTGCCCAAAAACGAAAAACACAGAGGGCATATGAAGCTTTTGAAGCGGGGGAATACTATGAAGCAATTGATCTTTTTAAGGATGCATACTCAAAAACCAGCAAATCTGATAAAGCTGCACGTGCTGAATTAATATATATGGTTGCTGAAGCTTACAGGAGTGTAAATGATCCCAGAAATTCCGAGACCTGGTATAAGCTTGCAGTAAAATCTTCTTATTCCAAGCCCGATGCAGAGTTCTGGCTTGCTGAATCGCTCAAGAAAAACGGGAAATATTCTCAGGCAATAGATGAATTAAGAAAGTATAAACAGATAGCACCAGGCGATGCAAGGGCTGACCAGGAAATCAGGGCATGTGAGCTGGCCGAGGAATGGCTCAGGAACCCGGAAGCTTACCGTGTGGAAGAGTTGAAGGAACTTAATTCAAAAGAAACAGACTTTGGGCCGGCATTCGGAAATGATGACTTTGGAATGATATATTTCACCTCATCCCGGGACGACGCTGCCGGCAATAAAACCCATGGTGCAACAGGTCAGGGTTTTACGGATATATTCGAGACAAGGCTTGATAAAAAATCAAAATGGAGCACACCCGTCCCCGTTGAAGGTCTTAATAGTGAATCTGAAGAAGGGACACCCAGCTTCACATCCGATTATAAAGAGATATATTTTACAAGGTGTGAAGCAGGGAAAAGAGAAAAAAAGGGTTGTGTTATAATGCACTCAACGCGTAATGGCAGCAACTGGAGTGAACCTAAGAATATTAACTTACTACCCGACTCTCTGGTGGCCGCCCATCCTGCAATCAATCCCGATGGTTCGATACTGTATTTTGTTTCTGATATGCCCGGCGGATATGGAGGAAAAGATATTTGGATGGTCAGAAAATCGGGAGAAGGATGGTCTGCTCCCCTTAACCTTGGACCTGATATCAACACACCCGGAGATGAACTTTTTCCCTACATGCGAAGTAATGGAACACTTTACTTCTCATCAGACGGGCTTATAGGAATGGGAGGGCTTGATATTTTCGAAGCTGTATCCCAGCCAGACGGGAGCTGGCAGGTGCAAAACATGAAGGCTCCGGTTAATTCCAATGCTGATGATTTCAGTATAGTCTTTGAAAATGATGCTGAGCGCGGCATCTTCAGTTCTACAAGGAAAGGCAGGGGTAATGATGAATTGTATGCTTTTGAAATGCCACCTTTAAAGTTCAGTGTAACAGGACTTGTAAAAGATGAAAGAACAGGTCAGGCAATTCCTGCTTCAACAGTACAGCTTATAGCAAGCGATGGCTCAAACCTCCAGGCAGAAACAGGCAATGGTGGTGACTTCAAGTTCAATCTCAAACCAGATGTCGATTATATTTTCCTTGCTTCAAAACCAGGATACCTGAATGGCAAAGAGAAGGAAACAACAAAAGGACAGGAAAAAAGCAGGGAGTTCATGGTTACCATTTTACTGACAGCATTTGATAAGCCAATCGAGCTTCCGAATATTCTGTATGATTTCGGCAAGTACGATCTCAGGCCTGAGTCTATGGTGTCTCTTGATAAGCTTGTTGAGACTCTCAATGATAACCCTAATGTTACAATTGAGCTGATGTCACATACAGACTCCCGAGATACAGAAGAATACAACCAGAACCTTTCTCAGCAAAGAGCCCAGGTTGTTGTCGATTACCTTATTCAGAAAGGTATTGCTGCAGACAGGCTTACTGCAGTTGGATATGGAGAATCCACACCAAAAGTTGTTGATAAGGTGGTGGCAGATGAAACACCGTTCCTTAAGCAGGGTACGGTGCTTACTGAACAATTCATCAACTCTCTTCCAAATGATGAACAGAAAGAGATTGCTCACCAAATCAACAGAAGAACAGAGTTCAAGGTATTGAGAACAGACTACCAGTCAAAAAAATAGTAAACTTCGCGATGATGAGGATGGCGTCCAGCAGTGCCGTTGGAAGCCATCCTCATCTTTTGTAACTTCTTTTTATATCTTTGCATAATTATAAGCATTCATGCCCTCAGAATCAAAATACAGTAAAAGAGGTGTTTCCTCACAGAAAGAAGATGTCCATGCGGCTATCAAGAACAGCGACAAGGGTTTATTCCCGAGGGCATTCTGCAAGATAGTTCCGGATTATCTCGGAGGAGATCCTGATTACTGCAATATCATGCATGCCGATGGCGCAGGAACAAAATCATCCCTGGCTTATGTTTACTGGAAGGAAACAGGAGATCTCTCGGTGTGGAAGGGAATTGCTCAGGATGCAATCGTGATGAATATTGATGACCTTCTGTGTGTGGGAGCTTATGAGAATATACTTCTTTCGTCAACAATAGGCCGCAACAGGCATTATGTACCGGGCGAGATCATCTCCGAGATCATTAATGGTACAGAGGAGATACTTGAACAACTCAGGTGCATGGGAATTACAATCTGGTCGACAGGCGGTGAAACAGCAGACATTGGTGATATTGTACGGACAATAGTTGTTGACTCAACTGTTATCGTCAGAATGAAAAGGTCGGAGATAATATCAAATGATAATATCAGGCCTGGAGATGTCATTGTAGGTCTTTCATCATCAGGGCAGACAATCTATGAAAGAGAGTATAATAGCGGCATGGGAAGCAATGGACTTACCTCTGCAAGACATGATATATTCTCACATTATCTTGCCGCAAAATATCCCGAAAGTCTTGATCCGGGCCTTTCATACGACCTAATATATTCAGGCAGGCTAAAGCTTACGGATATTATCCCGGATTTAAATATTACTGCAGGAAAAATGGTGCTTTCACCAACGCGTACATATGCTCCTGTGATCCGTGATATAATAAGGAAGTTCAGGAAAGATATTCACGGGATGGTCCATTGTTCAGGAGGAGGTCAGACCAAAGTGCTTCATTTCATTGATAACATTCATGTTATAAAAGACAACCTGTTCGACCTGCCGCCACTTTTCAGAGTTATACATGAGCAGTCAGGCACTGATTACAGGGAGATGTACCAGGTTTTTAATATGGGTCACAGGTTTGAAATCTATACAGATAATAATACAGCAGAGAAAATCATTGGCATTGCTTCAAACTATAATCTTGAGGCAAAAATCATAGGCCATTGTGAGACTTCAGACGGTAAAAAGCTTACGATAAAATCACAATACGGTAAATTCATCTATTAAAACTGTCGGGATAACTTTTGTGTTTGATGCATCGTATCAGCGACTTTCAAACATTAAAAGCTTTTTACTAAATTTGCACCGCTAAAAATTTAAAACATGGCTAACGACATAATTCTTGAGAAACTTGAAGGAGTGAAAAACCGCTTTATTGAAGTTGGTGAATTGCTCACTCAGCCTGAGATTCTCTCGGATATGAAAAGATATGTCAAGCTGAACAAGGAATACAAGGATCTTGTACCAGTTGTTGAATCATACGACCGTTACAGGCTGGCCCTCAGTAATCTTGCCAATGCAAGGGAGCTGCTTTCGACTGAAAAGGATGAAGAGCTCAGGGATATGGCCAAGGCGGAGCTTGATGAGCTGAATGAGAAGCTTCCAGGTATGGAGGAAGAGATCAAGATGCTCCTGGTACCTGCTGATCCCGAGGACAGTAAGAATGCTGTCATGGAAATAAGAGCAGGTACCGGAGGGGATGAGGCAAGCATATTTGCAGGCGATCTCTTCAGGATGTACAATAAATTTTTCGAATCAAAGGGATGGAGAGTCGATGTTACAAGTATGTCTGAAGGTACGGCCGGAGGTTTCAAGGAGATAGTTTTCAATGTACAGGGCGATGGCATTTATGGTATAATGAAATATGAGTCGGGGGTTCACCGTGTCCAAAGGGTACCACAGACAGAGACTCAGGGAAGAATACATACTTCAGCAGCTTCGGTAGTGGTACTTCCTGAGGCTGATGAATTTGATGTCGATCTCAGGAATGAGGATATCCGCAAAGATACATATTGTTCCTCAGGCCCTGGAGGTCAGTCAGTGAACACTACCTATTCAGCTATCAGGCTAACCCATATACCTTCAGGGATAGTTGTCACATGCCAGGACGAAAAATCCCAGCTGAAAAACTATGATAAGGCCTTAAAAGAGCTTCGAACAAGGTTGTACAACCTGGAATATCAAAAATATCTCGACGAGGTCTCCCATCGCAGGAAGACTATGGTTTCAACAGGCGACAGGTCTGCAAAAATCAGGACATACAACTACCCGCAGGGCCGAATGACGGATCACAGGATAAATCTGACAATATATAACCTGCCCTCTATAATGGATGGTAATATACAGGAGGTTCTTGACAAGCTGCAGATGGCAGAAAATGCAGAGAGACTTAAAGAAAGCAATATATAATTATGAACTACCTGAGCTTATTTCAAAAGATCGTTGAAAAGAAGTCTTATCTGTGTGTCGGCCTGGATTCAGAACTCGAAAAGATTCCCGCAGCCATAAAAGGGAATAAGAGAGTATTTGAATTTAATAAAAGAGTGATAGATGCTACTCAAAAGTATGCTGTTGCTTATAAGATCAATGTTGCTTTTTATGAATGTAACGGTGTGAAGGGCTGGGAGGCTCTGGAGTCTACGGCAGAATATATAAGAAGTAATTATCCTGATGTCTTCCTTATTGCTGATGCCAAACGAGGTGATATCGGGAATACATCAAGAATGTATGCCAGGACATTCCTTGAGAACATGCCTTTTGATGCTGTTACAGTGGCCCCTTACATGGGCGAGGATTCGGTTTCTCCTTTCCTTTCTTATGATGATAAATGGGCTGTAATACTGGCACTTACATCAAACAAGGGAGCCAATGATTTCCAGTATCACAGCGACGACGGCATAAGACTTTTTGAAAGAGTCCTTAATGTCTCTCAAAAGTGGGGCTCAGTCGATAATACAATGTATGTTGTGGGGGCCACTCATCCCGGGATGTTCGTTAACATACGCAAGCTCGTTCCCGATCATTTTCTGCTTGTTCCCGGTGTTGGTGCACAGGGAGGAAGCCTGGAAGAAGTTTCGAAATTCGGCCTGAACAATAAATGCGGATTACTGGTAAACTCCAGCCGTGCAATAATATTTGCCTCTGAAGGCAGCGACTTTGATAAAGTGGCCGGAGAGAAAGCCGCAGAGATGCAGACTGAGATGGAGAATTGCCTCAGAAGCAGGAATATCATATAAGAATCATTCATCCATTAAAGGAAATTTTATTATTCAATAGAAATATTGTTTAAATTGGTATTGCTGTATTCTTACTTCGTGCTTTATGAAAGAAGAGTTTCTGCATTACCTGTGGAAAAATTGCCTCTTTGACAGTTCCTGCCTTAAGGATAATGAGGGCAACACTATAACGGTCATGCACCCGGGTCAGTATAATCATGATTCCGGTCCCGATTTTTTTGATGCAAGGATTGTTATCGGCGATACGCTCTGGGCAGGGAACGTTGAGATACATAACCAGGCATCTCAATTCATCTTGCATGGACATCATAAAGATCCTGCTTATGACAACGTGATACTGCATGTTGTTGCAGCAAATGATAAAAGCGTATTTAACAGCAGGGGTGTAGAAATACTTACAATTGAGCTCAAATTTTCAGAGGCTCTGTATGAAAGTTACCTCGACCTGGTAAATAATCCCTGCATAATTGCATGCCAGGATCATCTTAGTGAAGTAGACCATTTCATGGTAAGGCAATGGCTGTCTGTTGTTTCCATTGAAAGAATGGAGCGTAAAACCTTTCATGTCGGCAAGTTAATTGAAGAAACCGGGAATGACTGGGAAGAGGTGCTTTACAGGATGATTTGCAGGTATTTTGGATTCAGGATCAATTCCGAACCTTTTGAACGGCTTTCCAGGGTATTGCCATCAAGGATAATCCATAAGCATTCAGATCCTTTCCAGGTTGAAGCTCTTCTTTTCGGCGCTGCGGGAATGCTTGAGGAAGGATTGTTCCCTGGTGCCCTTAAAGATCAATACTACAAAGACCTGATAAAAGAATTCAAAATACTTTCATCAAAGTACGGCATAGTTCCTTTGCATGGCTGGATATGGAAGTTCTCACGGTTGCGACCGGTAAATTTCCCTACTGTCAGAATATCCCAGCTTGCAAGCATGTTGTCAGCCTCCGGAGGGCTTTTCAGCAGGATTTTGGAATGTGATTGTGTTGATCGGCTGAAGAAATTGCTGGAGGTCCCTGCATCATCATACTGGAGAGATCATTATTTATTCGGAAAACAAAGCAGGATCACATCACGTAATACCGGGGATCAGGCTACCGGGTTGCTCATCATAAATGCAATAATCCCGGTGATGTTTGTATTCGGTAAATTAAGAGGACGGCAAGAATTGTGTGAAAGAGCTGTTGAGCTGCTTGAAAAGCTTGAGCCTGAGAGCAATAAGATAATAATGGAGTGGAACAATGCAGGAATACAGCCAGGAAGCGCCTTCATGTCGCAGGCACTTATCGAGTTGCGGAACGAATACTGCAGCAAAAGAAAGTGTATTGAATGCCGTATAGGAAACTACCTTATTTCAAAGGGAAAGCTGATGAAAACAGATAAGGAGATATTATTAGAACCGGTAGAAAACAGACCTCCCAGAATTTTTTAATGATTGACGAATATCTCAAAATGTTTGACCAAAACAATATAACATGCGTTCACCTGACGCAACGCATCCACATATTTTCCCGTCATAATTCTAAGCTGACAACCTGCAAAAACCGCATATCAGCAATGTATTTTGTAAAAAAATATCCAATTGTTTGATTATTTACATAAAAAAGCCTTATTTTTGCGTTCCAAATTTGGTGACTCGATTTATTTATTGATAAATAACATTTTAGTTAAAAATATGTATTTGACATCAGAAAAGAAGCAGGAGTTATTTAAGACATTCGGATCCTCAGAAGTAGATACAGGTACTGCAGAAGGCCAGATAGCGCTGTTCTCATACAGAATTAATCATCTTACAGAACATCTGAAAAAGAATAAAAAAGATTTCAGTACACAGCAGGCCCTGATCAAGCTTGTTGGTAAGAGGAGAAGACTCCTGGATTATCTGAAAGTAAAAGATATCGAGAGATATCGCGAAATCATCAAGGCATTGAAACTGCGTAAATAAAAAAGAAAAGGCAATCTAGGTTGCCTTTTTTCATATTGTTTTTAATTAATTTCGCAGTTTAATTGCCAAAAAATCACGTATATAATGTTTAATATAAAGAAGAAATCAATCGATCTCGGCGACGGGAGAATCATTACACTTGAAACAGGGAGAATGGCAAGGCAGGCTGACGGTGCAGTTTTGCTTACAGTCGGTAAAACAATGTTGCTTGCTACAGTAGTATCAGCCAGGGAAGCCAAGGAGGATACTGATTTCATGCCTCTTTCGGTTGAGTACAAGGAAAAATATGCATCAACCGGACGCATCCCCGGCGGTTTTCTTAAAAGAGAAGCAAGACCTTCAGATTATGAAATATTAATTTCACGTCTTGTCGACAGGGCTTTGAGGCCTCTCTTTCCTGATAACTACCATGCTGAGACCTTTGTAACCATAAACCTGATATCAGCTGATATTGATACGATGCCCGATGCTCTTGCAGGCCTTGCTGCTTCTGCAGCTCTTGCAGTATCTGATATCCCTTTTAACGGGCCAATTTCAGAAGTCAGGGTGGCAAGAATAAATAAAAAATTTGTTATCAACCCTCCGGCATCACAGCTGAAAGATGCTGATCTTGATATTATCGTAGGTGCAACTTATGACAATATAATGATGGTAGAGGGAGAGATGAAGGAAGTATCGGAAGCTGAAATGCTGGAAGCTCTCAAGGTTGCCCATGACGCAATAAAGCTTCATTGTAAAGCCCAGATGGAATTTGCAGCGGAGGCAGGTAAAACAGAAAAACGTGCCTACGACCACGAGGTTAATGATGAGGAGATGCGTAAAAAGGTCTGGGCAGAGACTTATGATAAGTGTTACCTGGCAGCCAAGACATCTGCAGACAAGCATAAGAGAAGCGAAGCTTTCGAAAATATAATTAAGGAATTCCTGGCACAGTTCCCGGAAGATGCAGACATCAAGGAAGGAATGATAAAGAGGTATTATCATGATGTTCTGAAAGAGGCTGCAAGGAGGCTGGTCCTCGACGAAAACCAGAGACTCGACGGAAGAAATCCAAGAGAGATCAGGCCTATTTTATGTGAAGTTGATCTTTTACCTGCAACACATGGTTCAGCTTTTTTCACAAGAGGGGAGACACAATCTCTTACCACAGTCACTCTCGGCACCAAGCTTGATGAAAAAATAATTGACGATGTTCTTAACCAGGGAACGGAGAAGTTTACCCTTCATTATAATTTCCCTCCGTTTGCAACAGGTGAGGCTAAAGCTTCAAGAGGTATCAGCAGAAGGGAAATTGGACATGGAAACCTTGCTCACAGGGCTCTTAAGAATATGATGCCTCCCGAAGATGAGAACCCATATGCAGTAAGGGTTGTGTCGGATATACTTGAATCGAACGGTTCCTCTTCAATGGCTACCGTTTGCGCAGGAACCCTTGCGCTGATGGATGCCGGTATCAAAATCAGGAAGCCCGTCTCAGGTATTGCAATGGGATTAATAAAAGATAACAAGTCTGACAAATATGTAGTGCTTTCAGACATCCTTGGGGATGAAGATCATCTCGGTGACATGGATTTTAAAGTCACAGGGACCAAAGATGGTATCACTGCAACTCAGATGGATATTAAAGTTGACGGATTATCATTTGAGATTCTCACAAAAGCTCTTGAGCAGGCAAAAGCAGGAAGAATGCATATTCTTGGCATTATGACTGAAACCCTGGCAGAGCCGCGTGAAGATCTTAAACCGCACGCTCCACGAATTGTGATGATGTCGATACCTAAAGAAATGATAGGCGCCCTCATTGGTCCTGGCGGTAAGGTTATCCAGGAGATACAACGTACAACCGGAGCAACAATAATTGTTGAAGAAGTTGACGGAAGGGGCGATGTAAACGTCTTTGGTGAAAATGAAGCTGTGATTTCTTCAGCAGTTAACTGGATCAAGAGAATTGTTGCAGTTCCCGAGGTTGGTGAAGTGTACAGAGGAAAAGTTAAAACAATTGTACAGTTTGGTGCGTTTGTTGAAATCTTACCAAATAAGGATGGCCTCCTTCATATTTCAGAGATCGAATGGAAGAAAGTTGCAAAAGTTGAAGATGTATTGAAAGAAGGCCAGGAGGTTGAAGTTAAGATCATTGACATTGAACCTAAGACAGGCAAGATCAAGCTGTCGAGAAAAGTTCTGCTGCCACGTCCTCCCAAAGAAGGCGAGAAGCAGCATGAGAATCAGTAGAAATAGCTTTAATAATATAAGTGGAAGAAAGCGAAGCACCAAAAATGCTTCGCTTTTTATTTGTATTTGTTACTGAAAACGAAAATGAACTTCTGCAAAGGTTCTTTATATTTGTTGTTTATTCAAGCTATTGTGTCTTATCCCAAATATAATTACGTTGTTATCGAGGGCAATATAGGTGCCGGAAAAACAACCCTGGCTACAAGGATTGCCACTGAATACAATGCAAGTCTGGTTCTTGAGCGTTTTGCAGATAATCCGTTTCTACCCAAATTTTATGTTGATCCTGCAAAGTACTCCTTTCAGCTTGAGCTTTCATTTCTTGCAAGCCGGTACAGGCAGCTCAAGGATGAGCTCATCTCACAGGATCTCTTCAGATCATTTACTATTGCCGATTATTATTTTGCAAAATCCCTGGTTTTTGCTGCCTCTACACTTGACGGGGATGAATTCAACCTTTACAGGCAGATCTTCTATATCATTTACGGATCACTTCCAAAGCCCGACATATACATCTACCTGCATATGAGCATTGAGCGCCTGCTGAATAATATAAGCAAGAGGGGAAGGCCTTATGAAGAAAACATAACTGCAGAGTATCTTCAGAAAATTCAGGATAGTTATTTTTCGTTTTTCAGACAGAACCCCGATAATAAATACCTCATTATTGACGTTAACAACCTGGATTTTGTGTCGGATGAAAGTCATTATGATAAAATAAGGCGCGTGATTTTTGAAAAAGACTATCCCCCGGGTATTAATAAAGTTATAGTATAGAATTATTTTTGCATTAATTTTGAATTTTAAAGAACAACAGTACAAAAGGCTGATTTTTAATAAAATATTACTGTATTTTTTGAAGCAATAGAAAATCAGTTTGCTTTTTTGTAACTTTTTGTTGTAGATTTGCAATAAACGGATTAAATTGAAACATGAAATTGATTTCTAAACAGATAAATAAATAAACAAGGAATAAACAAATAACACTTTTAACTATGAAAAAATTCAGAAGCTATTTTATCCTTATCCTGGCCGCGGTAATTATGAGCAGTTGCAGCGGTTTGAATAAGATGAAGAAAAATGCAGGGCTGATCAAGTACGATGTAACACCAAAAGTACTTGAGACACATGCAGGGACAGTTAATGTTACCATTAAAGGAACCTTTCCTGAAAAATATTTCGACAAGAAAACCACATTAACAGCTACTCCTGTTCTTACGTATGCAGGTGGTGAAACTGCTTTTGAAAATGTTCAGGTTGTTCAGGGTGAAAGTGTTTCAGCAAACAATAAGGTAATCAGCTATAGTGGAGGTGAATTCACCTACACAAGTTCAATTCCTTTTAAAGATGCAATGAGGATGTCTGAACTTATTCTGAAGGTTAAAGCGACCAGGGGTACAAAAAGCCTTGATTTCGAGCCTGTTAAACTTGCAGATGGTGTCATTGCAACTTCAACTCTTGTTGAAAAAGCAGGTATGCCTATCTTAATGAGAGACAAATATGTAAGGGTTATTCCTGAAACACAGGTTGCTGATATCAATTATGTTATAAACCAGGCAGATATCAGAAGTTCAGAGCTCAAGCAGGAAGATATAGCTCTTCTCAGGCAGTACATCCAGGATGTAACCGCAGCTTCAAACAAGGAGCTTAAAGGCGTTACAGTCAGCTCATATGCGTCACCTGACGGATCAATGAAAATCAACGAGCCGCTTGCAGGTAAAAGAGGCAGTTCTGCCGACAAGTTTATTAAGAAAGAGTTTTCAAAAGTTGAAGCTGCAAAAGCAACTGATTTCTTTGATGAAATAACCACACCGGAAGACTGGGAAGGTTTCAAGGCAGAGGTTGAAAAATCGAACATCCAGGATAAAGAGCTCATTCTTCGCGTTCTTTCAATGTATTCAGATCCTGATGTCCGCGAAAGGGAAATCAAGAACATGTCAGCTGCTTATGATGAACTGAAAACACAGATCCTTCCAAAACTCAGAAGGTCAAAAATTGCTGTTAACACCGATGTTATCGGACGTACAGATGAGCAGATATCAGCCCAGATGAAATCAGACCCAAGTGTCCTCAGTATTGAAGAACAGCTTCGCGCCGGATTCCTTGCTCAGGATATGAATGAAGCTCTTAAATATTACCAGACCGCAGCCAACAAAGATCCAAAAGATATTCGTCCCGCAAATAACATTGGTTATGCTTACATGGTTCTTGGTAAAACAGATGAGGCTATTGCAGCATTCCAGAAAGCCCAGGCTATCGAAAATAACGATATAGTTAAAAATAATCTTGGTATTGCCACCCTTGCAAAAGGTGACGTTGCCAAAGCTGAAGAATACTTCAACTCAATGACAGCACAGACTCCTGAATCAAGATGGGGTCTTGGAACGATAGCCATAATTAAGGGTGAATATGACAAAGCTGTTAACTCCTTCGGAACTGAACCCAGTTTTAACCTTGGACTTGCACTCGTTCTCAAAGGTGATGTTAACAGGGCCAAAACGACCCTCGACAATGTAAAAGATGCAGGAAAAACAGGCAAACCAGCTTACCTTAAAGCAGTTGTTGGTGCACGCCAGGATGACAGGAATTACATGTTAAATAACCTGCGTGAAGCTACAGCAGCAAATGCATCCTGGAAAGGTCTAGCTAAGACTGATCTTGAATTTGCCAAATTCTTTAATGATGACACTTTCAAATCAGCTGTTCAGTAATTAGGAAACTTTCATATAAAAAGGGCTCGGAAAGAGCCCTTTTTTTTTTACAGTCATTTGATGAAGGAAGTATCACATAACAGAAATTTTTCGGTACAATTCCCAAAGGACAATCCCGGCACTGACGGCTATATTGAATGAATGCTTTGATCCAAACTGCGGGATCTCAATGCAGTTATCGCAAAGGTCCATTATTTGCTGATCAACTCCATTAATTTCATGCCCGAAAACAAGTGCATATTTCTTTCCTTCCACTACATTAAAATCCTGTAAAGCAACGGATCCTTCAGCCTGTTCAATCGCTATTATCTGGTAAGAGTTGATCCTAAGCTCATCAATTGCTTCAGAAGTAGTTTTAAAATATTTCCAGTTCACTGATTCCGTTGCACCCAGGGCAGTCTTCTGAATTTCACGTGACGGTGGCTGGCCTGTTATTCCGCAGAGGTAAACCGCCTCTGCAAGAAATGCATCTGCAGTCCTGAAGATCGAACCAACGTTGCTCTGGCTCCTAACGTTATCGAGAACAATTATGAAAGGAGATTTTTCAGAACCTCTTACTTCTACCGGTGTTTTCCTGTTGAGTTCGCTGTTAAGAAGCTTGCGCATTATTTTTAATGCGAATTTACCATTTTATAGCTTAATTTTGACTATCTTGTATTTATGTGCATACAGTTTAAGAAGCAGGAATTATGAATATTCACGAATACCAGGGAAAATCACTTTTGCAGTCATACGATGTTCCTGTGCAGGAAGGTTTCCTTGCAGAAACCAGGGACCAGGCAATAATGGCAGCCAGGCAGCTGCACGAAAAATTCGGATCGGAGTTTTATGTAATTAAAGCTCAGATTCACGCCGGAGGCCGTGGAAAAGGCGGTGGTGTTAAGCTTGCAAAGTCGGTTGAAGAAGCCGGCACAATTGCAGAGAAGATGATTGGGATGAACCTTACAACACCTCAGACGGGGTCTGAAGGCAAAATCGTAAGAAAAGTACTGGTTGCGAGAGATGTTTACTACAAGGGAAACTCCCCGATTAAAGAATATTACATCAGTCTCCTTCTTAACAGGAACACAGGGAAATATATTTTCATGTATTCTCCCGAAGGAGGTATGTCGATAGAAGAGGTTGCAGAAAAAACTCCGGAGCTTATATATACTGAGGAGATTGATCCGGGTGCAGGGTTGCTCGCCTTCCAGGCAAGGAACATTGCTTTCAGGCTCGGACTGGCAGGTGAGGCATTCAAGAGCATGATAAGATTCCTTACCGGTATTTATGAAACATTCAAATCTTGCGATGCCCAGCTTCTTGAGATAAACCCGGTGCTTAAAACAAGCGACGACAGGATCATTGCTGTTGATTGCAAGTTCGTGCTTGATGATAATGCATTGTTCAGGCATCCTGAACTGGCAGCCATGAGAGATATTGAAGAAGAGGATCCTGTAGATGTTGAAGCAGGTAAGCATAACCTTAATTTTGTCAAGCTCGATGGGAATGTCGGATGCATGGTAAATGGCGCAGGTCTTGCAATGGCAACCATGGATATCATAAAATTATCGGGCGGCTCTCCGGCGAACTTCCTTGATGTAGGGGGAGGTGCCAATCCAAAGACAGTAGAGGCTGGTTTCAGGATAATTCTTAAAGATCCGGCCGTGAAGGCCATATTGATAAATATTTTCGGGGGGATAGTAAGATGCGACAGGGTTGCCAACGGAGTGGTAGAGGCTTATAAATCAATTGGTTCCATAAATGTACCGGTTATTGTAAGGCTCCAGGGAACTAATGCAGCAGAGGCAAGAGAAATAATTGATAATTCAGGACTTTCGGTTCATTCAGCTACATCATTCAGCGAAGCTGCTGCACTTGTAAGGAAAGTTCTTGGATAACCACTCAGGGCTTGAGATGTGAACCGTCACAGTAAGGTTTGTTATTTGACTTACCGCACCGGCATAATTCTATTACATCAGGTTTATCTTCAAAATCTCTTTTAAGATCCCTCAATATAAAATGGCCTGTTATTCTCAGCGGGCCATTTTCAATAACTTCAACCTGTACCTTCTGTTTCTCAGACTGATTTTCCATGATCAACCGTTAAATCCTATTTTCCTGTGCTTGCCATCACAAAATGGCATGTGGTCGCTTACTCCGCACCTGCATATTGAAACAAGGCTGTCGTTGATATCCTTGGAGACGCCTTCATATTTGAGAACGAAAGAACCTTTTATTACTAAGGGACCGTCGACCATAACTTTTACAGACACTGGTTCCTCTTCACTTGTTTTTGCAGGTGAATTCAGAAGTTCTGGTCGTCTGAAGATTACATGGTTAAGCTGATCACTCCCAATGGATTTATTTTTTTCGTCGTCATTCCATTTCCATGTAAGCGCTTCTGTTGGACACAGGTTCACAACCTCAATAATCCGCTCGGTAGTTGATTCATTGAGGTCCACCCATGGACGCCTGCTTGGATCAAAAACTTCTATAAGCTCTCTGTAACAATAAGATGCATGAACACATGCGGATGGTTTCCAATATACTGTTATATCATTATTGGTGTATTTCCGCCCCCCCGAAAATTGCTCGTCCTTTGCCATCAGAATAGTTCAGTAATATGTCGCAATTTAACAAATAAATTACTTTTTCTGAACACAATAAGTTCACTGGATGCCATTTAAATGCAAAAAACATCTTTATTTTGTACAACTAAACTTCACCAATGTCTGTCATAGCAGATTTACCAGTCTTATTTTCTTTTCTCCTCAATGGGAATGTGATTTCTTACCTGCATCCAGTGGTGATATCGCAGAATTCTGTATTACTGCCTGGGATCCTCGCTGCAATATCTTTAATAGTTTGTTTTCTGTTATTTGTCAACTATCGTAAACAGATCATACAGAATGGTCAGTTGCAAAGAGAGATCAGGCTTTTTGCAGAAACAAATGAAAAGCTTAAGAAGAGCATAAAGGAAATTTCATACCAGAAAGAGCTGCTGAAAAAAGAGCGGAATGAATCAGATATCTTCTATAAAATGCTTGTTCAGTCTGCAGATGACGGTATTTCATTTTATGACAGCTCCTGGAACCTCAAGTATGCCAATTCTGCATTTTATTCACTGGTGGGGTATGATAGAAACGAATACGATGCTTTAAATCCCTATTCGATTGTTCATCCCGATGACAGGGACTATCAGGACAGGCGCATGAATTCTTTGCTCAAAGAAGGAATGTTTGACAGTGAGCTGAGGCTTCTTCATAAAAAAGGTCATTACCTGCATCTCTCAACACGGTCGGTAATTGTAAGATCTGAGGAGGGCGCGATAATCGGTTCGCTTACTATCTCCCGTGATATCTCAAGGCTAAAGCAGGCACTTAATGAGCTTGTGAAGGCAAATGAGGTAGCTGAGGCAAGCAACAGGCTGAAATCAAATTTCCTTGCCAACATTTCACATGAGATCCGCACTCCTCTTAACAGTGTTGTAGGTTTTTCAAACCTGCTTCTTGCAGAAGACGTTTCAGCAGAGACAAGAACCGAATATGTGGAGCATATTAATTTCAACAGTGAGAAATTGCTGCAGATCATTGGTGACATAATAGATCTTTCAAGGCTTGAGAGTTCACAAATTGAGATCAGGTACGAGGAAACATCGATCAATTCACTCATTGAGGAAATCTCAAGGGAAACGAGAGTTATTATAAAAAGGAATGAGAAGCCGATAATACTGAATGTAAGGAATAATTTCAGGGAACATGGTGATCTTGTCTTTACAGACAGGATCTGGCTTAAAAGGGTGCTTAATCACCTGCTTGACAACGCAGTGAAATTTACTCTCGATGGATCGGTTGATTTTATCTGTTCTCTTGAAGATGGAAAAATTTTGTTCAGGGTAAAGGACACCGGTATTGGCATCAACAGGGAAAACCTCAACCGTATTTTTGAAGAGTTCAGGCAGGAGGTGGATGGTCACCAGAGACCATTTGAAGGACTGGGAGTGGGATTGACCCTTTCACGTGAAGTTGTTGAAAGGATGGGTGGTAAAATATTCGTCAATTCAGAGAAGGGGATGGGTTCTGAGTTCGGAATTTCTATTCCTTACAGGCCGGCGGGAGGAACACGTCTCAGGGCAGTAGAAGCAGCCAATGATCTTCTCATAGCTTCTCCTGACTGGAAGGGAAGGAAATGTCTTCTTGTTGATGACAATAAGGATGTAATAATTTATCTTACAAGGATCCTTGCCGAGACAGGTATAGAAATCTTACCTTCGAGGTCGGGTTATGAAGCATTGCAGCTGTTGAAATTTACACCCGAGATCAATATTGTCCTTCTCGATATGCAGATGCCTGAAATGAATGGGATAGAGGTTACCAGGGAAATAAGAAAAATAAGACCTGATATACATATAGTTGCCCAGACTGCGTTTATTTTCGAAAATGATAAGGATATTATTCTTGAAGCAGGATGTGACGCATGCCTTATAAAGCCGATCAGGAGGGAGCAGCTGCTATCCGTGATGAAAGGTTTTCTCGAATAAAAATATTTCTTTTACCCTCGCTTTATGGACCAGGAATATGCCGATATTATTCTGCCTTTGGCTGTTCGCGGCAGGTTCACCTACAGGATTCCCGGTAGCCTGAAGGAGCTTGTGGTAAAAGGGATCAGGGTTAAGGTTCATTTTAACAATAAACTTTACCCGGGAATTGTATGTGAACTGCATAACAATGTTCCTGTCCATGGGAAAATAAAGGATATCATTTCTGTTTACGATAACACCCCCCTGATCAATGATTCACAACTCCGGCTATGGAAATGGATCTCCGATTATTACATGTGCACCGAGGGTGAAGTGATGAAAGCCGGATTGCTTCCCGGGAAGAGCATTAATGACTATAAGAACAGGACAGAAACGTTTATTGCTGCAACTTCTGACTCTGAAGATGACCTGAATATATGTCTCGACAAACTGAAAAAAGCTCCTGCCCAGCTTACCGTCCTTGAAAACTGGATCAGGTTGTCGGAATTCGGAACAAAAAATCAACATCCGGTTAAAAAACAGCAGCTTCTGAAAGAAAGTGATTCATCGGAATCTGTGGTAAATTCCCTTATCAAAAAGAAAATATTAAAATCATTTCCGCTTCCGGTTTCAAGGATCGATTATGGCGGTGATCTTAAAAATCAGGCTCCTCATGCACTTAGCAAAGCCCAGGATGAGGCATACAGATCAATCCGGGATCAATTCCTGAGTAAAGATATAGTATTGCTCCATGGGGTAACATCGAGCGGAAAAACAGAAATTTATGTTCATCTTATTGCTGAACAGCTTAAGAAGGGAAAACAGGTTCTTTATCTTTTGCCTGAGATTGCTCTAACAACACAGATAATTCAAAGGCTGAAGAAGCATTTCGGAAATTCCACGGCAGTGTACCATTCGAAGCTTAATGATGCCGAAAGGATTGAAATCTGGCAGAAAGTGGCTGACAGCAACAATCGTTCAGGGATAATACTTGGAGTGAGGTCAGCGATATTTTTGCCATTCAGCAATCTGGGTCTTGTTATTACAGATGAGGAACATGACAGTTCTTACAAACAACAGGACCCTGCACCAAGGTATCATGCACGAGATACTGCGATTATGCTTGCATCAATCCATGGCGCCAAAACATTGCTGGGCTCGGCATCTCCTTCAATCGAAAGCTTTTATAATGCAACGACAGGGAAATACGGCCTGGTTACACTGGCTGAAAGGTTCGGTCAGATAAGGCTTCCTGACATTATCCTTGCCAATACAAGGGAAGCATACCGGAAGAAGATGATGGTTTCCCACTTTACGCCTGAGCTGCTCTATAGCATCGATAATGCGCTTGGGAAAGGTGAGCAGGTAATTCTTTTCCAGAACAGGCGAGGCTTCGCTCCATATATCGAATGTTCTGACTGCGGATGGATCCCTTCATGTGTGCAATGTGCTGTTAATCTTACCTATCATAAAGGAATAAACAAACTCATCTGTCATTACTGCGGATTCAGCATCAACCTGCCTCATAACTGCGGAAGCTGTAACTCTGCAGGACTTACCACCAAAGGTTTCGGCACTGAAAAGATCGAGGATGAAATTAAGATAATCTTCCCTGCAGCCAGGATTGCAAGGATGGATCAGGATACGACAAGATCAAAGAATGCATTCAATAAAATAATCAAGGCTTTTGAAGAGAGACAGATTGATATCCTTGTTGGAACGCAGATGATATCAAAAGGTCTTGATTTTGAGAACCTGACGATAGTTGGAATACTGAATGCTGATAATATGCTGAACTACCCTGATTTCAGAGCTCACGAGAGAAGCTTCCAGCTTATGGAGCAGGTAAGCGGCAGGGCAGGTAGGAGAAAAACACCGGGTAAGGTTATAATACAGACATCGGATCCTTTGCACAGGATTGTCAGGCTGGTGCTGAGGCACGATTATGTAAACATGTACAGGATCCAGGCAGAGGAAAGGAAGACTTTCAACTACCCTCCGTTTTGCAGAATAATTAAACTAATTATTAAACACAAGGACAGGGGTCAGGTTAATTATTTTTCAGAGATGCTTGCTGCCGAGCTGAAAAAAAGCTTCGGAAAGAATGTGCTTGGTCCTGATGAACCCGTGATATCAAAGGTCCAGTTCTGGTATATAAAAGTCATCATGCTCAAGACTGGAAGAGAAATCAGTGCTGGAAAAACAAGATCGCTGATTTATAAAACAATCAATATTGTTGAATCTGAAAAAGGCGCATCTGGCTTAAGATTGGCCATAGATGTCGATCCTTATTGATGACTGGAAAGACATTCCATTTAAAAAAACAAAGTACTTTTGAAGCATAATAAACAGATCATGAAAATAGAAGTCTCAAACGGGGAGATAATTGATAAACTTACAATAATCCAGATTAAGCTGGAGAGGATAACTGATCCTGAAAAACTGAATAATCTTCACAAAGAATTTAAGATTCTAAGTGAAGCAGCTTCATCAGTTCTTAAAACCGATGACCCGCTTTATAAGGCTCTTTATGATGTAAACTGCGAATTGTGGGAAATTGAAGATCGTATAAGGGACCTTGAGAGAAACAGGGATTTTGGTGATGAATTCATTGAAACTGCAAGATCGGTTTATTACAGGAATGACAAAAGATCCGAGATCAAAAGAGAGATCAACCTGAAAACTTCCTCAGGCCTGATCGAAGAGAAATCTTACGGGAAATACTGAAATGAAAATTCTGGTTATCAGGACATCAGCCATGGGAGATGTGGCTCTCACAGTACCTGTTCTTGCAGGCTTTAAAGAACAACACCCTGGTAACGAAGTTATTCTTCTAACAAAAAAATCTTTCAATCCATTCTTTTCCTCAATCGGTGATTTGATACTTTTCAATCCTGATTTTTCAGAAAGGCATAAGGGAATTTTCGGGATACTGAAGTTATTCAGAGATATCAGATCAAGACATGATCCGGACATTATCCTTGATCTGCACGACGTGATAAGATCAAAGCTTCTGAGATGTATTTTCAGGATTGCCGGGAAAAAAGTGTATGTTATAGACAAGGGCAGGTCAGAAAAGAGGGCGCTGATTACAGGAAAGAAAAAGACATTCCTGAAGCATGCAACTGAAAGATACAGTGATGTATTTGCTGAAGCAGGTTTTAATGTTGTACCTGCCGCAGGCCGTTTCTTTAAGCCTCCAAAACAATCAGATGATGAGGCCGAAGCTCTTATTCAGAAAGATATTTTAAACATCGGCGTGGCTCCTTTTGCCATGCATAAACTTAAAATGTGGCCCGAAGAGTACATGACTGAGCTTTTGCAATTGATAGCAACCAGACATGATTGCAGGATCTTTATATTTGGAGGCAGGGAGGATTCGGCGAGAGCAGGTTTGATTCAGTCGAAAGTGCCCGGTTGTATAATTGTTTCAGGAAAATATTCCATGGAGACAGAGCTTGCACTGATGAAGCGTCTTAACTTAATGATTGCCATGGATTCATCAAATATGCACATGGCCGCACTGGCAGGTGCCAGGGTCGTTTCAATATGGGGCGGAACAGACCCGATGGCCGGTTTTGGACCATGGATGCAGCCTGATAATTATGCAATCAGGATCCCGGTTGAAGAACTGGATTGCCGACCTTGCACAATATATGGTAAAGGTACCTCCAGGAGAGGCCTCGAGTGTATGAAAAGGCTTACACCTGATATTGTTTACAGCAGGATAGTTAAGCTCGGGATTATCTGATATATTATAATCTACCCCCTTGGCACAGAATGGATAAGCGTTTCATTTAGGTGACATATATCACCAGAACTGTACATGGCTTTAACGAACATAATATACCAGGGTTTGTTTCCATTTTAATTGTGATGCGAATCCATTAATTTTAAAAGAAATGCCAAAATTTCTGGTTGAGGTAACTCATGGTTCAGACAGGTTAAGCTGCCTTCACGCAATCCAGGTTTTCCTGAGTACTGGTAACCATTTTCTTGTCAATGCAGACTGGGGGTGTCATGATGGCGTTCATAAAGCCTGGTTTATGCTTGAAGTGAATTACAAGGAGGAAGCCCTGAGGATTGTCCCGCCTGTTTCAAGGAAGGATGCAACGATAATTCAACTCAATAAATTCAACATGAAAGAAGTTGAAACAATGCTGGCTGATCATAAATGATCTCTAAGCCAACAAAAATATATACCCGCTTCCTTTTAGAGTAATTATCCTGATTGAAGGATCTTCAGCAAAATAATTCCTGAGTTTTCTGATATAAACATCAAGATTCCGGGAGTTGAAATAAGAATCATCGCCCCAGATAGTTAAAAGAAGATTCTTTCTTAAAGTAAGGCCGTTCCTGTTCGTATAAAGGATACTGAGTAACTGCATATCCCTGTTTGATAAATTTATTGTTCTTGAAGGAGATACCAGTTCATAGCATGAAGGCTTGAATTTGAATTTCCCCAGGATTATGTTGTCTGTAATCTTTTCATCCTTCATCCTGCCATGGACCAGATTCAGCTGGTTCTCGATTCTGGCAATAAGTTCTTCAATGCTGAAAGGTTTCCTGATATAATCTGTTCCTCCTGATTCGAAACCTGCAATAACCTGTGAAGTATCAGTTTTAGCTGTAAGGAAAATAACAGGCAATGCAGGATATAAACTCTTAATAGATTTGCAGAGGCTGAACCCGTCCGTATGCGGTAGCATAATATCCAGGACACAGACATCAGGCATTTCTTTCTCAAAGTGTGACAATACCTTCCCGCCATGTGTTTCCCATCTCACATCATAACCCTGAATTGTGAGCGTTTCACTTACAATTCTGCCCAATGAGAGCTCATCTTCAACATAGAGTATCTTTTTCTTTTGCTTCATGCTTCAGGTATTTTGATGATGAAGTTGCATCCCGGATTGCAATTACTGACGTTTATAGTTCCATTATGAAGAGTCACAACCTGGTATGCAAAACTCAGCCCGAGACCATAACCTTTGACATTATGGATATTCCCTGAAGGGATCCTGAAGAATTTTTCGAATATTTTGCTTTGATATTCGACTGGTATTCCGGGACCGTTATCAGATACTTCAATAATTATATTTTTGTTATCAGCTTTCAATGAGACAATTATAACAGGGTCCTTATCACAATATTTTATACTATTGTCAATGAGGTTGAGGATTACTCCCTTTAGCATCAGCTGATCACACTTTATGCTTTTTTCCCCGAGCTGATTTAGGAATTCAACAGACCCCGAATTCCCCAGTCTTCTCTGCATAATTCCCACAGCATCAGCAATTATGAGGGCAGGATCGCAAAAAGCCATATTTTGCGGTTTAAAGCTATCCTCCATCACTGATTGATCCAGCACCCTGTTAATGAGTTCCTCCAGCCTTTTAGTTTCAGAAGAAGCAAGACTCAGATATTCGATTATTTTTTCACGTTCTGACTTCATATTATACTTACTCAGCGACTCCAGTGCAATGCTAATCGTTGAAACAGGAGTTTTCAGCTCATGTGTCATGTTGCTTATAAATTCATTTCTCATCGCTGTCATAATTGAATGCTCACGCAGGCTACGATATGAAAGAATAAATGCGAGACCGGTTATAAGGACAAGTAAGAAACCGAAGCTCAACTGAGGCAAAAGTTTTTCAGCCAGATACCTGTTGTACCCTGAAACGGATACCCCTGGTAATGCAAATTGACTGACTGGATCGAGGAGTATGGTTTGTTTTGTTTTGTGCTTACCATTAAACTCATCTTCTGTTTTCCAGATAAGCATGAATTTCAGACCGGAATCTTTCAGGCGGTCTGAAAAATGTTGTTTGAATACTGCAGAATCTTTAAGCATGTTCAGTTCTTTCACCAAAGGAACATTTTTCCCCTGGTCTGATGAATGAGAAACAATTAATCTGACACTTCTCAACAGGATATCATTATCCAGTTTTCCCAATGAAGAAGTATCGTCTGAAGTTGAATCTGTATTGTGATCAAGTCTGACTGTAATTTCACTTTTTCTTTCAAAATGCTTTATTGGAGCCGGTTCTTGGGTATTTCCTGAAAGATCTTTAATATATACTGTATCTTTACCATTATCCTTCCCCATAAGTGCAGGGGTAACGAAACTCTTAAAGAGAATCGTATCAACAATTTCATCCCGGGCATCTATATACAATCCTGTCAACAGTACTTCAAGCCTGTCTTTTTCCATGCGATACTGAGCCCTTAGCCATTGTAATACAAAAAGAGTGAGCAGTATCTGGCTAGTCAGCATCAGTACAAGGATCCTTCTATTTTTTGCTGTGCTTTTCATAATTATCTGATTACAAATATAAACAGGCTTGTATATGTCTCCAATCGCATTAACCTTAATTAACCTCAATTACCCTGGTTTTAACCTCATGGCATACTTGGACCCGGTAATTTTGAAACAAAAAAAATATGAGAAAATTACTTTTTGCAACAGTTTTCCTGGTCCTTGCCGGTCATTCCAAAGGGCAACAGTCACCAGTTATCCTATCAGGAAGGATAATCTTCGAAGAAAAAGCCAGGATTGAATTAAAGATCGATGGTGACACGAAAGGGATTGCTAACGCACTTCCAAAAGAAAGAAAATCGGAAAAGATTCTGACTTTCAATGATGACGCTACTCTTTTTGTGAATGGTGTAGAAAATGCTGAAGATGAGATGATGCAAGGTCATAGCGGAAATAACGTAAGGGTAAGAATGATTGTCTCGTCCGGCGAAAATAAGATCTATACCGATCTGAAGAAAAGGATTATCACAGAACAGAGGGATTTCATGAACAGGATTTTTTTGGTTGAAAGGAAAATGCCGGATGAGAACTGGAAAATATCAGGAGAGCAGAAAGTGATTCTTGGATACCGGTGTTTGCAGGCATCAATGCAGGATACATCAGGGACAGTAATTAAAGTATGGTTTACACCCGACATTAAGATCAGCAGCGGACCTGCTGGTCTGGGCAATCTTCCTGGAATGATTCTGGAAGCCGATATAAGCAATGGTGCACGTAACTATACAGCTATTTCGATCCACCCGGCAGAAGATGTCATCAAAATTGAAAAACCAAAAGAAGGGAAAGAAGTTACTGAATCAGAATACAAAAAAATAGTTGCGCAAAAGATGGAGGAAATGGATATGGAACAGGGTGGTAATGGGGAAGGAGCACAAATGCAAATAATTATCAGACATCAGTAATATGAATAAGACTATTTTTTTCACATTGGTGTTTTTTTTCATTAGCTATACGGTAAAAGGGCAGACCTATTCGCTCCGAGGTGAGGTTCTGAATGAGAAAGCCGAACCGCTATCATCAGTTGCAGCAGTGTTGCTTAACGCAAACGATTCAACCCTTCTTTATTTCTCAGTTACCGGTGCAGCAGGAATATACGAGCTGAACAACATTAAAAAAGGTAGCTATCTTCTCCAGATATCATTGCTTGGTTACAGGACTTTCTACAAACACATTGATATACCACTTCAACCTGGTGAATTTCATGGTCCTGTAATACTCGAACCAGTTGTATTCAGTATAGATGAAGTTACAATTTCGGGTGAACGAATACCGTTGAGAATAAGGCAGGACACGATTGAATATGATGCCAGAGCTTATAAGGTTAAACCTGATGCAGTTGCAGAGGATATTATAAGAAAGCTGCCTGGTATTGAAGTTGACCGGGCAGGAAACATCAAAGCTCTGGGAGAAGATGTGGAAAATGTCCTGGTTGATGGTAAGGAATTTTTCGGGAGTGATCCCAAAGTTGCAACAAAAAATCTGCCTGCCGATGCAATTGAAAGAGTTCAGCTCTATGACAGGCCAACGGATGAATCTCAGTTCACTGGAATTGATGACGGTGAAAGGAATCCCACACTTAACCTGGTGCTCGACGATGAAAGCAAACAAGGTTTGTTTGGAGATGTATCTGCCGGCGGGGGAAGTGACAAGAGTTACCAGGCGAATGCCAAACTATACAGGTTCACCGGAAAAACCCAGCTTGCTGCATTGGGAATGACAAATAATGTTAATCAATATGGTTTTTCCGTGAATGACTACATAAACTTCAGCGGAGGTTTAAATGAATTTTCATCTGGTGGTCATATCTTGCCTGAATCGGGAGGCTCTTTCCCAGTAAACTTCGGGCAACCTGTTACCGGCAGGGGATCCGGTGGCGCAGCAGGTCTTAACTTTTCTGTTTCAAATGCTGACAATGACAGGTTCTTCATCAGCTATCTGGGGAATGGTTCAAAGAGAAAGACAATCGAGACATCCCTGACAAAAAATTATATTCCCGGGGGTGAATTCACCGAGAACAGTAACAGGGAGCTTATAAAAACCGATACAGCTCACAGGTTTAACTTCGGGTTAAGGAAAAAGTCCGGTGAAAAACAGAATTTAATTTTAAACGGCGGTTTGTCATTCAATTCTTCTGATTATCCGCTCACAGCTTTATCTCAGCGATTTACCGGCAACAGTTTGATGAATGAACTTGAGAGAATTTCAGACGAAGGGATCTCTGGTTTGTCAGGCAACGGTGACCTGTCTTATCTGCTTAAGATTAAAGAAGGAAAAACTATCCTCGGGGTCAGTGCAAAGGTTGAATACTCCGGCAACGATTCCAGGCTTGATTTTGTAAACCGTACAAGTTTCTTTAACCCGGCACAGGAAGAAACCGTCAGTCAGTTCCTGGATATTGATGAAAGTGCTGCAAATTATTCAGGCAGTTTATCGCTGACTCAGAAAATTGCAAAGTCATCTTTTCTCGATTTTGTACTCTCAGCATCGTATGGTGATGAAAATATGGTGAGAAGGCAGGGTAATAATATTGGAGAAATGTCAGTCAATCCGGCTCTCAGCCCGGATTTTTATAAAATTTCAAGAGTTCTGAATCCGGGAATCAAGTTGAAGTTTCTTTCATCGGAGTCGAGCCTGACTCTATCACTTCTTTCTGCACTGGGTGAATACAAGTCAGTTCTCAACAATGATCCGGGTGTTACGCAGAGATATGGTTATTTGAATCCCGGATTGTCATGGGAGTATAGTTACCGTTCCGGCAGAAGAATAATGGCAGACTACACATCAGGAGTCAGCACCCCCTCTGTAATTCAACTTCTACCTGTCGTTAACAACCTTAATCCTTTAACACTTTTTTATGGCAACAGACAGTTGAAACCCGAGTATTTCCACAATGCAAGAATTTCGTGGTGGCTTTTTGACCAGTTTTCATTCACAACCTTGCTAAGCAGCCTGAATCTGAGGTATACAATAAATAATACGGGATATTCAAGAACAGTTAATGAAGATCTTCGTCAGACGATGACATTGACAAATACCGGCGCGGATTTTGCAGCCGGAATGCTGATTGATTTTTCAACTGCTGTCAGGCCACTCGCAGTTAAAATCAACCTGGTCCTTGATAATTCATACAACAGGAGCATAAGTCTGATAAATGGAAGAATGAATGTTAATAATACAAATACAAACAGGATCTCTTTTACAGTTGGAAACCGGAATAAGGAGAAATGGGATTTAGAAGCCGGCACCGAAATTACATTCACCAGCACGAGGTATTCGGTAAATAATGAATTGAATAACCGGTACCATGATTATTCTTTTTTCTCTGAAGCACGTTTTTCACCCGGTCGAAAACTTAGTTTCCTTGTTTCTTCTGATATTACCCGATATTCTGCAGGCAGCTTTGGACAGTCCCTGTTTATTCCTTTATTAAACACGGAGACAAGCCTGTATCTTTCAAAGAATCAAAGGGCTGCCTTTACACTTGCAGCAATCGATCTGTTTAACCGCAATACAGGTGTGGAAAGGTTGAGTGAGTTCAATACCTTAACTGATCGAAGATCCAATATACTCGGGCGTTATTTTATGATTTCATTCAGATACAGGCTTAATAAAACAGGTGATTCCGGCAATGGTGTTGATATTCAGGTTAAAAGCAGATAACTTTGATCAACGGATTATTTGACTATATTTGCACACTTATTAACAAGTGATTTCCAAGTAGCGTTGTCACGCATTTACCCAGCCTGTATTTGAGTTCATTTCAGACGGGAATAATAAATCAACCGCTCCCGGAGGCACATCATATAATTTTAATGAAACAATTTGAAGAAATGGGACTTACTCCAGGTATCCTGAAAGCGATTCAGGAGATGGGATTTGAGGAACCAATGCCTGTTCAGAAGAAAGTAATTCCTTTAATGCTGGAAGATAGCAGGGATATAATAGCCCTCGCACAGACCGGGACAGGTAAAACGGCAGCATTTGGACTGCCACTAGTACTTGCAACGGATACTGAACTAAACAGGATACAGGCGCTCGTTCTCTGCCCGACGAGGGAATTATGCATACAGATAACAGGCGATCTTGAAGATTTTGCAAAATATACAGGCAACCTGAAAATACTTTCTGTTTATGGAGGATCAAGCATAGACAACCAGATAAGAGCGCTGAAAAAAGGTGTGCATATCGTTGTTGCAACACCGGGGAGGCTTATTGACCTGATCGGAAGGGGTGCAGTCAAGCTCTCTGAAGTCAGCACAGTCATACTCGATGAGGCAGATGAGATGCTGAACATGGGTTTTCTCGACAGCATAAATGAGATACTTGAGGAAGTTCCGCAGGAGCGCAGGATACTTTTGTTTTCTGCAACAATGTCGACAGAGATAGCATCCATTGCAAGAAGTTATATGGATGATCCTGTGGAGATAACAATAGGGACAAAAAATGCATCTGCAGAAAATATCAGCCATGTTTATTTTCTCGTGCATGCAAGAGATAAATACAAAGCACTCAAGCGTTTCGCAGATTCTGAACCCGATATATATGCAATAGTATTCTGCCGTACAAGGATGGAGACACAGGAGGTTGCATCAAAGCTTATTAACGATGGTTATAATGCCGATGCACTTCATGGTGATCTTTCACAGGCTCAGCGCGACAGCGTTATGCAGAAATTCAGAACAAGAAGTATTAAGATGCTTGTTGCAACGGATGTTGCTGCAAGGGGTCTCGATGTTGACGATATTACCCATGTTATAAATTACAGCCTCCCGGATGATACCGAAGTTTATACACACAGGTGTGGCCGAACAGGCAGGGTCCAGAAGTCAGGTGTTTCGGTTTCACTGGTTCACCTGAAGGAAAAGAACAACCTTCAGAAAATTGAGAGGCTTCTCAAAAAAACCTTCAAATTGCTTAAGGTGCCGAGAGGAAGCGAAATTTGTGAGAAACAACTTATCAACTGGGCAGCAAAACTTGAAACCGTCCCTGAACAGCATAAAGAAATTGATAAGCTGCTTCCCCAGATTGAAGAAAAATTGCAGAATCTCGACAGGGCAGAATTGCTGAGAAGGGTAGTATCTCTTGAATTTGAAAAATTTCTTTCAGATTACAGGTACGGTGATGATAATATTGATGCATCCACGGAGAGAGGAGAAAGGCACCAGTCTCCCGGTAAGTATCCAGGGAAAGATGAGAAATATACACGATTGTTTGTCAACTTTGGTAAAGGCGATGGTTTTTACCCCGAGCAGCTTATTGAGCTCATCAACAGTAAAACTTCAGGCAGGAAGGTTCCTATCGGGAAAATAGACCTGATGAAATCCTTTTCATTCTTTGAAGTGGAGCAAAGCCATGCTGATTATCTTATCAATGTACTAAACAATACTAAATACGACGGACGTAAGATCATTCTTGAAGTTGCACAGGAGAAAAAAGGTGGCAGGGAAGAGAAAAGCAAAAGCCAGGGAAGATATCCCAGGAAGCGCCAGGGTGGAGGTGACAAGAAGCGAAGGGAATTTGGCAGAAGCTACTCAAGATAAATTAATCCCCGTCGATCTTTATGAAATCACTTAAGCTTGGAAATCTTGAGATTCCCATTCCTGTTTTCCAGGGCGGTATGGGGGTTGGAATATCATTATCGGGGCTGGCCTCTGCTGTTGCCAATGAAGGCGGAGTGGGAGTAATATCAAGCGCCGGTCTTGGAGTATTGTATAAGCAACATGCAGAAAACTACCTTGAAGCAAGTATTTACGGGCTAAAGGAAGAGTTGCGCAAGGCACGTGAAAAAACTGTCGGAGTAATAGGTGTCAATGTCATGGTGGCAATGACAAACTTTGCAGACATGATAAAAACAGCCATTTCCGAAAAGGCAGATATTGTAATTGCCGGGGCAGGGCTGCCACTCGATCTTCCGTCTTATCTTAAGAAGGATAGTAAAACGAAGCTCATCCCGATTGTGTCTTCTGCAAGGGCAGCCAGGATAATCTGTGAAAAGTGGCAGTCTAATTACAATTATCTTCCTGATGCGGTGATTGTTGAAGGACCAAAAGCAGGGGGACATCTTGGTTTCAGGGAAGAGCAGATTAATGATGCAGACTATACTCTTGAAAAGCTTGTCCCGGAAATAGTAACAGAGCTTAAATCTTTCGAGCAGAAGCATAACACAAAAATTCCGCTAATTGCAGCAGGTGGCATCTATACAGGTGAGGATATAAATAAAATAATGAATCTTGGAGCCTCAGGCGTTCAGATGGCAACAAGGTTTGTAACCACTGATGAGTGTGATGCAAATATTGCTTTCAAGCAGGCTTATATTGATGCATCAGAAGATGATATCAAAATAATCAAAAGCCCTGTAGGTATGCCCGGCAGGGCCATCCTTTCGAATTTTATACAGAAAGTCAAAGAGGGATCAAAACAACCAAAGAAGTGCCCTTTTAAATGCATCAAGACTTGTGAAATAGATAAAAGCCCCTATTGTATTATTATTGCCCTGATGAATGCCTTCAAAGGTAATTTTGAAAATGGTTTTGCATTTGCAGGAAGCAATGCATTCAGGGCTACAAAGATATCTTCAGTTAAAGAAGTATTTCAGTCACTCTTACAGGAATACAGGGAAAGCAGGCAGGTTAATAAAGCATAAAAAGCTCATCAATATCATTATCTGTGACGCCTTCCAGTTTATTCTGATAAACTTCATTTCGCAATGTGCCTATATCAATTGTTTTTGTAAGCAGATTACGGTTAATGAACGATATGGAATACTGGGATATGCGGTCATTCGGATATCCCGGCCCATATGAATCACGCTGATTTATCTTGTCGATAAGATCAATGAATATCGGCGAATAATCCTTATCTTTTACGAAAGGCCAGGCATCGTGCTTTGAACTCTCATGGTCATACCTTGCTGCTATTATATTTCCGAATTTCAAACCCAGCTTGTTATACTCATCATTTGTAAGCGCCCATTCAACTGCATCAGCCCAGCTTTCCCTTATAATTTTAGATGATTGAAAGAACCTGATATTTCCAACACATTGTGAATGAGCCTGATGCCCCAGCTCGTGGACAGTGCTGCCGAATACCCTTGTTGTTGTCCTGCAGTCACCTCCCCAGATAATAATATCAGGAACTATCCCTGAGGCTCCCCAGTCGCCCAGGAATATTCCTGTTCCTGGTTCATCCTTGTAACAGATCTTTGTCCTTCCGCCGTACTTCAAACCAGGCCTGTCAAGCCCTAGGGCATCCCCATAGAAATATTTGAACGCTGCGCGATGTATTGTTGCAAACATCAATGATTTGCCATCTCTGATGTCAAGGTTCCAGTCACCTTTTATTTTAGGTCCGTTGTACCATGCCTGTGAGAAAAGACCATTCCTTATTGTAAACTGGGAGTTTTCCCACTTTATTGAGTAGTTAACTTTATTCCTGAAGGATTTTGTCTGGAAGTAACCATTCTCATTAGTTAGGGCTGTTTCTATATGTGTGAACCAGCGTGCATGTACACTTACATGTTCAAGAGGGATATAGTCATTAAGCAGGTCGTCCCAGGCACGTATTCTTCCCTTGGGATTCCATTTCGGGGAAGAGATTCCTCTTAGCTGTCTTGTCAGTGTATCATTATCGCCTGTGTTACCTGTGATCCGGGCCGATTCATCAATGAGCAAGTCATAAAAATCCGGATTACTGCCAGTGCTTTTTAAACAATATTCATCATTGACAGGTATGAAAACCTCGTATAATATTTCATGAAAAACATCAGGCAGCTTCCTGCCTGAAGGGACAACACAATACTGCCATGAATCGGCTGAAATTCCTGATAAAGATTTTGTTATTTCTCCTTCACCTGTAATCTCATAATCAAGAGGATAATCATACAGGATAAGAGTAGTGTCTTTTCTTAGAATCTCAAGTTCCTTTTCATTTGCAGGAAGAAAGCGGAGGTATACATGGTTTGGTTTAATATCAAGCTCAGGCATATCAGGCATTCTTTGTTTCAATGAATCGTAAGCCCTTGTAATGTTGCTTATTGCAAACGGATCCTCAAGTTTTTTCCCCGGGTAAACTGTTTCTTCGGAAGAAGTAATATTTTCCTGGAAATCATAATTATCTGTGTATTCGGCAAATTTTGTGCATGCCTGTAATGATAGCAATATCAGGGTTGCAGCCCTAAAAAATATACTGGATTTCAATGTTATTGATTTAGGTTGGTTAGTACCTGCAAAATCTGAATTACTAACGCGACCCGCAAATTATTATTGAATATCTTAATGTTGCACAAAGTAATTTATAATCATTCTAAATAAATAAAAGAGATTATGATGAAGAATAAGGATATGTCATTTCCAACTTTTGGCAAGTCATGGCCAATCATTGTTATTTTTTATTATTTTTGCAGCCTTGGTCCTGACAGGTTCAGACTAATAATTTTTCAGCTGAATCTTCAGTCTCAGGCAACTAAGTTTTTTAAATTAAAAATCGGGGTGTAGCGCAGTTGGTAGCGCACTACGTTCGGGACGTAGGGGCCGGAAGTTCGAGTCTTCTCACCCCGACAAATGAAAAAGCCTGTTCGCGAAAGCGGCAGGCTTTATTTTTTTCCTTGCTTCCGAATGCAAGCTTTCGTCGATAGATAGTGAGAAGATTGCCATAGCCTCCTTTGTCGGCTATGGCGGACTTCCAGGGGCGGCTGGAAATGAAAAAGCCTGTCGTTCGCTGCGC
>DATGYZ010000031.1:0-294177 GCA_035297425.1 Bacteroidales bacterium | reverse complement strand
GCGCAGCGAACGACAGGCTTTTTCATTTCCAGCCGCCCCTGGAAGTCCGCCATAGCCGACAAAGGAGGCTATGGCAATCTTCTCACTATCTATCGACGAAAGCTTGCTTTCGGAAGCAAGGAAAAAAATAAAGCCGTAGTGAGCGCAGCGAACGACAGGCTTTTTCATTTCCAGCCGCCCCTGAAAGTCCGCCATAGCCGACAAAGGATGCTATGGCAATCTTCTCACTATCTATCGACGAAAGCTTGCATTCGGAAGCAAGGAAAAAAATAAAGCCGTAGTGAGCGCAGCGAATGACAGGCTTTTCCATTTCTAGCCACCCCCAGGAAGTCCGTCATTGCCGACGCACGAGAAAGCGATTGTTTACCGGAATATTAGGGACAGAGGATCTACTGCAAAGGAGAGGTTTTCAAGGACAGCAATAATAAAAGCATCGGGGGAATTCAAGAAGATGCAAGCAGCAAGAGGGGAATGGGTGTCATCAGGCGATGTTGATAAAGTAATTAAACAGACCCCATATAATCCATCAAAGATGCTTATATTTTCATCAAATTATTCACTTAATGATAATTATGTGAAATATTTTTCAGATAAATTATTCAAAAGAGATTCTTGTTTAATAAATTATGAATAAATTAGGAACATATGATTTTACTTCATATTAAAATCTACCAGCATTAATCCCGAAATTTTTGTATCGGGAATGCCTGGAATTAATGAATCTATTGAAAACTTCATTTTACCATTAAAATACCCAGTAATAAAACATGAAAAAGGAAAAAAATCTCTTAGCTGTTCTTGCATTGGCTCTCGTACTACCTGCCACCATTATGATGGTGATTTCATTAGCTGGAGCTGGATGCAATGAGGTTACACCATCCAGACCGGAAGGTCCATGTGACATCTATGCTGCAGATGGCAGTCCCTGTGTGGCTGCCCACAGCAGTACCCGTGCGTTATATGCATCATATAATGGACCTCTATACCAGGTTATACGTCAGTCGGACGGTAAAACCATGGACATAGGTGTGGTAGAACCTGCCAGGGACGATCCGGGAGGATATGCCGATGCAGCTTCCCAGGATAAATTCTGTGCCAATACCTATTGCTGGATCTCAATTCTATATGACCAGTCAGGTACAGGCAACCATCTTTATCAGTCACCCCGTGGAGGAACAGGAAATCCGCCACAGATGGGAGGATTTAACAGTCTTCCTGTTGCCGACATGGCTCCTGTTACACTCATGGGTCACAAGGTTTATGGCATATTCATCGAGCCGGGTATGGGCCTTCGCCAGGACGATCCGAAGGGTACTGCAGTTGATGATCAGGCAGAGGGACAGTACTGGGTTATTAACGGTCATCACTATAACGGTGGCTGTTGCTTCGACTATGGCAACGCTGAGATCGACAGCCGCGATGACGGCGACGGTACAATGGAAACCACCTATTTTGGCAACGCTGTTACGTGGTATTATGGACAGGGATCTGGTCCATGGCTCATGACAGACCAGGAGAATAATGTTGTAGGTTGTGTCACCGACTCACCTACCAATAAGTTCTGTCCCGACCTGCCATCCATTCCATGGCGTTTCGTTACCGAGACATTTGACGGTGAACCAAGCCACTGGAGGACTATGGGCGGCGACGCTCAGAGAGGCGATCTGTCAATAATGTTCGACGGAACCCGCGTCCAAAATGAAAAAGCAACGCGTCCGGAATTAAAAAGCAGCTATGATCCTATGCGTAAGCAGGGAGCTATCGACCTGGGTAATGGTGGCGATAATGGCAACTGGTCACAGGGAACTATGTACGAAGGCGCAATGACAGCTGCAGGTACATTCCCAACAGAAGAAACCAACCGGAAGATTCAGGCCAATATAGTGGCCGCCGGCTACGATGTCCCCAGTCTGAGCGTCGCTCCGGCCAATGCAACCGACATGCCTCCGGGTCTTCAGACTTTCTCACCGGGATCGTCACAGAACACGACTGTAACATTTACAAATACTACAGGCGCACCGGTAACGGGTCTTAACATGAGCCTTACCCTTCCCGGGGGATGGAAGGCTGTTGTTCAAAACTCCACAGAGACTTCAAAGAGTTTCCCGGATCAGATAGAACCAGGGGCCAGCGTAAATGCAACTTTCACTGTAACTTCAGGATCTAAGGCTTTCAATGGCGACCTGGTAGCCGAAGCCTCATGGAAGAACACAGACAACAGTAAGACTCAATCTGAGATTGCAGTTGAAAAAGTCCGCAATGTCGACCCTGCCAAGATCAACGAATTCCGTATCACTGACGGTACCAACACGACGAATTCATTCATTGAGTTATATAATGCCGGCAACAGTGAAATCGATATCTCAAACTGGACGCTGACCATCCGCCCATACCAGATGCCAATCTTCTCATCCATAAATATCCCGGAAGGTACAAAGCTGGCCTCAAATGGTTTCTACCTGTTAGGAATGTCTAATTCAGGGCTGGCTGTTCCGGCGAAAAAGGGTGAGTCAATCATTTACGTGAGGAGTACGACCGGCATGTCGGCCGGGGATGTAATTGAGATCGGCGAAGGCGCCAACATGGAAAGACGTACTATCAAAAGTGTCGGGACAGCAGCAGGTCTTCAGGGAGCCTCCTCCGGAATCCGTTCTGCCGGACCCGATACACCTTCAAGCATATGGCAACCTCTTCCTGAAGGTCCGGTTATTACGATCCCCAAAGGATCAACAAATGTGCCTGTTGCGAGTGTGGTAGGTATGGTGGCAGGTCAGAAGATTGCCATCGGTTATGGCGCCACATATCCTGTTGCAGTGAATCCCGTTGAAAAGTACGAGGTGGTTACGGTTAAGGAAGTAGGCAAACCGGGTACCCAGGGTTGGCTTTCAATGGATGCAAAAGCTGGCGATACCAACATAAAGGTGTATCCTATAGGAGACATTTCTGTTGGTGACAAAATCAGGCTGGATGTTGCCAGTGAAGGTCACGGTATCGAGTGGGTCACCGTGACGAAGGTGGGAACACAGTCGGTTCGCAACACTTTTAATGGCCCTCTTGCAGATAACGAGGATCCGGGTACCGGACTTGACCTGGCAGAACCGCTGAAGTTCAACCATTCATCCAACCTGCCATTTGCCTGCAATGGAACCGGGATCACCGTCGAGCCGGCAACGGCTTTTGATCACTCGAGCAACGAGCCGGTCCTTCCCCTTGGCACCGGTATCACCCTCGACCAGCCACTTACCATGGACCATGAGATCAACTCTATTATACGTGATGAAAAAGTAACAACCATGGGTTACCAGGGAACTCCCGCACCAGAACAGTGGTTCGGCGGCCCTGCCTTCTCTATCAGTGCAGGCAATATGGTCCTGCGTGATGCAGCAGGCAATGTTGTTGACGGTCTCAACTATGGACTTATCGTCGATCCATGGGCAGCAGAAGGGTACATGGGTGTTTCAGAAATTGAAGCGAGCGGATGCAGAGCACCTTCGCCCCGTGTTACTACAACCGGAGTTAACATCAGGCCTGATGCAATGTCTCCATTCCAGCCTGATATGAGTACAGGCCGCTACCCTGATGGTACTGACAACGACTCCAACTGCAGTGATTTCAATGTACAGAACAACACATTCACGTTAGCTTCATCAGCAGCCGGTTCAGATAATATAAAAGTTGCAAATGTTGCAGGTTTTCGCGAGGGCCAGAAAATAATTATCGATAAAGGTACAAACAGCGAAACTGCCATTGTCAAGACTGTTGGTACAGCAGGAGCCACAACAACAGGAGCTGCCACCAGTGCAGGCACTAATGTTATTACTGTTGCACGCCTGACAGGCTTCAGCGTCGGTCAGACCATCACAATTGGCAGCGGTTCAAATGCCGAGACAGCAACCATTGCTACATTATTACCGGCAAGAGGTCGTATTGGCAGTGCCAATTACGTTCCGACCAACTCTCTCAGGTTCACTACCTCACTCAGGAAAGCTCACCCAATGGGTTCCGAGGTCTCCGGCAGTGGTATAACTCTCACTGCTACTCTGACTAAAGCTCATGAAACAGGTGCCCAGGCAGCCATTAACCTTCCGACACCGGGTCAGCCCAATCAATATTAGGAAACCTTAACAATAACTAAAGCAGGATTTAAATTCATATTACTCCGCGGCAAACAGAATACGTGCCGCGGAGTTTTATTAGAAGAGCTGCCCCATTCTTCTACCCCTAAATCGCCCCCTTGGGGGTTTGGGGTAAGCCTGTCAAAGTGACCTGCCTACTAAGTTAATGCTCATTTCGACTTTGCTCAATGAGCAGCTTAATAAGCTCACTTGAGCCTGTCGAAATGAGCAGTTACTCAATGGATCAGCACTTCGACTATGCTCAACGTGCGATGTTCCGACCAAGTATACAGGCCAATATCCGGGGCAGAGATATATAAAAAGGAAGAACGGCACCGATGTCTTTGGAAACTAAATTTGAGGGGAAGGTGCCGTTCTGTTGGAGTAATCCGAAATTACAAATACTAGCAACCGACATAAAACAAAATAGACGATCATCGGAATTTTATCCACAGATCATTTAAATTCACAGACAGACAAATATATTATCAGAACATTTTTGACGCCTGATTATTATTAAACCTGTTAAGATCGTAATCCGTTGGGGAGGATGTACAGGAAGTAAGGCCTATAATAAAAACAATGAAAGGATATATTCTTCTCATTTCTACATATTTTGTAAATATATCCTGTAAAGATGTTATGACATATATTAATTTAAAAAGAAGCTGACCGCAGAAATCAGACTTCAGCGACTGCAAATTTTGAGGCATTCTCAAGAATTTCTTCCATGTTAATGCCTTCACCAAGAACAGGCTTGAAAAGATCACCTTCTTTCTTTAATCTTGCAATGGCATTTCTGATAGTAAAATCCTTCATTTTCATTCCTTTTTTTACTTCGCTCCAGTGCAAAGGCATAGATACAGTAGCTCCCGGTTTAGGCCTCAGTGAATATGGTCCGGCAACTGTTGCCCCTGGCCTGTTTTGCAGGTGATCGAGATACATCCTGCCCTTCCTGTTCTTCACAAGTCTTTCCATGCTTGTAAATCCGGGTATGCGGGCATGCACCATGTTCACAATCAGCTTGGCAAACATCTGTGACTGATCGTATGAATATTTAGCCCCCAGTGGAATATAGATATGCATTCCTGTTGAGCCGGAAGTCTTAGGGAATGAAGGAACATTGAGTAACTCAAGTACATCTTTTGTAACAATGGCTGCCTCTATAACCTGGTCGAAAGTATTTTTGTCTGGGTCCAGGTCTATGATACAGAAATCAGGATTATCCTCAGCCTGGATCCGGCTGAACCATGGGTTCATTTCTATGCATCCGAGGTTTGCCATCCACAATAAAGTTGCTTCATCCGAGCCAACCAGGAATTCCTTGCTTTCTCCATCGCTTGTGATATAAGGAAAGGTCCTGACCCATCCGGGTGCTTTACCTTTGACATTCTTCTGGTAAAAGCTTTTGCCATTTATGCCATTCGGAAACCTGTTGAGCGACTGTGGACGGTCTTTCAGATAAGGAACTATGTATTCGGCCACCTGGTAATAATAATTGAGCATATCCCTCTTTGTGATGCCTTCATCAGGCCAGTAAGCTTTTCCCAGGTTGGTGAACTTAAGTTCGTGGCCTGCAATATTTTTTACCTGGGTGTCTTCAGTAGGGTTGAGGAGAGTTGTGCGGGTCTTCGCCACCGGAGCTTTAATATATTCTGAAGTTTCAACGGTGTTTTTCTCCTCTGTTATTGCTTCAACAGGAGTCTGTTCTTCAAGCACAACCTCTTTTGCCTTTTTATCGGTTCTCATTCCCTGGAATGACGGATGCCTGAATACTCCATCTGAAGTTATTTCAGTATAAGTTACTTCACATACAAGCTCAGGCTTAAGCCACACTGCTTTTGCTTTAGGAGGGTTGGGCCTGAAGCGGGAGGGCTGGTTAACATCGGGCTCATAATCGAACATACTTGAACTGGTGACAAGTGGTTTAAACTGTTTCATCATCTCTTTTTGCATCTTCTCATTGAACCCTGTGCCTACCTTGCCAACAAAACGCAGGCTTCCTTTGTCGAAGACTCCCAGTAGTAATGAGCTGAAGAGCTTATCCGTACCTTCATTTACTGTATATCCGCCGATAACAACTTCCTGTCTTTTGTGTACTTTGATCTTTAACCAGCTTTTTGACCTGTAACCCTCGGTATAAATGCTGTCGGATCTTTTTGCAATAATACCCTCGAGTCCAAGCTTTGCTGCAACATTAAAAAATTCCTTTCCTTTTTCAGGAAAAACTTCACTTAACCTTATCCTGTCATCACTTCCGGGAAAGACATCTTTAAGTATTTCATACCTTTGCTCAAAAGGTAGTTTCATAAGATTCTTACCTTCATACCATAAAAGGTCAAAGACATACATGACAAGGTTTCCATCAGCTTCGCTCCGCCAGTTCTGAAGCGAACCGAACTGGGATATACCTTTTTCATTCAACACGACCAGTTCGGTATCGAAGACAGCTTTTATCTTAAATTTCTCAAGTGCTTCTGTAATGGGATAATACTTCTCCGTAAAAGTTTTTCCATTCCTTGAGAGAAGCTGGACCTTGCCGTTATCAATTATTGCGATGGTCCTGAAACCATCCCATTTAACTTCGAATAGCCATCCAGGATCATCAAAAGGCTCGTCAACAAGAGTCGCAAGCATTGGCTTGACCGTGGTAGGGATCTTGCTTTTTTCAGCCTTCCTCAGTATTTTCTCTGAAGATTCCTGTAAAGCTTTTTTTGAGTTATCTTCAGTTTTCATCTCTTTTCCGGATTTCCGGTTACTGCTATGAATGTTTGTTGAAGTTTCCTTAACTTCTTCAATGGTTTTATCTGAAAGTACAGATCTGTCAAGCTCTGTTACATCTTCTGCTGATGCCTCCTCGTCTTTCATCTTCATCAGGAACCAGCTGTTCTCTTCACTATCCTTTGATTTTATAAGGGCATATTTGCCTTTCAGCTTTTTACCGTAGAGGATCACTTTTACCTTTCCCTGCTTTAATCCCTCGAGCAGGTGTTTTTCCTGTTTCTTTTTTGGTTCCCCGATCAGATCGGCATCTTCATAAGTGCCTTCATCCCACAACAGCACCGTACCACCTCCATATTCACCTTTAGGTATGATACCTTCAAAAGTCCTGTAATCATAAGGATGGTCTTCAACCATCATAGCCAGTCTTCGATCATCCGGGTTTTTCGAAGGGCCTTTTGGAACAGCCCAGCTCTTCAGCACTCCTTCCATTTCGAGCCTGAAATCATAATGCAGCCTTGTGGCAGCATGTTTTTGTACTGCAAAATGCAATGGTTCGTTACTTTTTACTGAACCGCCAAAAGGTTCTGGGGTAACACCTGCATGCCTTTTCTTTCTGTATTTCTCGAGCGCCATATCCGGGGGATTTACTTTTCAGATAACCTTATTAATGACGAACATAGCATCCTGTTAAATGTTCAGGTTATTGATCCTCATGGATTGCCCTTGAACATTCTAATATGAACAAAGACTATATGCCTTTGTTATAAGCTAAAAATGATCAGATGAGATATACAAGAATTTTCCCAGATGAACAGGGGGAAAGTCATTTTGAAGATGTAGAGATAATCCTAAAGAAAAACGGGCCTTTGGGACACATGTCTGATGTTTTCGAGGTAAGACTTCTGCAGTTCCGGGAAAATATTGCTGATTATTACTGGGATTACCACAATGCTCCTGCAAAACAGTTTATAATTCTCCTTGATGGCGAAATAGAAATAACAACAAGCCTTGGTGAAAAAAGACGATTCAGTGCAGGAAATATATTACTTGTTGAAGATGTTGAGGGGAAAGGCCACAGGACCGAAAATATTACAAGAGAACCAAGGAAATCAATCTTTATTCAATTATGAGCTTAATAAAAGGACTGCATCATATAACTGCATTAACGTCAGATGCCCAGAAAAATCTGGATTTTTATTCTGGTATCCTGGGATTGAGATTCGTCAAGCGTACCGTTAATTTCGATGCCCCTGATGTTTATCATTTGTATTATGGGGATGAGAGCGGTTCACCCGGGACTGTACTGACATTTTTCCCTTTTCCGGGAATTAGAAGAGGCAGAAAGGGAAACAGTCAGGCTACTGTTATTACATTTTCTGTCAATGAAAATGCACTTGACTATTGGATGAAAAGACTCAGGATGTTTGGTGTTTCATTCAGTTCTCCCCAGCACAGGTTTGGAGAAATTTATATTCACTTTGAAGATTTTGACGGATTGTCACTTGAAATTGCCGGGGTTCCTGATGATGAAAGAACAGGGTATGTAAACGGTAACATTCCTGCCGGGTTTGAACTAAAAGGATTCCATTGCATTCAGCTGAATGAAGATAATTATAACAATACGGCTTCATTCCTTACCGACCAGATGAATCATACGTTGATTGCAGAAGATAATAACAGGTTCAGGTTCTCTTCGGAGAAAGGTGCAGGTTACGTTGATATTCTTTTTAAGCCGGGGGAATCTTATGGAGTGAATGGTTCAGGGAGCATTCATCATATAGCTTTTGCAACCGATGATTACGGTTCTCAGCATAAATTCAGGGATGTCCTATTGAATCATGGTGCAGTAAGTCCTACAGATGTCATCGACAGGCAATATTTTAAATCTGTATATTTCAGGGAACCAGGGGGTATTTTGTTTGAAGTAGCTACAAAAATACCCGGTTTCACAATCGATGAGCCCCTGGAACATCTTGGAGAGAAACTCATGCTTCCGGTCTGGGAAGAAAAAAACAGGAGCAGGATAGAGGGCAGTTTGCCTGAATTGACTATTGATAACAGTATTTTCAGGGACGTTCAGGCTCAATTTCGTTGATTATCAACATCTTTTGGCATTATTGAGCTGAGAAGTTTACGGTTAATAACTATTTTGATGCAAAATGAAATTACAATTTCGCTCATTGTCTTTATTATTCTTGCATTCCTTGTATTCAGGTTTGTTGCAAGAGTATTCCTTAAGATTGTTCTGATATTGATCCTTGCTGTCGTTGCATTGATTATGATCGTCAGCGGATTTTTCAGTTGATCAATTTAATCCCGTACCAGGAACTTTCCCTGTGGACCTACCCCCTCAATATGCACCAACTGGGTACCATATTGGCCGGTTTTAAGAACGGAGTAAGCTGCTGCAAGCATTACAATTGCTATTATCCCTATAAAAACACGGATGAACCTGTATGTCAGTCTTATCCTGTAACCGGGCAGGTTTATGGAGGCAATGCTGAAACGTGTAACGAACAACAGGATTAACTGGAGTATCAGGCATACAAAAGTCAGTCTTATTGTCCGTTGTGACCATTCCTCATGCAGTTGAAGGACTATTGTTGCCCTGTGATCAAGACCGGAAGTTTCGGGATGGAAATATTCTGAAGCAATGATTGCTGCTGTCATACCTATGGCAATCATGAGAAAGATTACCCATGCAAGGTCCTTCTTAAAAATCAGAATATTCAATATTTCAAGCAATGCTGCAACTACAATTAATGCAATAGCGAAATGCACGATTATAGGATGGAGGGAAGGAAATTCATAGATTCTGGCTGTAACATCTGATCTTCCGGGTGGAAGTTGTTCAACCTCTTCAACAATGGTATCGAGGTTTATATTTGTGTTATCAGGTGCTACCTTTATCAATGTGTCATCTCTGGCCCCGGCTTCAGTCCTGAACTGTTTTTTGCCATCCTGCAGTAATGGGAAGGATACAATAGTGGCGACAAGAATATAATTCACATATTTTTTCATGTGCCGCATAAAGAATATTCATTAAGAGTGTTTAAAGGTTGGTTCCCTGACATAAAACAATCATGATTGGGTATTGTTTAAGCCATGCTAAGCATTTTTAACTTGTTTAAAATCTTTAACAATCATTATATAAATGACTGCTAAAATTTTAACTACTTTGCATAGTTAAATGGTGTTGTAAATTTCTATGAGGGGAAAACTCTTTCTTTTTATATACCTTCTGTTACTAGTAGTTTATTCGTTATCAGCCCAGGATAAAGTTTCAGAACAGGTAATTCTTTCCAGGACAGAAAGCCCGGTCGATTTCGACGGTATTCCTGATGAGGCGCTATGGTCAGCTGTTGAACCATTCAAAATGATAATGCATTCTCCTTCCTTCGGAAAAGAGCCGTCTGAGATCACTGATGTCAGAATGGTCTATGATTCAAGGTACCTGTATGTTGGCGCCAGATTATATTACAAGGATGTGAAGAATATAAGGTCTGCCAGCTTCAAAAGGGATTATAGCGGGTTGGGAGGTGATCTTTTCGGGTTTATACTTGATACATACAACGATAATGAAAACGGCGTTGTTTTTTTTACTACACCTGATGGACTCAGGTTTGATGCAAGTGTCACAAGGGATGCTATGCCACCGCGTCCAGACCAGTTACCTCTCAATCTGAGCTGGAATGCTTTCTGGGATGTTAAGACAAAGCGAGATAATGAGGGATGGACTGTTGAATTCAGGATCCCTTTATCGAGCCTGAGATTCCAGGAGATTAACGGCGAGGTAAGAATGGGTCTCATAATCCGGCGCTGGATCCCATCAAATAATGAGATTGATGTTTTTCCGGCAATACCTCCCGAATGGGGTGAGTATTCAACAATGAAGCCTTCTGTCGCCGGTGATATAGTTCTCAGGAATGTTACACCTGCCAGGCCTGTTCAGATTGCACCTTATGCAATGACAGGATATGCCAGAAACAACAATCTTAATAATGAAAAAACAGAGTACCAGAACAGGGAAAAGAAAACACTCGAGGCCGGAGCAGACCTGAAATTCGGACTTTCGAGCAACATGATCCTTGACCTTACATTGAATACCGATTTTGCACAGGTAGAATCTGATGATGAAAAGATAAACCTTACAAGAATGGCTTTGTATTATCCTGAAAAACGCCTTTTCTTCCTCGAAAGAGCCAGCATATTTGATTTTAATTCAGGTGGTACAAATAATCTTTTTTATAGCAGAAGAATAGGCCTTAGTGATGGATCTGCTGAGCCAATCAGGATATACGGAGGGGCAAAGCTGACCGGAAGAGTAGACAAATGGGAGATGGGAATACTCGATATGCAGACAGGACCACTCTACAGCAGTTCAAATAATAACCGGGAGCTTATCAATCCATCAGAGAATTTCGGCGTTGCAAGGATAAGAAAACAGGTTATTAATGGCAATTCCTATATAGGAGCAATAATGACAAGCCGTATTGGAACAGATGGTTCTTACAATATTGCATATGGTCTTGATGGCATATTCAGGATAAGGCAAAATGATTATCTCACTCTTATGTGGAGCCAGACATTTGAGGACAGTGTTTCAAACTCTTCGGCTCTTGATCCTGCAAGGTTTTATGCGCTGCTAGAACACAGATCAAAAGTCGGTCTGGGATACGATTTCGGTTACAGCCAGTCGGGAATACATTATAACCCCGGTGTTGGTTTTGAGTCAATTCAGGATGTTATAAACATCAGAAGCTCGGTAAGTTATGGCTGGATGCCTGGTGATAAATCTCCGGTATATTCTCATGGTCCGGAATTCAGGCTCAGGTATAACAGGTACATTGTTGATGGTTCTCTCATGACAATGAACCCTACATTCGGATGGAACCTGGTTACAAAAAACCGGTGGACTGCCGATCTTTCGCTGGTTTTCAATGATGAGAACCTGAAAGAGAGAATGGTTATTATCAGGAATAAGATTTCTGTTGATCCTGGCAGGTACAGGTTTGTAAACCTCAAGGCATCTGTTGTCACACCCCAGTCAAAATCGTTCTTTTCTTCATTTGAAACAGAAGCAGGCAGGTATTTTAATGGTAACAGGTTTTCAATCAGGGCTGAACCAACCTGGAATGTTTCAAGACATTTTGAGTTTGGTGGTGCTTATAATTTCGATTACCTGGATTTCAGCAGCCGAAATATTACAGTTTTTAATCATATTTATGGAATAAGGGCACTTTATATGTTCAGTACCAGGCTTTCAGCTAATGCTTTTATACAGCAGAATTCTGCTGATCATAAAATAGTTTCAAACATCAGGATCAGGTACAATCCTTCAGAAGGTAACGACCTGTATGTAATGTTTGATGAAGGCAGAAATACCGCTCTTGACCGTGAAACACCAACCCTGCCAGTGTATAGCAGGAGAGCTTTTATGGTTAAATATACTTATACCTTCAATCTGTAATGAATTATTTATCCAATCGGATTATAATCTTATATTTTTGACGTTTACTGAAAACAAGTGATCTTATGGACGAAAAAGAAGTATATATTAAAACAGCGAAGGCTTATAATAGTCTGAACCTGGCCGAAATAGAACCATTGTTTTCAGAAAATATAATTTACGAAAGCCAGGGAACAACAATAAATGGTAAAGTTGCTGTTGCTGCTGATCTGAAGGCAAAATTTGAAAGCCTTAAACAGGCAGGTCGCAGAATCTATGCTGAGTTGGCTATTCTTCCTCCAAAAAACCAGATTGCAGCCGGTCCCGAAACAACCGTTAATCCATGCCTGATCCTTTCTCAGGGAGTACAGGTAAACAGGGTAGCAGTTATTATATTATCCTCCAATGAAGGAGTAATTGAAAAAATTGATGTTCGCACATCGTCACCTCACTGGACTCAGGCCCAGGGTTCAGGAATATTTCCTGCATAGGTAGAATGAAAATAAAAGCTGTTTGAAAAATGATATTCAAACAGCTTTCAAAACAGCTTTGTTTGATGTGGATCAGAACTTAAGGATAGCTCCTACGGAGATATTTGAAGTATTTACAAGATTGTCAAGTCCTGCTCCGATTCCAAAATGAGTATTGGTTTCCTTGTTTGAACCTGTCTTTTCAGTTGTGCTGCTTACCCCAATATTGAAAAGGTTGACAGATGTCTCTAATGACAGCCTGTCGTTAACATCATAAGATAACCCGGGGTAGATTCCTATTGAGATTGAAGTTGCTGAGGGTCCGTCAGTTGTATTGCCACCTGTTACGGTTTTCCTGTTCTCCAGTCCTAATCCTGCATAAGCCTGGGTAAATAATGAAAGCTTTCCGGCCAGGGTACTGTAATAACGAACATACGGGAATATGCCAAATGAGCTTGTTTTATTTACTACTTCAACTTCATTCTGATTGTTATTTCTGCTGTTTCCGAGGTGCAGCATGATTCCTGCTGCCAGCTTGTCTGACAGGAATTTTCCGAAATCGGGATTGAGGCTGATACTGAGATTAGATGGTTTCTTCGATCCGTCATCGTATTTTCCTCCGGTAGAGTTCATTGAAATACTTCCGCCAACATATACCTGAGCATTAACGCAAAAGGACATCATTAAAAAAAGAGACGCCAGAAAAATTCCTGTTTTTTTCATTTTAGAAATATTAAAAAAATGCTTACTCTTTGGTTTTTCAGCTTACACCATAATGAAGGCTGCAAGTTTAGGAATTAGATATAACAATAATGTTATAAAATGAATAAATGTTTAAACAAGGTTAATGTGATACAAGATGCTATATCATTATTCCTTAGCCCTTGGATTAATCTGATGCAATTGGCAGTGACTAGTCACTGAGTTCATTCGATGAAGCTTCCTTTATCAGATCTTCAGGAAGCTCTTTCCTGTTCTTTATTCCAAGGGTTTTAAGCTTTGTTGCCTGGAGTACAAGATTGTCTTTTCCTGTGCTTAGCTGGCTGAATGAATCTGCGTAGGACTCCCTTGCTTTATCAAGGTGCCTTCCTACATCCTTCAGGTTCTCCACGAACAAAGAGAACTTATCATACAATTTTGCGCCTCTTTCTGCTATCTGCTGCGCATTCCTGTTATGATATTCCCTTTTCCATAGATCTGCAATAAGCTTGAGTGAAGTGATAAGGTTTGTCGGGTTAAGGAGCAATATCCTTTTACGGTAGGCATAGTTCCATAATTCCGGGTCTCCCTGTAAGGCGGTGATGTACGCAGGTTCGCTTGGTATGAACATCATTACAAAATCAAGAGCTTTGTCATAATCATCGTAACCTTTGCTGCTAAGCTCATCAATGTGGGCTTTCACTGCAGAAATGTGCTCTGATAAAAATTGTTCCTGTTCCTCTTTATCAGTTGAATCTGAATATCGTGTAAATGCATTGAGTGATACTTTCGAATCTATGATCACACTTCTGTTGTCGGGATATTTTATTACAGCATCGGGCCTCATTTTTTTCCCTGCCATTTCTGATTTAAGGGGATTTCCTTCCTGATCAACAAGCTGATGTTCCATGAAATATTCCTCATTCCTGCGGAGACCTGATTTTTCGAGTATCGTTTCAAGTATCATCTCTCCCCAGCAGCCCTGGGTTTTTGATTCACCCTTCAAAGCCCTGGTAAGGTTCTTTGCTTCTTCACTTATCTGTTGGTTCAGCTGTGCGAGCTCCTTAACCTTCTCACCGAGGGAGAACCGTTCCCTTGATTCCTTAACATAGGTTTCGTTAACCGTCTTCCTGAACTCCTCAATGTTTTTACCAAGTGGTTCAAGTATTGCATTAAGGTTCTTCTTATTCAGGTCTGTAAATTTTTCGGTTTTGGTCTCAAGTATCCTGTTAGCAATATTCTCAAATTCAGTATTGAATTTTTTGCTCATCTCGGTTATCTCATTCTTCTGGTTTTCAAACTTTTCTTTCAGGGCTTCCATTGTTGCCCTCTCTGTTGCCAGATCGCGGGCATCATTTGTATGTTTCTCCTGATGAAAAGCTATTTCTTTCCTGAGATTTTCAATCTCAGCGGACTTTTCGGCCATTATTTTATTTGATGCCTCAATCCCGGCATTTGCCTTTGCAAGGTTGCTGACAAAATCACGATCTTTTGAGGAATGTTTCATTTGCGCATACAACCAGCCTAACAGTCCACCTGCAACAACACCTGTCAATACCAAAAGAATATCCATAAGACGATACTTTTACTGCCTAAATGTACTTTATTCCCGGAAAAGAATTCATCCTTAAATGTTATTAAGACCTGAACTTTTTGCCGTCCTCCCGGCATATTCTTTTGATCAGCCTGCGTGCTGACATTATTGAGGTAGGGAGGCCTCCTCCGGGCTCAACCCACTGGCCGCACATGTAAAAGTTGCTTAAGCCTTGAACAGTCTGCGACATAGGCTTCATCAGTACACCTGCATTTTCAGGCGTGATAAGCCATCCTTCGAATGAACCTTTCCAGTTGCCTGTGTACCTTTCAAATGTTACCGGTGTGGCAACATCATAAACCTCAACATCTGATTTGATACCAGGAAATTTCTCATCGATCAGGTCTATAATAATTGAAGCAATTTCTTCTTTTTTCTGAAGGTAGGTTTTTCTGTCGGAAGCGAGCTTCTTCCAATAATCAAAATCAGATTCAAGCATTACAGAGATTACTGTTTTGCCCTTAGGAGCCAGAGTTGGATCGTGGTTGAAAATATGCAATGAAATCCATTCGCGTTTTTTGCCATCTATAATTACCGGTTCCCTGAGGTTGAAATTATGACCCGAGACAGTCACGGGTATCTCTTCAAACGATCTGTTAACACCTATTGAAACATATACAAGTGGAGGAAATGCTTTCCATTTCTTATAAGGTTCCCTGCTTTTCTCATCCCCGAATTTATCTCCAAGCATGTTGAATAATGTTGAATAACCATCGGCTGCAGAAATTACCTTAGCTGCCATATGCACTGTGCCATCTTCCAGCCTGACACCTGTGGCACGCCCGTTCTCTGTTGTTATTTCAACAACCTTTTTATTGAATTGAATCTTGCCTCCAAGCTCTTTATACTTTTTTTCAAGCGCTTCCGCCATTGGCTTGGAACCGCCTATAGGATAACCGGCATTCCTGTTATGCAGGTAGGCAAAAGTGAACAACATGAAGAACATAGAGAATTCAGGGATCCACATTTCCATGAATGCACGGGAAAGGAGAGGGTCTTTTATACCTTCGCAGAAATCAGCCGAGGTGGTATTCATCCATAATTTCATTTTTGCACCATGGATGATAAAAGTTGAAACCAGCCTGGTCTTTTTTCTCATTTTTACAATCAGGGAGTCATGTTTCGATGGCTGGTCAAAAGGTATGCACATCCTTATTCCATTAATAAAATCTCTTATCGGCTTTTCATCACCGGGACATGACTCAAGAAGGTGTTTTTCAAGCCTGTTTACATCTGTGTAGAAAGTCAGGGTTCTTCCCGTTTTATCAGTTATTGTAAAGTACCTGTCTATATCAATGAATTGGCGGTTTTCGGCTATTCCTGTTTCTTCCCATAAGTCATGCAGTCCGCTTTTTTGTGATGAGCCCACAAGCCAGTGAATGCAACCATCGAAAGTGTATCCTTTCCTGCCCCAGGAGGTACACAGGCCACCGGGAAGGTTATGCATCTCAAAAATCCTCGAGTTATAACCATTTTTCTGTGCATAAATTCCTGCACCCAGGCCGGCGAAGCCTGCACCTATGATTATAATTGAATCTTCATGTGTTTTCATTTTTGCTTTTTTAATAAAGTTAAATGATTTGGAGAGATACTTCAATTACAGTATTCAAAAATTTCCGGATTAACGGTTTGTCGGTAAGAAAAAAGATGAAATTAAAATGCCGGAATGTTTAAAAACATTTAAACTATTCTCTTGTTTACATCCTGCACTCAATTTCTGATGTATGTTAAGGCAGCCTGATCTATCGCATATCAACAAGATACTTTTGTTTATAGTACTGCTGGGTGTTGTTCTTTATTTTGGCAGGGAAGTTTTTATTGTTATCATATTCTCCGGATTCCTGGCAATGCTGATGACTCCCTTTTCAAGCAGGATGGAAAATGCAGGTATCTCAAGGGTCTTCTCATCATTGATCTCTGTGCTTATCATTGTTGCTGTCATAGCTGGCATTATTGTTCTTTTGTCGTCGCAGATTGCTGCTATGAGCGATGATTTTCCTCAGATGAAAGAACGAATTGAAGAAGGGTTGTTCAACGTGGAACAATGGATAAATAATACTATCGGTATTAGTTCCGATACTCTCGAAAGCAAGGCATCTGACATGTTAAGCAATGCCGGTGGAATTATCACCGGAGCAGTTAAAAGCACTTTCTCGTTCTTTGGAAGTTCTCTGCTTATCATTGTATTCACTTTTCTTTTCCTGCTTCACAGGGAAAAGTATGAAAATTTTGTAGTTATGCTTAGCCGTGAGGAAAAACGTGATGAAACCAGAAAAGTTATCGGTAAGATCAGCAGGATTGCACAGCAGTATCTTGGAGGAAGGTTAATATCAATAATCATTCTGGGAATTCTTTACCTGACAGGATTCACAATCATTGGCCTTAAAAACGCACTCTTGTTATCAGGCTTAGCTGCAATAATGACTTTCATACCATATATTGGTCCTGTTCTCGGTGGTTTTATACCCTTTTTCATTGCAATTGTAAACGGATCGTTTAACCAGGCTCTCTGGGTCATTGTTATTATTTCGCTGGCACAGTTGTTTGATAATTATTTTATTGAGCCGTATGTGGTGGGCGGCAGCGTTAGTATCAATCCTTTCTTTACCATTTTCATCCTTATTATGGGAGGTGTGGTATGGGGAATAGCAGGAGTGATATTATTTCTTCCCCTTCTCGGTATTTTCAGGATAATTTTTGAAAATGTAGAAAGTCTGCAGCCATATGCATACCTTATTGGTGATGATAAGAAATCATCAGGACCACATGAACTGCTGAATAGGATTACAAAATTATTCAGCAGCCGAAAGACCAATTGAATTACCTTGTTTGCTTAACAGCTCTTTTCCGTGGATTGTAGGAAATCCTTTTCTCAACCTGGCCTGTTCTTTTCTGGATTGTCAGTGATGCGTTTGCTTTCCTGGCTTCCTCACGTGCTTTCTTTACAGCCTGTTTTTTGTTAGTGAAAACCTCTTCAGTTTTCTTTTCTCCCTCAGTTTTAACAGCCCATTTTTTGCCTTCATACGGAATAACATACCTGTCCTGGCCATGCTGCTTAACATCGGTACTTCGGGAACTTCCTGAATTTTCTGTTTTCATATCACGATTAGCTGCCCAGTCTTTTGCCCTGCTGATGGCAGTTGCGATCGCAATGCCTTCATCTGTCTCTTTCTCCTCAATAATTGCATTTGCAATTTCGATGGCTTTGTTCCTGACTCTTGCAGGAAGATTCTTCATCGAAGCTGGATATTCACTTTTTGTCCATGGCATACTCTTCACTATTTATTAATATCAACAATGATATATTTGATAGGTTCGGATGCTGGGTCAATAGTCTACTATAATTCCAAGTTCGCCAAGATGGTTAATCTGGTCAGTATCGATATTGTTGCCTGCAAGACTGACATATTCCAGATTGTAAAGTCCATAAAGAGGTGATATGTCTTCAATGTAATTATTGTTAAGATGAACGCTCCTCAGTGTTTTCAGAGTGCCAATGCTGTCAATAAATCCTATTTCATTATCAGAAAGGTCAAGCTTTTCAACATAGTCAAGCCCTGTCAGCGGGACCAGATCTGAAATTTTATTATTCGACAGATTGAGTATCCTCGCACGTGTACATAATTGTATCCCATCAAGATCGTTTATTCCGAAAGAAGACATCTGAAAATCTTCCATCTCTTCGAGATAGTACAACGGATAATTTGCATCTGCATCACCGAATTCCCTGATCTTTAAAGCATCATAAAACGTGCATCCCGACTTTTTGAGATATTCAGCCGTTATTTTTTCCTCCCTTTCATCAGCATCAAATATCCTGTAACCTTCTTCAAAAAATTCCGACATATCCCAGTCATACACGGGCGAATAATCAATATCCTCATAAGCAGCAGAGCTGGCAATTTCACCTATCCTGTCAAGCTTAAGGATATGGGAGTATTTCATCAGACCCGCGAGGTTGTTTTCAGCTGCAAGTTTATTTATCTGATCAATATGGTATACTGCCCTGTCGGGATGGTAAAGCATCATTAATGTTGAGAACCCCTTCCCATTATCAGCTATCCTTATATCAGTATATTCCCTTATGAGATCCGAGATTTTCTGGAGCACCGGGTAATTCTTCTCCTTAAAGAGGTTTATTAGTACCAGCGATATCGTATTAAGATTATCTACCGAGTAAGCTTCTATTAATTCATTATGCAATTCTCTGACTGTCATCCGGACTTTAAAAAAATAAATTAATTGATAAACGTAAAACTGAACAACATGGTTGTGTTAAATAAACGACATAACGCCATGAAAAATTTTAGGAAGTTAATGAGTGTTTAGAATGTATTTTTACTTTTTTCGGGGAAGGAAAAATCTGAAATCGCTTCCTTTACCCCATTCGCTTGAATACCAGATCCTGCCTCCATGTAAATCAATGAATTCTTTACAGATGATAAGACCCAGACCTGTTCCTTTTTCCCCGTTCGTGCCTGCTGAAGGGAATATCTTTGATATGTCGAAAAGAGAAGGCTGCTGTTCGGTCTTTATACCAATCCCGGTATCAGAAATGGAAACAAGAAGCCCGTCATTTTCTTCCCATGCACTGATTGTTACTGACCCATCCGTAGTAAATTTAATGGCATTTGACACAAGATTGCGTAGAATTGCTTTTATCATATCCTTGTCAGCATAGATAGTGAGATTATCCCCTGCACTGTATATTACTTTAATGTTTTTTGATTCTGCAACCGGGAGTAGCACCTTAATTACAGAATCATAGATATCCCTTAGCTGGTGGACCTGTGGATTGAAGGGGATCCTCCCGGTGTGCGCCCTGGTCCACATCAATATATCTTCAAGAAGCCTGTAAGTATTTTTTGAAGCATCATAGATTGTGTTAATATAATTCTCTATTTGTTCCGGGCTGAACTTCCTGACTCCGTTTTTAAGCAATTCAAGAAAACCAAGGATTGATGTAAAAGGACTTTTAAGGTCGTGTGAAAGAATAGAAATAAACTTGTCTTTATCGTTATTCAGTATTTCGAGCTGTTTATACAGCGCTTCAGTCTCTCCCCTCCTTATGTTTGCCCTTATTTGCATCAGTGATAATGTGAACATGAGCAGTGTAATTATCAAACCGGGAATTATAATGAAAAGCTGCTCCCTGTGAAGCATTGATAATTCTTCCTTCCTGCCTTCATACACAATCGTCCAGACTTTCCCGTTGAACAGTGTCTTAAGTGTAAGATTAAGGTTGGGATTTCTGATTTTTATGCTGTCAAGCTCATAGCTGTCGAATAACAGATTTTCACGGGAAATTACAGTATCGTCATAAATTCTGAAATGTATCGACTGCTGTTGATAGTCAGACATAGTACTTCTGATACCTTTCATCAGATCCCTCATCCTGTAAGGGCTGTATACCCATCCTCTCAAAGCTGCCCTTCTTTCCCGGACGGTATTCACAGGCATGTCTCTCCTGTAGTCGGGGGCATACATTAAAACGCCCGGCTGAACATCTGTATCTATCTCCTGGACCAGCTTAACCATTCCTGACAGCATTGCAAAATTCGAATCCCTGGAAATCTCCATGGCTTTTCTTCTTACCGGATCAGAAAACATATCATACCCAAGAGCCACCCTGTTACGTTCATTATGTGGTTCCAGCATTATTATGGAACTGTAGATTTCCCTGTCTCCCGTAGGATAAACTCTGTAGTCTGGTTTATAATTGCTGTAAACTTTCCGGAAAAATTCCTCATGTTCTTTTAGCTTGTCTTTTGGTATCAGCAATGAATAGCCAAAACCCTGGATCCCCGGAAGATATTCAGCAATCTTTGTCGTAAGGTAAAATTGATGCCATTCATCATGGGTAACTGTGTCAGATACCGCAAATAAGCCTTTGCCTGCCCTCAGGAGCTGGGCATGATTCCAAAGCCTTGTTTCAATGTTTATCCTTACCTGGTTGCATGAATACTGAAAGTCATTATATGCTGCTTCCTTTACATTCTGCCTGTTAAAGATAACAAGTACCATTGTTAGCAGCAGCCCTGCTGCAAGGACGCCCAGTGTAACAAGAGTCTCCTTAAGTGTAAATCCGGTATTCAGCTGCAGGTATTTTTTTAATGAGAACTTCATTCGTTAAGGTACTTACCGTTATTCCGGAAACTTTAAAAGTTATGAACAGTTCAATAAAAGGACTCATCAAAAATACTGATTTTAAATGCAATTACAGTTATTGACTCTTTAGAAGGTAATATTATATGAATCATAAAAGATAATTTTGAGGTGATACCAGCCCTTTGATTAAGCATTACGAAAAAGGATTATAGATGATTTATGATCAATGGAAAAGCCCTCCTCTTAGTATTTAAAGAGGAGGGCTTTTGGAAGTTTTGATCTTTCAGATCTGAAACCTTTTTATGTTGTATACTTACCTGTTACCTTCTCGATCTGCTCTCATCAGAATTGCTGCGATCCTGTGCTGCTCTTTCCGGCTTCGGCTGACTGCTGCTCTTAGGAGCTGCCTGAGATGAAGATTGTCTCGGTTCCCTGGCAGCAGATGATCCGGATCTTGCAGCGGGACGAGAGGCTGCATCTGAGTTCCTGGTCTGGCCCGATGAAGCAGGTCTTGCTGATGTACTCCTCGACTGTTCTGAAGATGAAGGTCTGGCTTCGGAGCTGCGTGGCTGTGATGAAGGAGAAGGTCTTGCTGTTGTGCTTCTTGTCTGGACAGTTGATGAAGCTCTGGTTTCGTTGCTTCTCGACTGGTTCGAAGGTGAAGGTCTCGCTTCAGTGTTGCGGGTCTGTCCTGTTGAGGCAGGTCTGGCATTTGTACTTCCTGAAGATGAAGACCTGGCCCCGGTGCTTCTTGTCTGTCCGGCAGACCTGGTTTCTGTATCTCTTGTCTGACCTGTTGAAGCATTCCTTGTTGCAGTGTTCCTCGTCTGGCTGGCAGATGACCTCTGGCTGGCAGATTCGCGGCTACCTGCTGACCTGCTCACGGTTGATGAACTTTCAGCCCTCCTTGATTCTGCCGGTTGGCTTGCTGATCTTCCTGAAGCAGATTGGCTTCCTCTCCTTGTTGTTGCTACTTCCGATCTGCGTGTATCAGGAGTGTTTGACCTTGCACGTTCTCTTGAGTATAAAGCTTCACCATCTCTTCTTGATTCAGGCTTTGAGTATGTTGTTTTATACACACCTTTGTTGATGTTAACTACAATGGTCGGCGAATAGTTCCTCACGCTGGTGTAGTAGTGATCGTGATAATGACCGTACCTTGGTGTATCCCATACCCTGTAATGCATGTGGTAGTAGTCATACAAATGGTAGTGGTATCCATAGTAATAATGGTAGTAGTATGGCTCCCATGGATCAAAGTAGGCAGGATAATAACCCCAGTACCATGATGATCTCCATATAGTGTACCCTGGGTCATAAATATACCTTACAACCGGCCATGCATCAATTGCAATATATGTTGTATTAACTACTTCCCTGCGATTTTTGCCTGTATATCCCGGGTTGGGTGTTTCAGCATAATAAGGCTCAATTATGTAGTTTCTGCCGTAAAGAGCTTCATCTCCAATGAGCTGTATCTGTACTGAACCATCGTTTAATCTCTCAACAGTAAAGACTCCTACATCCTGCTTTTCATTCCTGTTGATTGCAACCTGCATCACAATTGTATGAACATTTCCATCAGGGTAGTCAACTACATTTATGTAATCAACATAATTGTCTCCATTCAGATCAAGGTTATTAACCTTTGAATCCTTATCATTAAGCTTTCTTTCAAACTCTTCCAGTGTCTGGGATTCCTGGAAAAGATTCATTACTGCATAAAGATTAAGGTTGTCGCCGGGGAGGCCAAGATAATCATCCGCACTGTTCTGCGCCTTCAATGCTGAGCCTGCAGTAAGCAGAAGTGCGAGTAACGGGGTAAGTAAAAACTTTTTCATGACTTTTAATTTATTCTGAAGAATCATCTCTTCGTTCATCTAAATACATAATCCATGCCAAAAATTTACAGAAATGCCGGCATACTCATAGATTCAACTAAGTGCGGGATTACTATCATTCTGATGAACTGAAGGTTTGAACTTAAAAGTAGTTTTTAAGATTGCCTGAAAACGTTACCCGTAACAAGTCAATACCATACCATAGTTTCAGATAGAAGTAGAAGAGAATGATCATTGCCAGAACGATAGCCAGGAAGAGGCCAAGATATTTGCCGGCAACATTCCGGCTTGTTTTAATGAAACCTGAAGAGATCTTCTTTACCCATGTTTCCATCTTTGTGAAAAGCGGGTAAAATACAAGAACGATCACACCCATTCCGATAAGTGTAAAAGTGAATGGCTTTACATGGTTCCTGTATGTTGTAAGGTAATCACTTATGGCAGTTGTGAGCAGGTTTGCCGTAAGTATTGTAATTGTAATTACGAAAAAACGGAAGATATACCTGGTCATCACTACAATCAGGAGCCAAGTAATTTTTTAACTATTGCTGATATTTCTTTACCGTCGGCTTTGCCTGCAAGCTCTTTTGTTGCAGCACCCATCACTTTACCCATATCTGCAGGACTTTTCGCTCCGGTTTTTTCGATAATTGACTTCAGGGCTATTTCGAGCTCAGCACTGCTCATCCTGGAAGGAAGATATTTTTCAAGAACATCGGCTTCAGCTGCCTCTTTCTCATAGAGATCAGGTCTGTTCTGTGCTTTATAGATCTCGGCTGATTCTCTTCTTTGCTTAACAAGCTTCTGGATTATCTTAAGCTCTTCATCTGGATTAAGGACCGCGTCGGCGCCCTTCTCCGACTTAGCCAGGATAAAGGCTGTTTTTGCAGCTCTTACTGCTTCGAGCACAGTTTTGTCTTTTGCTTTCATTGCAGCGATGATGTCGGCGGAAATTTTTTCTGTAAGTGACATATTATATGATTTTAGAGAGGTCAGAATCACACAGGTTCCACATGAATTGTAACATTAAGGTTATTGAACTTGCTGACAAGCTCATTTTCTATCTGGTCGCAATATCTGTGTGCATTGCCCACCGAGACATCCTCAGGGATCTCGACATGAAGATCAATGAACCTGTAGTTTCCTGCTATACGTGTTCTTAGTTCATGATATTTAACATTCATTGTTCTTAGTGTATTTTCAAGGGCCACAATTTCATCTTCCTTCCATGCTTCATCAAGTAAAGGATTAAAAGCCCTTTTTAGCAGATTGAATGATTCATAAAAAATGAAAAATGCAACCATGATTGCAACTATCGGGTCAAGCCAGTACAATCCTGTTATCATTATGAGTAAAAGGCCTGCTGCAACACCAAGAGATGTGTATACGTCTGTTTTAAGATGAAGTGCATCAGCCTCCAGTGCAAGTGAATCTGTTTCCCTTGCAACTTTATACAATCTCCTTGAAACGAAAGTATTTAAAATAGCTGCGATTATCATTACGACTGTGCCTAGACCCACAGATTCCAGTTCAATGGCTGGTCCGACCAGCTTTTTGATAGCTTCGAAGATAATCCATACTGCAGCAACAAAGATGAGCAGAGCTTCAATAACACCAGAAATGTTTTCAATCTTACCGTGCCCGTAAGGATGCCTTGAATCAGGCGGGTTATCAGATACTCTTACGGAGAAAAAAGCAATAAGAGCTGCAATGAGGTCCATGGAGGAATGTATCGCCTCAGAGATGATACTTACTGAACCTGACATCAATCCAACTGTCAGTTTCAGTATAATAAGGATACTGTTCGAAAGGACCGACAAACGTGCAACTTTTACCTTTGGATTCATCCGCAGATGTTTAGTAAAAACAAATTTAATGTTTTTTGGCCAGGGTCTATATCCTTAACAGCTCATATTCCTTTGTTCCAAGACCGATCTTTACAGCATGATCAATTCCAGCCTGCCAGTCTGTTTCAGGATGCATGATCCTGAACTTGTCTTCTCCCTGAAGATCGCCTGACGAGTTCTCTGATATATGGCTACCCGGAAGTGCAGGCGCCGCCTTTACCATATCTGCACATGCCTGGTCAAGTGCAACAGGATCAAAAGATGCTGCAATGCCGATGTCAGGAACAAGCGGATAATCATTAAAGTGCCAGCAATCGCAGTTAGGTGAAATGTCAATAATAAAATTAATATGAAAAGACGGTTTGTCTTTTACGGCAGCAAAGGCATATTCTGCAATGCGCTTGTTTACAACTTCCGATGACTGGTCTGAGCCTGGTTGAGCCGCATTGAACTGGCAGACAGCAATACACTGGCCGCAACCTATACAGTTGGCATAATCAATCTTAGCAATCCTGTCTGGTGCAACAGCTATTGCATTCTGGGAACAATATTTTTCGCATACCCGGCAACCTGAACAGTTTTCTTCAACAATTTTTGGCGACTCTCCTGAATGGAGAAACAGTTTTCCGCCAACTGAGGCACAACCCATACCAAGATTTTTCAAGGCTCCGCCAAAGCCTGATATCTCATGGCCTTTGAAATGGTTTACTGAGATAATTACATCTGAATCTGCTATTCCGCTGCCGATCTTTGCAGATTCGCAGCATTCGAGGTCTACCTTCACTTCCCTGAATTCTGTTCCTCTTATCCCATCAGCAATTATTATCTGGCAGCCTGCAGAAAGAGGATTATAACCATTTTCAAAAGCTGCATCAAGATGAGATGGTGCATTGGCCCTTCTCCCTGAATAAAGTGTATTGCAGTCAGTTAGGTACGGTATGGCATTCTTCTTCTTGAGCATCTTCACCACAACTGCTGCAAAGTTTGGCCGGAGGAATGCAACATTGCCGGGTTCGCCGAAATGAATCTTCACTGCCACAAGTTTCTTCTCCAGATCAAGCGTGTCAAAACCTGCTTTTACGATAAGTGTTTCAAGCTTTTTGAGTAAATTATTTGTAGGCTTGGCCCTGAGGTCAGTGAAAAAAACTTTTGATGCCATATTGAAACTGTTTAATGTGCGGTTGCAAAGATGGTAAAATAAAAAAATGTAACTTAAAGATGAAAGGAAAATTTCTTCCCTGTGTGCTTCAACCAGGCCAGGAAACCTATAAACAAAGACTTTTAATTTTTTCTTCAGTTTCCTTTATAAGCCAGCCTGGCGTGCTTGTTGCACCGCAGATACCAGCCGATTTTTTCCCTTTAAACCAGGCAGGGTCTAACTCATCAGGAGAAGAGATGAACCATGTATCGGGATTAACGCTTTTGCAGACCGAGTATAACATTTTGCCATTCGAGCTTTCCCTGCCGCTGACAAAAATTATAACATCGTGCCTGGCTGCAAACTGCTTAAGCTGCGGTTCCCTGTTCGAGACCTGTCCGCAAATTGTACGATGAACTACAAGGTTCTCATCAGGATTTATACCTGCAGAAGACATGCCTGACCTTATAATCTTGCATAGATTGCCATAATCATAATGGCTCATTGTTGTCTGGGCAAAAATGTAAACCGGCTTGCTGATGTTGATCTTAGAGATATCAGCCGGGTTTGAAACAACAATTGCTTCGTTGTTTATCTGTCCCTGTAATCCGATCACCTCAGCATGCTTCTCCTTTCCGAAAATTACCACCTGGCCATCGTTCTCTTTAATTTTCAGCCATGCCTGTTTAATCCTTGACTGAAGTTTTTTTACAATGGGGCAGGTAGCCTCTATGATCTCGATATTGTTTTCTTCAGCAGTGTTGTAAGTTTCAGGTGGTTCCCCGTGAGCCCTTATCAATACCTTACAATCTCTGAGCTGCCGATATTGATCGTAATCTATTGAAATAAGTCCCAGAGAGGCAAGCCGTTCCACTTCTTTGTCGTTATGAACTATCGGCCCAAGTGAATACACCCTTTCTCCATTGAGAAGAGCTTTTTCTGCTATGTCGACAGCATTGCGTACTCCAAAGCAGAACCCGGATCGTGTATCTGTTTCAACAATCATTCCGTATGGGTTCAATCAGGTCTTTAAACCATGCCATCTGCTGCTGAACTGACATGCGGCTATTATCCAGCACAACTGCATCATCTGCTCTCCGCAGTGGACTTATATCCCTGTTTTCATCTGCAATATCCCTGGCAATAATGCCGTTTTTAACCTCTTCCAGGTCTATGTTTATGCCTTTTGCCCTAAGTTCATCATACCTTCTTCTAGCCCTGATATCCACTGAAGCTGTCATGAATATTTTAATATCTGCATCAGGAAATACTACAGTCCCGATATCCCTTCCGTCCATAACTATCCCTTTGAATACACCAATCTGGCGCTGCAACTGTACCATTCTTGCTCTGACTTCAGGTATCTGGCTTATCCTGCTGACATGTGAAGTAACCTCCATGTTCCTAATTTCAGTCTCTACATTTTCTGAGTTAAGCCATGTTTCATATTCTCCAAGGTCAGGGTTGAAGACAAAATCAATATGGATCTCATGCAAGGAGGCTATTATTCCTGATTCATCAGGACCAGAAGTGTTAATTAAGTTTTTCCTGAGGCAGAAAAGTGTTACAGCCCTGTACATTGCCCCGCTGTCGATATAGATGTAATTCAGCTCTCTTGCTATGCTGCGGGCAAAGGTACTTTTGCCGCATGAAGAATATCCGTCAATAGCTATGGTGAGTTTCCTGGTCATAACTGAAATTTGCTGCAAAGTAAATAAATGGTTTTTAATTATTCCTGTCCTTGCGATATATACGATCTGTCCTGAGGATGAGTGAGAGGTTTGTGGATGCACCTGCAACATGAAACACAGCCCTTCCAAATTCAAGATCGAGCCAGTCTGTTATTATCCCAAAGCCCCAGGTAAATCCGGGTGCCCCACCTGAGCTTGTTTTTAATTCCATGCTTCTCCGGAAGTTGTACCCGGCGGCCAGGTAAAAATTTTTATGCGGTATTATCTCAACTCCTGGGATCACATGCTTCAGAATATTACTTGTAAAACCTGATTTTGACTGTGTTGAAGCACCTGAACTTACTGTCTCTTCTGTCTTTGATAAATCGAAAGTCTGGAGATTCCTCACAGTCAGGGAAAGTCGTAATGGTGCATAAGTAAGCCTGTGTGAGATGCCGGCCATGAGCTCGAAAGGCAGTTTTTGCCTGGGCTCACCAGCATATGAATCCAGCTGCAGGCCTGCATTCCTGGCAACTATGCCTGTAATGAGGTTGTTGCTTCTGCTATGCCAGGATCCTCCGATATCGAAAGCCAGTCCGAAGGAGCTGTAACGCTCAAGTTGGGAGAGAACCGGTTTGATCGTAATGCCGAAGCTGAAGGCGGAATCTATTTCCCGTGAAACAATCAATGAAAATGCATATTCTGCAGCGCTGAACTTTCCTGTCACCATGCCTGTAGGATCAGTCGCATTGAACGAGCCGTAATTGAGGTAAGTAAGACCGCCTGCAATATTGAATGTCCTGAAGGCACCTGAGTACATTACAAGGCCATAGTTAATATCCGAGAAGTAATTTACATAATTCAGTGCCAGGCTCCTGTTCATGCCGCTGGCAAGTAATGCCGGATTCTCATATGCCAGGTTTAAATCATTCGATGGTAACGATACATTGGCGCCACCGAGCGAAGTCACAAGACCTGATGAGGTAAGATTGAGAAATTCAAATACATGGTCACCCCCATTCTGGGCAGATATTTTTCCCATTATGAGTAATGTAATACAGATGAGTATTGCTCTTTTCAGAAATTCCATCACTTAAAGATAGATGTTTTAATAATATCAAAAGTTGGTATAGTACGGCTTCAGGCTGTCTTGCCGGTAAGTACCAGAGCTTCCTTGACAGGCTTTTCTTTTTTGCCGTTCAGCTGGGACAGGAAGATTCCTGTGATTACAATTGCCATTCCAAGCATATTCTGGATTGAAAGTTTTTCCCCTAGTATGAAGAAAGCGAACAAGGCAGTGAAGATTGGAATTGTGTTTGTAAAGACATTGGCTTTTGTCACACCCATCCTGCTTACAGAGTAGGCAAATAAAATAAACGCACCGCATGAGGCAAATATTGCTAGCTCAAATACCGGGAGGAGTATGCTGAATGTGAGTCTTGTTGTTATGAAGCTCCTGTAATCGAGAATGAGGAACAAAGGCAGGAAAAGGATTGCTCCAATGGCATTCTGTATCAATACAATATAAAAAGGACTATATTTTCCTACAAGCTTGCTTAGGGTGAGATTGTAACCCACTGCAGAAAACACTGCAAGCAGCATGAGCATCAATCCTTTAACATTGAATGACAGAGTGCCGTTTCTATTTGAAATGAAGACCACAACACCTATAAATGATATTATTATACCTATATAATTTATTGCCCTTAATCTTTCCCTGAAGATCACCCATGCGCCTAAGGTGGCAAAAACAGGTATTGTGGAAATGAGAACGGAACCTACTGTTGCTGAAACGTATGTAAGGCCAAAGCTTTCACCTATAAAATAAAAAAATGGTTCAAAGAAAGCAAGCATCAGGAACAGCTTCCTGTCTTCTTTGTTAATACTCCTGAATCTTTTCGTCAGGAATATAAATGCTGTCATTATTATTACTGAAATAACCAGCCTGATGAATACAATCGTGATAGGAAAAAGCGCCTTATTGGCTTCCTTAAACCAGATAAATGAAAAAGCCCAGAAGATCATCGAAAAAGAGATGGCCACGTATGTTCTGATCTTTGGATTCAAGCTTTTTAAATTTTGGCTGCGAAGTTAATCTATTAGTTGTTCAAAGTAATTTTTTGACACAAGATTATCATAAACACCAGTAAATCCCATCAACCGGAACGGTTTGAGGTAGGTAATATAACTCGTCCCTCACCCCAGGGAAGTGAAACATTTTTGCTATCTGATAATTTAGGATTTCAGCTCTTAATATTTAAGTACAATCTCGAACGACCTTAATTCAATTAATTTACTAAAGGCTATAATAATCAATAAATCAGCGCATAACTATCCTGCAAAAAATTCGAACGCCTTGTTAATGGGGTTTTATACTGATTTGTTTGTGAATCATAAATTATTATATTTGCCGCCTCATAGACTAGTTTGAACTGACTTACCTTCTTGTTTTACATATTGATAATTAATAATTTAAATATAATCTGATGAAAATTCTGGTTTGTATCAGCAATGTTCCCGATACGACAACTAAGATCAAATTTGCTGATGGCAGTTCTTCAATTGATACTGCCGGGATACAATGGGTTATTAATCCATGGGATGAACTATCTCTTACCCGTGCCCTTGAGCTCAGGGATGATGTTGCAAGCGGACCCAAGACAGTGACAGTGATACATGTTGGTCCGGCTTCGTCGGAACCAACAATCCGCAAGGCGCTTGCCATAGGTGCCGACGATGCAATCAGGGTTAATTCAGAGCCATCAGATGCTTATTCCGTTGCTTCGCATATAGCTGAAGTAGTTAAGAAAGAGCAGTTTGATATTATCATGTGCGGCATTGAATCGAGTGATTTCAACGGTTCTGCAGTTGGTGGCATGCTGGCTGAATTTTTACAGGTTCCTTCTGTTTCTGCTGTATCAGGTCTTAATATCGAGAATGGCAAAGCTGTTCTTACACGTGAGATTGACGGAGGAAAGGAAGTAGTGTCTGTTCCAATGCCTTTTGTTGCAATTGTACAGAAAGGTATTGCAAAAGAACCCAGGATTGCAGCGATGAGAGGTATAATGATGGCAAGGACAAAACCAATTAAGGTAGCCGAACCTTCCTCATCAGCTTCCCTGACAAAAGTTGCAGGGCTTGAGAAACCAGCTCGCAGGGCAGCTTGTAAATTCATTGATGCCGATAATGCCGGCCAGCTTATAAGCCTCCTTCAGAATGAAGCTAAAGTAATTTGATCAGAAAACATTAAAAATATTCAATATGTCAGTATTGGTTTACACAGAGAACTGGGACGGTAAATTTAAAAAGCTCACCTTCGAGCTGATATCATACGCAGCTGGTGTGGCAAGGATGCTCAATACCACCGTTACTGCCGTTTCAATAGGAAAAGTTGCTGAGGATGAACTTAAGCAAGCCGGGAACTACGGCGCATCTAAAATGATCAACGTTGTCAATGATCAGCTTGCTTTACTCGATAGCCAGGCTTACAGTGCAGTTTTGGCTGAGGTTGCAACCCGTGAGAATTCCAAGGTTATAATTATCTCAAATAACAATACAGGTAAAGCTGTTGCTCCGCGTCTGGCAGTAAGGCTGAAGGCAGGCCTGGCTTCAGGTGTGGCAGGACTTCCTTCTTCAGTGAGCCCTTTCATGGTTAATAAAAGAGCTTACTCAGGTAACGCAGTTGCCAGGATCGTTATCGAAAATGACATAAGTATCATAACCCTCGCACAGAACTCATTTGAGATAGCTGAAACTGCAAATGAGCTTACAATCGAGAACTATAATGCTGATGCAGCTGCAGGACAGGTAAAAACTTCAGTGCTTGAAGTGAAAAAACAAACTGGCAAGATGCTTCTCACAGATGCTGAGATTGTTGTTTCAGGAGGAAGAGGAATGAAATCGGCTGACAACTGGGGCCCACTTGTTGAGCTTGCCGGGCTTCTTGGTGCTGCGACTGCATGTTCAAGGCCTGTATCTGATGAAGGATGGAGACCTCATGATGAGCATACCGGACAGACAGGAAAGATCATTGCTCCGAACCTTTATGTTGCAATAGGAATCTCAGGCGCTACCCAGCATCTTGCAGGCATCAGCTCATCAAAATTCATTGTTGCTGTTAATCAGGACAAAGATGCTCCGATATTTGAAGCAGCCCAGTATGGGATTGTTGGTGATGCAATGAAGGTACTGCCAAAGCTCATTGATGCTGTTAAGGATATTAAAAAATAGTTCATTTTCATTCTCAATTCTGCAAAAAGTAATCAATACGGCAGATGAATAAACAGATATTTTTCACCATTGCCCTTTTAGTTACGCTGGGCGTTTTTGGTTATACTGTACGAAGGTTGTTGAAATTCTTCAGCTTCACGCGCTCATTTCCGATCAGGGATATTGGAAAAAGGTTCGGCGTGATGCTTGAAGTGGCTTTCGGTCAGACCAAGATCTTCAGAAAGCCTGTTATAGGTCTTATTCATGCCCTTGTATTCTGGGGTTTCTGTATAATACTTATAGGCAGTATTGAGATGGTCATTGACGGAATTGCCGGTACAGAAAGAGCTCTTAAAGTTCTTGGGCCTTTATATAATATCATTACCGCTTCAGGGGATATTTTTGCCCTAATCATTGCCATTGCCATCCTGGTATTCCTGTCACGCAGAATATTCTTCAGAATAAGGAGGTTCGAAGGAATTGAGATGAACAGCAAAACTCACCTTGATGCGAACATAGCCCTCTCAATGATATTCCTTCTTATGATATCCCTGCTTGGAATGAATACAGGATATGTTTTGCTTCAATCGTCTATCGGTGAAGAGGTAGCCGGCCGGTATCCTGTAAGTGTAATACTGGCAAGGATGCTTACAGGATCGATGACCGAAGCCTATTTCATCATGTATGAAGCATCATGGTGGATTCATATACTGTTGATCTTTGTCTTTGCAAACATGCTCCCGTATTCCAAGCATTTTCATGTGTTCCTCTCGGTTCCAAACGTATTTCTTTCGAGACTGGATCCGCTTGGAAAGCTTCCGAACATGGACAGTATAACAAAGGAAGTAAAGCTGATGCTCGATCCCAATGCCGCACTTTCTGCACCTGTTGTTGAAGGCCCGGTTGAAAGATTTGGTGTCAAGGATGCCGAAGATGTTACCTGGAAAAATTATTTTGATTCACTCTCGTGTACCCAATGCGGCCGCTGTACTTCTGTCTGTCCGGCAAATATTACGGGCAAGAAACTCTCTCCGCGAAAAGTTATGATGGACCTCAGGGCGAGGATGAAGGAGAAAGGACCGCTTATGGCAAAGAACGGCCGTGATTATAATGATAATAAATCGCTGCTGAGAAGCTACGTTACAGAAGAAGAGCTTTGGGCTTGCACAACATGCAATGCATGTGCAAAAGAATGTCCGATAAACATCAACCACCCGACTCTCATTGTAGATATGCGCCGCTATCTTGTTATGGAGGAAGCTTCAGCGCCGGGTGAACTTAAAGCTGTATTTAATAATATTGAAAATAATGGAGCCCCATGGCAGTTCTCTGCCGAGGATAGGCTTAACTGGGCCAGGGATATTGAAGTGCCTGTGATGGCTGATCTTTTTGCAAAGGACGAAAAACCTGAATATCTCTTCTGGGTTGGTTGCGCAGGAGCGTTCGATGACAGGTATAAAAAGGTTGTAAGAGCCTTTGCTGGCATACTCAGTCATATGAAAATAAGCTATGCAGTACTGGGCAAAGAAGAGACCTGCACAGGCGACCCTGCGCGTCGTGCCGGAAATGAAATGCTCTATCAGATGCAGGCTCTGCAGGTAATAGAAATTTTCAAAATGTACGGGATTAAGAAGGTAGTAACAACCTGCCCTCACTGCTTCAATGTAATGAAAAATGAATATCCCGATCTTGGGGCTGATTTCGAGGTTATTAACTATCTTGATTTAATCAAAGAGAACATCAGATCAGGTAAACTTATCGTTCCCGAAAACACACTTGATGGCACCAAGGTTACCTACCATGATCCATGTTACCTTGGCAGGGCTAACAGCATCTACGATTCACCAAGGGAGATTCTCAAAGGTATCACCGGAAATGTTATTGAAATGGACAGGAACAGGAGCTTTGCTCTTTGCTGCGGCGCCGGTGGAGGCCAGATGTTCAAGGAGGCAGAAAAAGGCAACAAGGAAATATTTATCGAAAGAACTGAAGATGCGCTTAAAACGGGCGCGGGTGTTATTGCCACTTCATGTCCGTTCTGCATGACAATGATGACAGATGGCATAAAATATAAAAACAGGGAAGCCGATGTGAAGAATCTGGATGTAGCAGAGATCATTGCACAGGCTCTTGATAATCAGAAATCCTAAACTAACTGACATATAAATGGAAAATAAGAATCTCTTGAAAAGCGGTGAATTTCTTGTCAGGGAAACCAATCCCGGTGATGTATTTATTCCCGAGGAATTCAACGAAGAACAAAAAATGATCGCCACAACCTGCCGTGATTTTCTCGAGGCAGAAGTATATCCCAACCTTGAGAAGGTGGAGAAGAGCGACAGGGAGCTTATGAAATCAATCCTGAAGAAATCAGGCGAGCTTGGAATGATGGGAGTCTCAATCCCGGAAGAGCTTGGTGGTTTTGGCCAGTCCTTTGTAACACAGATGCTTGTAGCAGAAACAACAGGTGCAGGTTATTCATTTTCTGTAGCTTACATGGCCCATTGTGGTATCGGCACCCTTCCCATAATGTATTATGGCAATAAAGACCAGAGAGAAAAATATGTTACAAAGCTTGCTACCGGTGAATTCATAGGAGCATACTGTCTTACCGAACCGGGTGCCGGAAGTGATGCAAACTCAGGGAAGACAAACGCGAAACCGAGCGAAGACGGAAAGCATTATATACTGAACGGCCAAAAAATGTGGATCACCAATGCCGGCTTTGCTGATACTCTTGTAGTTTTTGCAAAAATCGAAAATGACAGGGTCCTCAGCGCTTTCATCGTTGAAAGCAAATGGCCTGGTGTTGTTATCGGTCCAGATGAACATAAGATGGGTATCAAAGGAAGCTCAACTGCACAGATATATTTCAATGACGTAAAAGTACCTGCAGAGAACCTGCTTGGCAAGAGAGGCGAAGGTTTCAGGGTCGCTCTAAGCATTCTTCACATGGGAAGGCTTAAGCTTGGAGCGAATGTTCTTGGTGCAGCCAAGAAGGCAATAACCGATTCTGTTAAGTATGCCAATGAAAGAAAACAGTTTGGTGTTCTTATTTCAACTTTCGGTGCATTGAAACATAAAATGGCAGAACAGGTGATCCGTCTTTTTGCATCTGAATCGGCTGTTTACAGGGTAAGTAATGATATCGACAACCTGCTTCACCAGATGGTTTCAGAATGTGGTGATTACGGTCGTGGTGCTATAGAAGCAATAAGTCATTATGCTGTTGAAGCAGCTATATTAAAAGTTGTTGGTTCTGAAATGCTCGATTTTGTTGCAGATGAGGCTGTTCAGATCCACGGCGGAATGGGTTATTCGGCTGAAATGGCTGTTGAAAGGGGTTATCGCGATTCAAGGATCAACAGGATATTTGAAGGAACAAACGAGATCAACAGGCTGCTTGTTGTTGATACTGCAATGAAGCGCGCCATGAAAGGTGATTTCGCATTGTTCGCTGAGGCAGAAAAACTTGCAGAGAATGTAAAATCCCTTAACGACGGTAAAATTGCCGGTGAAAGCTATTTTGAGGAGAAGACGAGATACATAAGGAATTTCAAGAAAGTCATTCTGCTTTGCATCAACGGTGTTACGAAGAAATTCGGAAAAGGTCTTGTAAATGAGCAGGAGACACTGAACAACATTGCAGAGATGATGATGGAAACATACATTTCGGAATCGCTTGCACTTCGCATACAGAAGATGGAGAAAATGAATATCAATATTGCTCTGTACAGGGACATGCTCGATGTTAATCTTTCCGAGACATCTTCGGTAATAAGAAAATCAGCATATGATGCAATTGGTTCATTTTCCGAAAATGGGAATAGCAATGACCTGCTTACAGCTGTTGATAATCTGACAAGGGTAGCTTGCATAAATGTTAAAGATGCAAGAAGAAGAATAGCTGATAAGCTTATAGAGGATAATCAATATAAATTCTAGTATAGTTGCTGAAAACAAAAGCCAGGGTTTTAGTTAACTCTGGCTTTTTTCTTTTTCTTTTTATTGATTTGATGACGCAGAACTTTTTAAATGACATTGTTGTTGAATTAACGACAATCTTTCTAAAACAACAATGCAATGAAAAGTACTGCATTTACAGTGATCACGGCTCTCCTGCTTGTGATTTATTCATGTTCAACTGTTCCTCTTACCGGGCGTAAGCAGCTGAATATACTTCCTGAATCGCAAATGCTTGAAATGTCATTTGCAAGTTACCGGGAGTTCATGAAATCGAATAAACTTTCAGGTGACAGGACTGAATCATCACTGGTAACGTCGGTGGGAAGAGATATTGCTGAAGCAGTAACAGAATACTTTAATGATAATAACCAGTCTGAAAGACTCCAGGGATACAACTGGGAATTCAATCTTATAGAGGATAAAACACCTAACGCATGGTGTATGCCGGGCGGCAAGGTAGTGGTCTATTCGGGCATCCTTCCATACACTCAGGATGTTAATGGACTTGCAGTTGTATTAAGTCATGAAATAGCACATGCTGTTGCAAGGCACGGCAATGAGCGGATGAGCCAGGAACTCCTGGCACAGTTCGGCAACGTGGCTCTTAGTGAGATATTGAAAGACAAACCAGAAGAGACACGAAACATCTTTGGTGCAGCTTACGGGGTGGGAGCACAGGTAGGCATTATGCTTCCCTTCTCGCGTGAGCATGAGCTCGAAGCTGACAAACTGGGACTGATCTTCATGGCAATGGCCGGTTATGATCCGAGAACCGCTGTTACTTTCTGGGAAAGGATGAGCCAGTCAGGCGGACAGAAACCTCCTGAGTTCCTGAGCACACATCCGTCAGATGAGAAAAGGATAAATAAGATAAAGAACTTCCTCCCGGAAGCAATGAAATATTATAAAAAGTAGGTCAGCATACCTTTTGTTTGCCTGGTCGATGCCCTAAAGCACCCATGTAGCTATTCTTTAAAAATTCTGGGTCTTGCCACCCACCCCTGAAGAAGTGTTTAAGTGGGGGGCTGGTAAAGATTCTTCACCCCTTTTTACTTCGTTACTCAAAAGCGAGAAAAGTCATTTTTCACGATGATATAAATCAATAGCAATCATGATAAAGTACAAGAAAAATCATGCGATTTTAGATATACCTAAAAAATGGAATCTTCATAATATGTCTATCTTTGTGAATTAATTAACAATCGTTATATAATATGAATAAAATAAATGCCGGTATTAAGCAGGGGCTGGTTATATTCGTAATAATCGCTGCAACTGCTGTTCTTTCGTCATGTGAAAAATACAAATTCAGTCCACCGGAAGTTGACCCCAATGCTCCGTGGAGTTTGAGCACTGACATACAGCCAATATTCAATGCAAAATGCATTTCATGCCATGGGGGAAGTCAGCAGCCTGACCTGAGGGAAGGCCGTTCCTTTGAATCTCTCACTAAAAGAGGTTATGTTACCAAGCCAGCTGAATCAAGTAAGCTGTTTACAACCCTCAGCAGTGGTTCTCATGAATCACGCACAACGGCAGTCGAGAAGCTCAAAATCCGTTACTGGATCGAACAAGGCGCCAAGAATAACTAAAAAGCAAACATTTAAAACCCGATAAAATGAAAAAGTTTTCGATAATCCTTATCCTATCCTTACTCCTGTTACCGGCAATAGCTCAGGAAGAAACGACCGAACAAGTTTCAAGACCTGTAAGATTTACCTTTGCAACTAGCAGGCTCGTCGATAACCAGACTGTGGCAACCCCATATAAAGGTGGACTTGAGTTCGTTATTTCACACAGGTTCTCAAACATTGAAAATTACCATAATCTTTTTGGCATATATGGTTCCGCAAATACAAGGCTTGGCCTTGATTATGGAGTTACAGACAGGTTAATGATCGGTGTTGGTACAACACAGCAATACAAGTTACAGGACATTAACTGGAAATATCTTATTCTCAGGCAGACTGACGATAATTCAATGCCTCTTTCATTGTCATATTATGGTAACGTTGTAGCCGACCTTCAGAAAGATGAAGCTTTCGGCCCTGCTGCCAGCTACAGGCACATTCACAGATTTTCATATTTTACCCAGTTGATAGCTGCAAGAAAAATCAACGATATCTTTTCTGTGCAGGTAGCTCCCTCAGCAATTTATTACAACTCAGTTCCTATTTATTCTGACACCACAGGTTATAAGAACTTCAATCTTGGATTATCTGTTGGCGGACGTGCAAATATTGCCGGATCACATTCAATAATCTTAGAATACGATCAGCTTCTTACAAAACAGGATCTCGATATACAGCCTAAACCGAACCTCTCACTAGGTTGGGAACTCAATACTGCGACACACACCTTCCAGCTTTTTGTTGCAAATTTTAACAGCATCGTTGCTCAGAGAAACCTCCTTTTCAATACGAATGATTTTGCAAACGGCGATTTCCTGATCGGTTTCAACATAACTGTCAGAATGTAATTTTTCCGGAAGGATGCAGCTTAATAAAATACGCATAATATTCCTTGCTCTCCTGTTCATTCTGAGAAGTTCAGTAACAAGCTTCGGAGCTGTTCTTCCTCAACAGGATACTGCAGTATTCGTTTCCCAGTTTGCAGAAGACAATGAAAAGTGTCTTAAATGCCACGGGCAGTCAAAATATTCGTATCCCAATGAAACTCTTGGCACCCAGGTACCAGCTCTGATGTGTGCAGACAGGGTGATCAACCGCGGTGATTTTTACAGTTCGAATCATAAATCATTTGCGTGCGTTGATTGCCATGATAATGCATATGAAACTTTTCCTCACCCCGGTGAACTGAGAATGGCCCAGAAATTCAATTGCATCGATTGTCATGGCGGCGATGAAAGTTTTGCCCAGTATCATTTCGAAGAGATTGAAGTACAGTACCAGAAAAGTGTTCATTTCAAGCTTGAAAGTGAAGGTTTCTCCTGCTGGAAATGTCATGACCCTCATTCATACAAGGTTAACATCAGAAATGATGGTAACCTGAAGCAGACTATCGCTTACGATAATGCCATTTGCCTCAATTGCCATTCCGATTTTAACCGCTATCAGCTGCTTACTGAAAAAGAGGAGATTAACATTATTGAGAAACATGACTGGCTTCCGAACCAGGCTCTGCATTTTTCAGGGGTACGGTGCATAGAATGTCATACACGGGTAAGTGACACCGTTCTTGTATCACATATGATAATGCCAAAGACTGAAGCTGTTAAAAGATGCAATGAATGTCATTCACAAAACTCTCTCCTGATGGCTTCACTATACAAGTTTAAGTCCAAGGAGCAGCGCAAGGATGGTTTCTTCAATGGAATAATACTGAATGAATCGTATGTTATAGGAGCAAACCGGAATGAATACCTGAACAAGCTGAGTCTTATAATTTTTGCAGCAGTGATGGCTGTTATAATTGTTCATGTGTACTTGCGATCAAGAAAAAAGCATCAGGATTATTAAAAGAATTACCACATGTATCTTTACCCAAAATGGATCAGGTTATGGCACTGGCTTAATGCAGCACTGTTTATCGTTCTGATTGTTACAGGCATCAGTATGCAGTATACCGACAAGGATAATTCAACTCTCGTTGTAGGGTTTGAAAGAGCTGTCAAGTGGCATAATATTGCAGCTATCGTTCTTACGATTAACTATATTTTCTTTGTCATGGGCAATGTGCTTACCCGCAATGGCAGATATTACAGGATCGAAAAAGAAAACTTCATGAAGAACCTGGTTACCCAGATGAAATTTTATGCAAGTGGTATGTTCAGGAAAGAAAAACATCCTTTCCCTGTAACTGAACAAAGAAAATTTAACCCATTGCAAAAATTTACATACGTACTTGCAATGTATATCGGCCTTCCATTGCTGATAATATCAGGTATCGGCCTGTTGTTCCCTGAAATAACAGTAAAGAGTTTCCTCGGACAGAGTGGCCTTATTTATACTGATATTCTTCACATTACAATGGGATTCCTATTATCTGTCTTCATGGTAATCCATATTTATACCTGTACCCTTGGATCAACTCCTGGCTCACTTTTCTGGGGCATGATTTCGGGGTACCACAGGTCTGATGAACATTAAAAACAGGATCTAAATAAGAATGAAAGAAGATGTACCGGAAAATATGAAGGAAAACTCCTCGAGACGGAACTTTCTGAAGAAGGCAGGTATCGGTATAGGAGCATTATCTGCTGCAGGCGCCGGTTCAGTACTTCTTGCAGGTTCATCAAAGAAATCGGGTGAAAAGGTTAAGCTTTTAACAACCGATGGAAAGCTCGTTGAGGTTGACAAGGATGATATCAAGCTGGCTAAGGAAGAAACTGCAGAGCTTAAAACTGAAGCAAGGGAAGGATTGCCGGGCCATAAATTTATAATGGTCATAGATCTTGCACGTTGCAAGAATGCAAGGGCATGTGTAGATGCCTGCCAGGAAGGCCATCTGCTTCCCAAAGACCATGAATGGATGAAAGTGTACCTCCTGCAGGATGATACAAACACCGCGAAATACTGGTTTCCGCGTCCATGCTTTCAGTGCGACAAACCAATGTGCGTAAGCGTTTGCCCTGTTGGTGCAACATATAAACGCCAGGATGGAATAGTCCTGGTAGACAACCAGAGATGCATCGGATGTAAATTCTGCATGACAGGCTGTCCATATTCAGTTCGTGTATTCAACTGGAAGGATCCGGGAGTAAAAGTTCCGGAGGGCACACCATACAATCCTGAAACAAACATACCCCCGGTGGAAGGTACTGTCGGTAAATGCGTGTTCTGTGCCGATAAATTAAGGCTTGGCGAGTTGCCACGCTGTGTTCAGGCATGCCCGATGGGAACTCTCTACTTCGGCGATCTCCTTGAAGATACAGTTACAAATGGCCAGGAGACTGTAAGGTTCAGTAAGCTGATGGAAGACAGGGCTGGTTACAGGTACCGTGAGGAACTCGGTACTTTGCCAAGTGTTTTCTACCTTCCGCCAACTTCACGGTCGTTCACAGTTGAAAGCGGCCTCGAAGGTTTCGATGAGTCAATTACCGGAAGATATAAAAAAGCAGGCCCAAGATAAATATGGATAAAGGTATGGATATCAACAAAAAACTGCTGCTTGACCTTACTCCTGAGATCGAACGCACCAGCATGAAATGGTATGTAGTTTTTGCTGCATTCTTTATAGTTTTCTGCGTTGGCATTTATGCCCTTGTTCAGCAGATCGACAAGGGGCATATTGTTACTGGTATGCGCGACAATGTGGTCTGGGGTCTCTATATAGTAAATTTTATTTTCTTCATGGGGTTAAGCTATGCCGGTGCACTTATATCAGGCGTTCTTCACCTGTTCAACACAAGCTGGAGAAAACCTGTGGTAAGACTTGCTGAGCTCATAACAGTCATCTCTCTTGTAATTGGTCCGTTTTTTATATTCTTCTGTATCGGCAGGCTCGACAGGTTACCTTTCCTGCTTATTTTTCCAAGGATACAGTCACCTATTACCTGGGACGTCATTGCTATCAGCACAGACCTTGTCGGATGTTTCATTTACCTCTATTTGTCTTTTATCGAAGACTTTGCAATACTCAGGGATTACAAGGAGTTGAGGGTGCCTTCATGGAAGAAAAAGCTGTACTCCATTCTTTCCCTTGGTTATACCGGTACAGAAAAACAAAAAAAGCTTCTCTCGAATGCCAGGAACGTAATGGCCGCAATGATCATTGCAATTGCAATTATCGTTTATTCGGTACTGGCCTGGATCTTTGGTGTTACACTGCAGCCAGGATGGCATTCAACTATCTTCGGTCCTTATTTTGTAATTGCGGCAGTATATTCCGGAGCCGGATTGCTTATTGTTCTGATGTGGATATTCAGGAAAGTGTATCACCTTGAAGAATACATAACAAAAAGACATTTCGTGAATGTCGGGGTGCTGCTTACGATAATATCAGCTTTTTACGGCTATTTCACATTCAGTGACTATCTTACAAAGTGGTATGGATCGATTAAAATGGACTCCCTGCTTATCGATAAGCTGTTCAGTGATTATTATTCACTTTTCATTTTTGCTAACTACATAGGCATCATTCTCCCGGGCATTATCATTGCTTTTCCGAAATTCCGGACAATCAGGAACATTACAGTGGCTGCACTAATAGCCCTATTGGCTTTGTGGGTGAACAGGTATCTTATTGTTGTCCCGACACTCGAAACACCTTTTCTTCCTATACAGGATACCCGTCCTGACTGGATCAGGTATTCGCCCACATGGGTGGAATGGTCACTTACATTTGCAGGTGTTGCCGTTTATGGCATGCTTTTCATGCTGATATCAAAGATTGCTCCGATAATTTCAATATCGGAAATGCATGAAAAGGAAAGTGTCGAAATTCTGAATTAGGCTGTTGAAATATGAGAAAAGCTAAGCTATTGTTAATTCTGATACTGACCGTTCATGGACTTTACGGCCAGGATTCTGTGAGAATAAGCCCTTATATGAATTTTCAGTATTTCAGGAATAATGGCGACAGCAGCTACCTGAAAGCAACACTGACATATGTAAAAAACAGGGTTGAGCGGCCATTGCCGGGACAAACAATATCTTTCCTCGGACCGGCAGGTGAAAAGATCAGGGATGCCGAAACCGATTCAAAAGGTATCGCAGTTTGTGCTCTTGTAAGGGATGATCTTAAAGCAGATCCGGATGGTCTGTGGCAGTTTGGTATCTCATATACCGGTAATGACACAGTTGAGGCAATATCATCGGAACTTTCAATAAGGAACGCATCTCTTAGCCTTGAATGCCTGGAAGCTGACAGCATCAGGACTGTAAAAGTCAGTGTTGAAAAAACTGAAAAGGGCAAAATGATTCCTGCCGCAGGTGAAACCATCACTGTTTATGCAAAAAGAATGTTCAGCCTTCTTCCAATTGGTGAGATAACTCTTGATGATGCAGGCAGCGGAACAGTGGATTTTCCTGGTGATCTGCCGGGTGATATTAATGGAAATGTAGTTCTGATTGCAAAATTCGAGGATCATCCCGAGTTCGGGAATCTTGAACGCAGGGAAATAAAGCAATGGGGTATTCCATTCATTGCAACAGATCATACAAGCCGGAGGGCATTGTGGACAAAGACTGCCCCGAAATGGATGATTTACACACTCACAATCCTTCTTACCGGTGTGTGGGGACATTATCTTTTTACTATCATCAGTCTTGTACGTATCAGGCTGAGTTCAAGAAAGAAAGAGCTTGTTGAGGACGATGAAATAAACTTTGATAAAGAGTGATCTATTTTGCACGATTATTGTATTACTGGTAATAACATTAAATTTAAATTGTATGAAAACTTTTAAACTACTATTGGCAGGTTTGATGCTGGTAACTTTCAGTTTTTCAGCTGTTGCTCAGGAAAAGGCAAAACCATGGCCTGTACCTGAAAAAGACAAGGCTATGAAAAACCCTGTTGCCAAGGGTGATGCAAGTAACAAGGCCGGGATGGCCCAGTACACAAAACTATGTGCTTCATGCCATGGCAAGACTGGTCTTGGTGACGGTGTAAAGGCCCGCGCCCTTAAAACTTTCCCGGGTGATTTTTCAAAACCTGAATTCCAGAACCAGACTGACGGTGAAATCTTTTACAGGACTAAGGCAGGAAGAGGTGAGATGCCTAAGTATGAAGGCAAAGCTACCGATGAAGATATCTGGAACATGGTTAACTATATGAGAACTTTCAAGAAGTAATATCTTGTCTGTAGAAATAAAGGGTGCCACAGAAATGTGGTGCCCTTTTTTATTTAGTAAAAAGCAGTCTTTGAGGCTCCTCCATACTATATTATCGGGATTAAAGAGCATAATCATTTTCTGAGGCAGATCTATTATTGTAGTCGTGATTATGTATCCCATGACTGCCATCCCTTACTGGAAGCTGGAAATTGAGCAAGGCTCCGAACTGCTCGTTTCTAAATACAGGAAACCCATATTTTCCTGTAGCGCCCCAATAACCTGTGCGGTTGGCAGTAGTATCAATCAGAAGAAGAGGATGAGTGCCTACAAGAGCCTTGATCTTAACAGCAGAGAATTAAACATGGTCCAGGGGCTCAGCCATGTAGCCTGTGGAGCAGGTGAATTATCTGAATGAGGATGATCCTGTCAAACCACTCCCTATTGCAATCCCGCCTAAACTTTTAGAGTAAAAAAAAAGGCGCCTCGCGACGCCTTTTTATATTTATATTATGAATGATCAGGGTGCTGGGAAACCGAGAGCAGTCATAGCCTGTATAGCATTATCAAGAAGTGCTTTTGTATAGCTAGGGTTATGCATTCCAAAGCTCTTGTCTTCTTTGATCGTATTATAGCAGAGATATGCTAAAGCTGCATTGCCTGTAGTAGTACCTGCTTTGGCAAGTCCTGTTGTAGGATTGTATACGTTAGCTGCAGTAAGCTGAGATTCCAGTTTACTCAGTTTTGTCGAAACAGCTGTTTGGAGTGCAGTGAATTTGTTTTTTGCAGTGGTAGCATCTGTGTGGCATGTTATACAAGCATTAGTATTTAATGTCTCAACACCATGTGCATCGTAAAACATGTTCATGCTGTGTCCGCCGGCCATGTAACCATAAGGTTTCGACATGTGGCAATCAATACATGCGTTGGATAGGTTGTGAGGATTCGTTGTCGGGTACGCAGCACTTCCTGTAAGTTCAAATGGAATCTTGCCAAGCATAAGGTTGGAGTTTGGTGCATGGTGCGGGCCGAAACGTGTATCAGTAATACTGAATGTAGCAGCATTCTGAACCGGAATTGTGGCGACGTTCCTTGCCTGGTGGCATCCGACACACTGGTTGCTTGTTCCTTTGTCCCAGGTAACTGTCGAGCCATCTTTTGCTTTCAGGATCAGAGTTTCAGCACCTGGTTTTGTGAGTGAATAATCTTCTTCTGTATAGGTTGTGTGAATTTCATGGCAGGTGTAGCAATTGATCTGCATTGGCTCGTCAGGAAGAGAGATATTTGCCCTTGATCCTTCAGCAACATACTCAAGGAATCCCTGGCTTGTGTGACATTCGGCACATCCGGCCCTGTTTGCATATGCAGCGTTCTCACCGGTAGCATGAAGAGAGTGTTCCCACTGAGCTTGCTTTGTCTCAATTTGGGCAGAGTTGTCGTGACATTCTGTGCAACTCTGGTTTGCATCTATGCCTTGTGGCCCCTGTGGACCTTCACATGAGGTTAAGACCAGCCCTGCGGGAATTACAAATAACAGAATTCTATTCAGGATTTTCATATTGTTAGTTTGGTTTAAATTTCACGAGTGCAAGCTAGTTAAAATCCATTGTTATTCAGTTAACACTGATGGAAAAAAATGCAATTTCAATTATTGATACATACTTCTTTTATCTATGATAAAAATCAATTTGCATGCTGATATTTATTAATTTTGTATAATTGGCCTTTTTTTACAAAAATCTCACGACATGTCATTATTGAAAATGTCAGGTATCTGCGAAAATTGTGAGGGAAACTGGGAAAATTTTTCACATCTCACCAATGAGGAGCTGAACCTGATTAACGAAAACAGGTATGAGGCTGCATTCAGACCCGGTGAAATTATGATGAAGCAGGGTTCGCCGGCTTCTCACGCCCTGTTTATGGCAAATGGTCTTGCTAAGATGTACATAGAAGGTGCATCAGGAAAAAATTTCATGCTTGGCATTGCACTTCCCGGCAAGCTTATTCTTAGTCCCGGCGCCTATACTGCGTCGCGGCATTCATTTTCTGTTACGGCACTGACAAGAATCAAGGCATGTTTCATCAGCATAGAAATCCTTAAGGAGATTGTAAAGAAAAATGGCTTATTCGCCCAGGGATTCCTTGATGATATTAACCGTAAATTTTTTGACGTCCATACGCGGATGGTCAGCCAGGCGCAAAAGCGAATGTCGGGCAGGCTTGCAGAGATACTACTTTATTTTTCCGATGAAGTGTTCCATGGCAATGAATATGAGATGATATTATCGAGGCAGGAGCTTGGAGAGATGGCTACTATGGCAAAAGAATGTGTTGTGAGAATATTAAGGGAATTTGAAGATTCAGGCATAATCTATTCCGATGCTTCAAGAATAAAGATTCTTGACAGGGAAAAGCTTGAAATGATCTCACAAAAAGGCTAGTTCTGAAAAATAATAATCTATGAAATATCTGAAGTTTTTGTTTTCACCCGTATTTATGGGATTGCTCTTTGTTGTGTTTGCCGCATCAATGGCTGTTGCAACATTTATTGAGAACGATTATGGTTCGGCAACTGCTTACGGAAGCGTTTATGGCACAAAATGGTTTGAGCTTATTCTTCTTCTGCTTGCTGTTAACCTCGTTGGCCAGCTTATAGCTTTTAAGCTGTTTAAGAGAGAACGGATCACTGGCGCACTGTTCCATCTTGCTTTTATTGTTATGCTTGCAGGAGCAGCAATAACCCGTTATACCGGGTGGGAAGGATCTATTCATATAAGGGAAGGGGAAGAACAGGATAAGGTTTATTCCACGCAGAAATTCCTTGGTTATACTGTTACGGATAATTCAGGATCTGTACTTGCTCAGGATTCGGAAGATTTTACTTCCGCAACCTCAAGGGGTTACAGGAAAAGCATACCTGCAGGTAACAGGAAGATTGACCTGGCCCTCACACGGATGGTACCGAATGCATCAGAGGAAATAGTGGAGGATCCCCAGGGGGAACCATATGTATCCCTTTTCTTTGCATCAACAAGCATGCATGGTCAGACATATTTTCTCAAAAGAGGAGAGGTTGTAACTGAAGGTCAGGTGTCTGTCTCATTTGAAGCTGGCGATACGGCTGATCTCAATATAAGGGTAGATTCAGGAAAGTTCTATGCTGTTTCACGTGCCGTAATAAGCGAAACAAGCATGAAAACGAAGTCATCTTTGCAGCTTGAACCAGGTAAGCCCTTCGAATTAAGGGAACTGCAGATCCTGTCTATGGGAAATATCAATGTAATTCCCCGGCAGCTTCTTCTTACAGCTTCAGTAGGGCCGGTAGCAGTTAACCCTGAAGAAAGAAATACAGGCCAGAATGCATTCATCTTTGATGTCAGGAGCGGAAATGAGTCGGACAGGATATACCTGTGGGACAAGTCAGATTCTGATGTTTCAACAGCGGAAGGGACAATCGGGGGAAACATAGTTTCTGTCAGGTTTGGTCCTGAAGTCCGCGAGCTGCCTTTTTCAATCAGGCTTAATGATTTTATTCTCGAACGTTATCCCGGGTCAAGCAGTCCTTCAGGTTATAAGAGCGATGTTATTCTGTCAGATCCTGCAGGTAATGTTCAGATGCCTTTCATGATTTTCATGAATAACATTCTGAAATATAAAGGATACAGGTTCTACCAGTCTTCATATGATCCCGATGAGAAAGGAACAATTCTGTCCGTAAATCATGACATTGCAGGCATGATGGTAACTTATGCAGGTTACGCGCTGTTGTTCCTGTTCATAATATTATCTCTTATAAACAGGAATGCAGTATTTCACAGGGTGACATCCGGGTACTGGAATTCAGCCTTGAGAAAAACAGTTCCTGCAATATTGCTTCTTATCCTTACAGGACTGATCCCGGCATACGGTCAGAAGCTTGTCCCGGATAAAGCAGTCTCAGAGGAATTTGGTAAGATGCTGGTACAGGATCAGAAGGGGAGAACCAAACCTTTATATACTGTTTCAAGCGATATTTTGAGAAAAGTTGCAAGGGAAAACAAGTTCGAAGGCATGTCACCCATGCAGGTATTCCTTGGTATATACCTCGATTTTAACAGCTGGAAGGATGTTCCTGTTATAAGTATTTCGAATAAAGAACTTAAACAAAAGCTTGGTATTACGGGGAACATGGCTGCTTTCTCCGATCTTGTCGACCTTTCAAAGAACGGAGCATATAAGATTTCGGATGATGTAAGTACTGCATACAGTAAATCACCGTCACAAAGAAACCGGTACGATAAGGAAGTTATGAAGATCGACGAACGTGTGAACATTCTCTATATGGTATATAATGGAAGCTTCATGCGCATTTTCCCTCTTCGCGACCAGACTCATGAATGGGCTTCCCCGTCGGATGCTAACAAATCTGCAGCGTCATCAGAGGATTCTTTACTCGTTAATAGTTTCATTCCTGTCCTCGTTTCTGCAATTGAGAAACAGAGTGTCAACGATGTTGCTCTTCTCAGGAACACCATTTCAGAGTACCAGGAGAAACACTCAGACTATGAGCTGCCGGGAAAAGGAGAAACAAATGCAGAACTTCTGTATTACAGGATGAATATTTTTGAAAAGCTTTTCCCTTTCTATGCCACATTAGGACTTTTAATGCTGATTGGTCTTATTGCAGGTGTAATTAGAGGAATTAAGGGCAAGTCGCTGTTTATTAAAGCAGCTTCAGCACTGCTCCTGGTTGGGTTCCTGTTCCATACTATCGGTCTTGGACTGCGCTGGTATATTTCAGGCCACTCGCCAATGAGCAACGGCTATGAATCTATGCTTTTCATATCCTGGGTAACACTTCTTGCAGGATTTATCTTCAGCAGGAAGTCATCATTTGCTCTTTCTGCTACTGCAGTGCTCGCTTCAATGACACTTATGGTTGCGCACCTGAGCTTCATGGATCCTGAAATTACGAACCTTGTACCGGTGCTTAAGTCATACTGGCTTACACTGCACGTTTCGGTGATCACCGGCAGCTACGGCTTCCTCGGACTGGGAGCCATACTTGGACTGATAACTCTTATCCTGCTTGCCATGGTAAATCCTTCGAACAGGGAACAGATATCAAATACGATAGACGAGCTGACTGTAATTAATTATAAGTCACTGACACTTGGGCTTTATCTTCTCACCATCGGAACATTCCTCGGGGCAGTCTGGGCGAACGAATCATGGGGCAGGTACTGGGGCTGGGATCCGAAGGAAACATGGTCGCTTATTACAATAATTATATACAGCATTGTTGTCCATTCGAGGTTCATACCTAGTATGAAAGATGTGTACATCTTTAACTTGTCTTCACTGGTTGCATTTGCTTCAGTGCTGATGACATATTTTGGTGTTAACTACTATCTCTCCGGATTGCATTCTTATGCCAGCGGTGATCCGGTTCCTGTTCCTTCATTTGTTTATATTACTGTAATCGTGCTTGCAATACTCTCATTTGTTGCTCATTCGAGGTATAGTAAGCATAAAGTCAAATAGTTATTGAAAATAGATTCAAAGTATTGTTAAATAATTTTTTTTGAGCTTATTTTGCAGTCCAAACGGTGGATGTAGCTCAGTCGGTTAGAGCGTCGGATTGTGGTTCCGAAGGTCGTGGGTTCGAGACCCATCTTCCACCCGGAATAAAAAGGCTGGTACGGTAAGTACCGGCTTTTTTTTCTGGTTTTACGCCCTTTGCCTCATGCCCTTTGCCCTTTGCCCTGGTACCTCATTGCCCTGTGCCAAATCATGCAGGAAAGTATTTGTAGCAAAAACTTTCTATCTTTAAGGCCGAAAAAAAGTCAGGTGCAATCTTCTTTATTAAGTGATATTACTGGAAAAATTAAAAATCCGTTTTCAGGGTTGAAGAACTTCAGGCTTATGGATAACATTTCAGGACTCCAGCTCTTTCAGCTGATGAAGCCTGTCATATTCCTTGTTATCAGTATTGTATTTGCCAAGAAATTGCCGCCTGCCGATGTCGGTAAGTTTGAAATGTTCATGTTCATCGGTGGCTTTATGACCTTCTTCTGGGTTACAGGCATCATCCAGTCGCTACTGCCGTTATACAACAGGAACAAAACTTACAGGAAGGTGGGCGAAGGGGGTACCGAGAAATCTCCCGAGATCTTCAATGCATTCCTTGTTCTCTGTGCATTCAGCCTGATGTTCTTCCTCCTTGGCCATTCCCTGAAAAATAACTTTTCAGTCTTCAACCAATCAGGCAATGTGCCATTCATCAACCTTTTGCTCCTTTACATACTTCTGAGCAGCCCCGTGTGTCTTATCGAATACATCTACCTTCTCAACAACAGGTCTTACAGGATTTTTCAATATGGATTATACACATATACTGCCCAGCTTTTATTCCTGATTTTGCCAATACTTCTTGGTAAAGATATTATCTGGTCTATATACGGTTTGCTTTTCATAACAGGAGTAAGATGGATCTGGCTTCTGATTCTTCTGCGAAGGTATACCCTGATGAAGATCTCCTATGATTTTATGAAGGAGCATCTCTACCTTGGAATTCCATTGATCATAACCTCTCTGATAGCCGGATCGCCCCAGTATATTGACGGGGTAATAATTTCATCTGTTTACCGTGATCCTGCAATATTTGCTCAATTCAGATTCGGAGCCAAGGAATTTCCACTTGTTCTCATGCTCGCAAACGGACTGAGCAATGCTCTCCTGCCTGAATTCTCGACAAGGGAAAGGATGACTGAATCGCTCGATAAACTAAAGGTACGGTCAGAAAAGCTTATGCATTACCTCTTCCCGGCGGCAATGCTTATCATGTTGTTTTCGAGATGGATCTATCCACGCATGTTCACCCCTGAATTCCAGAGGAGCGCTGATATTTTCCTGATCTATTCACTTATGATTATACCGCGTCTTATTTTTCCACAGACAATAATTATAGGAAGGAAAAAAACACATATTATCCTCATCGTTGGCATCATTGAAGTAGCGCTTAACATACCTCTGAGCCTCTGGCTGCTTCAGGAATATAACCTGGTGGGTGTTGCCCTGTCAACATTCTTTGTAAACCTGGTCTCAAAAGTAATCCTGGCAGGCTATGTATGGGCAAAAATGAAGATTAGACCATCAGAGTACATCCCTGTAAAAACTTACATGATCTATTTTGTTCTTATTTCAATATTGTTTGTACTAATCGACCACAGGATCATCGACATCCAGTAAATAAACACTGAGGTTTCAAAAAACCTTTATCTTTGGCTCATCAAATCCACTAAGGAACAATTATTGCTGAAGGCAAATGAGAATAACTGAAGTAAAAACACAGGGAGACAGGAAGGAATTTATTGATTTTCCAAAGACGCTCTATGCCGATGATCCAAACTGGATCTGTCCACTTGATTCATCCATCGAATCTGTTTTTGATCCGAAACGCAATCATGCATTCAAACATGGCACAGCAATCAGATGGATGCTCAAAGATGATGCGGGGAAAACTATCGGAAGGGTGGCAGCATTTATTGATGAGGTAAGATCTTCAGCAAACAGTCAGCCTACAGGAGGAATGGGATTTTTTGAGGTGATTGATGAGAGGAATGCGGCTTTTATGCTATTCGATACTGCAAAGGAATGGCTTGCTGCAAAAGGGATCCAGGCAATGGATGGTCCTGTGAATTTTGGTGAAAATGATAATAACTGGGGCCTGCTCGTTGACGGTTACACACAACAGGGTTTCGGGATGCCATATCATAAGAAATACTACAAGCAGTTCTTCGAGGATTATGGTTTCAGGAACTATTTCGAGCAATATTCTTATCATGTCCCTGTTGACAAATTCCCAGATAGGATAATGAAGATTGCCGAATGGATATCAAAACGACCCGGATATTCATTCAGGCATTTTGAAAAAAAGAACAGCACTAAATTTGTCAACGATATTGTTGAGATTTATAATGCCACCTGGTCTGTCTTCAAAGATGATTTTACCCCTCTCGATCCCGCAGTGCTTGAGGAATCGCTGCGTAAGGCAGAGTTTATAATTGACGAGGAGATAATATGGTTCGGTTATTTCAATGATAAGCCGATTGCATTTTTCATTCTCTTTCCTGATGTCAACCAGATCCTGAAGTATCTTAACGGCAAACTGGATCTGTTAAGCATTATTAAGTTGTTTTATTATAAGATGACTCATAAAATGACAAGGATGAGGGCAGTAGTAGGTGGTGTTCATCCGGCTTACCAGAACAGCGGGGTTGAGTCAGCGATATTTTACAATCTTTACACGGTTTTTGTGAAGAAGCCCTGGTACAAGGAGCTGGAACTCTCATGGGTGGGTGATTTCAATCCGAAAATGATAGCTATATATGAAGCTGTTGGTTCAAAGAAAGCAAAGACACATATAACATACAGGTATATGATCAATGACTCGCTTCCCTTTGTAAGGTACATGGATGAGATGTCCGCAAAAATGAAAGGAACAAATACCTGATGTAAAAAAGAATGAAATATCTTTGCAATTTAAATTCTGTTGACTACTTTTGCAAACCCTGATTCAGGGCATAATTATTTGAATAGTATAAGGAAAAATACGCATCGAAATGAAAAATGGAATTCATCCGGGCAATTACAGGTTTGTTGTATTTCAGGATATGTCTAATGGAGTAAGCTTCATGAGTAAATCAACAGCCCCCTCAAAAGAGACCATCAAATGGGAAGATGGTAACGAATACCCTCTTATTAAGCTTGAGATTTCAAATACATCACATCCGTTCTACACAGGTAAGATGAAGCTTGTTGATACTGCAGGAAGGGTTGACAAATTCATGAACCGTTACAAGGATCGCGTCGTTAAAAAGAAATAGCATTTAAGCTGAAGAATATGCAGGGTGTCGATATGGCACCCTTTTTTATTTCTTCCTGTAACAGTGGTGTCCTGTTTCAATGTGGCATAATCCTTGTTATTCACATTTACCTGCGTATAAAAAATATTTGTTTAATTTTGGTTCGTACTGTAGTTGAGATGCCCTCGCAATAAAGTCAGGGAGTAAGGAATAATAGATAGATGGAAAAGAAAAATTTTAAGCCTTTGAAGGAGTTATTCATACCTGACCTTTTGGATGGAGAAGGAGATATCATTCCCATAATAGCAGATGGCGATGAAAGTGAGCTTGATGATCTTGAGGTCCCTGAAGCAATCCCGATTCTGTCGCTCAGAAACACTGTCCTGTTCCCCGGAGTCGTTCTTCCCATATCAATCGGCAGGCCAAAATCAATACAGTTAATAAAAGATGCATATCGTAACGATAAGATCGTAGGCACTGTTGCACAGATGGATCCGGATATTGAAAATCCCCAGTTCAACGACCTGCACACTGTCGGAACAATAGGCCAGATAGTCAAGTTGCTTGAGATGCCGGACGGCTCCACAACAGCCATAATCCAGGGTAGGAAAAGGATGGTAGTAAGAGAGCTTGTATCCTATGAGCCGTATTTCATGGCAAGGGTTAAAAGCATTCCTGAAGTTAAGCCTGAAATCCCCAGCAAGGATTTTGATGCCATCGTAGGATCTCTCAAAGATCTGTCACTGAAAATAATAAAGATTAATCCCAATATCAGTCCGGAGGCCTCATTTGCAATTAAAAACATTGAGAATAATACCTACCTGATAAATTTCATCTGTTCAAATACGGATATCAAGGTCCAGGATAAACAGAGATTGCTTGAAATCAGTAACATACGTGACAGAGGCTACCTTCTTCTCGAATTCCTGGTTCAGGAGATCCAGGTAATTGAGCTAAAGAACGAGCTTCAGTCGAAGGTTAAAAGCGATCTTGACCAGCAGCAAAGGGAGTTCCTTCTTCATCAGCAGATGAAGACAATACAGAATGAGCTCGGGGGTAATCCACTTGAGAAAGAGATAGATGAATACAGCCAGAAGGCAGAAAAGAAGAAATGGACAGAGGAGGTAAAGAAAACATTCACAAAGGAGCTCGATAAGCTGCGCCGGCTGAATCCCGCTGCGGCAGAATATTCTGTGCAGGTAAACTATATCCAGACACTGCTAGACCTCCCCTGGAATGAATATACAACTGATAATCTGGACCTCAGAAATGCAAGAAAGATCCTTGATCTCGATCATTCCGGTCTGGATGAAGTAAAAGACAGGATCATTGAACACCTGGCTGTACTTAAGCTTAAAGGTGATCTTAAATCCCCCATATTATGCCTTTACGGACCTCCCGGGGTTGGCAAAACATCACTCGGAAGATCTGTTGCCCGGGCGCTTGACAGGAAGTATGTCAGAATGTCACTCGGAGGCCTGCATGATGAGGCAGAAATAAGGGGGCACCGGAAGACATACATTGGCGCAATGCCGGGAAGGATCATCCAGAACATAAGGCGGGCCGGCTCATCAAACCCGGTATTCATCCTCGATGAGATTGACAAGGTAGGCCAGGATTTCAGGGGCGATCCTTCATCCGCGCTCCTTGAAGTACTCGATCCTGAGCAAAACAGCACATTCTTCGATAACTTTCTTGAGATGGAATATGACCTCTCAAAGGTTATGTTTATTGCCACTGCAAACAACCTCGCAACAATAAGCCCTGCACTGAGAGACAGGATGGAGCTTATCGAGATTACCGGCTACATTGTTGAGGAAAAACTTGAAATTGCAAGACAACACCTTCTTCCGAAACAGCTTGAAAATCATGGAGTAAAACCCGGGCAGCTCAAAATTGACAAGAAAGTTCTTGAGACAATCATTGAAGAATATACCCGCGAATCAGGTGTTCGTGAGCTTGATAAGCGTATTGCCAAAGTTGTCAGGGTAACTGCAAAGAATATAGCCTCAGATTCAGAATACGAACCTGTTCTAAGCAAAACAGAATTGCGCAAGATGCTCGGACCTCCCAAATACTCAAGGGATATTTATGCAGGCAACGAGCAGGCCGGTGTTGTTACAGGCCTTGCCTGGACAGCTGCAGGTGGTGAAATTCTTTTTGTTGAGACGAGCCTCAGCCGCGGCTCAGGTAAGCTGACCCTCACCGGTAATCTTGGAGAGGTGATGAAAGAATCGGCTACGATCGCTCTTGAATACCTGAAAGCGAATGCTGAGCTTCTTAAGCTGCCTGATAATTTCTCAGAAAAATGGAACATTCATATCCATGTACCTGAGGGTGCAATACCTAAAGACGGGCCTTCGGCTGGAATAACAATGGCAACATCGATTGCTTCAGCATTCACCCAGAGAAAGGTTCGCAAATCAGTCGCAATGACCGGTGAAATTACTTTAAGGGGTAAAGTACTGCCGGTGGGAGGGATCAAGGAAAAAATACTTGCTGCAAAAAGGGCGAATATTAAAGAGATACTAATCTCGGAAGAAAACCGAAAAGATGTTGAAAACATACGGGAGATATATATCAAAGGATTGAAGTTTCACTATGTTACGACCATAATGGATGTTCTAGATATTGCCCTTCTGGATCAGAAAGTGAAGAACCCTAAAAACATAACATTCGAATGAAGAAAACTGCAGTCTTTCCCGGATCATTCGATCCTTTCACAGTAGGTCATGAATCAATAGTCAGGAGAGCCCTGGAGATCTTTGATGAAATAATAATTGCTGTTGGAGATAATGCAGAGAAGAAAAGCTTCTTTACACTTAAAACGCGCAAGGAGATCATCCTGAATACATTCAAAGGAGAACAGCGTGTAAAGGTTGACAGCTACTCAGGACTTACTGTTGATTATTGCCGGGCAAAAGGAGTTAAATTCCTGTTGAGAGGTCTCAGAACTTCTGCTGATTTTGAATTTGAAAGAGCAATAGGGCAGGTCAACAAAGCAATGGCTTCTGATATAGAAACAGTATTTCTTCTCACAGCTCCCGAGCACTCATTCATCAATTCGACAATCGTAAGGGATGTTCTGAAAAACGGCGGTGATGCTTCTGGTTTTGTACCTTCGGCAATAAATATTGCGGATTATAAGAAGGGTGATTGACCCTGGCAACTTGGACTATTTTCTAACCTGTCCAGCTACTTACCTGATATTTTAACCCTCCTTTCTTTTAAAGGAAGGGTTAATTCATTCTACAGAAGTGAATCCCCTGCACCCTTAAGTATAGAGCTGTTTATAAGATCCATGAGCGACAGCCAAGCCTTACCTTTGATCCTGCTGAGCTCATCCGGAAACAACCATTCCACTTTCGATATTCCTTCCTCTGTTTGAGGTTCAGTAACAAGCTCACCGCTGTATTTCATCAGGAACCAGTGTGTTTTTTTGAGATATGAGATGCCTTCCCAGGTATAGGTATGGTAACTTGGTGTAAGTGGCTTTATTATTGAATGCCCTGTTATACCACATTCCTCGCTTACTTCCCTGAGTGCACATCCTGCCGGCTCTTCTCCTTCCTCAATATGTCCTTTTGGCAGGTCCAGTTTTCCTTTTTTTTCAATGAACAGGTATCTTCCCGAGATATGCCTTACTAGTCCTCCTGCTGCCCCCACTTCGGTGAAGAAGATCCTGAATATTTTCCACAGGTGTTTTATGTCAGGACCGTAAATATTCATTGAGCCCAGGTCTGTATTAACCTGGAAATCAGTAATTAATTTGTAAAGTGCATCCGTGTCGTGGAATTTATGGAATAAGACGTATTTTTGTAGCCTGTCAGGTTCAGGGCTCAGAGTAATGAATCTGTCTTCGAAATGAACTTTATACGTTTCCATATGGATGATATTGCAAAAAGAACAGCCGGATTCCTCTTACAAATTAACGCAATTAAATTGCAACCGTCAAATCCTTTTACCTGGGCTTCGGGGTGGAAATCTCCCATTTATTGTGATAACAGGAAAACATTGTCATTTCCTGATGTCAGGTCATTTCTCAGTGATTCTTTTGCAGCAAGGGTGAAGGAGCTCTATCCTGATGCAGAACTGATAGCTGGTGTTGCAACAGGTGCAATTGCTCATGGCGCTCTCGCTGCCGATAAGCTCAAGCTGCCTTTTGTTTATGTCAGGTCAGGGGCAAAGGAGCATGGACTTGGCAACCAGATAGAAGGTTTTTACAAGAAGGGCCAGAAGACTGTTGTTATTGAAGATCTCATTTCCACAGGTGGCAGCAGCCTCAATGCAGTGAAAGCTCTTCGTGATGCCGGTTGCGAAGTGTTGGGCATGGTTGCGATTTTTACATATGAATTTAAAAAGGCCACAGATGCTTTTGCAGTTGATAATTGTAAGCTGAATACACTAAGTAATTATTCAACCCTTATAGAATCAGCCCTGAGCACTGGCTATATCGGACAGGCCGAAGTTGAGACTCTGCGAAAGTGGAGGGAAGATCCTGCCTCATGGGGAATCTGAATCCTGCATCGCATATCAGCCAACCAAATGTAATTCCGATTGTTAAACACTTAACACCAAAACCATGAGTGAAATGGCTGATTTTTCATATTTCGAGAGCAGATCCGGTAAGCCGGAATGCACTCCTGAACAGATTTTCAATTTTGTTACTGATATCAGGAACTTTGAACGCTTTATCCCTGCCGGAACTATTGTAGACTGGCAGGCTTCAAAAGACAGATGCAGCTTCAGTGTGCCAAGGATGGGGGAGGTGAAGCTCGGCATTGCCCAGAAGGAGGAATTTAATATGGTTGCCTTCAAGGGCACAGCATTGAAAAACAACGATTTCGAAATGGTTCTTCATATCAACCGGAAGACCAATGATAAGGCTGATGTTAAGGTTTCATTAAATGCAGCACTGAACCCAATGATGAAGATGATAGCTTCAAAACCCATCGGACAGTTCCTTGAGATGATTGTTGACAGGATTGAAAAATTTAATTGCTGGGAAGAGAAAGTAAGTTAAAGTCAGTCCTGGTTGATGAATTTGGATTGGTTTTAACCTATCAGAATCATTCATCGACCGCTAGTCAACCAAAACTCAACCTCCTTAAAATAAAACCTGCTTTTTATACCTGATTTTTTCTCGATAATTATTGCTCCGTCATTCTCTACAGTTAGTATCCTTCCTGTGAATTCTTTTCCCTTCTCTGAGAATGTTGTCCATTCATTCAATTTATAGAGCCTCTTAAGGTATTCGGACCTGATCTCAGCAAATCGCTTCTCCCTGATTAATAAATACCTCCTGTCGAGGCATTGAAGAAGGACGGTGAAAAGTTTATCGGTATCGTAATTCTCTCCGGTCAGCAATTTCAATGAGACAGGGTTTTTTCCTGACTTGAATATTTCCTGGTTTACATTAAAGCCGATGCCTGCAACCATGTAATCTATTGTGCTGCCTGTAATGGAACTTTCGATAAGTATTCCTGCTATTTTGTCACCTGAAACAAATATGTCATTAGGCCATTTTATTGTACAACTGCTGACAAATCCCGATACAAAGTCATGGATCGCTGTTGAAACAACCATAGAGACATAGAACTGTTCTGCAGGATCGAGTTCCGATGGTTGTAGTATAATGCTGAATAACAGATTTTTACCTTCTTCGCTTTCCCATGAGTTCCCCGGCTGCCCTTTCCCGGCCAACTGGTAACCTGCTCTTATAACCGTGCCCTCTTCTGCCTGTCGTGATGAGGCCAGCGCTATTGCCGTACTGTTTGTTGATGTCAGTATTTTGTGAAATATGATATTTGAACCTATTATCATTTAAATCAGTTGATTATATGATTATTGAAGAATGATTTGCCGAAACCGCAGAAAACTTGCCGATCTTGGCATTTAAATTGCAAAGCGAAATCCTGTAACAAAACTAATTATAAATTTTGGTACCTTTGCGACTTAATATCAAACTGATAAAATTTTTGAATGAAGAAAAAAGCTGATGAAGCTGAAATACTCTTAAACAGCATAACGGAAGGAATATTTGAAAAGAAGGGACTTAACGTCCTGAAAATCGATTTAAGAAAACTTGAAAACAGGATTACAGATTATTTTGTTATATGTCATGCTGCATCAACAACCCTTGTCAGTACAATCTGCGACTCAGTCGATGACAGGGTCCGGAAGGAAACAGGCGCAAAACCGCTGCATGTTGAAGGATTGGACAACAGTTTCTGGGTTCTGCTTGATTATGGAAATGTAATAGTTCATATATTTCTGGAGGAATACAGGAATTTTTACAATCTCGAGTCATTATGGTCAGATGCGGCGATCGAAGTATTAGAAGATAAATTAATTAAGTAACATCTTATGACAGACAATAATACAGATAATCAGGGCCAGGGTAAAAAAACAGAAAAGCCCCCTAAGCCAAGATTCAATTCAAACTGGATCTTTGCTATCCTGGCTATATCGCTGATTATTTTCCAGGTATTTTACAGCGGCAAGCCTGCACCCAAGACAAACAAGGGCGCTATTAAGCAGATGATCGAAAATCACGACATTGAAAAAATTCTGGTGGTTAACAAGGATTTTGCTGAGATATACCTTACAAAGGATGCTATTGATTCGGGCAAATATCCTGATGTCCCCAAGCCGGGGAACAACTTTGGCATGGCAACAGTTAAGCCAAGCTATACGTACAATATTGCTGATGTAAGCACTTTTGAGCCATTTATAATTGAAACGCAGAAAGAAGCAGGGTATACTGATAACCAGATCATCTATCCTGAAATGATAACCCGGAAAAATTATCTTCTGGAGGCTCTCTCATGGCTTCTTCTTCCGGCACTTCTCATAATCTTCTGGATCTTCATGATGAGGAGAATGGCCGGAGGCGGGGCAGGTGGTGCAGGAAATATTTTCAGTGTTGGAAAATCAAGGGCACAGATATTTGACAAGGATACAAATGTGAAGCTCAACTTCAGTGACGTCGCCGGACTTGAGGAAGCAAAGACTGAAGTTATGGAGATCGTTGATTTCCTGAAGAATCCAAAGAAATATACAAGCCTTGGAGGCAAGATCCCAAAGGGCGCTCTGCTGATAGGTCCTCCGGGAACCGGCAAGACATTGCTTGCAAAAGCTGTTGCAGGAGAAGCCAACGTTCCTTTCTTCTCAATTTCAGGTTCTGATTTTGTTGAGATGTTCGTTGGTGTAGGTGCTTCCAGGGTGAGGGATCTATTCAAGCAGGCAAAAGAAAAAGCCCCGTGTATTGTATTTATTGATGAGATCGATGCTGTTGGACGTGCAAGGGGCAGAAATGCAAATTTCGGTTCGAATGATGAACGTGAAAACACCCTCAACCAGTTGCTTACAGAAATGGACGGTTTCGGAACGAATATGGGGGTTATCATACTGGCAGCCACGAACAGGGCTGATATTCTGGACAGGGCCCTGATGCGTGCCGGACGCTTCGACAGGCAGATACATGTAGAATTACCCGATATTACTGAGCGTGAAGCTATCTTCAAGGTGCACCTCAGGCCAATTAAGCTTGAGAAAGACTTTGACATTGCATTTCTTGCAAAACAGACACCCGGCTTTTCGGGGGCCGATATTGCAAACGTTTGTAATGAAGCTGCTTTGATCGCTGCACGAAAAAATAAAAATGTTGTTCAGAAACAGGATTTCCTCGATGCTGTTGACCGTATTGTAGGTGGTCTTGAAAGAAAGAACAAGATCATTTCTCCTCTTGAGAAAAAGACAATTGCTTACCATGAGGCAGGTCATGCCACTGTAAGCTGGTTGCTCGAACATGCCAGCCCGCTGCTCAAAGTCACAATAATTCCGCGTGGCAGGGCGCTTGGTGCTGCTTGGTATCTTCCTGAGGAAAGGCAGCTTACAACACGCGAACAGATCCTCGATGAAATGGCATATGCCCTCGGGGGAAGGGCTTCTGAAGAGATTATCTTCGGAAAAGTTTCAACAGGTGCTCTTAATGATCTTGAAAAGGTCACCAAGCAGGCTTATGCCATGGTGACATTCTTCGGTATGAGCGAAAAAATCGGCAACATAAGCTATTACGACTCATCGGGCCAGACAGACTATGGGTTTACCAAACCTTACAGTGAAAGGACAGCCGAAATGATCGATGATGAGGTAAAGAAGTTTGTTGCACAATCATATGAACGGGCAAAGCAGGTACTTACCTGCAGTATTAAGGGCCTTACAGAGCTTGCAGAGATATTGCTTGAAAAAGAAGTTATCTTCAGCGAAGATCTCGAACGTATATTCGGTAAAAGAAGGGCAGAAGTACTGCGCGAGGAGAGAGAAGCCGAGTTGAAGAAAAATGGCGCTGCAGTTAATGAAAAATCAGGTCAGGCCATTTCTGAAGCAATCTTCACTGAGGATGAAAAGGTTCAGGCTGAAAAGCAGAAACATTCAGCCTCGCAGGATGAACAGACAGAAAATCATCAGTAGTTTTGAATGATCTTATCAGACGCAGCATTACCGGCGCAGGTATAGTTATATTCCTGCTTGCCGGTTTTTTATTGCACCCTGTTTCATTTTATCTTACAGGTCTGATCCTTATTTCGGCAGCAATGTTCGAATATTACCGTATCATCAGTTCTACAGGCATTAAACCGATGGTTTATCCGGGAATAATAACCGGCCTGGTTCTATATACAATCTCCACATTTGTTGCATCAGGTATGCTGAAATCAGAGTTCCTGCTGTTTTTGATTCCTTTATCTACATTGTTAATAATCACTGAAATTTACAGGAAGCAGGAGAGACCTTTTGATTCAATCGCACATACGGTATTCCCATTACTCTGGATTGCATTCCCTATATCGCTTTTCCCTTTCACTGCATATAATCAGGAAGGGTTAAGTTCAATAATCGTCCAGAGGGGAGTCATTTTTTCACCTGAAGTTGTATTTGCTTTTTTCCTTCTTACCTGGTCGAGTGATACAGGAGCATATGTTGCCGGCATTACGCTCGGGAAGCACAGGCTTATTGAACGTATCTCGCCCAAAAAATCCTGGGAAGGTTTTTTCGGTGGTATGATCCTTTCTGCAATAGTCGCCTTTTTAGTATCCGGAATGTTTAACCAGTTCAGCCGGTTTGAATGGATAATTGTATCCCTGATAATCTCTGTTGCCGGAACATACGGTGACCTTGCCGAATCGATGCTGAAAAGGAGCACAGGTATCAAGGATTCAGGCTCGATTATGCCCGGGCACGGTGGTTTTCTCGACAGGTTCGACAGTACCATATTGTCATTCCCGCTTGTATATCTTTTTCTGGTACTGTTTGGAGGATAGCCACTTTTGATTAGTTTTGTGCAAAATTTCTGAAATGAGCATCCCTAAAGGCAGGATAAAGCGCGTAAGCATTCATAAGGAGGGTTATAAAATCCTTGGATACAGCTTTGTCATCCTTATCGTTCTTAACCTCTTTGTGAACTTGGTCTGGCGCGATCATCGTTACATCACTCTGTTCTTTGCTGTCAGCTCATCATTGTTTTATATCTTCCTTCTGTTTTTCTTCAGGTTGCCTGTCAGGAACCTGCAGGCTGATCCGGGACTCGTTTATGCTCCTGCCGACGGGAAGGTAGTAGTGATTGAAGAGACGATGGTTGAAGAGTATTTCAATGATCTAAGGCTGCAGGTTTCTATATTCATGTCGCCTTTCAATGTTCATAGTAACAGGTATCCTGTTTCAGGAAAAGTAAAATATGTTTGTTATCACCCCGGCAATTATATGGTTGCATGGCATCCCAAATCTTCGGAACTTAATGAAAGAAGCACCATTGTTATTGAGACTGACAATGGCATTGAGATCATGATCCGCCAGATAGCAGGAGCCGTTGCGAGGAGAATAGTAACCTACTCGAAGGAAAGCCAGGAAGTATTACAGGGATCAGAACTCGGATTTATCAAATTCGGCTCGCGGGTTGATATTTTCCTGCCTCTTGGAACTGAAGTTGAGATACCTATACTCCAGCAGGTAAAAGCAAATAAAACCATTATTGCCAAGCTCGATTAATTATGTTAAGAATAGATAATCAGGTTGTTGACATTACAAGTGATGTCAAATGGATCGGCATTAGAGATTATGATATCAAAACCTTTGATATAGTTATGTCAACCGAATTTGGTACGACATACAATTCATACTATATCAATGCCGGCAAAAAAGCAATTGTGGAAGTTGCAAAGGCTAAGTTCAGCGATACATATATCAATAAGCTGAAGTCAGTATGCAACCCGTCTGAACTAAGTTATATTATACTTGATCATACCGAGCCTGATCATTCAGGAAGCCTGGGGCTTATTCTTGATCTTGCGCCCGAGGCCGTTGTTGTCGGCAGTGGTAATGCAATCAGGTATATGGAAGATATAATAAATGTTCCATTTAAATCGCTTGTTGTAAAAGACGGCGATACTCTCGATCTCGGGAATAAAAAGCTGAAGTTCATTGCCGCTCCGAATCTTCACTGGCCCGATTCAATATATACCTACCTTGAAGAGGATAAGATCCTTTTTACCTGTGATTCATTCGGGGCACATTATTGTACTGAAGAAATCTACAGTGATTTCAGCAATGACCATCTTTCGGCTTTCAGATATTATTTCGATGTGATCCTGAAACCTTTCAGCAGATTCATGCTGAGGGCAATTGACAGGATAAGTCAGCTTGATATTGATTTTATCTGTTCAGGTCACGGACCGGTTCACAGGGGAGAGAGTGTAAGCAAAGCGATAGATCTTTCAAAACAGTATTCTTCAGACTATATGGAGCTTACCCGCACAGATGGCAGAAGAATACTGGTAGCATATGTTTCTGCTTATGGCTATACCAAAGACGCCGCAGAACTTATCGCTGCAACTATGCATGGCTGGGACGGGATTGAAGCAATTGCAATCGACATTGAAAATATTAGCCTGGCTGCACTCGAATCAGAAATAATAAGGTCTGAAGGAATAATTATAGGCTCACCGACAATAAACCAGAATACACTATTACCCGTATATACAATGTTTGCCCTTATTAACCCTATACGCGACAGGGGAAAGCTTGCAGGGTCATTCGGATCTTACGGCTGGAGCGGTGAAGGAGCAAAAATCATAAACGATAACCTGAAGTTGCTGAAGTTTAATGTTCCTTTTGATCCCTGCATGTTCCGGTTCTCGCCCGGTGGATTGAAAACAGGTGCAATAAAGGAATTTGGAAATAACTTCGCTACCAAATTCCTCGAGCTTTGCGGTAAAGGACAGGCATAAGAAAAGAGGGCGGATCCCCGGATCACACCCTCTTTCTTCATCAACATGAGTTTAATTCAAATTATGAGATCTTTACCTGTTTCGTGATCTTCTTCATTTCTTCCTGTTTGGGGAATGAAACTGTAAGAATACCCTCCTTGTAATTTGCATTGATCTGATCTTTGTTCACATTCTCAGGAATGTAGAAGCTTCTTACGAAAGAAGAATAACTAAACTCTTTCCTTGTATAACCTTCTGTTTTATCTTCCGTTTCATTATTTGTTTCCGATGAAATTGTAAGAACATCCTCATCAATGTCAATCTTAAGATCTTTCTTGTCCATACCCGGGACAGCCAGCTCAAGATAATAGTTCTTTTCATCTTCCTTGATATTCACAGCGGGCAGTGAACTTGGCCTGTTTGATGATGCTGTAAAAAAATCATCGTCAAAAAGACTGGGGAAGAATGGTCTGAAATTCCTTCTGGTAATTGTCGGTAACATAGTTTGGTCCTCCTATTTATTTAAGTTTAACATATATTTTTAATTCCGTATACCTTATTTCAAATTGCATTCCAACAATACAAACAAGACAATATGACATATTGTTCATTAAAATATACCGACAATATGTCAGTATTTGCTATTGTGACCTTTCTTGAATGCAATATTAATTAACGTGTAAAATTCAGATAATGAAACAGATATAATGGCCTATCGATTTTGATTGCATATTTTCAAAATTTGGAGTAGGTTTGTACCTTATATGCGCATATGAGCTCTACCCTTAGAAACATTCTGATCTTTGCCGGGATAATAGTGATACTCGCACTTTTCTGGTTTTTCAGGGGTATTGTTGTTTACATACTTATATCAGGTGTCCTTTCCATTATGGGAAGGCCACTGGTTGTACTTTTTGAAAAGGTCAGGATAAAAAACTGGAGTTTGCCCAGGTCGGTATCTGCTTTATTGACATTGGTTGTGATCTGGGCAATAATCATACTTTTTTTCAAGACTTTTATTCCTCTGCTTAGCCAGCAGATTTCCTATTTCTCATCTATTGACAGCGAGAAGCTTGTTGTACTTATTGACGGGCCAATTGAAAAGGTTGAGAACCTGTTCAGGTCCTTAAACAGGGACATGGCTGCAGACCTGTCGATAAAGGATTTCGTTATGGAGAAGGTTTCAGGTGTTCTGAGTGCAACGGTTATTCAGACTTACATCGGGTCGGCTGTAGGAATCATAGGAAACCTCATTGTTGCTGCTTTCTCAATAACCTTCATTTCCTTCTTTTTCCTTAAGGATCATCACCTGTTTTTTGAATCAATACTCATGTGGGTTCCCGATAAATACACCGAAAATGTTAACAGGGCGCTCAATTCTATTAAGAACCTGCTGACACGGTATTTCATCGGGATTGTTATACAGAGTACATGTATAATGATCCTGATAACTATAGGAATGACTATTGTGGGAATTGACTTTCAGCAGGCGATAGTGATGGGGCTTATCCTCGGTATACTTAATGTTATTCCATATGTAGGACCGTGGATAGGCCTGTTTGTTGCAATAATTATGGGTGTTGCATCGCACATCCAGCTTGATTTCAATGAAGTGGTTATCCCGCTGGTGATTAACATGATCATAGTTGAAGCTGTCACGCATGTTATTGATAATGTTGTTTTTCAGCCTGTCATCTTCTCAAATTCAGTGAAGGCGCATCCCCTTGAAATATTTATTGTTGTACTTGCAGCTGGCTTCGCTGCAGGAGTACCAGGCATGATACTAGGAATACCGGCATATACAGTACTAAGGGTTTTTGCCCGCGAATTCTTCTATAACTTTAAAGTGGTTCAGAAGGTTACTTCGGGATTATCAACTGAGGATCTTGGTATTAAGTACATTTCAATCAAGGATGACAAGAAGAGCAGGGAGGCTAAATGAGTTCATTTCCTGGGAAGATATGGGAATTTTATTATAATGGTTTCCGGAACCTTTCCTGGTGGGGGAAAAGGATGTGGCTCATCATCCTGATCAAAATCTTCATAATTTTTGCTATTTTAAAGGTTTTCTTTTTCCACGATTTTCTGGCCGGCAGGTTCGATTCAGACGAGGAGAAAGGCAACTATGTAATGGAACAATTAATTAATCCCCGATAAAACAATGATTGAGAATGTTGATCTCTCGCTTGTCGGCTGGTCAAGAGCTCAGTTTGCATTAACTGCTGCCTATCACTGGTTGTTTGTGCCGCTTGTCATAGGGCTGTCATTCATCCTTGCTATAATGGAGACCATCTATTATAAAACGGGCAGGGAGGAATGGAAACGCATAACCAGGTTCTGGATGACACTTTTTGGAATAAACTTCGCAATCGCGGTTGCAACAGGTATTATCCTCGAGTTTGAATTCGGTACCAACTGGTCAAATTATTCATGGTTTGTTGGTGATATTTTTGGTGCTCCACTTGCCATCGAAGGGATATTTGCATTTTTTCTTGAAGCGACCTTCGTGGCAGTAATGTTCTTTGGATGGGACAAGGTAAGCAGGAGGTTTCACCTGGTCTCTACCTGGCTGGTTGCTGCAGGTGCGACAATCTCTGCAATATGGATACTGGTTGCAAATGCCTGGATGCAGAATCCTGTTGGAATGCAGTTTAATCCTGATACTGCCAGGCACGAGATGGTCAACTTTGCTGATGTTGTCTTCAACCAGGTTGCAATTGATAATTTTCTGCATGCAACATCTTCAGGTTTCCTGCTCTCTTCGATGTTTGTACTTTGTGTAAGCGCCTGGTTCCTGATAAAGAAAAGAGAGGTTGCTTTTTTCAGAAGAAGCATGGTTGTTGCGTGTGTCTTTGGTTTACTCTCTTCCCTGATGACAGCTTACTCCGGTGATGAATCCGCCAGGACTGTGTCCAAACTTCAGCCTGTGAAATTTGCCGCTATGGAAGCAATGTATGAGGGGAAAAGCAATGCAGGCCTGATTGCATTCGGTGTGCTTAAAGATACCGACAGGTCAATCGGTGAAAAGAAGATCAAGGAATTTGCTTTTGACATTGAGATTCCAGGTCTCCTATCTATAATGACAGGAGGAGATCGTGATACATATATTCCGGGGATGAAGGAACTTATTTCCGGTGATCCTGGCAGAAATATAATGCCTGTATCTGAAAAAATTGAGAAGGGTAAATCTGCAAGGTCTGTACTTGAGAATTATTTCCAGGCAAGGAAATCAGGTGATTCTGCTGAAATAACCCGACTGAAGTCCGAAATGGATAATGATATGAAAGAAAACTTCAGGTATTTTGGCTATTCTGCTCTCAGGAACCCTGAAGATGCCATTCCTGATGTACCTGGAACATTCTATTCATTCCACCTCATGGTCGTACTTGGCTTTTTTTTCATGCTGCTCTTTGCTGTGGCTCTTTTTATGCTCTACCAGGATACTATAGAAAAGAACAGATGGTTTCTGTGGATTTGTTTACTGTCAATACCTCTTCCCTATATAGCCAGCGAGCTTGGGTGGGTTGTGACAGAGGTAGGCAGGCAACCATGGATAATACAGGATCTAATGTCTGTGAGCTCAGGTGTTTCGCAACTTAAAACAGGAACCGTTATAACGACATTCATAATGTTTGCTGTATTCTTCACTGCAATGTTGATAGCAGAGATATCTATCATGACGCGTGCAATACAAAAAGGACCTAAACCAAAGGAGGGTAAAATATGACACCTATGATATCATACCTGTTTTTGCAGCAGTACTGGTGGTTTATACTGTCGCTCCTGGGAGGAATCCTTGTTTTCCTGATGTTTGTACAGGGTGGACAAACGATGCTTTTCACACTTCCTTCAGGCAGCAATGAACGTTCTTTGATGATAAATGCTCTCGGAAGGAAATGGGAGTTCACTTTCACAACCCTCGTTGTATTTGGCGGAACTTTCTTTGCTTCATTCCCGTTGTTCTACTCTACAAGCTTTGGGGGAGCCTATTGGCTATGGACCGTGATCCTGTTCAGCTTTATAATACAGGCAGTTTCATATGAATACAGGTCAAAAGCAGGGAATATCTTCGGACAGAAGACCTTTGATATTTTCCTCATGATAAACGGATCCCTGGGTCCTTTTCTGATAGGTGTAGCTGTTGCCACTCTTTATACAGGGGCCAACTTCAGCCTCAATGATATGAACCAGGTTACATGGAGCAGCAACTGGAGGGGGCTGGAAGCTATTGCAAATATCAGGAATCTTGCCCTGGGATTTGCAGTGCTTTTCCTTGTAAGGCTGAATGGGCTGCTGTTCCTCATGAAGACCATAGACAGCAATGAAATAAGGGAGAAAATTCCATCAAAAGCTCTTGTCAATGCACTTTTCTTTCTTGTCTTTTTCCTCTATTTTGTGATTAAGCTGCTTATTTCAGAAGGTCATTCATCAGTCGGAGGAGTGATCTTCCTTAATAAGTACAAGTATCTTGATAACTTCATCCAGTCACCTCTTATTCTTATCCTGTTTTTAGCAGGTGTAGCGGCCGTGCTTTATGGGATCTTCATTTCTGTCTTCAGGAGAAACCACAATGCAATATGGTTTACAGGTGCCGGCACAATAGGTGCTGTGATATCTCTCCTGCTTGTTGCCGGGTATAACGGAACTGCATTTTATCCTTCAATTGTGAACACCGCCGACTCCCTTACTATAGAAAATGCATCATCGAGCCTGTTCACTCTGAGAACGATGATGTTCTTTTCATTTATGGTACCTTTTGTAATAGCCTATATCTGGTATTCATGGAATGCCCTGACAAACAAATCAATAACAGAGGCTGAACTTAAAACCTCTGCTGGACACAAGTATTAAGTTCGGTTTAATGAAAATGTGAAAAGATGTATTTAACAGGAGTAATATCATATCTCATCCTTCCGGCCTTTATAATCATCAGCTGGTTCGCTGTCAGGATCGCAGTCGATCTATACGAAAAAAATTTTCCTGATACGGAATAGCATATCTATTCTTCGTCATTTTTGTTCAATACGCCATAATGGATTATTGAAGCGATAATATATTCGGGTATTATAAGCAGGAGTGAAGCAGGACCTATAATTAGCCAGCTTATAAGGATAAATGCCAGAAGAAGATATCTTCCCTCATTTCCCCTGAAGCCGAAACTTTTAATCTTAAGCGACATTAGGTGCAGCCTGCTCACCATGAGTAATGACAGAACAATTGTATAGGAAAGAAGGAGAATCGGTGAATCAATGAACGACCTGATGAATGATGAATCGGAAAAATTAGCTGCAAATGTCAGAGAGATGACTGCCATTGCACTTGCCGGTGTAGGCAAACCCCTGAAGGATGTCGACTGTGAGGGATCAGTATTGAAAATTGCGAGGCGCAGCGCTGCACAGACAGGCATTATTGCGGGTATAAATACAAGTATCGAATGAAGCACTCTCTCCCTGATAAGGAAATATTCAGATGAAACAGTGGTGTTCAGCAGGTCAAATATTATTACGGCCGGAGCCACCCCGAAGCTCACTGCATCAGCCAGGCTGTCAAGCTCCTTTCCTATATTTGAGTACGCTTTCAACAATCTTGCAGCAAATCCATCCAGGAAATCGAAGATCATTGCTGCAAGGATAAACCATGACGCCATCAAAACATCTCCCCGGGCAGCACTTATTACTGCTATGAATCCTGAAACCATGTTTAGGGAAGTGATCAGGTTTGGAATATGTTTCATTTCGGCCTTAATAAAGTAAACAGAGGGTTGTAAAATTAAGAAATTCTTCTTTGTTTTATTAGTAGATTTGTACTAAATACTATTGCGGATGATCGATTACAGGGGCATAAAGATAGCTGTGGATTTTGATGGCACCATTGTCGAGCATGAGTATCCTGCAATCGGAAAAGAAAAGCTTTTTGCATTTCAGACATTAAAGGAGCTTGAGAGAAAAGGAGCATTGTTGATTCTTTGGACATTCCGGACAGGAAAAGAGCTTGATGAGGCAGTTGAATTCTGCAGGAAGAATGGCCTTGAATTTTATGCAATAAATAAAAACTATCCCGAAGAGGTTTTTGATGAGTTGAAGGTAAGCCGTAAAATTAATGCCGACATTTATATAGACGACAGGAATGTTGGAGGCTTCCCTGGATGGAGCAATATATGGCAGATATTGAATCCCTATGAATTAGAGGAACAGGAAGCACAAAAAAAAATAGATTCTGCAGGAAGGAAGCTGTTCAGATTGTTTAAATGGAAAACGAGAGAAGATGAAAACTGATTACACGAGATTCGTCATTTCAGTAAGTATGTTACTGATCCTCGCCTGGACTTTCTCATGTTCAGGCAGACCAGGAAGCAATGCCGATGATGGACGGAAAGAGGCAGTGCAGGCAGAGACTGAACATGTGCAGGTAAACATGGTAGCACCTGAGGAAAATACAGGCTTCAAAATTGGCGATGTTGTGAATGTAAAGCTGGATGTTGATGCTGAAAATGCTCCTGATTCGGTAGTAATAACTTTCGACAGCAAGCATGTGGCAACAATCAGGACCATACCGTGGGAATATACAATACCATCAGATTATACAAAGACTGCCGGCAGAAAATCACTGAAAGCTACTGCATACAGCGGTATTAAACAGCCGGGATCGGTAACAAGATTTATGATCATCTATTCTGATGTCACACCTAAAAAATATGGCTATAGGATTGTCCGGACATATTCTCACGACCGGGAGGCTTTTACACAGGGATTATTCTACTATAAAGGTACCCTTTACGAAGGTACAGGGCAGGAAACCGGATCAAGTCTCAGGGAAGTTGAGCTCGAAACAGGGAAAGTGTTAAGGCAGCATAACCTTGACGGATCGTTGTTTGGAGAAGGTATCACATTATACGGTGATAAAATATTCCAGGTAACCTGGGAGAATAAGATAGGTTTCGTCTACGACAGGGCTACATTTAACCTTATCAACAAGATTTACTATCCAACGCAGGGCTGGGGTCTCACAACAATTGGCAACAGGATCGTTATGAGCGACGGTACCAATGTGATATATTTCTATGAGCCGGAGATGTTTACCGTTGTTTCAAGGATTGAGGTTTACGATGACAGGGGCCAGGTTGATGCCCTGAATGAGCTTGAATATATTAATGGCGAGATATGGGCAAACGTATGGATGACAGATAAGATTGTAAGAATTGACCCCGCGACTGGCAAAGTAAACAGCTTTGTTGATCTTTCCGGGCTCCTGAAAAATTCTGACAGGAAACCCGATACTGATGTTCTTAACGGAATAGCATGGGACAGTGTTGGTAACCGCCTGTTTGTTACTGGTAAAAGATGGCCAAAGCTATTCGAGATAAAGGTCACTCAGTGATACGTGTATGATATATGATCCTGATGCCGGCCGGGATTATACTGAATTCAGCCGGAGTGTGCCCCAGTGTTTCACCATCAGCATCCAGGTACATAGGAGCTTTTGAAGTTATACTGATCCTGCGGCACCTGTAACCGTCAATCTTAGGGTGACTCAGTATGGTGCCGTCGTAAAGCAATCCGAGGTTCCGTATGATTTCAATCTTCCCCATATCATTGATAACTGTTAGATCGAACATACCATCATCAGGAATTGCATCAGGAGTCTGTCTCATCCCTCCTCCGGAATACCTTCCGTTGCCGATGTTTACAGAAAAGACATTCGACTCTATGAGGGTGCCATCATCTATATACATTTCAGATTTCACATTCCTGTATATAAAAAGTGTTCTTAATAAACTGTAGAAGTATATCATCTTTCCGCCACGACCCTTATCCTTCTGATGATTTGATCTTCTTACAACTGCAGACTGGAAACCGAGGCCCGCAATATTTATAAAATACCGCTCTTTTCTTCCGGTGCCTTCAGTATAGAATATGTGGCCGACATCATGGAGAAGCGTTTTCCTCTCTTTTATTGTTGCTATAGCCCTTTCATAGTTAAGGGAAATACCGAACATTCTTCCCCAGTCATTGCCGGTACCCACTGGTATTATCGCCAGGGTAACATCAGTTTTATGACATGATTTATTCAGCATTACACCATTAACGGCTTCATTAAGCGTACCGTCACCTCCGACAACAATTATGTTCCGGTATCCTTCAGCAATTCCTTCAACTGTGTAATGGATTGCATCGCCTTTTCTTTCCGTGAACCTTGATGAGAACTCAAAACCTTCTTTCCGGAGCAGATCCTGGATTCGTTTACTGTCTTTTTTCCCTTTGCCTTTCCCTGCATTGGGATTTATGATAAGCAGCCATCTTTGTTCTTCAGCCATAATTCCGGGATGATTTCAATATGATTTTAAATCAGTAATAATAATCGGAAAAATGGCAATGTAAAAAAATGTTTTCAGAAAGAGTTTTTAATTTATTGAAAATCAAATTAAAGCTGTTTATTGTACAACATGGAGCTGTTGATAACCTGTTGAAAACCGCAAAAATAATGTTTACAATTACATTTATTGACGTCCGGCTGCGTATAGCATAAGTATTAAATTTGAAATTCAGAATTAAGTAAATATTGAAAGAATGGGAAGGATCATTTCGATAGCTAATCAGAAAGGCGGAGTGGGCAAGACAACCACAGCAATAAACCTGGCAGCAAGTCTTGCAGCGCTTGAGAAAAAAGTTCTGATAATAGATGCCGATCCTCAGGCAAATGCCACATCTGGTATAGGAATCGATACAAGGCAGATAAAAAGCACAATTTACGATTGCCTGATCGATGGCAAAGAGCCATCGGAGGCACTACTCTCATGCGGCATAAACAATCTTTATATAATTCCTTCGAACATCGATCTTGTTGGTGCAGAAATTGAGATGCTCGACAGACCCGAGCGTGAAAAGATACTGAAGGTTGTGCTTGAGAAGGTGAAAGACAGCTATGATTATATTCTTATTGACTGCTCACCTTCACTCGGGCTTCTTACTGTTAATTCATTAACAGCATCAGACTCAGTGATAATACCTGTTCAGTGTGAATATTTCGCTCTTGAAGGCCTTGGTAAACTGCTCAATACGATAAAAATAATCCAGAATAACCTCAATAAAAACCTTGAGATTGAAGGCTTTTTACTGACCATGTATGATGCCCGTCTAAGGCTGTCAAACCAGGTTGCAGATGAAGTTAACAAGCATTTCCAGCAAATGGTATTCAAAACTATCATACAGAGGAATATCAAGCTTTCTGAAGCTCCGAGTTTCGGTCAGCCAGCTATACTTTATGACGCAGATTCAAGAGGTACTGTCAATTACCTGAGCCTGGCAAAGGAGCTTATTGAAAAACAAACAACTTCACCATCCGAAAACTAAATATTAGCTAACCTGATGAACACGATAAAGAAAAACGCCCTTGGCAGAGGTCTTGGTGCATTGATAGAAGGTGTGGAGAAAGAGGTTCTTGAGAAGAAGGTGGAAGCTAACATGAATATTTCAGTTGATTCTATCGAGGCTAATCCTTTCCAGCCAAGAACAAACTTTGATAACCAGGCCCTCGAAGACCTGGCAACATCAATAAAGAAACTTGGTGTTGTACAGCCCCTTACAGTCAGGGAAACTGCGCCGGGAAAATACCAGCTTATAGCCGGGGAAAGAAGATTAAGGGCTGCAAAACTTGCCGGCTTAACGCATGTACCGGCCTATGTCCGTACTGCCGATGACCAGGCAATGCTCGAGCTGGCTCTTGTTGAAAATATTCAGAGAGAGGACCTTGATGCTGTTGAAGTAGCAATAAGCTTCCAAAGGCTTATTGAAGAGTGCACTCTTACCCAGGAGCAGCTTAGCGAAAGGGTGGGAAAGCAGAGATCAACGGTGGCAAATTACCTGCGCCTGCTCAGGCTGCCAGCTGAGATACAGCTCGGCATAAGAAACAAGCAGCTTTCAATGGGACATGCAAGAGCGCTTGTTAATATTGATGATCAGAAAAAACAGATTGGCGTTTATTATAAGATAGTAGACGGAGGCTTGTCTGTGAGGCAGGCAGAGGAGCTTGTACGTCATACCCAGGCCGATACAGTGAAAGATCCTGAAAAAGTTGAAAGAAAGAAAAAGCTGAATAATGATTATGCTACCCTTACAGAGCATCTTAATAAGCTTTTTCCGGCAAAAGTGAGCTTCAGGATAAATGAAAACGGGAAGGGGAAGATAACCATTCCTTTTGAAAGTGCCGATGAGATGGAACGCATTTTAGGTGTATTTGATCGCCTAACGTCCTAAAATAATTATCTTTACCGGCCGTTAACTTAGATGGAGAATGTTCTCCAAACCGGTATTGCTTTGAAATTATTCTATAAAATATTAGTGGTTATATTGCTGCAACTTATTTGCCCACAGGCAGATATTGTTGCGCAGGATACTATCCCCGTAACAACCAGGAAAAAATTTGTGGCAGACCCGATGAAAGCAACAATGCTTGCAGTTGTCTTCCCGGGACTAGGTCAGATTTACAATAAAAAGTATTTCAAAGTACCTTTCGTGTATGCCGGCTTTGGTGGCCTTGCATATTTAATTACTTTCAATACAAATAATTATGTTAAATATATGAAAGCGTATCAGGATTTCATCGATGATATTCCTGAGACAAAAAGCTATCTTGAGCTTGATGCTTTCAAAGACCGTGATCCTGCCAGCTATGATCGTATTACAAATATCCAGAATTATACAACCTACAGCGAACAGATGCTAAGGGTAGTCGATTATTACAAGCGGTATCGTGATCTTTCGTATATTGGCATCGGTGTGTGGTACCTGGTTACAATCCTTGATGCCAATGTCGACGCCAGCCTTTTTAATTATGATATCAGTGATAATCTGGATGTTGCAGTGATGCCATCACAGGTGCCATTACCTGGAGGTTATCTGGGTGCAGGAGTTAATGTGAGTTTGACAGTGAATTTTTAAAGTGTAATCCGATTTATGAAAAAAGCAGCAATACTGGTTACTTTTCTCTTATTACCAATAATTTCTTTTGCCTCGTTTCCTTTCACTCCTCTTCCCGATACAATTATTATCACTTCAGATGATAGCTATGATCGGATAGACCGTGATCTCGACAGCCTTATAAGCTCATGGTATGTTTCAATTGCTATGAAGAATCATTCTTTCGGGAGTGACAGCGCCGGAATTGAATATCCTGACACTGTATATGAAAGACGGCTTGGCAATATAAATTCAGTAATAAACCTGCCTTATAACAGCATAATAAGAAACCATATACACGTTTATACAATTAAACAAAGGGAAAAATTCTGTGCCGTACTTGGGCTGATGGATTACTATTTCCCGATGATCGAAGATATTTTCGATTCATATGGTCTGCCGGCCGAACTGAAGTATATGGCTGTTATTGAATCTGCTCTTAACCCAAATGCAGTCTCAAGGGCCGGAGCAACAGGTCTGTGGCAGTTCATGTATAGTACGGGTCGGATGTACGGGCTTCTTATCAATTCAGTAGTCGATGAACGCAGGGACCCAATAAAAGCTACACATGCTGCAGCAAGGTACCTCAGGGACCTGTACAAGATATATGAAGACTGGGGACTGGTTATTGCTGCATATAACTGCGGTCCCGGAAATGTGAACAAAGCAATAAAACGTTCTGGCAATAAAAAGGATTACTGGGACATCTATTACAGGCTTCCAAGAGAGACCCGTGGTTACCTGCCACAATATGTTGCTGCAGCATATGGTGTAACATACTTTGCAGAGCATGGTCTTAAACCATTGCCTCTTAATATACCCATTGCAACCGACACAATAATGGTCAACAAAGATATTCATCTCAGTCAAATCTCAGGAGTGATGAATATTCCGCTGGGTGAACTCAGGGCTCTTAATCCCCAGTACAGGACAGGGCTAGTACCAGGCTCATCAAGACCCCAGTCACTTACACTGCCAATAAGCCATCTTAGCGATTTTATTGATCTTAATGATACAATTAGAAATTATAAGGCAGAAACATACCTTTCCAAAACTACAAGGATTGAAGATCCTACCAGGAGCACTGCAACTGCCTCTCCGGCAGTCACTGGAAAAGCCAGGCTTGTTTATACAGTAAAAAGCGGAGATAATCTTGGGTTCATTTCAGAATGGTACCGCGTTTCACTGTCAGATCTCAGGTACTGGAATAATATCTATAAGAATACTATAAGGGTTGGACAGAAACTTGTTATTTACGTTGATCCTTCGAAATCTGAATATTTTTCAGGAATAAACAGTATGTCTTTTGCAGAGAAGCAGGCAATGAGCGGAAAATCTGTTCCTGTAAATGCTCAGAAACCAGTGGCAAAAGTTACAACTGGTCAGACTGAAGGTGAATATGAGGTTTATACCGTAAGAAGAGGTGACACTATCTGGGACATTGTTAAAATGTATGAAAATGTTACAACAAGCGATGTTCTTAATCTTAATGGTATTTCCGACCCTGAGAAGATTATGGTCGGTCAGAGGCTGAAGATCAGAAAGAAGTCGTGATTATTCATATATGCGTCCTTTTGGATCATTCCTTTTACTGCTGGTCTTCCTGATCTGTTTTACGGGTCTTCATTATATCATTCCTGAAAAAGAGTTTTTCCCTCCTGTTGAGGAATTCGTTCCATCCGTGTTGATTCCGTTCAAAACTGATGAGATTCCTGATACAGGCTTCCACGAATCAGTAACCACAGTTGCAGGAATACAATCAACAACTGATACAACAGTTAATCAGGTTGCCTCACCGGTAAGTTTTTCTGATTCCCTTAAAAGTTCTTTACCGGCTGATTCCACGGCAAAAGATACTCTCGTGTATAATGATCCGCTGAACCAGTTTCTTGATTCACTTAAATCTTCAACCGGTCAGACGAGGATAATGTATTATGGTGATTCACAGATTGAGGGTGACCGTATTACTTCATACCTGAGGCAAAAGCTAAGAACCATTTCCGGTGGTACCGGACCCGGTCTGGTATTGCCCCTGATGCCTGTCATGTACACTAAAACGGTCTGGGTAAGGTCATCCCCCAACTGGATACGATATAATTATCTGTCATACAGCCATAAAGAGATATCCCACCGGAAACTTGGTCCTTTCATGACAATCTGCAGGTACCTGCCCGAGGGAGTCATTTCAGATAAGCCTTTAAATGCAACTGTGCGAATAACACCGTCAAAGACAGCTGACAGCCTTGTTGCAGTTTATGATCAGATGAGGCTGTTTTATCGTAACCCTGACGGCGAAGTAACTCTTAAAGTTGCCGCAGGCGGAAAGGAGATCGTTAACAGGATACTGACAAAATCCGGTGAGATCAATGAACTGAAATGCAGTCTTGGAAATACTCATGACGTTACAATCGAGTTCTCCGGCTTTGTCAGTCCTGAAGTTCTCGGTATCAGTATTGAAAGTGATAAGGGTCTTGTAGTTGACAACCTGCCCCAGAGAGGAAGTGCCGGGCTTGAATTTACGATGATGGATAAGTCAGGCCTCAGGGAATCATACAGGTTGATTGATCCTGACCTCATCATTCTTCATTACGGACTTAACATTGCCAGGAATGTTAAAAACGAATATGCCTACTACAGCAAAGGACTTGCAAGACAGCTTGCCCTGATCAAGGAGGTAAGTCCCGGAACACCTGTTCTTGTTGTCGGGATTACTGACATGGCTGCAAGGGAAGGTGACAGCATCAGGTCTTACAGCAACATTCCTGCGATAATAAGAGCACAGAAAGACGCTGCTGATGAGGAGGATGCAGTATTCTGGGATTCCTGGAAAGCAATGGGAGGCCTTTCCTCGATAATAAACTGGTCAGAAAAAAATCCCCCTCTTGCTCAAAGCGACCTGGTACATCTTACCTATAATGGTGCCGATACATTATCTGGGATCATGATTGATTCTCTTTTCAATGCATTTCCTCAGGCAATTGTTAATTCCAGCGATTCGGACTTTCTATCTGCCCTCAGTTCACCTGCTCCTGTTCTGAATACTGTTAATGAAAAACCTGAAAATATATTCCGCAATATTCTTCAGAATGTTTTTTCATTTGATCCTGGTAAGCCAATGATCTTTTCCGTGCCGGCATTCTGGCTATTCCTGCTTATTGTGCTTTCAATATACTGTCTTGTTTACAGAAAGCTGTTTTTAAGAAATTTTTACCTGTTGTTGGTAAGCCTCTTCTTTTATTATAAATCCGGGGGGCTGTTCATCATTCTGCTGCTTCTTGTTATTATTATTGATTACGCCTGCGGCCTGGTAATAGGAACTTCAGAGAAGAAGCCCGTAAGAAAGCTTTTTATTGTACTGAGCATATTATCGAATGTAAGTATACTGGCTTATTTTAAATATTCCGGGTTCATTACTGATGGCATAAATTCACTCTTTGGCACAAGCTTTACTGCTACAGACTATCTTGCAGGTTTTTCAAATAACCTCCTAGGAACTCACTTTGATATAAGTAATATTATCCTGCCTGTAGGTATTTCATTTTTCACGTTCCAGTCGCTCAGCTACACAATAGATGTTTACAGGAGGAAGATCGTTCCTCTAAGGAACATACTTGATTTCGGTTTTTTTGTTTCATTCTTTCCACAGCTTGTTGCAGGCCCGATTGTGAGAGCATCAGAATTCATACCTCAGATGTATTCACCATATCATCTCGACAAGCGTGAATTCAGTCATGCATTGTACATTATTTCCAAGGGACTGATAAAGAAAATTATCATTTCCGACTTTATAGCGGTCAATTTCATTGACCGGATCTTTGATGCGCCTTCCATGTATTCAGGTTTTGAGAACCTTATGGCTGTTTATGGCTATGGTCTGCAGATCTATTGCGATTTCTCAGGTTACACAGATATTGCGATAGGGCTGGGGCTTATATTTGGATTCAGGCTTCCGGTTAATTTCAATTCACCTTACAAAGCCGAAGGCCTGCAGGATTTCTGGAAGAGATGGCATATATCCCTTTCACGGTGGTTAAAAGATTATATCTACATTCCTCTTGGGGGGAACAGGAAAGGCCGTATAAGAGCAAATTTCAATCTGATTGTAACAATGTTGCTCGGAGGCCTGTGGCATGGTGCAGACGTCAGGTTCATCATATGGGGTTTCCTTCACGGTGCCGGGCTTGTTGCAGATAAAATCCGCAGGAAGATAACAGGCAGGTATTCAGAAAGCATGGCTTTACGGCTTGTCACAATATTCATCACGTTCAACTTTGTAAACTTTTGCTGGATATTCTTCAGGGCTGCAGATTTTGAGAGTGTGAAAATAATGCTGATACAGATCACAGAGCATTTCTCGCCCGGGAACTGGGAATCTGTATGGATTACATATGTTAATGTTTTTCTCCTGATATCGGCTGGTTATATAATTCATTTTGTCCCTGAAAACATAAAGGAATCATGGAGAGGGATTTTTATCAACATACCTGTTGCTGCCCAATTGGCAACTATTATGCTTGTAGCCATCCTGCTTTATTCAATGAGGATGGTCGATACAATACCCTTTATCTATTTCAGGTTCTGATCAAAGGTAAGCTTCAGATGATCCGCTGGTTTTTAAAAAAGGAGCAACAGCTCTTTTATAGATTCCCTGGACCCATGCAATTGCCATCCCGTAATTTGTTACAGGTATCCCGGCATTGATTGCTGATTTCAGACGGTTATGAAGCTGCCTGCCTGTAATCATGCATCCGCCACATTGTATTACCAGGGAATAATCAGTGATTTCACGCGGAAGCCCGTCAAGTCCTGCAACAACATCAAATTCAAGCTTCCGGCCAGTAAAGCTGCTGATCCACCTTGGTATCTTGGTACGCCCGATATCATCACAAGCCACGTGATGAGTGCATGATTCAAGTAAAAGTATCCTGTCGCCATCTTGCAGGTCGGAGATATGCGGCGTGCCTTCAAGGTATTTCTCAAAATCCCCCTTGAACCGGGCAAGCATTATGCTGAAGCTTGTAAGCGGGATATCATGAGGTATTGAAGCGTCAGCTTTCCTGAAGACCTGGGAATCTGTTATGGCAAGTGCAGGTTTTATACCGGTTTTCTTCAGGAAAGAATCAACTTCTCTTTCTTTCAGTACAATTGCAACAGCATCGTTGTCGAGAATGTCACGTATTGCCTGCACCTGCGGTAGTATCAGCCTGCCTTCGGGAGCTTCGACATCAATAGGAGTAATAAGTAAAACGATATCACCGTAATCAATAAGATCTCCAAGCAATGAAGGGTTCTTCCACGATCTTTCCGGTATTGTTTGCCTGATAAGGTTTATGAGCTCCTCGTAATTCCTCCTGTCAGTACAGGAATATTCAATGGCACGGTAACCGGTATCTTCAGTTATCTTGTTTATGTATTCGGTTAAAGGAGGTTCAATGTCGGATTTGTTGTGAACAATTATGCATGGAATATCTTTTTCCCTGAATTTTACGGCAAGTTCCGACTCAAAATCGCCCCATGAATTATTTGCAACAACGAGAAGTGCAAGATCAACTATCTCAAGTGTTCTTAAAGTTCTCTCAATTCTTTTCATTCCTATCTCACCCGCATCATCTATACCTGCAGTGTCGACAAGAATAACCGGACCAAAACCTGTGATCTCGAAAGATTTCTTCACCGGATCGGTAGTTGTGCCTGCAGTTTCCGAAACAATTGCTATATCCTGGCCTGCAAGGCTGTTGATAAGACTGCTTTTCCCGTTATTGCGCCTTCCGTAAATTCCAATATGTGGTTTAGACTCCCTTCCTTTGGTCATCAGGTTTTTGTGCAAATTTAATAAATAACAGTGAGTTCAGGAATTTACAGATCATCGAGCGAGAACCCTGACCTCAGAAGATTGCCTGGTTTAAGTATATCTTCAAGCCGCGCGCTATCGAGATAATTTAAGACACCATTGGCCTCATGGATGCTTAATCCTTTTTCCTTCATCAGGATAGCAAGGTTGGAAGCATTGTGATATCCTATGAACGGAACCAGCGCTGTTGTCACCGAAGGACTGTGCATCAGTTGGTCGTAAGCAGATGATGTATTAACAGTCAGGCCGTCAAGGAGATTCAGTCTGAATGTTTTGCATGCAGAGATCATTAGCTTAAGGCTCTCAATAACTGAGTAACCGATAACAGGGAGGTATGCATTAAGCTCAAGCACTCCCTGACCGCTCAGTGAGGAGATGAGGACATCATTTGAATAAACCCTGTGAGTTACGGATATTATGAATTCGGGTATAACAGGATTTATTTTGCCGGGCATTATAGAGCTGCCAACCTGTCTCCCGGGTATTGTCATTGTTTTCCTGCCTGCGATGTCTGAAGAGAGCAACCTGAGGTCGCCTGATATCTTCTCGAGGTTAACTGCACAGGCTTTTAGTATTGCATGAAGTTCAACCCACTTGTCCATATTTGCAGTTACGTCAGGAAGGTTTTCCCCATGGGCTATAGGCAATGAGCTGAGTGTCCTCAGTACAGGAATAACTTCCATTATAAAATAACGTGGCTGAGCAAGCCCTGTGCCGGTTGCACCGCCTCCCAGGTTTACCTGCCTGACCCTCTCGGATATACGTGAAACTCTCCACCAGTCGCGGGAAAAGGCATCATTGTATGTGCTGAAGAGGATACCGAAAGAGGAGGGTACTGCCTCCTGCATCTGTGTATATCCCGGTCTGAGATCGAACCTGTATTTTTTTTCAAGCTCTTCAGTGGCATGCCTGAGGGAATTGATCTCTGACTCAAATTCAGTGAGCAGCTTCAGAACAGCAACTGTGAGTGATGTCGGTATTACATCATTTGTCGATTGATATATGTTCGCATGCTCGGTAGGGTCAACCTTGTTATAATTACCGCAATCATAACCCAGCTTAAGGAGTGCGGCATTGGCTATGATCTCGTTGATATTCATGTTTATACTGGTGCCGGCCCCTCCCTGTATGGCCGGAACAATGAAATTATCAAAGTATTTTCCTTCAGAAACCTCCCTGGCTGCCTCAATCAGGGCATCGATTGTATTGTCGTCGATATTTCTGAATGGCAGGTTATAGCCAAGCTTCGATTCAGCTGCTTTCCTGAATTTTCTATAAGTAGTGTAACAAGCACACTTAATAAGACCGACAGCTTTAAACCATTCAACTGGAAATTGAAGGTTTGCTGGAAAGTTCCCGGCCGCCCTTACTGCATTTATTCCATACAATGCATCCGACGGAATTTGCTTTTCGCCAAGGATATCCTTCTCTGTGCGAAACATTAATATTATGAATTTGAACCGGAGACTGGTCTGGCATATGCCAATACGTCGCCGGCAGTTATCTCATTAGGGCAGAGGATGATCAATCTTTCAAGCACATTTCTGAACTCTCTGATATTTCCTGTCCATTCAATCTTCTGCAGTTCTTTTATTGCATCTTTTGTTATTGTTTTCCTGCTCATGCCATATTCGCCACAGATAAGTCCTACAAAATGGTTGGCTAGCAGGGGGATATCTTCCGCTCTCTCGTTCAGGGTTGGTACATGTATAAGGATGACGCTTAGCCTGTGATAAAGATCCTCCCTGAAATTATTGTTTTCGATTTCCTTCTTGATGTTCTTATTTGTTGCTGTAATAACCCTGACATTAACGTGGATATCTTTGTCTGAACCGACCCTTGTGATCTTGTTTTCCTGCAGAGCCCTTAAAACCTTTGCCTGGGCTGAAAGGCTCATATCACCTATCTCATCAAGGAAGAGCGTTCCGCCGTTGGCCTGTTCGAATTTTCCTATTCTCTGTTTAATGGCAGATGTGAACGATCCTTTTTCATGACCGAAAAGCTCACTTTCTATAAGCTCCGATGGAATTGCAGCGCAGTTGACTTCAACAAAAGGCCCTTTAGCCCTGGTGCTTTTCTCATGGATCTGGTGGGCAACCAGCTCTTTACCCGTTCCATTCGATCCAGTAATCAATACCCTTGCTTCTGTTGATGCAACCCTGTCAATCATCTGCTTTACCTGCAAAATTGCTTCCGATTCACCAACTATCTCATACATTTTGCTCACCTTGTTCTTCAGGACCTGTGTCTGGGTGATCAGCTTCGATTTGTCCATTGCATTCCTGATTGTTATCAGGAGGCGGTTAAGGTCGAGAGGTTTCTCAAGGAAGTCATAAGCGCCTTTTTTGATTGACTCAACTGCAGTATCGATGTTCCCGTGCCCGGATATCATAACAACGGGTATGTCCCTTGACAATTCAGTTATCTTTTCAAGCACTTCAATACCATCCATCTTTGCCATCTTGATGTCGCAAAGAACAATATCATAGCTGTTTGCTGAAAACATTTCGAGACCCTTGGGCCCGTCCTCTGCCAGATCAACCTCATATTTTTCATACTCGAGAACATCCTTGAGAGTGTTCCGTATGGCACGTTCATCATCAATGACAAGTATCTTCGACATTTTGATTTATTAATATTCCTGAATTAAAAGAAACTAAAGTTTTCTTTGATTACCCCTTGTACATCATCCACTTCCACATCTCTTTCCATGAAGCTTTCTTGCCGTACATGAGAATACCCACGCGGTAAACTTTGGCTCCCATCCACACAAAAGCCATGAATGTGGCAAGCATAATAACCATTGAAAGTCCAAGCTGCCAGTATGGAACACCGAACGGGATACGTGCCATCATTACAATAGGTGATGTGAGTGGTATCATCGAGCACCAGAAGGCCAGTGAGCTTTCAGGATTCTGCATTGTACCCATCGCAACCATCAGTCCAAGAATTATTGGTATAGTAACCGGAAGCATGAATTGCTGTGTCTCAGTTTCATTATCAACAGCAGATCCGATAGCAGCGAAGATTGAAGCATAGAGCAGATACCCTGTGATAAAATAGAATATGAAACTTGTAATAATAAGAGCCCATGGCTGGTTCATTGCGCTTTCGAAGATTTTTGTGTACTCGGGCATTTCAGTAACAGGCATATTTGATGATGAGGAATAGGCAGCTATCTGTTCCTGCGTCATAACATTCTGCGGAATTGACTGTGATACCTGGACAAGATCTTTGTCAGGGAAAATGGCTCCTTTAAGCGCTGTGACAATAACTACCGTTAGCATAATCCAGATCAGGAATTGTGTAAGTCCGACGAGAGCTATCCCAATTATCTTACCCATCATGAGCTGAAATGGCTTGACCGATGAGATGATAACTTCAACGACCCTGCTTGTTTTTTCTTCAATAACACCTCTCATTACAAGCGATCCGAAGATAAATATAAGCATATACATAAGCAGGCCGAGTCCGTAAGTAAGGGCCATTGCAATACCGGTATCAGTCTTCTTTTCTGAACCGGAAGAATCTATATTGATAGTCTGAATACTGACATTTGTATCAACATTCTTCATAATGTCATCGAGATTCTCGATGTTAAATGCAAGCAATTTCTGTCTTTCTATTTCTTTCTCAAGTGATCCTTCTATGTAATCCAGGAGGCCGATAGGCGGCTGCTTTTTAGATATAAGCTCCACAGCATTCGGCGTGTTTACAAGCTGAGGGGAGATCCATAAAATACCATAGAATCCGGAACTGTCAAGAGAAGCCTTAAGCTCATCAATAGTTTTGTTTTGGACATATACGAATTCAAGATCATCCCTGTCCTTAAGAACATTCCGGAAAAGATCTGAATTATCCTCCACGACTGCAATTTTCTTATGATCGCCTTCCTGGTTCATCATAAGTATCATTGGTACCAGTATCAGTGATGCCATGAGAACAGGTGCAAGGATTGTCATTATAATAAAAGACTTCTTGCGTACCCTTGTGAGATATTCTCTTTTAATTATGACCGATATCTTATTCATCGAATGAGTGTTTTTAATTTTTGGATTCAATGACCCTTATGAATATTTCATTCATTGATGGCAGGGCAGGATTAAATGAAACAATGTTTCCTGAATGCATTAGCGACTGCAGCAGTTCATTGGTATTGACCTGGCCGTTTGTTTTAAGCCTGATGACACTCCTGTGATTGTCATGCTGCTGTCTTAATATGCTGTATGTTCCGTTTCCGGTAAGCTTTACTTCACCATCAAATGCAAGATCGTATTCATTGGCTGCCCATTTTCTCCTTATCTCATTCACGCTTCCTTCAAGTATGGCTTTGCCTTTGTTGATAAGTGTTATGTTATCACAGAGTTCTTCAACTGATGACATGTTGTGTGTTGAGAAAATTATTGTTGCACCCCGTTCGCGAAGGAATAGAATTTCATTTTTTATGAGATTTGCATTTAAAGGGTCGAATCCGGTGAAGGGTTCATCAAAGATCAGCAGCTTGGGTTCGTGCAGTACAGTGGTAATGAATTGTACTTTCTGCTGCATGCCCTTGGATAATTCTTCGACTTTTTTACCCCACCAGTCGACAATGTCGAGTTTGGTGAACCAGTATTTAAGCCTCCGCATTGCTTCAGCCTTGGATAAGCCTTTCAATTGGGCCAGGTAGAGTGCCTGTTCTCCAACCTTCATCTTCTTGTACAATCCACGTTCTTCAGGCAGGTATCCGATAAAATGTACATCTTCAGGAGTTAGTTTTTTCCCATTTAATAGAAGATGGCCTGTATCGGGACCTGTGATCTGGTTGATGATTCTTATAAGTGTTGTTTTACCTGCACCATTAGGACCAAGAAGGCCAAAGATGCATTTTTCGGGTACAGAAATGCTTACATCATCAAGAGCCAGGTTATTAGCATATTGTTTTGTAATATTTCTCGCTTCGAATAGTGCCATAATGCAACGGATTAGAAATTACCGAATGTAAATATATACTATTAAGGCAAATGAAGAAAGAAAAAACTCCCATGATGATCCAGGGAGTTTTTTAAAATTAAGGATTTACAAATGAGTATCTTATATGAACAATTTGATCAGCTTTCAAAATATCCTTTCATTCTTTCAAAAAAGCCTTTGTCGTTTTTGTCTGGTTTTGGTGTAAATGTATCTGATTCGCGCAATTTCTCAAAGAGTTTCAATTCTTCTTTGTTCATGCTTTTTGGGATCCAGACGTTTACATTGACAAGAAGGTCTCCTTTTCCATAGCCGTTAACTTCAGGAAGGCCTTTGCCCCTGAGCCTGAGTATCTTCCCTGGCTGAGTTCCCGGGTCTATTTTTATCTTCACATTTGAATCAACAGTAGGAACTTCAACATGTGTTCCGAGAACTGCATCCGGGATGCTTATGAAAAGATTATAAATCAGATCATTGCCCTCCCTGATCAGGTCAGCATGTTCATCTTCATCAATAACCACAAGCAGATCACCGTTGATGCCGCCTCTCCTTGGAGCATTACCCTTGCCGCTTACTGTCATCTGCATACCTTTGCCGACACCAGCGGGTATTGAGATCTTTATTATCTCTTCATTTTCAACGATCCCTTCACCGTAACAGGCCTGGCATTTCTTCGTAATTGTTTTTCCTTCGCCTCCACAGTTAGGGCAGACAGATGATGTCTGCATCTGCCCGAGCATTGTATTAGTAATTCTAGTTACATGACCTGATCCGTGGCACGTATTGCATGTAGCAACATCAGAAGCGCTGGCAGCACCAGTTCCACCACATGTGTTGCAGGTATTATACTTATGAACCTTTATCTTCTTTTCAGTCCCGTTTGCTATTTCCTGCAAGTTCAGTTTCACTTTAACCCTCAGGTTACTTCCTTTATTTACCCTGCGGCCACCTCTGCGGCCGGAGCTGAAACCACCAAAACCGCCGAAAGCATCACCAAAAATATCACCGAATGATGAGAAAATATCTTCCATTGTCATGCCACCACCTGCATAACCACCTGAAGCAGCACTGCCAACACCTGCATGACCATAACGGTCGTACCTGGCTTTTTTCTCATCATTGCTCAGGACTTCATATGCTTCTGCAGCTTCCTTGAAGTTCTCCTCAGCCTTCTTATCCCCTGGATTTTTATCAGGATGGAACTTTAAAGCCTGCTTTCTGTAGGCTTTTTTTATCTCATCCTTAGTAGCTTCCTTTGAAACTCCAAGTATCTCGTAATAATCTCTCTTGCCCATTCTATTCTATTTTGATGCCTGAAGTATTATTCACCAACGACAACCTTAGAAAAACGTAATACCTTATCTCTCAGGTAATAACCTTTTAGCACCACATCAACAACTTTACCTTTGTTTTCATCTTCAACCGGAACCTTTGCGACTGCTTCGTGAAGATCAACATTGAAATCAGATCCCTTTGCTTCAATTTCCTTGATACCGTTTTGCTTCAGAAATTCGCTGAATTTCATATAAATAAGATTTATTCCATTCTTCATTGCCTCATTGTCGGTGGAATCAATATGCTGCATTGCCCTGTCAAAATCATCCATGAAAGGAATAAGTTTCGAAAGTACATTTTCTTCAGCATACTTCGAAAGCTCCATTTTTTCCTTCAATGTTCTTTTTCTGTAATTGTCAAACTCTGCCGAGAGCCTTATATATTTATCCTGCATCTCTGCCAGTTTTTCCTCCATTGATCTTAATTCTGCCAGAACTTTGTCAGTATCTTGTTCTTTCGCTTCCTGTTCACCCTGGGGATCTGAGGCCGAAATAACTTCTGTAGTTACAGAATCTTCATTGTTTTCAATATTCTCACCGGTTTGCTGCGTTGTTTCTCCGTTATTCTGGGCATTTTCTTCCTTTTCGCTAAATTTCTTCTTCATGTCATGCTCGATTATAAAGATTCAATGCTTTTCATCAAAATTTCTGCCAATAAGAGCCTTTTGCCAAAATGGCAGCAAATTACACTTGTTTTAGTGATGGGAAAATTCACATCCTACGAATGTCTGCACCAAGGGCATTCAGCCTTTTGTCGATATCCTGGTAACCGCGGTCTATCTGCTCGATGTTATGGATAACACTTCTTCCTTCAGCAGAGAGGGCTGCTATTAACAAGGCAACACCCGCACGGATATCCGGTGATGACATAACTGTACCTTTTAGCCGGATCATTTTATCCTGACCGATAACTGTTGCCCTATGTGGATCGCATAAGATGATCTGAGCGCCCATATCTATAAGCTTATCCACGAAAAAGAGCCGGCTCTCAAACATCTTCTGATGAATAAGAACGGCGCCTTTTGCCTGTGTTGCTGTTACAAGGAAGACACTAAGCAGGTCGGGTGTAAGACCGGGCCAAATTGCATCTGAGATTGTCATTATTGATCCGTCGATAAATGTCTCAATCTCAAAATGTTCCTGGTGTGGAATGTGAATATCATCACCAATCCTCTCCAGTTGTATTCCAAGACGCCTGAATGAATCGGGTATGATGCCGAGGTTATCGTATGATGTGTTTTTTATTGTTATATCCGATTCAGTCATTGCAGCCATCCCGATGAATGAACCTATTTCGATCATATCGGGGAGAATTGTATGCTCGCAACCCCTGAGGCTTGTCACACCATTGATATAAAGCAGGTTTGAGCCAATACCTTCAATCTTTGCACCCATAGACGTCAGCATCCTGCACAATTGCTGGATGTATGGTTCACAGGCTGCATTGTATATTGTCGTTTTCCCTTCGGCAAGCACAGCCGCCATTATTATGTTTGCAGTTCCTGTTACAGAAGCTTCATCAAGATGCATGTAAGTACCTTTCAGGGAATCTGCTTCAACCTTAAAAAACGGATCATCAGAGTCGAACTCGAACTTTGCTCCCAGCTTCTGAAAGCCAATGAAATGGGTATCAACTCTTCTTCGGCCTATCCTGTCGCCACCAGGCTTTGGAATGTATGCTCTTCCAAATCTTGCCAGCAGTGGGCCGACTATCATTATTGAGCCTCTAAGGCTGGAGCTCTGTACCCTGAAGTCGTTCGTCAGCAGGTAATCAATATCGATTTCTGATGCCTGAAAAGTAACTTCTGAGGATGAGGTACGCGTTATGCTAACCCCCATTCGGGACAGCAATTCTATGAGCTTGTTGACATCACTTATATCCGGGATATTTTTGATTGTGACTTTTTCAGCAGTCAGCAGGGTGGCACAAACGACCTGCAATGCCTCATTTTTTGCTCCCTGCGGAGTGATCTCTCCGCTGAGCCTGTTTCCTCCACGGATTTCGAAGGTACCCATTAGTGCCTGATATGTCCTTTTTTCTTATTGAACTGCTTGTTTGGCGGCTTGTGTGATTTCCCTGCTGGTTTTTTCTTCACTGCAGGTATAAGTTCCCTGACCTCCAGGATACGTACTCCCTCGGTCATTTTTAATTTTCCTTTGGAGAGGTGTTTCAGATTCTCAATAATTACCTCATCAGCAACCTGACTCCTGTTCCAGGTAATATATGCTTTTTTCATCTGGTTCACGATGAGATTTGTGAGGTATTCCTTTTCCTCCCCATCCTCCATTTCAGATGCTGCATCTATCATCAGCTCGATAATACGGCCATAATGAAGAAATGTAATATTACCCTGCTGGTAAGGAACTGTCTTGGGCTTTTCAACGAATTTTTCAGGTTCAGGAACAGGATATGGTGAATCTATGTCGAGATCAAAATCCGCGATAAGTGCGAGATGGTCCCAGAGCTTGTGCCTGAAATCACCAACATCCCTTATCTGGGGATTCAGGTTCCCCATAATGGAAATGATAGTTTTTGCAGCCCTGTTACGCTCATCTCTGTCCTGGATCGTCTTTATATGATCAACCATCTTCTGGACATTACGGCCATATTCAGGCAAAACCATCCTCTTTCTCTGGGTGTTGTAATCGTAACTCATCAGGCTTGTAATTTTTGCAAAGCTAATAATTTAAAGCCAATTAAGGAAAACTGTTGCATTAACAGGTATGATTCATAATCCGAGGAACTGGATGGCAATTCCTGAGAAAAAGATCATCGCACCGGCTATAACATGACTGTATTTTTCTAGTGGCTTGAGATTTATACTGTTCAGTCCAAGTTTGAAAACCAGGACCACAGACATCATTGTTATTATTGTAACAGCAGAAAACAGGACAGAAACTATTATTGATCCTGAGATATTGTTCTCGGCAGCAGGGTACATAAGCACAGGAATAAGTGGCTCACAGGGACCGAACACAAAGATTATGAACAGGATCCATGGAGTTGTATTCATTTTTCCTGTCTGATGAATGTGCGAATGCTCCTCGTGATGATCGTGCTCATGGTAATGTTTGGCGCCGCCGCTATGAAAATGTGAATGACTGTGCTTCCTTTTCTTGAAAACATTCCTTAGGCTTATGATCATATAGACAAGCCCAAATGCAATAAACAACCAGGCTGCTATATTCCCCCTGAATGATTCAACAGACACAAGCTTTGAAATGGAGATTCCCACAGCTATGCCAATCAGGCCAAGCACAACGGAACTTGCAACATGTCCCAGCCCGCACAGGAAAGTTATTATCATTGTCTTCTTAAGTGACCAGCTTTTTGCCTGACTTAGAACTATGAATGGCAGGTAGTGGTCAGGTCCAAGTATTGTATGCACAAAGGCAAGTGATACTGCAGTTGCTGATAACAGGGTGAGGGAAGTATCCATCCTTTCAGGGTTTTTATAATGCAAGTATATTCAAAAAATCTATGATTAAAGCAGGTATAATGATAATTACGATTAGTATTTAATCATACATCTTAACTTCATCACCTGGTATAATTTCCTTAATTCCAATATTTTGTGTACCAAGGAGATCTCTTGCATCCTTTATGAATTTCATCATCATAAGATAATCTTCTTCCTTTGTGAAGAATCCTGGATTTCCTTCAAAGTCTGCACATGGAAGGATATAGAATTTCAACCTCAGATCGACAACAGGTGTATACACCCATGTAAGATAATAGCCGGCATTTTGAATTGCTGTAACCCCGTTTTTCTTAACAAGCTCCACCTTCACCATTGAACCGCCATCAGTCTTTGGACGTCGCTGATTTGAAACGAAGTTGCCAAGCGAATAAACAGTAAAGAGATCCTTTCCGGCGTTATTTTTAGTCCAGACCATTTTCTGAAGCACATGAGGATGTGAACCGATTATCATATCAGCCCCTGCGGCAAACAGCCTTTCTGCAAGGTTCACCTGGTCCCTTCCCGGTATTGTATCATATTCAGTTCCCCAGTGAAGAAATAGTATTACAGCATCAGGATTCAGCTTTTTCGACTTTTGTATATCAGAAACTATGACATTTACATCAAGGCTGTCGACAATTACGGGATGAGGCACTATAATGCCGTTTGTAGCGTAGGTATAATTAAGCACCGCAATCGTAAAATCGTTCTTTTTTATAAGGAGCGGTGATACTGTATCGCGTTCTGCTTTATTATAATAGCTGCCTGTATGCGGTAGTTTGAGGCTGTCAAGCTTATGCAGGGTACTGATTATGCCATTTTTGCCACGATCGGCTGCATGGTTGTTAGCAGTCAGAAAATAATCAATGCCTGCATTATTGCATGCAACTGCCAGCTCCGCAGGTGAACTGAATTGAGGATATCCTTTATACGGGGGACCTGCCAGTGTAACTTCAAGGTTGGCAATTGCAACATCAGCTTTTGAAATTACCGGCTTTATATATTGAAAAACATCATTGTAGTCATATGTTTTATTTTCCCTGTTTTCAGCTGAAGCTATTTGTGTGTCATGGCCCATTATATCACCAATGAAAAGAAGGCTGATTCTTTTCTCTGTTTCCGCAACCTGCCCAGTAACGTTCCATAAAGGCAAAACCAATAGTACCAGTATCCGGAATACCTGCTTTATGAGGTTTTTAATTGTCATAGTTTGTGTAAACGCAGGGATAAAATTAATATTGCGGGAAATATGCTGTACAAATATAATGAATCTTCTTTTATCCCCTTTATTCTTATAGTATTATACCAATAAGGGAAATATGACGTTATCAGACCATGAAAAGGACTAGCTTATGCCTGTGACCAGAGCGCCAAAAGGCAGGGTAATTATAAATATCATTCCCCTTATAATCAGTATTATAACTTTCTGTTTTGTAAGGTACAGCCTCTCGCATCCCGAGGCTGTAGAAAAGTATTATTCATCAGGAATATACCCTGAGATTGCAGGTGTGATCTCATTTTTCAGCGCCATGGTTCCTGTTTCACTCTGGGATATTTTCTGGATTGGCTTATCACTCTTTTTAATAACAGGTATAATCCTTGTAATGCTTAAAAGGCTGAGTCCTGGTTTATACATTCTAAGATTTGCCCAGATGGCAGCAATCTTTTACTCCCTTTTTTACCTTACATGGGGTTTTAATTATTTCAGACCTCCAATGGAAAAACGCCTGGGATGGATTACTCCAAAACTCAGCGATAAAGAATTCAGGGTAGTCCTTGATTCACTTATTGCCGGAACAAACAGGAATTATATTGCAACCGATTATTCCGATTTTCCCGAGATTGAGCAAAGCATCGAAGATTCATACCACACACTGAGCCACCAGTTAGGGTTGAGCTGGCCAGGTGGTACCAGGACACCAAAGAAAATCTTAATAAGCTCTCTTTTTGCAAAATCCGGTATCAGTGGGTACTTTGGTCCATTGTTTAATGAGGTTCACATCAATCATTACCAGCTTCCCGAGGACTATGCATTTACGCTTGCACATGAAAAAGCGCACCAGTTTGGTTTTGCAAATGAAGCTGAGGCTAATATGGCAGCATTCATAGCATGCACGGGTTCATCCGACAAGCGGACCAGATACTCAGGTTACATGCAAATAATGCTATATTTTCTTGAGGATGCACAGCAATTAAGCGATTACCACTCTTTTATCAGGAAAATTGATGATGATGTGATCCATGACCTGAGGTTCAGGAAAAGTTACTACGATAACCTTCGCAACAGGACAATTGAGAAATTCCAGGATTCAGCCAACAATGCATATCTTAAGACCCAGCATATTGAGAGAGGCATAAAAAATTACAACCAGGTTGTGTCACTGATAATGAGCTGGTATATGTTTTCAGGCCAGATCATGCCGGTTACTCCTGACCCACTTGCAGTGAAATAAATATATTTCATTCCGGTAATGCCGGAAGAAACATTTTATTAACTTTGGCGGTTTTTCGGTTAAAGCTGGCAGTCAAAGAAGGCACATAAAATGTTATGAAAGAGGCACAAAGACACATTGATATTAAACAACTCTCTTTCGCAGGTCTGATAGTTACCCTGGGAATAGTCTTCGGAGATCTTGGTACAAGCCCGCTTTATGTAATGAAAGCCATTGTCCGTGGGGGGAGTGAGTTTAATGAACTGCTCATCTACGGATCACTCTCCTGTATCTTCTGGACATTAACTCTTCAGACAACAACAAAGTATATACTTATTGCCCTTAACGCAGACAATAAAGGTGAAGGCGGTATTATGGCGTTGTTTGCACTCATGAAGAAGAAATCATCATGGGCAGCAATATTATGTATGGTAGGTGGTTCAGCATTGCTGGCAGATGGCGTGATCACACCTGCAATTACTGTTACCTCTTCTGTTGAAGGATTAAAGCTGTTCAATCCAAACATGCCTGTTATTATAATTGTCCTGCTGATATTCATGGTATTATTTTTTATTCAGCAGTTCGGCACCAATTTTATCGGAAGTTCATATGGGCCAATCATGTTGTTGTGGTTCTCAATGCTTGCATTACTGGGTATGCCCCATATTTTTCAGCATTCCGGCATTCTCAAGGCAGTCAACCCTGAATATGCTTTCCATTTCCTTCATGATTACCCGGGTGGTTTTATTCTTCTGGGAGCTGTCTTTCTCTGTACTACAGGTGCTGAGGCCCTTTATGCCGATCTTGGGCATTGCGGAAAGAAAAATATAAGGGTTTCATGGATATTTGTAAAAATATCCTTGCTGCTGAATTATTTCGGCCAGGGTGCATGGCTGATCTCCCATGGCTTCCCGGGAGAAGAGGTGAACCCGTTTTTTGCAATTATGCCTTCCTGGTTCCTGCTTCCCGGTATTCTTCTTGCAACTGCTGCTTCAGTGATTGCCAGCCAGGCAATTATAAGCGGATCATTTACAATTTTGAAGGAAGCCGTTTCTCTTAATTTCTGGCCCAAAGTAAGGGTTGTCAATCCAACAGCAAACAGGGGACAGGTTTTCATTCCTTTTGTCAACGGGTATCTTTGGGTTGCATGCAGCATTGTTGTCATCTTTTTCCAGGAATCGGCAAACATGGAAGCAGCCTATGGACTCGCCATTACCGTGACAGAGATAATGACAACCCTGTTGCTTACATATTACCTTTTCCAGAGAGGCGTTAACCACAGGCTGGTTCTTGTAATGTTGATGGTTTATTTTACCGTTGAAGGAAGTTTCCTGATTGCCAACCTTCATAAATTCAAGGATGGGGGATGGTTCACTCTGCTTGCTGCTTCAGTGTTTTTTATAATAATGTATGGCTGGTATTTCGGCCGGAAGCTTAAAAACAGGTATGTCACATTCACAAATCTTGAAAGGTATTTCGGCCTTTTCATAGATCTGGCAAAAGATGAGACAGTACCAAAGACAGCAACGAACCTTGTATACATTATTAAAGCCAACAGGAGGAACCAGGTTGAATCAAAGATCATTTATTCGATATTTCAGAAGCAGCCCAAACGGGCTGACAGGTACTGGTTTCTTCATATCGACAATGTTGATGAACCTAACAGGTTTGAATACGAAGTTCATGAACTCATTCCGGGTGTCCTTTTCAGGGTAGATTTTCATATAGGATTCAAAATAGAGCCAAAGATCAACCTTTATTTCAGGGAAGTTCTGGAAGATATGACCTCGGCAAACCAGATCCATCTCGAAAGCAGCTTTCCTTCACTACGCAAACACTCACTTCCGGCAGATTTCAAATACGTGCTTATCGACAGGATAATGCCCAGAGATTATAAGCTTTCAGCAGTCGAAAATATAACGCTGGCATTGCATAATATATCAAGGATGGTCGGAATATCTGATATTAAAGCCCTGCAGCTTGATGCTGCTAATACGATTGAGGAGCAGGTACCTATAACTATTGATCAGCCTGTTGCAGTACGGATCAAACGCATAAATTGAAAAATTCAATTCTTTTCTTAATTTTCGAATAAATTGAATTACCTTTCATTATGATGCAAACAATATGAAGTGGCTTTCACGTAATTTTGATAACTCAGTTGTAACAATCCCGGGGCTGCTGATTACCATTGGTCTTGTTTTCGGGAATATAGGAACAAGTCCGCTTTATACGGTTAAAGCAATATTCAACAACGCTGATTCCTACAGCGATCTGCTTGTGCTAGGTTCGCTTTCTTGCATATTCTGGACCCTCACATTGCTATCATCGATAAAATACATTGTTATAACCCTGCGGGCTGACAACAAGGGTGAAGGGGGTATTTTTGCTCTTTTTGCACTTATCAGGAAAAAAACAGTCTGGGCAGCTATTCTGACAATGACAGGCGGAGCAGCATTGCTTGCAGATGGCATACTGACACCCGCCATTACCCTTACCTCGTCTCTTGAAGGATTCAGGCTCATCAGCCCTGCATTTCCTGTTGTACCTGTCGTTATTATTTTCCTGCTTATAATCTTTTTTGTCCAGCAATTCGGTATAAATTTCTATGCATGGTCAACATTCGGACCCCTGATGATAATCTGGTTCCTGATGATTGCAATAGTTGGCGGTGCGCAGGTTATTGATACCCCGGAGGTTCTTAAAGCTTTTAACCCGGTGTATGCTGTTAAATTCCTTGTTCTGTTTCCCGGTGCGTTCATTCTGCTTGGATTTATTTTCCTTTGCATCACTGGTGCGGAAGCCCTTTACTCTGATCTTGGTCATTGTGGAAGAAAAAATATAAGGCTCACCTGGATATTTGTTAAGATATCTCTTGTTATAAATTACTTCGGGCAGGGTGCGTGGATCCTTAAAAATAACGGACAAGGGACTGCAATGCCCTTTTTTGATATGATGCCTTCATGGTTTCTAGTGCCCGGTATTGTAATATCCATTATTGCAAGTGTTATTGCGACCCAGGCCCTGATCAGGGGTACATTCACTCTTATAATGGAAGCAGTTTCCCTTAATTTCTGGCCGAAGATCAAGATCATAAACCCTACTGATGTCAGGGGCCAGGTATATCTGCCTTTCATGAACTGGCTGTTACTGATCTTATGTTGCACTGCAGTACTACTGTTCAGGCAATCAGGCAATATGGAAGTGGCTTATGGCCTGTCAATTGCAATTACGATGATAATGTCGACACTGCTTCTGATATATTATCTTAAAAGAAGGGGTGTTGATTTCAGGATTGCCGTTATAATGCTCTCCATATTCCTTATTATTGAAATAGCATTCCTTATTTCGAACCTTTATAAATTCATGATGGGAGGATGGTTTACCATTTTGCTGGCATTGTTTTATTTTGTTGCAATGTTTGGCTGGTATTTTGGCAGGAAGATCAAAAACAGGCGTATCTCATTCTCAAAGCTTGAGGGTTATATAGAAACATTCAAAGATCTGAAGGAGGATCAGACCATTCCTAAAATCGCAACAAACCTTGTTTACATTATAAAAGCCAACAATCCCGACCAGGTTGAATCGAAAGTTATTTACTCAATTTTCAATAAGCAGCCAAAACGGGCCGATCACTACTGGTTGCTGCACGTAGATATGGTTGATGAACCCTACAGATGCGAATACAAGGTTACACATATCATTCCAGGAATTCTGATAAGAATCGATTTTCATATCGGGTTCAAGGTCGATCCACAGATTAACATGCATTTCAGGCAGGTCGTTGCTGACCTGGTCAGGTCGGGTGAGATCGAAATTGAAAGCGGTTTTGATTCTCTCAGGAAGCATGGTTTTCCTGGTGATTTTAAATTTGTCATTCTTGAAAGGATAATGCTTCCTGATTTCAAGCTGACAAATATTGAGAATTTTATCCTGACCATAAGGGGACTTGTCAGAAGGATAAGTATCTCTGATGAGAAAGCTCTTCAACTTGATTCTTCAAACACCATAGTTGAACAGGTTCCAATAATTGTTGAACAGACCATAGATAACAGGATCAAACAGATAGGCAAATAGTCTTCTTATGAATGCAATGCCTTTTGTCATTGGGTCTGTCGTTGTTTTTGCACTGGCATACCGTTTTTATTTCAGCTTTATTGCAGCAAAAGTGGCTGTAAGCAATGAACTTGCAGTAACACCTGCTTACCGGCTATATGACGGCCAGAACTATTACCCTATGAACAAATGGGTATTATTTGGCCATCATTTTGCAGCCATTGCAGGTGCAGGACCCCTCGTCGGACCCGTACTTGCCGCCCAGTTCGGATTCATGCCGGGATTCCTCTGGATGCTTATAGGGGCTGTGATGGCCGGTGCAGTACATGATTTCGTAATTCTCACAGCATCAGTACAACATGATGGCAAATCACTTGCCGAGATTGCCAAGACTGAGATAAACAGGTTCAGTGGTGTTACAACATCTTTCGCCATAATTCTAATAGTTATCCTGGCACTTGCCGGTCTGGGTATTGTGGTTGTTAATGCCCTTGCCGAAAGCCCATGGGGAACCTTTACGATTGCATCGACAATACCTATTGCAATTGCTATGGGTATCTGGATGTTCAGGATACGGAAAGGCAAGACCCTGGAAGCTACTGTATTCGGTGTCATCATGTTGATTGGTGTTGTTATAACAGGCCGGTATATTCCGGGATCGCCATTCTCAGGCTGGTTTACCTATGATCATAAGTCGCTTACAATACTTGTTGCTGTTTACGGATTTCTTGCATCAGTGCTTCCTGTATGGCTTCTTCTTTCACCGAGGGATTACCTGAGCTCCATAATGAAAATCTCTGTAATAGCACTTCTTGCAGTCGGCCTTATTATTGTTGCTCCTGAAATCAAAATGCCGGCGTTCACAAACTATGTAAGCGGTGGAGGTCCTGTAATTCCCGGGAAACTGTTTCCTTATCTATTCATTACAATTGCTTGCGGAGCAATCTCGGGATTCCATTCTCTCGTAAGCTCGGGTACGACTCCAAAAATGATAATGAAAGAGAAAGATATACGCTTTATAGCTGCAGGTTCGATGCTCACCGAAGGTGCAATCAGCATAATGGCCCTTATTGCTGCCACAAGCCTGCTGCCACTCGACTATTTCAGGATAAACGTACCTGTCGAGAAGCTGCAGGGTATTTTACCTGCACTCCGTGAGATGGGCTTCACAGAATCAAACCTGGAAATACTGTCAACAAGGGTAGGTGAAAACATTGAAGGAAGAACCGGCGGTGCAGTGTCTCTGGGCGTGGGAATGGCATATATTTTCTCATCCATACCAGGCATGAAGCACCTGATGTCGTACTGGTACCATTTTGCTATAATGTTCGAAGCTTTATTCATTCTAACTACAATTGATGCCGGTACAAGGATAGGCAGATTCATACTCCAGGAATCTTTTGGAAAGATCTATAAACCATTTCAACAGACCAACTGGCTGCCCGGAAACCTTATTACAAGCGCTATAGTTGTCTTTGCCTGGAGCTATTTTATCTATACCGGTTCAATATCAACTATCTGGCCCATGTTCGGTACTGCCAACCAGCTCCTGGCAACAATTGCACTTGTCATAGGCACCTCGTTTATTATTAACAGGGGAAGAACCAGATACGCCTGGGTTACAATAGTTCCAATGACTTTTATAGGTATATCAACAATGACAGCTGGTTACCTGAACATAAGAAATCTCTACCTTCCCCAGTTGGCGATCCAGGATACTTTTATGCAGGGACTAATCAACCTTATCCTTACTTTTTGTATAATGTTATGCGTTGTAATCATTTTCCTGAATGCCATGCCTTTATGGATAAGTGCTCTCAGAAAGAACGGGAAACGTGTCTAAAAAAAATTAATCAGCTTATAAACATATTCCTCCAGGTGTTGTTACTCAGAATTTATTAATCATATGTTGAACATTCCAGAAACATCAAAAAAAAGAATAGCGATTGTCGGTTGTGGTTTTGCCGGGCTTAATCTTGGAAAAAAATTACGAAACTCAGGTTACCAGGTTGTTATCATCGATAAACACAATTATCACCAGTTCCCACCATTATTTTACCAGGTTGCATCTGCAGGGCTGGAGGAATCTTCCATACTCTTTCCCCTTAGGAAAATATTTCAGGAATATAAAGACTTTCACATCCGGAAGGCTGAAATAACTGAAATAAAGCCGGATGAAAACAGGCTGATTACTTCAGCAGGTGAGATTACCTACGATAACCTTGTGCTGGCACATGGAGCAACAAATTCCTTCTTTGGCTCAAAAGAAATGAAGATGTACTCAAAACCGATGAAAACAATTTCCGAGGTGCTTGATTTGAGAAATAAATTGCTGATGAATTTTGAAAATGCACTTATTGCATCTTCAGATGAAGAAAGGGAAATGCTGTTGAACATAGTAATCATTGGAGGAGGTCCATCAGGCGTTGAGATTTCAGGAGCTCTGGCTGAAATGAACAAGTATGTGCTAAGCAAGGATTATCCTGATCTGAAGGGTGCAAAAGCCAGGATATTCCTTATTGAAGGAACTGACAGGATATTGAATGTAATGTCAGTCAAATCATCTGTGAAGGCAAAGCAGTACCTTGAGAATAATGGTGTAAAGGTGATGACAAATACCCTGGCGAAAGGATGTAATGAAGAAGAGGTTTTTCTCAGCACTGGAGAGAAGATCCGTACAGGCATGATCATATGGACTGCAGGAATTCGTGGTAATGTGACAAATGGCCTGGCAGAGGAATGCTTTACCAAAAGCAACAGGATCATCATTGACAGGCAGTGCAGGGTCAAAGGATATAAAAATATATTTGCAATAGGTGATATAGCATATATGCAGGAAGAAAATTATCCCTCAGGTCATCCGCAGGTAGCTCCTGTTGCTATACAGCAGGCCATATTCCTTGGGGATCATTTTAAAAGAATGGCCTCAGGAAAAGCGTTTCAGCAATTCAGGTACAAGGACAAAGGTACTATGGCAACAATTGGTCGTAATCTTGCAGTCGTTGAGCTGCCTTTCTATAAATTCCAGGGGGTATTTGCATGGTTTGTGTGGATGTTCATACACCTGATGAGTATTGTTGGTGTGAAGAACAAACTTATTATTTTCCTGAACTGGGCATGGAACTATATTACCTATGACCAGTCAACCAGGTTGATCCTGAGACCTAAAAGCTATACTGAATCAAAGGAATCGGCCTGATGGGAATACCCTGTTATTTATTACATTTGCATTTACTCAATATACCAGATGACAGATTTTTTCCAGACACTTTTTGATTGGTACATGACCAATCTCAATTATTTTACTGTTGCATTGCTGATGGCAATCGAGAGCACCTTTTTACCGCTTCCATCGGAAATTGTAATACCTTTTGCAGCCTTTAAGGCAGCGCAGGGAGAACTGAACGTTTTCCTCGTTGTCCTGTTCGGAACTATTGGCGCTTTATGCGGATCGCTCATAAACTATACACTTGCCTACTATCTTGGCAGACCGATTGTGTATGCTTTTGCAGAATCCCGTCTGGGCAGGTTTTTCCTTCTTTCAAAGGAAAAGGTTAAGCATGCTGAAAATTATTTTATACAGAATGGAAGAACATCAACTTTTATAGGGCGACTTGTTCCGGGTGTCCGTCACCTGATTTCAATACCTGCAGGTCTGGCAAAAATGAATCTTAGGGATTTTATCGTTTTTACCTTCACAGGTGCAGGAATCTGGAATATCATTCTTGCCGTAATAGGATATTTTCTTTATGGGATAAGGGAACAGATATTCCCTTATGTTGGACATATAATGCTGGTACTGGGTGCATTATTTATAATTTACCTGATCTATAAATCGCGGAAGAAAAAATCTGTCGAAAGCGATTAATCAATCTTTTCTTTATCCCTGTGTACAGTTTCAGGTGAGAATGCCGGCACACAGACAGCAATATATTCTGCCCCTTCGGGCGAACTGTATCTGACCCATTCATTTGCAGGTGAAAGAATAGCCTGTCCTTCAATCACAATAAATTCTGTTTTCAATGTTTCAACCTTCAGCTTACCCTTAAGGACAACAGTGTATTCATTGAATTCGGGTCTCTGACCGGGTTCCGACCATCCTGCAGGACTGATCATATGTGCTATACTTACTTCATCAGTATTGCTGTTCACCTTTCCGAAGAATTCGCTTATGACTTTTTCAATCGTACCGGGCGCCCTTATTATTGCTGGTCCTTCTATCAGTGTAGCCATAATATTAAGTTTTATAGTTCTGGAATACGGATTTTATAAGCAGCAGGAACAGGTTCCTCTTTTTTACCTTCACTGCAGTTTTCTTTTTCATACTGGCTGAAATAATCAAAGATCTTCTCTATCACTTCAACTCCGCCTCTTCTGCTTGAATCAGTATAAATAATTTTATTCTCCTTATTATACAGGACAACCCTGACGGTTGCATCGATGCTCTCTTTTATTCCCCTTGACATGTTACCTGAAACAGGTGCCCTGAGATCTCCAGGAGAACCTTTAATGCAGTTTATCTTAAGTGTGTAATCCTGGTTTATTAAGGTTAAGACTATTGATTTCCTCGTGTTTCTGATCTCTGTTATTTTCGAATTTTTATATGTGCTGAAAACGATGAACTTTCCATCAAAGTACAGGAAGCAGATGAAACCGATAAAGAACCTTCCTCTCCATGGTATCTTGGCCACTGAAAAGCTTAAGGATGTATTATGATCATTGAAATTATTTGCCTGAAGCCAGGCCCAGCATTCAGGAAATGATGTTCCCCAGTCTTTTTCAATATAACCCTTACCTTTGTCAAAAACAGCTGGACTGTCATTCAGGTAAATAATTCCGGAAAGGTCATGATTTACAGAGACAATCCCATGTTTGCATTCCATGAATGGCACAAATGAATACCATCCCATAATGCCGGGTGAAAGAAGAGATTTTGGGTATTTTACAATATTGGAGTAATCTATCCTGCCTATTATCTTTCTTCTGCCCTCGTGAATATCAAGACTTATAAACCTGTCTGTGAACACAGAATTACCAACTTTCACAAACATTTTTCTTTTATCCCACTTAAATTCTGAGAGAGGATATGTGAAATATTCAGAATTTCCTGTTACTCCGTCCAGAACCTGTATGAAGGCATGTGAAAAATTGTCATTCAGTGAAATGCCCGGTATGAAAGAGATTACATTTTTAAGATCATATGAAACATGCTTGAAATACCAGCCCTCAAAATAGTTTTTCTTTTTCAGGTTCCCCTGGAATACAGGGGGATTATACAGTTGATATAGCATATGCTGGTTTCGGCAGGTTTTATCTATAACAAATCATGTACTTATAAGTTCGCTTCGGTAACAGGCTTCAAAGTGGTAGCCAGAGCGGCTAAGATCGCCGGGATGTTTGCTTTCAGTCAATAATCTCCGCTTTATCAAACCTGTTATTATCTGTATATACCACCTTCCTTTTATAGGTTTTTGCACCTCTGCCACCAAAGAATCCCCATCCGCCGCTTCCGATGAGGAATCCAAGTGCATAAAGTCCGCCATTATTATTCTGTGCATACATTGTTATTTCATCATTAAAAAGCATACCTATGAAATCAAAAGGTGCAATGAAGCCATGCCAGAGTCCTCCGAAAAATCCATAAGTATGACCCGTAAGGCATGAATTTACATCTTCATTTGCCGCACAACCAGATAAGAGGAGAATTGCGGTCATGATAAAAAGGAGATAAGCCGGTTTGAACAAATTTTTTTTCATGTTATATCAAATAATTCGTTATCGATTGGTAAAGAATATTTTTTTTCATGCAGGAGGAGCCACCGTTTCCTGTCTATCCCGCCTGAGTACCCTGTCAGTTTTCCATTGCTGCCTATAATCCTGTGGCATGGGATAAGAATGACTATCCTGTTTAATGCATTCGCTTTTGCAACTGCTCTTACCGACTTTGGTATTTTTAATGAGTTTGCCTGTTGAATGTAAGTTGTTGTAGTTCCATACGGCACCTTAAGCAGCTCCTTCCATACCATTGTACAAAAACCGGTACCGAAAATATCAAGAGCAACTGAAAACTCTTTCCTTCCACTCTCAAAATATTCTTTCAGTTCTTGTTTTAAAGTTAAGATATGTCTTTGTGCAACATCATTCTTATCCTCATCAGGAATGGGGAAGTCAGTTACTTTATCGGAGAAGTTAAGGAAACAAATTCCGGCAGATGTGGCGGCAGTGACCATCCTGCCTATAGGAGTATCCAGCTCTTCAGTTATCATATTTCCAAATACCTGTTAAGAACCTTAAACAGGGTATTTCCCGGGTGTTGATTTAATAAATTTACTGTTCCTGAATCTTAGTGCTGACCAGTCATCATCAATAGAAATCAGCCTGATGCCGTAGAATCCAAGATCGTGCAAAGGCTTCCATCCGTTATCCCTGTTAAGCTCAGGTTTGGCAAGCTTTGAAGTTTTCTTCGGGTAGCAAAACCACAATACTCCATCTGCAACGAGATTATGAATTGCAAGCTGGGATATCTGGACAACTTCAGATGATCTCCTGACAAAGATGATTATAAAACTATATGGGAAACGAGGATCGATCACGGTATCTATTTTAACATCAGGAAGATCGGCAGCCAGAGAATCCATGAAATCATCTTCAGCACTGATGACGGCAATCCTATCCTGTCCTTTATAGTTCAGCTTCTTCAACATGTCAGACATAGCCGTACATTTTAAAGCTAAGTTAATAAAAATTGCGATATCCATGAAAAGTTATACCTTTGCACTTATTCAATTGGGGTGCCTTATAGATTACAGGCTGAGATCATACCCTTATAACCTGATCCGGGTAATGCCGGCGGAGGGAGACAGAGTATCACTTCATTCAGCAACTTCATAAGGCTCCACAAGGGGAGAGAATAAATACCATAAAGATTTATACTTATGAAGAACTTGTATATATTCCTGATTTTAATTCTTATTCCTGCCATATGTTCAGGACAGGCAAACCAATATGCTCTTAAAGGAAAAATAACTGATGAACATGGTAGTCCGTTATCCGGAGCCAGTATTACAATAGATGGGACTCTCATGGGAGTAATTTCCGACAGCAATGGCGATTATGTCTTCCCGTCTCTGGATGAAGGCATTTATAAGGTATCAGTATCGTTTATCGGTTTCGAGTCATCATCCGGAGAAGTTACTGTTAATAAATTAACAATACTCGACTTCAGCCTTCAACCTGCAATTATACGAACTGGAGAAGTATTTGTCCGGGCAACAAGGGCATCAGAGAGAACTCCACTGGCGTATTCGACAATTAACAGGGAAAACCTTAAGAAGATAAATACAGCACAGGATATACCATATATGCTCAGTCTTACACCATCAATGGTTGAGACGTCAGAGGCCGGCAATGGTGTTGGCTACACAAGCCTTCGTATCAGGGGCACCGATGCAAACAGGATAAATGTTACCATCGATGGTATCCCGCTGAATGATCCCGAATCCCACCAGGTCTTCTGGGTCGACCTCCCCGATCTTGCATCATCTGTCGAAAATATCCAGGTGCAAAGGGGTGTCGGGACATCCACAAACGGTGCCGGCGCTTTTGGGGCTACTGTGAGCATTCAGACAGTTGTACCGGAAACAACCCCTTTCGCTGAGATCAATTCATCCGCGGGATCGTTCAATACTTTCAAGAATGTTATATCTGCTGGTACGGGAATGCTGGGAGGAAAATTCGGCTTCAACATGCGATATTCAGATATCAGAAGCAACGGCTTTATTGACAGGACAGGTTCAAAGCACAGGTCTGCATTCATGACAGGACTTTACAGGTCAGGAAGATCAAGCCTGAAGGCAAACATTATCCTGGGTGAAGAGCACACCGGAATAGGATGGTGGGGTGTACCGGCCGACTCCCTGAACACCAACAGGAGGTACAATCCGGCAGGACAATATACTGATGAGACTGGTAAAATAAAATATTATGATAATGAAAGCGACAATTATAACCAGGATCATTACCAGCTGATTTACAGCTTCTCGCCGTCAAACAGCCTTAATATGAATGCAGCACTGCATTATACCCGCGGAGTGGGCTATTATGAAGAGTACAGGGAGGACCAGCATTTCTCAGAGTACGGTATCTCTCCATTTGTTATTGGTGGTGACCTTATTGAGTCAAGTGATCTCATCAGAAGAAAGTGGCTTGATAACAACTTTTTCGGGGCTGTTTATTCACTTAACTATACAGCTGCAAGAGCAGCCATCACTGCCGGCGGCGGGATGAACAGGTACCTGGGCGATCATTATGGAACTATTATCTGGATGCAGAATGCCGGGAATTATCCCAAGGATTTCAGATGGTATTTCAATCAGTCTGATAAATCAGATTTTAATATATATGCAAAAGTATTGTACGATCTTTCCTCCCATCTGAAAATATTCGGCGATATCCAGTATCGTTTCATTAATTACTCTATGGATGGAGCAGATGATGATCTGAAGGATCTGACTCAGAAGCATAAATTCAACTTCCTGAATCCCAAAGCAGGTCTGTTTTATGAGATCAATCAGAACCAGGATGCCTGGGTCTCCTTGTCTGTGGCGAACAGGGAACCTACACGAAATGATTATAAGGAAGCATCAGGTGATCCAGGTGCAACACCCGGTCCCGAGAGGCTGTACGATGCTGAAGCAGGTTATAAGCTGAGGAAGGAAAAATTATCACTGTCAGTTAATCTTTATGGAATGTTTTACGAAGATCAGCTTGTTCCTACCGGAGAGCTGAGCGACGTTGGCTATTCAATAATGACTAATGTTGACAGGAGCCACAGGATCGGAATCGAGTTATCATCAGCTCTTAACCTGACCAGATGGCTGACCTGGAATTCGAACTTTACATTTAGTCGGAATAAGATCATGAACTTTACTGAATTTTATACTGATTATAACACATCTGACTGGTCATCACAATACCTCAGTAAGGATCTTGGTAAAGTTGATATAGCCTATTCTCCCTCACAGGTATGGACGAGTGATCTTGCTGTTTCAAAAAACTGGTTTGGAGTTCACCTCATTTCCAAATTTGTTGGCAAACAATATTTTGATAATACTATGCACCAGGAGAGATCGATTAAACCGTATTTTGTAAATAGCCTGAGGGTAGATGTCACTCCTGCGATCAGTCATATGAAAGGAATGGAGTTACAGCTTCTTGTAAACAATCTCTTCAACGAAGCTTATGAGAGCAATGCTTATGGCGGAAACTGGTATGAAGATGGCGCAGAGAAAACATGGTCCTATTTCTTCCCGCAGGCTGGAATTAATTTCATGTTCAGGCTTGGTTTAAAATTTTAAATTCGATCACCGTCGTTATGGAATTTCCTCTTTGGCTCACAAATAATTATTTAGAAGTATTCGGCGCTGTAACGGGTATAATCTTTGTTTTGCTCGAAATAAGGCAGAACATCTGGCTCTGGCCACTGGGAATACTAACGTCAGGAACATACATCTGGGTCTTCTTTACAAATAAGTTCTATGCCGATATGAGCCTGCAGGGTTATTACCTTGCAATAAGCATTCTCGGATGGTACTGGTGGACCAGGCACAGGGAGGGTGACGAAGACCGTCATGAGCTTGTGGTAACAAGGTTGAAATTCAGAACAGGAGCATATATTGCTATTGCTTTTATACTGATGTTTGCAGGACTCTGGTTTGTGCTGGAGAAATTTACAGATTCACCGGTGCCGATATATGATTCATTTATAACATCCTTATCGATAGTTGCAACCTGGATGCTGGCAAGGAAAATATTTGAACACTGGTACCTGTGGATTATCGTGAACGGAGTATCTGCCATCGTTTTTCTCAGCAGGGGATTGATTCCAACCCTGGTTCTGTATACCGTATACTGTATAATGTCGTTTGCCGGAATAATTGAATGGAAGAAGAGCCTTATTAACAGAAAGGTGCAGTAATAATCAATGGTAAGTGCTTAACTTTGTATTATGTTTAATCCCCATTCACGGATTGTTATAGTAGCTGATGGAAATTTCCCTGTGAACAGTATTCCTTTAAGCTATATTCGAAATGCAAAAAAAATAATCTGTTGCGATGGCAGCACCGAGACTCTCGCCTGCTCAGGTTTTATACCAGATGCTATTGTGGGTGATATGGATTCACTTCCCCGCGAACTGGAAACAAAGTTTGCAGACAGGATCTATAAAGATTCAGACCAGGAAACCAATGATCTCACAAAGGCAGTGAACTGGTGCCTGGCTGAAGGTTTTGACAACCTTGTGATTGTAGGAGCAACCGGGAAGCGGGAAGACCATACCATTGGAAATATATCCCTGCTGGCTGAATATATGCTGAGAACCAATGTGATAATGGTTACAGATACAGGATTTTTCATTCCATTAAAAGAGTCCTCGGTAATTCCTTCATTTGAAGGTCAACAGGTTTCTGTTTTTTCGATTGACATCAATACCGAAATTACTTCAGTTGGTCTGAAGTACCCCCTGAGCAGGACCAAAATACACAACTGGTGGCAGGCAACATTAAATGAATCGCTTGGCCGGAGCTTCAGGCTCGATTTCAATAGTGGCAGGTTGATAGTATATCTTAAATTCAGATGATCAGCTGTCTATTCCTTTTACAAGATTCATAAGCTGCATCCTGCTTTTTACGTTAACCTTTAAATAAATCCTGTGGGTATGATCTTTCACTGTCTGAAGGCTTATAAATAGCTTCTCGGAAATTTCTTTATTACTAAGTCCATTGCATATTTCCCTTATTATATCTTTTTCCCTGGGCGATATCTCATATCTGTGGCAAAAACTTTCTAAAGACTGGCCGGGTATGATCTGTTTAGCTTCAAAACGTTCCGGCATACCTGCACCATAGGTCAGATAAACCGGGAAAAAAGAATTTCCGGTGAAAAAAAGCAGAATGAATATAAGTCCCAATAGAACCTGCCCTTCATATAACAGCAACGGGACAGATTGTATTACAAGTATAGCAGCAACCAGGGATGAGATCATTTTCCTGTCATGCGAATCTATGCTTGCAACTCCTTTACCTTTTCCTCTCATTATTATATAGCAAACAGTAAATGAGTATATTATATTCATAACTATATAATAAATCTTTAACATGAAGGTTGGCATGTACCTTTGTGTGTCAGAGAGAAGGAATCCCGGGATTGTAATGGCAGATAAATTTATAACAAGATAAATTGTTATGAACAGGTTACTGAATTTCATGCCGGCAAGTGAACATGCGAGCCGGATAAGCATAAGCCAGGCAATGACAAGAAAAGGAAATCCAAAAAGTGTTGTGATGTCAGTTATCCTTGAGAGAAGTTCAGGGCTGATATTTTCAAGATAGGCTTTGATTACAACCTGCCCCCAGATACTATAGAACCCGAAAGTAAAAATGAAGACGAGGTAATAAAAGAGTGATGAAAAAACTTCATGATTGTATTTGTTTCTCAGTTTCGAGGAAAGTATAATGCTTCCTGCGGTGCTTGCCACAGAAATTATGAAAATCAATAATGCCACCAGACGTATCATCTTCGATAAAGATATAAAAAGACAATTTACCCTGATAGCCAACTCACTTTGAATGATACATACTTAAGTATTGTTTTTCAAAAACACTACCATAGTATGACGTCATGCTCAGTAATGATCAATAATTTTGATCCATAATTTTTAAAGTATTTATTATGGAAACAAATAATGATTACAGGCTTGTTCCGGGTTTCAGAAACAGTTTCGGAACCGGGTGGGAAGTAATGCAGGACAATTTTCTAAGGTTGTTCCTGGTTGTTATTATAATTGCAATACTCACTGCTCCACTGAAAATGTTTGACTTCAAATTTGACCTTAGCGACTTTAATAACATTCCATATGGGTTAGGACATGAGTTAGGCGAAAACCTTTCAAGGCTTTTTACAATAGGCGCAATGGGAATGCTTGCTGTATTTTTAGGCTTGCTGGCTTTACTATACTCATTTCTAGTTGCTCCTGTCTTTATTTATGGAAGCGACTTTATATTCGTGCAAGCCGTCAGAAGGATTAAACCCGACTTTGAATATCTTGTAAAAGGATTTATGGAGAACTATTTCACCATAGTACTTGCGCATCTGCTTGTTACAGCTCTTGTTGTAATGGGATTTTTCATGCTCATAATCCCGGGGATTATAATTGCATGCAGACTTGTATTTGTATCATATATTGTAATGGACAAGAAAATTGATCCTATTGAGGCTGTTGAAATGAGCTGGCGGCTTACAAGAGGACATGGCTGGAGGATCTTTCTCATGGGCATTGCTTCATTCTTTATTGTCATATTCGGATTATTACTTCTTATTGTAGGTGTATTCCCTGCCGTGATCTGGATTGGAAGTTCTTTTGCATCTATGTATGAATCTGTTCTGAGGCAGAAAGAACCAGTCGTTGTCAGTTCTGCAGCCTGACCCATTGTAATTGAACAGAAAAAATATTTAACTTTAGCCTCGGTAAATAAATTCAAATTATGAAAACGAGAGCATTATTTCTGGTATTCACCATTATGATCATTTCATACACAAATGCAAGCGCTCAGCTTGGAGGCGTAGTACGGAGAGCAGTAAACAGACAGGTAAACAGGGAGGTTGATTCCCTTCTTGACAAAAAAGTTCAGGAAGAACAGGATAAGAACAGGGCTGAAAAAGCAGAAGCAGAAAGAGCAAGGGCTGCAGCAGCAGAAAAGGAAGCTCCTGCCCAGGCTGAAGTGGCAGATGCAAGCGACGACGATGACAATGATAACAATGCCGGATCACAGTCATCCAGTAGTAACCAGGGTGCCGGAATGGATTTCAGCGGTTTGTTTGGCAATAAGGTGACCCTCAAATACAAGGATGATTACCAGTTCACATCCAGACTCTACATGGTCTCTGAAACATATGACAAGGATGATGTGATGAAGATAGATATGTACATGTTCTATAGTAATAACAGTCCATCAATCGGTATGGAAACACAAACAATAACAGATGAGGAAAATACTACATCTGTTCAGGCAAAGATGGTAATGGATGGGGATAACAAGGTATTTATAATGCTGACAGATGTGAATGGTATGAAAATGGGCATGATCTCAGAAGTAACAGATCAGAACACCAATGTGATTGGTCCTGATGGTAAGCCCGTAAAGAAATACACTCCCCCGACTTTCACAAAAACAGGAAATACGAAAGTTATTGCAGGGTACAAGTGTGATGAATATTCATACAAGTCAGAAGATAAAACCTCAGGAAAAGTATGGTTCACAAAAGAAGCAGATCTTCAGATTGACAAAAGAGGATGGAACAACTCGAACATGTCGTATTACTATGGCAGTAACCAGTTCAACGATGGTGTGATACTTGCAACTGAATCGTATGACGAGAAAGGTAAGCTGCAGACAAAATCTGAAACAAAAGAGATCAATAAAAACTTCCCGCATTCAATCTCCACAGCCGGCTATACACTGCGCCAGATGAATGTGAATCAAAAGAAATAATTTAAAGATTTCAACTTACATGTCCTTTCCCGGTAGCAGGGAAGGGACATTTTTATTTTATAATTTCCTGAGCCTGGCAAACCTGAGCAGCAGTTTCTTTTTCCCTTCGCTTTGGAATTCAACAGTTGCTGTCGTATTGGGAGCATTACCTTCAATTGCTGAAATGATCCCTGTTCCGAATCTCTCATGAGCCACCCTGTCGCCTATCGAAAAAGCTGAAGGGTCTGTAGGTGTAAAATCTGATGCTGTGCTTACGGGCTTCAACGGCTTCATCCGGGGGGAGGCAGGGTAATTTGTTTTTTCCTCCCTTATTGAACCCGGGTCAATGTGGCCATTCGCCGCCTGCTTCCTGAATGGTTTATCACCTGTCTGAGGGTAATAAAGGTACTTACGGTCTATTTCATTTAAAAACCTGCTCGGGCTGCATCTCTCAAGATTCCCCCATTTATACCTGTTTAACGCATAACTCAGGGTTACCTGCTTTTCAGCTCTTGTAACTGCCACGTAGAAAAGACGTCTTTCCTCTTCAAGCTCCCGTGCACTGCCTGACGACATAGGGGAGGGGAACAGAGTATCCTCCATACCTACAATATAAACATGCTTGAATTCAAGACCCTTGGCCGAGTGCATGGTCATAAGGGTTACCTTGTTACGGTCTTCTTCTTTCTCATCATCCTTGTCGGTTAGAAGAGACACAGTTGAAAGATATGCAGCAAGGTTCGATGGCTCCCCGTTTGTCTCAGAATATTCGGTGAAGATTTTTATGCCATTGAGCAATTCTTCCATGTTTTCATACCTGCTTACTTCCTCAGGTCCTTTGCCTTCTCTCAGCTCTTTCATTATTCCTGAGGCAAATGCAATCTCCCTTGCCTTGGTATAAGCATCGACTGTATCGGCATCCTGCCTTAGTGTGTTTATGATCCCGGCATAAGACAGTAGCTTGCCTGCCGAGCCCTGGTTGAAATGATCCCTGTACCTGCCTGCTTCTGAAACTATACTCCATGAGGTCATATTCATTGAACCAGCAAGGCTGAATATTTTCTCAATCGTAGTATCACCGATACCCCTTTTGGGATAGTTTATTGTTCGCTTCAATGCTTCTTCGTCATCAGGATTTATTACCATCCTGAAATATGCGAGTACGTCCTTGATCTCTTTCCTGTCATAAAACGATAAACCCCCATAAATTTTATAAGGTATGTTTTTTCTCCTCAGTGTCTCTTCAAAAATCCTCGATTGTGCATTAGTCCTGTAAAGAATGGCAAAATCAGACCAGTTGCGTTGCAACGAAAACTTTGTATCAAAAATATCTGACGCAACATTGAAGCCCTCTTCGGTGTCGGTCATCGACTGGAAAACCCTGATCTTTTCACCGGTTTCATTCTTCGAGTACACCTTCTTCCTTATCTGGCCTTCATTATTCTCAATTATAGTATTTGCAGCGTCAACTATTGTTGTTGTCGACCTGTAATTCTGTTCCAGCTTGAAAAGCCTGTAATCGGGATAATCTTTCTCGAAGTTCAGTATGTTCTCAATTCTTGCACCCCTGAACGAATATATGCTTTGTGCATCATCACCCACTACACAGATGTTGTGATGCAAGGCTGCCAGCTTTCTTACTATAAGATATTGTGAATAGTTTGTATCCTGGTACTCATCAACAAGTATATACCTGAATTTTTCCTGGTATTCAGCAAGTACCGCAGGGAAGTCTCTCAGCAGTATATTCGTATAAAGCAGGAGGTCATCAAAATCCATTGCATTTGCCTTGAAGCACCTTGATGAATATGCTTTATAGATCTCTGAGATAAGTGGCATCCTTCCGGCCCGGTCATACTCCTGTATCGAGCTGTCCCCGGCATACATTCCTGCAGTTATAAGATTATTTTTTGCAGCTGATATCCTGGATGCAATAGTCCCGGGTTTATAGACATTATCATCAAGGTTGTGCTCCTTGATTATTGTTCTGATGAGGCTTTTTGAATCGGCAGTATCATAAATCGTGAAATTAGGCCTGAATCCCAGCTTTTCTCCTTCTTTCCGGAGGATGCGTGCGAAGATGGAGTGAAATGTACCCATCCAGAGGTGCCTGGCTGTCTGGGGATCGGTTATTTTAACAATCCTTTCTTTCATTTCCCTTGCTGCCTTGTTCGTAAAGGTCAGAGCAAGTATCTGACCAGCCGGAATTCCATTCTGCAGAAGATGAACGATCCTGTATGTAAGTACTCTGGTTTTTCCGGCGCCGGCACCAGCAATTACGAGAGTTGGTCCGTCGGTATTTACCACCGCCTGCCTTTGTGTCTCGTTCAGATCGTTCAGGTAATCTATTATCATTATTTCTTGCTTCTCAGAAGGCGGGCAAATTTAGCAAATATGGTTTCAATAGAAACATTCTTATCATAGCAAATATTTAACATTCATCATGGAAAGCACTTGTCATGATCCTTATTTTAAAAATATCTGATTATAAGTTTATTAAAACTAAAAGCTATGAAAAAATTTGTATCGTTAATATTTGCCCTGGCCATCATTTCAATGACAAACAACGCATTTGCACAGGATCCACAAACTCAAAAAGCAGAGAAACCTAAAAAAGAAGCAACCGCCAAAGAAAAGAAAGTTAAGGAAGAAAAGGTAAAAGAAGAAAATGAAAATCATGAAGCGGATTCAAAGGGAAATGCTTATGGTAAGGAAAAAGGATCAGCATCGGGCAAGGATTTTGGACAGAATCGTTCGACAACTTCAATGCAAAAGTCAAAAAAGAAGTAATGGTATAAATAATCTACACAAGAAAATCCCATATCAAATATGCCAATTTGTTTACGGGATTTTTATTTGTATAGCTTGAACAGGTTTCATTCATGCTGCAATAATCTATGTTCCCTCGACGTTTTTCCTCTTTAATCATTATAATTGCAGAAGAATTTTTATTTCTTCTTCAATCAAATATAATTTGTGCGCAACCTGATTCTCATCCTGTTACTGCTAAAGCCGATCTTATGTGCGGCACAGCTAACTGCATCGGGAGTGAATGCTGTCAGGTTGACTTCCTATTTATCTGCCCCTGCAATTAAGGATCCTATATTTGTTTATTGTAACTCATCCGGAACACAGGCCGGAACATTAAACATTACTTTACCGCCAGGATCTTCCTCATCCCAATTTTCATGGTACAAATGGAGTGATGTTACAAAAAGTTTCAGCCAGAATATTAATTCCAGTACCGGTGTATCCTCTTCTGTCAGCAACCTTGGGGAAGGTGGTTACAGGGTGGTAATTACCGGAGGGGTTAATGCGACATATACAGGGTGGATAGTATTTGACAGACCGCCTTCAGTATCAGCCAGTTTGCAGCAGCAGCTTTGCGACAGACTGGCTCTTAATGGCGACACAGCTGCCGCCATGCAGCAGTTCAGCTACAGGGATATAACAAGCGGCCAGGTACTTTCGCTTAAGAATGAGATGTCGTTCATGTGGTCATCACAACCTTCAACATATATTCCTGCTCCTGATCTTTTTATTGATCCCGTCATCCTGAATTTAGAAAACCAGCCAAACCGGACTTACAGGCTGCCCGTTGAGAATACTACCTTCAGTTTAAAGGCTAATAGCCTGGGATGCAAAAGCGAAGCCTCCTTTTCTTATGTGCCTATCCATGTAAAAGCTGATTTCTCAGCAGATCCGATAACAGGTGAAGCACCTCTTAAAGTTGCTTTTACTGATAAATCTGTCAGGGCTGACAGCGAATACAACTGGGATTTCGGTGAGAAGAATAAAAAAGGAGAAAAAGTCACCTGGACCGTAACAAGGGATTCACTGTGGATCTTTGAAAATCCTTTTGTTCATACCTATTACAGGCCAGGTGAATATACTGTCAGGCTGAAAGTTAAAAGCAAAAATTATTGCATTGATTCATTGATGCTTGAAACAAAGATTATTGTTGAGAAATCATCTCTGGAGATACCTAATGTCTTTACACCGAATGGTGACTCACAAAATGACTATTTTGCTGTCGAGGCAAAATCCCTCAGGTACCTTTTTATCGAAATCTATAGCCGCAGCGGCATGCTGGTCTACAGGTATATAGCAGAAGGCGAAAGCCTTGCTTCATGGAAGGGATGGGACGGACGTATAAACGACACTGCAATTGAGGCTACTCCGGGTGTTTACTACTATGTTATCCGTGCACGGGGGTGGGATGATGTTGATTATAATACAAAACTTCAGAAAGGTTTCGTTTACCTCTACAGGTGATAATCCTGAGGACTAATCTTAATAGATTTGTTGGCCTAATTAAAAGTAATACAGGATCCATTCACCGGTAAATTTTCCTCATTTGCCGTATTCCCTGGGATTATAGTCTATAAAACTTTGTAAACTCAAAAAGTTTTCTCATTTTTGCCACCGTTTTCCAAAACAGGCAACGTGGACAATAAAGACAGGATAATTGAGGGTGCGGCAGAACTGTTCCGAAAATTCGGGATCAGGTCAGTTACTATGGACTCCATTGCTGGAGAACTTGGTATTTCTAAAAGAACTATCTATGAGATCTTCTCTGATAAAGACGAACTTCTTGCGGGTGTTCTCAACTGGATGACTATCCGGCAGAGGGAATTTCTTAAACGGATCCTCAAGGAGTCAGAAAATCCTATAGAAGCTATTTTCAGGGTTCTTGAATTTAACAGGAACCATTTTGAATCAATGAGCCCTGCCTTCCAGGCAGATGTTAAAAAGTTTATACTTGGACTTAGCAGCAAGAAATATAAGTGTGATCTCCCTGACTACCGGAACCATCAGGAAATAATAGAGAAAGGCATTAAAGATGGCTACTTCAGGAAAGATGTAAACCCTGACCTGGCAAACAGGTGCCTGTATTACCTGGGGACGTCAATTATGGATTATGAATTATATCCATATGAGCTGTTCAGCAGGAACGATGTAATAAGAAACACATTTATCAACTTCCTGAGAGGTATTTCCAGTGTTAAGGGTCTTGAACTAATCGACAAGCTTGAAGCAAACTTTATAAGAATTTTATAAAACAGAAGATGAAATCCATAATTAACAAAAAGTTGAAGAAAGTCCTGTCAGTAATTCTGACTGTGGTAGTGACAGGCAGCATTCTTAGAGGCCAGCATACAGCCGTAAGGCTTAAGTTCACACTTAAGGAAGCCCAGGAATATGCTGTTCAGAATAATAAAATGATGATCTCGTCGAAATATGACATTGAAGCTTCCAGGGCTGCAATATGGGAAACGATCTCCACTGCATTGCCGCAGGTGTCTTTAAGTGGCTCATTCACTGACAATCTGAAGCTTATGACCACACTACTCCCAGGTGAGTTCTTTGGGAGGCCTGGTGAATACATACCTGTTACATTCGGTCAGAAATTCAATACCTCTGCTTCAGTTCAGGCCTCTATGTTGCTTTTCAATGCTCCCCTGTACATTGGTATTCAGACAACCAAACTGGCTAACAGCCTGAGTGAAAAGAGCAGCCTCAAAACAGAACTGGATACAAGGGAAGGTGTTGCAACAACTTATTATCTCATTCTTGTTTCTGAAAGATCCCTGGGAATTATTGATCAGAATATAACAAATCTTCAGGGCACGTTGAAATCAACAAAGTCAATGCTTGCTGCAGGTATGGCCGAGCAGACAGATGTTGATCAGATGGCGTCAAACCTCACAATGGTTGTAAACTCAAAAAGCTCTCTCGAAAGAACAATAGAAGTCAATTACAATCTTTTGAGATTCCAGCTTGGAGTTCCCCCCGAAACTTCAATAACACTGAGCCAGGACCTTGAAAGTCTTCTCAATGAAGTAAATGTACAGGCACTTCTATCACAGGAGTTTGATCTTAACAGGAATATAGACTATGCTCTTGTTACAGATCAGCAAAAGATATCCGCTCTTTCAGTTAAATCTTCCCAGGCATCGGTGTTGCCCTCACTTGCAGGATTTTACAACTATGGCACCAATGGAATGGGTCAAAAGGTAAGTGATCAGCGCTGGTTCCCAAATTCAATGGTAGGTCTGCAGCTTTCGGTTCCTATTCTTGCTTCAGGCCAAAGATATTCGCAGATAAAAAGAGCCAAAATTAACCTTGACAAAGCAACAAACACAAGAGAGATGGTGGCTGAGCAGTTGCTGATACAGGAAAAACAGCTCAGGTACAATCTTGTAAATGCAAACCAGCAATATCTTAGCCAGAAAGAGAATGTCGAAGTCTCACGAAGAGTTTATGAGAGCACCGAAAACAAGTTCAGTCAGGGTATGGCTTCAAGTCTTGATCTGACACAGGCCAATTCTCTTTACCTGCAGGCCGAGAACAACTATATATCATCTCTTATGAACCTTCTGCAAACTAAACTTGCTCTTGATAAGCTTCTTAATAATATGTAATTATGTCAAACACCTTCAAAAACTCACTGATGAAATCCGCAAAATCTGAATCCCGCGGTTTCCTTAATTCCTATAATTATAAAAGTACTATGATGAAATCTTTGAAATTTTTCCCGGTAATTCTTATCAGTATAGTCCTGCTCGCAGGATGCGCTGCTAAAACGAACACTACAGCCGATACAGGCAATGATTCTTTATCTGTTTCCGGGAGAGGCATCATACCTGTAAAGGTTGAATCAATATCCAGGACAAGGATAAACAAGACAATTGACTATTCTGCAACAATAAAACCTTTTGAGGAAATTAACCTTGTCCCATCAACACCCGGCCGGATCCAGAAGATCAATGTTGAGATAGGAGACAGGGTTTCAAAAGGACAGGAATTATTCCTGATGGACAGGACCCAGCTTCTTCAGCTTAAGCTACAGATGAGCAGTCTCGAAAAAGACATTTCAAGACTTGATACTCTTCTTAAAACCGGAAGTGCAAGACAGCAACAGTACGACCAGATGAAGACCCAGTACGACGTTACAAAATCAAATGTGGAATTCATGGAGGAAAATACACTCATAAAGGCTCCATTCAATGGTATTGTCACAGGAAAATATTTTGAAGACGGCGAAATGTATTCAGGAGCCCCTACAACCCAGACAGGAAAATCGGCAATCGTTACAGTAATGCAGATATCACCGTTGAAAGTTGATGTCAGCATTTCTGAGCAGTTCTACCCTTCAATCAAACGCGGTATGAAAGCACAGATTACTGCCGATGTATACCCCGGTGAAGAGTTTACCGGCACAGTTTCAAGGATTGCTCCTGTTGTTAATCCTGCAACAAGAACTTTCGATGTTGAGCTCCAGGTACCTAACAGGAATGAGATGCTCAAGCCAGGTATGTTTGTAAGGGTATCAATGGACCTCGGAGAAGTTGATGCTTTTGTTGTCCCAGCAAATAATGTGCTCACCCAGGAAGGTACCAATACAAGGTTTGTCTTTGTTGCCAGGAACGGAAAAGCAGAAAGAGTTCAGGTAGTGCCCGGGAAAAGATTTGATGAGATGATCGAGATTATCTCAGATAATCTTAAGGAAGGTGACAGCCTTGTCACAGAAGGTCAGGCCAGGCTGATAAACGGTGACAGGATTGAAATTAAACAGTAAAAAACATTTTTATGAGCATATATAGTTCATCAGTTAAAAGGCCTATAACCACAATCCTGATCTTTGTGGGCCTGATGGTTATGGGAATTTATTCATTAGTGCAATTGCCTGTGGATCTTTATCCTGAGATGGAATTGCCTTTCGTAGTTGTATACACCACTTATCCCGGGGCGAGTGCTGCTGATATTGAATCAAATATCACAAGACCACTGGAGGATGCCCTCAATTCAGTAAGTAAGCTGAAGGAAATGACATCAACATCGAGTGATGGTTCGTCAGTAGTTTTTATGCAGTTTGATTATGGAACCAACCTTGATGAGGCTTCTAACGATATACGAAGTAACCTGAACTTTATTGAACGTTTTCTTCCGGAAGGCAGTGAAAGACCTACTATCATGAAGTTCAGCACAAACATGATGCCTGTGATTTTCTATACCATCACTGCAAAGGAAAGTTATTCCGGTCTTGAGAAGATACTTGATGAGAAGATTGTCAACCCGCTCAACAGGATCGAGGGTGTAGGCTCTGTTTCTCTTGCAGGTGTTCCGGGGAGGAAGATATATATCGATGTTGATCCCAGGAGAATGGAAGCTTATAACCTGAGCATTGAACAGATTGGCAATGTCATAAGGGCTGAGAATATGAACATGCCTGCGGGTTATATAGAAATGGGTAAAACCGATTACCCCTTGAGAATCCAGGGTGAGTTCCCCGAGAGTGATGTTCTTCAGAACCTTGTTATAAGCAACTATAACGGGAATGCTGTTTACCTGAAAGATATTGCAGTTGTAAAGGACACAATACGTGAAACAAAGCTCGATACAAGAGTAAATGGCGAGAAGGGAATGGTAATGTACGTTCAGAAGCAATCTGGAGGAAACACTGTAAAGGTAACCGAAGAGGTGGAGAAGAGCCTTGCAAGTCTTGTCAATGACCTCCCACAGGATGTAAAGATCCAGAAGCTTTTCGACAGTGCCACATTCATCAAAGACTCAATTAATAACCTTTCAGAGACCCTGATGTATGCCGGAATCTTCGTAATACTTGTTGTTTTATTCTTCCTTGGCAGATGGAGGGCGACATTCATAATCATATTAACAATACCCATATCGCTCATTGTAGCTTTCATTTATCTGTTCGTTACAGGAGCATCAATCAATATTATATCTCTTACATCACTTTCCATTGCTATTGGTATGGTTGTGGATGATGCCATTGTTGTCCTCGAAAACATTACAAAACATATTGAACGGGGAAGCCGACCCAGGGAAGCTGCAATTTATGCTACCAATGAGGTCTGGCTGGCAGTTATTGTTACAACATTAACAGTAGTTGCGGTCTTCTTCCCTCTTACCTTTGTTAAAGGTCTTACCGGCGTGCTCTTCAAACAGCTTGGTATGATTGTTACAATTACAATCGTCACATCCGTATTTGCAGCAATCACCCTTACACCAACATTAAGCGCTCTGATGCTGAAATGGTATCCGATCAGGAAGGACGCACCATTCTGGTCGTACGACGGAAGCATTCGTAAAGGACTTGACAAGTTCGATCATTTCTACGAAAGAACATTAAGATGGTCCTTACATCATAAATCATTCATTGTAATTGCTGCTACAATTGTTTTTGCAGGCTCTATGGCCTTGTTTACAATTATCAACACTGAATTTTTCCCACAGGCTGATGAATCGAGGATCTCGGCAACAGTTGAGCTCCAGACAGGAACAAGGGTTGATGAAACAGTCAAAATTGCAGGAAGGATCACAGAAATGATCCAGTCAAAATATCCTGAAGTAAAAATCATCGAATCTTCAGCAGGTGTTGACGACCAGGGAGGATTTGCTTCGATCTTCAGTGCCGGTGGTACCCATTCAATTAGCTATGGACTGAGTCTTGTACCTATTGAAGACAGGGACAAATCTGTGTTTGATATTGTTGAGGAAATGAGGGCTGATTTCAATGCAATGCCTGAGGTGATCAACTTTACGCTGAGCACAAGCGATAATATGGGAAGTTTTGGCGGTAACACTGTTGATGTTGAAGTATATGGTTATGACATTCCGGCAACGAACGCTGTGGCTGAAGATCTTGCCGAACGTATTAAGAAAATCGAGGGTGCAAAGGATGTTACAATAAGCCGTGACAAATCTAAGCCCGAGCTGCAGATCATTTTCGACCAGAATAAGATGAGTGCAAGTGGCCTTAACACTGCAACTGTATCGATGGCTGTGAAAAACAGGGTAGACGGTTTGATTGCAACCCAGCTTAGGCAATTTGGTGATGAGTATGATGTGGTTGTCCGTCTTAACAGGGAGTCAACAAATACTATTTCAGACATACAGAATATCAGTCTTACAACACCAATGGGACAAACACTCCGTCTTGGTGAGATAGCCACAATCAAGGAATACTGGTCACCACCAAATATTGAGCGTAAACGTAAGGAAAGGATCGTTAGGGTTTCATTCACTCCTTATAAGAGGTCTCTTCTTGACCTCCAGGATGATGTAAATAAGAATATTTCAGAGATCCAGATGCCGGCAGGTGTTATGGTTCAGATATCAGGAGCAATTCAGGATCAGATGGATGCTTTCAAAGACCTTGCAATGCTTATGGCTGTGAGTCTTATCCTTGTTTACCTTATTATGGCTTCGCAGTTCGAATCCCTGAGAATGCCGTTCATAATAATGTTCTCCATACCATTTGCTTTTTCAGGAGTGGCAGTCGCACTGGCGCTTACCGGTATCAGTCTTAGCGCAATTTCTGGTATTGGTGCAGTAATGCTTATCGGTATTGTTGTCAAGAATGCCATTGTGCTTGTTGACTTTATCAACCTTATGAGAGACAGAGGTTACAGCCTCTATGAAGCCATTACACTTGCAGGAAGGTCGAGGTTGCGTCCGGTTATTATGACTACTGCAACTACAATTCTTGGAATGTTGCCACTTGCACTCAGTACCGGTTCAGGTTCAGAGCTTTGGAAACCAATGGGTGTGGCTGTTATCGGTGGACTAATATTCTCCACACTTGTTACACTTGTTCTGGTACCTACAATTTATGCCGTGTTCGCTAAGAATGTAAAGAGGAACAGGAACCTCGCAGATTATTCAGATTTCAACTTCATGGATGAAAATGGCAGTGCAAAACCTTTGAATCAGTAACTCATGGACCCGCATGTTTCAAGCACACAGGAATAAAAGTTTATAAACATGCGGGTTCCGGGCAGACATTAAAAACAAAATATTTTACAGATGAAAGCAGTAATGATAATATACAATCAGGCGCACACCGAGAAGATCGACTACATGATGGATAAGCTCGGGATAAAAGGTTATTCACTTTGGGAAAATGTCCAGGGAAGAGGTACCAGCAGTGGTGTGCCTCACCTTGGAACTCACACCTGGCCGGAGATCAACAAATCGCTCCTTGCAATAGTAGATGACAGCCTTGTTGATACAATCCTTGACAAGGTAAAGAGGATAGATGTAATCAATGAAGAAGTTGGAATCAGAGCCTTTGTCTGGGATGTCCTGAAAACAGTTTAACCCAGTTAATGTAAAAGATAAAAAGACAAAAGATCAGGTTTCTTCCTGATTCTTTTGTTTTTTTGTGTCTGGGAGTCTTGGGTCTAGGTGTCCTGGCGTCCTGGAGTCCTGGTGTCTAGGGACCATGGGGCCGGTCACATTACCTGCACGACCTGCCAACCTGCTATACTTTATCATCTGCAAGATCTGCAAGACCATAAAAAAAGGGATCCTCACGGATCCCTTCACAATATATATAATGTAGGGTAATCTATTCTTCTTCTGACTCCTCAGAATAAGCCTTGATAACTGATTCCTGGACATCACCCGGAACCTGGTTATATTCGGCGAACTTCATTGTATAGAAAGCACGACCTCCTGTAATAGAGCTGAGAGCAGTGGAATATTTGTTCATTTCAGCAAGGGGAACTTTAGCTTTGATTATTTCAAAGCGTTTTTCGCTTGCCATACCCAGAACCATACCACGACGACCCTGAAGATCGCTGATCACATCACCCATCCTGTCTGAAGGAACATAAATCTCAACATCATAAACAGGTTCCATGATCTTGGGACCAGCATTCTTGAAAGCAGTGCTGAATGCATTACGCCCGGCAAGACGGAAGGATATTTCGTTTGAATCGACCGGGTGCATTTTGCCGTCATAAACATAAACCCTGATGTCGCGGGCATAAGAGCCAGTAAGTGGTCCTATTTCCATTTTCTCCATAATACCTTTAAGGATTGCAGGCATAAACCTTGCATCTATTGATCCGCCGACAATACAGTTGCAATAGATAAGCTTGCCTCCCCATGGAAGCGCAACTTCCTCCTTATCACGAACCGAAATTTTCTGCTCCTTGCCGCCGATCTTTATCATTGCAAGCTCTTTTGAACCGTCTTCATAAGGCTCTATAACAAGGTGAACCTCTCCGAATTGTCCTGCACCACCCGATTGCTTCCTGTGACGATAATCTGCCTGTGCGATTTTTGTAATTGTTTCCCTGTATGGGATCTTGGGAGCAAAGAAGTTTGTAGGGATCCTGTAAATATTATCAAGATGCCATTTCATTATATTAAGGTGGTATTCACCCTGGCCATGAATGATGATCTGTTTAAGCTCTTTGGAATATTCTATTATAATGGTTGGATCTTCCATGTGTATTTTGCCGAGAGCTTCACCAAGCTTCTCATCATCACTTTCACTCTGTGCCTTGATAGCTGTGCGGTATTTAGGCTCAGGGAAGTTTATCCCTTCAAATTTCCAGTCAGCACCCGGACCATTGAGCGTATGGCCCATTCTTGTGTTTTTCAGCTTCACGAATGCGCCAATATCACCAACATGCATTTCAGGAACCCTTACCCTGTTCTTGCCTGCTGTGACATTAAGCTGCGACAGTCTTTCCTTGGTTCCGTTATTTGCGTTTATAACGTCGAGGTTTTCTGTAATCTTGCCTGAGAATACCCTGAAGAAGTTTACTTCACCGATATGTTCTTCAATAGCTGTTTTAAATACATAAACAGAAGCAGGACCATTTGCATCAGGCTTTACTTCGGCACCTTTATTATTCTTAATAGCCGGCATATCTTTTATCGTGGGAGCTGATCCTGCAATAAATTCAAGAAGCCTGTCGACACCTATATTATTCTTTGCGGAGGTGCAGAGAACAGGAAAAAGGCCTCTGGTTGCAATTCCTTTTGCAATACCCTTTTTGATCTCATCCTCCGAAAGTGAATCATTTGAGAAAAATAGTTCCATAAGTGCCTCATCGCTTTCTGCTGCCTTTTCAACAAGTGCTGAATGAAGCTCGGCAGCTCTGTCTGCCTGGTCTGCCGGAATATCGACAACTTCAGCTTTACCGCCATCCTTGCCATAGCGGAGCATCTTCATTTTCAGAACATCGATTATTGAATTGAAACCCGATCCTTCATTTACAGGATACTGCAGAATTACTATATCGGTACTCAGGCGCTCCCTCATCATCTCGATTGCTTTGTCGAAATTTGACTTTTCATGATCGAGACCATTGATAACAAAGATTACAGGCTTGTGATTTTTTTCGGTATGCCTGAAATGTATTTCAGTTCCAACTTCAACACCGTTCTGAACATTTATAAGGAGAACTGCAGCGTCGGATACAAACAAAGATGAAATAACATTGCCACTGAAATCATCCAGACCCGGGGTATCGAGAATATTTATTTTTGTATTCTGAAACTCTGTATATAGTACTGTTGAGAAGATCGAGTTTCCGTTTTCATGCTCTATAGGTCTGTAGTCTGAAACGGTATTCCTGGCCTCTATCGTACCCCTTCTTTCAATAACACCACCATTAAAAAGCATTGCTTCAGCAAGGATCGTCTTCCCTGAGCCTGAATTCCCCAGAACAGCAATGTTTTTAATCTGGTCAGTCTGGTATGTTTTCATATTTTCTGATATTATTTTAAGTACTTAATATATTTATGAAATCTCATTTTGCGCGGACAAAATTAATAATTTTTTAAAAACACCTTATTAAACCGCTGATATTTACATTTTTTTTATTTTCTTTGCATCAGTTTTTTGAAAAGCAGGAGTACCGGTTTTTCCATCGGAGTAAGTGTATAAAACGTTTTTCAACTGGAAAGGTCGGGAAGTTAACCTGTGAAAGGCTTACATTTTTAAGCATTACATATTTTAAAAAACTGTTTCCACCCGGTGGCATTGGCTATTTACGGGTGATTGACAGGTCAGGTATGCAGTTTCAAAAAATTTAATAAGACATATTTGGAATTGATTTTTAAAAGAATACCTTTGCAAACCATTTTTTGAGAAAAATTTAAGCTTAAAATTAATAGAATTTATGCCCACAATTCAGCAGTTAGTTAGAAAAGGCAGGAAAAAACTGGTAGATAAAAGTAAAGCTCCTGCTCTGGATGCATGTCCTCAGAGAAGGGGAGTTTGTGTTCGTGTTTATACGACCACGCCTAAGAAACCAAACTCAGCAATGAGGAAGGTAGCCAGGGTTAGGCTTACCAATCAGAAAGAGGTAAACGCTTATATACCGGGTGAGGGTCATAATCTCCAGGAGCACTCTATTGTTCTTATTAGAGGCGGCAGGGTTAAAGACCTTCCGGGAGTTCGTTACCACCTCGTTCGCGGTGCCCTCGATACATCAGGTGTTGATGGCCGTACACAAAGACGTTCAAAATATGGTGCTAAAAGGCCTAAGAAGTAACATTTAAAGGAATAACAGAATGAGAAAAGCAAAACCAAAGAAGAGGATTCTGTTACCGGATCCAAAATACAAGGATCCTTATGTAACAAGGTTTGTTAACAATCTTATGTATAGTGGTAAGAAAAACCTGGCCTTTAAGATTCTCTATGATTCACTTGATATTGTAGGAGACAAATTTAAAAGCGAAGGAAAAACACCGCTCGAAATCTTTAAGCAGGCTCTCGACAATGTTACTCCACAGGTTGAGGTTAAGGCCCGCAGGGTTGGTGGTGCAACTTTCCAGGTTCCGATGGAAATCAGATCTGACAGGAAAGTAAGTATCAGCATGAAAAACCTTATTCTTTTTGCAAGAAAAAGAACAGGTCATTCAATGTCTGAAAAACTTGCAGCTGAAGTTATGGCAGCATATAAGCTTGAAGGCGGTGCTTATAAGAAAAAAGAAGATACACACAGGATGGCTGAAGCCAACAAGGCTTTCGCACATTTCCGATTTTAATTAGTGATAAAGAGCAGAAGGGAAAGTGACTGATGGATAAAAACCTGAAATATACCAGAAACATAGGGATCATGGCTCACATCGATGCCGGTAAGACCACGACTACAGAACGTATTCTGTATTTCACCGGTCGTACCCACAGGATGGGTGAAGTGCATGAAGGAAATGCCCAGATGGACTGGATGGTTCAGGAGCAGGAGAGGGGTATAACTATTACTTCTGCCGCAACAACAACATACTGGAAACACCGTGATGAGGATTATAAGATAAATATTATCGACACTCCGGGTCATGTTGATTTTACAGTTGAGGTTGAAAGATCGTTGAGAGTTCTTGATGGAGCAGTTGCTGTATTCTGTGCTGTAGGCGGTGTTGAACCACAGTCTGAAACAGTATGGAGACAGGCAAATAAATATAATGTGCCGAGGATTGCCTTCATCAATAAGATGGACAGGGCAGGCGCTGACTTCTTAACAGTTGTTCAGCAGATTCAGGAAAAACTTGGGGCAAACCCTGTTCCTGTACAGATACCAATAGGAGCTGAGGAAAATTTCGCAGGTATAATCGACCTTGTTGAAATGAAAGCAGTTTACTATGAGGCAGACCAGGAAAATGTTGTTAAGATCAACGTTGTTGAAATTCCTGAAGACTACCGGGATGAGGCAGAAGAATGGAGGCATAAGCTTATAGAGACTGTTGCTGGTGTTGATGATACTCTCCTCGAAAGATATCTCGAGGATCATGAATCACTTACAGCAGAAGAGATCCGCACCGCATTGAGAAAGACAGCCGTTAACGGGCTGGCTATTCCGGTACTGTGCGGTTCGGCATTCAAGAATAAAGGTGTTCAGAGGCTACTCGATGCCATTATTGATTATCTTCCTTCACCTGTCGACAAAGGTTCTGTAAAAGGTGTCGATCCACGGACAAATGAAGAGGTTATCCGCGACCCGGATGATGAAGCTCCTTTCGCAGGACTTGCATTCAAAATTGCAACCGACCCGTTTGTCGGAAGGCTGGTATTCATTAGAGTATACTCAGGTAAACTTAATGCAGGCGATACAGTTCTCAATACCAGGACCGGTAAAAGGGAAAGGATCAACAGGCTGTTCCAGATGCATGCCAACAAGCAGAATCCGAAAGATATGATTGCTGCGGGCGATATCTGTGCTGGTGTGGGATTTAAAGATCTCAAAACAGGCGATACTATCTGCGCAATTAACAAGCCTATTGTTCTTGAAACAATGGATTTTCCTGAACCTGTAATTGGTATCGCAGTTGAGCCAAAGACACAGGCTGATGTTGATAAGCTTTCACTGGCACTCAGCAAGCTGGCAGAAGAAGATCCTACATTCCAGGTGCGTACAGATCCTGACAGTGGTCAGACTGTTATTCATGGGATGGGTGAACTTCATCTCGAGATACTTGTAGACCGTCTCAAACGTGAGTTCAGGGTTGAGTGCAACCAGGGTGCTCCCCAGGTGGCCTACAAGGAAGCAATTACAGGTACGGGCGAGTTCCGTGAACTGTTTAAGAAACAGTCGGGAGGCCGTGGTAAATTTGCTGATATAGTTTTTGAAATGGGACCTGCCGATAATGGCACACGTGGTCTCCAGTTCATAAATGATGTTAAAGGCGGGCATATTCCCAAAGAATATATACCTGCAATTGAAAAAGGATTTAAAGAAGCTATGGATAACGGCCCTATGGCAGGGTTCCCGCTCGATAGTTTAAAAGTTATAGTTAAAGACGGTTCGTACCATCCGGTCGACTCCGATGCTCTTTCATTTGAAATTGCAGCCAAACAGGCCTTCAGAAAGTATGCAGGCAAATGCAATCCTGTAATTCTTGAGCCGATAATGTCAACTGAAGTTGTCACACCTGAAGAGTATGTTGGCGATGTTATTGGTGATTTCAACAGAAGAAGGGGGAAGGTCGAAGGTATGGAATCGAAAGCAGGCGCAAGGGTAATCAAGGCTAAAGTACCTCTGGCAGAAAAATTCGGCTATGTTACAGTACTTCGTACTCTTACCTCAGGCAGGGCAACATCAACAATGGAGTTCTCGCATTATGAAAAGGTACCTGCAGAAATTCAAAACAGGATTGTAGAAGTAACAAAAGGAAAAATTCTTTAAAGATGAGTCAGAAAATTCGCATTAAGCTGAAATCTTATGATCATAATCTGGTGGATAAGTCTGCCGAGAAGATCGTAAAAACAGTGAAATCTACTGGTGCGGTTGTCAGTGGTCCAATTCCGCTTCCGACACACAAAAAGATTTACACAGTGCTCCGTTCACCCTTTGTGAACAAGAAAGCAAGGGAACAGTTCCAGCTCTCTTCTTACAAGAGGTTGCTCGACATTTACAGCTCAACACCAAAGACTATCGATGCTCTGATGAAGCTCGAGCTGCCAAGCGGGGTTGAAGTAGAAATTAAAGTGTGAAACCAGTAAAGATATAGTGAAATGCAGGGTATAATTGGTAAAAAGGTAGGAATGACATCCGTTTTTGATGAAAACGGCAAGTATGTTCCATGCACAGTACTGCAAGCAGGTCCATGTGTAGTTACACAGATCAAGACAGTTGAGAAAGATGGATATGATGCTGTTCAGCTTGGTTTTGAAGATAAAAAGGAAAAACACTCGAACAAGGCAGAAACCGGCCATTTCAAGAAAGTAAATACAGCTCCTAAAAAGAAAGTTGTTGAATTTACAGGCTTTGAGCCCGGCCAGGTTAAGGAAGGTGAAATTATTACTGCAGACCTTTTCAGCAATGAGACAATGGTTGACGTCAGGGGATGGACCAAGGGAAGAGGCTTTCAGGGTGTTGTAAAACGTCATGGCTTCGGTGGTGTTGGTGGCCAGACACACGGCCAGCATAACAGGGGAAGACATCCTGGTTCACTCGGAGCTTCTTCATTCCCTTCAAGGGTATTGCCTGGTATGAGAATGGCAGGCCGCATGGGCGGAACACTTGCCATGTCGATGGATATGAAAATTGTAAGGCTTTTGCCCGAGAATAATTTATTAATAGTTAAAGGATCTGTCCCGGGTCCCAAAGGTGGTTACGTAATAATTTCAAAATAATGGAAGTAACGATACTTAATATAGATGGCAAGGAGACCGGAAGAAAAGTGAATCTCAATGATTCTGTTTTCGGTATAGAACCAAACGACCACGCAATTTACCTTGATACCAAACAGTTTCTGGCCAACCAGAGACAGGGTACACATAAAGCCAAGGAACGTGGTGAAGTAGCCGGCAGTACACGGAAGATCAAAAAGCAGAAAGGTACAGGTACAGCACGTGCAGGTAACATCAGGAACCCTCTGTACAGGGGTGGTGGCCGTATATTCGGCCCGAAACCCAGATTCTATGGCTTCAAGCTGAATAAGAAAGTTAAACAGCTTGCAAGGAAATCAGCCTTGTCTTATAAGGCTTCTGCAAACAGTATAATTGTTCTTGAAGACTTTTCTCTTGAATCACCGAAAACAAAGGAGATCATCAAAATAGGCAATAACCTTAATTTTGGTAAGAAAAATTCTTTATTTGTTTTACCGGAACAAAATAATAACATATATTTGTCATCCCGAAATGTACCAGGGGTTGAAGTCGTAACTGCCGCAGAGCTAAACACTTACAAGATTATGAAGGCTTCAAAACTGATACTTGTGGAGAGCGCAGTTGACGTTTTACAGGCAACGTTTGAAAAAGTAGAAGACTGAAAAACTGAAAAACTGGAATGTAACATTCATGATGAAGAAACTGATATTGAAGAATATAAATTCATGGATGTTCCATGTGGACAAAAAAAAATAAAAAACATTACACATGAATATTTTGCTCAGACCGATTGTAACGGAAAAAATGACAGCCCAGGGCGACAAGCATAACCGCTATGGTTTCATTGTCGACAGGAACGCAAACAAACTGCAGATTAAGAAAGCAGTGGAAGAGCTGTACAGCGTTACAGTTGATTCGGTAAATACATTGCGTTACGGTGGAAAAGTAAAAGCCCGCAATACAAAATCGGGGCTTCTTATTGGCAGAACTGCTGCAACAAAGAAAGCTGTGGTAACACTGGCTGAAGGGAATAAAATTGATTTCTATAGCAATATTTAAATAACAAATGGCAGTCAGAAAGATCAAACCTGTAACACCAGGTCAGCGACACAAGATCGCTAGCACTTTTGATAATATCACAAGTGACACGCCGGAGAAATCCTTGCTTCGCCCGCTGAGAAAAACCGGAGGAAGGAATGTTAACGGCCACAGGACTATGAGGTACATCGGCGGCGGACATAAGAAGATGTACAGAGTTGTTGATTTCCTCAGGAATAAGGATGGTATCACCGCGACTGTAAAGTCGATTGAATACGATCCAAACCGTTCCTCGAGGATTGCACTGGTAACATACCAGGATGGAGAAAAAAGATACATCGTTGCACCTGCAGGACTGGAGGTTGGTCATGTAATATCTTCCGGAAAAGATACTGCTCCTGAAATCGGGAACACTCTTTTCCTCAGCGATATTCCACTCGGTACCATTATTCATTGTATAGAGCTCAAACCTGGTAAAGGTGCGGCACTTGCACGCAGTGCAGGTACATACGCGCAGCTTTCTGCTCGCGATGGTAAGTATGCTACAATTAAACTTCCTTCAGGGGAAACAAGGCTGGTACTTACAACCTGCCGCGCAACAATCGGTACGGTCTCAAATGCAGACCATAACCTCGAGAGATCAGGTAAGGCAGGCCGTTCACGCTGGCAGGGCCGCAGACCACGCGTTCGTGGTGTTGTTATGAACCCCGTCGATCATCCTATGGGTGGTGGCGAAGGTAGAGCTTCCGGTGGTCACCCAAGATCACGCAAAGGCATTCCTGCCAAAGGTTTCAAGACAAGAGACAAGAAGAAATATTCTGCAAAACATATAATCGAAAGAAGGAAAAAATAACTGAACTATGAGCAGATCCATTAAAAAAGGCCCTTTCATTGATTTTAAACTTGAGAAGAGAGTTCTTGGGATGAATGAAGGACAGAAGAAATCAGTTATCAAGACCTGGTCAAGGAGATCGGTTATTTCTCCTGATTTTGTAGGTCATACTATAGCAGTTCATAACGGCAATAAATTCATACCTGTTTACATTACTGAAAATATGGTAGGCCATAAGCTGGGAGAGTTTTCACCAACCCGCACATTCAGGGGTCACTCAGGTAATAAATAATTAATGTCCGGGTGCCCGGAGTCAGGAGTCCGGAGGGTTTGAATGACCAGGACAAAAGACACAAGGACACACAGACGCAAAGACACACGACACCAAGATACAAAGACAAAGAACAATGGGTGCAAGAAAAAGAAATACAGCTGAGCAGAGAAAGGAAGCCGCCAAAGGAAGATACCAGGCTATCCTGAGAAACTGTCCGACATCGCCACGAAAAATGAGGCTTCTCACAGACCTGATAAGCGGAATGGACGTAAACAGGGCTCTTGATGTCCTTAAATACAGCTCACAGGATGCTTCGAGAAGGCTTGAGAAACTTCTTCTGTCTGCAATATCAAACTGGCAGGCAAAGAATGAAGGGGTAAGAATAGAAGACAGCAACCTTTATGTAAAACTGGTCCATGTTGATAGCGGACGTGCATTGAAAAGATTGCAGACTGCACCTCAGGGAAGAGCTTACAGGGTCAGGAAAAGATCAAATCATGTAACTCTCGTGCTTGACAGTATCAATAATGAAGAAGTTGAATCAACATCATCAAACTAATATAGATGGGACAAAAAGTTAATCCGATTGGCAACAGGTTAGGTATTATTAAAGGTTGGGATTCTAACTGGTACGGTGGAAAAGATTTCTCCGGCAAGCTTGTTGAAGATACAAAAATCAGGGAATACCTCAATGCAAGGCTTGCCAAAGCAAGCATCTCAAAGATAATTATTGAGAGAACACTCAAACTTATCACTGTAACTGTCAATACAGCACGCCCCGGAATCATTATCGGGAAAGGCGGACAGGAAGTTGACAAGCTGAAGGAAGAACTCAAGAAGATCACTAAAAAAGAAGTTCAGATAAACATCTTTGAAGTAAAACGCCCTGAGCTTGATGCCAATATAGTTGCAAGCAACATAGCCCGTCAGCTTGAAGGTAAAATTTCTTACAGGCGTGCTATCAAGATGTCGATCGCTTCAACAATGAGAATGGGTGCAGAAGGTATCAAAATAATGATATCAGGCCGTCTCGGGGGAGCTGAAATGGCAAGGAGTGAATCATACAAAGAAGGAAGAATTCCACTTCATACACTCAGGGCAGATATCGATTATGCACTTGCTGAAGCTCATACAAAAGTTGGTTTGCTTGGTGTAAAAGTGTGGATATGCAACGGTGAGGTTTTTGGTAAGAGGGATCTGAGCCCGAACATCGGTGCAAGGAATGCCAAGAACAAGAGTCTTAAGAGAAAAGCAAAGAAGTAATTAATTATATAAAGATACAGCAATGTTACAACCGAAAAGGACCAAATTCAGGAGAGCCCAGAAGGGAAGAATGAAGGGCAATGCTCAGAGAGGCAACCAGCTGGCATTCGGGTCATTTGGAATCAAAGTACTGGAGGAACAGTGGATCACCGGAAGGCAGATCGAAGCAGCCCGTCAGGCGGTTACACGTCATATGAAACGTGAAGGTCAGCTGTGGATCAGGGTATTCCCCGATAAACCCATAACAAAGAAACCGGCTGAAGTCCGTATGGGTAAAGGTAAAGGAGCACCTGAAGGATTTGTTGTACCAGTAACACCGGGAAGAATAATTCTTGAGGCTGAAGGAGTACCTTATGAAGTAGCAAAAGAAGCCCTTCGTCTGGGAGCACAAAAACTGCCGGTTACAACCAAATTTGTTGTAAGACGCGATTACGTACAGGAATAATATCAGAGAGAGATGAAAACTTCAGAAATAAGGGAACTAAGCACATCAGATCTTATTGAAAGGATCGACACGGAAAAGACTATGCTGGTCCGCATGAAGCTAAATCATGCAATCACACCACTGGATAATCCATTAAAGATTAAACAGACAAAAACAACGATTGCACGACTGCTGACAGAACTGCGTAAAAGAGAAATGAACGAGAAATCAAAATAAGCCGGAAAGCAAAATGGAAAGAAATCTTAGAAAAGAACGTATCGGGGTTGTTGTCAGCGCAGGCATGAACAAGTCGATCGTTGTTGCCATAAAAAGAAAAGTGGAACATCCCATATATGGCAAATTCATAAATAAGACAAAAAAGCTGATGGCGCACGATGAAGAAAATTCATGTAATGTCGGCGATACTGTCCGCATATCAGAAACCAGGCCTCTGAGCAAAAATAAATCCTGGAGACTAGTTGAAATTATTGAAAGAGCTAAGTAATCATGATACAGCAGGAAAGCAGATTGTCAGTAGCCGATAACTCAGGTGCAAAGGAAGTACTCTGCATCAGGGTTCTTGGTGGTAGCAAAAAAAGATATGCTACGGTAGGTGATAAAATTGTCGTAAGTGTGAAATCCGCACTTCCTTCAGGTGAAGCAAAAAAAGGTACTGTCAGCAAGGCAGTAGTTGTAAGGACCACAAAAGAGATCCGTCGCGCAGATGGTTCATATATAAGGTTCGATGATAATGCAGTAGTACTTCTGAACAATGTGAACGAAGTACGTGGTACACGTATTTTCGGCCCGGTTGCCAGGGAGCTGCGTGATAAATACATGAAGATTGTTTCACTGGCACCTGAAGTGTTGTAACATATTAAATACACAACGATGCAGAAGAAGACGCATATTAAAAAAGGTGATACGGTTATGGTTATAACCGGCGAGTCAAAAGGTCAGAAAGGCCGGGTTCTGGAAGTTAACAGACAGAAAGAAAGAGCTATTGTTGAAGGAGTGAACATGGTTTCAAAACATACAAAACCAAATGCCAAAGCTCCCCAGGGAGGTATCCTTAAGAAGGAGGCAGCGGTTCATGTTTCAAACCTCATGCTTATCGATCCGGCTTCAGGAAAACCAACCCGTATCGGTAGAAAACTTAATGATAAAAATAAATTGGTGCGATATTCTAAAAAATCAGGAGAGGAGATCAAGTAATGTATACACCGGCACTAAAAACAAAGTATAAGGACGAGATTGTCCCTGCTCTAATGAAGGAATTCAGCTATTCCACTGTAATGCAGGTACCAAAACTCGAGAAAATTGTAATCAACCAGGGTGTTGGCCAGGCAATTGCTGATAAAAAACTTCTCGAATTCGGCGTTAAAGAGATGTCTGAGATCGCCGGACAGAAGGCTGTGCAGACATATTCTACAAAGGATATTTCTAACTTCAAGCTGAGAAGAAACATGCCTATTGGTATAATGGTTACACTCCGCAAAGACAGGATGTTCGAATTCCTTGAAAGACTCATCTCCGTTGCTCTGCCTCGTATCCGTGACTTCAAAGGGATCAACTCGAAGCTTGATGGACGTGGAAACTATACCCTGGGTATTACCGAACAGATCATTTTCCCTGAAATTGATCTTGATAAGGTTGCCAAGATTATGGGTCTGCAGATAACATTTGTAACAACTGCAAATTCTGATGAGGAAGCATTATCGCTCCTGAAACAATTCGGTTTACCATTTAAAAATTCTAAAAACTAATTATATGGCTAAAATTTCCATGGTAGCCCGCGAAGTCAAGCGCGCAAAACTTGCTCAGAAGTATGCAGAAAAGAGAGCCAGGCTCAAGGCTGAAGGTGACTATGTTGGCTTAAGCCGCCTGCCCAGGAACTCCAATCCTAACAGGATGCATAACCGCTGCAAGCTTACCGGACGCCCGCGGGGTTATATGAGACAATTCGGGATAAGCAGGATTACCTTCAGGGAAATGGCTTCCAAAGGTCTTCTCCCCGGTGTTAAAAAAGCAAGCTGGTAATCGTATATTATAATAAAAAACAATAAAAAAATCAAGATGACTGATCCAATTGCAGATTTACTGACCAGAATAAGGAACGCTATCATGGCCGGCCATAAGGTTGTAGAGGCACCGGCTTCCAATCTGAAGAAAGAGGTAGCCAGGATTCTGTTTGAAAAAGGATATATCCTCAGCTATAAGGTTGTTGAGGGAGAGACTCCGCAGGGTGTTCTCAAAATCGCTCTTAAGTATAACGCAAAAACAAAAAGGCCTGCTATCAAGGAGATCCAGAGAATTAGCAGACCAGGTCTTCGTCAGTATACCGGTTTCGAAGATATGCCAAGAGTGCTGAACGGTCTGGGTATTGCAATCATCTCAACTTCAAAAGGTCTTATGACCGATAAAGAGGCAAAGAAAGAGAAGATTGGTGGTGAAGTATTATGTTACGTATATTAAAATAAGATAACTCAATGTCACGAATAGGAAAATTACCTGTAAACCTGCCAAAGAATGTCACTGTGAATGTCAGCAGCGACAACGTGGTCAGTGTGAAAGGCCCCCTGGGTCAGCTAACCCAGGCTGTAGACAAAGACCTGAAGGTGGAAGTGGTGGGAAATGAGATTCATATTTCAAGACCTGACGATTCCAAGTCACATAAATCCCTTCACGGACTCAGCCGCGCGCTGATCCAGAATATGGTCACTGGTGTTTCAGAGGGTTACAAAAAAGAGCTTGAACTCGTAGGAGTAGGTTACAGGGCAGAAGCAAAAGGGCAGAATCTTGAGATGAGTCTCGGATATTCCCATGAAATAATAATTCAGCTACCCGCTGAAGTTAAGGTAGAGACGAAAACTGAAAGAAGGGCAAACCCCATCATAACACTCACATGTATCGACAAACAGCTTATCGGTCATGTTGCAGCGAAGATCAGGTCACTCCGTCCACCTGAGCCTTATAAGGGAAAAGGAATCAAGTTTGTCGGAGAACAGCTTAGAAGGAAGGCTGGAAAATCTGCAAGTGTTTAACAGGTAAAAGTTTAAAATCATGGCCTTAACCAAGTTGGAAAGAAGATCCAGGATCAGAATGAGGATCCGGAAAAAAATAAAGGGTACAGCTGAAGCACCAAGACTGGCTGTATACCGCAGCAATAAACAGATATATGTTCAGGTTGTAGACGACCTGAATGGCGTTACCCTGCTGTCAGCAAGCTCCAAGGAGAAAGATGTTGCCGCACAGTCAGGAATAAAGAAAATAGAACAGGCCAAGCTCGTAGGCAAGCTTCTCGCATCAAAATGCAAGGAAAAAGGCATCGAGCAGGTTGTTTTCGACAGAAGTGGTTATAAATATCATGGGAGAGTTAAATCATTGGCTGATGCAGCACGCGAAGGCGGTTTAAAATTTTAATTGAATCATGGCAGAAGGTATAAGAAAAGTTAAAACCAGCGACCTCGAACTTAAAGACAGGCTCGTAAGTATCCAGAGAGTTACTAAGGTTACAAAAGGCGGACGTACATTCAGTTTTTCAGCCATCGTTGTTGTAGGCAATGAAGATGGAATAGTGGGACATGGTCTCGGAAAAGCCAGTGAAGTTACAACAGCTATCGCAAAAGGTATTGAGGATGCCAAAAAGAACCTTATCAAGGTTCCTGTTATAAATGGCACTGTTCCTCATGAGCAGGTTGCAAAGTTTGGTGGTGCAAAAGTATTCATCAAGCCTGCTTCACAGGGTACCGGAGTAAAGGCTGGTGGTGCTATGCGCGCTGTTCTCGAAAGTGTTGGAGTACATAACGTGCTTGCAAAATCAAAAGGTTCTTCCAACCCTCATAACCTCGTTAAGGCAACATTTGCAGCCCTTCTTGAAATGAGGGATGCATTCTCTATTGCAGAACAGAGGAGTATTTCTATGGAAAAAGTATTTAACGGTTAAGAGATCAGAAAGATGGCAAGAATTCGTATAACTCAGGTAAAAAGCAGAAACGGCAAGCCTGAAAGACAGAAAAGGACACTGGATGCTCTTGGTATCCGTAAACTCAACCACAGCGTTGAACATGAAGCCACTCCGCAGATTCTCGGTATGGTAACTAAGATAAGTCACCTTGTCAGGGTTGAAAATATTTAAGACAATAACATTTTATAAGATATTATCATGGATTTGAGTAACTTAAAACCTGCGAAGGGATCGGTTAAGAACAGCAAGCGCCTCGGACGTGGCCAGGGATCAGGAAAAGGAGGAACTTCCACCAGGGGACATAAAGGTGCAAAGCAGCGTTCCGGTTATAGCAAAAAAATCGGTTTTGAAGGAGGTCAGATGCCTCTGCAGAGACGTCTTCCGAAATTCGGTTTCAAGAACATCAACCGGGTCGAATACAAGGCAATCAACCTGAGTACCCTCCAGGACCTGGCAGAGAAGAATAACCTGGAGAAAATTGATCTTGCAGTTCTGCTCGAAGCAGGATTTATTTCCAAAAATGCCCTTGTTAAAATACTTGGGAACGGAAACCTTGAAAGGAAACTTGAAGTACATGCACATGCATTCAGCAAATCAGCTGTTGCAGCAATTGAAGCAAAGGCGGGTACCGCTGTAAAACTGTAATTTCATGAGATTCATCCAGACTATAAAAAACATCTTCAAGATTGAAGATCTGCGTGCAAGGCTGATTTACACCTTCACAATAATTGTATTGTACAGGCTGGGTAAGTATGTGTCGTTACCGGGTGTTGATCCTTCACAGCTTCAGAACCTGCGTGGTCAGACATCTTCCGGAATTATGGGTCTTCTCGATATGTTCTCCGGAGGCGCATTCTCACAGGCATCAATATTCGCGCTTGGCATTATGCCATATATTTCAGCCTCAATCGTTGTACAGCTTCTGGGTATTGTTTTCCCGTATTTCCAGAAACTTCAGAAAGAAGGTGAAAGCGGTCGCCGCAAAATGAACCAGTACACAAGGTATCTTACTGTTGCGATCCTGATACTTCAGGCTCCGACATACCTTCTTAACCTTCATTCCCAGCTTCCGGCTTCGGCATTCGTAATCTCAGGAACTTTCTTCACAATATCTTCTGTTATCATACTCACGGCTGGTACAATTTTCGTAATGTGGCTTGGAGAAAAAATAACAGACAAGGGTATCGGTAACGGAATCTCACTGCTCATAATGATTGGTATTATAGCAAGGCTCCCGAGTAACTTCCTGTTTGAAGTAGGAATAAGAATGAATGGTGCAGGCGGACTTGTAGGCCTTATTGTTGAAATAGTATTCCTTTTCGTAGTTATCCTTGGAACAATATTGCTGGTACAGGGTACAAGGAGAGTGCCTGTGCAGTATGCAAGAAGAATTGTTGGGAACAAACAGTATGGCGGTGTCCGTCAGTATATACCTCTTAAGGTTAACGCCGCAGGTGTTATGCCAATTATCTTTGCCCAGGCCATAATGATGCTTCCTGTTATTATTGCAGGTTACTCACAAACAGGTTCTGGTTTCATGGTTGCATTTTCAGATATGTATGGATTCTGGTATAACCTTGTAACAGCATTCCTTATCATTCTGTTTACATATTTTTATACTGCCATTACAATCAATCCCGTCCAGATGGCCGAGGATATGAAAAAGAATGGTGGTTTCATACCGGGCATCAAACCCGGGAGGAAAACAGTTGAATTTCTTGATACGATAATGTCAAGGATCACTTTGCCTGGTTCGTTTTTCCTGGCAATAGTGGCCGTCATGCCGTCACTGGCAGTGCAGGCTTCCGTATCACCACAATTCGCACAATTTTACGGAGGTACCACGCTTCTCATTCTTGTTGGTGTTATACTTGATACACTTCAGCAGATTGAAAGCCACCTTCTTATGAGGCATTATGACGGTCTGATGAAATCGGGCAGGGTCAAAGGCAGATCCGCAGCGGTTACATCAATATAATATTGCTAACGTTCTTTGATGTTGTATTTAAAGACTGATGAAGAGGTTGGGTTGTTAAGAGAAAGCAATATGCTGGTGTCGAGGACACTTGCTGAAATGGCTTCACTTATAAAACCCGGGGTAACTACTCTCTATCTCGATAAAATTGCTGAACAGTTCATTCGTGATAATGGTGCTGTGCCGGCATTCAAGGGATATGGAGGCTTCCCCAATACACTCTGCACATCTGTCAATGAAGAGGTTGTTCATGGCATACCTTCAGAATATGAGCTGCAGGACGGAGACATTATATCGGTCGATTGCGGTGTGATACTGAATGGATGGTATGGAGACAGCGCTTATACTTTTCCTGTTGGAACAATAAGCGAAGATTTAAAAAAGCTTCTTCATTATACCAGGATGTCCCTGGAAGAAGGTGTAAAAAAGGCTGTTGCAGGAAACAGGGTGGGAGATATCTCAAATGCAGTCCAGACAAAAGCTGAAAGCGGTGGTTTCTCCGTGGTGAGGGAGCTGGTGGGCCATGGTCTTGGAACGAAGCTGCATGAACAACCGGAAGTACCTAACTACGGCAAGGCAGGAACAGGTCCGAAGATGCAAAAAGGACTTGTTATATGCATCGAACCAATGATAAATGCTGGTACAAAGGAAACAGTGCAACTTAGAGATGGCTGGACTATAAGAACAGCCGACGGAAAACCTTCGGCACATTTCGAATATGCTGTTGCAATTGACAGGGATAAAGCAGATGTGCTGACAACTTTTGACTTAATAGAGAAAGTGTTAAATAATATATAACTGTATGTCGAAACAATCATCCATTGAGCAGGACGGGACTATAATCGAAGCTCTTTCAAATGCAATGTTCAGGGTGGAGCTTGAAAATGGCCATGTTATCACTGCTCATATCTCAGGCAAGATGAGAATGCACTATATCAAAATCCTGCCGGGTGATAAGGTAAAAGTTGAAATGTCGCCATACGATCTTACAAAAGGAAGAATAACATTCAGGTATAAATAGAAATTTAAGATAATGAAAGTAAGAGCATCTGTTAAAAAGCGCAGCGCTGACTGCAAGATAGTCAGGAGGAAAGGTCGCATTTACGTAATTAACAAGAAAAACCCGAAGTTCAAGCAGAGACAGGGATAATTTTATTAATTTTGCAAACTATTTAACAAAAGTATATGGCACGTATTGTTGGTGTTGATTTACCAAGAAATAAAAGAGGCGAAGTTGGCCTGACTTACATCTACGGCGTTGGAAGAAGTACCGCTCAGAAGGTGCTCGACGAAGCCGGGGTGGACAGGAATGCAAAGGTTCAGGAATGGACCGACGAGCAGATTAATAACATCCGCCGCATCCTGAATGACAATTTCAAGCTTGAAGGCGAGCTGCGTTCTGAAACACAGATGAACATAAAAAGACTTATGGATATCGGATGCTATCGCGGTGTTCGTCACAGACTTGGTCTGCCGGTCCGCGGTCAGAGTACGAAAAATAACGCCAGGACACGTAAAGGGCGTAAGAAGACTGTTGCAAACAAGAAAAAAGCTACTAAATAAATAGGATTATATGGCAAAGAAGACTGGAGCATTGAAAAAGAGGGTCGTAAAGGTTGAACCTACAGGCCAGGCTCATGTGCATTCATCTTTTAATAACATCATTGTTACCCTGACAAACAATTCAGGTCAGGTCATTTCATGGGCATCGGCAGGTAAAATGGGTTTCAAAGGTTCAAAAAAGAACACCCCTTATGCTGCACAGATGGCATCAGAAGAATGCGGGAAGGTAGCTTATGACCTCGGGCTCAGAAAAGTGAAGGTATATGTTAAAGGACCCGGTTCAGGACGTGAATCAGCTATCAGGTCAATTTCAAATGTCGGAATTGAAGTAACAGAAATAGTTGATGTGACCCCTATGCCTCACAACGGTTGCAGGGCTCCCGGCAGAAGAAGAGTATAACATTTATTTACCGGCCCCCGGTCACCCGGGACGGTCTTAAAAAGATAGTTAGTAAGTACAAATTTCATAAACGACAATGGCAAGATATACCGGCCCAAAATCAAGAATCGCAAGAAAATTCGGTGAACCAATCTTTGGCGCTGATAAACACCTTGAAAGGAAAAATTTCCCTCCAGGACAACATGGTGTTAACAAGAAAAGAAAGAAAACCTCAGAATACGGGGTTCAGCTCAGGGAAAAACAAAAAGCAAAATATACATACGGAATTCTTGAGCGTCAGTTCCGTAATACCTTCGAAAAAGCTTCAAGGAGCAAAGGTGTTACAGGTGAAGTTCTTCTTCAGATGCTCGAAGCACGTCTCGATAATGTTGTTTACCGTCTGGGTATTGCACCTACAAGAGCAGCTGCACGCCAGCTCGTTTCTCACAGGCACATTACTGTGAACGGGTCAGTTATCAACATTCCTTCATATTCGCTTAAGCCAGGCGATATCATCGGGGTACGTGAAAAATCAAAATCTCTTGAAACGATTGCCGATGCACTTTCTTCAAGAAATTATTCAAAACTCTCCTGGCTGGAGTGGGATGATACCCAAATGGCAGGTAAATTCATGAATATGCCTGAACGTTCTGATATTCCTGAAAATATTAAGGAACAGCTTATTGTTGAATTGTATTCCAAGTAATAATAATTAAGAAATTATTCTATGGCCATTTTATCATTCCAGAAGCCTGACAAAGTTATAATGCTTGAAGCGGACGACCGGACAGGAAAGTTCGAATTCAGACCGCTTGAACCTGGCTATGGTATCACTGTAGGTAATGCCCTTAGGAGAATTCTTCTCTCCTCACTTGAAGGTTATGCAATAACAACCGTCAAGATCGAAGGGATCGACCATGAATTCTCTACCATAACAGGTGTTATGGAAGACGTCACTGAAATAATCCTGAATCTTAAGCAGGTTCGCTTTAAGAGGATTGTCGAGGATGCAGACCATGAGAAGGTAACAGTTAAAATTAATGGTCAGGACGTTTTCAAGGCAGGTGATCTTAATGCCTCACTTAGCAATTTTGAGGTGCTCAATCCTGACCTTGTGCTGTTTAGAATGGAATCCGATGTTAAGCTCCAGATAGACCTCACAATAAATAAGGGACGCGGATATATTCCAGCTGAAGAAAATGAACCTGCCGACAGTGAATTCGGACTTGTAGCAATAGATGCTATCTTCACTCCGATCAGAAATGTCAGATATTCTGTTGAGAACTATCGTGTTGAACAGAAGACTGACTATGAAAAACTACTTATCGAAATTGAAACCGATGGTTCAATACACCCGAAGGATGCCCTCAAGGAAGCTGCCAAAATTCTGATATATCATTTCATGCTCTTCTCAGATGAGAAAATTACACTCGATTCTGACGATAAGCTTGCAAATGAAGAGTTCGATGAGGAAGTACTTCACATGAGACAGCTGCTTAAGACTAAACTGGTCGATCTCGACCTCTCTGTCAGGGCTCTGAACTGTCTGAAAGCCGCAGAAGTTGAAACACTTGGAGATCTTGTCAAATTCAATAAGAACGATCTGCTTAAATTCAGGAATTTTGGCAAAAAGTCTCTTACAGAACTTGATGAGCTGCTTGAATCCATGAGCCTTTCTTTTGGAATGGATGTGAGCAAGTATAAACTAGAGAAAGATTAATTAGAAGTTAAGGATATAAAGAAATGCGACATTCAAGAGTAATTAACCATTTGGGAAGGACAAGTTCACACAGGAAGTCAATGCTTTCCAATATGGCTTCATCACTTATCCTGCATAAAAGGATAACTACAACAACAGCCAAAGCAAAAGCGCTCAGGACATATGTTGAGCCCCTTATAACAAAGTCGAAGGAAGACTCAACCCATTCAAGAAGGGTTGTGTTCAGCTACCTGAAAGACAAAACTGCTGTTTCAGAACTGTTCAGGGAAGTTTCTCCAAAGATAGCCGACCGTCCCGGAGGATATACCAGGATATTAAAGACAGGCCATAGGATTGGCGACAATGCAGATATGTGCATACTTGAGCTTGTTGACTATAACGAAGCCATGCTTGGAACCGAAACAGGTAAAACCAAGACTGGCAGAAGAAGGAGATCAAAGAAATCTGAACCTGCAGCTGAGGCAAAAGCTCCTAAAGCCGCAAAAGAAACACCTTCTGAAGAGAAACCTGCTTCCGAAGCAAAGGAGGATAAAGTTTCCGAAGAATAAAGTAATGCTTACTGAGTTACTATAGGAGAAAGGGATTTGCCGGAAAGGCACAATCCCTTTTTTCATAAACAAAATTGTACTGTAAAAGGCATCCAGTAAGAGGAATTTGTCAAAAAGTGTTTATAAATTGACTTTTGTCTTTATACTTTTATCTTTTATCTTTAAACATACTAAGTTGTTAAATTAAATATAAAAAATCATGGGTCAAATAGTTAGTGTTCATGCTCGCGAAATTCTGGATTCACGTGGCAATCCAACAATCGAGGTTGATGTAATGACTGCAAGTGGTTATTTCGGCAGGGCTGCCGTACCCTCGGGCGCATCAACAGGAGAAAACGAAGCTCTTGAACTGAGGGATGGCGATAAAGGCCGTTACCTTGGCAAAGGTGTGCTGAAAGCTGTTCATAATGTAAATAATGTAATAGCTGAAGAGATCCTTGGGATGGATGTAACCGACCAGGCAGGTATCGATAAAAAGATGATCGATCTTGACGGCACCAAAACAAAAAGCAATCTCGGAGCAAACGCTATACTTGGAGTATCTCTTGCAGTTGCAAAAGCTGCAGCACAATACCATGGCCTGCCTTTATACAGGTATATCGGCGGAGCAAATGCTGTTACCCTCCCTGTTCCCATGATGAACATTATAAACGGCGGATCCCATTCAGATGCCCCTATTGCATTCCAGGAATTCATGATTAGGCCCATTGGAGCTACATCCTTCAAGGAAGGCCTCCGTATGGGTACAGAAGTATTCCATTCACTTAAAAAAGTTCTTAAAGGTCGTGGCCTTAGCACAGCAGTAGGTGATGAGGGTGGCTTCGCTCCGAAATTCGACGGAACCGAAGATGCCCTTGAATCAGTACTGAAAGCTATTAAGGACGCAGGTTACAAGGCCGGATCAGATATAACAATCGGGCTTGATTGCGCTGCATCAGAGTTCTATGTTGATGGCATGTACAACTACTCAAAGTTTGAAGGTCCGAAAGGAGCCAGGAGGACTTCAAAGGAGCAGGTCGACTATCTCGAGCAACTTATAAACAAATATCCTATCGATTCTATCGAGGATGGCATGGCTGAAGGTGACTGGGACGGATGGAAGATGCTTACTGACAGGATCGGAAACAGATGCCAGATAGTTGGTGATGACCTTTTTGTAACAAATGTTGAATACCTTAAGAAAGGTATTGAACTTGGTTGTGCAAATTCAATACTTATCAAAGTTAACCAGATCGGTTCCCTGACAGAAACACTGAATGCAATTGAAATGGCACACAGGGCTGGGTACACATCAGTTACATCACACCGTTCAGGTGAAACTGAAGATACAACAATAGCTGATATTGCAGTTGCAACAAACTCTGGTCAGATTAAAACAGGATCTGCAAGCCGCACCGACAGGATCTGCAAATACAACCAGCTTCTCAGAATTGAGGAAGAGCTTGGTGAACTTGCCAGATATGGATATAAGAAATAATTGCTAGCAGAAGGCATTACAAAGTGCCTTCTTAAACTTTATTCAGCCCTTTCCCTCTAGTTATGGGAAAGGGCTGAATTATATATTATAATATATATTATTAACTATATTAATATATATATTAAAATTCAGCTGTCTTGCACCTTTGGAGGAAGCGAATAAGCAGTAAAATCATTTCTGATCCTTAGCGATTATCCTGATGTAATCCCCTCCCGCTGAGGGATTTGGGTGGGTTCGATTCTTTAATCATTCTCTCAAAAACAAAGTTCCAGAAGGATTAAATAAGAAGATTCCTGCTATCGTCATCATAACAGCCTTGATAACCCTTAAAGCGACAAAAGCTAATCGTGTTAATCAGCAGGGGTTTCCTCAGTCGTCATCATAACAGCCTTGATAACCCTTATAACGACAAAAGCTAATCATGTTAATCAGCAGGGGATTCCTCAGTCGTCATCATAACAGCCTTGATAACCCTTAAAACGACAAAAGCTAATCGTGTTAATCAGCAGGGATTCCTCAGTCGTCAGCATAACAGCCTTGATAACCCTTAAAATGACAAAAGCTAATCGTGTTAATCAGCAGGGATTCCTCAGTCGTCATCAGAAGAGCCTTGATAACCCTTAAAACGACAAAAGCTAATCGTGTTAATCAGCAGGGGATTCCTCAGTCGTCATCCTTGCAGGCTCGGATGTCTCCTTCGGAATGACGGGCAAAACAGGGTAAGGGAAGGATTGAAGCGGCGTGTTTTGCAATGTATATACTTATTTCAGTATACTCTCTTCAAAACACGCCGCTTCAATCCTTTTTTCCAGATAGTTACTACGTCATAATTTCCTTCAATTACATCTTTTCACAGGAATGTCCATGAAAACGAGGTTTGTTTAATCCCCTTCTGAAAAATTTTGCCCAAACAGGTATAAAATAAGATAAACTTATCTTTTATTATGACCAACTGACTGAATCCTTAAGGAAAGGTAAAAAACAACATATTTCTGTCTTATTTTGAATAAATTCATATGTCCATTTGATGGGCATTTGCGAGGTTATCAACAGGTGCCTCATAATGCTGTTGAAACGGTGTGCAAAAAAGCGACCCGGAACATTTGTTTTTGGAGAAATAGGTTGTATCTTTGTTATGTCAGGTGAGCGATAAAAGACCGCTCAGATGATGTGGAGACGGAAAGGGTTACTTAAATGAAACAGGATCCGTTTCTTACAGACCTCCGGGTCTGCGCATCAGAAGAGCCGAAGTCTGAATAAGGGATGAAAATCCTGGTGTTCAGCAAATCGATGAAAACCGGAAACGTTCTTTCAATGATTGGGTCACAGGGCCAGATTGACAAAAGGTTTCGGCCTGGTAATTAATCTGAATTGCTGCAGCTCCTTCGGGAGAGGTAACAGTGAAGCCGGAATGACACTTCGTCCCGTGTACCACACGCAGGTGTGTGAAAGGACGGCCGGAAGGCAGTGCCGTAAAAAGTACAGCCTGAAAGCTCAGGGTTGCTGATTTGAGTTTTATTATTCATAGTATCGGCAGCCGGTCATAATAACAGTAATCTGATACCGTTGTCAACCACGGTTGTAAACGGTGAATGGGAACTACTCCAAAAGATTAGTTCCCATTTTTGTTTTATGCTCATTCTTAAGATCACCTTTAAAATTCGCAGTTGTTCTCTAGATCATGTCATTGTGATTATCTTTATACCTGAATTATACCTAAACTGATGTACCAGGGGCTTTTTTCATTTATCGGTGACCTTGAAAAAAAAGAAGAGCTGCAGCGGATCAAAGTATTTGCTGATCCTGTTCTTGAGATCCCGGAAATAACTGACAGGGTGATCAAGGGAGGCAATGGTAAAGCATTGCTTTTTGAGAATAACGGGACAGGCTTTCCTGTTCTTATTAATGCCTATGGTTCAGAAAAGAGGATGTTAATGGCGCTGGGCATCACTGATCCGGATTCTGCGGGTGAAGATATTGAAACACTTTTGAATGATCTCAGCTCACCACGGAAGGGCATCCTTGAAAAATTATCATCACTACCCTTATTATCAAAAATTTCAGGAATGATGCCTGCATATTCCGACAGGAAAGGAATATGCCAGCAGGTGATACACAATGATCCTGATATCGGAATACTTCCTGTCCTAAAATGCTGGCCCCACGATGGAGGAAGGTTCATTACCCTTCCAATGGTTCATACAAAGCATCCTGTTACAGGTCAGGTAAATTTGGGAATGTACAGGATGCAGGTGCTCGACAGGAATACAACCGCCATGCACTGGCAGCGTCACAAAACAGGAGCAAATCATTTTGAAGCATGGAAGGCAAAAGGTGCCCTTATGCCTGTCTCTGTTACGCTTGGAGGCGATCCTGTTTATACTTATTCAGCAACAGCTCCTCTTCCCGAAAACATTAATGAATATATTCTTGCAGGATTCCTGCGGAAGAAAAAGGTAAATCTTGTAAAGTGTATTACAAACGATCTTTATGTGCCAGCTGATGCAGATATTGTAATTGAAGGTTATGTTGATCCCTCGGAGGAACTTGTTTTTGAGGGTCCTTTCGGCGATCATACAGGCTTTTACTCACTTGCCGACTGGTATCCAAAATTTCATATAACGTGTATCACTCATGCAAGGAATGCTGTATACCCGGCCACTATTGTCGGTATACCACCACAGGAAGATGCATGGCTGGCTTATGCATCTGAAAAGATATTTTTATCACCTGTCAGGCTTGCACTTGCACCGGAAGTCAGGGACTTTCATATGCCGGTTGCTGGAACAGCACATAATCTAATGGTTGTGAAGATCGACAAGAGCTATCCCGGACAGGGAATGAAAGTTATCAGTTCACTTGCAGGAGCAGGCCAGATGATGTTTTCAAAATATATTGCCGTTGTAAGCGGTGATGTAGATATAAGAGATTACAAATCTATACTGAGGCATATTTTTTCCAATACTGACTTCAGGTCAGACATTTTATTCAGCAAGGGGCCGCTTGATGTCCTTGATCACTCATCCGATGCTTTTTCGTTCGGGGGCAAAGCCGGCATTGATGCTACAGTAAAGATGAAGGAAGAAGGGCAATGGGGGAAAAACAAAAGCAGAGAGAACCTGGTACCGCTCGCAGAAAAAATGAAGAAAAAAGGATTGATAACAAAGTTTAACAGCCTGTCGGATGAAGACATACCTCTTCTGATAGTTGCAACCGATCAATCGGTAAATCATAACAGGGTATCTGATTTACGGGAGTATCTGAAAATTAATCTTGATGGCAAAGCCCTTATCATCACAGTGGATGATACTGTTGATGTGAACGACCTTTTTGTTGTTGCATGGCAGGCGCTCTCAAACACTGATCCATTGAGAGATCACATGTTTACCGGGGACTCCCTTTTTATAGATGCTACGATCAAAGCTTACAGGAAAGGGGGATTTCCCAGGGAATGGCCCAATGTTGTCTGTTCTGACCAGGGAACAATTGATATCGTAAATACTAAATGGAAGGATATGTTTACGGGCGACATTATTCAGTCACCTTCTGAAAAATACATGAAGCTTTTAATGCCAGGCAGGGATAAAATTGAAGATGCATCCTGATTATTTGCAATGTTGATTGGCGGATTGGTTTTAAAGATTATTTTTGAGATATCTGATGGGGGTGAATCTTTATATATTCTCTTATTCCTTTTTCATGCGATGGTTGCATGATGATGTCGACTTGAACATTTTGTCTCCGGGTGATGCTCTCTACAGGTATATACTTTATGCTGTTCTTGCATTAACTGTTGTTTTACTTATACTTCGTCTTCAAACCCGCATACTCATCAGGCAGAGGAAGCTGCTGAAAGATAAGGAACAGGCTCTTGAGATTGTAGATCAACAGAGGCTGGAGCTTGAAGCGAAGGACAAGAACATTACAGACAGCCTGATTTATGCGCAGCGAATACAGGAGGCTCTTCTTCCATCAGAAGATTATTTCAGGCAGCACTTTGCAGATGCCTTCATCTTCTTTAAGCCTAAGGATATTGTAAGCGGAGATTTCTACTGGATAGGAGAGAAAGGTGATAAAAAATTTGTTGTTGCCGCCGATTGTACCGGTCATGGTGTACCTGGTGCCCTGATGTCAATCATCGGTCATGAGATAATAGAAAAAACTATCACTGAAGATGGACTTGAAAAGCCTTCTGAGATTCTTGCAGTTCTTAACAAAGGCCTTGAAAAAACCTTCAGCCGTGAAAAAAATCTTGGAACGATTATTCGCGATGGCATGGATGTAGGCCTCTGTGTGATAGAAAAGAGGAAAAAGAAACTTACTTATGCAGGGGCATTCTTCCCTCTTTATGTCATCAGGGATGAGAGCCTTACTGAGATCAAGGGTGACAAGATAATTATCGGCATGAACCCTGAAGGTTTGAAATATAAGGATCATGAATTTGATCTCAGGGATGATGACATAATTTACATATTCTCTGATGGTTATGTCGATCAGTTCGGAGGAAATGAAAATAAAAAATTCATGTACAGGAGGTTCAGGTATATGTTATTGAACATACACCAGTTTCCCTTCAATGATCAGAAAGCCATTCTCGAGGAAAATATTAAAAACTGGATGGGAAGGAATGTCCAGGTTGATGATATTCTTGTAATAGGGTTTAAGCCACTGAGCAAAGATATCAGATGACTTTCTTTATCTTTTCAACAAGCGCTGAAGGCTGGAATGGTTTGCTTATATAATCGTCTATTCCCACTGCAAGACATTTTTCCTTATCACCTATCATAGCATTTGCCGTTATTGCAATAATGGGAACATGAGTGTTTGTCGTGGATTCAAGAGCTCGTATTTTTTCTGCTGCAGTAAGGCCGCTCATCACCGGCATCTGAATATCCATCAGTATCAGGTCGTAGTTTGATGTCCCGAACTTATCAAGAGCCTCTTTGCCATTCGATGCAGTATCAATACTTGCAACAAAAGGGCTTAGTGTGAGCATTGTAATCTTCTGGTTAATAAGATTATCCTCAACAAGAAGGACTTTCAGTTCTTTAAGCTCTTTTTTTGCGCGTCCGTGTGAAAGCTCTTCCATTATGGTGGAAACAGGTGTCTGCCTGGCTTCCGGTGTAGATTTTGTAAAAGGAAGATAGATGTTAAGGATTGTATGGTTAGCACCCGATTCCTGGTCATAATTACCTTTTCCTGCAGAAATAAGCCTTGATGCAAGACTCATATAATTTCCTGATTCTTCGATCAGCATTATATTCCTGTCAACTTGTATCCTGAAAGCAATTGTGCTTTCAGAGCTAGTTTCCCTTATCTTTTTCAGGTTTATAGTTACAGTGATGGCTTTTTCAAGAGCTTCAGTCTCAATTTTGTTAAAAAGATCGAGAAAAATTTGCTTCAGGGCAATCGGATCACCAATGAACTCTGTTTCCTTAAGCTCTTTCCTGTTGAGAATGAATTCGAGATTAACTTCATCCTTAAGACTGTAAAGATCAAAAGTATTTTCGATCGTTGAAACCAGGTTGAAGCGGATTGCTTTACGGACTTCGCTGCTGACACTTCCTGCCGTGTGCATCGAGAGCTCGTTTACAGTGGTGACCATGTTATTTGTAGAGGCAATGAAAGTCTCGAGAAGGTCCTGCTGCTTTTTATGCAAACCAGATTCCATCAGCATTTCAGAAATGATAACAACATTATTCAGAGGCTCCCTGATTTTATGGGAGAAGCTTGTTATCAGTTCATTCTGGGTATCGCTGAGATCCTTGATTTCATTTAAGGATTCTGTGAACTTCCTGCCCGTTTCAGCTGTCTTTTTGTAAGCAAGTAATAAGAACGATGCTGAAGCTATTATCAAAATACCGGTTATGAGCTTCAGGTCAAGTGTGAGTGTTAAGATGGCCACTACAAGTAAACCTGCAGAAATCAGTAACAGCCCGGTGTTTTTCCTCAGAGTTTCAATGACTGAACCTGAAGAATGCCTGCTATCGTTATTTGCTGTTTCCGGAGCCATGGCCTTGTTGTTCTTTAATTTTTAATTTCGAAAGTAAATATACATCAAGAGAATTTAACAACCTTCAAAGGAAAACGTTAATTTTGTCTCTGGTGGTACAATATTTGATCGGATTAGATTATATTTCGGTAGACTATGTTGAATATGAAGCGGATTCTGATTTTAGTTGGTCTTATCGTATCATTGCTTCCCATGGTATTAACCGGTCAGGTAATACCTTCCGGAGAGGAAGAAAGCAAAACCATCGTTAAATACACTCCAGATTTTCGTTTTAAGGATGGAATTTACCTCAATTTCGACCAGGTAAAAGAGAACAATCCAATACCCAAAGCCAAGCTGTTGACATCAGTTGATTATAATGACAGGGAGTTTTATAAGAAGGTTCTGGAGAATGAAAAGATATACTTTTATGATAACATGGGTATCAGGCAGGAGGTTACCAAAGCTGATCTCTGGGGTTATTCCAGGAACGGGGTACTGTATGTCCAGATACAGGAGAACTTCAACAGGATCACATTTGTAGGTAATATAAGTCACTTTGTTGCCGATATCGTGACTTATGATTCAAGGTATTATGATCCTTACGGTTATGGTGGATATTATGATCCGTATTATTACTATTCACCATATAACTACTATAATCCTTATGGTTCTTATTATTCGCCTTACAGGCATTCAAATACCTCGCGTGAGGAGCTTAAACAGTACATTATAGATTTTGAGAACGGGAAAGTGATGGAATTTGATATGCAGAATACCGAGCTTCTTCTGATGAAAGATGCACAACTGTATGAGGAATGGGTTTCACTTCCCAGGAGAAAAAGGAAGGAGATGATGTTTGTTTATATCAGGAAATACAACGAAAAAAATCCTTTATATCTTCCCCAGTAATGATATCCATGAAATCAAGATTAATTACGGGGCTGTTGCTTTTTACAGCAATCCAGCTATCCGGCCAGGCTCCTTTTCCCAGTAAGGATGAGATTAAACAGTTCGAAGCATCAAAAACATGCGTTGTGCTCGAAGACAATGCATTTTCTTTTTATAATCAATATATAAAAGATGGTGTTGAGGCATTCTGGAAGATAACTCCTTATGAGTTTATCGATGTTAAAGAGTTCAATGTAAGGAGGACAGATCCGAAATATTCATTCATTGTACTTACACAAACAAATTACGAAAAGGATAAGTCGAACGGACTTTTCAACTACATCAATCTCCTGCAGGGTAAGGATGTAAATGTGCTTGGCGAAATGCCCGAGATATGTGCCATCCCGTTGTCATTTGCTGGTGAAGAAGAAGATGATTACAGCTATAAGCTTGGGGCAGTTCTTGCCTTTATGCAGAAGCATGCACAGATGATCCTTGCAGACCCGTCACTTACCGGGAGGAGGTATCTCCGGTATTATAACAGGTTTATACCTGATGTAAAAAACAAAACTATCCTGGTGAAGCAGGAAGATCTTGCTCCTGAAATTTCTGATATGAAAAAGATATCGGCAATTTATAAGGGCAGGATTGAAATAGTTCCCGAAGAGAAGATCATGGAAGCTATTGAGAAGAAATTACCATCAACAGTTATTCTGCATAAGGTTGGTCCTGCAGGAGATCAGAATGGCGGACTTTGTTTTAAGATGCTTATTGGAACCGACGATGCTAACATGTACTATTACAACCAGCATGTTATTAGTAAAACAGCTCCAAACGGATTTCTTGCAGCTGATCTGAAAAGACTGGCTGACTGATGCAGCATTATTCAGCGATCATCGTCTTTTAGTAAAATAAAGAACTATGGAAGAGAACAAAATAATATCAGAATCCGAAAGAAACTGGGCAATGCTGTGCCATATTTCTTCCTTTGCGGGCTTCTTCTTTCCATTCGGAGGAATCATAGGGCCACTTATTTTCTGGCTATCAAAAAAAGATGAATCAGCCTGGGTAAACCTTAATGGCAAGGCTGCGCTGAACTTTAATCTTTCAATACTGCTCTATTCAATACTTGTGCTGCCACTCGTCTTCATAGTTATCGGCATACCTTTAATTGTAGCCCTTGGGATACTCAAGATCGTTTGCATAACGATTGCAAGTGTTAAAGCCGCCAGGGGAGAATATTTCAAATACCCTCTTTCAATACCGTTCATCCAATAGCAGAAGTTAAAATATTAAGTACAAAGACAGCCTTTAAAGCATTTGAACTTTAAAGGCTTTTTTTTATGTATAACAGGGGTTGATGAATTTAAGGTTATTTAAAAAAATTTGCTATATTTCAACTTCTTAATACCCTGACCTATGGCAAATGGAATTGCAAAAAACAGTAAAAAGGAATCAAAGAAGAAAGATTCCGGAAACAATAACAAGGTTAAAGCTGCTGTCAAAGCAGATCTTTATTATGACATCGAACCCGAAAAAAAGAAGAAGATAAAAGGGAAGACTTACGAAAAGATGTTGCTGAAACAGGAGATTGAACTTGTAAAACTCCAGGAATGGGTTAAAGCAAAAAAGCTTAAAGTTGTTGTAGTGTTTGAAGGCAGGGATGCTGCAGGTAAAGGTGGGGTGATTAAAACTATTGCAGGATGTCTCAATCCCAGGATCTGCAGGATAGTTGCTCTTGGTATTCCTACAGAAAAAGAGAAAAGCCAATGGTACTTCCAGAGATATGCATCACAACTGCCTGCCGGTGGTGAGATCGTCCTTTTTGACCGCAGCTGGTACAACAGGGCAGGAGTTGAGAAAGTAATGGGATACTGCACAAGCGAAGAGTATGAGGAATTCCTTCGCTCATGCCCTGAATTCGAAAGAATGCTGATCAGGTCAGGTACGATACTAATAAAATACTGGTTTTCTGTTAGCGATCACGAGCAGGAGAAACGATTCCAGGAAAGGATCAAGGATCCTACAAAAAGATGGAAGATCAGCCCGATGGATATCGAGTCCCGGGACAAATGGGTCGAATACTCAATGGCTAAGGATAAAATGTTTTCATTTACCGATACAAAACAGGCTCCATGGTATGTCGTTCATGCAGATGACAAAAAAAGAGCAAGACTCAATTGCATCAACCATCTTTTAAGCATAATTCCTTACGAGGACCTTACCCCTAAACCTTTCAAGCTTCCTCCTCTGAAGCATGATGTAGCTTATGTAAGGCCGCCTGTGACTGACCAGACATTCGTGCCTGAGATTTATTGATAATTACACTGAAAGAACGTTCATAATTGGCCGTAACTTCTGCGGTTTTGCTTTTCCTTTCGGCATAATAGTCTTATTTTTGCTTTTTACTTAATTCAGGTATGGCAACAAAACCTTCTATTCCCAAAGGAACCAGGGATTTTTCAAGCAGCGAGATGATGAAACGTGATTATATTTTTGATACAATCAAAAGTGTTTTCAGGTTATATGGGTATCAGCCGATTGAAACTCCTGCAATGGAGAATCTTTCAACTTTGCTTGGAAAATATGGTGATGAAGGTGACAAGCTTTTATTCAGGATCCTTAACTCCGGTGATTTTCTTTCGGATGTTAAAGATGAAGATCTTTCGGAAAGGCATATTGGAAGTATCTCTTCAGCAATTGCTGAGAAAGGTCTGAGATACGATCTTACGGTTCCTTTTGCCAGGTATGTGGTGCAGCACAGGGATGAAATAACATTTCCTTTTAAAAGATACCAGATTCAACCTGTGTGGAGGGCTGACAGACCCCAGAAAGGAAGGTACCGGGAGTTCTTCCAGTGTGATGCCGATGTTATAGGCAGCGACTCGCTGCTGAATGAATATGAGCTGATCAGGATAGTATCAGAAATTTTTGAAAGGCTGCATGTTAATATAGTTATTAAACTGAATAACAGGAAAATTCTTGCCGGGATGGCAGAGTATGCCGGTATACCTGAAAAAATAACTGATATTACTGTTGCAATTGACAAAATCGAAAAGATAGGGTTGGAAGCCGTGGATGCTGAGCTAAGAGACAAAGGTCTTTCTGAGGAGTGCCTCATGAGGATCCATCCATTCCTGAAGTTGCAGGGCAGCACACATGAAAAGCTTGCCATGCTTGGCGAACTTCTTTCAGCTTCTGAAACCGGGCAGAAAGGAATTGAAGAACTGAGCACCCTGTTCAGCTATATCGGTTATAAAAGTGAAAACATAGAGCTTGATCTTACACTTGCCAGGGGATTGAATTATTATACCGGTGCAATTATAGAAGTGAAAGCGAAGGATGTCAGTATCGGCAGCATCTGCGGTGGTGGCAGGTATGATAATCTTACCGGGGTATTCGGGATGCCGGGAGTATCGGGAGTGGGAATATCTTTCGGGGCAGACCGTATTTATGATGTCATGACACAGCTAAACCTTTTCGGCCAGAAAGGACTGGGCTCGAGCGAAGTTCTTATTGTTAATTTTGGACCCGGCGAAACTAAATATGCTTTAAATGTTGCAGATACCCTGAGGAAGCTTGGTGTAAGGTCGGAATTCTACCCTGATCCGGCTAAGGTGAAGAAGCAGCTTTCTTATGCCGATAATAAAAGCATACCATACATTTTCATGGCCGGTGCTGACGAGATAAAGGAGAATTTACTGACAATCAAAATAATGGAAACCGGGGAACAAAGGAAAGTGTCGATTAATGACCTGGAAACTTTTGTCAGTACTGTGATAAGGAAGAACTACGAGACCGGCGGTATTCATTAGAATCCTGTTGCAAATGAACTATAAAATCACACCGGGAGACATGTCTCTCGAAACAGTAATCTCCATTATACGTGATGGCGGGAAGTTGTCTTTATCTGACGAATCAGTTTCACTGATTAAAAAGTGCAGAGACTATCTTGACCAGAAGCTCGAAAATACAACCACTCCGCTGTATGGTATAACGACAGGGTTTGGTTCACTTCACAACCGCATTATTAGCAGCGATCAGCTTAACAAGCTCCAGGAGAACCTTGTAATGTCGCATGCATGTGGTACCGGTGACATTGTCAGGGAAGAAATTGTGAGGATAATGCTGCTTCTTAAGATACATGCATTAAGCCTTGGCATGTCGGGTGTTCAGGTGGATACTGTTCAGAGGCTGATTGATTTTTTTAATGAAGGAGTAACGCCGGTCATTTATGAGCAGGGATCACTTGGAGCTTCGGGAGACCTCGCACCTCTCGCGCACCTTGTATTGCCGCTGATAGGAATGGGAGAAGTGTTCTGGAAAGGAAAGAGATACGGCTCTGCTGAAATTCTCCAAAAATTCGGATGGAAACCGTTGCTGTTGAAATCGAAAGAAGGACTGGCACTGCTGAACGGGACACAGTTTATGGGAGCATATGGTGTTTATGCAATGGATATTGCCGAGAATCTCTCACCTGTATCTGATGTTGCTGCTGCGATCTCCCTTGAAGCTTATGACGGCAGGCCTGATTCTTTCTTTGAAAGTATTCATGCAATAAGAAAGCACAATGGTCAGATTATAACTGCCAGGATTTTCCGTAAGATGCTCGAAGGAAGCCAGATCATCTCAAGAACAAAGGCTCATGTCCAGGATCCTTATTCATTCAGGTGCATTCCCCAGGTACATGGCGCAAGCAAGGATGTTATAAGTTATTCAGGCACGGTAATAAGGACAGAAATAAATGCTGTTACCGATAATCCAACAATATTCCCCGATGAGGATCTAATTGTCTCAGGGGGAAATTTTCATGGTCAGCCGCTTGCCCTTGTATTCGACTACCTTTCGATTGCACTGGCGGAATTGGGATCAATTTCTGAAAGAAGGGTTTACAGGCTTATTGCAGGGCAGAGAGGTTTGCCTGAGTTCCTTGTTGCCAACCCGGGGCTTAACAGCGGTTTCATGATACCACAATACACTTCTGCTTCCATTGTAAGCCAGAATAAGCAGCTTTGTACACCCACTTCGGTCGATTCGATTCCTTCATCAAATGAACAGGAAGATCATGTAAGTATGGGTGCAAACGGGGCAACAAGGCTGCTCAGGGTGGCAGAAAATGTTGAGAGGATCATTGCTATTGAACTGTTCACTGCAATACAGGCTCTTGAGTTCAGGAGGCCGCTCAGATCTTCTGATTTTATTGAGAATGTTGTTTCTGAATTCCGCAAGGAAGTGCCTTTTATTACAGATGATAAAGTAATGTATGGCGAGATAGCAAAAGCCACATCCTTTGTGCGGAACTTCAGAAGGTTATTTGGTGCAGGATGAACCAAGCCATTCCTGCAGGCAATTTAAAACAAAGATATTATTAAAAAGGATCAACAATCTCCCTGGCAGGCCTGTTTCCTGGTCTGTTCTGTAACTCATTCAACAATTGCGTCTTATACTGGTTTTCGGCCTGGTAATACCTGATGACTTTCTCAGGAGGAAGAAGCTTTTTGAGCTTCGCGTGATAGGCAACTGCAAGTTCAGTCTCCTTTACAGCAGTCCCAACAAGCTTATCCCCCAGAGTTGCCAGCTCTTCATCAGACATTGTGCTGCCAGCCTGGTTAAAAGTCCTCATAAGACCAAGTCTTTCTGTTTGTACCTGGATTTTCTGTGCCTGGTAATCGTTATAAAGCGGCCAGAACTTTTCAGCTTCGGATGAAGTCAGTTCGAGTCTTTTTGTAAAGAATCCGATCTTGTATGCATTCAGCCTCTCCTGGTTCGGATTTTGAGCAAAGAGGCTTAATGATGTCACTATTGTGATCGCTAGTGCTAATAGTAATTTTTTCATTACATAAAGTTATAATTGTTCATAGATCAAAGCTATATCAACATCTTCCCGGATGAGGTAATCAATTATTTCACTGCTTTCGATATCAGGTAATTCATCCATAATTCCGCTTACAGATGTACTTTCCTCAATTGTAAGAATATCGAGTTCGTCTAATATAAATTCATTGACAGGAATAGCCTGACTGGCAAATTTTTCAGCAGGATCTTTGGGCGGAAAGATCCTTGTGGCAAAATATGCTGCTATTACAAGCACAGCCAGGGAAGCAGCGGCTGATAAGAAAAAAGTGTATCTTTTGTTGCGGAAAGATGAAATTTCTCTTTTCCCGGCAGTCAGTTGAATTATTTTATCATTAAAATTTTCAAAGTAGTCGTCGGGTACTCTGAAGGGATTATTCTTTGGTATGTTAGAATTGTTTTCCATCAAATTCTGAGATAAGGATTACGGTTAAAAGTTTAATCACAACCGAGTATTTTTTCTATTTTTTTTACAGCATGATGATATGAAGCTTTCAAAGCTCCTTCTGAAGTGCCCAGTACCCTGCTCATATCTTCATATGGCATCTCATCAAAATACCGCAGGTTAAATACGATCCTTTGCTTTTCGGGCAATTGCAGCAGGGCATTCTGGAGCTTTGTCTGTGCTTCATCACCGTCAAACCAGGTGCTGCCCTCGCGTGTGTTTGCAAATAAAGACCCGAGGTCATCAACAGCAAGTACAGGATTTCGCTTTCTTTTGTTTATTATTGCCAGAGCTTCGTTAGTTGCAATTGTATAAAGCCAGGTATAAACCGAGCTCTCTTTCCTGAACTCAGAAAGACCTTTCCATGCATTTATAAAAGTATTCTGAAGTGCATCGTCAGCATCCTCATGGATAATGACTATCCTCCTGATGTGCCAGTACAGCTTTTGACTGTAGCTCTCAACAAGCATTCTGAAACCTTTTTCAGGATCATATTTGAGTAATGCATTTATATCGTTTGCTGGTAATACCAAACGTTTTCTGGATTTTCTTTTTGATGAAACTTAAAAGCAAAGGTTTAAAGATAAAAATGAATATTTAAGAACGGCTAATTTGTTGCTGCTGCTTTTACCGGAAAGTCCAAATTGGAATATCTCCCTAATTATGGTATTTTTGCACCTTAAAATATTCCTTACAGATGGCACTTCAATGCGGTATTATAGGTATTACCAACGTCGGAAAGACAACAATTTTCAACTGTATTTCAAATACAAAGGGCGAAACAAATGCATTCGCTTTCAGCGCCACCAAGTCTAACATAGGGGTTGTACAGGTTCCTGATCCCAGGCTTTATGAGATGGAGAAGTACCAGACAACTGACAGGATAGTTCATACAACAGTTGAAATTGTCGATATACCGGGACTCGCAAAAGGTTCAAACAAAGGCGAAGGCGTTGGAAACAAGTTCCTTGCAGACATCCGTAATACTGACGCACTAATTCATGTTCTCAGATGCTTTGATGATGAGAATCTTCCTCATATAGATGGTTCCGTTGATCCGGTAAGGGATCTTGAAACTGTTGATCTTGAGCTTCAGGTTAAGGATCTTGAATCTGTTGAAAAGAAGATTGAGCGTCTCGGAAGAGCAGTGAAGGCAGGCGATAAGGATGCTAAACACGGGATTGAAGTACTTAATCTTTACCGTGAGCACCTGGAAAATTTTGGTAATGCAAGAACTCTCGAAGTTAAGGAAGATGACAGGAGATATATCGATGACCTGTTCCTGCTTACAATGAAACCTGTTATGTTCGTATGCAACGTAGATACAGAATCTGCAGTTAAAGGTAACAGGCACGTTGAGAGAGTTAAAGAATTCCTGAAGGATAAAGATGCTGTAATACTTGTCATTGCCGGCGCTGTTGAGGCTGAGATAGCCGAGCTTGATCCCGATGACAGGCCAGCCTTCCTGAAAGATGCCGGTCTTGAAGAACCAGGCGTGGACAAGCTGGTACGTGCAGCTTACAAGATGCTCAACCTGCAGACCTTCTTTACTGTCGGACCTATGGAAATAAGAGCCTGGACCATCAAGAAAGGAATGAATGCCCCCAAAGCGGCAGGTGTTATCCATTCTGATCTTGAACGAGGTTTTATCAGGGCCGAGGTAATGAAATATCCTGATTTTGTTAAATATGGCTCTGAACATGCGTGTAAGGAGGCCGGTAAGTTTTTTATTGAAGGGAAGAATTATATAGTTGAGGATGGGGATATACTGCACATCAGGTTTAATGTGTGATGCCACATGAAACATACTGTGCTGATATTGATGTTCTCAGTCATAGTGGCATTAAGTTGCCAGGCACAGGATGTAAGTTCCGATGAAGTTCTTATTAAGTCAATAGCCCGGGACGGTGAGGCCGAGGTTGCAGTTCCATATACTAATGATCTTATTTTTTCACGGATCGCTGAAAATGTATCTATATCGAAAGTCAGAAGAGACTCAATCTTCATAAGGCTTTCTCCCGTGACATCAGGCTGGTTCATCAAACAGAAATTCAACTACAGGATTATAGAGAGAAGGATTTTAAGTCAGGATATAACTGCTAAATCCATTTCAGGGGTCAATGCATGGGATTCATACCCTTCATACGACCAGTATCTTGCAATGCTTGAAAAACTTAAATCAGATTATCCGGCTATTTGCCAAATAGATACGATCGGCACCAGTATAAATGGTAAATTAATTCTTGCAATTAAAATATCCGATAATGTTTCGGCCGATGAAGATGAGCCCGAGGTTTTTTATTCATCGACAATGCATGGTGATGAAACTGCCGGGTTTATTTTAATGCTTAGGCTGGCTGATTATATCCTATCCAATTATGGAACGAACCAGAATATCAGGCAGCTTGCCAATGAGCTGGAGATATGGATAAACCCCCTTGCAAATCCTGATGGCGCTTACAGGTCTGGCAGTATTATTACAAACCCCGTTCGGTTCAATAGTACAGGTTATGATCTGAACAGGAATTTTCCTGATCCCTCACAACCATATGGCCAGGATAACATAATGCAGAAAGAAACAGTTGAAATGGTCAAATTTCTCAGGAAGCACAGGTTTGTACTTTCTGCAAATTTCCATTCAGGAAGGGAGGTAGTGAATTATCCATGGGATATTTACCAGTACAGGTCATTTAAATTCCGGGGCAGTCTCCATGCAGATGATAACTGGTTCTATGAAGTAAGCAGAAATTATGCAGACATGGTTCACAGGTACAGCCCCCAAGGTTATATGAACGGTGCTGAATACGGTTTTGACAATGGTATTACAAGAGGTGTGGACTGGTATCCTGTGCGTGGAGGTCGCCAGGATTATGTTACCTGGGAGCTGCAGGGACGGGAAATAACAATTGAGCTTGATGATCTCCGGAATCCTCCATATGTAACGCCGCCTGTAGAGCTGCCGTTAATCTGGGAGTATAATTACAGATCGCTTCTGGGTTATCTTGAAGGAGCAATGTATGGCATTAAAGGAAACATTACAGATGCCGCAACATCAATGCCAGTTGAAGCCAGGATATTCATCCCCGGCCATGATCATGACAGCTCACATGTATATTCAGATACAATCTATGGTGCTTATACAAGGCTAATTGAAAATGGAATGTATAATCTGAAATTTTCTGCCATGGGTTACCGCGATACAATTGTTTCGGATGTTGCTGTTACTGATTACGAAAAAACAATGTTGAATATTGCAATGAAGAGGGAGGTCCGGAATATTGAATTTCCCCTTCTCTTTCCAAACCCTGTGACTGTTACTCTCAGGGCAATACTCAAAAGAGAAATGACAGGTAAGGTAAATATTAAAATTTATAATACTTCCGGAACTCTTGTTGTTAATTATGATGATGTTGTTTCCGGCGAGAACAATCCTCTGTATATAAATGTTTCTGGACTTGCAGGCGGCATGTACACCATAGTTTTTAGAAATCTTACGGGAATTTCAGACTCAGGTAAATTTGTTATTGCAAGGCCTGTAATGAGATGAGTAAAAATGTTATTTTTAGCCGCTGCAATTCTGCAGCGGAAGTATCGTTATATTAATATTCAGGGGTTGAAAATAAGTTATGGAGAGAATTATTAAATCAGGGATTGTTCTGCTGACAGTTGGCATATTATCAGGTTTTGTAAAGGCTTTTTCTCAGGGTGCATACATACCTCCTGACAGGCCAAGGCTTGTTGTGGGTATTGTCGTTGAGCAACTCAAATATGATCAGCTTGAGACATTAAGAGATAAGCTGGGTGAGGGAGGCATCAGGACGCTAATAAATGAGGGAACATACTTCAAGAATGCTTCCTTCGATTATATGCTTACCCAATCTTCCCCTGGTCATGCTACAATTTCGACAGGTGCAGAACCGGCTTCGCACGGTATAACTTCAGATTCATGGTATGTTCCATTGCGGAATGAGCTCATAAACAGCACTCGCGATATGAGCGTTAACCCTGTGGGCGGAAGCTTTGAATCGGGGCTTCATTCACCTGCAAATCTCCAGGCATCTACATTTTCAGATGAACTTGTAATGGCTTCAAAAAGCCGATCAAAAGTTTTTTCTGTTGGAATGAACCAGCACTCAGCAATACTCACAGCCGGGCATTCAGCCAATGCTGCTTACTGGTTTGACAATACTACAGGAACCTGGATGACATCAACATACTACATCAGCGCTCTTCCTTCCTGGGTGGAGAGTTTTAACTCAATGAAGTATGCTGAGACATACCTTGGTGGCTCGTGGGACAGGGTTCGTCCGGTATCAAACTATTCCGACTGTCTGCCTGATTCAAACAAGTTCGAGTATGGAATAGACGGGCAGAATTATTTTCCTTACGATCTGAAGAAGATCAGAGCCAGGTGGGGTGCCGGTACCAAAAAGGATTTTTCGCTGATCCGTGAAACACCTTATTCCAATACACTTACTTCTGAATTTGCGCTTGAGCTTATAAAACATGAAAAGCTCGGGAAGGATGATATTACTGATTTTATTTCCATATGCTACTCGTCAACTGATAATATTGGTCACAGGTTCGGACCCTCTTCTGTAGAGATGGCAGATGCTTTTTTCAGGCTCGATGATGATATTAGCAAGTTGCTGAAATACCTCAATGACAGTATTGGCAAGAAGAACATACTTGTCTATTTTACTTCTTCTCATGGCATTTCTGAGATACCTGATCTTTTAAAAGCAAGCAGGATTCCGTCAGGATACTTCCTCCAGAATCAGGCCCTTCAGCTCCTGAGAAGCTATCTGAATGCTGTTTACGGTGAAGGCGACTGGGTAAAGGGGTATTCTGAAAAACAGATTTTTCTGAACAGGACTCTTATCGAAGATGCAAGGCTTTCTCTTGATGAAGTTCAGAAGAAAGTGGCAAGGTTTCTGGTGCAGTTCAATGGAGTGGCAGCAGCATATCCTTATTCAGCCTTTGAAGCAAACGATTTTAATAACGGGAATCTTAAACGGATAATCAACAACTTCAGTCCCCAGCGTTCTGGTGATATTATAGTGGTTCTTAATCCTGGGTGGGTTGAGAAGGATGGTGATTTTGTCACCAATCATAACTCCCCATATGAGTATGATTCACATGTTCCTCTGATCTGGTATGGATGGACCGTTAACAGGGCAACTGTGACCCGTGGTGTAAACATGACTGATATAGCTGCAACCCTTTCATCATTATGCAGGATACCTTTTCCGAATGCATGTACGGGTGAACCAATGACGGAGTTGTTCAGGTAGAAAGATTCAGGTAAGCGGATCATTCTTTGTTGCAAGCTTATCCCTTACAGCACAAACCCTTGCCAGTAATCCAGGGTCTTTTTCGCAGCCGTTACCAAGCACAATCATATCAGCTCCGGCTTTGAAGATGGCTTCAGCCTCTTCTTCATTCCTGATACCTCCGCCGGCGATTATGGGTATTGATACATTCTGCCTGACAGCACTGATGACATCCAGGGGAATATGATGCGTTGACCCGCTTCCCGCCTCGAGGTATATCATCTTAAGACCCAGCATTTCACCTGCCAGGGCTGTGGCAACTACTATTTCGGTTTTATCGCAGGGAATTGCATCGGTATGGCTCATGTATTCAACAGACGTTTTTGTTCCGCAGTTCACCAGTATATAACCGACCGGTACTATCTTGCGGCGATGATCTTTAAGGAATGGCGCTGCTATTACATGGTTGCCAATAAGGAATTCAGGATTTCTTCCGGATATGAGCGACAGGAATAAAATAATATCTGCCTTAACATTGATTTGCAACAGGTTGCCAGGGAAAAGTATTACAGGAATCTGGCTTTGCTCTTTTATCCTGTCTATAAGTATATCAATGCCAACAGAGGAGAGACTGCCACCGACGAGTATGTAGTCTGTTTTGCTTTCATGGGCCGACTGTAGAATTGTTTTAAGAGAGCTGTCGGTGAATTTATCAGGATCGAGTAAAACCCCCACACCTCTTACAAGTCGTGGCTTTAGAGTTTCTTTTTTGTCCATACAATTGCATAGTTATCATAACGGGAATAGTGCAGGTCAAAGGTCTCATTCAATTTTTTTGTATGAACCCGGCCTTTAATCTGGCCTGATTCTTCCAGTTTAAAAGGTTCAATGGTAAGATTCTTCCTGATGCTTATTCCTTCTTTGTCACAGATCTTGTACAGTGCTTCTTTCGCACACCAGTGTATATAAAGATGGTACTTTTTTTCTTCCTGCTCTTTTGCCACCTTTTCTTTACGGTTCAGGAATTTAAGAGCCAGTGCAGCAATATTGGTGCTCATATATTCAAGATCTATTCCCACCTTTTCATTGGTACTGAGTAATAATGCAGTGAGCTTGTGTGAATGAGTTATGCTGATAAACCTGGAACCATCCTTAAGAAATGGTTTATTATTCTTATTGTAAACGATTTTTGCATCCTTCCCGATAAGCTCTGCAAGAAGTGCTCTCACACTAAGAAACTCAAGTTTGCGTGAATTGCTGCTAAACCCTTTCAACTTCTTCTTCTCATCATTATCGAGCACCACCAGGCTCTGAAGAGTGTCAATATCTTCCTCTATTTTCCACACACCAAGTATGGAAAATTCATCAAGATAATGTTTCGTTATACACCCCATCCGATTACATTTTCCATTTTAGCGTTTCCATAATGCGAAGTATATCACTTCTGAAGAATTCGATTACGGGAGCAAGAGAATCTGCATCTGGTTCTGCAGAAAAATATAGTGAACCCCTCAGGTAATGCCTTGTACTGTCTGTGGCATAAAACTGCACTGCTGTTGCTGTGTTACCTTTCAGATCATAGAGCATTCCATATACTTTATTCTGCTCATTGACAAAAGGAACTTCATCTATCGCATCTGCCTTTGTGATATGGTTCTTGATGTTCATCCTGTAAGTCTGTTCCATCAATGCAGGAAAATCGTTATTTATATCTTTATATGTTAGATAAAGTTTTGCCCCGAATCGTGGAAATTCAATATTGAACCATCCGCTTTCATTCTGGTATTGATCAGAAAATGAAATATGTCCATAAGACGGATATTCAAAAGAGAACGGCAGGTATTTACTTGCAGTATCAAATTGCCTGAAGCTTTTCTCCGGGAAATCTATCCTGAAATAACCGCGTGGCTTTGGAACGGGGTTTTGCCGGCATCCAAACGTAATGGAAGCAAGTAGCACAAATACTATCAAACCTTGTTTTCTCATTCTTCTTTTTTAATCTCCAGATGTACCTCCCTGATCCTTCGCCTGTCAACAGCCTCAATCCTGAAAACAAAGTTTTCAAACCTGATCACCTGGTCTTTTACAGGTATTTCACCAGCAAGTTCAATCAGAACACCTGCAAGTGTTTCGCTTTCACCACGTATATCATTAAAAATATGTTCATCAACATCAAGGATGCGGCAGAAGTCATGGAGAAGTATCTTGCCTTCAAACAGGTAATTCGATTCATCTATTTTCCTGTAAAGATTTTCATCTTCATCACTTTCATCAGTTATATCGCCAACAATCTCTTCGAGTATATCCTCAAGCGTTACAATCCCGGAAGCACCCCCGTATTCATCTATTACAACAGCCATATGTATTTTGCGGAGCTGGAATTCTTTCAGCAGGTCATTTATCTTTTTTGTTTCAGGTACAAAATATGATGGTCTTAGGAGAGATTGCCATTTAAAATTTGCAGGATTTGAGGCATAAGGAAGGACATCCTTTGCATATAGTATCCCTCTGACAGTATCAAACGAACCTGAGTAAACAGGGATTCTTGAGAAACCTGATTCAATTATAACAGGAATGATCCTGTCAAATCCCCATTTTATATCAATTGCAGTAACGTCAATACGCGGGCACATTATTGCGTTCACATTTGTGTTCCCGAAATTTTCAATCCCTTTAAGTATCTTCTCATCATCATTACCAGTGTCTGCCTGACCATTTTTAGAGCTTTCCGAAATCTCCTGTTCTGCAATTTGTTTCTGCCTCCTTGCTGCAGAGGATAGAAATCCAATAAGTGATGTTACCGGGTACAGGACCCATAACAGGAATAGTACCGGGTAAGCCATCATGAATACAAGCTTTCCGCTTTCTTTTGAGACCAAAGCTCTTGGCAGAACCTGGCCGAACATCAGGAGTACAATCAGGAAAACAGCAACTCCGATAATGAAACCTGCGACTCTCCCTTCAGCAGGATTAAAAAGCTGAAGGCAGATAACAGATGCGAGCAAAATGAATACTGTGTTCAGAATCGTGTTGGATACAAGGAATGTATTAAGAAGTCTTTCGGTATTGTTGAATAATTTTATGAAGACAGAGGATCTCCTTCCTGCTGGTAAGGTAAGCTTTCTGATATCTTCGGGTCTGAGGCCAAGGTACCCTGCTTCTGATGCAGAAATGATAGACGATACTGCAAGAATTAATATCAAAACGAGCAGTTTAGCAATCATCGGTATATCAGATGATCTCAATGACATATTCTGAAGTGAAGCTGCCCAGGAAGATAGATATTCAGATTCCAATTCGTGATAGTCTTATTTAGCTAGAATGGAAGATCATCTTCATTCTGTGAATTATCCGGGATTATTGATTCATCATCCGGTATTCCTGAAGGCGTATTGTAACTTCCCTGGTTTTCGTTCACTGAGCTTACAGATGGGTTTTTACCCTGGGCATCCCTTGTCTGGTTTGTATACTGACCGGCCGGTTGTTTCTTATCGAGAAGCAACATTGCATCGGCAAGGATCTCAGTGATGTACTTGTTTACACCATCCTTGTCAACATATGACCGCGTTTTAATTTTTCCAACAATATAAACCTGAGAACCCTTCTTTATTGTCTTCTCGGCAACTTCTGCCAGTGCCCTCCATAATACGATGTTATGCCACTCTGTTGATGTTATAGTCTCGCCCTGCTGATTGGTATAAGTTTCACTTGTTGCAAGGGGGAATGTAGCTTTGGCAGAGCCTTTGTCAAAGTAGCGAACAACAGGGTCTTTGCCAACATTTCCTACGAGTATGACTTTATTGATTGACATATAGTTATGTATTAGTAAACCAATCAAAAAACAGGATTGTAAAGTTATTAAAAATTCGACTTTCTGCAACATTTACGTCTGAGGGACGGAAAATTCAAATAATCAAATAATTATGAATTTCAGACAATATTGGGAAGATGGCTTCGTTTAAGTTAAATTCCGGATGAATATTGAGTTATTTCATTGTATTTTAGGCAATAATAATGGTTTTTAAAAAATTATTTTTTTTGGACTTCCGGTATAGAATGAATAATATTTTTATATTTGCACAGTTGAAAAAAAGCATAACTCATAATAATTTGTTCAATTTTAAACTTCACGAAAATGACTAAAGCTGACATTGTAAATGAAATCGCCAAGAACACTGGTATTGAAAAAGTAACTGTTCAAAAAACTGTTGAGGCCCTGATGGAAACTGTAAAGGATTCGATGATAAAAGGTAATAATGTATTTCTCAGGGGATTTGGAAGCTTTATAGTAAAGAAAAGGGCCAAAAAAACCGCAAGGAATATTTCAAAGAACACCACAATAATAATTCCTGCTCACAATATTCCAGCATTCAAGCCTGCTAAATCATTCGTTACAAAAGTTAAATCTCAAGTTAAGAAATAATTATAAGATCCATGCCAAGCGGTAAAAAAAGAAAAAGACATAAGATGGCCACCCACAAGCGCAAGAAGCGTTTGCGGAAGAACAGACATAAGAAGAAGTAACGTCCCAGTCAATGGTCGTTTTATACAATAAACCTAAAGACGATCAGTCTTTAGGTTTATTGTATAGGCATATCGGAAGGGGTGAAATCATATTAATTCAGTATTAATATTGTGAAGTGTTGAATAAGGATCTGATCATTGATGCTGGTAGTTCCGAAGTTTCCCTTGCCTTGTTGGAAGACAAGCAGTTAGTTGAACTGAACAAGGAAAAGCGCAATGTTAAATTCTCTGTAGGAGACATCTATCTGGGCAAGGTTAAAAAGATCATGCCCGGTTTAAATGCTGCTTTTGTAAATGTCGGGTATGAACGGGATGCATTCCTGCACTATCTAGATCTCGGCGCTCAATTCAGAACACAGCATAAGTATTATACAACTGCTCTCCAGAAACAGGGGAAGGTTCCTCCTGTTCATAAATTCAAACCCGATTCCGACATTGATAAGGATGGTAAGATTACGGATGTGCTTACAACAGGCCAGACGGTTATTGTCCAGATAACGAAAGAACCCATTTCAACAAAAGGACCAAGACTTGCTTCCGAAATCTCAATTGCAGGAAGAAACCTGGTTCTGATGCCTTTCTGTGATAAGGTTTCTGTATCGGCAAAGATAGACAGCAGCGAAGAGAAAAGCAGGCTTAAGGCTCTGGTGCAGAGTATCAAACCCCGCAATTATGGTGTTATAGTCAGGACTGTTGCCGAAGGTAAAAAGCTTGCAGTGCTCGATGCCGAATTACGCGAGCTTGTTGTAAAATGGGAGTCGGCATTTACTTCCCTTAAGAAAGATATCAAGACACCAAGACTCTTTATTGGTGAAATGAACAGGACATCCACAATATTGAGGGATATGCTGAATGTAACTTTCAACAATATCCATATCAATGATGCGGATTTTGCCGAGGATGTCAGGAATTATATAAGGGAAATAGCACCCGAAAAAGAAAAGATAGTGAAGGTATATAAAGGTACCCTGCCTATTTTCGATCATTTCGGCATAAACAAGCAGATAAAAGCGCTTTTCGGCAAGACAGTATCATTCAAGCACGGTGCGTACCTGATAATAGAGCACACGGAGGCGCTTCATGTTATCGATGTAAACAGCGGTAACAGATCCAGGTCGGGTAACGACCAGGAAACAAACGCACTTGAGGTTAATATTGAAGCAGCAGCTGAAATTGCCCGGCAATTGAGGCTCAGGGATATGGGAGGGATAATTGTCGTTGATTTCATTGACATGCAGACCAATGAAAATAAGCAACAGTTGTACGACAAAATGAGAGAGGTCATGGCAAATGACAGGACTAAACATAACATCCTTCCATTGACCAAGTTCGGCATAATGCAGATAACAAGGCAGAGGGTAAGACCTGAAATGAATATTGTTACTGATGAAAAATGCCCTTCATGCCAGGGTACCGGCGAAACCAAGCCGACAATACTTTTCACTGATGAATTGGAGAGAGGCCTTTCCTTTATTGTTGACAAGATCAAAACAAAGAAGATAATCCTTAACGTTCATCCCTTTGTTGCAGCCTACATAAAAAAAGGATTTCCTTCACCCAGGTTAAGATGGAGCCTTAAATATAAAATCGGGCTTATCGTGCAGGCAGTTACTTCATACCATATGCTCGAGTATCATTTCTGTGATAAGGACGGTAATGAAATAGATCTTACCTGAAATTTCCTTCCTTCCAGATTAAAATTTCTTTACGGTTTGTTTTTACTATTTTTGTGTCAAAATGCAAAAAGATATGGTAAAAAGAGCCCTCCTGATTGTAATTATCCTGTCAGTAACAGTTTCATCATTCTCCCAGATATTCAATCCAGTAACATGGCAGTTTGGTCATGAAAAAACAGGAGAACGGGAGTATGAGCTTATCTTCACTGCAACAATTGAAGAGGGATCTCATATTTATTCCCTCGATATTCCATCAGGAGGACCAATTCCAACCTCTTTCAGTATTGATACTTCCGGTTCTTTCAGCCTTGTTGGTGAGGTATATGAAGTAACCAAACCTGAGGAGGTATTTGATGAGGCTTTCCAGATGAATATCAAATCATTCAGCAAATCGGCGGAATTCCGGCAGAAAATAACTGTAAAGAAACCCTCTCTGACGGTAACCGGAACGCTGAACTACATGGTGTGCAACAATGTCTCATGTTCGCCACCCCAGGATCTTGAATTTGAAATCCCTGTAGGCCAGGATGCAAAACAACCTCTTGTAAAATCAAACCTGCCTGTGGATGGACAACCACGCAGGGGCTTGCTTGCATTTTTCCTCATTTCTTTGCTCGCAGGGTTTGCAGGAGTGCTAACACCTTGTGTTTTCCCTATGATCCCCATGACAGTTGCATTCTTTTCTCGCGGATCGGATGAAAGACACAAGGCTGTAATGAATGCAGTAATGTTTGGTTTGTCCATAATACTAATTTACTCATCTCTCGGCATCATCGTTTCATTAACAAGTGCTGGTGCCGGATTTGCAAACACATTAAGCTCTCACTGGATACCAAATACGATCTTTTTTCTTCTTTTTGTGATTTTTGCAATTTCATTCTTTGGAGCCTTTGAGATTGTGCTGCCAAACAGCTGGATAGCAAAAGCTGATTCAAGAGTAGACAGGGGAGGAGTCTTCTCTTCATTCTTCATGGGTCTTACAACAGTTATCGTCTCTTTCTCATGCACTGGTCCTATCATTGGAGCATTGCTCGTAGAAGCTGCAAGCGGCGACGTGATAAGGCCTACCCTGGGCATGTTTGGTTTCGGTATCGCATTTGCCCTGCCATTTACACTATTTGCATTGTTCCCTTCTGTTATGAACCGCATACCCAAATCAGGCGGATGGCTTAATTCAATAAAAGTGGTGCTCGGTTTTATAATGCTTGCATTCAGCCTTAGATTTTTAACCACTGTTGACAGTGTATATTCGCTGGGCTTGATCTCCAGGGACCTCTTCATTGCAATCTGGATAGTCCTGTTCTCATTGCTTGGTTTGTATCTCATGGGAAAAATAAAGTTTGCCCATGATAGTGAATTACCTTATATAGGCACATTCAGGCTTTTTCTTATCATTGCCGTATTCACCTTTGTTATATACCTTGTTCCCGGAATGTTCGGATCGCCTCTCAAAGCTCTGTCAAGCTTCCTCCCTTCATCAAAAAGTGAATTATCGCTCTCATCAACTGCCGGGATGACTTATTCCCCTGCAAATTCTCCAGTGTCGGGAAGCCAGCAATGCCAGGTGCCGAAGTTTGGTGATAAATTGTCAATGCCTCTGGGACTGTCAGGATATTTTGATTATAAGCAAGGACTTGCCTGTGCAAAAGAACTTGGGAAACCTGTACTTCTGGATTTCAAAGGGCATGCATGCGCAAACTGCAAACTAATGGAAGCAAGAGTCTGGTCAGATCCGGTGATACTCGATAAGCTTAAGGAGTTTGTAATTATCGGGTTATACCTCGATGACAGGACCCCGCTTCCTGAGAATGAGTGGGTAAAATCCGCACTTGACGGCAAGGTGAAGAAAACAATAGGCAAGATCAATGAAGACCTTGAAATATCTAAGTTCAGGACGAATGCAATGCCTCTTTATGTCATTACCGATCATGAAGGTAATCCGCTTGTACAACCAATGGCCACTAATCTTAATGTCGCCGAATATGGTCAATGGCTTGATGATGGAATTGCAGCTTTCAGGAACAAAAACAATGGTTATTTCAATGTTTCGGGCGCAGGCATTATAAGATGATGTTGAAAAAACTACGTGAACTGATGTTTACTTAAATTTCAACAAATTGTGCCATGCATCCCTCTTCACTCTGAATATCAGGCATAAAAATTTGTTTTTAGAAATTAAATGGATTATTTTTACGATAGCTTTTTACTGTCCAAAAAAGCGAAAAATTTCCCATTCTTTTCATGGCTGCCCCGACAGAAATGCCGGGGCTTTTTTTACAAAGGAACTTCTTTCGAAGATGAGGGATTTTCTATTCATAGACTCATTAAGTATTATTTCTTGGCTGCTATATATCATAAATATCAGTTGTTTACATATCATGTGAGATATATCGGAAACGTACCCTTTGATTATCTTTGAATCCACAAACTGTCCTATGAACCTTTACAGGCAATTCTTAACTGTTTTATGCGTTGGGTTGTTTGTCAGTCATACCTCTGCTCAGCTAAGCACCGGGAGAGTAATAACACCTGATGGAATACCTGTAAGTTATGTTAATGTCGGTATTGTTGGAAAAAATGTAGGTACTGTAACCGACCCGGATGGAAATTTCAGCCTCGAACTTCAGGATAAATTTGACGATGACTCCATAAGGTTTTCAATTGTTGGATACACGTCTGCAACAAGGAGCGTCAGAAGCTTCAGGGATGACACTTCCAAAACTATAATGCTTTATCCTCAGACATACAGTCTGAGTGAAGTTAAGGTGAGCAGCCGTAAATTCCGGAAAACAACAATAGGTTATCCTGTTCCGGGTACTGATCTCAGATCTGGTTTTTCTGAGAATGAACTGGGATCGGAGCTGGGAGTCAGGCTTAGTACAAATAAGCCTGTATTGCTGAGGAATCTAAACCTGAATATCGGAATCTGTACATATGATTCAGTAACCTACAGAATGAACATTTACAAAGCTCTTAGTGATGATCTTTTTGAAAATGTTCTTATGAAACCAGTATATATCCGCTTTGGAGGAGTTGACACTTCCAGGCCGGTTGTAATAGATATAAGTGACCAGCTCATCGAGGTGAATGGTGATTTTCTTGTTACACTCGAACTATACAAAGATCTCGGAGTGGGTAAACTCCTCTTTAATACACAGTATTTTACCGGCATAACTTACCACAGGAAAGTAAGCCAGGGCACATGGACCAAATCTCCTGGTGCTGTTGGTATCTATATTAATGGCCTGATAATCAGGGATTAGATAAGAATTTTCCAAAAATTGTAAAACTTTTATATAACATTTTTGAACAAAGGAATTAAGTTTTTTGTTTAGAATGATTATAAATAAGTAAAACAACCTATAATGAAAACATTATTTACATCTCTGGCAGTTGCTATGCTGACAATGTCGACAGTTGCACAAATCGATCATGACTATAATGCAAATGATCGCGTTCCAGTGGTCAATACCACGATAACCAAAGATCAGGTTCCCCAGGCAGTACTTGCTTCTGTAAACAAGCAGTTTAACAAAGACAACCCGGTAACCTGGTCAAAGTTCCCGTATGCACTTAAGGAGTATGGCTGGGTGTACGATGTCGGTGCTTCTGAGATCCCGCTCGACAGGTATGAGGTTATAATGCGTACAACAAATGGCAATGAGCTCTGGGCTGTTTACAGTGCTGCTGGCGACCTTATTGAAACAAGGGAAGTGATGAAAGATGTTGCTGTTCCGAAATATGTGCTCGATGCACTGAATAACAGCAAGTACAGTGGATGGCAGATAGTAGGTAATAAGGAGATTATAAGGTATTACCATGATCATGATCTAGGTAAAGTTGAGCAACATTTCAGGTTAACTGTTGAAAAGGATGGAGACAGGAAAAGCCTTTCCTTTAATTATCAGAGCGGAAAGGATAAAAGCTGATCTCGTTCAGCAAATTCCTTATCTGGAAATATTGCTCTGCTTTGTTTCGAAAAAATCCGGTAAATATGCCGGTTTTTTTTTGTTCATGAATTACCATTTCAGCTTACAGAACCTGCGTAGTTTGATTTATTTAAGTGTAAATGACTGAATATTAATGTTAAATAAGGTTAAATTGCTATAGCAGCCTGATTCACAAAACCAATTTTTTTAAATTGCATCTGAAAAAACTACTATATGAGAGGGATAATTGTAATTCTGGGTATTCTGGTTATTTCAGGATGTGCAAACGAGGAAAAGCAGCTTGAACAAAAAGCAGAAAGGATTCATTCATCTATTCTGACAGTCGACACACATTGTGATACTCCGATGAATTTTGAAGGTTCTGACTTCAATCTTGGTGACCGGCATAATGAAGGCTGTGTTGATTTTCCCAGGATGATTGAAGGAGGTCTTCATTCAGAATTCTTTGCAGTTTTCATTGGACAAGGGCCTCTCGATGATTCTTCATGCAATGCTGTTCATGCCCAGGCACTCAGGATATTCAATTCAATTCATGAAAACATCAGGAAAAATTCGGAGGTTGCGGAACTTGCGCTTACATCAGCTGATGCATACAGGATTAAAAAAGCGGGCAAGATCGCTGCTTTTATAGGCCTTGAGAATGGTTATCCAATAGGAAAAGACATTTCAAGGGTTGAGGAGTTTTATAATCTGGGAGCCAGGTACATCACTCTTGCTCATTCACTGAACAATGATATATGTGATTCCTCAACTGATGCAAAAGGACCTTTGAACAATGGTTTGTCTGATTTTGGCGAAGAGGTTGTTCTTGAGATGAACAGGCTTGGCATTATGGTTGATGTTTCACATATCTCTGATAAAGCTTTTTTTGATGTACTTGATATAACTCATGCCCCTGTAATTGCATCACATTCATCATGCAGGGCTTTGTGCGGAAGTCCCAGGAATCTTACAGACGACATGCTTCTGGCTTTGAAGGAGAATGGTGGTGTTATACAGATCTGCATACTCAGCAGTTATCTCAAGACACCGGAACCTAATCCTGAAATGAACGATCTTCTTAATAAAGTGCGCCAGAAATACGGAAACTATAACGCCCTGCCCGAAGATTCAAAAAGAATGATGCGTGCCGAATACAAGGCAGTTCAGAAACAATATGAAAAACTTGCAAGTGTTAAAGATATAGCTGATCATATAGACCATGCCGTGCAGGTTATAGGAATAGATCATGTAGGTATCGGGACTGACTTTGACGGTGGAGGCGGAGTTGAAGATTGTATGGATGCTTCCCAGCTTAAGAACATTACAATAGAACTTCTCAGGCGTGGCTATACCAAAGCACAGCTTGAAAAAATATGGGGAGGCAATATAATGAGGGTGATGAAAGAAGTCGAGAGACTAGCAGAAAGAAAAGAAACAGAAGTATAATCAGTTCCTTTCTTTTTTTACCCTCGAAAATTTAAGAGTTTTAAGCATCCAGTCAGGCAATGATTTGTTCGGATCTCTTTTCCTGAGATCAATATACCATCCAAACTTTTTGATTACAGGTATCTTATGAGTTTCAACAAACTCTATTAAAGTGCCATCGGGATCTTCTATATAAGCAAAATGACCTGCTGCTTCACCCATATCAAAGCTGTTTCCTTCGTGATGTTTCTTACTGTCTACTGTGAATGGGAATCCTTTATTCTCGCAAAATGTTTTCAACTCATCCATTCCCCTCATGTCATAACAGAGGTGAATGAAACCGGGGTCTCCCCAGAATCTCTCTGAATATATTCTTTTACCGGGCGTACCTGTTACCTGTATAAGTTCAATAACACTGTTACCAAGAAGCCTGCTGAATGGGCCAGCGAACCTTTTTGAGCGTTTCAGCAGCACCCGGCGACATTCCCTTTCACCTCCGGGTATCATCGTAAGGTCTTCAAATACACCTGTCTTATCGTAAATTACATTATCATATCCGAGGATCTCAGAATATATGATTCTTGATTTTTCGACATCTGAAACACCGATCAAGGCTCCATATGAACCGCCCGTCCCTTTCTTCTCGTTACGGAACCAGTCATCTGCTGCAACGATCTGGAAAAGATTTCCAAAAGGATCTTTCATGAAGAAGGTATGTTTTCCTGAAGGATCTGCACAGGATTTTTCAGGGACTGGAATTCCATTATTCCTGAAATTGAAAAGTGATTCCTGTATATTCTTGGCTTTAATCTTGCACGAAATGATCCCCAGGTCGCCAAGCCTGATCTCCTCTTTGATCCTCATAGGCTGCCGCTCTTTGTATTGCCATATTTCAAAACCTCCGCCGCTCTGCAGGTTAAGTGCAAGGACGGCATGTCTTTTTCTTGGTTTGCCGCCTGTATATGGAAGCATTAGTTTTGCCTCAGCCTCATCCTCAAATATCGGGCAATCCATCCCAAACTGGTTTCTGTACCATTTCCACGCCTCCTCCAGATTACTGACACCAATGCCCATCTGTTGTATGCCGCTGATTACATAACTTTTCATAATTTCTATTCGATGATATAATTGATCACTGCCAGGGAAAGATATACCTTAATTTATTGCCAAACCAGCATTCAGGTTGATTTTATTTTATCCGCAATCCTGAAAAAAAGCCAGGGCATATATCTTCTTATATGAAGCATGAACATTTCGCTTCTTCCAACAAGTATTTCCCTTTTATCCTTTACAATACCTTTGATAATAATATTCGCAGCCTGTTCAGGAAGAAGCCCTTTCGCCTGGCCATCATCGAGCTTTCCGTGTTCGCGCCCATCAGACTCAAGTGCATGCACTGAAATTGCTGTCCTGACCCTGCCAGGAATTATTACAGATACTCTCAGGTTGTTTTGTTTGTTCTCGAGATAAAGAGTTTCGAAAAAACCATGAATTGCCTGCTTGGATGCTGAATAGGCTGATCTTAGAGGAAAGCCAAACCTTCCTGATATACTGCTTGTTGCAAGTATATGCCCTGATTTCTGCTTCAACATATAAGGCAGAACCGCTTTTGTAAGTGTAATAGTTCCGAAATAATTTATTTCAAATATTTTACGATCAAGCCATAGTGGAGTCTCATCAATCCTTGCTCTCTGGCTTATCCCTCCGATATTCAGAAGGTAATCGATTCTTCCGGTTCTTGAAAGCTCAGCTTCTGCAATTCCGGGAATTTTATCATTTTCCGACAGATCGAAAGCCACGCAATGCACCATGTCGGGATATGTACACGAACTTTTTACTTTCTCCAGCCCTGCGGGATCGTTTGAGGATGCGAAGACAAAAGCTCCTTCATCAACAAACTTCCTTACAAGAGCTTCACCTATTCCTGAAGAGGCTCCGGTGATCCATGCTACCTTATTATTAAACAGTTTATTTCTTTTCATTTTGTATTTCACTGATCATATTCCTCAGCTCTCTGTAATCTTTTCTTAATTCAATGAATTTCCTTTTTTTATTCATCATCAGGTTCCTTATTCTGAATCCGCCTGCAATTCTTTTAAAAATAAGGTAGTAGTTCCAGGCGAATAACCCTGAGAGGGGCAGGGTTAAGAAAACAAGAACCCCAACCCACCATTGGGAAAACAGGAGGAGGCATATAATAAGGTAGACCGGTAGTAATACTAAAGCTATTGCAAGTGATAGGCCATACCTTATTGAAGAATGAAACTGAGGATCTTTGATCTTAGGAATCTGAAGATTTGGAATAGCCAGGAAGGTAAGATTAAAGATATTGCCGTAAATGAACAACGGGAATGTGACTATTAGTCCTATAATACCCGCAATAAGCCAACCAATGGGATGCTTTTTTTTATCGAGCAGCCTGTATGTAAGCGCAAGGTCTTTTGTTCTCCTTTTGACACTCAGGCTCAATGAACAGATCCTGTTAAATTTTGAAGGGTCTGAAGCTTTTACTTCATTCAGTTTCTCAATAAGCTTCCTGTCGCGGAAAATCTTCGGGTATTTAATATCATCACTGAATTTCCCGTTGATTATGCTTCTGAGTTCATCTATTGCATCATAATCATCAGGAGATTCGATATGTATCATGACTTTCTTTATTTCATCTGAAAGTCTTGCCCTGAGTTCATTGAATGCCCTTTCGGGGTTTTCCCTGTAACTGTTGGTATATTCGGAAACCTCAATTGGTTTGCCGTAAACAACTGTCAGAACCTGCCTGTACCTTGTATAATTTGTAAACTCTATGCCGACAGGAATAATCTTAATTCCAAGTGAAAAGTCCGATGCCTCTTCTGCCTGGAAAGCTATTCTGCATATCCCTTTTTTAAGCTGCCTTAGTCTCCTGTACCCTGCATGATCGCCTTCGGGTAGTATTACCAGCCCATTTTTGTTCCGCAGTACATCTATGGTTTTCTCAAAAGTCTCATCGTTACCCTTCAGTGTGCTGAAGCCGTCACGTATCCTGTAAACCGGAAGGATTTTAAGGAAATAAAGTATTGAGGCTATCAGTTGTTTTTTGAATATATCTGAGCGTGCCAGGAAAACGGGCTGACCTTTATGGGTATGCAGGACTGCAAGCGCATCCATTAAGGCATTCTGGTGGTTTGGAGCAAAAATATTAATATTATCAGGGTTAATATTTTCGCGTCCAGACACTATTACTTTCCTGTAAAAAACCTTACTGTGCCAGAAGCCGGAAACTGATTTTAGCAATGCATAACCGGCGGTATGTTTCTCAATGTTTTCCTTCCCCATTTAAGCTGACACCAATCTTTTCTTATTCACTTTTATGCCTGCAATTTAAAAAAAAGTGAATGCAGGATATCTCTGCAAATGATAATTAAGATGACCGGGGATTGATAATAGGTCTTTATACTTATAGATTCTCATCGATATCATCATGCAACCTGTCGATGAGGCGCCGCTCTTTCTTTGTCGGCCTTCCAGTTCCCTTTTCGCGGTAAATGATACCGGCAACATTCCGTAAATCAAGCTTCATTTTCTCTTCCCCGGATGTCAGATCTGCAATAAGTGAGGAGACAAGCTTTGCAGATACCCTTTTTTCCGAAGGTTCAACTACCTTGTAAGTAAATACTACAGGTGGCTTTTTAACAATTATAACTTCACCACTGCTGACAGTTCTTGATGGTTTGACAGCAATGTTATTTATCAGCACCCTGCCTTTCCTGCATTCTTCGCTTGCCTGGCTGCGTGTTTTGTAAATGCGTGCTGCCCACAGGAATTTATCGATACGGATATTTTCAGGATTTTCCATCTGATGACCCTGTATTTTGCGGCATTTTTCCGACTTTGTTGAAGTTTGTCATGGTGATCTCAGCACCACTGAAGGCAAATGATTTTATCATCTCGATCACAATGCCGATACGTTCTTTCAGTATTTCTTTTTCTTCAGGATCCCATGTGCCAAGCACATAATCAACCTGCCTGCCTTTTCTGAAACTGTTTCCTATTCCAATTCGAATCCTTGAATATTCATCGGTCCCAAGTACAGCGGATATATGAGCAAGTCCATTATGACCACCGTCACTTCCCTTCTTGCGCATTCTTATGCTTCCCAGCGGCAAAGCAAGGTCGTCAACAATAACAAGAAGATTTTCAACTGGTATTTTTTCCTTTTTCATCCAGTAATCAACAGCATTGCCGCTGAGGTTCATGAATGTTGAAGGTTTGAGGAGAATCAAGACATGACCGCGATGCCGAAGTGAGCAGAGGGCTCCATAACGTTGGTCTGTAAAAGCAGTATTGGACGCCTCAGCGAGGGCATCCAATACTGTAAATCCTATGTTGTGGCGGGTATCCCTGTAACCGTCCCCGATATTTCCCAGACCAGCTATCAGAAATTTCATAAAGCCGGTTTATTAATACATTAACCTGTGAAAGTTCAATTCACAGAAATCCTGGTAAGAAATGCTATTTTTCTTCAGCAGGTGCTTCTGGTGCTGCACCGGTTGCAGTGGTTGATTCAGCAGCTGTTTCTTCATCAGTTTTCTGAGCAACGCGTGAGGTGGCAACTCCGACAACCATATCTTTTTTGGGATCCAGGAGTTCAATTTTGTCAAATACAAGGTCACCAACCTTTACAGACTGGTGAATTTTAAGATCTGTTATATCAATTGGCAGGAATTCAGGAAGATCTTTTGGTAATCCTTTTACTTTAAGGTTTCTTTTCTTGATAACGAGCTTTCCACCTGCAAGGACTCCGGCTGAGGTACCTGTAATTGTAACAGGTATAGCAATAACCACGGGCTTGTCTTCTGTTATCTGGACAAAATCTGCATGCAGGATCTTGTCATTCACAGGATGAAACTGAAGATCCTTGAGGATTGCATTGAATTCCTGGGTATCGACAATTATTTTAACAAGATGAGCTTCGTGAGTATATACGAGGTTCTTGAAGCTAAGTTCATCAGCATAGAAATGGATATTCTCTTCTTTTCCGTAAATCACGCATGGAACTCCACCCTGTTTTCTTATTTGCTTTGATCCTTTTTTACCAAGCTCTGTTCTGAATGATCCTTTGATCTCTATTGTTTTCATTTATCTGTTTGTTATTGTGCTACTAGAAAATATCATTAACAATATTTCTCATTACACGGTTATTAAAAAAAATTGGACTGCAAATATAGAACAAAGCAATCAGAATACAAAATTAGTGCTGATCGATTGATTTGTGGTGACAGCCATTATAGTACGTGCGAAAATATCGGCGATTGAGAGCACTTTAATTTTTGGTGATGTTTTCGAAATTGGAACTGAGTCGCTGACTACAAGTTCCTCAAGAGCTGAATCGTTGATTCTTTCAATTGCATTTCCTGAGAGGATAGGGTGGGTTGCAATGCCATAAATGCTTGTAGCGCCTTTTTCCTTCATCCTGTTTGCAGCAAGGACGAGTGTTCCTGCGGTATCGACCATATCATCAATAATAACAACATTCCTGCCTTCCACTTCGCCGATTATTGACATCTCTTCAATAACATTTGGTTTCTTCCTGAGCTTATAGCAGAGTACCATTTCAGACTGCAGGTATCTTGAATATGCATTGGCTCTTTTTGATCCGCCCATGTCCGGGGCTGATACCGTAAGATTCTTGAGCTTAAGGTTCGAGATATAAGGTGCAAATATTGCAGAACCGAACAGATGATCAACAGGCACATTAAAGAAGCCCTGTATCTGATCTGCATGCAGGTCCATTGTAATTACCCTGTCAACTCCTGCGGTACTGAGAAGGTCTGCAGTAAGTTTTGATCCTATCGAAACCCTTGGCCTGTCTTTCCTGTCCTGCCTGGCATAACCATAATAAGGAATAACGGCAATGACCTTATACGCAGATGCTCTTTTTGCAGCATCTATCATAAGAAGTAATTCCAGGAGATTGTCAGCCGGAGGATTGGTCGATTGCACTATAAAGACCATGCAGCCTCTTACTGATTCATCGAAACATGGTTGAAATTCACCGTCGCTGAATTTTGTAACAGAACTTTTTCCAAGCTCGATCCCCAGTTTTTCAGCAATCATTCTTGCAAGATGCTCTGAAGATCTGCATGCAAAAAGTTTCATAGGTGCATGTCCGAACATATCTGTGAGTATTTAATAAGTCTGATAAAAACAGAGTACAAAATTATAAATTCCCTTTAATAACGGCCATCAATTGAAAAATTGTTGACAGATTCTTCGATGAAATTTAAAATCTCGTCTTTTCCCTGTCTTTCAAGAGCTGAAGAAATAAATGTTACGGGTATTGACTCCCATATCTCAAGCATTTTATTATCATAATCATTTATTGATTTTTGCAATGCTGAAGCAGTGAGTTTATCGGTTTTTGTAAATACCCTGGCGAATGGAATCTGATTCACCCCAAGGAATTCCATAAATTTAAGATCGGAAGCCTGTGGTTTGTGCCGTGGATCGAGCAGAACAAACAAACAAACCAGGCTTTCTCTTTTAAGTATGTACTGGTGCATGTTGCCGGTCCATTTTTCCCTCATACTTACCGGAACCTTTGCATAGCCATAACCAGGGAGATCGACAAGGTACCAGCTGTCGTTAATTATGAAATGATTGATAGTTTTTGTCTTTCCAGGCTGGGCAGAAGTTTTGGCAAGCTTCTGAAAGCCCGTGATCATATTAATAAGCGATGACTTGCCAACATTCGACCTCCCGGTAAACCCGAATTCTGGCTTATCAGGAGGAGGGCAATCCTTCAATCCGGGACTGCTCTTTATGAACCTGGCAGATCTGATTATCATCACTTAAGATCTTTATATGGCAACTCCAGTTTTTTATAAACAATAAGCCTGTTGCCAAAATTGGTGAGTATCTCGGCTATTATGCCTACAGAATCATTGTTTACTGCAGGTTTTTTCCTTAAGCCAAGCAACCCGGTGTTACCGCTCTTCCTTATTTTTTCAACCTTTGTTGTATCATAAACACCGTTGACGATGTCACCACGATAGAATTTAACATCGTTATTTAAATCAGACAAACTGAGCGTTATATTGTAAGTGCCGTTAATGTTGTACTTATCTTCTGTTTTTATCAGGAGTTCCGGATAATTCGAAATAAGTTTCCCGTCACGGCTATACTCCTTAAAATACAGTGTTCTTAAACCTCCTGAATATCCAAGTTCAGCTTTCAATTCACCTGTACGATAAAACTGTTTCTGAATACCGTTTATAGTATCATTGATAAAAGGAGTAGTCCTGAACAGCTGCCCTTCTTCATAAAACCAGCAAGACGAATCCTGCCTAAGACCACTCTCATACCAAAATGTCCTCTGAAGTTTTCCACTCCTGTAAAAAGTTTTTGTAAGTCCCTGCCTTACACCGTTCTTGAAAGTTACCTCACTTACTTTGTACTGACCGCTCATAAATTGTTTAATGCCGGTGAAGCCTGTGTCAGGAACAACAACGGTATCAACAGGTGTTGAGACATCAGTTTTGCTTCCCGGCGAGCCTGAACACCCTGCGAAAAAGGTAATTATAACTGTGAAAATAATGTAATGTAATTTCATTTTTATAGAATGTTGATGCTTTCATTAATATAGACCTCAAGAAACCTGGCTTCTCCAAGCGGTTCGAGTATTACCTCCTTTATCATGGCAGGAATTAATATAGTCTCACCTTTCTTAACCTCTTCCTTAAAATCATCACACTTAACAATAAACCTTCCTTCTGTACAAATATAGATGACAAAAGAATCGAGCAGGTAATATTCCTTTTTAGTTAGTTCGTTTATTGATACCAGGAAAGTTGTGAAGAATTCATTATCAACAATGTTAACACTATCGTTCGGCACAGGATCAATTTTAACCCTCCCCGGATTTTTTCTACTGAAATCGATTGCATCGAGTGCCAGGTCTGTATGAAGTTCCCTTTTGTCGCTGCCAGACCTGTTCCAGTCGAAAATCCTGTAAGTAATATCAGATGTCTGCTGTATTTCAACAAGTATTAGGCCAGATCCAAGTGAATGTATGCTTCCTGCAGGAATAAAGAATGCATCACCTTTCTCTGCAATTTCAACATTCATTATTTCAGGAAGATTCCCTTTTTTTACTGCATCCAGGTATGAGTCTTTCGTGACATCTTCCTGAAAACCAATAAAGGCCTTTGCATTTTTTTCATTTTCAAGTATGTACCACATTTCTGTTTTGCCATACGCATTATGCCTCTTTTTTGCAAGCTCATTACCGGGATGTACCTGTACAGAAAGATCCTGCTTAGATTCAATGAGCTTAATAAGAAGGGGAAACTCATTGCCGAACTTCTCATAAACTGAATCCCCGGTGATATCACCCATGTAAACCTCTATGAGTTCCTCAAGGTTATTGCCGGCAAGGAATCCGTTTGAAACAACAGAAATATTATCTGAAACTGAAGAAATCTCCCAACTCTCACCTATATTTCCCGTAATGTCAGTCTTCTTATTATATCTTTCCGGAAGGGAACGTCCGCCCCATACTCTTTCCTTGAGTATACTTTCAAATCTTAAAGGGTATAAATCTGACATCTTTTATTTTGTGCAAATTACTACTTTTGAGCTGTGATCATGGCAAAATTAAGAATTTTATGCTGATAGTAGGTATTGCTGGTGGAACAGGCTCAGGTAAGACAACAGTAGTTAATAAAGTTTCAAAGGTTTTTCCTAATGGTGAAGTTGTCGTCATTCCGCAGGATGCCTATTATAAAGATAATAGTTCAATTTCTCTGGAGGAAAGGCAGAAAATCAATTTCGACCATCCTGATTCTGTAGAATTTGATCTGTTGATCAGGCATTTGAAAAAACTCAAATCGGGACGAAGTATTGAAATGCCGATATATTCATATCTTACCTGTATAAGGGAAAATGCGACAATAAAAATAAAACCGGCCAGTGTTGTTATTGTTGAAGGAATTCTCATCCTTACAGATGAGGCCTTAAGGAATATGCTGGATATAAAAGTTTTTGTTGATGCTGATGCTGATGATCGTCTCGGAAGGGTCATTCAACGGGATATTATCGAGAGAGGCAGGTCTGTTCTCACTGTACTTGAGAGATATCATGACACTGTAAAACCATCCCATCTTCAGTTTATTGAGCCTTCCAAGAGGTATGCCGACATCATTATACCAGGAGGTGGTGAAAACCAGGTCGGGATTGAGGTATTGATATCAATAATCGAGAAACATCTTCTCAGGGGATCTCTCATTAAAAAATAAAAACTGATTACAATGCTTTCTCAAACCAGGGCTGACGACATTTTGTTTCTTGATATAGAAACTGTTCCGGCTTTTCCGTCTTTCGATGAGCTTGATCCTGCATTTCAGCATTTGTGGGATAAAAAATCAAAACAATTCAGAGACGATGAACAAAGCGCTGCCGATGCTTACGAAAGGGCCGGGATCTATTCGGAATTTGGTAAAATAATATGCATTTCGGTTGGACTTGTCAAGGTTCAGGAAAAAAGTTTTATCAGGCTGAAATCATTCTTCGGTCAGGATGAAAAAGCATTACTTCTCGATTTCACCGACCTTGTTCAAAAATTCTGCAAGTTGAGGAAGGATGCTATTCTGTGTGCCCACAATGGTAAGGAATTCGATTTTCCCTACATTGCAAGAAGGATGATCATCAATGGTCTGATCATACCTGACATACTTGATAATGCAGGCAAGAAACCATGGGATGTGAAGGTGCTTGATACAATGGATCTCTGGAAATTCGGTGACTATAAAAACTATACTTCACTTGAATTACTGACAAAAGTACTTGGTATTGCAACACCTAAGGACGATATCGACGGTAGTATGGTTGCAGGAATTTATTACAAGGAAGGTGATATTGAAAGAATTGTAAGGTATTGTGAAAAAGATGTTCTTGCAATAGCCCAGGTAATGCTTCGTTTTATGAATCTCCCATTGATCGGGGAAGATGGGGTTGAATCGGTAACGTTCTGATACCTCACTCTGATAATTTCCTGATACTCTGAATTACCTCCTCAGGTTTATCTGAATGCAGCCAATGTCCTGCGCCTTCAATATCTATAAACTCGGCCGCCGGGAATATTTTTCTTATATCATCGTAATCTTCCGGAGGAAGATAATCTGATTCCGTCCCTCTTATGAAAATTACGGGAAAGCCTGTAACCTGCAACGAAAAAGCAGAACTGCGGTCAATGCCTTTAAGGATATTAACCATGTTCTTGTACAGGGAAGGAGCATTTATCTTCCATTCAAACTTGTTTCCAGGGGTTCTTTGAAGATTTTTTAGAATGAAACCGGCTGTTTTTTCATGTAATCCTGCGTCAGACAATTTCTTTGCGGCTTCTTCTCTCGATGATATTTTGGTCAGATCCATATCAAGCATAGTTTCAAGGATCTTTTCATGTTGCCTGAATTCGCTTCTCTTCTCATCTTCAACCCGGAACGGTGAGATATCTGCGACAAGTAGACCATTCAGCATCTCAGGCCATTTAAGTGCAAACTGAACAGCTATTTTCCCTCCCATGCTGTGACCTGCCAGGAAAAATTTTTCAAGCCTGAGCCTGTTGGCAAGCTCCAGCAAATCGTTACTCATCACATTGTAATCATGGATTTCGGAATGGGGTGATCTTCCATGATTCCTGTTATCAGGCAGGATCACAGTAAAAGTGTCAGACAGGCTCTTTGCAACCGTGGTCCAATTGTCAGATGACCCGAAAAGCCCATGAAGAATTATCAGCGGAGGTCCATTGCCATATTTCCTGTAGAAAAGATCCATCTTCAGAGAAGCTGTCTTTTATACATCTGGATTGTATTTTCGAGACCAAGGTATAATGCATCAGATATAAGTGCATGACCTATTGAAACCTCTTCGAGCCATGGTATATTCTGATGAAAAAACTTCAGATTATCGAGACTAAGGTCATGACCGGCATTAACACCCATTCCCGCTTCACGTGCAATCTTTGCAGCAGTAACAAACGGCATGACTGCTTCAGGAGCATTGGTGCTGAAGGCTGTTGCGTAAGGCTCGGTATATAATTCAATTCTGTCGGTATCGGTATAGGCTGCATTTTCAATGTTTGAAGGATCAGTATCAACAAAAATTGAAGTCCGGATACCTTCCTTCTTGAATGTTCTGATAATATCCGTAAGAAAGGATTTATTTTTTGCAACATTCCATCCGGCATTTGATGTTATTGCATCATGGGCATCAGGTACAAGCGTGACCTGGTCAGGTTTGACAGCAAGAACCAGTGATATAAAGCTCTGTGAAGGATTTCCTTCAATATTGAATTCTGTTGTTATTATTGGTTTAATTTCAAGTACATCTGAATATCTTATATGTCTCTCATCAGGTCGGGGATGGACTGTAATACCATCAGCGCCAAAAAGCTGGCAATTTATTGCAGCATTAAGCACGTTTGGAGTATTTCCTCCTCTTGCATTTCTGATGGTAGCAATTTTGTTGATATTTACGCTTAACTTTGTCATCAGCTCTTTAATAATTAAAATACCGGCATTTCAGATTTCAAAATTACAATAACGGTACTTTTTTTGTTATATTAGTTGATAAAAAGTTTTTATGGTGGCAAAAGACCTGATATCAGAAGTTGTTCCTTCACTAAAGACCTCCGACCTCGGCCAGACTGCTCTGAACTGGATGGAGATATTCAGGATATCTCATCTTCCCATTGTCAATAATCAGGATTTCCTTGGGCTTATATCAGATGCTGATATCTATGATATGAACCAGGCAAACGAGCCTATTGGTAATCATGCACTTACACTTATCAAACCCTATGTGAAAGCAGATCAGCATATTTTTGATGTTATAGGGCTTGCATCCCGTTTAAAGCTTTCAGTTATACCGGTACTTGATAACAACAATCATTACCAGGGTGTAATTACAACAAATGATCTGATCAGGCATATTGCCGGTATTTCATCAATGGATCAGCATGGAGCAATAATTGTACTTGACCTTGTCGAGAGGGACTATTCACTTACACAGATTTCACAGATAATTGAAAGCAATAATGTAAAGATACTCAGTATGTATATTACATCTCAGCCGGAATCGACAAGACTGGAGGTCACCCTCAAGGTTAATACGACTGATCTGTCATCCGTAATACGTACCTTCGAAAGATATAATTATGAAGTCAAAACCTGGATTTCATCGGACGATACTATGGAAAACCTGTATTCTGAACGATTTGACCTGCTTATGAAATATCTTAATATCTGAGTCATGCTTAAAAGTGTGGCCGTTTTCAGCAAAGACAGTACAGTAAAGACAAGGGAAGGTGTGGAGAAGCTCATTTCCGAGCTGCGAAGAAGGAATGTCGGAATTATGATGTACAAACGGGAGGGTGAATCACATCTTCCTCCATACACTGGCATAACCTATTTTGAAGATATGAATGAGCTGCCAGGTTTACCGGATATGATATTCAGTGTCGGGGGAGATGGTACTTTCCTTGAAACAACAATAAAAGTCAAGGATTTTAACATACCAATTGCCGGGATAAACACGGGACGAATGGGTTTCCTGGCCAATATCTATGCTGATGAAATAGGGAATTCAATAGAGATGCTTAATGCAGGGCAGTATGATATTATAGAAAGAAGTCTTCTTAAGCTTGTCAGGCCAGGCACCCTGTTTGAAGGTAATAATTCGTTTGCCCTGAATGAAGTGACTATTCAGAAATCAGATTTGAGCATGATTACGATAAATGTTGAGGTTAACAACAGTTATCTTAATACCTATTGGGCCGACGGACTTATAATCTCAACGGCAACAGGGTCCACGGCATACAATCTCAGTGCCGGCGGACCGATTCTCACACCGGATGATGAGAGCATAGTTATTTCACCTATCGCTCCACATAATATGACAATAAGGCCCATAATTGTACCGGGAAACAGTAAGCTGAGGATGATTGTGGAAGGGCGAAGCCGTGAGTTTATGGTTACTGTAGACTTCAGATCAAAAAAAATCCCGTTCAGTGAAGAAATATTGATAGAGAGTTCAGTCAGCAGGATCAGGACCGTAATGACAAAAACAAGGGATTTCTACAGCACACTTAGAAATAAGCTAATGTGGGGTGCAGACAGCAGGAATTGAATAATTATAATATATTTGTTGTTGTTAACCCTTATTACTGAATCTGATGAAACGGCCGACTTTGTTTATTCTTCTTCTGTCGGGGATGCTTGTTGTGGATTCAGCAAAGACCAATGCACAATTATGGAAACAGAGGAGAATTGAGGCTATTGTAGCTGTGGGGCCTTCTCAATTCTTTGGGGATATAGGTGGCTTCTCGCCCAAGGAAAATATCCTTGGGTTGAGAGATTTATCATTCCTTCAGACAAGAATAAATCTTAATGGTAGTTTACGGTACAGGATACTTTCCGATCTTAGTGTAAGGTTGAGCCTTACTGCAGCGATGTTGAAAGCAACTGACGAAAGAGGATCCAATGAAAACAGGAATATGGAGGCAAGTACAAGTCTTATTGAGCCGGCAGTCATCGGAGAATTCTATTTTATTAAGAACAAAACTGAGAACAGTTATCTATTCTCTAAAGGGCAGCTTAACAAGCTAAGGAGCATAATGAATTCCCTGGATTTTTACACATTTACCGGTCTTGGTGGAGCTATATATTCAGTAAATGGGAACGACAGGCTTAATCAATCAGGAATGAAAGATGGTGGTTTCACGACAGTGATTCCTATTGGTGTTGGATCAACAATAATTTTTTCACCTGATATAAATCTTGGAATTGAAATTGGTGGAAGGTATTCATTTTCTGATTATCTCGAGGGTTATGCATCACAATATTCCAGCTCAAATGACGTTTATTATTTTTTAAACTTCACATTTATTTATAAACTGAAAACAAAATCCAACGGGATGCCTGATTTCATTAAACGTTGAGCGGACAAACCTGATGAGAATTTATTTTTTTATCATTTTGATCTTTGTCCCTGTTGTACTATCTGCACAGCACCGGGCTGATTACGGTATTACCGGAGGTGTCTCATCCTACATGGGTGATATCAATCCCGACAGGCTGATGTACTCCCCAGGGCCCTCAGGCGGAGTGTTCTACAGGTATAATCTCAATCCAAGACAGGCATTAAGGGCAAACATCCTCGCCGGGCTGCTCTCTGCAAATGATCATGATTTTAATAATTCATTCCAGCAGGCACGTGCCAGATCCTTTAGCGGGTTTGTCGGTGAATTCTCGGTTATGTACGAGTTTAATTTTTTTCCTTATAACACTATTGGTAAGCTGTATGATTATACACCTTACCTGGCAGGTGGTGCGGGAATAGCCTTTGATGGCTCATCCGTTGCATTTCTTCCGGTAATACCTTTTTCGCTCGGTTTTAAGATCAATCTTTTTAAAAATCTTGGAATGGAAGCTGAATATGGTTTTCGTAAAACTTTTTATGATAACTTTGACGGCTTAAAAGATTTGGTCTCTCCGGAGGATTATGCTCTGACACACAACAATGACTGGTATACATATACCGGCATATCATTTACCTGGAAGATCATGAGCAGGCTGGCAGGCTGTCCTGCCTACGGTGATGCGGATTCTAAAAGGAGACGCTGATTTTATGACAAACAGAGAGAAAATTATTAAGGATAAGCTGCCATCTCATATTGCTGTAATAATGGATGGAAATGGCAGGTGGGCACAGCAGAGAGGCCTTGACAGGATCTTTGGTCACCAGCAGGGCGTTAATTCCTTGCGTGAAGTTATTGAAGCCTCTGCCGAACTTGGTATCAATTATCTTACCCTGTATGCTTTTTCAACAGAAAACTGGGGGAGACCAGATGATGAAGTGTCTGCCCTAATGGGGATCATGGTACAATCGCTGAATAATGAAACAGAAACCCTCCTGAAAAACAATATAAGGCTCCTCAGCATTGGTGATATCAACAGGCTAACCGGAGACGTAAGAGAAAGGTTGATGCAAACAATCAATCAAACATCACGATGCTCGGGACTGAACCTTGTTGTTGCTCTCAGCTATAGCGCAAGATGGGAGATTACAAATGCAGTCAGGAAAATATCGGAAGATGTGAAAGAAGGCAAACTGAATTCAGATCAGATAGATGAAATAAAATTCAGTGAATATATGAGCACAGCGGGTATCCCCGACCCTGAATTGATGATACGTACCAGCGGCGAACTCAGGATAAGTAATTTCCTTTTGTGGCAGCTTGCTTATACAGAATTATATTTTACCGATGTACTTTGGCCTGATTTTGGTAAGGAAGATTTATACAACGCTATAATCGACTACCAGAAGAGAGAAAGAAGATTCGGAAAAACTAGTGAACAGATTTTGGAAAAAGATAAATAAATGGCGATTAAGACTTACAGGATTTTTTCGATAATATTCTTTACTCTTGCCGGAATAATAATGTACGGACAAGAGAATACGGACATAGTTAATTATGCCAACCCTGATGATTATATTGTTGGTGGAGTTACAGTTTCAGGTGTCAGATTTCTCGACCCAAATGCGCTGATAGGGATTTCAGGTCTGAGGAAAGGACAGGAAATTTCCGTTCCTGGCGAAGAGCTTACAACAGCTGCTCAGAAACTCTGGATACAGGGATTATTTTCCGATGTCAGAATTACTGCAACTAAGTACTCACACGATACTGTTTTTCTTGATATATCCCTGCAGGAACGACCCAGAATTTCGGCTGTTAACTATTCTGGACTGAGAAACCAGGAAAAAACTGATATAACAGAGAAGATTAACCTGCCTGTGGGTTCTCAGATAACTGAGTATCTTCTTAATACAGCCAAAAAGATTATCCTCGATCATTTTGTTGAAAAAGGTTTTCTTAATGCTGAAGTAAATTTCATTCAGAAAGATGATCCTGACCAGCCAAACAATGTCATTCTCACAGTGAATGTTGAAAAAAATGAGAAGGTTAAGATCGGTGAGATAAGCTTTGTCGGAAATGAATATTTCGATGACCGGAAATTAAGGAAGCAGCTAAAGGATACCAAGAAAAAGAATCTGAATTTCTTCCGTTCTTCAAAGTACATCGGTGAAAAATATAATGAGGATAAGGAGAAGTTAACAACGTTCTACAATGATAACGGGTTTAAAGATTTTGCAATTATATCAGATTCTCTCTACAGGATATCTGAAGACAGGGTTGGACTTGCTATAAAAATTGAAGAAGGTACACAATACTTTCTGCGCAATGTTGACTGGGTCGGAAACAGTGTTTACCCAAAAGAGCTTCTTGAGCAAAGGCTCAATATCGAGAAGGGTTCGGTTTATAACCAGAGCCTAATCAACGACAGGCTGAATGGCAGCGGGGGAGCACAGGATGCTGTAAATAACCTTTATATGGATAATGGTTATCTTTTCTCCAGCCTTACACCCGTTGAAGCAAAAGTTGATAAAGATTCAGTAGACCTTGAGATCCGTATATACGAAGGAGACCAGGCTTATTTGAATAACATTATAATTCAGGGAAATACAAGAACAAATGAGCATGTGGCAAGGAGGGAGTTATATACACTTCCAGGCGAACTGTTCAGCAAGGATTTGATTATGAGATCTATCAGGCAGCTTGGCGTGCTTGGTCATTTTGATCCTGAGAAAATTCAGCCTACACCATTGCCTGATATAACAAATGGTACTGTCGATCTTTTATATAAGCTTGAAGAAAAAGCAAATGACCAGTTCGAAATTTCAGGAGGCTGGGGGGCAGGTATGCTCGTTGGAACTGTCGGTGTGAGGTTTAACAACTTCTCAATGCGTAATTTCTTCGATCTGAAGCAATGGAGGCCCTATCCTTCAGGGGATGGGCAATCACTCAGCATCAGGGCACAATCAAACGGCAGGGTTTATCAATCTTACAACATCTCATTCAATGAACCATGGCTTGGCGGGAAAAGTCCCAATAGCTTCAATGTCTCATTGTACAGGTCATTGATGACAAATGGAAGCAAAAAAGGTGAGGATGACCGCCAGTCGATGATAATCGACGGAGCCTCTGTTGGTCTTGGAAAAAGACTTGCATGGCCCGATGACTATTTTACACTCTATGGTGAACTTGCATACCAGAGATACAACCTGAATAACTACAATGTTTACAGGTTCCTTTTTGAGCAAGGTACCTCAAACCTTTTATCCTTTACAGCGAGGATTATGAGGTTTTCCACTAGCCCTAACCTTATTTATCCCAGGAGCGGATCTTCATTCACTCTGTCTGTTCAGGCGACTCCACCTTATTCTGCCATCTCAGGTGAGAGCATGCTGAATGCTCCTGATGAAGTCAAATACAACTGGATTGAATTCCATAAATGGACATTCAAGGCTGACTACTATTTCCCATTGTCAAAGAATGATAAACTCGTTCTGAATTCGAAATTCAATTTCGGCTATTTAGGATATTATAATAAAGAGATTGGACCTTCACCGTTCGAGAACTTCTATCTTGGGGGTGATGGGATGACAGGTTACAGTTTCTATGGAAGGGAAGTTATTGCATTGAGAGGCTACACTACGGGATCGGTGACTCCGACAGATCCAAAGAGCGGTTCACCTGCTGGTAACGTATATTCTAAACTTACATTTGAGCTCAGGTACCCTATTTCATTAAATCCACAGGCCACAATATACGGGCTTGCATTTGCCGAGGCAGGTAAAGCCTGGTACAGCCTTAAAGAATACAATCCTTTCAGGATGAACAGGTCAGCTGGTATTGGTTTAAGAGCGAACCTTCCTATGTTCGGACTTCTGGGTATCGACTGGGGTTATGGGTTTGATGCTGTACCAAACAATCCAAGTGCCAACAAAGGACAGTTCCATTTTGTTATAGGTCAACAATTCTAATTAATAATCAAGATCATGAAGAAAACAGGTATAATAATAAGCCTTCTGGTTCTGACTTCGGTTATGACCTTTGCTCAGAAATATGCTTTTGTTGATTCAGAATATATAAGGAAAAACATACCTGCATTCAATGCTGCGCAGGATCAGCTTGATAAGCTTTCTGCCCAATGGGAGAAAGAAATCGCTGATGGTATCGCCGTCGTTGAACAGATGTATAAATCATACCAGAATGATGCTGTTCTTCTTTCACAGGATATGAAAGCGAAGAGGGAAGAAGCTATCATTAGCAAGGAAAAAGAGATGAAAGAGCTTCAGAACAAGTACTTCGGAATGGAAGGTGAGTTATTCAAAAAGAGGGAAGAACTTGTAAAGCCAATCCAGGATGAGATATTAAAAGCAATTAAGGAAATTGCGGCAGAGGGAAGCTATGCAGCAATATTCGATACTGCTGCAGGCGGTAACATTTTGTTTGCCAATCCCAAGTTCGACCTTAGTGACCAGGTACTTGAAAAATTAGGTTTTAAGAATTAATTAATTATTTTTGCACATATTAATACTATATGAAAATGAAAAGATTCGTTGGAGTGGCGGTATTGTTTGTCCTGATGATTTTTGCGGGAATGAACGCTTCAGCCCAGAATGTTAAATTCGCACATATTAACAGCGATGAGTTGATCCAGGCACTCCCTGAGTTTGATTCAGCAAGGGTTCAACTTGATAATTACCAGAAAGAGCTCTATAACGCTCTTGAACTTATGAGTGTTGAAATGAATAACGCCAGCGAGAAATATCAAAAAGAAAGTAAAACCTATACCGAAGTTGTTAGGCAGAACAAGGAACAGGAGCTTATCGATATGAACCGTCGCATCCAGGAATTCCAGACCAATGCTCAGACTCAGCTGCAGGAAAAACAGAATACACTTTTCCAGCCTATATATGCCAAGGTTGACAAGGCAATAAAGGATGTTGGAAAAGAGAATGGCTTTATCTACGTATTTGACGTTGCAAGAGGCTCACTGCTTTATTTCGATGAAACAAAGAGCACAAATATTATGGCCCTTGCCAAAACCAAACTTGGAATTAAGTAGATCTTATTAAATATAATTTGACCATTCCCCAGGGAATGGTCATTTTATTGTTATTCAGGTGAAAGATAAACCAATTGGAATATTTGACTCTGGTGTAGGCGGCCTTACAGTTGCACAAGCTGTCAAGCAGGCACTTCCGGGCGAAAGTATTATTTATTTCGGAGATACTGCTCATCTTCCTTATGGTGACAAATCTGCGGAATCAATACGCGGTTATTCTGAACGCATTACGCAGTTCCTGCTCGATCATGAATGCAAAGTTGTTCTTGTTGCATGTAACTCTGCCTCTGCATCTGCTTTCGATGTCCTTGTCGAGAAATATGGAAATAAAACATTGTTGTTCGATGTTATCGATCCTGTCGTTGAATATCTTAGTTCACATACGTACAATAAGATCGGTGTGATTGGCACCAAAAGGACTATAAGCTCAGGTACTTATGAGCTGAAAGTTACCATGAAAGCACCATCCACATCAGTTATTTCACTTGCCACACCATTGCTGGTTCCGATGATAGAGGAAGGATTTATCTTTGATGATATAAGCAATGCAATCCTCAGGTCTTACCTCTCGAATGAATCACTTTCAGGAATCGAGGCTCTCGTTCTTGGATGCACGCATTATCCCATCATTAAAAACCAGATCAGCAAGATCTTTAATTTCAATGTTGATGTGATTGATTCTGGAAAATTAGTTTCAATGATTGTCAGAAAAACACTCGAAGAACATAATCTTTTGAATGATAAAGGCAAAGTCAATGACAGGTTCTTTATATCCGATTATACTCCTTATTTTGAAAAGATTGCACGTATGTTCTTCGATGGTCCTATAAACCTTCAGAAAGCAGATATCTGGAGTTAAATACCCTAATCTCATAATTACCGGGTCGAAGGTAATATGATCAATATCATAGTGCAGGTTACGTTTTTTTTCGTAATTTGATCTTTTAATGGACTAATTTTGAGCATCCTATCCAAGGGACTTCTCTAAGAAAAATATAAACTTATTATGGCTAAAAAAGCTGAGATTATTGAGAGGGATGAAGTAGTAATACGATTTTCAGGAGACTCCGGTGACGGCATGCAGCTGACCGGGACCCTTTTTTCTGATACCGCCGCTTTGTTTGGCAATGATCTTGCGACATTCCCGGACTATCCGGCTGAGATACGTGCTCCTTCTGGATCAGTCGGTGGTGTCTCTGGTTTCCAGGTGCATCTCGGTCATTCAGAGGTTGAGACTCCCGGCGACTATGCCGACATCCTGGTCGCAATGAATCCGGCTGCCATTAAAGCAAATGCAGCCTGGATCAAGCCAGGTGGTACAATCATTTATGACGAATCAAATTTCAATGAGAAAAACATACAGAAAGCCGGGTATGTAAGTGATCCGATAAGAGAAGAGAAGTTACAGGATCATAACATAATTGCGGCTCCGATATCCACAATGGTCAAAGAGGCCCTGAAGGATCTTGGTCTTGACCAGAAGAATGTTCTGAGAACAAAGAACATGTTTGCACTTGGGATGGTTTACTGGCTGTTTGATAAAAAACTGAAGTATACTGAAGAATACTTTAATAAGAAATTCGGACATAAACCAACGATTGCCGAGGCAAACAAAATCGCCCTTAGGGCAGGTTATTTTTACGCGGAGACCATTGAAGCACTGCGACCTGTCTATAAAGTGGCACCTGCCAATATTGCTCCGGGAACTTACAGGAACATATCCGGTAATACTGCTATTGCATGGGGTCTACTTGCAGCAGCTGAGAAATCGGGTTTAAACCTGTTTATCGGATCTTACCCGATTACGCCAGCAACGGGCATACTGGAAGAATTGTCAGCAAGAAAGGATCTTGGCGTAAAAAGCTTCCAGGCTGAAGATGAAATAGCAGGAATATGTACTTCACTGGGAGCAAGCTTTGCAGGAAATCTTGCTGTTACATCAACATCAGGTCCTGGGTTGGCCCTGAAATCAGAAGCAATTGGGCTTGCCGTTATGACAGAGCTGCCAATAGTCATTATCAATGTTCAGAGAGGCGGTCCGTCTACAGGGTTGCCTACAAAAACCGAGCAGTCTGACCTGATGCAGGCTTTATATGGAAGGAACGGGGAATGCCCACTTGTTGTCATTGCTGCAAGTGCTCCGCATAACTGTTTTGAATATGCTTATATCTCCTCAAAGATAGCTCTCGAACATATGACTCCTGTTTTATTATTATCCGACAGCTATCTTGCAAATGGCACAGAGCCATGGAGGATCCCTCAGGTAAAAGATCTTCCCGAGATTAATCCTCCTTATGCTGCTCCCACTGAAACACCTTTCCTGCCCTATAAAAGAAATGAGGAGACAATGGTGAGGTACTGGGCTATCCCGGGCACACCAGGGCTGGAGCACAGAATCGGGGGTTTGGAAAAGACATTAAAAGGCAATGTTTCATATCTTCCTGAAAACCATGAAAATATGGTTAAGGCCAGGGCTGAAAAGATTGCCAGGATTGCTGATGAGATCCCTGATCTGAAGGTGCATGGCAACCCTTATGGCGACCTGCTCGTTGTAAGTTGGGGTGGTTCATATGGTTATCTTATGACTGCCGTTCGTGAACTGCAGGCTGAAGGTAAGAGTGTCAGCCTTGTAAACATTAATTACATAAACCCACTTCCTAAAAACGTAAGGGAAGTTTTCAGCAGGTTTAAAAAAATTGTGGTTTGTGAATTAAACCTGGGCCAACTTGCTGACTATCTCAGGACTAAGCACCAGGAATTTAAATATGAACAATATAACAAGGTACAGGGAGTTCCCTTTACCCTTAAGGAGATAAAAGAACATTGTATTAAACTGCTGGAGGAATTATAATGGCTGAAACTGTTCAGAAATTAACGCCAAAAGATTTTAAAAGTGATCAGGAGGTAAGATGGTGCCCAGGGTGCGGTGATCACTCTGTTCTTAGTGCTGTTCAGAGAGCGCTTGCCGAACTTGATATACCCAGAGAAAGATATGCATTCATTTCAGGGATAGGTTGCTCATCAAGGTTTCCTTATTACATGAATACATATGGCTTTCATGGTATTCACGGACGTGCCGCTGCAATTGCAAGCGGAGTAAAAACTGCAAACCCGGAGCTATCGGTATGGGAAATGACCGGTGACGGCGATGCCCTTGCCATCGGAGGAAACCATTTCATTCATGCAATCAGGCGCAATGTGGACATCAATATTATACTATTCAATAATGAAATTTATGGCCTCACAAAAGGCCAGTATTCACCAACTTCACAGAAAGGAACTGTAACAAAGACATCACCATTCGGTTCTGTTGAAGAACCTTTTTCTGTTGGTGAACTTGTTATTGGTGCAAGGGGTAAATTCTTTGCAAGGACTATAGATGTTAATGTTGCATTATCAACACAGATATATATTGAAGCTGAGAAGCACAGGGGTACTTCAGTTATTGAGGTGCTGCAGAATTGTGTCATCTTCAATGATGCAATTCATGATAATATTGCAGGTAAAGAGGTTCGTGATGACAGGACTATCATCCTGAAGCATGGTGAAAGAATGATCTTTGGTAAAGACAATAACAAAGGTCTCATGCTTGAAGGTCTTAAGCTCAAGGTGGTGACTATCGGTGAGGACGGCATAACTGAGAAGGATATACTTGTCCATGATGCAAACGAACCCAATCCAGGGATTCACTATATGCTTGCAAACATGCAGTATCCCGACTACCCGGTTGCTCTGGGTGTTATACGGTCAGTTCCTGCAGAAACCTATGATTCTGCTGTAGAAAAGCAGATCTCAGAAATAAAGAAAGCTTCAAAAATCAAATCGGTAGATGATCTGCTCAGGAGTGGTAATACCTGGGTTGTCGAATAATCCATAAAGTTTTACGGGCAAGTGGTTCAGGATATCCTGAACCACTTTTTTATTGTACCGGGCAGTATCCCGGACAGTCGTTTACTTTTAGTATTTTTACTATTCAGTTTGAATCATGGAAGAAAGAATACCTGGCAATATTGATTATGGAAAGCTGCTTCATGAACAGAAGGAAAGGTTAAAGGAACTTGCCTGCATTAACCGTACCACATCTGTATTAAAGGAAGGTAAGCCTATAGATGAGTCTCTGCACCAGATTGTGTTATTTCTTCCAGCTGCCTGGCAATATCCGGAATATACTGTTGCAAGGATCAAATTCATGGGAAAGGAATTTATCTCAGCCGACTTCCGTGAAACTGAATGGCAGATGTTACAGGATTTTGTTACAATTGATGGTGATGAGGGCAGCATTGAAGTATTCTATACAGACAAATTCAGGGATGAATATGAGGGACCATTTCTGAAAGAGGAACGGGATCTGATACAGAATATATCAAATATAATAACAGGCTACATTAACAGTTATAAGGCCAGGGATATTATAAGATCCAGGAAAGATGAAGCGCATGGAGAGGATGAATCAGGAAGAAAGCTTTTACAGAAGTTTATTGACAGGCATAACATGGAAAGAGACGTCTTCCATGATTTGATGCCTTTCAGGGTTAAGGAAATACTACTTATTGCAAACCTTTACGATGCATACTCGATTGAAGGGGAAGGAAGATTTTCCGACTTCATGCTTGGTGAATATTACAGGATGAATATTGCTGCCGTTCCAAGGCTTACAGGAGTATCAGGCGAGGAGGAGGCTTTTGCTAAACTGCGGTCAAAACATTTTGACCTTATAATAATAATGGTTGGCGTCGAAAAAGAGAGCCAGATTGAATTATGTAAGAAGATCAAAGATAAATATCCTTACATTCCGGCATTTCTCCTGCTGAATAATGCATTTGATGTCCCTTATGTAAAAAAGCAGAAGAAACTTGGTGTACGGTTCGATAATGTTTTCGTCTGGATGGGGGAATCGAATGTTTTTTTTACAATGATTAACCTCCTTGAAGATAAGGTTAATGCAGATAATGACACCAGGAAAGGGCTGATAAGGATAATCTTGCTTGTTGAAGATTCAGCAAGGTATTCCTCATACTATCTGCCCTTGCTTTACCGGCTTGTAATGGAGCAGACGAAAAGCCTTATTGAAGATGTCTCATCAGATGAGCTTTTTAAAGCTCTTAAACTGAAAGCAAGGCCAAAAATTCTCCTTGCTTCTGATTATGAGTCAGCCATAGATATTTTCAGGAAGTACAAGGATAACCTTTTGTGCATTATCTCTGATATGCGCTTTCCAAAAGAAGGAAAGAAGTACGACTGGGCTGGATATGAACTGATCAGACAAATAAAAACCGAGCTTCCTAATCTTCCAGCTGTTTTGCAGTCATCTGATCCGGAAAATTCAAAAGCTGCCTTTGAACTTAAAGCAAGCTTCATAAATAAGAATTCCGAAAGCTTGCTGCAGGATCTTAAGTCATTCATAAATTATTATCTCGGGTTTGGTAATTTCATATACCGTGACAAGAAGGGCGGGCAGATAGCCATTGCAAAATCAATGAAGGAGTTTGAGGAAATACTGCAGACTGTTCCTGAAGATTCGCTCCAGTACCATGCAATGAGAAATCATTTTTCTCTCTGGCTTATGGCAAGGGGAGAAGTGAAGATGGCCAAGATGATCAGTCCAATGACTATTTCCGATTTCAAAAGTCTGAAGGACATGAGGGATTTTCTGGTTGCGCTGATAAGGCAACGCAGGAAGGAACTAAATAAAGGGAAAGTCATCAACTTTGAGGAAACTGCTGTCATTGATGATACAAATATTGTTAGCCTGACTGCCGGTTCACTTGGTGGTAAAGGCAGGGGAGTAGCATTTATTAATACTCTTTTGTATAGTTTTGAACTTGGAAGGCTGTTACCTGGCATAAAGATCAAATCACCGGTAACTCTTATTATCGGCACTGATGAATTTGATCTTTTTATGGAACGGAATCATCTTTGGCCAAAAATCCAGGAAGGTCTTGAATTTAACAAGCTTCAAAAAGCTTTTATTAACGGTAATCTTAGCTATACCCTTGAAAAGAAGCTAAAAATCATAATCAAACAATTTGACAAACCTGTTGCAGTAAGGTCATCAAGTCTGTTTGAGGATTCTGCAACCCAACCTTTTTCAGGTGTCTTCGGAACCTATCTTCTTCCCAACAATCATCCTGATCCTGACGTAAGGCTTAAGCAGCTTACACAGGCAATAAAACTAGTTTTCTGCTCGATCTTTTCACCAGAATCGAGAAAGTTTTTTGATGCGATCAGCTTTAAGGCAGAACTTGAAAAGATGGCAATTGTCATACAGACAGTTGTCGGAAACCAGTTTGAAAATGTTTTCTATCCTCACATAAGTGGAACTGCCCAGTCATTCAATTTTTATCCTGTTTCACACATGAAGCCTGAGGATGGTGTGGCTATCTTGGCAATTGGGCTCGGTCAATATGTTGTGGAGGGTGAAAATGCTTTTCGTTTTTCGCCATCGTACCCTTCAATAGATGTGATCTCACAACAGGATATGTATAAATATAGCCAGGTGAAGTTCTACGCTGTCGATCTTTCAAGGAACCAGCCTGATCTAATGATGGGTGAGAATGCCGGGCTTGCAATGCTCGAAATTTCAGATGCTGAACGCCACGGCACACTGAAACACTGTGTTTCTGTCCTGAACCCGGATAATGATACAATTACTCCAGGACTTGACAAACCAGGTCCCAGGGTTGTTAATTTTGCTGATATCCTTAAGTATGATTACATACCTCTTGCATCAACAATAAAACTGATACTGGAGGTTGTGGAAGAGTCTATTGGAACCCCTGTGGAGATCGAATTTGCTGTCGATCTGAATAAGGATGATGCAGGTGATACATCCTTTTATCTGCTTCAGATAAAGCCGCTGGTGGGAAGCGGGGCCGGCTATTCAATTGATACTTCGAAGATAGTGAGGGATGATCTTATATTGCTTACCCGGAAAAGCATGGGTAACGGTATTATAGAAAATATTACAGATATCATTTTCGCTGAGCCTGAGAAATTCAGCAGCAGGCATTCAAATGACATGGCAAGAGAGATAAACAGGATGAATGAAAGCATGATCCATGAAAACAGGCAGTATATACTAATTGGCCCCGGCAGGTGGGGAACTCGTGATCACCTTTTGGGAATACCGGTTGCATGGTCGCAGATAACAAATGCAAAAATCATAGTGGAGGTCAACCTGCCCGGTTCATATCTTGATGCTTCCCTTGGATCGCATTTTTTCCATAATGTTACATCAATGAACGTGGGATATTTTTCAATAAACCAGGGTATAGATTCAGGTTTCATAGAATGGGATAAACTAAAGTCTTCACAAGCTATTGAAAAAGGTAAATACTTCACCAGGGTAAGTTTTGAAAAACCGGTGATTGTTAAAATGGACGGAAGACAGGGAATGGCTTACATAAGTGTTAACAATTAATTCAAACCGATATGTCAATTCTGGAAGGAGTACCGGATCTGCAAAAATATGATTTCACTGATACTTCATTCGACCTGCTGATGCAGAAACGAATACACCGGGTATTAATTATATGCAGCAACTATGATAATTACATGCTTGAGGAAGACGGGAGGATCGATGAACAGATCTTCAATGAATATGCATCTCTTAACCTGAGGGATCCTCCTTCTTTCGTCCAGACTGACAATGCTGAGGATGCATTTCATATCCTAAATGAAGGGAACGTTGACCTTGTTATAACTATGCTGAGTTTGAAAGGAACAGATGTTTTTGGACTCGCAAAAAGGATAAAAGCCAAGTATGAGGACATCCCGATAGTTGTCCTTACATACTTCTCGCGTGAAGTATCGATGCGGCTAGAAGGTGAGGACCTGAGTGCCATTGATTATGTCTTCTGCTGGCTTGGGGATGCTTCGCTTATCCTGGCAATCATAAAGCTTATCGAGGATAATATGAATGCAGACTATGATATAGAGCATATAGGTGTACAGGCAATTATACTCGTTGAAAACTCGATCCGGTATATCTCAGCTTATCTTCCAAACATATACAGGATAATTCTTCAGCAATCAATCGATTTTCAGCGTGAGGCTTTAAATGAGCATCAAAGGATGCTGAAGATGAGGGGCAGACCTAAGATATTGCTTGCCAATAACTTCAATGTTGCCCTGGCACTTTACAAAAAGTATAAATATAATGTTCTCGGTGTTATATCAGATATCAGCTACAAGCGCGACAACATACAGGATGAAAATGCAGGTATTGAACTCTGTAAGGTAGTGATGCATGATGATGATAATGTGCCTTTCCTGCTGCAGTCATCAAATGAATCGCACAGGAAAGCTGCTGAAGAAATGGGTGCCGGATTTATTTTCAAATATTCAAAATCCCTGGCACTGGAGCTGAGAAACTTCATTATCCAGAATCTTGCCTTCGGACCATTTGTCTTCAGAAATCCAGAGACTCTCGAGCCAATTGCAATTGCCACCGATCTCCAGAGTCTCCAGCAGAAGCTTCTAACAATACCCGACAACACACTTGAATATCATGCTACAAGAAATCATTTTTCTAAATGGCTCAATGCAAGGGCGTTGTTCCCTGTAGCCCAAATGTTCAAATATATCCACAAGGAAGATTTTGACACTATGGATGAGATGCGCCGTTTCCTGTATGTGGCCATTTCAAGCTTCAGGCTGGGCAAAGGCAGGGGAGTAATTGCCAAATTTGATAAAACAAGCTTTGATGAATACCAGATCTTTTCAAGGATCGGTGACGGATCCATCGGTGGAAAGGCAAGAGGTCTCGCGTTTATAAACAGGATAATTAAGAACAACAAGCTCTTTCATAAATTTCCCGATGTTATAATAACGATACCCCGGACTGTTGTTCTTAGCACTGACATCTTTGATGAATTCATGGAAAACAATAACCTGTATTCCATTGCAATGTCTGATCTTCCTGATGAGGAAATACTTAACAGGTTTCTTAATGCCGAGCTACCTGGGCATGTCTACCAGGATTTCTATGCATTTCTTGAAGTTTCGAGAAATGTGCCTCTTGCAGTGCGCTCTTCAAGCAAACTGGAAGATTCACATTATCAACCATTTGCAGGGGTGTATTCAACATACATGATTCCCAGGGTTTCTGACAATAAGCTCATGATCAAACTATTGTCGGATGCCATTAAAGAGGTGTATGCTTCAGTATATTACAAGGCCAGCAAGGCATACATGACTGCCACATCCAATGTAATTGATGAGGAGAAAATGGGGATCATACTTCAGGAGATATGCGGTAACAGGCATGGAGAGATATTTTATCCGACAATATCAGGAGTGGCAAGATCCATAAATTATTATCCTATCGGATCTGAAAAAGCAGAGGATGGTATTGTAAACCTTGCCTTCGGTCTTGGAAAGCTTATCGTGGAAGGCGGCCTTGCTTTGAGGTTCTCTCCCAAACACCCGAAAAAAATTCTTCAGCTTTCATCCCCTGAAACGGCACTCAGGGATACACAGAAGATCTTTCGTGCACTCGATCTTAACATCAGCAGTTTTATTCCATCAACAGATGATGGTGTGAATATTCTGAAAATAGATATCAAAGATGTCCAGAATGATTCTGCACTAAAATATGTGGCTTCAACCTACGACAGGACCAACAATATGTTGAGAGACGGTATAATGCACCCAGGTCCAAGGGTTATTACATTTGCAAATATACTTCAGCATAAGGCGTTTCCTATTGCTGAGATTCTTAATACACTCCTTGAAATAGGCCAGAAGGAGATGAACAATCCTATTGAGGTTGAATTTGCTGCAAACCTTGAAACACCTGCAGGAAGCCCAAAGATCTTCAACTTCCTTCAAATGAGGCCAATAGTTCATACGGAAGAAACACAGACAATTAACCTTGAAAATATTAAGAAGGAAGATACAATTATCTTCTCAGAGGCTGCTCTCGGGAATGGTATTTTCAAAGGTATAAGGGATATTGTTTACGTGAAACCTGAGAGCTTTAATCCTGCCAATAATAAAATTCTTGGACATCAGATCGAGATTCTAAACAATGAATTTATCAGAAATGGTGCAGGATATGTTCTTATTGGTCCCGGGAGGTGGGGCTCAACTGACCCGTGGCTTGGCATCCCTGTTAAGTGGCACCAGATCTCTGCAGTAAGAATAATAATTGAATCGGGATTGAAAAATTACAGGATTGACCCGAGCCAGGGAACACACTTTTTTCAGAACCTTACTTCCTTCAGGGTGGGATATTTCACAATCAATCCATTCATAAATGAAGGATATTATGATGTAGACTGCCTTAACATGATGACACCGGTTTTTGAAGACAGCCATATCCGGCATGTCCGGGTACAGGAGCCTCTGGAAATTATGATTGATGGCAGGAAACATAAGGGTGTTATACTTAAACCTCATTCCTGATCAAAAAAACCTAAAACATAATTATGGAAACAGCAACAACAAAATATCTGGGTGATCTAAGGACGGAAATGCTGCATGTCAGATCAGGAAGTATAATCGTTACAGATGCACCCGTTGACAATAAAGGCCGTGGAGAGAAATTTTCTCCTACGGATCTTGTGGCATCAGCTCTTGGAAGCTGTATCTTTACAATTATGGGTATTGCAGCCCGCGAGCATGGCTTCAGCATCGAAGGAGCTGCATGCTCTATAACGAAGATCATGGCTGATAATCCCCGCAGGATAGGTGAGATAAGGATAATATTCGATTTTCCCCACCAAAAATATACTTCAAAACAAAAACAGATACTTCAACATTGTGTGAAGAATTGTCCTGTCGCAAGGTCATTGAATGATAATGTTATACAGAATGTAATCCTGAACTTCCGGTCCGAATAATTCGAGATCAGAGTAATGCTGCAGATTCAGCAGGAATATCCTTATTAACCTTCTTTACAAGTCCTGAGAGAACACATCCGGGGCCTACTTCAGTAAATGATGATGCTCCGTCATTGATCATGTTGATCATGGTCTGAGTCCATCTTACAGGTGAAGTGAGCTGGAGAACAAGGTTTTTCCTTATTGTATCAGGGTCTATCGAAGGCATTGCATTAACATTCTGGTATATAGGGCATACTGGTCTGCTGAATGCCGTATTACGTATTGCTTCCTCGAGCTCCATCCTTGCAGGTTCCATAAGCGGTGAATGAAAAGCACCACCGACTGCAAGTTTCAGGGCTCTTTTGGCACCTTTACCCTTGAGTATCTCGATTGCTTTGTCAATGCCTTCATTCGATCCTGAAATAACAAGCTGCCCGGGGCTGTTATAATTTGCAGCAACAACTGTTTCTGTAAGAGAAGCACAAACATCTTCCACTGTTTTATCATCCATTCCAAGAATGGCTGCCATGGCTGAAGGATTTTTCTCGCATGCTTTCTGCATTGCTGAAGCTCTTTTCGATACCAGTACAAGACCATCGTCAAATGATAATGTTTTATTTGCAACAAGAGCAGAAAATTCTCCGAGCGAATGACCTGCTACCATTGCCGGCTTAAATGAATCACCGAGAACTGCAGCTAGTATTGTTGAGTGAAGGAATATGGCTGGTTGAGTAACTTTTGTCTGCTTAAGGTCTTCATCAGATCCTGAGAACATAATATCAGTAATGCTGAAACCAAGTATGGAGTTTGCTCTTTCAAAGAGATCTTTAGCCAAAGGGGATTTATCATACAAATCCTTTCCCATTCCTGTAAACTGTGCACCCTGACCGGGGAAAATATATGCTCTCATCACTTTAATTTTTTTGTTCGGAGGTCAAAAGTATAAAGAAAAAGCAAAAAGGCAAGTGACAGTGGCCAGATGCATCACATACTAATGCAGTTTTACACCGATAAGATGAATGAACTCCTCCCTTGTATTCAGTTGTTCAAGAAAAACCCCTGTAAATGCAGAGGTGGTGGTAACTGAATTTTGCTTTTGCACCCCTCTTATCTGCATGCACATATGCTGAGCTTCGATTACAACTGCAACACCTTCGGGTTTAAGAGTATTGTGAATACAGTCCCTGATCTGTGTAGTCAGCCTTTCCTGCACCTGCAACCTCCTGGAATAAGCTTCAACAACCCTGGCAATTTTACTAAGCCCGGTTATATAACCATTTGGTATGTAAGCTACATGAGCTTTCCCAAAAAATGGCAGCATATGATGTTCGCACATCGAATAAATATCGATATCCTTGACAAGAACCATCTGTTTATATTCTTCCTTGAACATTGCAGATTTAAGTATCTGCTCAGCATTCATATTATACCCGTTTGTAAGAAAATGCATTGCTTTTGCAACCCTGGTCGGAGTTTTAAGAAGGCCTTCCCTTGAAGGGTCTTCTCCAAGAAGTTCAAGTACCCTGTGGTAGATTGACGAAAGCTCATCTATATTCTTTGCATCCCATGATTCAACCTTGTTGTAACCATTATTGATGTGACCTGTTCCATCATTTATTTTTTCAATTCTTTTAGCCATAATATTCAATTGAATTATTTTCTGTTTCTTCGATTTTAATGCAATGAAGCTCTGCTCCAAGTTCGCGTACAGGGCTGCTGAGCTCATTCCAGACAGCAATTGCAAGGTTCTCGGTTGTTGCTATCTTACCTTTCATGAAATCAACTTCCAAATTAATGTTCTTATGGTCTATTTTGCATATAACTTTATCAGTTATGATTTTCTTGAGAAGGTTCATGTTGACAACAAATCCATTTTCCGGCGAAGGTTCTCCTTTGATTGTTACCCATAAGACATAATTATGTCCATGCCAGTTTACATTTGAGCATTTCCCGAATACTTCAAAATTTGTTTCATCACTCCAGTCGGGACGATACATCCTGTGGGCTGCTGAGAAACGCTCCCTTCGTGTAAGATAAATCATTTACTCATTTATTTTAAATACAATATTATACAAATAATTTATTTTGATTTGCAGCAAAATCATATATTTAAGAATAATCCATTATAAGGTGAGGGAATGAAAAGGATTTTGTATGTAACTGCGACAGAAGCTGAGGCAGTTGTTCTAAGAGATAATGCCTGCTTAAGCTATTACGGCAATAATATTTATAGATACGGAAGTTATGAATTAGTATTGCTTACCGCAGGTATTGGTTCTGTTCCGACTTCATGGAGCATGATGAAGTGGTTATCTGAGAATGGAAAACCTGACCTGGCCATTAATGCAGGAATTGCAGGTTCTTTTCATGAAGGGATAAAGCCCGGCATGGTGGTTTTACCAGTTTCTGAAATATTTGCAGATGCAGGGATTGAGGATAATGGAAAATTCTTGTCACTGCAGGAAGCTGGTCTTGCAGATCCTGAAGAATTCCCGTACAAAGGGGGAGTGCTGGCTGCAGATATGGAATTACTGAATGATTTAAATTACTTGAAGGTCAGAGGTCTGACTGTTGGTATGGCAACTGGGTCGGAAACCACCCGTGAGAGGCTTATAAATTTGTATAATCCTGATATTGAAACAATGGAAGGAGCATCTTTTTTTTATATTTGCCTGAGGGAAAATGTTCCGTTTATTGCGCTGAGAGCAATCTCAAACTATGTTGGACCAAGGAATCGTAAAGAATGGAAAATTGAGATGGCTCTTGAAAATCTCAAAGGAACATTAAATGATGTTATAATAAAGATGCATAACAGATGAAGCTGACACTGGGATTTTCGCCATGCCCGAACGATACATTTATTTTCGATGCGATGGTTCATGGCAGAATTGATACTGAAGGGATTGAATTTGACTATTTTCTTGCAGATGTCGAGGAGTTGAACAGGAGAGCATTCAATGGTAATGTCGATATAACCAAGATGAGCTTTCATGCATATGCATACGCTGCAAATAACTACCTTATACTCGATTCAGGCAGTGCGCTGGGATACAGGAATGGCCCGCTTCTGATAAGTAAAAAGATAATTACTGTTAATGAATTAACAGATAAGAGGATAGCAATTCCTGGAAAGTATACGACCGCAAACCTTCTTTTCAGTATTGCCTGGCCTGAAGCAAAAAATAAAAAGGAATACCTGTTTTCATACATTGAAAAAGCCCTGCTTGATGAGGAAGCTGATGCAGGACTGATTATTCATGAAACAAGATTCACTTACCACAGGAAGGGTTTGCATAGAATTGCAGACATGGGCGAGTATTGGGAGAACATGACAGATCTTCCAATACCCCTGGGGACAATTGTTGTAAAACGAGATATTCCCGAAGATGTGATGCTGAAAGTAAACAGGATAGTACGTCGCAGTCTTGAATATGCTTATAAAGATTCATTTGCTTCGTATGACTTCGTCTCGGCAAATGCCAGGGAAATGGAAAGTGCAGTGATGAACAAGCACATAAAGCTTTTTGTGAATGAGTTTACGCTTAATCTTGGTACAAAAGGAAAGAATGCAGTAAACAGCCTGTTCAGGATTGCATCCGACAAAGGTATTATTCCCGTTTTGCCCGAAAGAATTTTCCTTACATAACTTTATCTGCAGGGATTTTGAGTAACTTTGAACATACCATTTTGTTCATTGTTTAATGATAAAGTATTAACTTAAAATAATCCTGCCATGGCATTTGAATTACCAAAACTCCCGTACAAACTTGATGCTCTTGTTCCATTTATAAGTGAGGAAACTCTTGAATTTCATTATGGCAAGCATCATCAGGCATATGTAAATAATCTGAATGGTTTGGTTCCCGGAACTGAATTCGAGAATGCGGACCTTGAAACTATTATCAGGAAAGCAGAAGGCGGAATATTTAACAATGGTGCCCAGGTCTGGAATCATACATTCTACTTTGAGGCTTTTTCAAAAAACGGTTTAAAGAAACCAGAAGGAAAACTGAATGATGCAATAAACAAAAGCTTCACTTCATTTGATGCATTCAAGGAACAATTCAACAAAGCGGCATCAACACTGTTCGGTTCAGGATGGGCATGGCTGGCAGTGAATAATAACGGAGAACTTCAGATTGTCCAGGAATCAAATGCAGGTAATCCCATGAAGAAAGGGCTTAAGCCACTAATGACATGTGATGTGTGGGAGCATGCATACTACATTGATTACAGGAACAAGAGACCTGATTATATCAAAAATTTCTGGGAGATACTGGATTGGGATGTAGTGGCATCAAGGTTTTAATAATTTATTCACATATAGTTTATTCAACATTCTAAGCATGGATTTAAAAGACCTTGTATTAAAGAATCGTACATACCGGCGTTTTGACGAGTCTAAAGTTATCGAACTGCCTGTACTGGAAAGTCTGATAGAACTTGCCAGATTATCCCCTTCAACAGGTAACAGGCAACCACTTAAATACCTGTTATATAATACACCATCCGGGTGTGAAGAGATTTTCCCGTTCCTTGCATGGGCCGGTTATCTTAAAGAATGGCCAGGTCCTGATAAAGGTGAAAGGCCGAGCGCTTACATTGTAATTCTTGGAGACAAATCTGTGACTGAGACTTTTGGTGTTGATCCAGGAATTGTAGCACAGACAATAATGCTGGGTTCGACGGAAAAAGGTCTTGGAGGATGTATTATACAATCAATTAAGAGAGATGATCTGAGAGAGAAGATAGGGCTTCCTGAGAAATATGAAATACTTCTTGTTCTTGCTATCGGTAAACCTGTTGAAAAGGTTGTACTTGATAAAATTAAGGATGATGATGTTAAATACTGGAGGGACTCTGACAGGGTGCATCACGTTCCAAAACGACAGCTTGATGAGCTTATACTGAAATTATAAGAAAAGCTGCTTCCCCGACGGGAAGCAGCTTTTTTCTATCCTTTAAAAAATAATGCTTTAATAATGTGGCTGGCCATCTTTGGATTCTCCTTCAGCCTGCGTGTCGAATATCCAAACCATTTTTTGCCAAAAGGAACGTATATCCTCATATGATGTCCTGCCTTAACAATTGAATCCCTGAGGGCAGGAGTCACGCCATAAAGCATCTGGAATTCATACATGTCTTTTGATACCCTGTACTTTTCAATAAGTCTGTAAGCGCCTTCAATCAATGGTTTGTCGTGAGTGGCTATTCCTACCTTAATGCCATTTTTAAGCATGAATTCAAGATCTTCGAGGTAATGAGTATTTATCTCCTCATATTTTCTGTATGCTATTTCAGCCGGTTCAATATAGATGCCTTTGCAAAGTCTGAAGTTTAAGGGAGCTCCTGGTTCGTGCATGTCCATCATATTGCTGATATCATTGAGTGTGCGCTTAAGATAAGCCTGCAAGACGAGGCCTACACTCGCAGGAAATTCTTTCTTAAGTCTCCTGTAAAGATCTATCTCCATGTCGGTACATGGTGAATCTTCCATGTCAATCCTGATGAAGTTGTTATATGATGCTGCTTTTGCGACAATTTCTCTCAGATGCCTGTAGCAAACCTCCTTATCTATGAGCAAGCCGAAGCTTGTAGGTTTCACGGAATAATTTCCATTGATTGAATTTTTCTGGGAAGTCTCAATAAGTTCAAGGTACTCTTTTTTGTTTGTTTCAGCTTCTTCAAGAGACTTAATGAATTCCCCGAGTACATCGAGGGTGACTCTCATTCCTTTTCCATTAAACTCTTTCGAAACTCGCATGGCATCTTCTATGGTTTCACCTGAAATATATGATTTCGAGAAAAGCCATATGAATTTTTTGGGCATGTACGGCAACATAGCCGCGATCATCTTATTAATCATATCAATATCTTTTAATATTTTATGAGAATCCCTTTATTATTTGAGGTGCAAATAAATACTATCAGCTTCCTAATTTTAATGACCTTTGTCATTCACTGAAAATTTAAAATTAAAACTTGATACTTATTCAGAAAAATTTTCATAAAATGCAACCATTTAATACCCCCGGATGTCTTAGAAATGTCCTCAGATTATGATGAGTGACCAGCAAATAATTGAAGGCTGTGCAAACCATGACAGGAGAGCCCAGCAGGAATTATACAATCAATATTCACGGTTTTTGCTGGGGGTATGCATGAGATATGCAACCGACAAGTCTGAAGCTGAAGACATATTACAGGAAAGTTTTCTGAAGATTTTTTTCAATATAAAGGATTTTACAGGTTCTGGTTCTTTTATAGGATGGTTGAGGAAGGTTGCTGTAAATACTGCGATCACTCATTATCATAAAAATCTGAAATTCAGATATCATATTGAGATTGAGGAGTATGTATCTGCAGAAACGGGGGTAACGAGCTTTGAAGAGGATTTTTTCACTTCAGATGAGTTGTACAAAGTGCTGAACGAGCTACCAGCCGGTTACCGGATGGTTTTCAACCTTTATGCAATCGAAGGTTACAAGCACAAGGAAATAGCAGAGATGCTCAGCATTGATACGAACACCTCAAAATCTCAGTATAGCAGGGCACGGGCAGCAATAAGAGAAAAACTTGAGAAACTGGAACAACTTAAGAAAAAATACAACGAATAAAATTGAATACAGGCAGGAAAGATATGAGTCTTGAGGAGTTATTCAGGGTGAAACTTGAAAATGCAGAAATAATTCCTTCTTTCTCAGCAGGTGATAAACTGATGAGGCGACTTCGCCACCGCGAATTCATGAGATTCAATCCTGCCAGGTTTAATGTCTATTATCTTGGTGCCATAATAGCAGGAATGATTGCTGCAGGGGTCTTACTATTTTCTGATGATGACAATAAGAATAACAGTGAAACAGTACTGCCGGGAATCAGCCAGGTAACTTCAGAATTATCCATTCCTTCAGGAAATGCTATTAGACCGCATGAAGACAACCCGCTTTCTGAAGCAAAAGAGCCGCGTAATGAAAAAATAGTTCCTCCCGCTGTAGTTACTAAAGATCCTGTTGAGCCTTCAAGGGGAGATGCTTCAATAAAACAGGCGACAGTAGATGGCTCCCTGAGGGAAAAAATATCAATAACATCAACATCAAACAGCAGGCTTCAGGAAAAATCTGTATCAAATGAGCCTTTATTTATTCCATCCGTGATATCAGGATGTGCCCCGCTTAAGGTCAATTTTAACTTAAACAAAGTTTCATTCGAATCCTACAGCTGGAGCTTTGGTGATGACGGTCACTCGAATGCACCTAACCCCGGGTGGGTATTCGAAAGGGGAGGAGACTATAATGTGATACTCAATGCAGTCCTGAATGGCAGAACATACAGCCATTCCGCCTTGATAAAAGTATATGCAAAACCTTCAGCAGGTTTTACACTTTCCCCCGAAAAACCCATAATACCTGATGATGAAGTATCCTTCATCAATTATTCAACTAACGCTGTATCATACAACTGGAACTTTGGTGACGGAAGCAGTTCCACCATGCCGGAACCTCGTCACAGGTATAAAGAATTTGGAAATTTCACTGTAAGTCTCAAAATTAAGTCAGAAGACGGATGTGTCGACTCTGCTATACTTTCGAAAGTTTTCACTGGACCTGAGTACTTCATAACGATGCCAAATGCCTTCATACCCAATTCACAGGGGCCATCAGGTGGATTCTATTCATCAAAGAGTGATGAATCAGCAGAAATATTCCACCCGATGTACTCGGGAGTCAATGAATATCACCTGATTGTATATAGTAAACTTGGAATGGTCCTCTTCGAAAGCAAGGATATCAATATTGGCTGGGATGGTTACTATAAAGGACAGCTCAGCAATCCTGGTGTTTATATCTGGAAAGTTACAGGAAGTTACAGAAATGGTGTAACATTCAGCCGTATGGGAGATGTCACTCTCCTCAAAAATGATCAATAAAATCTGTTTTTTGATAGACAGAGTGAAACATTTGAGCAATAAGGTTCGTTTAAGGATAAAAATCTGCGGAAATAATAAGGTGTTTTAATTGCAATTCGTTATTTTCGTCGACATAACCTAACCTGACCGATCTTGGCGAAGAAGGTAAAATATCTTGTACTCCTGTTATTTTTAGTGCATACGGAAATTTATAGCCAGGATCCTACATTTTCCCAATTCTATGCAAATGCTCTTTATCTTTCACCATCGTTTGCAGGTGCAACCGCTGAATACAGGCTTGGTATAAATTACCGCGACCAGTGGCCTTCAATACCCGGAAAGTTCAGAACCTACAGCATCTCATTCGATAAGGCGATGCCGAACTTCAATTCCGGTATCGGTGTTCTTGCAACTTATGATGTTGCAGGTACCGGAGAACTGAGCACAACAAACATCGGCCTTCTTTATTCCTATGACTTCAACATAAACAGGGAATGGCATATACGTCCAGGTGTTAATTTTAAGTTCTTTTACCAGGGTCTAGATATTTACAAGCTAATTTTTGCAAGTTCCATGACGGGTTCAGGCACAACCACTATGGTTTCTCCTCCGCCCTTTGACAATGTCGCTGATGTCGATTTTTCAACCTCAGCACTCGTATATAATGAATCTTCATGGGCAGGGCTATCAATCGATCATCTTCTGAAACCAAGAACCTCTTTTTATGGTAATGATGATTTTATTCCTGTTAAGGTAAATCTTTACGGAGGAATCCAGATACTTAATAAGACCAGGTTAAGGGTTAAGACACAGGAAGTGATGTCTATCGCTATGAATTTTCAGAAGCAAAGCAAGTTTTACCAGACTGATGTGGGGCTTTATTACTTCAAATACCCGCTTATTTTCGGTCTGTGGTACAGGGGAATACCATTCATAACTTCACAGGCCGGCGATGCAGTTATAGGTCTAATAGGTATTAAGACAGACCAGATACATATCGGTTACAGCTACGATTTTACAATTTCCAATCTTATTGCGAATACTGCCGGTGCACATGAGATCTCTCTGATTTACGAATTCAATAACCTTTCACTTGGGCAGCAGAGGAAACGGATCAGAGCAATTCCTTGTCCTGAGTTTTAATCCAGCCTTCAATCTAAAAATAATCTGCCAAATACCTACTTATATTAATTTGTTTATATTTGCCGCTAATTAATGTCTAATAAAAAAAACGGAGAATGAAGAATCTTACCATAGGTCTAATTGTTGTGCTTTTCCTGGCAGTTGCAGGTTTGTACTTTTTACATTTTAGTTCAGGTCAGAAACAATCAACAGGAACAGCTTCAGGTGACAGCCTTTCAATACAGGGAATGGCATATGTTAATATAGACTCTCTCATTTTCAAGTTTAATATGTTCCAGGACAGAAGCAACGATCTTCAGCAAAAACAGAAGAGCGCAGAAGCTGAACTCAATTCAAAAGGAACCCAGTATGAAAGAGGTATTAAAGATTACCAGGATAAAGTAACAAAAGGTCTTGTAACGAGAGCGACAGCTGCAGAGATGGAGAACTCCCTGACGCAACAGCAGCAGGAACTGATTTCTCTCCGTGATAAACTACAGTCTGATCTGATGGAGGAGGAATCTGTTATGAACAGGCAAATACTTGATTATATTACAAAATACCTTGAAGAAAACAAGAGCCAGTACAACTTCAAGCTCGTATTTGGTAAAAGCTTCGGAAGCGTAGTGCTCTATGCTGATCCGGCACTGGATATTACAAATACAGTGCTTGAAGGTCTGAACCAGAAGTATCAGACTGAGAAAAAGTAAACTGCAATGGGATTCGCCTCATCCTGGTTGGAGAAGAGTGCACTATTCCCTCAGTTTATCTCTGAAGAACCCGATTCGGATACAGGTATAATTACTGTTGTTCCGGCTTATAACGAGCCGGACATAACTGTTTTATTAGATTCACTTATTAAGTGTACCATACCCTCCTGCAAGGTTGAGGTTTTGATTGTTGTTAATGCGCCTCCTGCTGCACCAGAAGAGCATTTGGTCAATAACAGGATATCTGTTCAAAAAATCCTTAATTGGAGGGAAAAGAACAAACCATTTTTCAGGCTTTTTTGTTTTGAGACAACTCCCATTGAAGGCTGGGGGGTAGGCATGGCCCGTAAAAGCGGGATGGATGAGGCTTTACGCAGGTTTGACCGGAACGGAAATACTGAAGGAATAATATTATCAGTCGATGCTGACTGTACTGTTGATAATAATTATTTCACTGCTCTTGAATCTGAATTACTAAATAAAAAAAACAGGTCGGCATGCTCCATCTATTTTGAACATGAGAAAACAGACTCCGACCGTATTCATGAAATTACAGATTATGAGCTTCATCTCAGGTATTATGTAATGGGATTGAAGTACTCGGGTTACCCTTATCCATTCCATACAGTAGGTTCTTCAATGGCTGTGAAAGCATTGCCATACATGAAAGCCGGAGGCATGAACAGGAAACAGGCAGGAGAAGATTTTTACTTCATTCAGAAGCTTGTTGTTTATGGTGGATACTTCAATCTTGTTAAGACTACAGTACATCCCTCTTCAAGAATATCATACCGTGTCCCTTTTGGAACCGGAGCCACAATGGAAAAGCTTTCAAAAGAGCAGGGAACCAGGTTTATGACATATAACATTAAAGCATTCATAATGCTAAAGTCACTCTTTGACAATGTCGATATCTTACCCGGGAAGAGCGCTTACGAAATAATGAATATTTACAGGGAATTGCCGGATGGAATCAGGACCTTCATCAGAGAAGAAGAATTTAAGTTGAAAATTTCAGAAATTTGTAATAACACCGGAAGCATAAATTCCTTCCGAAAAAGGTATTTCACATGGTTCAATATGTTTAAAATTGTAAGGTTCATGAACCATCTTCACAATGGATACCTTGAGAAGAAACCTGTTGCTGAATCTGCTAAAGAATTACTTGCTCTTACCGGTGAGATCAACATTCCTGGTAGTACTGAGGAACTTCTGGAATATTTCCGGACTGCCGAAAAGAAAAGCTAGTTATTTCGCCTTGAGATCTGTCTTTCCTCTTTGGGAGTCATAATGATATAAAGATCTTCATCAGCTCTTTTCATCCTGTATTGCTCCCTGGCAAATTTTTCAAGATTATGGTTGTCTGTTTTCAGTTCCTTTAACTTACGGCGGTCCAATTCAATCTTTTCTGTATAGTATTCTTTTTCCTTTTTAAGCTTCCGCAGCTCCCTCATATCCTTATACCTAGCAACCAGGTTGTTTGAATCGAAAAGTAAGACCCAGATGAAGAAAATAATGATAGTCAGGAGGTATTTGTTCCTGAGCACCGGTGGCAGCTTGTCCATTATTTTCAGTCTCACCATATGCACAAACGTACAACTTTTTTCTTAACCGCCGCTCATTAGGTAAAGCATCTGGACATTGTCTCCATCATGTATCAGTGAAGACTCATAATCATCTTTCGGAATAAATTTTCCGTTGATTTTTACTACCCTCAGCTTGTAAGTGAATTTTTTCTGATGAAGCATTTCACTCACACTTATACTTTCCTGGGGAAATTCTTCCTCCCTGTTATTAAGAAGTATTTTCACAAATTCATTAATATTTCAATAACAATGTCTGCCTGCATGTTTGCTACCATTCCTACTTTTGGTGCCAGCGCCGGTAATTCGTCGGAAACTTCAGACGATCCATCCCCGCAGATATAAAAGGTTTCATCAACTTTCCTGCAAGTAATTTTATTAATATCACTCCATCCTGCAACACCTGAAGCAACTATAAGAATAGTATCCGGCATTTTTGTCTGGACAGTATTGATGAGCATTTCTTTTTCTGAAGCGTCATCGAGAGCTTCTACAATTATGCTGCATTTTTCAAAAATCACAGGTATGTTTTCCGGATTAAGTCTTAATGAATGAATTTTAATATTTGCAAAGCTTCCTGTGTTTATTATGTTCTCCTTTAATGCTTCAACCTTCTGCATACCTTGCTGCGATACAAAATAATACTGCCTGTTGAGATTAGGAGCGTCAACTTTATCAAAATCACATATTACCAGATTGCCCACTCCACAACGTGCAAGCGAAACAGCACAGTTTGATCCAAGCCCGCCAGCACCTGCTACGCCTACAGTGAATTTTTTAAGATGAGATTTTATATCCTTTATGTCCATATGATTCTTTCTGGTCATAAAAATACTTATTCTTCATCTATTTACATGCTGATAATTGTTATAACTCTGAATCCCAGTCTGATTAAAGTCATACCTGATCAGCCTGATACTTACTAATTTTGATGTGAAATTTTGATTGTTAACAATTTTAAACTTCCAACCTGATTGCATTTAATATGGACAAATCTCTTATAAAAAGCTGTTACAGGCTCATAAATGGATGGGACTACGAATGGACGCCATTAAGTAAGGGATATACCGATAAAACTTTATATATTAATGTCGGCACAGGTTCCATACTTTGCAGGGAAGTCCCACCTGAGATGAAGGAAAAGTTCATTGGCGGCAAGGGTTATGGCCTTAGGTTGCTATGGAATGCAACAAAGCCCGAGACTGCCTGGAATGACCCGGAAAATGAAATTGTGATATCATCGGGTCCTATAGGAGGAATTACACAATATTCCGGAACAGGGAAGTCGCTTGTTGTAAGTATTTCACCGCAGACAGATTCGGTTATAGACAGCAATGTAGGCGGCTATTTCGGGCCTTTCCTTAAGTTTTCTGGTTTTGATGCAATAGAACTTCAGGGAAAATCAGAGAAAGATGTAATTGTATTCATTGATGGCATAAATCACAGGGTAGAAATAATGGAAGCTGGCGATCTGCCTGCTGATAGTCATATCCTGGCTGAACAGCTTACCGATGTTTTTGTGGAGTCGGAAGCTGAGAAAAAGAATATCGGAGTGGTTTCTGCAGGCAGCGCTGCTGATCATTCGCTTATAGGAATGCTCAACTTCAGCTTTTATGATGCAAGAAGGAAAAAGGTCAGGCTTAAGCAGGCCGGCAGGGGTGGTATAGGCACTGTTTTCAGGAATAAAAAAATAAGAGCATTGGTCTGCAAGATCCCCGGGGTTAAAGGCAACCTGAACAACGTCGTGGATCTGGAAGCTATTATGGAGCGTGGACGAAGATACAACAGGGAGATCAGGGAACTTGATGATAAACAGTGCCAGATGAGGCAGGTTGGAACTGCTCACCTGATGGAAATTATGAATGATCATGACCTGCTTCCCGTAATGAATTATAAATATGGAAGTCATCCTAATGCATTTAAGATCGATTCATCTGTCTGGAAAAAGAATTTCACTCAAAATGTGCCCGATGGCTGCTGGATAGGATGCAACATGTCATGTGCCAAAGGAATAGATGATTATGAAGTAAGGACAGGTCCATATAAAGGTAGAAAGGTGATTGTCGACGGTCCGGAATATGAAAATGCTGCAGGACTGGGAGCCAATTGCGGAATATTTGATCCGGGCTACATAATAGAAACAAACTTTTATTGTGACACCTATGCTGTATGTACAATAACCTGGAGCACTCTTACGGCATTCATAATGGAATGCTACGAGAATGGTATCCTAAACAGTGAACGGACAGGCGGCCTGCAACTGAAGTTTGGAAATGCCGAAGCCGCCCTGGAGATGCTTCATCAACTGGCACGGGGAGAAGGATTCGGGTTGATAGCCGGTCTTGGTGTCAGGAAGATGAAGGAGCTGTTTATAAAAAATGGCTGGGGTGATCCTTCATTTCTCAAAGACATTGCCATGGAGAACAAAGGTCTGGAATATTCACAATATATGCCGAAGGAATCTCTTGCGCAGCAAGGCGGCTTTGCTCTTACAAACAAAGGTCCCCAGCATGATGAAGCCTGGCTAATTTTTATGGATATGGTAAATAACCAGATACCAACATTTGAGAACAAGGCTGAAGCTCTTCACTATTTCCCAATGTTCAGAACCTGGTTCGGCCTTGTCGGGTTATGCAAGCTCCCCTGGAATGATGTTGAACCGGAAAACAACGCACAGACAGATGAGCCGGCCAAGGTGCCTGAGCATGTAGATAATTATGTGGCAATCTACAAAGCTGTTACAGGCAGGGAATTTGACAAGAAAAGGTTAATTGAGGATTCTGAAAGGGTTTATAATTTCCAGCGTGTTTTTAATATCAGGCGGGGATTCGGGTTAAGGCAGCACGATGACCAGCCATACCGCGCCGCAGGACCTGTCACAAGGGAAGAATATGAATCACGGGCAGAAAGGTATGACAGGCAGCTTATGGAGAATTTAAATGTTGATCCTGCCGGTAAGTCTACTGAAGAAAAGATGGGAATACTCAGAAGATACAGGGAAGACCAGTATGAAAAGCTCAGGGATGCAGTCTATAAACGCCGGGGATGGAACAGGAACGGTGTGCCACTGATAGAATTTCTTCAAAAGATTGGGATGGATTTCCCAGAGGTAATAGATGTTGTAAAGGATTATCAGTAAATTCACAACAGATATACAGAAGTTCAACCTTCTTAAGTTAACTGGTATGATTCCTTTTGATGAAGCCCTCGGGATAGTAATGGATTCTGCTTTCCTGACCGGTTGTGAAACAATCCCTTTTGCCGATGCGGTTGGACGTTTCCTGGCTGAGGATATCTTCAGCGATACTGACATGCCTCCTTTTAACAGGTCAGCTGTTGATGGTTTTGCATGCAGAAAGCAGGATCTTAAGAATGAACTTGAAATAATTGAAGTTATACCTGCGGGCAAAGATCCTTCAAAAAAGCCTGGGAAAAATGAATGCTCAAGAATAATGACAGGTGCCATTGTACCTGAAGGCTGTGATTTTGTTTTCATGATAGAAGATTCGGAGGAGACCGGTTCGAACAGGGTAAGATATACAGGGAAAGGAATGAAAACCAACATCTCTCTCATGGGAGAGGATCTCAAGAAGGGTGATGTTGTACTGAGAAAAGGCAAACGTATCACACCTGCTGACATAGCTGTTATTGCATCGGTCGGTCATGTAAATGTAAATGTGGGTAAGAAGCCTTCTGTTGGAGTGATTAGCACGGGTGATGAGCTGGTTGAACCTGAAAATAAGCCACTTATATCCCAGATCCGGAACAGCAATTCATACCAGTTACTGGCACAGTTAAACAGTGCAGGAGCGGCAGCAAGATACTATGGTATAGCACCGGATGATGAAAGAGCGGCGGTAATTATAAAGAAGGCACTTGCAGAGAATAACATCCTGCTTCTTACCGGGGGAGTATCGATGGGCGACTTTGACCTTGTTCCCGACTTTCTGAAAGATGCAGGGGTGAAACTGATGTTTGACAGGGTTAACGTTCAGCCGGGCAAGCCGACAACTTTTGGAGTTCATAAAACTGGGCTTGTTTTCGGGCTTCCTGGGAATCCTGTGTCATCTTTTGTGCAATTTGAAACCCTTGTGAAACCGCTTATATATAAGATGTCAGGTGCAAATGAGCTCCCCTCCATGAAAAAGGTAACTATGGGTGCTGACTATGAAAGAAAAAGCTTCTCAAGGATGGGGTGGATACCTGTAAGAATTTCTGAATCAGGAGAAGCGTTCCCTGTTGATTATCATGGCTCAGCTCATATCTCTGCTCTCTCATATTCAGACGGGATCATAAGTATTTTGCCCGGGATAAATAAACTTTGTAAAGGAGACGAAGTTTCTTTCAAATCGTTCAAGGATTAATTCTGACAATATGAACCTGCCTGAACAATTCGACATTATGATCATTACCCTTAGCGACAGGGCTTATAAGGGGGAGTATGAGGACCTTAGCGGCCCGGCCATCAGGAAAATGCTCGAGGGTTTTTTACCGGAACTTGGCTGGAAATTCAGCATCGAACTCAGGCTTATTCCTGATAATGCTGTAATGTTAAGCGATCTTCTTATAGGATCATTTGTAAAGAATCATATTATTATTACGACAGGAGGCACGGGCATCGGGCCAAGGGACATAACTGTTGAAACTGTCACACCGCTTCTTGTCAAAGAGATCCCGGGTATTATGGATTTCATCAGGATCAAATATGGTGAAAACAATCCATCAGCCCTGCTCAGCAGGGGCGTAGCAGGTATTGCAGGAAAATCTCTTATCTATACCCTGCCGGGTTCTGTAAAGGCAGTTGAGGAGTATATGAAGGAGATACTAAAAACGTTGAAACATACGGTTTATATGCAATATGGTATCGACACTCACAGGTAAGATCAATCCCTTATTTTATTAAGTGTATTTACGGTTTCCGTCACAAGGACCCTGTCATATCTCTCCCTGGGATTCCTGTAATATATAACAATGAGATAATCGTTTTCAGTTTCATAATGATTTCCTTCGAACGGGCCTCTTATTGCATCAGTATCGCCGTTTTTGAGGAATAGATATTCATAATTGTACCAGCCCTGTTTCATGAGGATTGTGCATTCATACCTCGCATCATTCGCATTATATGTCATCAGGTTTTTTTTATCGAGATTCCAGTTGTTGAAGGCACCTGCCACATACATTTTGCCTGCCGGAATCTCTTTACCAGGTAAAGTAAAATAAACATATACATAATCGCCGTCAGTGCCGGGATCTCTTCCTTCCTGAAAAGCAATAACATATTTCCCGTTAAAATCCTGCTGGTAGAAGTAGGGCTTGAACTCTCTTGACTCTGAAGGTTGAAGGTATACATTGTAGTTTGACACCAGGAAATCAACACTTCTTACATATTCAGTCTTATAGCGGATGCTTTTTATATCGAAATACCTGAATTCATTTCCTCCAGGGAAGACGGATTTATCAGAAAGTGAGCTGTATTCAAGTTCATTGTTACCCTGGAAGTCTGCTTTAAGGTTTGTCTTCCCTGCATCCCATCTTCCATTCTGAAAAACAGAGGCATAGATGTTCCTGAAAGGATCATTCAGGTTAAGTCCGTTATAATTGAACTTAAAGTCTACCTGTTGATGTGTATTGTAGTTTTCCCCTGCCATCCGTGGTCTTTGAGCAGTTGCACTAATCTTGCCTGCATCCTCAGTTATAATGAATCTTTTAATAAATGCAGGTTCATCCGCTTTTCCCTGCTCGTAAACTTTTATAATGTAATTACCAGAGACCTTAAACCTGATCCTTTCATTCGGAAAAGTAAGTGAATAATGGTAATAACTGACAGTGGTGTTGAATGAAGGATCATAATCTTCCACGGGGTTTTCTTCAAAGCCATCAAGGTAATCGGGGACAAACAATCCCGTTTCCTTCCAGTCTTTGTCACAATGAATGAACGTGTAATAGAATGATTCGGCGTGGTTTGTCAGGAGGTCAAAATGAAGAGTAAGCTTATCATCTCCTTTGAGGCTGATTACCGGGTAAGAAAGATTCCATTCTTCGCGGAAGAGCTGCACAGTTTTTATATTCTCGTTGAATACATGGTCTGTCCGAACATTTGGATCATCAGATTTGTTCTGTCCAATTATAGAACTAAAATTGAATATTAAAATAACTATGAGTATTTGTCGCATTTAAATTCAGGCTTTCATTTCTCAGAAATAACGCAAAGAACGTAAAAGTTCACTATTAATTAAAAATAACAAGAATCGTACAATGTTCAAAACGTGTTAATCAGATTTAATATGATATTTTGAACATTTTGAACAATTGAATATACTGATTGTTTTATTTTGTTTTGTTAATTAATTAACAGTAATAAAAGATGCCTTCATCAATAGTTTTGAAACGTGGATTTGATATCCGTATACAGGGTTCGGCCCAAAAGATATTATCTGCTGTAGGTGATCCACCATTATATGCTGTAAAACCAACTGATTTCCCGGGGCTTATTCCAAAACTTAGTGTAAGAGCAGGGGACAAGGTTCTGGCAGGCACACAATTGTTCCATGATAAACTGCACCCTGAGATACTGTTTACATCTCCTGTAAGCGGGAAAGTAACGGAAATCGTCCGCGGTGAACGCAGGATGATCCTGGAGGTTGTAATAGAAAAAAGCGGTAATGATTTCATTGATTTTGGAAAATCAAACCCTGAAACATCAACAAGAGAATTCATAAAAAAAGTAATGCTTATATCAGGTTTATGGCCTGTAATAAGACAAAGACCGTACCATATTGTTGCTAATCCTGGAGATGTCCCGAAATCAATATTTATATCAGGTTTCGATACCTCACCGCTTGCACCCGATTATAACTTCATTATGGATAATGTGTCGCTTTCCTTCTTTAGGGGCGGCATTAATGCTTTAAAAAAGCTCACAGATGGCAAGATTCACCTGGCTTTAAACGGAAAAGGTGGAGAATCACAAGCTTTTAAGGATATCGGTGATGTGCATATCTCAAGGTTCAGCGGCCCTCATCCTGCGGGTAATGTTGGTGTTCATATACATCATCTTGACCCGGTTGTAAAAGGAGAGGTAGTATGGTATGTCAATCTGCAGGATGTTCTGACTATTGGAAGGTTGTTCGAACAGGGTTCTTACAATCCTGAGAAAATAATTGCGCTTACAGGCTCTGAAGTCATTAATCCCCAATATTATAAAATCAGAACCGGAGCTTCAATCTCATATCTGGTAAAGGATAATGTGAAAGCTGGCAACTTAAGATATATTAGCGGGAATGTGCTTACCGGTACGAAGATAAATGAAACGGGCTTTATCGGATTTTACGATTCGCAGGTGACTGTTATACCTGAAGGAAACCAATATGAATTCCTGGGATGGGCAAAGCCGGGAATTAAGAAGTTCAGCTACTTTAATGCCTTCCTTTCAAAGTTGATACCAGGTAAAAAGTACAGGCTTGACACCAATCTTCACGGTGGTGAGAGAGCGTTTGTCCTTACTGGTGTGTATGAGAAGGTTTTGCCTATGGACATCTTCCCTATGCAGCTCTGTAAGGCAATAATTGCTGAGGATATTGACAACATGGAGAACCTTGGCATCTATGAGGTTGCAGAAGAGGACCTGGCATTATGTGAATATGTCTGTCCTTCAAAAACTGAGATACAGGCAATCATCAGGAAGGGAATAGCTTTGATGCGAAAAGAGATGAGTTAATAATTATTATTGAAGATAATGGATTCTTTAAGGAAGAAAATTGACCGGATAAAGCCGCAATTCACTAAAGGTGGAAGGTTTGCAAAGTTCCAGTCTGTATTTGAGGGTCTCGAAACTTTCCTTTTTGTGCCTGATAAAGTTACTTTTAAAGGCTCTCATATCAGGGATGCCATGGATCTTAAAAGGGTTATGACACTGGTCATACTCGCAATGCTACCTGCCCTTCTGTTCGGTGCTTATAATACAGGGTTGCAGCATTTCAGATCTTTGGGAATAGAGACAGGTTTACTCCAAAATTTCTGGTATGGATTTGTCAGGATTCTGCCTTTGCTTGTTGTAAGTTATGGTGTTGGTCTTGGAATTGAATTTGCAGCTGCCCAGATAAGGGGCCATGAGATAAATGAAGGATTTCTCGTAACCGGCATGCTGATTCCTCTCATAATGCCGATTGATGTACCCCTCTGGATGCTTGCAGTTGCTACTGCTTTCGCAGTTATCCTTGGAAAAGAAGTTTTTGGAGGTACCGGCATGAACATCTTTAATCCTGCCCTTATTGCACGTGCCTTCCTGTTCTTCAGTTATCCTGCCTGGATGACAGGCGACCTGGTCTGGACTGAAGGGCTTGTAAAGGCAGGGCCGGCAATGGTTGATGGCTATTCAGGGGCAACACCTCTTGGCCTTCTTGCCCTGGGAGGATCTGTCGATAAGCTTCCTTCATTCATGGATATGCTTGTGGGAACGATCCCGGGATCTGTCGGAGAAACATCAAAGATTGCGATTCTGATTGGAGCACTGATAATCATCATCACCGGTGTAGGAAGCTGGAAGATAATGGTAAGCATGTTCATTGGCGGTGCAGCAATGGGGTACATCTTCAACCTCATTGGCGCCAACCCATATATGCAGGTTCCTTTTTATTATCATTTCGTGATGGGAAGTTTTGCATTTGGCGCAGTGTATATGGCTACCGACCCTGTGACAGGCTCACAAACCGAGAGAGGTAAATGGATCTACGGGTTCCTTATAGGGTTATTATCAGTTCTTTTCAGGGTGGCAAACCCCGCCTACCCTGAAGGAGTGATGCTTGCAATCCTGCTAATGAATCTCTTTGCACCACTAATTGATTATTATGTTGTGCAGCGCAGCGTTAAAAGAAGACTCAAACGTGCAACAACAGCAGCTTTAAAATAACAGAAATGAAAGAATTCAGCAGTAAATACATTTTCATCTTTTCAATAGTCATGGTCATCATTGTGGCAGTGCTGCTGTCGCTCGCGGCAACCCTGCTGCAACCAAGACAATCTATGAATGTTGAGATTGACAAAAAGAAAGGTATGCTTGAATCCATCGGCGTACCTTCAACACCTGAAACAACTCAGGCATTGTATGATAAATATGTAAAAGGCAGCTTCGTTGTAAATACAAAAGGAGAAGAAGTGACAGGTATTGACGCTTTTACCGTGGATCTGAGGGCTGAGCAGCGTAAACCGGAAGACGAACAATATCTTCCTGTATTCAATGCCGAGACTGATAATGGTGAGAAGCTTTTAATCCTACCTCTACAGGGGAAGGGATTATGGGGTCCGATATGGGGCTATGTTTCAATCAAGTCCGATCACAATACAATTTTCGGTGCAACCTTTGATCATAAGGGTGAAACCCCAGGGCTCGGAGCAGAGATAAATACAACATCGTTCGAAAGCATGTTTCAGGGAAAGCAGCTTTTTGAAAAGGATGAATTTGTATCAATAGGTGTTCTTAAAGGTGGTGCCCGGGATGATGATCCGCACAATGTTGATGCGATTTCGGGGGGTACAATCACAAGTAAAGGACTTGAGAGGATGCTTTATACAGGCATAGGTAAATACAATCAGTTTTTTTTGAAGAATAAAAGTGAGGATAACATATGAATAACTGGAAATTACTGACTAACCCAATTGGCAGGGACAACCCCATTACAGTGCAGGTGCTTGGCATCTGTTCTGCCCTGGCTGTTACTGTCAAGCTGAAACCTGCACTTGTAATGGCAGTGGCAGTTATTGTTGTGGTTGCATTTTCGAACCTAGTGATTGCTGCATTAAGAAAATATATTCCGGATAAGATCAGGATAATCGTGCAGCTTGTTGTTGCTGCAACTATGGTGATCCTTGTTGACCAGTTACTGAAAGCATATGCCTTTGATGTAAGCAAGCAGCTTTCCGTGTTTGTGGGTCTTATTATTACAAACTGCATACTTATGGGAAGGCTTGAGGCATTTGCAATGGGCAACAAGCCATGGCCATCATTTCTTGATGGTATTGGAAACGGATCAGGTTACGGGCTTATACTGGTTATTGTTGCATTCTTCAGGGAGTTACTGGGTTCAGGAACTCTCTTCGGATACCCGGTTTTACAGAAAGCAGGAGTTTATTCAACCGGTTATGAAAATAACGGTATGATGATACTTCCACCAATGGCGCTTATAGTTGTTGGCATTATTATCTGGGTGCAGAGGAGCAGAAATAAGGCATTAATTGAGAAAAAATAGATATGGAAAACCTTCTTAATATATTCATTAAATCGATCTTTATTGAGAACATGGTTTTTGCTTTTTTCCTGGGAATGTGTTCTTTCCTGGCAGTGTCAAAAACCGTAAAAACATCAGTAGGACTTGGCGTGGCAGTAATTTTTGTTCTTGCCATAACTACACCGGTAAACTACCTCTTCGAAAATTATGTCCTGAAAAAAGGAGCATTGTCATGGTTAGGAGAGGGATTTACTGATGTCGACCTCAGCTTCTTGTCTTTTATTGTATTCATTGCCGTGATTGCAGCGATTGTACAACTTGTTGAGATGGTTATAGAAAAATACAGTCCGCCTTTATACAACTCTCTTGGTATTTTCCTGCCACTTATTGCTGTAAACTGTGCTATCCTCGGAGGTTCTTTATTCATGCAGGAAAGGGAATATCAGACTCTTGCAGAAGCAGCAGTGTTCGGGTTTGGCTCGGGTGTGGGATGGATGCTTGCAATTATCGGCATAGCAGCCATAAGGGAAAAAATGCGGTACAGCAATGTGCCTGATCCGTTAAGGGGGCTGGGAATTACATTTATTCTTACCGGCCTTATGGCAATAGCATTCATGGGTTTTATGGGAATAACTATATAAGCTGATATCATGATCTTGGCAATAACTACAGGGCAAACAATATTTTACAGTCTGACCGTTTTTCTGGTAATTATTCTCCTGCTTGTAAGCATACTCATACTGGCAAAAGATAAGCTTTCACCTAAGGGAAAGGTAAAACTTCTGTTAAATGACAGGAACCTGGAAGTCAATCCGGGATCAAACCTGCTGGCTACATTATCTTCAAATGGTATATTCCTTCCCTCAGCTTGTGGGGGAGGTGGTACATGTGGAATGTGCAAATGCCAGATAATTGAAGGTGGAGGCTCTATATTGCCAACTGAAACAGGGTTTTTTACAAGAAAGGAGCAACAGGAGAGTTGGAGACTGGGATGCCAGGTTAAGATCAGGGAAGATCTGAAGGTTAAAGTTCCTGAAGCGGTACTCGGTATTAAGAAATTCACCTGCGAGGTAATATCGAATAAGAATGTGGCAACATTTATTAAGGAATTTGTTGTCAGCCTTCCTGAAGGTGTCGATCTTGATTTTCAGCCCGGTGGATATATACAGATAGATGTGCCTAAATACGAGGCATCATTCAGGGATATTGATATTGACGAAGAATACAGGAGCGATTGGGATAAATTCAAAATGTGGGATTTGTCGATCAGGAATAACGAGGAATCGTTCAGGGCATATTCGATGGCAAATTACCCTGCTGAGAAGAACATTATAAAACTCAATATCAGGATTGCAACTCCTCCATGGGATAAGGTGAATAATGATTTCCTCAATGTTCCTCCAGGGTTATGTTCAACTTATATCTTCACCAGGAAACCGGGAGATAAAATTACATTGTCAGGTCCATACGGGGAATTCCATATTAAAAACACATCCTCTGAAATGGTATATGTCGGAGGTGGAGCAGGCATGGCGCCACTAAGATCACATATCTTCCACCTTTTTAAAACTTTAAAGACCGGCAGAAAAGTGTCTTACTGGTATGGTGCAAGATCAACAAGAGAGGTTTTTTATGAAGAAGAGTTCAGGGAAATAGAAAAGGAGTTTCCGAATTTCTCATTTCACCTGGCTTTGTCCGAACCTCTGCCTGAGGATAACTGGACAGGTTATACCGGATTTATACACCAGGTTTTGCTGAATAATTACCTGTCAAAGCATGATGAGCCTGAAGATATTGAATATTATCTGTGCGGACCACCTATGATGAATGGGGCTGTACTGGCTATGCTCGATAACCTTGGTGTACCGAAGGAGAATATTGCATTCGATGATTTTGGCATATAAAGACAAAAGGGCTGCGAGAGAGCAGCCCTTCCAGTTAAAAATAAAGGGGATTGTTAAAAGATCCTTGTATCATTGGGGAGGGATCTTTCTGCAAATGTATCCATAACATTCAGATATTAATCAGCATTTTGGCGAGTGACTTCAGGAAGTTGATAAATCAATATTTATTGATGAGGAATTAATTTTATACCTTCGGCCTCTTAAATAAAACGATATGAAAACTCCCATCTGTATAGCTTTGATTGTACTCCTGATCAACAATTCCTGTAAAGAAAAGCCTGCAGTAATAGAAAGTTTTAATGGGCTGGCACAGGGAACAACTTACAGTATAGTTTATGACGATAACATGAACTTTGAACCCGATTCCCTGAAGAGCAGAGTTGAAAAAATCCTGGACGATTTCGATATGTCACTTTCAATTTACAAAGACTCTTCAATTCTGTCACGTGTAAACAGGAATGAAGATATCTCTGTTGACAGCTATTTCAGGGAAGCATATTACAAAAGTGTTGAGATATCTGAGCTCACAGGAGGTGCTTTCGATATCACAGTGGGACAGCTTGTATCTTCATGGGGTTTTGGTCCAGATGAGCAAAAGAATTTTCGCGAATCAAGGCTCGATAGTCTTCTAAAGCTTACAGGAATGAGCAAGGTTAAACTCGTAAACGACAAAATTGTTAAAGATGATCCGGGTATTAAGCTCGACTTTAATGCAATTGCACAGGGTTATTCAGTTGATGTTGTTTATGATTATCTAGAAGGACTAGGGTTTGAAAATTACCTGATTGAAATAGGTGGTGAGGTAAGAGTGCGTGGCAAGAAGGCAGGACAGAACTGGCGAATAGGAATAGATCGCCCGACAGATAATAATATGATCCCTGGAAATGACCTTGAAGCAGTTATTAGAATTTCTGATGAGGCACTCGCCACTTCAGGAAATTACAGAAAGTTTTATGTTGAAAATGGCGTCAAGTACTCTCATACAATAGATCCTCATACCGGTTATCCTGCCAAAAACAATCTTCTGAGTGCTACAATCATTGCACCCGATTGTGCCACTGCCGATGGAATAGCAACAGCGTGTATGGTTATGGGCGTTGATAAAGCAAAGGAGTTCATTCAGAAGTATCCTCAGTTTGCGGCTCATTTCATCTACTCTGACGAGCAAGGCAATTTCATGACATGGACATCTGAAAGTCTTAAAGAAAGAGTAACTGAATCAGATCAGCCTCAATAAATCTTCCCGCAGTTACATCCGGGCTGGCCGGGTTGTGAACCGCATCCCAGATTAGTTTGCGAGGCACATGTAATACCGCGTTTTCTCATCTCTTCGTTGCCGCTGATATGAAGTTCTGGAAATCTTGCTTTCGGTTTCAGAAGCATTCTTATGCCGAAACCTGCTGCTGCAATTGTCAAAAGTACTACACTTAACAGAATTATCTTGATAAACATTTAACCCTCCTAATACTTGCTATTTAGGCCTCTATGGCCTGTAATCCGGAACTAAGATAGTTTTCATTTCTTAATTCATTTAAACAACAATTGATAAAAATTGTTTAATGGGAAACAAACCACTAACCTTTTGGTAATTTAGGTATTCATATATATACCGCAGAAATTAATTAATAGTAACGGGAAACCATCCTTTAAACATTGATTCAATGAAACAATCCAATAAACAACAGGAAATTACAGGATCACAGGATACAATATTGTTAGATAAAGATAAAAAAGGCAAGGTATTGCAGGATTTAAAGCTCACCAGGGAGGCTGTTCTTGCTGATTTCAGGCTTGCAAATCTCAGCAGGTTCCTGAGTATCACCGGCAGGCGCGAAGTGCTTACGGGAAAAGCAAAGTTTGGTATCTTCGGAGATGGCAAGGAGATCATTCAGATAGCAATGGCCAAACAATTCAGAGATGGTGACTGGAGATCAGGATATTACAGGGATCAGACATGGATGATGGCAATGGGATTGTATGATTCACTTGAATTTTTTCACCAGCTATATGGAAATACAAGCCGTGATGTTCTGCACGGGAGCGGGGGCAGGGTGTTTAACAATCATTTTTCGACTCAGAATGTAAACCCTGACGGATCATGGAGAGATCTGACAAAGCAGAAAAACTCCTCTTCCGACGTATCGCCTACAGCTTCCCAGATGCCTCGCCTTCTCGGCCTTGCATATACTTCAAAGCTTTTCAGGCAGAATAAGGAGCTTCATAAATTCACAACTCTTTCAAGAAAGGGTGATGAGGTTGCCTTCGGCTCGATCGGTGATGCAAGTACATCCGAGGGACATTTCTGGGAAACAATAAATGCTGCAGGAGTTCTTCAGGTTCCGATGGCTGTATCTGTTTATGACGATGGTTATGGAATATCAGTTCCGAAAAAATACCAGACAACAAAAGGAAGTATTTCAGAAATCCTGAAAGGTTTCCAGGCTGATGAAGACCACCAGGGAATATTGATCTATAAAGGCAAAGGCTGGGATTATCCGGGCCTGATAAAAATGTATGAAGAGGGTATTTCTATCTGCCGCGAAAAACATATCCCGGTTGTTTTCCATGTTGATGAAGTTACGCAGCCTCAGGGTCATTCAACTTCAGGTTCACACGAACGTTACAAGGGAGATGAAAGACTGAAATGGGAAACTGAATTTGATCCCATAAAAAAGATGCGCGACTGGATAGTTTCGAATGAAATAGCAACTGACGAAGAACTTGATAAACTTGTTGCCGAGGCTGATGAAGAAACCAAGGAAAGCCGCAGGAAAGGGTGGGAGATGTTCCAGGATCCTATTAAGGTTGAGAGGGATGCCCTGGTTCAGATCATTAATCAGCGGACATGCAGATGTCATTCAGACGTTAAGGAAAAAACAGTTGAAGAATTTACTGAGGAGCTCAAAAAAGTAATCTCGCCGATCAGGAAAGACAACTTTGTCACTGCCCGTAAGATCCTGAGGAACGTTTGTAAATCCTGTATGATATCAGACAACCTCAGGGAACAGCTTGAAGGGTGGCTCGCTAGGAATTATGATGATGCAAGGAAGAGCTATAACTCTTACCTCTACAATGAGACCCCTACCTCAGTCCTTAAGGTTAAGCCTGTTGAACCAGTTTATTCTGATAATTCACCTGAGGTGCCTGGAAGGCAGATTCTGCGTGAAAATTATGACAGGTTGTTTGCAAAATATCCTCTCCTGGCAATTTTTGGAGAGGATGTTGGCAATATTGGTGGTGTAAACCAGACACTCGAAGGATTGCAAAAAAAATACGGAGAGCTCAGGATTACGGATACAGGTATCAGGGAAGCCACTATCCTTGGCCAGGGAATAGGAATGTCCTTAAGAGGAATGAGGCCCATTTCAGAGATTCAGTACCTGGATTATGTTATGTATGCCCTTCAGCTTCTCAGTGATGACCTGGCAACCACATACTATCGTACTGCAGGAAGAATGATGGCTCCGCTCATTATAAGTACTCGCGGTCACCGTCTTGAAGGAATCTGGCATTCTGGGTCACCCATGAGTACCCTCATAAACTCTGTAAGGGGGATCTATGTTTGTACACCCCGCGATATGACACGTGCAGCCGGATTTTACAATACTCTTCTTGAAGGAAATGACCCGGCAGTGGTTATTGAACCACTTAACGGGTACAGGCTTAAGGAGAAGCTTCCTGACAATATTGGAGAGTACAGGCTGCCACTTGGATTACCCGAAGTACTGCATGAAGGCACAGATATTACGATAGTAACTTACGGATCAACTGTAAAAGTTGCAATCGAAGCTGTAAGACAGCTTGCCGATCATGATATTTCAGCTGAGCTTGTTGATGTGCAGACCCTTGTACCGTTCGACTTGCAGCATTCAATACTTAAGTCAATACAGAAGACAGGCAGGGTATTGTTCCTTGATGAGGATGTCCCGGGAGGAACTACAGCTTATATGATGCAGCAGGTTCTCGAGAAACATGGCGCATGGCAGTATCTCGACAGCAAGCCCCAGACTCTTACTGCAAGGGATCATCGTCCTGCATATACAACCGATGGTGATTATTTCTCAAAACCCAATGCCGAAGATATCTTCGACATTATTTATGAGATGATGAGAGAAGCAAAGCCTGAAAAGTATATAAGCCTTACAGGATCAAGGATAGCAGGGTTATTTTAGTCCTTAAGACTCGACGCCGATTATCTTCAGAAGTTCCATGGCTGCTTCACGCGGACCGCTTGACTCATAACCAGAAATGCCAAGCCTGGTCCTCATTTGTCCGACAAAGATGTTTTTGCTGAAAAATGCATTGAAATACCTTTTTGCTATTTCATCATGAACTTCCTTGTATTCAGTTGGACCAAATATATTCGCAAAGTATGAATGCACAAGCCCGCTTGTGGTAGTTGTACCCTTGCTCATGACAGCTCCTTCACTGAAAACGTCAAGAGCCCATTCAGGGGAGGTAAACCTTTCGATAACCGGATGCTCGCTGTCTATCTCTTCGTAGTTATTTGCATAAAGGATATAATCTATCCTGTGGCCCTGTATAAGAGTCTCGTATTTTGTCACAGGAATAACTATCCTTGCGTTAACCTGTGAAGGGTTCATGATTATTGACCTGTCGAGATGGCCATATGCATATCCGGGCTGAAGGTCATCGAGCCTCAGGAAAGCGCCTATTTCAGTTCCGTAACCCACAGGATAGCCTTCTTCATCGAATTCAATTGAACCCATGTCGTCGGCAATTATTGTAAGCTGCCTTATATGTTTTTCTCCAAGTACCCTGAATGCTTCAAGGGTTTCCGATTTGCCGGCGCCAGTATCACCCATCATGAGTATTGTTGCCTCCTTGTTGCCTTGCAGAAGTATCTTCACCATGGCTCCATGGAACGGCATTCTTCCGCCTTTCATAATTATTGAATTATGAAGGGTCAGCATCATTTTTTTCAGATACCCGAAATAGCCGAATTCAGGTCTGTTTGGAACAGCTCCTACAAAAATTCCATTCTTTTCATCATCAGTGAATACCGTGGCATATTGTGCAAGTCCATCTACCGAATTCCCCGGAACACCATAAAGGTAAATTGCATCAGGTTTTCTCAACTCATCATCTTCAGCAAGCTTGAACAGGTTGCAAAGAGCAAAGCCAAGCTCAAAAAATTCCTGCTGGAAATAAACGAAGATGAGGAGCTTACCCACCATGGCAGGATAGCACAACCATTCTTCAGGGTTCGGGTCAACAAGATCGACTGGATTTTGTTGTATCTTTTTAAAATGCCCCGTTCTTTTATTCATTGGTTGCTGGATTACCAGAGGAGGATATATGAGCATCTGCCTGATTACAGGAATATTGTTCAGCTTTTTGTACTTGTTGTCGGGATATTCAATGTTCTTTGGCAGGGATATAACAGATATTTCTGCACCCGACGGAACCTGCCTGTAAACATTCGGATGACTGCCACTGAGATTTTCCTGGATATGGCGATAGACTGCTCTGACAAGGTGTGTAAGTCTTTCTATCGTCTCATTGAAGGTACGATATGGTCTCTTATCGAGACGATCGCCTTCCGAATCATTGACAATAAACCTGTCGAAGTGCCTCCAGTAGTCGTAAAGGTGTTCTACGAAGTCAGCCAGCAGATCAGGATCTGCAAGGAATTGTTTGGATCCTTCAAAAATATGAGGAACCACAGCCTTTTCATATTTTCCAAGATGCAAAAGAGTTTTTACAAGATCATCAACAGCATCACTGGTAACTTTACTGTTATTAAAGATCTGAAGCAGCGGGGAATTCCTCGAAATCAGGTTTTCGATGCAGTGATCAAGAACAATCCTGAACTGCCTGCTCGGAAGCATTTCGTCTGCTGTTTCGCACATCCTCTCGCGGACATTCAAAATGGCTTTGTTGCCGATAATTCTTAACGTATTCTTTTGCATGATTTATTTTACAATTGCGGCAAAATTATGACAATATTTAATTGATGGTGAGTTTTTACTTAATTATTTTTGTATTATAATATTCCTACACTTAATAATCGATAGTATGCAAGAAGAAGTGGACCTGTTTGCCATATTACCTGAGGACAAGATACCTGAAAAAGGAAAAATACTTATATCAGAGCCTTTTCTTCCAGATACTTTTTTTAACAGGAGTATAGTATATCTGACAGATCATTCAGCTGAAGGTTCGGTTGGATTCATTCTAAATAAAAAGATCGATCTTAAAATAAGTTCAGCCATTATGGGTTTTGATGGCTGGGATGAAGACCTGAATATGGGAGGACCTGTGGCTCCTGATACTATCCACTTTATCCACAGTCTTGGTTTTATCGTTCCTAAAAGTGTCCAGATCGAGGAAAATGTGTTCTGGGGTGGAGACATCGACAGCATACGTGGTCTTATCAGGACAGGCCAGGTTAAAAAATCACAAATCAGGTTTTTTCTTGGATATTCCGGATGGTCTTCAGGCCAGCTGGAAAGAGAGCTGAAGGAAAATTCATGGGTCATAGCCAAGGTCAGTTCCGACATAATTATGAACAACAGGGGTGAAGATACCTGGAAAAGAATTCTCCGCAGTCTGAAGAATAAGTATCGCAGATGGGCAGATTTTCCCGATTCCCCTGAGATGAATTGAATCTCATAAATGCAATATTTTATATACAAGCTCTTTAAGCAACTCGCCATGGCTGGTCCCGGGATCCTCAAAACCTTTTGATCTCATATCATAAGTTCTGAGGAGGCTTATTACCCTTACTGTTTTCTGAATGTTGTACTTTGCGGCCGCAACTTCATAATCTTTTACAAAGAAAGGGTTTATCTTAAGTACTGCAGCCACATTGGATTTCGACTTATCAGTAAGTGAATGAAAAGCGAGCAGCTTGCTGAAGAAGCTGAACAATGATGCAATCGAAAGTGTGATCGGGTTGTCGCCTGGATTATCAGCAAAATACTTCACAATCATATTTGCCTTAAGAATATTTCTTTCTGCAACAGCTTTCTGAAGCTCGAAATTGTTATAATCCTTGCTGATCCCAATATTCTTTTCAATCAAAGCAGATGTTATTTCCGGCTTGCCCTGTGGCAAGGTGATGAACAGCTTTTCCAGCTCATTTGCAATCTTGTGAAGATCCGTTCCCAGGTATTCTGTAAGCAATGCACTTGCTGAAGGATCAATTCTGATTCCCTTGTTCATCAGATATTTTTCGATCCATGCCGGTATGAGATAGTCACGGATTTTAGGTGATTCAAAATAGACTCCGGCTGTTTCAAGCAGTTTTACAAGCCTGGTTCTTTTATCCGGAGTTTTATATTTGAAGTTTATAACAAGAACAGTCGAATTCAGCGGTTTTTCGAGGTAAACTGCCAGATCGTCTATCTTCTTCAAAGATTGGGCCTCCTTTACAATTATAACCTGGTGGCTGGCCATCATTGGGAATCTGCGGGATGTATCAATAATCGCCGGAACAGAAGTCTCAGGTCCGTAAAGGATGATCTGGTTGAATGCTTTTTCAGATTCTGTCAGAAGGTTTTCAGCAATGTAATCTGTAATCAGGTCAATGTAATAGGGCTCGTCCCCTGCAAGAAAATAAACAGGTTTGTAATTCCTGTTCTTCAATCCCGACATTATCTCCTCGAATGTTGCTGGCATAGTCAGAATCTGAGATGTTTTACTGAGATACCATTCTTCTTGATCTCCCTTAAGGATTCAACTCCTATTTCAAGATGCATCTTTACATAATCCTGCGTCACTTTCAGGTCGCTTGCTTCTGTTTTTATTCCTGTTGAAATCATAGGCTGATCTGAGACAAGAAGCAATGCTCCTGTCGGAATCTCATTTACAAAACCAACGGTGAAGATTGTCGCTGTTTCCATATCTATTGCCATGGCACGTGTTTTAATGAGGTATTTCTTGAAGCGGTCGTCGTACTCCCATACCCTTCTGTTTGTTGTAAAAACCGTACCTGTCCAGTATTCTCTTTTAAACCTTGTGATTGTTGCAGAAATAGCACTCTGGAGCTTGAATGCAGGCAATGCGGGCACTTCAATGGGAAGGTAATCATCGGATGTTCCGTCACTCCTTATTGCGGCAATCGGGAGAATAAGGTCACCAAGTGTATTCTTCTTTTTCAATCCGCCGCATTTGCCAAGAAACAGAACTGCTTTCGGGTTTACAGCGCTCAGAAGATCCATTATTGTGGCTGCATTTGGACTTCCCATTCCAAAATTGATAATTGTAATTCCGCCGGCAGTCGCACTGGGCATATTCTTGTCCCTGCCTTCAACAGGAACATCGTTCCATTGTGCAAAAAGCTCTACATAATAGAGATAGTTCGTGAGAAGAAAATATTCCCCGAAAGTTTCAAGCGGTTTGCCTGTATAACGCGGAAGCCAGTTGTTTACAATATCCTCCTTGGTTTTCATTGGTGTATTTTGTTATATCTCATTATATTTGAAAAACACTTTTAACCTGCCTTCTTCAAAATGCTTTCCGGTAAAAATACAAAAACAAAGTTGAAACAGCTTAACCTGCCGGAGTATACCTTTAAATTATCAGGTAGTGAAGGTTCTGAAATGATACTGGACACTATCAGAAGGAAATACGTAAAGCTGACACCGGAAGAGTGGGTAAGACAAAATTTTTTAAGGTACCTCATTTCTGAAGGTAAATACCCTCCAGGACTTATTGGTGTTGAAGTTATGATCTTTCTGAACAAGCTCAGGCGAAGGCTCGACATACTCGTCTATAACCGCACAGGTAAACCTGTGATGATAGTAGAATGTAAAGAACCTGATGTCAGGATAGATGATAAGGTTTTCGATCAGATCGTCTCCTACAACCTTGGATTGCAGGTACCGTATATTGTTGTAACAAACGGCCTTGTTCATTATGCCTGTAAGTTGCGAAAAGATGAACCGGGTTATGAGTTCATGAATGTCATTCCTCTTTACGAGGAGCTCAATGCTGAAGCTTTATGATCGATGTAACTTGTGCCATCATTCGTAATGAGGATGAGGAAATACTTATAGTTCAGCGGGGAGAAAATACTGATCATCCATTTAAATGGGAATTCCCCGGTGGTAAAATTATGTCCGGAGAATCAGAAGAGGATTGTATTATCAGGGAGATCAGGGAAGAGCTTTCCATGGATATTGTGATATGCCGGAGGCTAAACTGTGTAGAGTATGACTACGGAAAGAAACAGGTAAGGCTTATCCCTTTCGTATGTGACACCCTCGATGATGTTCCCTTTATGTCCGAACATATAGCATATAAATGGGTTGACATCAAAGATCTTTCCGCAATAGATTTCTCTGAAGCCGATGTTTTTGTTGCAGGCGAATATGCCAGATCAGAAAGTGCCGGAGTGCCCTGCAAATCTGACCCGGTGCCGGGAAATGACCATATCGATGATGAAGAGGTCAGAAGGATGATCAATAATGTTATGGGCTCAAAGGAAGCGGACTGGATGGCCTCGGCGGTTTCAGACAACAGTGCACTCCTGAAAAAGCTTTTGGATTATTCGTATTCAGAGGACACTAAACTTGCTTTTCATTCATCCTGGATACTTACAAAAGCATATGATAAAACGCCGGAAATATTTCAGCCTTTCCTGCCCGGGATCATTGAATCACTCCCGCAGGTTGATAACGAAAGTGCACTAAGATCATTCCTGAGGATTCTTTCACTTACAGATCCTTCAACCCTTGGTTCAAAACACCAGGGACTGCTGGCAGATGTTGCCTTCAGGCTTCTTAATTCAGCATCATCAGCCATTGCCATAAAGGCATACTCAATGGATATATTGTACAGGCTAACTCTTATTTACCCTGAACTTGCAACCGAGCTTGCATTATCAGTAAGGGCTCTTAAGGATCTTGACTCCGCAGGAGTTGCATCCAAAGCCAGGAACATTCTTAAAAAGCTTGATAACAGGAAGGAAAAGCCATAGACTTTTGATCATACCTCGAGTATGAAAACAGGTACCTCAAAACCTGCTTTCTGAAGTATCGGCCATGCAACATTATAAACTTTCACGCCATTGTGGGTTACACCTTCATGATAACCCTTGTGGGCATGCCCGTGGAAAACAGCAACAATATCATTATAATGGTTCAGAGGCTCCTCGAGTCTTGAGCAACCAAGGAAAGCATAAACCTGTTCGGGTTCACCGACAACAGTGCTCTTGATAGGGGAGTAGTGCATCAATACAACCTTTTTTGCATTCTCATGTTCCTGGTCAAGCCGCTTCAGGGCCCTGTCAAGGTTCAACGCTTCATTTACAGCTTCTTTCACAAATGATTTCATTGCTTCTTCACCAAAAAGGCTGAGCATATGATTATCAAAACCTCCTCCAAACCCCTTTACACCTGCAATGCCGATATTATCAACAACTACAATCTCCCCTTCAAGAACATGAACATGTTCATTCTGCACTATTTGCCTTATAAGTTTATTCCTGCCCTTTTCATGATCATGATTGCCAAGAACAACAACTACCGGGATATTACATTGTTTCAGCTCTTCCGAGAGTACTTCTGCTTCAGCTTCATCGCCGGTATAGGTAAGATCGCCGCCAATGAGGAATATATCAGCTCGTTTTGATATTTCCCTGAAATAATCTGTCCATACACCTTTGTCAGTTGCTTTCACATGTATGTCGGCCACAGCGGCAATTCTCGTTTTCTCAGATTTATCTGCCATACTTATTCTTTATTTCGAAAGTTAGACTGTACGCATAGTTGTAACCCTGTAGTTCCACTCTTTTATGTCCATACTGTATTGTGTCTGATCTATGATTGGACCCCGGCACACTCTTTCAACCGAAGAAGGAAGGTCGTATTGCTCAACGGCTCTTGCAATCAATTCGTCAAATAGCCATTTGGGCACTATCTCCCTGAAATCGGTAGGATATACAAACTGGAAATTGATTATCTCAGCCAGCAAAAGATGCCAGTGTTGTTCAAGGTGGGAAAGCAGCCTTTTCCAGTCCAGGTCCTTGCCGGTCTTTAATATCAGGTGATTAACATCGGCACCATCAAATCTTTCCCGGTTCTGCACATATGTCTTGGCCCAAATAAGCTCTTCAGGAGCGATCAGCCGAACTTTTATGCCCTGGAATTCGGCTTGTACTGCATGCTCGTACCATGAATCATTCACAGTGCAGATATTGTTTACTGTATCAAATATTATATCAATATAATAGTCATTCTTGAATACTTTGGCAAGCCATCGTACATCTGTAAGCTCTGTTTTAAAGCCCAGTTCTGAGAAAAACTTAAGTATTTTCGGGTATTCCGTTGACTTGCAAAAAACATCAAGGTCTTTTGTATCCCTGAAGATGCCCGTATAATGAAAAAAGGCAAATGCCCCGCCGAGCATGTAATTTGCTCCACTGTTGTTAAGCAGTTCGAGAGCTTCCTTATAGAATGAATGAGCCTCAATGATCTGTTCTTCCGTATACATAAAATTGTTCTTTTAATTAATAATTTATCTGTTATCCATGCCGGCATACAGGCTGATGCTCCAGCCTGAGGCATTGATTGTTTCCCCTGAATCAATTGTCAGAGGTGCAACGGGAGCAAAAAGGCTTCCGTCCATCTTTTCATTCCACTTGGCATCCTTCGAATCAATCAGCTTTATCCATCTTCCTGAAATATAGGGCACTTGAAAAAGAATTTCATTTTCTGAAAAATTGAAAAATGCAAGGAGGTGCTCTCTCCCGTATTCATTTGTCCTGAGCAGGGTCAGTCCTCTGTCTGCTGTTATATAAACCTGGATTGAATCTTTGGAGCTGTTTTTGAGTGCGGATCTTGTCTTTCGTAATGCTATAAGCTCCTTATTCCAGTCCAGTAGCAACCTTTTTTTGCCGGAGGTCCTGTCGTTCCAATTGATTTTAGATCTTGAAAATGTACTCTCATCCTGCGGATCTGCAGGTTCCATCGCCCATTTATAACCTTCAAACTCTTTTTTTCTTCCTTCCCTTACAGCTTTTACAAGCTCTGCATCACCATGACTGACGAAGTACAGGAAAGGACTTTCTTCACCATATTCTTCACCCATGAAAAGCAAAGGAATATATGGCGAAAGCATTATTGCAGCTGTGGCAAGCTTCAACTGTTCAAACCCTACAAGCACTGATAGTCGTTCCCCGTCTACCCTGTTGCCTACCTGGTCATGATTCTGGTTGAAGACAATGAATTTATAGCCGGGAATACCGGATGAGCTGCTGCCATGCTTTTTCTTCCGGAACCTTACAATCTCACCTGAGTGTACAAATCCTTCCTTGTATGCCTTGGCTAACTGCTCAATTCTGTTAAAATCCTCATAACGGCTCTTCCCCTCCGGATGAATAAATACATACAACGCATGGTGAAAATCATCAAGCCACATTGCATCGAAGGCATAGCCTCCTGTTTCAACAGGACGTATTACCTTCGGACTATTGTAATCAGCTTCAGCTATCATATGGAATTTTCTTCCTGACGCGGCTTCAGCCTTTTTCGTTTCTTCCATTGCCAGTTCCCAGAAATGAACAGCACCAAAATCGTATATCTCATGAATGGCATCAACACGCAGGCCATCAATATGATAATTCAACATCCAGTGTGCAGGATTCATTGAAAAATATTCCCTTACGCCATCGCTCCATTCACCATCGAAGTTTATTGCATCGCCCCATGGAATGTTGTGCTTCCTGCTGAAGTATGGTCCGAACATGCTGAAGTAATTCCCTTCCGGACCGGTATGATTGTACACAACATCGAGGAATACAGCAATATTCCTCCTGTGACACTCGTTTACAAGCATTTTTAATCCATCAGGGCCTCCATAGCTGTTCTGAACCGAATAATGAAAAACACCGTCATATCCCCAGTTCCTTGTTCCCGGAAACTGGCACACGGGCATGAGCTCAATGGCATTTATGCCGGTTGAGGCAATTTCATCGAGACGGGAGATGATGGCTTCAAAAGTTCCTTCTTGTGTGAAAGTACCGGTATGTATTTCATAAAATACGACATCCCTGAGGTCTGAGCCTTTCCAGTCATGATCAGACCATTTGAATCTTCCGTGATCAATAACCTGCGACGGACCATGCACTCCTTCAGGCTGGTAATCCGAAGCTGGATCAGGAGTGTCTGGTGAATTCCGGCCCGGTTTATAAAAATACCTGTTTCCCTCTGAAGCTTCTACTAAAACGCTGAAATAGCCATCCTCATCTTTTTTCATCTCAAACACGGCATCAACAGGACTGACTATATGCAATATCATATTCTGCTTTTCAGGTGCCCAGACTGAAAACATGCATTTATTGTCAATTATCCTTGTTCCGAATCTTTTCATTCTTCCAGTCTTATTATTACACCTTCATCACCTCCGAGATTCACCTCTTCATTGATTTCAATACCTTCAAATTCAGGTGAAGTCGAAAGAACAACTACCCCTTTGATTGGTTGTCTGGCAGATTTATAATAGCACGGTCTGTGACTGAGATTAAGTGCAATAAGAAAAGAGGGATGATCACTGATTTTCCTGAAATATGCCAGCATCTGTTTGTCAGAGTAAAGAGGAATATAATCGCCAGCCGTTAACGAAGGTTCATTCTGCCGGAGCTCAATGAGTTGCCGGTTGAACGTCAGCATTGAATACTGATCATTCTTTTCACTTTCCACATTTATTCTTTTATACCGGGGATCGATCCTGAGCCATGGTTTACCGTCAGTAAATCCTGAATTCATGCTATTATCCCATTGCATGGGTGTCCGTGAAGGATCGCGGCTCAGGTTTTTATCAGGCATATTAAGCCCCTGGGGATCCCGTATCTCTTCAGAAGGAACAGGAACATCCCTCATGCCAATCTCATCACCATAATACATTGTTGGTGTACCTCTCAGGGTTAAAAGCAGCATCGCCGCAATCTTTGCCTGGTTTAATCCGACCCTGCTTGTTATTCTTGGCTGATCGTGATTTCCAATGACCCAGTTTGGCCAGGCGTTCTCTGGCAGTGAGCTCTCGTATTCATCTATTGCCACTGCAATTTTCTGAGCATCCCAAGGGAGTGATATAAGCATGAAATTAAATGGCAGATGGACACCTTTTCCATCTGGTCCATAATAGGTTACAAGCTTATGTATGGGAAGGTATATTTCACCGATCATAATTCGCTCATCATACTTATCATGGATTGCCCTCATCTCTTCGATTATCTCATGAACTTCAGGCTGATCTGTTGAATAAACAGGCAGAAGTGAATCGTAAGTAGCCATATGTTCCTCGTAAGCTGGGTTTTTGGGATTGTCACGCAGGTTCTTGTCTTTTATCAGATGCCAGATCACATCAATCCTGAATCCATCGATACCTTTGTCGAGCCAGAATCTGATAACATCGTACATGGCCTGCCTGACTTCTCTGTTTCTCCAGTTGAGGTCGGGCTGTTCTTTAAGAAATGCATGATAATAGTATTGTCCGGTTTTTTCATCCCATTCCCAGGCTTTACCCCCGAAAACACTGAGCCAGTTGTTTGGAGGGCCTCCATCAGGAAGGGGATCATACCAGAGGTACCAGTCTCTTTTTGGGTTGTCTCTTGAAGATCGCGATTCCAGGAACCAGGGGTGCTGATCTGATGTATGATTAGGGACAAGGTCCATTATTATCCTCAGGTTCCTGTTATGGGCTTCACTCACAAGCTCAGAGAAATCAACCAGGTTGCCGAAAACAGGATCGATATTATTATAATCAGAAATGTCATAGCCAAAATCCGCCATGGGTGAAGGATATACAGGTGAGAGCCAGAGTGCTTTTATTCCCAGCCACTTCAGGTAGTCGAGCCTTCGGATTATGCCTTTGAGATCTCCTATGCCATCGTGATTACTGTCCTGGAATGAACGCGGATATACCTGGTAAATGATCCCTGTCTGCCACCAGTATAACTTCATCTTAATTGTATTTATGTACAATAGGAACAATAATTTCAATATGAATGTTTGTATTCAAAGATGAGTTTCCCGGCTTTGGATATGCTTGCATTTACCTGTCTTTAAATGCAATGATTTTAAAATCTTTATCACATGCTTTTTATTAAATTTGCGGCTGAAAATTCGTGAGATGAAAAGAGTAGATACAAAGGGGCAGGCATGCCCCGCACCAATAATCGCAGCCAGAAAAGCATTGAAGGAGATTCCGGCCGGTGAGTCATTTCAGATATTGACAGACAGTCTTGTTTCATATAACAACCTTATCAGGTACTTACGTGATAATAAAGCAGAAGTAACCTCTGAAGAAAATTCCGGCACCTGGACACTTACGGTCAACAGAGGAGCAACGTCTGTTCCGCTGCTCCAGCCTGATGATTATTGTAGCCCTGAGATTGCCCACTTTGATAAAGGTGATTTCGTTATTGTACTTTCATCCGATCTCCTGGGCGAAGGAGATGCTGACCTTGGAAGTCTGCTGATGACCAACTTTATAAAAGCAGTTAAAGATCTGGACAAGTTGCCGGCGAAGATGATCTTTTACAATAAAGGAGTGACACTTGCTATTGAAGGTTCACCTAACGCTGAGCACCTCGTACAGCTTGAGAAAATGGGGGTGGAGATAGTCCTCTGCGCCACATGTGTGAATCATTATGGTATTACAGATAAGATCACTGCAGGAACTCTCAGCAACATGTTTTCAATAGCCGGCATGATGGCCGAAGCCGGCAAGGTTATAAAACCCTGAAATGAAGACAGATCTTCTTAATTTTGTCGAGCATGGAGGATGTTCAAGCAAGATCCCTCCCGGGCAGCTTGAAGAGATTCTTAAATTTCTTCCTATGCCGGCTGATAAAAACATACTCGTGGATATTGATACACACGATGATGCCGGTGTTTACAGGATAAACGACAATCTCGCGCTGGTACTAACTACAGATTTCTTTCCTCCTGTGTGCAGCGATCCATATGAGTTTGGCCAGATAGCAGCTGCAAACTCAATAAGCGATGTTTACGCAATGGGCGGTGATCCGGTACTTGCACTTAATATTATGATGTTTCCTTCTGCAAAGCTGCCAATGGAAGCCTATGCAGATATTCTGAAGGGAGGTTTTGACAAAGCCAGCGAAGCAGGTGTAAGAATTATCGGGGGGCATACAATAGACGACCCGACACCCAAATACGGCCTTGCAGTAGTAGGCTTTGTTCATCCGGAAAAGATAATTACCAATGCCGGGGCTAAACCCGGAGACAGCCTTATCCTGACAAAACCAATTGGCAGTGGGATTATTTCTGCCGGTTACAGGCTTGGGATGGCAACTGATCTACAGTTTGAAAGATCGAGAGGATTAATGAAGCTCCTTAATAAATCAGGAGCAGAGGTCATGAAGAAATATGAAATCAGGGGAGGAACAGATATTACCGGTTTCGGCCTTGGAGGTCATGCTCTTAAAATGGCCAGAGCTTCAGGGGTAACAATCAGGCTCAAAATGAAAAATGTTCCTTTACAGGAAGGTGTTTACGGCCTTACCGATGATGGTTGCATCCCTGGTGCTTCATTCAGGAATCTTGATTATGCCGAGAAGTACATTGCAGCAGCTGCAGATCTTGATTATAATCTTAAAATGATCGCTTTTGATGCCCAGACATCCGGTGGCTTGCTGATGTGCGTACCAGAACCCAAGGTGTCTGATATTCTAACAGATCTCCACAATTATGGTCTTATGGAGGCCACAATGATCGGATCAGTTGAGGAGAAAAGAGATAAATTCCTCATTTTTGAAAATTGAGAAATATCAGATTATTAATTGATAATTATCAATTAATCAAAATAAGTTTCAAGAGTATCAACATCCTTTGCAGCAAAGCACATCTCTACCTGCTTCCTGTTATTTCGTTCAACTGAAAGCTCAGGCAGGTTGTCAATACTGAAAAACTCTGCACCATACGTCTCCATGTTATCCTCGAACTTCCATTCAATAAGTTCACATTGCACAAAGATCTTATAGATTGTATATGGATAAACAATGTCGTGCTGCCTGTTTGCAGTATGGATCGCAATGATCCTTTTAGGCTTCACAACAGCACCTGCTTCTTCAAAACACTCCCTTACAGCAGATTCACTTACTGTCGAGTTTACATCAGCCCAACCTCCCGGCAATGACCACCTGCCATCGATCTTCTCACGTGCCATCAGAATGGAATTATCCCAGAACACAGCAGACCTGATGTCGACTTTTGGTGTCTGGTAACCGGTTTCGTTTGCGAACAGGTTTATGAGTTTTTCATGAGGCACATCGGTATATTCGTTCACTATACGAACTGCAAGATCCCTGAGTTTCTTATACCTGTCAAGGTCGTAGTGGCTTTCCGAAAAGGTAAGGCCGGCTTGGGCAATAGACTGGATTTCAGAGGCCCATTCGAGCCATTTAGCATTCATTGGTCAATGTGGTTTTATATCCTTATTAAATTCTTAAATTGCAACCATATATTAATACAATGATAACAAAAACAATTCTCAGTTCCCTGGCATTTTTCATTGCAGGAGTATTACAGGCATATTCACAGATTTATAATCTTCCCGCAACAGGACTAAAGAGTCACCAGACTCTCGAGGTGACGAGGGTTGAAATAACGCCCAAAAAGACGATAATTTATGTTTCCATAGAAAATCGCAGGAACGGCGGTACATTCTGTGCAGACAGGAACATTTCTGTGATCCTTCCTACCGGGAATGCGCTTAAACTGGAGAAAGCTGTTGGGATACCAAGGTGCCCTGATGTATATAAATTCAAAACAGTTGGGGAGATACTTGACTTCACACTTGAATTCCCAAAGCTTCCTGCAGGTACAGGTTATATCGATCTTATTGAGCAATGCCAGGATAACTGCTTTTCAGTATATGGAATCCTGCTTAACGATCCGTTCAGCAGGGGAATCGACAATGCCATGTCTTATGTTAACAGGGGACAGACCGACAGTGCAATAGGGATGTACCAGAAGCTGATCAGCCAGGCAGGGGAAGGAGAGAAGGGTATCCTTGGATCGCTTTATGCCGATCTGATAACTTTGCTTTCTTCAAAAGGCTATACTGCTAATGCTGCTGAATGGTACAGGAAACTGGAATCGTCTGACATTCCTTCACGCGAACTTTATCTTCAGAACCTTAATTTCAGGGGAATCAAATATTGAAATATTTTGGTCGTATAATAAAATTAGGGGCATAGGCATAAAAAAACAGAGGCTATCTTGAGAGCCTCTGTTTTTATCAATTGAATTTATTCCTTATTCTTTTCCAAAGAAAAAGTTAGCTCCTATACCAATGAGCCAGGTCTTTTTCTGGTAAGTTTCTGATACAGGTATTGGGAAGGCTGCATTACCGCCAAGCAGATGCGTGAAGTCTTTTGTCCCGTCAGCATACATTGTGTACTGGCCTCCGATGTTGAGTTCAACTAGGCTATTGAGCCTGTAGCCAAAACCTGCACCGAACGAATTGGTGTTTGTGCTGTATGTCTGGTCGCTCTGGTAGTTGGTATTCACGCTTGTCGATGTAGCAACCCATCCTGCACTCACCTTCAGCTTGTCAGAAAGTCCGTATTCTGCACCAAGACCATATTCCATGAAATTCTTATCGATCGTAGTGGAATTGATGGCTTTGGTGTCAAGATTCTTGTCGAAATATGTATTGAAGCTTGCTGTGACCATGAATTTGTCGATAGGCCTCAGTTCAGCTCCGACTGCAAGCATTGCAGGCATATCGGCCCTGAATTTACTGTCGTTGACAAACATTCCGCCAGCGCTTTTATTATCATTTACTGTTGTTGTCATTTCGAGCTTGGTTGCAAATTCATATTTAACTGCAACATTTAACATCTCCAGCGGAGAGATATTTACGCTGATAATAGGTGTTATACCCGAACCGGTTTCTTCAACATCAGCTTCAACCTGGGTGCGCATATCAAGTCCTGCCGCATTAGTGTTAAGCTGTGTTTTAAATGGTTCAGGAACAACTGCAGCAATATTCCTCAGGTACTGACCTGGTGCAACTGTTCCACCCATAGCTGCAAGGCCTGTGATTGTCACGTCCCTTATATAGCCGGAATATGTATTTTTAGCTGTAACGAGCCTTGCACCGAGAGCGACGGAGATCATGTCATTAAGTTCATAGGCAACGTTTGCCTGGTAGCCGAAATACACAGATGTACCTTCGAAGAATATATCAGCATTATATCCTGAGATACCGTTTACACCTGGTATAAATCCTGCCAGTGGCTGAAGCTGTGACTGGAGTCCCGGAACAAGATCAGATATATTCATTTCGAATGATGGAAGGCCTTCATCATATTTTGCACCACCTCCGCCACCAACAGGATTAAAACCTGCCGAAAAAGATAATTTGCCCATATTGAACGCTGCATAGACGCCAGGGAAAACAGGTGCGCTTACTTTACCGACAAAGTCTCTTGGCTTGTTGGCAAGGTAGTTGTAGTTATTTATAACAGTCTTTGTCTGGCTGATAGTCTGGTTGTTAACTGAAAGAAATAAGCCGTTTCCCAATTTTGTCAAACCAGCCGGATTATAATAAACAGCATCGATTGAAGTGGATGCGTTTCTGTTCTGAAGCCTTGTAAACATCGCACTCTGGTTGGTGTTTGTAACCAGTCCTCCTGCGAAAAGACTTCCGCTTATTAGCATCGCTGAAGAAAAAACAATAATTTTTCTCATAGGTCGAGTATTAAGTTAGTATGCAGATCACTGCCTTGTTTAAGTTAAATCTGTCAAATGTAAAAAAATAATTTATTATCGCAAGTCTAAAATATCCCTCTTGAAAATAAGGAACTTATGAAGTTCTTTAAAATCAGGTCGAAACAGCTGGTAAAAATCAGTAACTTTCAAAATCCGACGGATCAAGCCACTCTGCATCCTTTGCAGTCAGTTCGCCCCGCCTGAGCTTTCCAAAAAAGTCCCTCAGGTTCTCCCTTCCATACGGGTATTTATCAAATACATCACCTTTATCGTATACCCTTGGATCATCCTGTTGTAAAAGTTCAAGGTACAATTCCTCATTGAGTCTTCTCTTTACAGGATTATAACCAGGGTCGTTCGCCAGGTTTTTAATACATTCCGGATCTTCCGACAGCAGGTATAGCTCCTCTTCAGGACGTCGGTCAAAGCTCATTCTCCAGTAGTCGTGGTTTGAGCCGCTGCGTTGCAGGTCAAGTATAGAGCTCTTTGTCGGGCTGCTTTCAACATCCGGGTAGCCTGTTTCAGGATTGCCTGAGGGCCATCTTTGCGGAAAGTAGTTTGTTATAAAAAGAAATCCATCCATGATTATCCCTCTTACCGGGTATCCTGCGTCTCCGGGCCTTCCAGGGTTATTTCTCTCCCTTCCGGTAAGAACGAATTTCCTTGTATCGTCTATCCACCCTTTTTTAGCAGATGAAAAGATGTTCATAAAGCTCCTTCCCTGAAACTTCTGCATCCCTGTCTTACTGACGTCAATGCCTGTTGCTTCAAGTATGGTGGGAACAATGTCTGTTAAACTTATAAAATCAAGCACTTCCCTGCCTTTGTTCCTGATGCCACGGCCCCACATTATACTCAGCGGAATATGATTTGAATATTCATAAGCCTGTCCCTTTGCTCTTGGGAAAGGCATACCATTGTCGGCAGTCACTATTACGATTGTGTTTTCAAGCTCGCCTCTTTCTTCCAGTATCTGAAGCATCTTTGCAAGATGACTGTCGAAATACTGGATCTCAAATGCATAATCGAGCATGTCGGTGCGAACCACTTCATTATCGGGCCAGAAACCTGGCACCCTGTCAATATCAGAAACTGATCTTTTTCCTTGTTTTACCCCTGAGCCAAATTCATATCTGCGACCTGGCTCGTCTGCACCGTACCAGAAGCAGAATGGCTTGTCTTTTTCACGCGAATCGAGAAAATCAATGAAATTGCCAGTGTAGTCAATGTCAGAGATGCCTGTTGATGGAGGCACTGTTGTCCTTGAGTTGAAAGGTTTTCCCGTGAGATGCCGTTCAGCACCTGAACTGTCGAGGGCAATGCCGGGATACCATCCCCTAGCAGTATAGCCTGTATAATAACCGTTATTATCAAGAGCTTCAATGAACCCCGTATAATTTACCGGGAAATATGGTTCATTGTTTGCAGCATCTTCAAGCTGCCAGCTGTTTCTTCCTGTAAGAAATGAGGCTCGTGAAGGAGAAGATATTGAATTGGAGGTATACGCATTTCTGAAAAGGATTCCTTCTTCTGCTACCCTGTCGAACCCGGGGGTTTGGACCCACTTTGTACCATAGGCACTCATGTGTGGATATGAAATTCCATTGGCCAATGCAATAAGGATGTTTGGTTTCTGAATATTCACATTTTTCCCTGAATCTGTACATGCCCCGGCAAGAATGGCCGAAATGAAAATTACACTTATAAAAATTTTATTTTTCATAACGCGTAAATTAATCCTCTGATTTATAATTTACCTGTAAGCCGGAGGCTGAAATGCCTTTGTGGCTGAATATCGCCTGGCCTGCCCATATATTCTGTGTTTGTAATATTCTTTACGGCTAATGATAAATTGAATCTCTGTGAAATATCATAACCCAGATTGCCGTCAAGAAGGAAATAGCCTGTGTTATTTACATTCCAGTAATCAAAAAAGCCAGGAAGTATATCTTCCCTTGTCAGCTCATCAGTAAATACATTATCAATGCTTAGTATTCTCGACCTGTAAAAGAGGTTTACACCGCACAGGAATCTATTGAATCCTGCATCGATGCCTAATTTTAATGAATGTTTCCTCCTGTATTTCAAATAATTACCTGTATTTTTCCCGGTATAAGCATTAAACTCTTCAGGTTGGATATATGTATATCCTCCAGAGATAGAAGTTTTGATTGTTCCATAAGTTTTACTCAGCATGAACTCAGTCTCAGCTCCGTAGATCCTTGACTGCTCAACGTTCGTTGCCTGGAATCCGAAGTTGTATTGTCCTGTACGGATATCAGGATAATACCCGAAAAGATATTCAATCATATTCTCATTTTGTGAGAAGAAAATTGAAACATCAGCCTGACCGCTGAATCCCGCTACCGCGAGTCCCTGCTTTAAGCCGATCTCACTGCTCCATCCTGTTTCAGGTTGAATATCAGGGTTAGGGTAAATCCTCACGGCTCCCAGCGTTGTGGCAGCATGCTTCTCAGCTACAGAAGGGTACCTGTAACCTTGTCCGAAAGACCCTCTGAGCCAGGTATATTCAGCAGCCTGCCAGTTAAGCCCTGTTCTGAAGATCGGTACAATCCTGTCAGTTATCCCGTCGAGACTGTTACTTTCAATCCTGATTCCGGCAACAAGCTTCAGGTTTTTTAAGGGTGTGCCTTCTACCTGTGCAAATCCTGCTGCATTTATGCCATTATGGTTGCCATAAAAATTAGCAACTATCCTGTTGAGTGTTGCAGACAGGCCACCTACAATACCGAATTGCTCTTTAGGCCTGTAACTTGCCTGGTACTCTCCGTATACAGATGAAGCATCTGAGTTGTTATTGGCTCTCTCCGGAAAATTATTAATTGCTGACTGTAGCCTGAATTTCAGTTCATGATCAACCGGACCTTTGCTGTCGTAAGAAATGAAAGGATCGATTGCCAGGAACGTGCCATGAAGATTTGACACGCTTGATGTGTCCTGTTTGAGAGCTCCTGTTGTTGCATTCTCCCACAGAACAAAATCGGTCTTTTCAGTATATCCCGAATTCAGGTTAATACCGTAGGAAAGGCCTTTGATATCCTGATTGTAGTGCTTTAAGCGCAGGCTTAATCTTGCAAGCGATTCATCATTAAATTTCCTGTATGAATTGTAATCCGAGAGGCTAACTCCAATGCCGATATCATTATTCCCTGCTTTCTGAAGGTGACTGAATGAAAAGGTGGAGCTGATCCTCGGCTTGTTCCACCATACCCAGTTCCTGTTTGAAGGCCTGTCGAAAACACCTGTTTCTGCAAAGAAGGTCGTTTCAGGATCCTTTCCGGCCGGAGCCGTTCTGAAGTTAATTATACCATTCATTGCTGACGAACCGTATAGCACCGATGATGCCCCTTTTATTATCTCAATCTGCGAGATGTTCTCAAGGGGAAGGAACTGCCATTTGATGCTTCCTGCATCCGGAGACAGGACAGGAAGTCCATCAATGAGTGCAAGAACCCTGCTGCCCACCCCATAGCTGAAACCCGTGCCTCCTCTTATTGAAGCTTGTCCGTCGAGTACTTCTATACCCGGTATCTTGTTGATCAGCTCTTTTGAGTCAGTTATATGAGTCCTGCCGAAATCCACATTTTTTATCAGATCCATAGAAACTGATAATTCAGCTATTTTCTGACCGGTCTTGTTTGCACTAACAACGATCTGACCAATCTCCTTTATTTCAGTTGTCATGGATACATCTAATACCACAGTATCACCATTTACAACACTTACCTGCTGTGTTATTTCCTTGTAACCTATGAAACGGAATGTTACTGAGATCAGCCCCTGCCCGGTGCTGAACAAAAACCGGCCATCATCGCCTGTTATAACACCCTTGTCCCGGCCATACACAATGTATACACCGGTAAGCGCCTCAAGGGTATTGCTGTCGGTGACCAGGCCTGTAACAACACCCTGTCCATACACCCCTGTGTGTAAGGATAGAAAAAGAGTAATAAGAAGAAAAAACCTCATTACTTTGGTTTGAAGGTCATCCTGATATTAAGTGACGCCAATGGATTCTGCGGATCCGGGATACTTGTAGTTACTTTCAGTGAATTATCCTTTAATTCAACTATTCTTGTTGTAAGAGGGATTGGAAGATCAGGGCTTGTGATGATTAGCTGCGTTTCATTGAAAGCAAATCTCCATGTCCCGGTATAGTTGCCAAAACTTCCCGTACCGTCATCATTGAATTTAACATCGCCTTTAAAATTTGCCAGAACACCACCGGGTGTACTCGCATCATGGCCTTCAACAAGAAGGCTGTCGCTGGTCCATATATGACCTGTGAGAATCTTGAAATTTTCAGAATCCTTGTCCTGGCTGCAGGCTGTATACAAAAGTATCCCGGCCAATAATATGAATAAAGTATAATTCTTCATGACTTATAATGTTCGTTAATAAATCAGCCCTACGTAAAATAACAACAAATCCTGATAATAATGGGTTCACAGGCAAAAATGTTTCTATTTTTGAATGATTAAACCATTTGCATATGAGAGCCAATATCTCAAGATTAATGATGTCTGTGTTGCTGTCGGTAATTCTTTCGCAGAACACCCTGTTTTCGCAGGTAGTTGTAAGTCTCGATAACTGGTTCAACAATGAGATGAATGCAGAAACTAAAAGATCTTATCATTATACCTGGTCCGATACAGCATTCAGTGGCTATTCACAATGGGGTAATATCTTTAGGAACAGGGGAGCTGTTTTGGCTACCATGAGCAAGCCTGCTACAACAGCCCTATGGAAAACAGATATTTATATTATTGTCGATCCCGACTCGACCAGTGAATCACCTTACCCAAATTATATTTCAACAGGCGACATATCATCTATAAGAACATGGGTAAGGCAGGGTGGTGTGCTAGCCGTACTGGCCAATGACGGACCCAATTGCGAGTTTACAAACCTGAACAGGCTTATGTCTGAGTTTGGGATGACATTCAATCATGTCTCACTGCATACTGTGGATGGGCAGAACTGGGAGAAAGGGGCATCTGTGAACCTGCCCGATCATCCGCTGTTTAAGGGAGTATCCAGGATTTACATGACGGAAATCTCCGACATAAATATTTCTGGCACAGCGAAACCTGTTCTGACTGAAAACGGCAGGGTGCTTATAGCAGAAAATAAGTTTGGCAGGGGTTACGTCATTGCAGTGGGCGATCCGTGGATATACAATGAATACATTGATCATGCATTGCTTCCTGAAAGTTTTCAGAACAGGAAAGCTGCCGAAAATCTTACAGACCTGCTTATAAGTTATGTCAGGAAAAAATAAAAAATGAAAAAAAAGTTAGCACTGATCACCGGAGCTTCGTCGGGAATAGGTAAGGAGCTTGCATACATACATGCTGAGAAGGGCGATGACCTCATAATTACGGCAAGAAGCGCAAAGAAGCTTGATGATCTCAGGAAAGATTTAGAGAACAGGTATAAGGTGCATGTGACTGTTATTGTAAAAGATCTTGGAATCAAAAGTGCCGCAAGTGAAATATTTAATGAAGTTACATCGAAGGGGTTGATACCTTTCTATCTGGTGAACAATGCCGGGTTTGGAGATTTCAGAATGTTTGCCGAATCTGACTGGGAGAAGCAGGAACAGATGATCAACGTAAACATTACGGCACTGACTCATCTCACCCGTCTATTCCTCCCGGAAATGATAAGGAACGGCGGAGGGAAGATACTTAACACAGCATCACTGGCATCTTTTCAGCCAGGACCAACTATGTCTGTCTATTTTGCTTCAAAAGCTTTCGTGCTTAGTTTTTCTGAAGCCATAAACAATGAGTTGAATGATAAGGGGATAACTGTTACTGCACTTTGCCCTGCATCGACTGATACCTTATTTCATGAAGTTACCGTTGGTGATCCCGGTCTTTTAAAGGAAAGGAAGATGGATTCAGCAAGAGATGTTGCACTTTTTGGATACAGGGCCATGATGAAGGGCAAACCAGTGGCTGTCTACGGGTTCCGGAACCGGATGCTGGTATTCTTGTCGCGTTTTGTTCCAAGAAGTGTTGTTGTAAAGGCAGCCAGGAAAATCCAGGAATCTAAAAATATCAAATAACCAATGGATGAAACAATGACCTGATAATGAAAAGATCAGTTCCCTTGTTTTTTCTTTTTGCACTCTTTCTTTCTTCTTCCGCACAGGAGACGGAGTTGCTTTATCTTTCCGGCAGGGATAAGGACAATACAATTAAATGGGATTTTTATTGTACAAGCGGAATGAACAGTGGTAAATGGAGCACCATACAGGTGCCATCAAACTGGGAGCTACAGGGATTTGGATCATATCATTACGGTAACGTAAACCTGGAATCGAATGAACAGGGTTTATACAGGTATACATTCTCTGTTCCCCAGGGCTGGAAAAAGAAACAGGTGAATATTGTTTTTGAAGGATCAATGACTGACACTGAAGTCAGGATAAACGGGATATTGGCAGGCCCGGTTCATCAGGGCGGATTCTCCAGATTCAGTTATAATATTTCGTCCTTGCTGGACTATAAAGGCCCGAACAAACTGGAAGTAACTGTGAGCAAGGAATCAGCCAATGCAAGTATAAACAGAGCAGAGCGAATGGCTGATTACTGGGTGTTTGGCGGCATCTACAGGCCTGTTTACCTTGAAGCATTACCTGTACAGCACATAGAAACTGTAGCTGCAGATGCCAGAGCAGATGGATCATTCCATGTTAAAGTTTTTGTTAAGGGAAAGGGTAAAGCGAGGTATGTAAACGCAAAAATATCAGATGTTTCTGGTATTCAGGTAGCCGGACTGATGCAGGTGCCAATCATAAAGGAAGAATCGGGACTAACTACGATTTCCGGAAAGATTAATGAAATTAAGCCCTGGACACCCGAAACCCCGGATCTTTACAGGGTTGAGGTGAGCATTTCTACAAAAAAGGAAATTATTCACACGGTTATAAAGAATGTTGGTTTTCGCACAGTCGAGCTAAGAGAGGCAGACGGTATTTACGTGAACGGTAGAAAAGTATTACTGAAAGGAGTCTCAAGGCATACATTCTGGCCATCATCAGGCAGAACAAGCAGCAAGCATCTCGCCATTGAGGATGTGAACCTCATTAAGGATATGAATATGAATGCAGTGAGGATGAGCCATTACCCTCCTGACCAGTATTTTCTTGATGTCTGTGATTCTCTTGGGCTTTTTGTACTGGATGAGCTCCCCGGCTGGCAGAAAAGCTATGATACAATTACAGCCAGAAGGCTTGTGAGACAGCTTGTAGAACGAGATGTGAATCATCCTTCAATAATATTATGGGACAACGGAAATGAAGGTGGTCATAATAAAGCTGCACGCGATGACTATGCCTTATATGATCCACAGAAAAGGCCTGTAATTGAACCCGGGAATATCTTTAACGGAGTCAATGCAAAAAATTATCCAGGGTATTTTAATGCAGAAGATGCTTTAACAAGCGGAAAGGAGATTTTCCTTCCAGCAAAGATGCTTAATGCTCTGGATGATGGCGGCGGAGGCTCAGGCCTGAGGGATTACTGGGATTTGATTTCATCCCAGCCACTTGCTGCAGGTGGATTTCTATGGGCATTTGCCGATGAAGGTGTTGAGAGAAGAGAGCTTAACGATTCCATTGATACATCAGGTAATATGGGTGCCGAAGGAATACTTGGTCCATACCATGAAAAGGAGGCCAGCTTCTATGCAATAAAAGAAATCTGGTCACCGGTTCAGTTCAGAGACAAAATCCTTCCGCCCGGATTCTCCGGTAAATTTGAGATAGGGAACGAATTCTTATTTACCAACCTGAACACTTGCAGATTTTCATATTCATTGATAAGAATTAGTTTTCCTGCAGGAATCTCCGGTGAGCTGAACGGGGAAATTCAATCCCCCGATATTGAACCCGGGCAGCAAGGCTTTCTGGCAGTGGAACTGCCTGCCGATTGGAAAGATTATGATGTGCTGTATATTACTGCTTCAGATCAGTATGACAGGATACTGAATACCTGGTCATGGAAGATAAGCAGCGCCTCTTATATCGCGAATAATACTGTCATTCCTTCAACTGATAAAATCAGGGTAACAGAAAGTGGTAATATGCTTGTTATCAGGTCGGGTCAGACTGATATAATTTTCGATAAAAAAAATGGCTCTCTGGCTGGTGCCGGAAATTCCAACCGGGCAATTTCTCTTAAAAGCAATGAACTGTTTGCAGGTTTTGAAACAGCCTTCGTCAGGATGAGGCATTACCCAAAAGAAGACAGTCAGGTTGTTGAGGTCAGTTACAGAAATGGCGCCTCAGCAAACTGGACAATCATGCCGGGAGGCTGGCTTAAGCTTGATTATAGCTTCACACCGAAAGGCATGTACGACTTTGCAGGTATAACATTCTCATATCCTCAGGAGCTTGTAACTGATGCTATATTGTATTCACGAGGTCCATACAGAACATGGAAGAACAGGACTGAAGGCCAGATCCTTGGATTGCATGAGAAAAAATTTAATAATACAGTTACAGGACAATCATGGGTCTATCCTGAATTCAAGGGGTATTATTCTGATTTTTATGCTGTTGAGGTCCGTACCCTGGAAGCACCATTCACAATAATCAGTGCTGTTGACAATGTATATCTTCATCTTTTTACACCAGACACACCTGCCAATCTTAACGATGTGAACGGGAAAATTGCACCTCCTTTTCCAAAGGGAGACATTTCAATATTACACTGCATACCACCTATTGGGACAAGGTTTTCTGCTCCTGATTATGAAGGTCCGATGGGATTACGAACGGAATTCAAAGGTCCTGTCAGGGGGACTGTTTATTTCAGGTTCGGAGAATGACCATTGTTAACTGTTTAACAATTCACTGACGTACTCTCCGGTATTTTGCATATATTTAACTAACCACAAAATCCAATTTTTTATGCCATCACGCAGAACCTTTATTCGTAAAACAGTTCTTGGAACAGCCGGACTGACATTAACAGCAAAGAGTTATTCGAGAATACTTGGGGCAAACGATCGTGTACGTGTAGGGATCGTTGGATATTCCGACAGGTTCCGTGCTACATTATCACCTGTATTCATGTCCCTTTCAAAGGAGCTGAATTTCGAATTTACTGCAGTATCAGACCTCTGGAATATGAGACGCGACCAGGCGCTTGGTTTTTATAAAAACAAAGGGCTAGACCTTAAAGCATACAGGAACAATGAAGAGTTGTATAATGCAAAAGATACCGATGCTGTCATCATAAGTACAGCTGATTTCCAGCATGCCCTTCATTGCAAGGAAGCTGTTGAAGCCGGCCGCGATGCCTATGTGGAAAAACCATTTGCAGAAACAATGAGTGATGCCAAGGCTGCACGGAGCGCGGTTGAAAAATCTGGAAGGATAGTTCAGATAGGTTCACAACGAAGAAGCGCGGCCAATTATATTGCTGCCGATGAATATATCAGGTCAGGTAAATTCGGGAAGATTGTAATGGTCGAGATGACCTGGAATGTGAACCAGCCGGGCAGATGGAGAAGACCTAATGAGGTCCCGAAGCTGAGAGAAGCCGATACCGACTGGAAAAGATTCCAGCTGAACAGGCCGGAAAAAGCTTTTGATCCAAGGATCTATCTTGAATTCAGATTATTCTGGCCCTATTCATCAGGCATACCGGGTCAGTGGATGGCACACCAGATTGATACTGTTCACTGGTTCTCCGGCATATCCCACCCACGGTCTGTTGTATCGAATGGAGGGATCTATCTATGGAAAGATGGCAGAACAAACTTCGATACAATGACGGCAGTAATGGACTACACCGATCCCACAAATCCTGATAATGCATTCCAGGTTGTTTATTCATCCCGATTTACCAACTCTGCAGGAGGAGTAAAGGAACTTTATTACTCAAACGGAGGAATGCTCAATCTCGATACTAACAGGGTTACATCGGAAGGAGGGCTGACCGTTAATGATGCGAGGGCAATGAACATGAAGCAGAATCTTCTAGAGACTTTTGAATTACCAAAACTTACAGTTCCCACTGGAGCAGATACGGGAGGTGATCCGATGACCCTGATGCACATGCGGAACTGGATGGAATGTGTCAGAGACAGGAAGAAGCCCAATGCTGATATTATTGATGGATACAATCATTCAATTGCCTGTATAATGTGCACTGCAGCAAACCGGACAGGAGAAAAGGTAACTTTTGATGAATCAAAACAGGAAGTGCTGGCAGGAGGAAAGGTGTTTCAATATTAATTTTTTAACAAATTGAGATGAAACTGAGATTTTTCATGTTCCCGGCAATTCTTTTATTGCTGGCAGGTTTTGCAAAACAAAAAGAACAGATGTATTACGAGATCAGGATTTACAGGTATAATTCTCCATCGCAGGATCAGATTATTGATAATTATCTTAAAGATGCATTCATTCCTGGTTTACACAGGGCAGGATTAAAAAATATCGGGGTTTTCAAACCTGTGGAGCAGGATACTGCTTATGGCAAAATGACGTATGTATTAATTCCATATACTAAGAGTGAACAGTATTTTGCTGTTGTCGATAAGCTTGAAAAGGACAAAGATTACCAGGTATCAGGGAAGGAATTCCTGGATGCACCTTATAACCAGCCTCCTTTTAACAGGTATGAAAGTATTTTCATGAAAGCTTTTGCAATGATGCCTGAGATGAAGGTTTATTCATATAATACACCGCCCTCTGAAAGAATATATGAGCTCAGGAGCTATGAAAGCGCCACTGATGCAAAAGCCCTTAAAAAAATACAAATGTTCAACGAAGGCGGTGAGATGAAGATTTTTGAGGCGATAGGATCAAATGCTGTCTTTTATGGACAGGTCCTTTTTGGCAGCCTGAAACCGCGTCTTATGTACATGACAACTTATGAAAATATGAAAAGTCATGATGAAAAATGGGCAGCATTCAGATCTCATCCTGAGTGGAAAAGGCTTTCTTCGCTGGAGGAATACCGGAATACTACATCAAAAACAAATTCATACCTGCTGCATCCCTCAGCGTACTCGGATTTTTAACGGACTCCGGTAAGGTACTTGCAAAAATTAATAATTAAATTGTAAAAAAATGCCCTTTCCTTATATTCACGGGAAAGGACATTTTATTCTAATCTGTAGCAGAATCAGTCAGGAAAGTCAAGTTTCTTCAACGCTTTCTCCACTTCATCGTTTGTCATTTCATGATCCGGCAAGTTGCCTTCAAAGAATTTTTCATACGCTGAAATATCAAAATGACCATGTCCGCTGAGGTTGAACAGTATTGTCTTCGGAGTTCCTTCGAGGTCAGCTTTTCTTGCTTCATCGAGTGCGCCGGCAATTGCATAAGTTGATTCCGGTGCGGGCAGTATGCCTTCGCATCTTGCAAAAAGTACACCCCCTTCAAAACATTCCCTCTGCATCTTCGACTTGGCTTCAATAAGGCCATCTTTCAGTAATTGACTGACAAGAACACCTGCGCCGTGATACCTTAGACCACCTGCATGTATCTTTTCAGGAATGAACTCATGACCGAGAGTGTACATTGGCAGAAGAGGTGTCATTCCGGCTGTATCTCCAAAGTCATACATGAACTTGCCTTTTGTAAGTTTTGGACATGATGCAGGTTCAACAGCAACGAGCCTTGTCTTTGTTTTATTAATAAGGTTTTCACGCAGGAAGGGGAATGCAATTCCCGAAAAATTTGAACCTCCCCCGAAACAGCCAATTACGACATCAGGGTAGTCGCCTGCCTTCTCAATCTGGATTAGTGCTTCCTGGCCGACTATTGTCTGATGAAGTATAACGTGATTCAGAACGCTTCCAAGTGAGTATTTTGTATACGGATCCTGGGCTGCAATTTCCATTGCTTCAGAAATTGCAATGCCAAGACTGCCCGGTGAATCCGGATCTTTCTCCAGAATGGCCCTGCCAGCTGCGGTCATGTTACTTGGAGAAGCAACGACTTTTGCATTATAAGTATTCATCAGGAGCTTTCTGCCGGGTTTCTGGTTATAGCTGACCTTTACCATGAAGACCAGCATTTCAAGTCCGAAATGATGAGCTGCAAAGCTCATTGCGCTTCCCCATTGTCCTGCTCCGGTTTCTGTTGTGATTCTCTTAATACCTTCCTTCTTATTGTAATATGCCTGTGGTATGGCAGAGTTTGCTTTATGCGACCCCGAGTAGTTACCTCCTTCATACTTGTAATAAATTTTGCTTTTAGTTCCAATCGCTTTCTCAAGGTTATATGCCCTGAATAGAGGAGATGGACGATATATCTTATAAAGATCAAGAACCTCGTCGGGAATATCGATATATCTTTCCTGCGATACTTCCTGCTTTATAATTTCCATCGGAAATATTGGTGCAAGTGCATCTGGTCCGATAGGCTCTCTTGTTACGGGATGTAAAGGTGGCAATGGTTTATTGGGCATATCAGCAACAATATTATACCATTGGCGTGGCATCTCCCTTTCGCTTAACACAATTTTGAATGATTTTTTCATGTTTGTTTATTATTTGGTTTTGATTAGTTTTTAAAACAATAAAGGCGCACTGTGAACCAGTGCGCCTTTATACGATATAGTATCAGATGTTAAATATCAGCCTGTTCACAGATCTATAGGGAAGCTGCGCCAAGACCAGGTATTTAACATTCTATTCATCTACTAAAGTTGTGTCAGTGCAAAAATATAAAATATTTTGATTTACAAACAGATTACTTGATTTTTTTAATTTTTATTTGACATTAAGTTTCCAGGTAATCAAAGATCCACATAATCAATCAATTATTATTCATAAATTAATGCACCAAGGCTTTTCATATCCTTATAAAAATCAGGGTAAGATTTCCCGATGCATTGTGAATCCCGGAGATAGATCCTCCCTGAGGCTCCCAGGGAAAGGACCTGCATTGCCATGGCTATGCGATGATCTTCATGCGATTCAACTTTTCCTCCTTCAGGTTTGCCCCCGGTGATGGACATTATATCATCTTTGATTTCAATCCTGACATTGAGCTTCCCGAACTCATTTCTTATTGTTTCAGCCCTGTTGCTTTCTTTGTGTATTAGTCTCGATACCCCGGTTATATGAGACGTTCCGTTGCAGTAAGCAGCAAGTACTGCCAGAGGAGGGAAGAGATCAGGACAATGAGTAGCGTCAAAATCAAATGCCCTGAGCTCGGAAGATTTTATTTCAATAATGTCTTTTTTTACAGACATGTCTGCTCCGGCATTTTCGAGTGCCCTAAGTATCAACTTATCGCTTTGCAGGCTGTTAAGGTCGAGACCTGAGATGCTTAAATTGCCCCTTATTGCACCTGCCACAAGAAGAAATGCACCTCCGGACCAGTCACCTTCCACCTCATAATCCGCAGCTTTGTATTTCTGGTTGCCGGGTATAGTAAAAACCTCGTAATCTGAATTTTTAACATTTATGCCGAATTCACCAAGGATCCCGATGGTCATATCGACATAAGGCCTGCTTTTCAGGTTTTTTACGCTGATTTCAGAATCTTTAGAGGCAAGTGGCAGAGCCATTAGTAAACCTGTCAGCAGCTGGCTGCTCACCGAACCGTCTATTTCACATTTGCCACCCTTCAAAGGCCCCTTTATTGTTATCGGGAGATATCCTTCTGTTGTTTTACATTGCGCATGAAGCTGTGTAAGCGCATCACATATCATCGACATGGGCCTTTTCCGTAACGTGGCTGAGCCAGAGAGTGTAATATCTACTGTATACAGTGCTGCAATGGGGGAGAACATCCTTATTGCAAGGCCGGATTCCCCGCAGTTTAGTTTTGACTCTTTCAGCACTGAGGATCCTGTGATGTGAACTTCCCCGGGTTGAGGTTCTACCTTTGCTCCAAGGCCTGCTGCAACGCTCATGGCTGCAAGTGCATCATCACAGTAAGAAGGATTACGGATTATACTTTTACCATTTGACAGGAGCGCTGCTGCAACTGCTCTCTGTGTCATGCTTTTTGATGAAGGAGCCCTGACACTCCCTCTTATCTCCGAAGGATCAAAGTATCTTTCCATAATATCACCTTTTCTTTATTTTTTTTCCTCAGTCGACCCTGCACCATTATTCATGATCTTCATCTGGTGGTTTATCGACTCCTGGTGTATAGCTTTAAAGATGGAATCAATAAACTCGGTGCTGAGGCTCTTTGCTTTCCCCCGGGATACAACTTTATTAATAATTTCATCCCAGCGGGTACTCTGCAAGATAGTGATATTATTGTCTTTTTTATACTTTCCTATCGTTTCTGCCACTTTCATTCTTTGCTCAAGTATATCGAGAAGGTGATCATCATATACGTCTATCTGCTGCCTTAATTCCCCGAGAACATCGAGGAGTTTAGGATCAGATGGATTAGCATTCCTGTATATAAGCCTGCTTAAAAGCTCTTTCAGATCATTGGGTGTAAGCTGCTGGTTTGCATCACTAAGAGCTTTTGCAGGATCGATATGAGATTCGATCATCAGACCGTCGAAGTTAAGGTCCATTGCCTTCTGTGAAATCTCATGCAGATACAGCCTCGACCCTGAGATATGACTTGGATCGCAGATTATAGGAAGATCAGGGATCCTCCTTCGCAGCTCGATCGGCAGTTGCCAGTTGGGCTGGTTCCTGTACTGCGTTTTCTCGTAAGCTGAAAAACCACGGTGTATTGCACCTATCCTTGTAATTCCTGCCCGGGCAATCCTTTCAATGGCGCCCATCCAGAGCTCTATATCGGGGTTTATCGGGTTCTTGACAAGAACCATTACATCAACACCCCTGAGAGCATCAGATATTTCCTGCACAGTAAAAGGATTAACAGATGTTCTTGCACCTATCCATAACAGGTCAATTCCATACTTAAGTGCTTCGTAGACATGTTTCTCATTTGCCACTTCCGTAGCAACAAGAAGACCGGTTTCATTCTTTACTCTTCTAAGCCATTTCAGGCCATCTGATCCAACGCCTTCAAATGCATTAGGCCTGGTTCTTGGTTTCCATATGCCTGCCCTGAAGATGCTTATCTGCTCAATGGCTGCAAGCTGCCTGGCAGTCTCCATTACCTGCTCTTCAGTTTCTGCGCTGCAGGGACCTGAGATTAGGAATGGTCTTCCCTTGTAACCTTTCCAGTCTCTCACCGGTGAACTCTCGTATTTAACCATTTTTAATTATTTATCATTATCAGATTTAACTATCTTTAATAACAACCCGCACAATAACTTATCTCTTAATTAAGAATTTTTCTGATCGTGTTGGCTTCTTCCATCAACTTTTTCAAACCTGCTGTATCTTTTTTAACAATCAGTTCCCTGAAAACATTCATCTTTTCGATATAGGTATCGAGTACTTCAAGAATGTATTTCGAATTTTCTATAAAGATGGGAGCCCATGTTTCACTGTTACTTTTGGCAAGACGAACCGTACTTTCAAAACCACCACCGGCAAGAGCAAGTATATTCTTTTCTTCCTTCTCTTTTTCAAGAACACTCAGAGCCAGTGAAAAAGAAGTAATATGGGATATATGCGAAACATAAGCAACATGAACATCATGATCGCTGGAATTCATATACAGTTTTTTCATGTTAAGTATATCAAGCATTCCCTCAACCTTCCTGAGGGCATCTTCATCGCTCAGCTCTTTATCACAGATAATTGCAGTTTTGTAATCAAAGAGCCTGCCTATTGCTGCCAGCGGTCCTGAAAATTCGGTGCCGGCCATGGGGTGCATTGCTACAAACCTGCCCCTTGCCTGGTGATCTTTTGAAGCTTCAGCAATACTTACTTTCGTGGAACCCATATCAGTGACGACTTTTGATGTTCCCTGGATCCTGTCAAGTATGCCGTGGATCATTTTACAGTTTGTATTTACCGGGGTCGAAAGTATGATCAGGTCACTTTTATCTATTGCATTGTTCAGTGTGTCAGTTTCATCAATAAGCCCTGTCAACTTTGCAATATTCCTGTGCTGCACGTTTGTGTCAACCCCGATAATGTGCTCTGCAAAACCTCTTTTTCTCAGGTCCACCATAAGCGAACCCCCGATTAACCCAATTCCTACAACAGTGACAATCATCTTTATACTTTTTTATATTACAAACTTCTTTTTAACCTTTCTTCTGCTTCAGCAAGTCTTTCTTCACTGGCACACAGCGATATCCTGATATATCTTTCCCCGTTATCACCAAAGATAAAACCCGGAGTGATGAAAACATGCGTCGTATTGAGGATGTTCTCTACATATTCCTCACACGACTTAACATTCTCAGGTATCCTGCCCCACATGAAAAGTCCCGTCTGATCGTTATCATAGTCACAATGTAGCACATCCATTATTTCCTCCACGATCTTTCTTCTCCTGAGGTAAACAGCATTTACATCATCATACCATGAACCAGGATTTGAAAGAGCCTTCACAGCGGCAGCCTGCAATCCAAGGAACATTCCGGAATCCATGTTGCTTTTGACTTTAAGTACATTATTGATGAATTCACTCTTTCCGGCAACCATTCCGATCCTCCAGCCGGCCATATTGTGTGATTTGCTGAGTGAATTCAGCTCGAGCGAAGTCTCCTTTGCACCATCAACTGCTAGAAGGCTGAGATATTCTTTGTTTAAAACAAAGCTGTAAGGATTATCATTACATAATAGAATTCCATGCTTTTTGCAGAACAAGACTGTTCTTTCGAATAGACTTACAGATCCCCTGGTGCCTGTAGGCATGTGAGGATAATTTATCCACATCAGCTTCACACGGCTGAGATCCATATCTTCGAGGGCGTCGAAATCAGGATACCACATGTTTTCTTTCACCAGATCATATTTCTTCACTTCTCCGCCAACTAAACTCGTGACCGATGAATATGTCGGATATCCCGGATCTGGAACAAGCACCGCATCACCCGGATTTACATATGCCATGCTGATATGCATTATTCCTTCCTTGCTTCCAAGAAGCGGTAATATCTCTGATTCAGGATCAAGTGTCACGTTGAAATATTTAAGGTACCAGTCTGCAAAAGCCTTCCTTAAAGCAGGAATTCCTTTGTAGCTCTGATAGCCATGTGAACCCTTTTTTGATGCTTCTTCAGCAAGTGCATCTATAGTGCTTTTTGAAGGGGGCTGATCGGGGCTTCCGATACCAAGGTTTATAATGTCAGCTCCTTCTTTCCTCATCCTGTCGATCTGCGACAGTTTACGTGAAAAGTAATACTCCTGAACCAGGGTTGTACGATCGGCAGGCTTAATTGTCATAGCTCATTTCTCCTTTTAAATAAACTCCCAGGATTTCCAGGTTGCTTGTATGATGCTCAAGTATCCTTTGAATTACTGTTGATTTTGTATCCTTATCAAGCTCAAGGTCACAATAGAACATGTATTCCCATTCGCCATTCAGCCTTGGAACAGACTGTATTTTTGAAAGATTGATATTGAGGTTTGCAAGAATCACTAGCACAGCTGCAAGAGAACCCGGCCTGTGACCTGTAGAGAAGCAAATTGATACCTTGTTGCCTTTTGTATTGCCCTTATCTTCGCTGCCGATAACAAGAAAACGGGTATAATTCTGCTTGTAGGTCTCTATACCTTCAGCAAGCACTTCCAGGTCGTAGATCATTGCAGCCTGCATTGGCGCAATCGCTGCAACACCTTTTAGTTCCGATTCCCTTACCTCCCTGGCGCTGGCTGCTGTGTCTTCCCTCTCTACAAGTGTTATGCCGGGATGATCATTCAGGAAAGTCATGCATTGTGCCAGAGCGATTGGATGAGAACGTATCTCCCTGATATCGCTCATCGTCTGACCCCTCAGAGCCATAAGGTTCTGCTTTATCCTCAGGTTCTGTTCTCCCAGGATCTTCAATCCCGACTCCCTGATGAGGGTATAATTATAAAGAATGCTGCCCGACCTTGCATTCTCAATTGCCATAACTGCAAAATCAGCTTTGCCTTCCTTAACCTTTCCTATTGTCATATCGAATGTCGGACATTCAACTATTTCCAGGTCATCAAACAAAAAATACTGTCTTGCAGCTGTGTCGTGAAATGATCCTTTTTCTCCCTGAATCGCTATTTTCATCTTTTTAGTATAAAATAAAGAGGCCCCGGTCTACCGGGGCCTCTTGTCTTATGTAATTCATTTATTACCTGTATACAATATGCCCCTTATCTGTTTTTAAAATAAAAATAGAAGTAAAAGAAGGAGGCAATATATTTGTATGCAATATTCATTTGTTTGTGCAATTTCAGCTTACAAAAGTATGTTAATTTTCCAATGTTCAAATAAAAAATTAAAATATTTGAAGAAAAACTTTAAAAAATATAGTTTTCGGCTTGTTGTTTACTTATGTCTGTTGCTTAAAACCTCTTCAATCTCTTCAAGTGTCGTATTTTTTGCTTTCAGCAGTATAAGGAAATGATAAAGCAAATCGGCGGCTTCATTTTTGAAAAGGTCAGAATTATCATCTTTCGACTCAATTACAAGCTCCACGGCTTCTTCCCCTACTTTCTGGGCTACCTTGTTTATTCCTTTCCTAAAGATCTTGTTGGTATATGAGCCCTCTGTATTTTCATCAATTCTTTTATTGATTATATCCTGGAGCTTATACAGGAATCCTTTTGGTTCATCATTTAAAAAGCATGAAGCGGTTCCTTTATGGCAGACCGGCCCGGCAGGTTCAACCTTTATAAGGATTGAATCCTGGTCGCAATCTTCAATGATAGATTTTACATATAGGAAATTTCCCGAAGTTTCACCCTTTGTCCACAACCTGTTTTTACTTCGGCTGAAAAAAGTGACCTTTCCCTCACGGGTCGTCTTTTCCAGGGACTCTTCATTCATGTAGCCCACCATAAGAACCTGGAGGGTAAGGCTATCCTGGATAACTGCAGGTACAAGTCCTTTGCTGAAATCAATTTTCATATCTCGAATTTTTACAATGATGTTCTAACTTTTTATGTCAAATCCTTACTTCGATATTGTGGTTTCTAAGGTATTTCTTAAGATCCGGAATTTTTATTTCACCAAAATGAAAAATGCTGGCGGCGAGGGCTGCGCTGCAGCCTGACTCAGCAAAAACATCCCTGAAATGATCCATTGTCCCGGCTCCTCCTGATGCTATAACCGGTATATTTACAGCTTCTGTGACCAATCTTGTAATATCATTGGAGAACCCTTTCTTTGTACCATCAGAGTTCATTGATGTAAGGAGTATTTCACCGGTTCCCAGCTCTTCAGCTTTCTTTGCCCATTCCACAGTATTGATTCCGGTGGGAGTACGGCCACCATCGACAAAAACCGTCCATTCATTATCTGCAAACCTGGTATCTATTGCTGTAACGACACACTGGCTGCCAAAAACTGATGCTATCTCAGAGATCAGGACTGGCCTCCTCACTGCTGATGAGTTGACAGAAATTTTGTCCGCGCCTCCTTTTACAAGTACTGAAACATCATCAACAGTATTGATGCCGCCACCGACTGTAAAAGGTATGTTTATCTCAGCAGCTATTCTTTTTACAAGCTCTGCAAGTGTCTTCCGGTTCTCAATTGTTGCTGTAATATCCAGAAATACAAGTTCATCTGCTCCCTGTTTCACATATTCCTTTGCAAGTTCAACCGGGTCGCCTGCATCTCTTATATTGACGAAATTGATACCTTTCACGGTACGCCCATCCCTGATGTCAAGGCATGGTATGATTCTTTTTTTCAGCATAAACAACCAAGTTCTTTTAAACTGAGCTTTCCTTCGTAGATGGCTTTACCAACAATAACCCCCTCGCATCCTGCTGCCTGTAATTCTTCAATATCTTTCATTGAAGAGACTCCTCCGCTGGCAATCAGGCTTACATCAGCTGCAGCAAGAATTTCCCTGTACAGGTCAGCAGAGGGACCTCCCAGCATGCCGTCCCTCGATATGTCTGTGCATATCACGTATTTCACACCAAGCTGCCTGTAACCGGTTATGAAAGCTATAATATCTTTATCCGAGGTTTCAGTCCAGCCGCAGGTTGATATCTTCATTCCGAGGCTATCTGCCCCGAGGATGATTCTTTCCTGCCCAAAATCCCTCAGCCAGGTAAGGAACAGCGGCTTGTTTACGACAGCCACGCTTCCTCCTGTAACCTGGGAAGCCCCGGCGCTGAAGACCGCTGTAAGGTCGGCTGTGCTCCGTACGCCTCCTCCGAAATCAATCTTCAGGTTTGTGGCTGATGATATTTTCTCAAGAACACTCAGATTTACAATCTTTTTTTCCTTTGCACCGTCAAGATCAACAACATGCAGATATTTGAGCCCGTTATCTTCTACCTCCTTCGCAACGGCAACAGGATCGTCGTTATAAACCTTTTTTGTGTTGAAGTCGCCTTTCGTAAGCCTCACGCACTTACCTCCGATGATATCTAGTGCAGGTATAATTCTCATAGTTCAAGGAAGTTCTTTAATATTTTTTCACCTGTACCGGCTGACTTTTCGGGATGAAACTGGGTTGCATAAAAATTTCCCTTCCTGAGCGCAGCGCTGAATGGTACTATATACTCACATTCTGCAACCGTATCATTGCATATCCCTGCATAGTAGCTGTGTACATAATATACATCATCATTAACCTTTATGCCTCTGAATAGTTCTCCTTTTGCCAGGGAAAAGCTGTTCCATCCCATGTGCGGTATTTTAAAACCAGGGCTCTCGGGAAAACGTCTTACACTGGTATCGAATATTCCAAGACATTCGGTACTGCTTTCTTCTGAAAACCTGCACATTAGCTGCAATCCGAGACAAATCCCAAGAACAGGATTTTTCAAAGAGAGAATCACTTTATCAAGATTCCTTTGCCTCAGGTGATTCATAGCCGAGCCTGCTTCACCAACCCCCGGGAAGATAACCTTATCGGCTGATACAAGGATTTCAGGATCATCAGTAATCACGTTCTGATAACCAAGCCTGTTCAGAACATTCCTGACAGATGTTATATTCCCTGCATTATAACTTACAATTGCAATCATAAGGTACCCTTTGTTGACGGCAGGTTGTAACTGCCGGTTCTTTTAACTGCTTTGCCCAGAGATCTTGCAAATGCCTTGAATACAGCTTCTATTTTATGGTGTCCGTTCTCACCTTCAGCCTTAATGTTGAGGTTGCACCTTGCAGCATCAGAAAATGATTTGAAGAAATGATAGAACATTTCCGTATGCACATCACCGATCTTCTCCTGCGTAAACGGAACATCCCAAACCAGCCATGGTCTGCCGCCCAGGTCAATTGCAACCTGAGCAAGGCAATCATCCATGGGAAGTATAAAGCTGTACCTTTCAATACCCTTTTTACTTCCCAATGCTTTGAAAAGTGCTTCACCGATTGCAATACCTGTATCTTCAATTGTATGATGCTCATCAACATGAAGATCACCTTCTGATATTACATCCAGGTCTATGTTACCGTGCCTTGAAATCTGGTCGAGCATGTGATCGAAGAAACCTATGCCTGTTCTGACATTGCTTTTTCCGGATCCGTCGAGGTTCATCTTAACACTTATACGGGTTTCGGAAGTCCTTCTTTCAATTTCCGATTTCCTGGGCTGATTCTTCAGGAATTCGTAAATCTCATTCCATGATTCTGCTGTCAGATCAGCATCTCCATCTTTTTCCCTGTTGATATAAACAGATCTGCAGCCTAAATTTTTTGCAAGCTGTATATCTGTCTTCCTGTCACCTATCACATACGATGAATTCAGATCAACCCCCTGTGCAAGGTATTTCGTCAGCATTGCAGTACCAGGTTTTCTTGTAGGGGCATTCTGTGCAGGAGTCGTCCTGTCTATGAAAATTTCCTTAAAGACAACACCCTCACCCTTAAGTATCTCAAGCATCTTATTCTGCGCAGGCCAGAAGGTTTCTTCAGGAAAAGATCCTGTTCCCAGTCCATCCTGGTTGGTTACCATAACAAGCTCAAAATCAGTTTCTGCTGCAATTTTTGCAAGATTTGTAATAGCCCCGGGCAGGAATGTCAGCTTTGCAAAACTGTCTATCTGCTCATCCTGTGGTTCAATAAGTATTGTTCCGTCGCGGTCGATGAATAGTACTTTTTTCACAATAAATTATTTATAGTCTTTAAGGGCATTAAGGAGTGAATCATTCTCGCTGACCCTTCCAACTGTTATTCTTATACAGTTCCTGATTATGCTGTTCCTGTTTCTTGTAATTATATTTTTTTCCACAAGGTAATTATAAATGCCATTGGCATCAGTAACCTTAACGAGAAGAAAATTGGAATCGGAAGGATAGACATATTCTATTACATCAAGCTTCTCAAGTTCCTGCCGAACTCTTTTCCTTTCCCGGATAATCTTCGTTACCAGCCTCCTGCTTTCCTCTTCCTGGCAAAGCCTTGCAAGTGCAGCTTTCTGGTTTATTGTACTCATGTTGTAAGGCGGCTTTACCTTATTGAAAAATTCAATTATTTCAGGATCTGTAAAAGCCATCCCGACTCTTGCAGCTGCGAGGCCTCTCGCTTTGCTGAAGGTCTGCATTACGATGATATTGTTGTAGCTATTTACAAGAGGTGTGAACGATTGCTTTGAACTGAAATCAATATATGCTTCATCTATTACAACTATTCCTTTGAAATTCTGAAGAAGAAAAATAATTGTTTCTTCACCTATACTGTTGCCGGTAGGATTATTGGGAGAGCATAAAAATATAAGCTTCAGGTACTGGTCATTAAGATGTCTGGTTATTGATTCAATATCGGGTTGAAAATTTTCATCGAGGGGTACCTTCAGAACTTCAACATCATTGATGCCTGCCGATACCTCATACATGCCGTAAGTGGGAGGGAGGATGAGCACTTTGTCTTTACCCGGGTTGCAGAAAGTCCTGAAGCACAGATCAATTATCTCATCGCTGCCATTTCCGACGAAGATGTTACTTACAGGAATATTCTTATTCTCAGAAATGGCCGCCTTAAGCTCTTTCTGGTAGGGATCGGGATACCTGTTAAGTGTTCCATAAGGGTTTTCATTTGCATCGAGGAAGATGCCTTCGCTTCCTTTGTACTCATCCCTTGCGCATGAATAGGGGGTAAGCTTCAGGATATTTCCACGTACAATGCTTTTTATATCAATCATCTGACAGTTTTTTTAATCTTAAACTTACGGCATTCCTGTGACCCAGTAGCATCTCAGCTTCAGCCATCAGTTCAACGGCAGGGCCCAGCAGCCTGATCCCTTCTTCAGACACTTCCTGGAAAGTAATTTTTTTCATGAAGCTCTCTGTTGAAACACCGCTGTAATTACGGGCAAAGGAGTTTGTCGGGAGAGTATGGTTGGTGCCTGAAGCATAATCACCCATGCTTTCGCAACTGAACGGTCCGAGGAACACTGATCCCGCATTTACAACTTTCCGGGCTTCAGTTTCAGGTTTGGCTGTATTCAAAACAAGATGTTCAGGAGCATACATGTTGCTGAAATCCATGCATTCATCCAATGACCTGAGAATTATTATGCTACTGTTTGAAATTGATTTTTCCACAAGTTCCTTCCTCGGCAGAACAGCAGTTTGTTTTTCTACTTCCTTTATTACTCTTTCAGCGATGCTCTTATTATCAGTAAGAAGTAGGACCTGGCTATCTGGCCCATGTTCAGCCTGTGAAATAAGGTCGGATGCAACAAATGACGCATTTGCATTTTTATCTGCAACAACGAGAACCTCACTCGGGCCTGCAGGCATGTCAATGGCTATTCCTTCTTGCTGAACAAGCTGTTTTGCCATTGTAACATATTGGTTGCCCGGGCCGAATATCTTGTAAACCCTGGGGATGCTTTCAGTGCCATAAGCCATTGCGCCAATAGCCTGAGGTCCTCCTATCCTGTAAACATCTTTCAGCCCGATATAATTAGCAGTATAGAGAATTATCGGGTTAACATTGCCATCCCTGCCTGCCGGGGTGCAGACAGAGATTGTCTTGCAGCCCGCGATCTTTGCCGGGATGCCCAGCATCAGCAGTGTTGAAAACAGGGGAGCGCTGCCTCCCGGTATATAAAGACCTACCTTTTCAACAGGTTTGCTCTTTCTCCAGCAACGGACACCTTTCATTGTTTCGATAACAGGCTCCTCTGCAAGCTGCGATGAATGGAATTTCCTTATGTTGTCAGCAGCTGTCTTAATAGCATCCCGGAGCTCTACTGGTATTTTCTTTTCAGCCTCTGTTAATTCTTTTTCAGTTACCTTGAATGATCCGGGCACATAACCATCGAATTTTTCACAATAATAGCGGAGAGCCTCATCCTTCTCCTTACTTACGCGGTATAGAATATCCCTGATTGCGCTTTCGAGATATGCTTTTTTTATACCGGGTCGTTCGCAAAGTTCTTCCCAGTTTTCTCTTGCAGGATATAAAATTGTTTTCATCAAAGGATCATTTTTTCAATTGGAATAACAAGTATACCTTCAGCTCCTGCTTTCCTGAGCTGATCTATTCTTTCCCAGAACTCATCTTCCTTCACAACGGAATGCATGCTGCACCATCCTTTCTGTGCAAGCGGCAGGATAGTAGGACTCTTCATGCCCGGCAGGATTGAGCATATTTTATCAATAGCCGATTCAGGAGCGTTCAATAAAATATATTTATTCTCCTTGGCATTCTTGACGGCCCTGATCCTGAAAAGCAATCTTTCGAGTATCTCAAGCTTTTCCTTATCGAGGCTTTTGTTGCCGATGATAACAGCCTGGCTTCTGAGTATAGTTTCAACTTCATGCAGTCCATTCGTAAGCAGGGTGCTGCCGGAGCTGACAATATCGCAAACCGCATCAGCAAGCCCGATGCCGGGAGCTATCTCGACACTTCCGCTGATCTCCTCTATCTCAGCTTTGATATTGTTCTTCGCAAGAAATGATGAAAGTATCCGGGGGTAGCTTGTTGCAATCTTTTTATCGCTGAAGTATGACAAACCGGTATATTTATCTTCCCTGGGTATTGCAAGGCTCAGCCTGCATTGTGCGAATCCGAGCTGCTCGATAACATTAACATCTTTTCCATTTTCCTCAACCATGTTCTCCCCAAGTATGCCGATATCGGCAACCTGCTGCTCAACATACTGGGGAATATCATCATCCCTGAGGAACAACAGCTCAACCGGGAAATTCCTGGCTCTTGTTTTCAAAACCCCTGCTCCGTTCGAGAATTTGATACCACATTCTTCGAGCAGGAGCTTTGAATTATCACTCAACCTGCCACTTTTCTGGATTGCAATCTTCAGTACATTCATATATTAAATTATTACACAGATAAAAAACAAGAAACCCGCCTGATCTGCTCCGACGGGTTCCTGATATTATTTACAACACATATATCAACTTCACCTCGCCTGAGACCGGTAAGTATGATGATGATGTGTGTTCCTGTAGATCATTGCTTTAAATTTTCAATGCAAAGAAAGTAAAAAAAAGTAAATTGTAATATAATCAGATTAAAAATATTCAATTTCCAACTTAAGCCTGTAAGTTCTCTGCTACAAGATCCCCGACCTCAGTTGTCGAATAGCCCATTTTTCCTGCACCCATATCCTTGAGCTTGTTTCCTGTAACATACATTACAGAGCTCTCAATTGCTTTTGCAGCTTTTTCTTCACCGAGGTGTTCGAGCATCATACCGGCGCAGCTTATTGCAGCTAGCGGGTTAATGACATTCTTGCCTGTGTATTTTGGAGCTGATCCGCCTATAGGCTCAAACATTGAAACACCTTTCGGATTGATGTTACCCCCGGCTGCAATGCCCATGCCGCCCTGTGTCATTGCTCCAAGGTCAGTGATGATATCACCGAAGAGGTTTGTTGTAACGATCACATCAAACCATTCAGGGTTCTTGACCATCCACATGCAGGTTGCATCAACATGGTAATATTCACGTTTGATATCCGGATATTCAGCTTCGCCAATTTCATGGAATGCTCTTTCCCACAGGTCGAATACGAATGTCAGAACGTTTGTTTTGCCACAAAGAGCAAGTGTCTTTTTCTTGTTTCTTTTTCTTGTGTAATCGAATGCATACCTGAGGCATCTTTCAACCTGCATCCTGGAATATATCATGTTCTGAATCGCAACTTCATCTGGTGTTCCCTTCATCATGATACCGCCGGTACCGGTATAGACATCACCTGAATTTTCCCGTACAACTACATAATCAATATCAGCAGGACCTTTATCCTTCAGCGGTGTTGAAACACCGGGATAAAGTTTTACCGGCCTGAGGTTGATGTACTGATCGAGTTCAAACCTTAGTTTCAGAAGAATACCCTTTTCAAGAATTCCGGGTTTAACATCCGGATGACCAATAGCTCCAAGGAAAATTGAATCAAATTTCCTGAGTTCCTGTGCTGCATTTTCCGGAAGAACTTCGCCTGTTCTAAGATACCGGTCACCACCGAAATCGAAATTGGTATAATTCAGTTTGAAACCAAACTTTGAAGCTGCTGCATCGAGCACTTTCACTCCTTCCCTGACTACTTCAGGTCCCGTACCGTCGCCGGGTAAAACTGCAATATTGTAGGACTTGCCCATTTGTTTTGTATAGATTTAGGTTAATAGATTCTGTACATTGATCTTTGCCGTGTTGTTTTCGTTATCGTAGACCCCTTCAACAATGTTAAGCATCTTTTCTGTTGCCTTAATTGCTGATTCTGTCTGGTCTGCATCGAGGCCCCTTGTCTTGAATTCCTTTCCACAGAACTCCCAGGTTATAAGAGTTTCCACAAATGCATCAGTCTTTCCGCCAGGAGGTATTGAAACCTGGTAATCGATAAGGGCAGGCAGCTGTTTTCCAAGCTTGTCATAAATCAGCCTCAGTGCTTTCATGAAAGCATCGTACTGGCCATCGCCGGAAGAGGTTTCCTGGTAAACCTGGTCATCGATCTGAACCTGGATGTTTGCTGAAGGCTTCAGCCCGTATGAAAGAGAAAGTGAATAATTTTTTATAAAAATCTTGTAGTTGATCTGCTCGCTGCCAAGCACATCGGCGATTATGAACGGAAGGTCCTCAGTTGTTACATTCTCCTTCTTGTCGCCAAGCTCTATTACCCGCTGGGTTACTTTCGAGAGAGAATCCGGTGACAAAGAGAGTCCGAACTCTTCAAGGTTCTTCTTTATTGTTGCCTTGCCTGATTGTTTGCCAAGTGCATATCTCCTTTTCCTGCCAAATCTTTCAGGAAGGAGGTTGTTGAAATACAGGTTATCCTTTGTGTCGCCATCTGCATGCACACCCGATGTTTGAGTAAACACATTTTCACCGATCACCGGCTTGTTGACCGGGATCCTTATCCCGCTGAAAGTTTCAACAAGCTTACTGGCTTTTGTGATCTCGAACTCGTTTATACCTGTTTCAGCCTGCAGCTGGTCCCTTAAAACACCTATAACACTCGAAAGAGGAGCATTGCCTGCTCTTTCGCCAAGACCATTGATTGTTGTGTGAACTCCGGATATGCCGGCCTTAACTGATGCAAAAACATTAGCCACTGCAAGGTCATAGTCATTGTGCGGATGAAAATCAAATCGCAATTCAGGATATTTTTCGACTATTATGCTGCAAAAGTCGAAAGTCTGGTCGGGGCTTAGTATGCCAAGTGTATCAGGCAGCATAAACCTCTGAATGTTTTCTTTCCTGAGTGAGTCGATCATGAAGAAGACATATTCGGACGAGTTGATCATCCCGTTTGACCAGTCTTCAAGATAGATGTTAACATCCATGTCCATCGAGACAGCCTTCCTGATGATATCCTTTATTTCCTGCGAGTGTTTCTCGGGAGTTTTCCTGAGCTGTTTCTCGAGGTGGCGCAGTGAACCCTTGCAAAGAAGGTTAACAACTTTACCACCCGCTTCATTAATCCAGTTAAGTGATGTGTCACCGTCGACAAAACCAAGCACTTCCACCTTCCGGTGCAGGTTATTATGCCTTGCCCAGTCGGTTATCTGCCTGAGAGCAACAAACTCTCCGTTCGAGACTCTTGCAGAGGTGACCTCAATGCGGTCGACCCTAAGATCTTTAAGAAGAAGTTTTGCTATGTGCAGCTTTTCCGCAGGCGAATATGATACTCCCTGTGTCTGTTCCCCGTCTCTCAGGGTGGTATCCATTATTTCAACTCTCATCTTATGATGCTTTTTTATTCTCGTAATCAAGAATTTCTTTTTTCATTCCAAGCAGGAAATCAACATCATCCAGTCCTTTCATTAGGCATTCTTTTTTGTAAGGATTTATGTTGAACTGGACTGATTCTCCGGTTTTAAGTATTGTAACAGTCTGATTTTCAAGGTTGATCTTTATTTTCGATCCTGGTTCGGCTGTGCTCAGATCGAGAAGTTTCTTCAGGAATGATTCCGGGACAACTATCGGCAGTAACCCGATGTTAAGGGCATTATTCATGAAGATATCGGCAAAGAAGCTTGATATCACAGCCCTGAAACCATAATCGTATATGGCCCAGACGGCATGCTCCCTGCTTGATCCGCTCCCGAAATTTTTACCACCAACGAGTATCTTGCCGTTGTATTCGGGTTTATTGAGAATGAACTCAGGATTTTTATTCCCTGCTTTGTCATATCTCCAGTCGCGGAAAAGATTATCTCCAAAACCAGCCCTGACAGTAGCGCTGAGAAACCTTGCAGGTATTATCTGATCGGTATCGACATTCTCAAGAGCGAGAGGAATACATGATGACTCCAGTATGTTGAATTTTTCTTTTGCCATTGTTACTTCTGTTTTTCATTTAAAAAATCACGGGGATCGGTGATGACTCCTGTTATTGCAGCAGCAGCTGCAGTCAGCGGACTTGCAAGAAGTGTCCTTGCCCCCGGTCCCTGCCTGCCTTCAAAGTTCCTGTTTGATGTCGAAACGGCATATTTGCCGGCCGGTATCTTGTCCTCATTCATTGCAAGACATGATGAACATCCAGGCTGGCGGACTTCAAATCCTGCATCTTCATAGATCTTCATAAGGCCTTCTGCCTTCATCTGCTCCTCAACTTTCTTGGATCCCGGAACCACAAGAGCGGTGATGCCTGGTGATTTTTTCCTTCCTTTTATAAGCCCTGCAAACTGCCTGAAATCTTCAATTCTTCCGTTCGTGCAGCTGCCGATAAATACATAGTCAACCTTATGTCCAAGAAGTGTCATTCCTGGTTTCAGTCCCATGTAGTTAAGCGACTTGATGTAGGATTCTGATGCTTTCCCATTGCTGCTGTCAGCAACAGGTATCTGGCCATCAACGGGTATTCCCATTCCCGGGTTTGTACCATATGTTATCATCGGCCTGATATACGCAGCATTGTAAGTAAGTTCCCTGTCGAATTTAGCTCCGACATCGCTCTTCAGCTTCTGCCATTCGTTTATAGCTTTCTCCCTGTCCTTTATTCCATGCAGGGTATCAACATTCCTGAGATAGTTGAATGTAGTTTCATCAGGAGCAATGAGACCACCGCGGGCACCCATTTCGATGCTCATGTTACACACAGTCATCCTGCCTTCCATGCTGAGGCTGGTGATTGCCTCGCCACAATACTCAACAAAATAACCTGTGGCACCGCTGGCTGATATATCTGCAATAATGTACATGATGATATCCTTTGCAGTCACTCCTTCCTGGAGCTTTCCGTTAACGGTGATCTTCATTTTCCTGGGTTTAGGCTGAACGATGCACTGGCTGGCAAGCACCATTTCGACTTCGCTTGTTCCGATTCCGAAAGCTATCGTGCCAAAAGCACCATGGGTTGATGTATGACTGTCACCACAAACAATGGTCATACCAGGAAGGGTGAAACCCAGTTCAGGGCCTATAACATGAACTATTCCGTTTTTCGGGTGGTTCAGCCCGTAAAGCTGTATGCCATATTCAGCACAGTTTTCTGCAAGCTTTTGCACCTGGGTCCTCGAGAGCTCCTCCCTTATCGGAAGGTGCTGATCTTTTGTCGGTGTATTGTGGTCGGCTGTTGCAATTGTTTTTTCAGGACGGAATACAGGTATGCCTCTTTCCTTTAAGCCTTTAAATGCAACAGGACTTGTTACTTCATGGATGTAATGCCTGTCGATGTAAAGAACATCAGGTCCGTCTTTTATGTTCCTGACCACATGGCCATCCCATATTTTATCGAATAAAGTTTTTGCTTCCAATGTATTTCTTTTTTCAGGTATTAGTTATCATTCCCCGGCAATGAAAAAGTCAACTTGTTATTTTTGCAAGTGCGTCAATGAATGCCTCAACAGAAGCAGTTATGATATCGGTATTTGCTGAGAAACCATAATACATCCTGCCGTTATATTCCACCTGGATATGAACTTTGCCAAGGTCATCACTTCCCTTTGTAATTGCCTGGATAAGGAACTCTTCAAGATGAACGGTCCTGCTTATAAGCTGCTTCACAGCTGAGAAGGCAGCATCGATCGGCCCATTCCCTGATGCAGTAGCAAAATGTACCTCACCGTCAATCTTAAGACCCACTGTAGCAACAGGTATCAGTGATTTGCCGCACGAGACCTGCAAGAGGTCAAGCTTCATTGATCTTTCGCCGTTGAAGACTTCGCCGGCAAGGATCCTTATATCCTCATCATTAACCTCTTTTTTGCGGTCGGCAAGAAGCAGGAACCTGTGATAGATGTCATCAATCTCTTCCTTACCGAAATTGAAACCAAGCAGTTCCAGCCTGTGATTCAGGGCTGCCCTTCCGCTTCGTGCTGTAAGGATTATAGATGATTCCTTTATCCCGACTTCAACAGGATCTATTATCTCATAATTCTCCCTGTTTTTCAGCACTCCATCCTGGTGGATACCCGATGAATGTGCAAAAGCATTTCTTCCGACAATAGCTTTGTTAGCCTGCACAGGCATGCTCATCAATGTTGAAACGAGCCTGCTGGTACTGTAAATAAGCTTTGTATTGATGTTCGTCGTCAGGTTCAGGTTATGGTGGCTTTTCAGGATCATGGCAATCTCTTCAAGTGAAGTATTGCCTGCTCTTTCTCCAATACCATTTATTGTGACCTCCACCTGGCGCGCACCATTCAGTATTCCCATCATAGTATTGGCAGTCGCCATTCCAAGATCGTTATGGCAATGTGTTGATATTATTGCCTTGTCGATGTTGGGAACATTATCAACCAGATATTTTATCTTGGTTCCATATTCTTCGGGCAGGCAGTAACCCGTTGTGTCGGGTATATTCACCACAGTAGCGCCGGCTTTAATCACTGCTTCAATAACACGGGCCAGGTATTCATTTTCGCTTCGGCCGGCATCTTCCGCATAGAATTCGACATCGTCGGTAAACTTCCTTGCATACTTAACAGCATCAGAAGCTCTCCTGATGATTTCTTCCGGGGTAGTCCTAATCTTGTGCTGGATATGCATAGGTGAAGTTCCGATGCCCGTGTGTATCCTTTTTCTTTTGGCATACTGAAGCGCCTCGGCAGCAACCTCAATATCTTTTTTGACTGCCCTCGTAAGTCCGCAGATAACAGGATTTGTCACTGCCTTTGAGATCTCAACAACTGACTTGAAATCACCAGGACTTGATATTGGAAAACCGGCTTCAATTACATCGACACCCAAAGCTTCCAGGGCCTGGGCGACTTCAATTTTTTCAATTGTATTGAGCTGGCATCCCGGTACCTGTTCACCATCTCTGAGGGTAGTATCGAATATAATTACCTTTTGGTCCATATTAAGTTATTTTATTGTTTCTTATTTCACAGGTCTCAGCTTTCTCACGGCTGTTCCGGTCTTCCATATTTCAGAATTACCAAGCTCGTTAAGTTCTGCATCGAGTAGTTGCTTGTAGTTTGGAGCACCTGTTGATTTGAGTACCCTTACACATTCTTCACCTGATTTAACTTTATCGTACAGTTCCTTGAAAACCGGTAATGTTGCATCCCTGAATTTGGGTCTCCAGTCGAGAGCGCCGCGCTGAGCTGTTGCACTGCAGTTGGAATACATCCAGTCCATCCCTTTTTCATCAACCAGCCGGATAAGGCTCTGTGTGAGCTCTTCAACGGTTTCATTGAAAGCTTCCGAAGGACTGTGTCCGTTCTGGCGGAGAACCTGGTACTGTGCGTCCATGATACCTGCAAGCGCACCCATGAGAACACCTCTTTCACCTGTAAGGTCACTGTATACTTCTTTTTCGAATGTTGTCGGGAACAGGTAGCCAGACCCGATTGCTATACCAAGAGCAATAGCACGTTCTTCAGCTCTGCCGGTAAAATCCTGGAATACTGAATAGCTTGAATTGATACCTGCACCTGCAAGAAAATTACGTCTTACGCTTGTGCCTGAACCTTTTGGTGCAACAAGGATAACATCAATATCAGCAGGAGGAACAACACCTGTATGCTCCTTGTAGGTAATTGAAAATCCGTGTGAAAAATAAAGAGCATCTCCTTTCTTGAGATGAGGCTTTAGTTTAGGCCAAAGGATTCTTTGTGCTGCATCTGAAACAAGATACTGGATAACAGTTCCTTTTTCTGCTGCTTCCTCAACAGAGAACAGTGTCTTGCCTGGAACGAAACCATCAGCAACTGCTTTATCCCAGTCAGCCTTGAACTCAGGAGCCTGGCCTATTATAACGTTGATACCGTTATCTTTCATGTTGAGTGCCTGTGCAGGTCCTTGTACTCCGTAGCCTATAATTGCTACTACTTCGTTCTTAAGGACTTCACGTGCCTTTGAAAGTGGGAATTCGTCTCTTGTAACTACATTCTCAATTACACCGCCAAAATCAATTTTTGCCATGATTATAAAAGTTAAATTATGTGATTTACTGTTTATTAAAAGTTAATATATCTGCAGCTTTTACGTTGTTGGCTTCATCCATCTCCTTGAGATAAGCATTCAGCTCTTTTACCTGCCTTGTTATTGCAACCCTGCCAGACTTAGCAAACTGAAGGACGCCATAAGGCTCAAGCTGGTTCAGAAGGTTGTTGATCTCCGTTTTATGACCTGTTTTTTCGAGCACAATATATTCAGGTGAAACCTCTAGTATTCGGGCATTATATGATCTTACAACATGATCAATAATATTACCTGTCATAAGACCTTTGGTAGTCACCTTATACAAAGCGATCTCCTGGTGAATGATCTGATCGGAAGTATGGACGAAAACTTTCAGCACATCGACTATCTTTTCCATCTGTTTAGCTACTTTCTGCACCAGCTCATTAGTTGTTTTTACAACCAGGACGATAAGGTGAACACCTTTTACAGCCGATTCTGATGCTGTCAGGTTTTCAACATTAATTTGCCTTCTTGTAAGGATTATTGTAAGCTGGTTTACTATGCCAATGTGATTTTCAGTAAAAACTGAGATTGTGAATTCTTGCTTCATTTTTTCAAATGTTTAATGTCTTATTCAATATGTCAGCCTGACTTCTGAGACAGATGATCCTGGTTCAACCATCGGGAATACATTCCCTTCTTTTTCGACTGTTATTTCGAGAAGGTATGGTCCTTTTGAATCGAGCATCTCCTTCAGTCCAGCCTTAAGATCTTTTCTTTCGTCAATTTTCTGTGCAGGTATGCTGTAAGCAGCAGCAATCTTTACGAAATCAGGATTTACAAGTTCTGTTGATGCATAGCGCTTGTCGAAGAACATATCCTGCCACTGCCGTACCATTCCGAGGTAATTATTATTAAGTATTATCAGCTTTACAGGAATTTTATACTGAAGTATTGTTCCTAGCTCCTGTACTGTCATCTGGAAGCCTCCGTCGCCAACAAAGGTGACAACCTGTTTATCGGGGCAGCCAATCTTGGCTCCAATTCCGGCCGGGATTCCGAATCCCATTGTTCCCATTCCACCAGAGGTGACAAAGCTGTTTGGGTGCTTATACTGGAAGTATCTGGCCGCGATCATCTGGTTCTGACCGACATCAGTGACAATTACTGCATCACCTGCGGTAAGATCAGAGATGAGCTTTACAACTTCGCCCATTTTTATTTCACCCGATTCCGGTGCAGTATCGTTTTTGATTACATTATCTTTTTCCTTTTTGTCAAGTATCCTGAACTCACGGATCCATTTCTCATAAGAATTCTCTTTGACAAGCGGCAACAATCTTCCGAGAGCATCTTTGGCATCGCAATGTATCTCAACATCTACCTTGATATTTTTATTTATCTCTGCTTCGTCGATCTCGATGTGAATTATGGAAGCCTTGTCCGCATATTTCTTGGTATTGCCTGTTACGCGGTCATCAAACCTCATTCCTACTGCAATTATAAGGTCAGCTTCGTTTGTCAAAATATTAGGACCGTAATTGCCATGCATGCCCAGCATACCGGTGTAAAGCCTGTGATCGCAGGGAAATGCTGATAATCCAAGAAGTGTAAGTGCAACGGGTATTCCTGTTTTTTCTGCAAATGCTTTCAGCTCCTTTTCAGCTCCGGCTATCAATACGCCATGTCCGGCGAGAATAAGAGGCCTTTCAGCATGATTTATCATGATAGCCGCTGATTCTATGGCTTTCATGTTAATATTCCTCCTAGGATTGTAACTTCTTATATAGTTACATTTTTCATAAGTAAAGAAGAGCTTTTCAAGCTGGGCATCTTTTGTTATATCTACCAGAACAGGGCCTGGTCTGCCTGATTTAGCTATATAAAATGCCTTGGCTATGGTCTCTGAAATTTCACATGCTTTCTTAACCTGGCAGTTCCATTTTGTAACAGGCATTGAAACTCCGATGATATCTGTTTCCTGGAAGGCATCAGTTCCGATCAGTCCTGATACTACCTGTGCTGTAATAAATACCACGGGAACTGAATCGAGATATGCATTTGCAATGCCTGTAACAAGGTTTGTTGCGCCCGGTCCGGAAGTTGCAAAGCACACACCTGGTTTGCCGGTTACCATTGCATAAGCCTGTGCTGCATGGGCTGCACCCTGCTCATGACGTGTAAGGTAATGCTTTAATTTATCCTCAAAATCAAGGAGCTTATCATAAACAGGCATTATGGCTCCGCCGGGATATCCGAATATTGTATCGACTCCTTCTTCCAAAAGGCATTTCAGCAGTGCTTCGGCCCCGGTAATCTGGTCATTCCCGTTTACTTTGTTCTCATTATTTTCCTCAGTCTTCATATAATTTTATGGTTCTTCGGTTATTGTCGTTTTAAAATGATCATATTAATCTTACTGCGCCAAGATCAGCTGACGAAACATTTGCAGCATAGGCTTTCAATGCACCGGATATGTTCCTGTTCCTGTTTTCCGGTTTATATGCTTTTGCACCTTTAAGCTCTTCTTCTTTTTTCCTTGCTTTAAGCTCTCCTTCAGTCAGCAGTACATTGATCTTTCTTCCCGGAACATCTATTTCTATTTTGTCTCCAGTTCTTATCAATGCAATTTCACCACCTGCAGCTGCTTCGGGCGAAACATGCCCTATTGAAAGACCGGAGGTACCGCCTGAAAATCTTCCGTCTGTGATCAGTGCGCATTCCTTTCCAAGTCCCATTGATTTTATATATGAGGTAGGATAGAGCATTTCCTGCATTCCAGGTCCGCCCTTTGGACCTTCATATCTTATCACAACAACATCTCCTGCTTTAACTTCGCCTCCAAGAATACCTGTAACTGCCTCTTCCTGTGATTCAAAAACCCTTGCATTCCCCTTGAACTTAAGGATTGCAGCATCGATACCTGCAGTTTTCACTATACATCCGTTTGAAGCGATGTTACCATAAAGTACTGCCAGACCGCCGTCACTGCTGTACGAGTTGGTGACAGAGCGGATGCATCCTTTCTTCCTGTCTGTATCAAGTTCTTTATACCTGGATTCCTGTGATCCCATAACAAGGTTCCTTTTCATGCCCGGGGCGCTGAGGTATACATCGGTGGCCTCAGGGAATGACTTTCCACCTGCGATATCCCAGTCTGCAATGGCTTCAGCCAGAGATTTATAATCGACTCTTTTTGCAGACGTATCAACGAGACCTGCACGGTCAAGCTCCCCGAGGATGGCCATTATCCCGCCAGCCCTGTTCACGTCCTGAACATGATAATGTGAGCTTGGTGCAACTTTACAGATATTTGGAATTTTCCTTGATAATGAATCAATATCTTTCATTGTGAAATCGACACCTGCTTCCCTGGCAACAGCCAGCAGGTGCAGGACTGTATTTGTTGATCCTCCCATGGCTATATCGAGAGCCATTGAATTCATGAATGCGGTCTTTGTTGCAATTGATCTTGGAAGCACAGAATCGTCACCTTCCATGTAATGTTTTTTTACAATCTCGACCAGTCGGTCTGCTGCTTTCTCAAACAGTTTTGCCCTGTTCCTGTGTGTTGCAACTATTGTCCCGTTTCCCGGTAATGAAAGTCCCAGAGCTTCCGTAAGGCAGTTCATGGAGTTTGCTGTGAACATCCCGGAACAAGAACCACAGGTTGGGCATGATGATCTTTCATATTCAGACAGTTCCTCCTCTGAAACTGAGCTGTTGGCGCCGGCTACCATTGTGTCAATAAGATCGACATTCTTATCTTTTACCACACCTGCTTCCATTGGTCCGCCTGAAACGAATACGGCAGGTATGTTCAGCCTCATGGCTGCCATTAACATACCTGGTGTTATCTTGTCACAGTTGCTTATGCATATCATTGCATCGGCACAATGTGCATTTACCATGTATTCCACACTGTCGGCAATAAGTTCCCTTGAAGGAAGTGAGTAGAGCATACCTTCATGTCCCATTGCTATGCCGTCATCAATAGCTATTGTATTGAACTCGGCGGCAAAAAAACCATTCTTCTCTATCTGCTTCTTTACAGCCTGGCCAATCTCATGAAGATGAACATGTCCCGGCACGAACTGGGTAAACGAGTTAACTATCGCTATAATGGGCTTACCAATCTGCTCATCCTTCATACCATTTGCCCTCCACAGGCTCCTGGCACCTGCCATGTTCCTTCCTGCTGTTGACTTTAAACTTTTAAGCTCCTTCTTCATATCTGAAATTTCTTATTAAAAAAAAACTTTCCGGTTTTCACCGGAAAGCTTCTGTATATCAGTTTAATACATATTATTCCCGGTCATTTTTGCTTGACAAGAATGAGGATAAGGACGATAATATGGATTAAAGAAATTTTCACTGGTTTTTTACAAATTGTCGGACAAATGTATTCATTTTTTTAATAAATCAAACAAAAATCATTTTTTATTAAACTTTTTTACTATTAATGTAAGAGATGCTTACATCTTGTAAGTTATACACTAATTTTAATCATAAGAGCTTGAAGATAATTTTATTATATTAACAGGTATTTTCAATTTTCCGGTGAATATGAAAATTCCTCTACTGCTCATTGCAACTCTGTTTAGCATCAGTGCTGCCTCTCAGACTCAAAAAGTTGCATTAAAAACATCCCCGCGGTCTGAAAAAATAATCAATTCAAACTGGACATTTAACTATTTTCCATCGGATGCAGCATCAAAAGGATATGAAATAACCGGGTTTGATGACAGCAGGTGGACTGCAATCAGCCTTCCTCATACCTGGAATACGTATGAAACTACAGGGGAGCTTCATCCTTTTATAATGAAGCTGCACGAAGATGATAATCTCTACTGGCGCAATGGCTGGGGATGGTACCGGAAGCATTTTACAGTTACAAAAGATATTACAGGGCAAAAAGTTTTCATTGAATTTGAAGGTGTTCAGAAGTATTGTAAAGTATGGATCAATGGTTCATACCTGGGAGATCATGCCGGAGGTTATGGCTCATTTGACTTTGATATCACGCCTTATATTAAGAAGGGAGGGGATAACGTAATTGCAGTGGCCGTAAGCAATAAAATTAACGATCAGTTGAATATACCTCCAATGCTACCCTCCGCTTTTAATGTTTACGGTGGAATCTACAGGAATGTTACTATTGTTTTAAAGAATAACCTTCATATACCAATGCAGGGATCTGCTTCACATGAGGGTGGCACTTTCATCACTACCCCGGGTTTTGCCGGTGGCAGCGGGATTGTCAGGATACAAACATGGGTAAAAAATGACAATCTTCAACAGACTGATGTTACCTTGCAATCAACTATTCTTGATGCAGCAGGCAAAACTGTCCAGGTGATCCGGTCCGTGGCAGGGATAAAACCCGGGCAGGTTTACAGATTTGACCAGTCATCAAAAACAATCAAAAATCCTGCATTATGGTCTCCCGGAAAACCAGTTTTGTATACAGTTTATTCTGAAGTCCTGGCGGGAGCTCTGGTTACTGATACATATACAAGCAGCTTCGGCTTCCGCTGGTTCAGGTGGAATGAAAAAGAGAAGATGCTGTATGTTAATAATATAAGAACTGAACTCAGGGGTGTTTTCCGTCACCAGGATTATCCCTGGCTGGGCGATGCTCTTCCCGGATGGATTACAGAGAACGACCTTAAAGATATTTCAGGTAATATAGGTTTTAATTTCTTAAGAACATCCTTCTATCCCTCAGACAAGAGTGTTTATGAATATGCCGACCTCAATGGTATAATTGTCGAAGAGGGAATACCTGTTACGGGTAACCAGGATTTTTCAATGACCGCTGTTGATCAGCAAATAAAGGAGATGATAAGGCGCGACCGTAATCACCCATCAATTTTGTTCTGGAGGAACGGGATAAACACTTCTTTTTCAGTTGACAGGAAACTTATACTTGCCGAGGATACCTCCAGGATCATTGCCATAAGGAGTGAAAGCAGTTTACATACTGATGTCGATAAATCGATATCAGGGTTTGTTTATGCCCCTGCTGACCAGCTAAATACTGAGGAAGGTATTTTTCAGGAGAATCTGGTTAAGAGTATTGCAAAGAGCGGCATCTTTTCACAGCCAAACCAGGCTTCATGGCTATATAATGCCCATGGCTCACCTGAAGAAGATGCAACAGGAATTTTGCAGAACGCCGATGAATCAGCGATATCAGATATTTACAGGTTCCCCGTCTATGCATACTACCTTCTGAAAGCAATTTATTCAGATGAACCGGTTCTGTTTATACTGCCACATTTCTGGACAGAACAGCATCTTGGCGAAAAGCATGATGTCGCAATAATTACAAACTGTGAGAAGGTAGAACTAAAGGTAAATGGCATAGTGAAGGGTACAAATACACTTTCAAAAGATAATAATTGCATCACTGTATTCAATAATATTGAAACAATCAAGGGAAGGATTGATGTGGCAGGCACATGGAAAGGAAAATCTGTCAATTCAAAAATAGAGATGCCTTCATCGCCTGCTAAAATTGTACTTTCAACTGAATGGCAAAAAATCAATGCCGACAGGTCTTCACTGGCTATTGTCAGGGCACAGATGGTTGACTCCAAAGGGAATAACGTTTCTGCTGGCAATATTTTAAAATGGAATGTAACAGGACCTGCAATGTTAGCAGGACCAGACGTATATGTTTCAGAAGCCGGGATGCATGAGCTGGCAGAGGGTACAGGATATATTAACACCCCTGTTGCAAATATTATCAGGTCAACAGGCGAACCTGGGAAGATTACTGTTATTGTTTCAGCTGCAGGTATTGCTTCCGGATCTTTGGAAATAACTGCTGAAAATGCTCCTGTAGATAATTCTGTCTTCAGCGAACCCCCTCTCAGGAATGAAGGCAGGAGATCACCCGACAGGGCAATTATTTCCGGCAGCCTTGATGAGATACCTGCAGAGATCAGGAGTGTCAATGAAAATATCAGTCTCCAGGTATCAGCTAATCCCGGATACAGAAAGGCAGTTGCAGCTTATATCTTTAAAAACAACCCGGCCATCGACACGACGACTGTTGAGTTCAGCACACTCTCAGGAGTACTTGCATATTATCTTGCCAACAATAATGGCCAGATAACCTCATGGGATTATAACTTCAACATAAATAACTACAACAAGAGCAAGCTTATCGCAGGATATGTACTGGCAACAAAGCTGCCCCAGCAGTATAAAGATGCATTAAGAACATACTATTCTGAGCTGGTGATTCAGAATGGAAAGGCTGTGAATGCTGGTGATGAGATGAACTGGCTGAACTGGATACCGTCCGGGGGAACAGTTGTTATCTATAACGCAGGAGAAAAGATCGCTGCTCCAAAAGGTGTCCTTGTAACTGATAAAAGCGAACTTACAGACCTCATAACACTTGTTCACCCTAATTTTCAGTCATTCAGCCAGGATGGTAAGCTGAGGGCAGTGGAATTTATAAGTAAAATGAATCCTTTATTAATACGTGAGATTCCTTATGGCGGCGAAACACCTGTGCTAAAAGCCCGGAAAGGAAAACCAGTTCTGATACCTTTATATAAGTTTATTGCGGAATAAGGGAACGGATTTTATTCTCCTCGCAGCCTTTTCAACTCATTAAAATGCTGCAATGCCATTTTTTCTCTCGCTTCCCTTGATGTTTTCCTGTATGCCTCAAATTCAGCCTTGAGGTCATCGAGATCTTTGTTCCTGTTCTCAACAATGCCAAGGTTCCTTTTAAATACGATGAAACCAATAAACAGCAGCAACAGGAGTGCAAATATTATCGACCACATTATTGTATTGTATGTTCCCTTTTCAATCTCCATCCCCAGCAGTGGCACGCTGTTTTTCGATCTTGTCATATCATCAAGATTTGTTTTTGTAGCGCCCAGTGATGAGTTAAGGGAATCGATCGAACGTTTTAAAGTATTAGTTTCAGAATTGAGACGTGCAATCTGTTTTTGCATTGAAACCAGTGTATCAGTTATGTTCGTTTTCAGTTTCTGGAACATATCTTCCCTCACTGCCCTGAAATTTTCATAAATTCTTGTCTTGCTTTCAATATAATTCAGTTGATCTTTAACAGAGCTGCTTCTGAGTTCATCAGGAATACCTGTCTGTGAATATGCGAAAACAGGAGCAAACAATATAAGAATGCACAATAACAGTTTAGAACGGCTAATAATATTCATGGCTTAATTGATTAGAATTCTGCAATATCAACGAAGAAGTTTTCATAAAATTATTTTACTTCTTAATAATAGATTTGATTATTTAACATGCTATTTATGAAATTAGTTCATTTCCAATATGTTGTTTCAGGAATCTGATCCAGGCCGGATTTAATTTGAATTCCTTCCGGATAAATTTGTCTGAAAAAGTTTAAGATTTTTGCATCATACCCGAAATACAATCGTCTTTGAAGCGAATTAAGAGTACTAAAGCTATAAATATTAATACAATGTTTAAAAATCTTCTTTGGCACAGTGCGAGGTCCTTTAAAAGGCAGTTCTCGTATGTTATAATCAACATTCTTGGTTTGTCGATAGGAATAGCATGCAGCCTCTTTATCGCATTATACATTATAAATGAATCCACTTACGACAGGTTCAATGAAAAAAGAGACAGGATATTCAGAACAGTCCTTGATGGAAAAATAAGCGGACAGCAGGTTACTGTTTTTGCCTCCCCTGCCGTTATGGGACCAACTTTGCTGAAGGAGTTCCCTGAAGTAGAGGATTATTGCAGGACATCAGGTGTCGGCCCAACTGTGGTTGATTACAATAACAAAACTTTTACAGATGATGATTGTATTGAGGTTGACTCATCATTTTTTAATATATTTTCAGTGAAGATATTAAGGGGTGATCCTCAGAACCTGCTGAACGGGCCTCATAAAGCTGTTCTCTCAGAATCAACTGCAAAAAGGATCTTCGGGAATGAAGACCCTTTAGACAAACAGATAAAAGTTGGTACTGATACAACAAGGTATATCGTTTCGGGAGTGATGGAAGATATGCCGGAAAAGTCACACTTTGAGGCAAGTATTCTGCTGTCCTTCATGACAAATCCAAGGTCACAAAGCCCTATATGGATGAATAACAGCTTTGGCACATACCTGCTTTTGAAGCCAAATACTTCATATAAGGATGTTGATGCGAAATTTCATGACCTCCTCGTGAAATATGTAGGTCCTGAAATTGAAAAGTATATGGGTATATCGATGGATGATTTTGAGAAACAGGGAAACCAGTACAGGTTCTACCTGCAGAATATTAAGGATATTCATCTTGATCCTTCAATCCAGCAACAGTTTAAATCTGCTGTCGATCCTAAGTATCTTCAGATATTTGGTGCTGTCGGGCTGCTTATTGTTCTTATAGCTGCCATCAACTTCATGAACCTGGCCACAGCCCAGGCTACAAGGAGGGCTAAGGAGGTCGGCATCAAAAAAGTCGGTGGTTCAACAAGAGGCATGCTTATACTGCAGTTTCTATCCGAGACAATTATGCTTACCCTTGTATCGCTCATACTGGCAGTTATTCTCGTTAAAGCATGCCTTCCCTGGCTTGGGGCTCTTCTTGGGGTAAATATAAGTCTTGGCCTCCTGTCAGCCTGGTACACCACCCCAGTATTGATATTATTTGCTGTTCTGGTTGGAATACTGGCAGGCAGCTATCCGGCTTTTTATCTTTCATCCTTTAATCCTGTTGTGGTGCTTAAGGGTAAGACCAGGACAGGTTCGCGGAATGGCACTCTCAGAAGAATACTTGTAGTATTTCAGTTTGCTGTTTCAATCCTTCTGATTATAGGTACAATGATAATGTACCGGCAGATTAATTTCATGATAAACAAAGATGTAGGATTTGATAAAAATAACCTGCTCGTAATCGAAAGAGCCCATGCTGTCGGACAGAAAATGAAGGCATTCAAGGATGAGGTTCGCCTTATCCCCGGGGTTGTGAATATTTCAAGCTCTACAGCTGTGCCCGGCAGGACAAATAATACAAACGGCTATGGCATCGAAGGCAGAAGCGATGAATCTTTCATTTTGTCAACCTCATGGGTTGATTATGATTTTATAGATACCTATGGTATAAAGCTCGCATCGGGAAGGTTTTTTGACAATTCTTTTTCATCAGACAGTGTAGCCTGCCTTATCAACCAGAGTGCCATCAATAATTTCTCGATATCTAATCCAGCAGAGACAAGGATAGTTGATCCGACTGATGAAAATAACAGGTTCAGACCTGTTATAGGTGTGATGGAAAATTTCAACTTTGAATCCTTGCGTAATCCTGTAAATCCATATATCCTGAAAGTACAGGATAAGAATTTTCTATGGGGTTATATAAGCATCCGCTTGAAGCCTGAAGACAGGGCTTCGACAATAGCTTCAATAGAAAAGGTATGGAATGATTTTGTACCAAATACCCCATTGCAATACTATTTTATCGATGAAGATTTCAAAAAGATGTATATTCAGGAAAAACAAAATGCGCAGATGGCGGTACTTTTTTCAATACTTGCAATTTTTATTGCCACTCTCGGGCTTTTCGGACTAACATCCTATACCGTGGAGCAACGTACAAAGGAAATAGGGGTGAGGAAAGCGATGGGATGCACCATTGGCGGTATCTGTGTTGAAATATCAAAAGAGATTGTAACACTTGTACTGATATCAGCTTTGATAGCCTGGCCTCTTGTATATTACTGGGCAGGTAAATGGCTGATGAATTTTCATTTCAGGATCGATCCCGGGATCCTCAGTTTTGTTGTCGGCATGCTTCTGGCTCTCGGAGTAGCTCTTGCAACAATAAGCTTCCGGGTTATCAAAGCAGCAAGAATAAATCCCTCGCAGTCTCTTAAATATGAATAAGGTTTATGATCAGAAATTATTTTCTTGCAGCTATTAGGAACCTCTCCCGTACTAGGATATATACTTTGATAAATATTGCAGGACTAGGTGTCGCAATAGCTATTTGCACGGTGGCTTTCTTCAACCAGATGTTCAGTTACCAGTTCGACAGGCAGAATGAAAATTATAACGAAATATACAGGATCAACAGCTTTGTTGACATGGGCGGCAGGGAGCAGGAGTATGGTGTTGTTCCTGCCACCCTCGGTTTACAGATCAGGAACGATATACCTGGCATTGAACGATCTGCCAGGATTGCCAGGTCCGGCTCTCCGGTAAAGATCGGCGATGAGCTGTTCCAGTCACAGGTATCATACGTTGATCCTGATTTTCTGGATATTTTCACTATTCCCATTGTTTATGGTGAAAAATCAGTTATCGGCAACAATGGCAATGTTCTCATCAGCCAGGAGCTGGCACATAAACTTTTTGGTGATGAATACCCTGTAGGAAAGTCCATTTCAATAATCAATGATAATAGTAAGGAATTTACTTATACCGTTGGTGCAGTGTTTAAAGATCTTCCGCTGAATTGCAGCTTCAGGATGGACATCGTTACAAATTTTGACAATTTCCTGCTTATGTGGAACATGAATGATGCAGACTGGAAGTTTATGACCACTGCAATATTCATCCAGTTGCCTGACGAATCGCTTGTTCCGGCAGTGACAAAACAGCTGGATGGTTATGTTGAGGTTGAAAACAGTGCTCGCAGGGATTTTAAGATAAACAGGTGGAAGCTTATTCCATTAAGCGAAGTAGGGGATAATACCCGGATGACGTGGAACCCGGGTCTGTTCCCGGCAATGCATCCTGCTGCAGTCGATACTCCACCAGTTATGGCAATTTTCATTTTGCTTCTTGCCTGCTTTAATTTCGCAAATACCTCAATGGCTACTTTTAGCCGGAGACTTAAAGAGATCGGTCTGCGAAAGACATTCGGAGCCCACAGGAAGCAGCTCGTTCAGCAATTCATGCTTGAGACTTTCATAGTCTGCTTCATCTCATTGCTTGTCGGGATTGCCCTTGCAGAGTGGCTGGTGCCTGCCTATGGTAGTCTATGGTCCTACATGTCACTTGAACTTACCTTCACTGAATATCCTGTTTTCTGGATATTTCTTTTCGTTCTTCTCCTCCTGACGGGTTTTCTTTCCGGCGTCTACCCGGCTTTGTATGTTAGCAGGTTCAATCCTGTTACTGTAATAAAAGGACTGACACGTTTCAGCGGATCAGGAAAACTGTCGGTCATTCTGCTTATTCTTCAGTTTACTATCTCATTTATCGCGTTAACAGTAGGAGTAATTTTTGAGAGGAATGCCCGCTTTCAGGTTACTGTTGACAGGGGTTATGACAACAGAAATATAATCGCGATGCAATTGCCACCTGCGAATTTCACATCATTCAGGAACGCATTACTTCAGGATCCCAGGATTATTAAAGCAGAAGGCACTCAGCAACATATTGAATGGTCTTCAAGCAGGGGACCCATAAAAAATGATATGCAGCAGATAGAAGTAAGTTTTATGAATGTCGGCCCTGAATATTTAAACACAATGGGAGTAAGACTTATTGATGGAAGACTATTTGATCAGTCACGGGCCGAAGCAGACAGGAGTAACGGATCGGTCGTCATCAACAAGACACTCGCCGACCAGTTTGGCTGGAAAGATCCTGTTGGAATGACATTTACTTTCCGCGACACTATAAAGTACTCAGTTATAGGAGTTGTGGAGGATTTCTATAATAATGGCATGTGGAGTAAGATCATGCCCACAGTCCTAAGGCTTACAGCTAACGATGTTTATTATAATATTGTTGTAAGAGGTGAAGAGGAAGATCTGCCTGGCATTCTTGAATTAATGAAAACAAGGTGGAAAGAACAGGGAACCAATTATGTTTTTGGTGCCTTGTTCCAGGAAGAGATCATCCAGGAAGAAAGGAGTATAAATGGAAGTATTCTGAAAATAAATATTTTTCTCGCTGTGGCGGCAACAATATTATCCCTGATTGGAATGTACAATATGGTTTCACTTGATATGATCAAGAAAACAAAAGAGATGGGGATACGGAAGATCCAGGGTGCATCATTGCCAATACTTATGTACCTTATGAGCAGGAAGTTCCTGCTTGTAATTGGTATTTCGACAATTGCCGGGTGCACGGCAGGATATATCCTTTCTGACATGCTGCTCGACAGTATCTGGGATTATTATGTTGACATAACTCCGGGGATGATACTTTTTTCAGCGTTCGTAATGATCTCTGCTACAATAGCTACAATATCATACAAGATCATCTCATCAGCACTGAAGAATCCGGTTGTTTCACTCAGGTATGAGTAAATGACTGACCTTGAGACACAGGGCTAATGCCCTGGTGTTTTACTAAAAATGTAAAAATATCATACATTTCTTATATTTGATCTCATGATCGAATCGACTCTTCTTATCGCAGATACTAACAGATCTGATCTGAACCTGATCAGATCCATCCTGAAAAATGAGGTCAGGAATATTGTTTCGGTTGCAAGTCCTGGAAGGATCAATGAGGTACTTGGGAAAACTGTAATTGATATTGTTTTGCTGGATCTTGATTTTGGAGCTGAAGTTCAGAATGGCAATGGCGGTATTTTCTGGCTCAGGGAAATTCTGAAATCAGATCCTGGAACAAGTGTGATTATGATAACTGCCAACGGCAATATAGAGCACGCCGTGAAGGCTATCAGGGAAGGTGCTGTCGATTTCATTTCCAAACCTGTTGTTGAAGCTAAACTAATCTCGGTTGTTAACCTTGCCTGGAAGCTAAGGAAAACCCAGCTGGAATCTTCCTTACTCAGAAAAGACAACCAAAGGCTTAAAACTGAGATAAACAGATCCGGAGAAAAACTTATTCGCGGTGCATCTCCAACGATGATTAATGTAATGAACATTGTCAGGAAGGTTGCATTAACTGATGCCAATGTACTGATAACAGGAGAGAATGGCACCGGCAAAGAGCTGGTAGCAAAGGAAATACATAACAATTCCAAAAGGGCTGGTGAGCTCATGGTAAGTGTTGATATGGGATCACTTACAGAAACTCTGCTGGAGAGCGAGCTCTTTGGTCATGTAAAAGGTGCATATACTGATGCGGCCGAAGACAGGAAGGGCAGGTTTGAACAGGCTTCAGGCAGCACTCTTTTCCTGGATGAAATTGGAAACTTGTCACTCAGCTCCCAGTCAAAGCTTCTCAGTGTCCTCCAGAACAGGAGCATAGTTCGGGTTGGATCAAATAAACAGGTTCCGGTTGATATTAGGCTTATTTGTGCGACCAACTGCAATCTCCCTCAAATGGTAAGCGAAGGGAGGTTCAGGGAGGATCTTTATTACAGGATTAATACAATAGTGATCGAAGTACCTCCTTTGCGAGACAGGGTAGACGATATACCAATTCTGGCAAATCATTTTCTGAGGATACACAGTGAACGATATGGCAAAAAGGGTTTGAAATTTAACACTCATTCACTAGAAAAGCTTTCAAACCACGACTGGCCCGGTAATGTGAGAGAGCTCCAGCATGCTGTTGAGAGGGCTGTCATAATGAGCGATACACAGCTACTGAAGCCATCTGATTTTGAGTTAACCGGAAAAACCAGACTGTCCGTAACCGGTGAAATTACCCTCATGGAAATGGAGAAAAGGTTTATCTCCGATTGCCTTAAGAAATATAATTCAAACCTTAGCCTGACAGCTTCCAGGCTGGGTATTACCCGCCAGACCCTGTATAATAAGATGAAGAAATACAATCTGGATTAGTCGTCTCTCCCTCCAGACCCCAAGACACCCAGACACCCAGACACCCAGACCCCAAGACCCCAAGACCCCCAGACCCCAGACCCCAGAC